>NZ_CP016094.1:2557500-3757500 GCF_001746835.1 Lacunisphaera limnophila | reverse complement strand
GTTATTGGCGGAGTGCCTGTACCGAGGTTTAATGACGGAGAAGAAGCAAGAAGTAGATAAATTGTCTGAAGAAGTTAGCGCGTGCTTACAAGAGATCGTAGCAACGTACCTTCGGCGGTTGAATGAGAAGCCAAGGCTTTTGCCACAGGCTAAGGCATTGCTGGAGAAGTGCGCCCAAAAGCATGCAAAGTTGATTTTGCTCACAGAAAGTAGTCTGCAACGCGTGCATAATCTACTGCTGGCGCATGAATTGACTAACTTCTTTCATGAGGTCTATTCTGAAAGAAACAAGCAGTTGGTGTTTGGTTCGATTCGTGAATCTGTCGACCCGATATTGCGCCAAAACTGCCTGTTTATCTCTGTGGGCGATCAACTGTCTTCGGATCTAATGCCTGCTGACAAAATGGGGTATAAAACTGTGTATATTCCAGCGGGATTCAAAAAATTGAATGAGGACGTCAGTAGCTTCAAGCCCGACTACACATTCATATCGCTGAGCGGTTTTATGGCGCACCTAGATGTCATCATGCCTGACTGATAGTGAGCACTCTTCCCATCTACGAAACGTTTTATGCCTGGCAGGGCGAAGGCTGCCACATGGGTCGAGCGGCGTTTTTCATCCGTACCTTCGGTTGCCCAGTGAAGTGCCCGTGGTGTGATTCGGCCGGGACCTGGCACCCCGATTGGGTCCCGGAAAAGATCGAGCGATTTTCTGCTGACGAACTGGCAGATCGCGCCGTGGCGCACCGGGCAGAATTCGCGGTGATTACCGGTGGCGAGCCGACTATCCATGACCTCACTGAACTCACCGCCGCCCTGCATCGACGCGACTTGCCGACGCATTTGGAGACCAGTGGGAGTTTCCCAATCAAGGGCGATTTCGACTGGATCACAGTAAGCCCCAAGTGGGCGAAGTTGCCCCTTCCGGAAAATCTTCGCCGGGCCAATGAGATTAAGCTGATCATCGAAGATGGAGAGAGTGTGGAGAAATGGCGGGCCCAGGTTTCACCACTGACGGCAGGCCAAGTGGTCTGGTTGCATCCCGAATGGTCGAAGCGTGAAGACCCTGCGGTGATGAATTCAATTTCGGTTACCGTGAAGACGCAGGGTCACCCCTTCCGCGCCGGCTATCAGTTGCATCGAGTCTACAATGTAGACAGCCTAGATTCAGGTGCCCGCCCGATTATTCCTCTGGGCGGCAACCTGGAGATAGGCTACTGAATGCTTATGAAAGACGTCCAACGCACCCGGGACAAACGCGGCATCCATATCGACCAAGTCGGAGTCAGCGACTTGAAGTATCCGATCACGGTCCTGGACCGGGATAATCGGGAGCAGCACACGGTCGGAACGTTCGCCCTATCGGTCGATTTGCCCCACCATTTTAAGGGCACGCACATGAGTCGGTTCGTCGAGGTGCTAAACGAGCATCACGGAGAAATCACTGTGCGCACCATACCGGCCATGCTCCGGCGCATGCACGAGCGACTCGAGGCCGCGAAGACCCACGTCGTCGTGGAATTCCCCTATTTTATCATGAAGACCGCGCCCGTGTCTGGCGCCCGCGCCAGCATCGATGTCAATTGCGCCTTCATCGCAGAATCCAACGGGAATGGGGACGATTTCCTGCTTCGCGTCGAGGTCCCGGTTACCAGCCTGTGTCCTTGCTCGAAGGAGATTTCCGACTACGGAGCCCACAACCAACGCGGGAAGATCACCTTCACGGTCCGGTCGAAGCGCGACCGGCAAGGAGCCTGGCAACTCATCTGGATCGAGGAACTCGTCGCCTTGGCGGAAAAATCCGCTTCGGCTCCGATCTACGCCTTGCTCAAGCGTTCAGACGAACGGCATGTGACGATGCAGGCCTTCGACAATCCGGTGTTTGTCGAGGACATGGTGCGTAATGCGGGGGCTTTGTTGAAGGCCGACAAGCGCATCGCCTGGTTCGAGGTGCGAGCGGTCAATCATGAGAGCATACACAATCACTCCGCTTTCGCGGTGGTAACCTTCGATCGCAAGACACCTGTCCGGCGGTAGCGTCGCGGCGTTTGGCGGGACTTCCCATGGTTAACCCACATCTTGGAAAATTTGTTCGCTGCAAGGATAACGCGTGGGGCATTGGCAAGCTGATCGATTCAAACCGCGAGAGCGTCGTCATCGAATACTTCGATTCCCCGGTGGCGGCAGATCGGACCACCGTGCGAGCGCCTTGGTCCCAGGTAACCCGGGTGAAGCAACTCGGAGAGCAAACCAGGGTTTACTACCATGATCGGTCTGCGGGTTACTGGCGGATTGGACGCGTCCAGTTACATGTGGCCGACGGTGAAATCTTCGTGCAGTTGCCAAATAGCGAGCAGGCGAGGTTGCTAGAGCGCGATGTGTATGTGCGGTGGGACCGGCCCCTGCCGGAACCTTGGCTGCACCTGGCGGCCCGCGTGACGGAAACCCCGTATTTTCACGAAAGGCGTCATCGACTGCTCGACCATTTCGTAGAACAGCGGGCCGCCACGGGAGGAATGGATGCTTTGATTTCGGCCCCGGTGGAATTGGAGCTTCACCAACTCGAAGTGGTTCGACGGGTGCTCCGCGATCCGGTCCAGCGGTATCTATTGGCCGATGAAGTCGGCTTGGGGAAAACGATTGAAGCCGGAATCATCGCGCGCCAACACGTGCTCGATTTTCCCTCTGATCATCGAGTGCTCATAATCGCTCCCGCGAGTCTGATCGAGCAGTGGAAGTCGGAAATGCGGGTTCGGTGTCTGCTCGCTCCGGAGTTCGGCCATCGGCTCGAGATCATATCCGCTGAGGCCTTTACCGCCTGGCAGGGCAATCAACCCAGCTTCCTCATAATCGACGAGGCCCACCAGATCGGCACTGGTTGGACCGAGTCGGCGTCAAGTCCACGACATGGCCTCTTTGAGAAGGTGCGCCAAATCTCGGCGCCGACGGTCTGCCCGAACCTGCTGCTGCTCTCGGCCACCCCGATTCGCCGCAACGAGGCGGGATTCTTTGCACTCCTGCATTTGCTCGATCCGGCCGTCTACGACCTGAAGAACCGGGCGGCCTTTGAAGGCCGGGTCGCCAAGCGGCAGGAACTGGCCGATATTTTCGCCGCATTCACGGAGGACCAGCAACCGTTCTTCCTGACCTCAACGGCCGAGCAGATTTCCGCGATGTTTCCGGACGACGCTCGTCTCAGCCATCTTCTGGGCGAATTGCGCTCGAGTATTGAGCAGGATTGCGCCCTTGAGGTCCGGGCACCGCAGATCCGGGCTATCCGGGCCCACATGAGTGAAACGTATCGCGTGCACCGACGCTTATTGCGCAATCGTCGCAATGAGAGCCTCCAGGGATTGTTGCCCGGGAGGCAAGGACTGGTGCGACTGGCCTGCGACAGCGGAGTTATCGCGAATGCGGAGAAGTTCGTCGAAGCTTGGCGGCAGCGAGCTGCCAATGGCATGGCGGGAGAATCCGCTGCCGAGGTCGCCGTGTTTGCGGCAGTCTACCAAGTTCTCCTCGAGGCCGCGTGGAGCGACATCGAGTCCCTCGCCACCTGCTTTGCTGCCCGCCGCGCCCTCCAGAAGGGTTTGGCCGCCAAACGCCCCACGTTGCCCCTGGACGCGGAGCGCAGTCGCCAACTCGGCGCCGCCCCCAATTTTCCCGGTGAACTGGAAATTATCGAGGAGTTTGAAGGCCGCCTGCCGGTCTTGCGTGATCAACAGGCAACCCGCCAGAAGGAACTGATTACGGCCCTCCAGCAAATGCGGGCGCAGAAACTGCGGGTGGTCTGCATGTCGATCAGCCGTGAATTTGGCGACGAATTCTTCAAATTGGCGCACGCCGCCATGCCCGGGGTGGTCGCCAGGCATGATCCGACGAAGTCCGATTGGCGGAAGGTCTGGGATTCGGTTCCCGAGGCCATCCTGGTGTGTGATGCCCTGGCCGAGGAAGGCGTGAACCTGCAGGGCAAGAACTCCGCCATCCTGCACCTCGACCTGCCGTTTGCGCCCAACCGGGTCGAGCAGCGCATGGGGCGGCTGGACCGTTACGGCGTGGGCAACCCGGTTAAATCGTTCGTGCTGGTTACCGCCGATGCGGCCTACTTGGACGGCTGGGTCACCTGCCTGGACCAAGGCTGGAATGTATTCCGGCAATCAATCGCCTCGCTTCAGTATCTGGTGGAAGACCTGACGCGAAACGTGGCGACCAAGCTCTTCCTGGAAGGGGTGGAAACCCTCCAGCATTGGACCGACGAACTCAAGGCGCCGGGCGGAGTCCGCGACCGGGAGTTGAAGGCGATTCAAAACCAGGATGAGTTGGACGCGCTGGACCTGCCGGCTACGGAACTGAGTTCGGACTGGCTGGCCCGGTTGGAACAGGTGGATGCGAAGGGCGATGACTTCCGCCGCGCCTTTGATGAATGGATGGTCGAAGCCCTGCAATTCATACGGGTAGGGGAGCGCGATCGGAACGACACCGTCGTGCGCTATCATTTTCGCTATCCGGCGAAGGGGGATCGCTGCCTGATGAGCGCCGCGGATATCGCGCGGTGGATGGGGCGAGCGTTCGATCCGCTCGCGCGGCATATCGATTTCAGCCCGCCATTGACCCGGCCGGCGGCCTTTGTTCGACAAACGGCCCTGCATCGCGGCGCGGGACTGGCCCGCCTCGGTCACCCCTTGGTGGACGGCCTGCACGGGTATCTGGGCTGTGACGATCGCGGCACTTGTTTCGCCTTTTGGCGAAAAAGCCCGGCGCTCGCCCCCACGGAGGTTAAGCTGTATTTCTGTTTTGATTTCGTGGTGGAAGCCGACCTCGCGAGCGAGCAGGACGACCGGCAGGGCGTCGTCGTCAGAAGTTTGCGTCGGCGGGCCGATGCGGCGCTCCCGCCTTTTTCCGAGACTGTCTGGATCGGCCAGGACTTTTCCGAGCCGTCCCCGGAAATCATCGCCGAATTGAGCAAGCCATGCGTGCGGGGGACCGACAAGAATCTCAATCCATCCCGATGGCCAAAGGCGCTCGCCCGGTTGGGTGACTGCGTCTGGAGCGACCTTTGCGCCGAAGCCCGGGATTCGGCGGAAAAGGCGCTGCGCGGTCGCCGGAACCTAGACGAACTTGCCCAAGCGGCCTACGCCGAATTCGAGCGAACGACGGCCATGGCCACGGAGCAGATTGCCAGTCGGTTGGCGGCGCTGGCCACGTTCCCCGCGGAAAAGGCCCAGTTGCAGCGCGAACTCGCCACCGAAAACAAGCGCGTCACGGAGATCGCCGCGGGACTCCGTCGTCCCCGCCTACGACTGGATGCGGCCGGGGCAGTTTTTCTAGCCGGCAGCGCTTTCGAACCATGAGCGAATTCGCGGATCTCAAGCGTCGGCTCAAGGTATGGCCCAAGGAGACGATGCCCGGCACGCCGTATCAAAATACTGTCTATGAGCGCGTGCGCCTGGCGTTGCTCAACGGTTCCTCGGCGAACCTGGGTTGGGCCGACCTGGCGGTGTTGATCCGGCAGGTCCTGCGCTGGGAGGCGACCAATCATGCGGGCATTCCGCAACTCACGGTGCCAGCCTCTGCTCCCTGGCCGAGCAAGGCCGAGTGGCGGAAATGCGGCTGTGTGGCCTATGGAGACTCCGGCACGTTTGAACTGGAAGCCGCCCCTTGGCAGCCACAGTGGCTGCCCAGCGACCCATTGAGCGCGGCGGAACAGCAAATCCCCCGCCGCACGAAACAGACCGTGCCGGCAGATCCCAGCCTGGTGACGCGATTCGGTCGTAACGCATACCTCTCGTCGAACCAGGCGGAAGCCGTCCGGGCCGTGATGTTGTCGCCGCCGGGAGCGATTCGCCTGGTCGTCCTGCCTACCGGCGCGGGCAAGAGCCTCGTCGGCATGGCCGCCTCGCTCTTGGGTATCGCCGAATCCGGCGGCACCTCGGTCGTGGTGGTGCCGACCATCGCCCTGGCCTTCGATCAGGTCCGGCAGGCCCGCGAACTGGGTGCCGGAATCCCGATCGACGCCTGGCATTCGGGGCTCAGTCGGTTGGAGCGGAAGACGATTTGGCAGCGGATGCGGGATGGGCAGCAGCGGGTCATTTTCTGCGCCCCGGAGAGCATTGTATCCGGCCTGGCCGAAACCCTCGAGGGTTTGGCGAGTTCGGGGCAGTTGCGCGCGTTCATTGTCGATGAAGCGCATCTTATCGGACAATGGGGCACGTCATTCCGCCCCGAGTTCCAATCGATGAGTGCGCTCTGGCGGAAACTGCGCCGCGTGTGTCCACCCGAGCGCCGGTTTCGGACCCTCCTGATGACGGCGACTTTGACGGAAGACAGCTTTGCGGATATCCAGCGATTCTTTGGCGATCCGGAAGACTTCGAAGTCTTGTCCGCGGTCTACCTGCGGCAGGAACCCCGCTATGGCCAAGTGCGCTGCGATTCGGCCGTGGTGCGCACCCAGGCCATCCTCGAGGCCTTGTTTCACGCCCCGCGTCCGGCGGTCCTTTATGTGACCCGGGTGGAGGAAGCGGAAACCTGGCTCCAGCGGTGCCGGCAGGCGTCGTGGAAACGGGTGGGGATGTTGCATGGCGAATGCGGGCCACTGGAACGGGCGCGGACCTTGCAGGCTTGGAATGCCAATGAACTCGATCTGATGATCGGCACCTCAGCGTTTGGCCTGGGCATGGATAAGGCGGATGTGCGGGCGGTCATTCACGCCTGCGTTCCCGAAACGGTCGATCGATTCTACCAGGAAGTCGGGCGGGGCGGACGCGACGGCAACGCCTGTGCTTCGCTGCTGATCTGGACCGAGGCGGATGTATTTGATGCCAAGAACCTGAGTTCCCCGCAGATCGTCGGCGCGGAAATCGGGTTCCAACGCTGGCAGAGCATGTGGGCGTCGCGGATCGATACACCGCAATGGCCTTACGTTAACCTCAACGCCAAGCGCCCCGGGGTAAAATGGGACGGCGAACGCAACCGAGAATGGAATCTGAAAACACTCCTTTTGCTGGCGCGCTCGGGCGTATTGGAAATCCAAAGCGGGTCTCCGCCGGGATCGGTCCAAAAGCCCGGCGAGGCAACCGAGGCCTACGAGGCGCGTCGCCAAGAGGAGCAGATAAGACTCGAGGCCTACGTGCCCGTGAACCTCCTGCAATCGAACCCGACGACAGCCCTGGCCTGGGACCAGCAAGTAGAGACCAACCGAGGCGATAGTCGAAGCAGCGCGTCCCGGAATTGGTCCCGGATGGAAGACCTGCTGCGCGGACGCCGGGGTCGCGACGACATCCTGCGCGAGGTCTACCAGGTCCCGGGTGCGGGTATCCATCACGTGGGAGAGGGACCGGAGGACGTTACCTTGAGCCCAACCCGGAAGCTGAACTGCGAAGTCTCTGCCAATTTGCAGCAAATGATGGCCGCCGGGGCCGCCAACCATCTGTTTGTGACCTACGCGGCCAACACCCCCCAACGGGAGCTTTTCACGCGACTCGTGGAATCGCTCAAACGATTGGCGAAAAACGGCATCCGCGAGATTGCCTTGCCGGCCCGGTGGCGCACTGAAACGATGTGGCCGGGCGCATTGCCAAATCCGCTCAATGTCATGACCAAGACCACGCCGGAAAACTTCCTGATTGTGCGCGACCTTGATGAACCGGATCCCGTTTTTGAAGGGTATTTGGCCGTGCCACGGGTATCCGTTTTGCCGCCGGAGCACGCCCCGGCGCCCATCCCGGAGCATCTCTATGCCCTCAGTCGCCCGGTTCACCTGATTATTGCACCGGAAGATTGCGCGGACCGGTTTCATCCGGGCCGTTACATAGGTGCCGGCACCCCCGGGGCCATTCGCTTGGAGACCCTGCTTAACGTTTTGCGGCAATGAGTTTACTTAACCGGCCTTCGGATGGGATGCACAGCGTATTGATCGTGCTGTACGAACTCCTGTTGGCCGAGAAAACCGTCGCGCGAGAAAGGGTGCTCGGCCTCTGTGCGCCCGCCGGCGCCGTTGACCCCAAGCAGGTGACCCAGACGCTCAATACATGGATTGAGTTCGGCTTGTTCCAAGAGGACGCCGCCAAGGATATTTCGATCCATCCCGATGTCCGTCGGGATGAAAAGAATATCGAGCAGTTGGCCACCTTGACCCGCCGTCTGGTGCTTCGGGCGGAGAACAACAAGCATCTCTTCGCCACCGAGAAAGCGAAAGCGGCTGATTTCACCCGGGCCGTCTGCTGGCTGCTAGCCCAGGATATCTACTCAATGTCCTTTGTTGGTTGGGAAGAGGTGGAAAAAATGCTGATGCAACAGTTGCCGGCGGACCTGCTGGGCGATGACCAGCAAAACCTTCGCTTTATCACCAACAGGGAGCGGTGGGCGCCCCTCAAAGCCTGGACCGTCTGGTTTGGGTTCGCCTGGAACGGCTCGTATCCCGGCAAGGTGCTGGTGGTGGATCCCACCGTGGCGATCCGGGAATCTTTGCCGGAAGTATTCCCCCGGTCGGGTTCAACCCTGACGGGCCGGGAACTGGTCGCCGCCTTGGCGGAAGCCATCCCGGTCCTCGACGGAGGTGCCTACCGCGTGGAAATCGAATCGCGCCTCCGGGAGCAGACCGGGCCCGACGCCTGGGTCGCCCCGCCGAACAACCAGTTGTCCACGAGCCTGACCCGGGCGCTCTTGCGGTTGATCGAGGAAGGCACGCTGAAGGCCGTGCCGAAAGCCGATGCTCCTGAGGATACCCGAGTATTGCTCACGGGTCGGAATGGGGCAGCGCTGCAGCACTTCTCCCATTTTAGCTATCACCCCAAGGATAGGAGGTATGCCTAGCCATGGCTAAATTGGACCTCAAGGATTTCTGGCCCACGGTGGAAAACTGTCGGGACTGCCTCTTTACCGAGGCGGAGGTAGCGGAGGACGCCGTCTTCCTCGCAGTGCATCAGCCCATGCGGATCCTCTGGAAACTGCATGGCGTGAATACGGCCGGCGAAGTGCGCAACGAAAGCGACGTCCTCAAGGCGTTCCTCACCCCCAATCCCCAGAGCGAGACCTTGATCCTGCCGGTCATCGGCGGCTCGGGCGTCGGCAAATCCCACCTGATCCGGTGGCTGCACGCGAATCTCCGCCTGCGCAGCGACCATGCTACGCGCCATGTGGTCCGGATCCCCAAGAGCGCCAGCTTGCGCCGGGTCCTCGACCTGATTCTCGAGGAACTGCCCGACAAGGAATACGGCGCATTACGCCTCAAACTCGCGGAAGCGCAACTCCCGCCTTCGCTGCTGGAAGCGACCCGGCTCCTCCAGGCAAATTTGCTGGTTTCGCTGAAACTGGCCGGCCAGGAGGCCGAGCAACGCCGCCGGGACAAGCGCCCCCTGCGAGACGATGATTGGCGGATCGCGCATTGCTCGGACCAGGGGTTGATCGCCTTGTTGCAGGACCCGCAACTGGGGGCGCATTTCGCCGCGCAGGACGGCAAGACCAAGGGCGTGCTCACCCGCATCGCCGACCGCTGCCTGCACGGCAGTCGGGACCATGACCAGGGCCCCCAAAACCAGTTCTTCGAGTCGGATCTCGCGCCGGTTCTGCTCGAAACCCAAACCGCCAAGGTGACCCGCGTTTACCTGGGCGTGCTCAAGCAGCCCAAGCAACTGGCGGCCGCCGTCGGCTTCCTGAACGAAGTCGTCGATCGCGCGGTGGCCCAATTGGTTGATTTCCGGGGCGTGTCCTTGTCGGAACTCTTCGAGGAAATCCGGCGCAAACTCTTCAAGGCGGATCGCGAACTTGTCCTCTTGGTGGAAGATTTCGCGGTCCTGGCCGGCATCCAAGGGCATTTGCTCGATGCGATGATCAAGGAGGGTAAGCACGACGGTAAGCAGGAGTTGTGCACAATGCGCACCGCCTTGGCCGTGACGGAAGGTCGTTTGCCCGAGAGTGTCATGACCCGGGCGAAGGCCACCTGGGAGATCGAACACAAACCCTTCCAGAACGAAACCGAAGCGGTCAATTGCTTTACCGATTTCGTCGGGGGCTATCTCAACGCCGCCCGTTGGGGCGCGGATAAACTCCGCAAGGCCTACACCTCGGCCGGCGCCGACGAAAAACGGAAAGCCGAGTGGATCCCCAATTTCTACGACGAGCACAACGCGATGCTCACTGAGGACAAACGGAAAGTCATCGAGGCCTTTGGCAAATCCACGCGGGGCGACTGGCTGTTGTTCCCGTTCAACCGGGATGCGGTGCACCAACTGGCCCGCAAATTCCTGCGCGCGGGCGATACGTTCAAGTATGAGCCCCGCCTGCTCATCAACCAATTGCTCCGGGAGACGCTGATTCCTTACCGCGAGTCCTTCGCCCGCGGGGAATTCCCGCCGCCGGGCCTCCACCAGTTTTCCGAGAATCACCTGGCCGTCGATGTCGGCAGGGCCATTAAGGCGAAGGCCGGTGCTTCGGCCGGGCGCGTCGCGGTGGTGGCTCATTTCTGGGGCGGGGATCCCCGCAACGTGGGCCAGGCGGCCGCGATGTCCCCCTTTATTCTCCCGAGCTTCGGGTTGCCGTCCGTTAACTGGGACGCCAAAGCGGAACGACGGCCGATCGACTCAGGGCCGACTCCGCCCACCCAACGCCCCACCGCGGAACCGGAGGGTGATCCGGAGGGACCCTGGCGAACTGTGCTGGATGAGTGGCGCACCACCGGTCGGATCGGCCAAGGCGACGCGAACCGATTGCGTTCGTTCCTTGATGACGCGATCCACGAATGGCTCGATTGGGAGGCCTTGTTGCTTCGCCGCGTCACGGTTCGGAACAAGCGGATCTATCTTCCCGGTGCCCAGCAGTCCAATCCCGTGCTCGAAGAAGCGCTGGCCGTCGCGGCGACCGAAGCGGACCTGAAAGACGGGGACCGCTCACTGCAATTTTTCGGCGCGATGCGCGCCGTGGCGCGTTATCACACCCAGAAGTCGTGGGGCTATGCCGGCGGCGAGCAGGACGAGGCCATCTACGCCAATTTTGTCGAACACCTAGCAACACAGGCCGCCGCCTTTTACCGCCGGAACGGTTCCGAAATTAAGCCCGAGGCCGCTGTGCCCCTGGCGCAAGCATTGCTGCTCGGCGCGCGGGTGCTCAACCTGCGCGGTGCTTCCGCCAATACCGACGCGGAAAACCTCGCGGCCATTTTTGCCCCGGTGGAAGCCTTCCAGCCCAGCACCCTGCCGGACGGCTGGACCAACCTGCGGTCGGTCGCCAACCAAACCCGTACGGATATGCAAACCCTCCTGCTCAAGTTGGTGGGCGCACGGCAGGGCGGCGGACAGGATGCGCACGCAGTCAACGCGGTCCGACTCACGCAGGCAATCGTCCAACTCCGGAAATCCGACTGGCAACTCGGCGAGGAAGCCGACCTCAAATTATTCCGCGACCAGAGTTCGTCCATCGTCGAGCACCTCCGGGAGCTCAAAAAAATCAAGACCCTGGCGGAGCAGCGCAAACGCTGGCTGCTCGAGTGGCGCGAACTGGTCATCGGTGCCTTCGGCGAGAATTTCGAACCCCTGCAAGTGGGCGAACAACTCCGGGAGATCATCAAGGCCGCCAATGACGAGGGCGTATTCCGGCCGAAGGAGCCCAGCCATGAGTCCTTGCGCGTCAGGTTGCGCGAGATGGGGCCGATCAAGGACAACCTGCTCCAGGCTGCCAAGGCGACCGAAGCGGACGCCAGCCTCGGCGTTGTGCTGTCGGCGATCGCCCAAAGCGACGAGAAAACGATCGAGAAAGTGCGCCTCCTGGTCGAGGACTGCCGGCGGTTCCTGAAGGATACAACGAGCGAGGTGAACGGGCGCTTGGAGGATACTCCAGCGAGCCTCGATGATGTCGCCGAGAAACTCGATGGGTTGTTCAAGGATTACGACGAACTCTGGGCGAAGGCCGAGGAGGGGACCCCATGAGCACCGCCAAACCCACCCTGTTGGCCCAGGCGACCGACCTGCAGGTTAAACTCGTGCAGATCGGCGCGGCGGAGAAAAATAAGGAACTCCTGCAACATTTCAAAGGGGTGCATGCGTCCCTGCAGCAGCATTTCGAACGGACGAAGGACCTGTTGGACACCGGCGAACTCCTGGAAAACCATGAATTAGTGCCCAAGGACTTTCTCCCGCGCGGCAAGGTATCCGGGTTACGCAAGAAGGTTGGGATCCTGCGCAAGCGACTCAGCGAGAGTCGCAGCCAGTTGATGGCCCAGAACACCTGGGCCAGTTGTGACAAGGAGGCCGGTGAACTGGGCGACATCCTGGATACGAAGTTCCGGGCGATCTGGGCCCAATACATTCGTGAGCGCACCCAAAAGACCGAGCCCTTCGCGCCTTTCAAGCAGATGGAAAGCTGTGCCGAGGTGCTCGCGGAAATCGAGCGGGTGGCCGTGGAACTCAATCAAGCCCTGGCGGAATTGCCCCGCTCAGAAGCCGACTTCGCCAAGATCAAGAAAGCCGAAGCCAGGATTATCAGCTTGATTGCCAAGCTCGACCTGGGCGACGTGCCTAAATCGGTCGAGCAATTCCTCAAGCGGGCCAGCCAGTCGGGCGTCTCCCTGGCCGAACTCTCCGACGAGGTGCTCGAATGGTTGAAGGACAAGAAGTTGACCGGCAACCTGCGCATCACCACGGGCACCCGTCCCCGCGTTTAAGATGAGCACGCTGCTGGTCGACTTTCTCGGACGAATTGAACGGCAGGAAGCGGCACTGCTGTCCTGGGGCCTCGTGGATGGCGCCCTGGCCGAGGCGGAACTGCACCAACTCGCGGAGGACTTCCTCGCGGCCAACGACTCAGCCGCCGAATTCAGCAATCCCTATCTCTTCCTCGAGGCGCTGGTCAGCCGGGGTTTGCTCTTCCGCTGGGATGAGGGCGGCAGCTACCGGTATCGGAGCCGGATGGCCGAGTCACTTCGGCTACTCGCCCGCCTGCGGCAGATGTTCCCCCGCCACCTGCGTCGCGCCGGGGACTGGGCCTTGAGCCCCACGTTGGTTTCCGACTTCCGGTTTGTCCTTCGCCCCCGCGAATATCCGCGCCGGGATCTTCCTTCCGCCGATTGCCTGAATCGTTGGATCGCGGGCATCCGTTTGTCGCCCCTGCAGCAATCGGCTTTAGGCGCCATGCTGGGCCTCTCGACTCCACGGCCCAATCCCTTGGCCGGATTCCAGGACCGGGCCGCCACTCGCATCCTCGGCGAAGCTGGCACGGGCCGGCCCACCGGCACGATGATTTGTGCGGGCACCGGCAGTGGCAAAACCCTGGCGTTCTATGTTCCCGCTTTGGGCCATTTGGTCGGGTCGGTGGAGCGGGACAGCGCCAACTTTGTGCGGGCAATTGCTCTTTATCCCCGCAATGAATTGCTCAAGGACCAGTTCACGGAGGTCTTCCGCCAAACGAAGCGTTTGAAGGCGGTATTAACGGCCGCCGGCCGACGCCCGATCTGCGTAGCCGCCTATTTCGGCCCGACCCCCAACAAGGGCCGGGACACCGAGGATCCCGAAAACAAGAATTTCTGGGCTGAACGAACCGAAGGTCGGGTTTGCCCATTCCTCGTGTGTCCGCAGCCTGATTGCGGCGGTGCCATGATCTGGCGGAACGAGGATCGGGCCCGCGACGTTGAACGCCTGGTCTGCGACTCATGTGCGGTGCCGATCGAGGCGGACGAGATCATGCTGACCCGGACGCGCATGCTCCGCACGCCTCCCGACGTGCTGTTCACCACGACCGAGATGATGAACCAGCGACTCACCGATGCGCGCTCCTGTCATCTCTTCGGCGTCGGCACACCCATCGGGCGCAAACCTTCTCTGGTTTTATTAGACGAGGCCCATACCTATCGCGGAGTCCATGGGGCACAGGCCGCGTATTTGTTGCGCCGCTGGCGCTACCTGAGCCATGCCAAGTGCCATTACGCCGGGTTGTCCGCCACCCTGATGGAGGCGGCGAGTTTCTTTGCGCAATTGACCGGTTTGTCGGCGGACAACGTGGAGGAAGTTTCGCCGGAAACCGCCGAAATGACCAAGGAAGGCATGGAATACATGGTGGCCCTTCGGGGCGACCCCGTGTCGGGCGCCAGCCTGCTTTCCACGACGATTCAGACCGCGATGCTCTTGCGCCGCATACTCGATCTGAATTCCGGTCTGCCGTCGACCGGCACGTTTGGCCGCAAGGTTTTCCTCTTTACGGACGACCTCGACGTCAAGAACCGCATGTATTTCACGCTGCTGGATGCGGAAGGCCAGGATGCCTATGGCCGGCCGGATCCCACGAAACCGGGCGGATCGCTCGCTAACCTCCGTGCGACCACCGGGATGGAAGACGACCGTCGCTTTTCCTTCGGCCAATCCTGGCGGCTCTCGGAAGACCTTGGCCATGCCTTGCGTCCCCAGAGCTATGTCCATTTAGGGCGGGTAAGTTCGCAGGACGAAGGAGTTGATAGTGACGCGGAAATCATTGTCGCGACCGCCTCACTCGAGGTCGGCTTCAATGATCCCGGGGTGGGGGCCGTCCTACAGCATAAGGCTCCCCGCGACCCCGCCGCCTTCCTGCAGCGCAAGGGCCGGGCCGGCCGACCCCGCGAGATGCGTCCGTGGACGGCCATCGTGCTTTCCGATTTTGGCCGAGACCGGCTGGCTTACCAGGCTTACGACCTATTGTTCGACCCCGAATTGCGACCGGGCGACTTGCCCCTGGGCAACCGGCACGTGCTCAAGATGCAGGCCGCCTGCACGGTGCTCGACTGGATGTCGCACCAGTTGCGTTCACAAGGCGGCCATGTCTGGCGGGACGCCAGTGCCCCGGCCACGTCGCATTCGGGAACCTGGGTCGAATCCGCCCGCGCGCGCCACAATGCCGCGGCCGCGATCCTCGAGCGGGTCCTGCAGGGTGGCGATGATCTCGACCACCTGACGGATTGGCTGCGCCGCGCCCTTGGTCTGCAGAATGCCAGCGAGGTCCAGGCCCTGTTATGGGAGGCCCCGCGGGCTTTGATGACCGAGGTCTTGCCCACTTGGCACCGGCGCTTGCGCACGCAGTGGCAGCGGGGAGCCGAAGAGGGGACCGAGTATTATCGATCCAATCACCCGTTGCCCGAATTCATCCCTGGCACGCTGTTCAGCGAACTCAACCTGCCGGAAGTGATCGTCATGGCTTCGCCCGGTCCCGGTCGCCCGGAGCGCGAACACCCGATGGCCATCGCCGGCGCGCTGCGCGAGTTCGCGCCGGGCCGCATTTCCCGTCGATTCGGGATCACGCACGGCATGTCGCGTCACTGGCTCCCCGTCGATCTCACCGCCGTCGGTCCACAAGAGATCGACGTGAATTCCTTCTGCGCCCAGCAGGAGCGCGACGATCTCGGCGTGCAGATCGTCCATTCCGGCAGCCAGGACGCCCCGGTTCGCATCCTCCGGCCGTTCGTGCTCCACGTCCGATCCGACGCGCCCCGGGACCGCGTCAAGGACTCCTCCAATGCGTTCCTCGAATGGCACACCCGTTTTTTCCCGCCCGACGATGCCGCAGTCGGCATGCGCCTGGATCTGCCTGCGCCTTCGCCCTGGGACGACGTGGTCGACGAAATCCGGTTTTTCACCCACCGCCACTATCAGCCGATTTCGGCTTGGCGTTTCGCGACCGGTGCGCACGCCACGATCAATGCCGCGGGCGGGGTAACGGCGGAACTCGCGAGCAGGTTCGTACTGCGCAACGGCGACCAGACCGAACTGGCGGCCCTGGGATTCTGCTTCGATGTGGATGCCATTCGCATCCGGCTCCGTATTCCCGCCAACTGGAAGCTGGAGGGAGATAGTGGTTATCCGGGGAAACTGCCCGCACTCCGGGTCGCACGTTTCCGCTGGCTGTTACTCAACGAACCTCGCTTTGACGGGCAACTCAACCAATTCGAACGCAACTGGCTGGCCGAGATCGCGATTTCGGCCATCAGCGCCATCGCGGTTCGTGACCAATGCGACCTGGCGGCCGCCTGGGCAGCGATTCGCGGCGGCGCCGGCAACCTCGATCTCTCCACGGTCTTGGATGTGATGTTCCAGACCCTGCCGACCGAGGAAGATGATCCCACGGCGCGGGTGGAGCAGGCCCGCCTGCAAGAGTTGCGCCAAATGATCGCGGATGCGGCGATCCTGGCGATCCTCGATCGGTTGGTGCCGGCGCTCTGGAGTGCGCCCGACCCCAGTTGGCATCCTTGGTTGCGGGAAAGGTATGTGGCCACGTTTGCCGCCGCGTTTCGCGACGCCGTGCAGCAGAGTTGCCCGGAAGTCGACGCCAGCGACCTCCTCATCGATTTGGAGACCGACCGCGAGGACCTCGCCACGATTTGGGTGACGGAGGATGCCCCGGGCGGCGGGGGTGTCGTCGAGCGACTGCTCCCTGCGCTCGCTGAATCCCCCCGGCGGTTTCTGGACCTGCTGCATGCCGCGCTCGGTGAATCCGACTTTGAAATCACGGACTCCGAATTGCAGCGCATCCTTCGACTGGCGGCCAGTGAACCGCCGTTTGCCCAGGCCATGCACGCTATTCGGGACGCACCGACCTTGGCGGAACTGACCCTCCGGTTTCAGGCTTTCCGCGCGCTCTTGAACGAGCGCGGTATCCGAACCACGCACGGCGTGTTGGCCGGTTTGTCCGCCCGCGTGCTCAGGCCGGGCAGCAATGAACTCACCGACCAGGTGGCACTCGGCTTGGCCGACCGATGGAGCAGGGAAGAGGCCCGCCTGGGCCTGGAGATCGACCAGCGCTCGTTGGTCTATGCTTTGAGCCACGCGGAGGAATTGGACACCGCCCTGAACAACGGGGCCTTGCCGATCGGCCCGGACCAGGACCGGCGGATCTGGCGTTTCAACGCCCTCGGCAGCATCGCGTGGGCCCGCGGGTCGCATGCCCGCAACCAGGGTCTGGGCCTATGGAGTCCCTACGCGTCTTTGCCCCTCCCGGAGCGCTGGCTGCTGCTTGACCTATTGGGGGCGCGAGAACCGCGCGTCCATTTCGGCAGCGCTGATTGGCGCCGTCTCTGCGAGAACCAGCTCATTGAAAATGGTCGGATCGCATTGACTGCCGACCGGGCCGACCTCGCGGCTTTGCGCTCGGCGCTCGTCGGCCTATTGGCCAACCCTCTCGATATCGGTTCGCTGCTGGTATATCCGCGCCTGCGCGGAATCGAGCGAACGGGCACCGGCCTCGCGGTGATGCTCGAACTTGTGACGGCAGGGCAGGTGAGTCCGGACGACGAGCCTTTGCCGGTCTCGACCGCCCGGCTGATCGTAAAAACCGCCCGGGGCGAGCGGGAAGAGATTCGCGATCTGCTGGAGAGCCTGGTCGCCGTGGAATTACTCGCGCCGGGCGATGAACTCTGGCTCGTTTCCCCGTGGATTTCGGATCTCGCCCTGCTCGACAACCGGTCCGGTGGCTACGCCGGGCTGGAGCCGGCCTGGCCCAAGCGTTTCCTTTCCCTGGCCGAACTCCTCGTCTTTGCCCTGCTCAAGAACCCCGCCTTGCGCATTTTCGTCGTCACGCGACCGGTGGAGCACAACCAGCGGTTCTGCAGTCGGCTGCAGAACCTCGCCGAGTTGGAAGGATGCGCCGACCGCCTCGCGATCGATAGTTCGCGCGCCGAACTGCACACGAAGGGACTGATCGCCACCACCTTCGCGCTGAATGGTTCGATGAACTTCACCCGCAGTGGCGTCGAAGTGCTCGAGGAAACAGTCCAGCTGGAAACTGAACCGACCCGCATCGGCCTGTTTCGGCTCAACATGCACGGTCATTACAAATGAACCTGGCCCAATGGAGTGAGGAAGACCTGCAGGCCTTACGGGCATTCTATGATGCCGGCCAGGCGATCACCTGGGCAGACGTCGATACTGGCACCAGCCTCCTGCTGCAAGATGTCCGGGACTGGTTGGAGACCAGTCCGCCACCGAAGCGATACCCCTTGGTGCTGCCCGCCTGCCCGGTTTCGATCGGGGAGCCCTGCTGGATCGCGATTGCTTTCAGTTCGAGCCAAACGGAGCAACTGCGTCGGGAAATGAACGCCTTCGTCGGCATGGCCGGCACGGATTTCACCGGGCACCGCGCGGTTTCCGACCCCACCGACCGACTGATGCGAGCGGCCACCCGGTGGGCCGGCGGGGAATTCGTCTTTCGGTTCAGTGTCTTGCCGGGTTCCAGGACCGCAGTTCGCGCCGCCCTTGATCGACTCCGGCAGATCTGGCGGATGCGACCCGATCTGGGCACGGGTGCCTTTCGAACCTCCGACGCCTTGCTTCGTGAATTTACAGGTGCCTTGGCCGCCCACGACGCCCCCGGTTCCGAGCAATGGTTGCAGGCCATTCGCCAATCGGGACGCCTCAGCGCGGAAAACCTGCGCTTCCTGGAAATCGAGCGCCTCGGTTCGCTGGGGTATTGGGATCAACTGGCCCTGCATCCGCAGTTGTCGCTGCTCATTACGATCCGCCGCCCCCGGCGGATCACCGCTTGGCTGGTCGAGGCGCTCTGGCGCTCCGAATTTCTCCGCTACCTTGACGCCGACCAACCGGACGCGGCGCTCGCCCACATGCGGAATGATTTCATCAAGCGGCACGAACCGCTCTTCCGCACTCGGGCCGGCCTGACAGCGCCCAACGTGGTGCTGGCCTTCGTGGTAGCCGCCGCGGCTGCGATCCCGCCGCGTCACGAGCAACTGCCCTCGTTGCTGGCCGCCTTGCCGGCGGGAACCAGGGAACGAGCCTTTGCCGATCGCATCGTGGCCACGGTCACCGCAGTGCCGGCCACCGGGGAAGCCTCCCTGGCCGATGCGAAACGCATTCTGTTGGCGGAGGATTACGACACCGCCTGGCTCCATCTCGTTCGGCTGTCCCCGTCGGTTGAGGTGGTGCAAACCTACTTTGATTGTGCGTCCGAACTCGATACGCCGGAGTCCGCGCAGACCGCCCTCGTGGTCTTTAACTCGCTCTCGGCGGCCGACCAGGAACGAATTCTGCGCCAGCGGAGATATTTCCGGCAGCACGAGCACCTGACCAAGGCCGTGACGGGAGGCCAGTTGGTCCGCAACTGGGAAGAGTGGTTGGAAAAGCTGGAGGCTGATCCGGCATGGAGCCAGGCGGTGGAAACCGCGCGAACTGGCGCCGCGGACTGGCGATTCGAGGATTATCGCGACGACCCCGCCCGGATCGTCACCCTGGCGTCCCGCTTGCAGGCCATATCGGCGGCCAGTCCCGCGAATGTCCGCCTGGCCTTGCCCAGCATCGCTGCGTTCTTCCTCCGCGCCGACGAGCCGACCCCCACGCACGCTCCCCTCTGGGAATGCGTGCTCTTCATGCTCGCGGTGGACAAGCAGTTTGGCGGTGCCGATTGGGCCCTGACCCAAGCGCTGACGGCGGCTATCTTCGAAGCGGGCCCCACGGCCGCGACCTATGCCGAAACCGTCGAGATGCTCCGCACCATTTGGGATACGCGCGGGGAACCGGCCCGATTGGATTGGGCACTCGACCACCTGGATGCCTTGGCCAGTGCGGCTGTGCTCGATGCCACTGCCCGGGAAGCATTTTTCCACAGTGTCCAACGGACGTTCGCTACTTCCGCCCGGCGCGTTTCCCCGGCCCAGCGCGAACTCTTCCGCCTGCTTTGTGCGGACCTCGGACACTTGGACGATTTCGCGGCGCTCCCGGCACCCCCGTCCTCGGCGGGAGACCCAGTGTCCGGCGGCGCCTTGCCGAGCATGCGGGACAAGATCGTCGGGATCTACACTTTGACTGTTTCAGCGGCGGCCCGCGCCAAATTGATCATCGAACAACAATTCCCCGGCGTGGACGTGCGCCTTAACCACGAACATGTCGGCGGACCCCGTCTCGCGGCGTTGGCCCGCGAGGCCGACTACTTCCTGGTGGTCGCAAAGAGCGCCAAACACGCGGCGACCGATTATATTAAACTGAGGCGGCCTGAGACGAAGCCCGACCTCATCTATCCTTCCGGGCGGGGCGCCTCCAGCATCGTGTCAGCGCTCTTGCAGGCCTTGGAAAGCACGGCTTGAGATTTTAGGGGAAACGCCGGCTAAATTACAGTTGCATCAAATAGTATGGCCTAAGAAATTGCAGTGTGCCCCCCAAAGATTCACCAGCAGTTTTCGTGTATCTCTCCTGTTCCCTGACCAAACGCGGAATTGCTGGCAGCCATTTGGCGTTGGGGACGGCCGCTGCGCCCAAGAACGGGGATCCACTGGTGGAGGTAATGGGCCGGTGGCAGAAAGCGGTCGAGGGTACCCCTTCTAAATCCTGGGTGAGAGCAATCGACCTTTACGGCGGCGGCATCTGGAAAGAGCTACGCACCGAGCACGCCGCTTTACGGCGCGGAGGGGTGGAAATCCGGATCGTTTCCGCCGGTCTCGGATTGCTCGCGCCCGACAATTTGGTGCCGGCCTACGATGCCACCTTTGCCCCTGGCGCTGCAAATGCGATCAGCGGTCCTCGGGGAGCGGTTCAGCGCAACCGAGACTGGTGGAGCCTGCTCAACCAATGGCCCGGTCCGTGGACCGGGCCGCGATCCCTGCACGCGACGGTAAAGAAGTATCGCCAGTCGACTCATATTATAGCGCTGCCTGCCGCTTACATGGCGGCTGTTTTAGGCGACCTCGATGCTTTGCTCCGCGACGAGGAGGGCCTGGCTAGGACAATTGTGCTGGCTACTCCAACTTCCGCCGCTGTTCGCCGGATGCCGAGGGTCGTGGACGTTTCCGGCGACCTCTATCGGGCATTGGGCGGCACCCGGGGTACCGTATTAGCCCGAGCTGGCCTGTTTCTCGCCAAAAAACTACATCGCCGGGCAGCAGACGTCGAGCTGGCAGCCGCAACCCTTAAGCCTCTGCGCGCGCACATCAGACCGTTTCCTGTGCGGACGGGTAAAACTGACGACCAGGTGAGTCGCTTTATTCAATCCGCACTCCGAAAGAACTCCGACCTCACGGCCTCGCCTTTGCTCGCGCGGTTTCGGAGGGCGGGCTTTGCGTGCGAACAAACTCGGTTTCGCAAGCTGCACACGGCGGTCAAAAATAACCTCTAACCATGGCGCGCAACAAATCAGAGCAACCGGAATCTCCATCGAAGCCAAAAACTACGCTCAAGCGGCGGGTGCTGCAATTGGCGCAAAGTGAAAACTCCGATATCTACCTGTTTGCGCTTACGGGCGAGGAACTGCTTGCCGTGGCCGACGTGTCTCGCATTTCCCGTGACGAGGCGGGTAAGCTAATCGGCTACCAGCGACCCGAGGTAAAGCGCCACGTGCGTGACATCGTGGAGTACCTTGATGGTCCGGATGTCTTGTTTCCCCACGCCGTAATTGTTGCGTTTAGTTCGAAGGTGAGGTTCGTAGGCAGTCGCGGGCCGAACGTGACCGACGGCCTATCGAAGGCGGGGGACTTATTCATTCCGGTTCCCGGAGATTCAGCAGAAACGAAGCCGGGTTGGATCGTGGATGGTCAACAACGGGCACTCGCGGTTTCTAAGAGCAAGCGAACCGGACTACCAATCCCCGTGTGTGCCTTCATAACGGACAATATCGAGCGCCAGCGCGATCAATTCCTTCGCATCAACAATTCTAGGCCGCTGCCGCGTGGATTGGTCACGGAACTTCTGCCGGAAGTATCGGCGCCGATCACGGGCAACACCTCGGCCAGTCGTCTGCCGTCCGCGCTGCTTAATTCCCTCAATAGCGAGAAGGATTCGCCTTTCTTTGGTCTGATCAAGCGGGCCTCGACGAGCGAGGCGGATAAAGAGCACCGTGTGATTCCGGACGGCCCGCTGCTCAAGGCCCTGCGCGAGAGCCTCGTGCAGCCCTCCGGCTGTCTTTTTGTCTTCCGCAATCTCGCGTCGAACGATGCCGATGTGGACCGGATTTGGCTGACGGTCATGACCTATTGGTTGGCGGTGAAACGCGTGTTTCCGGAAGCATGGGGACGCCCGCCGTGCGAGAGTCGACTGATGCACAGCGCCGGTCTAACGGCGATGTCGCGATTGATGGACCGCATCATGCCACAAATTGATCTCCGTGCGAGTAATGCGGTGGACGAAGTGGTCGCGGAACTCGAAGTCATCCAGCCGTTTTGCCGTTGGACAGAGGGCAACTGGGAGGGACTCGGCCTGCAATGGAATGAACTCGAGAACGTCTCCCGACACGTTCGGGGCCTGACGAATTTTCTTTTGAGAACCTATGTGGAACGGAGGACGTCCGGTCACTGAGAGACATTAGCTCATGCGTATGCAATTTTATCTTCCCGACGCTCAAGACTTGGTGGACCCGAACTTCGACTTTGTTCGCGAGGAACGGGCTACCGACCGGATGCGCCAGCGCACAGACGCCTACGCCCACGAACTATTTAAGCGTCCGCCTTACGATGGCATGCTGGTTTCGAAGGCGATTGTTAAGACCCGCTATACGCTGGCACAGCAGCAGCGGCTATTGCGCCTCGGCGTGCGAAAGTTTCTGCGCCTCGATGAAACAGCGGGTTCGAAAGACATGAAGGTGATCGGTGACTGCGGTGCGTTTTCCTACCGCGACGACCCCGAACCACCCTACACCGTGGAGGAGGTCGTCCACTTTTACGACCAGTGTGGATTCACCTACGGCATCTCCGTGGATCATGTCATTTTGGCTTTTCGCTCGGAGTGGGACAAGCCCAAGGCGAGGAAGCAGGATCCAGCGGCGGCCGAAGCCCACCGTCGTCGCGAACTCACCCTCGACCTAGCCGCGCAGTTTTGGAAACGAAGCAAAGGATGTTCCTTCTCACCCATGGGAGTGGCTCAAGGATGGAGTCCTGACTCTTACGCCGACTCGGTCACCAAACTTCAGAAGATGGGTTATGACTACATCGCCATGGGCGGCCTGGTCCCGCTCAAGACTACCGAGATCCTGCAGGTGATGGAGCGAGTGTCGGAAGTTCGAAAAAATACGACGAAGTTTCATCTTTTGGGTGTCACCCGCCTCGAGAAGATTTTCGATTTCTCCCGCTATGGTGCTGCGAGTTTCGACAGTACGGCGCCGTTGCTTCAGGCATTCAAGAGCGCGAAGGATAACTATCAGACCTCCAAGGAGAACTTTATCGCCCTGCGGATTCCTCAGGTCGACGCCAATGCGAAGTTGAAGGCGCGGATCCTGGCCGGCGAGGTGAATCAAACGGCGGCCATCAAACTCGAGCGTAGTTCGCTGGCCGCTCTACGCGCCTACGCATCGACTGAAGTGGCATTGGACGAAACGCTCAAACTGCTCATGGACTATACGGTGATGTATGATGAGGACATCCAGGGCAACCCGCTGAAAATCAAAGCCCGCGAACAAGAATACCGACATACGCTCGCCAACCGTCCGTGGGAAGCCTGCCCGTGCGATATCTGCAAGAAAATCGGGTATGACGTAATTGTATTTCGGGGCGCGGAGCGAAATCGTCGCCGCGGTTTCCACAATCTAGACACATTTTATCGCAAACTGCTGGCCACCGATCGTGGACTGCGGAAATAATTTTATACCATGCGTCACCTAGAAGTTCCTGCCATCGAATACACCCAGGGCACAAAGCCGAAACATCGGCTGTTTTGCTTCGCCATAGACGGCAAACATATTGCCGACTTCGCGACGGTCGCCAGGGTGGGGCGGGACGACAAGACGACGCTGTTTGGTTATCAACGACCGGAAGTCCTGAATCACATCAAGGAAATCCGAGGCTATCTTGAAACGGCCGAAAATCCAATGATTCCGAACGCCATTGTGGTGGCCTTCAACGGTTCGGTAAAGTTCAGCGCGCTCGACCTGAAAGGTGAGGACGGACCGGGCCGCATTGGTATTCTGCGAATCCCCACGCCCGAAGACCCGGAATTGCCGAGGCCGGGTTGGATTGTTGACGGCCAGCAACGCACGGCCGCCATCCGCGAAGCGGATATTAAGTCTTTCCCTATCTGCGTCGTCGGCTTCGTTGCCGCTAGCGAGAGCGAGCAACGAGAACATTTTGTGCGCGTAAACTCCGCGAAGCCACTGCCGAAAGACCTGATCTTCGAATTGCTACCCGCCACCGAGGGCGTGCTTTCTCGACAATTAATGAGCAAGCGGGAACCGGCACGAGTCGCCGGCGTGTTGAACGCCCATCCGGATTCCCCGTTCAAGGGTCGCATCCGGATGCCGACCTGCCCACGTGGGGTGATTTCATATTCAGCAGTGCTGCGCATGCTTGAACACAGTTTCCGCGACGGGGCCTTGTATGAGATCGCGACGCTGAACTCAGAGGCCAAAGCAGAGAAGGAGATGCTAGCCTTTCTTTTCGACTATTGGTCGGCCGTGGCCGATACGTTCGATGCTGCCTGGAAATTGGCGCCGAAAAAATCCCGTCTCACGCACGGTTGCGGCATGCTGGCCATCGGCTACCTGATGGAAGAAATTGCGCACACCGTCGGCAACTCCAAGAATGACCGCCAAGCTGCGTTCCGTCGTGAACTGAATAAGATCGCGCGCGCCTGCGCCTGGACGGAAGGCGAATGGGAACTGGCGCCGGACATTCGTCGCAAGTGGAATGATATTCAGAACACACCGAGGGATATCGCGCTTTTGACCAACTACCTGCTGGCCGCCTACCGGAAGGCACGAGGTTGAGTTTAACGGACTACCCTGGGCGACGGCGGCCAGGAGGGACGGGTGCCGCTCATCTAGGCACACCTCGCCGCTGGCGCCAACCCCCGGCGTATTGTTTGGGTCCGGTATATCCAAGGACAATAGCCGCGTCTCATGTGCGGACTCTCGGAGCAGTCCGAGTTTCTGGGAGTAAGGCGTGCCCGTCGAGGCATACGTTTCGCTGCCACTGCACGTTCTCACGCGCCTCTGATCAGGCTTGGCATTGCCCTGATTCTGCCCACCTCGCCAGGTCCGCGAGCGGGAAAAGTGACCGTCTTGTCGCACTCCACAGATGCCCGTTCCTGCCAATTAGCATCAATTGGTTTTGCAGGAGGCGTCCCGGAAATTACCGGAAGGAATTTCCTGCTTGTATGAGCTTTTTTCCGGAAGTTCGGATAGGACAATATGTGCTAAAAACCCGGATGATCCGGAGTAAAATGGGTTTTCCTGGGGCCAAAACCCTCAATAGTTTGGGAAACTAACCAGACGTGGGTTTTCTGAGCGTCTCGGGAGGGTTTCGGCCGTTGGAAAACCCTAATCAGTAGGGTTTTCCGGATGTATTGCTGTTCAACAAGGCCTTGACCGAGGCGGCCGCGAAGCTATGCCGGATTCATGGGCTTAATTCTCACAGGTGCCTTCCTGATTTTTGTCTTCATACGCGATACCGGTGATGTCACCGGATCAGCCGCTTTTATCGGCACGCAACGGCAACTGAGCCTGAAGAAAGACGATGTTCGGTCCTTCAAGATTTCGGGCCCTTGAAAAGAAAAACCGCAGTCCAATTAGGCAAGCTCGCCAAGCAACTTCCTGTTGCATCGCCGGCCAAAGCTAGGCGCCTTGCTGACAGGATCGTGCGCGGATTCTACGGGCGATCGATAGCGGAGCAGATGCACATTGGGTTGATGGCTCAATCGGTCGTCGCGTCGGCCGCCATCGAAGGAGAGATGATGGACCTGGACACGGTCCGCCAGGTGGTAGTGCGCAATACCGACCTTTTAAAAACCTTACCGGACCTGGTGCGCAGCATTTTCCCCCACGATAGATCCGCCGCATGGTGGATGAAAACCCCGTGCTCTGCGCTTCGGGGACGGATACCTGCTCGGCTGGCTAAGACCAAGGTCGGTCGCGCTGAGGTGAAGTCATACCTGGTCGGGGTAGGGCACGGAAACTTTCAATAGCAGCTTTCATGGAAGGTTCACTAAATAGCCACTGTAAGACCACCCAATCCACTGGCCGTGCGTTGCGCGTTCAGAAGTGCAACCGGTGTCTATTATCGGTCCCTTCGTGATGACGCCGCCATCCTTCTTCTTCTGTCCTGTGACTGAGAAAGCCGGATCGGGCGCGCCTTTGGCGCGTTCCGATCTGGCACCTAGCTCTCTTTTCAAGAGACGTTGTAGCTTCGCCCTTTTGGGTATCCAGCCTGCCTTTTTGGCGGCCTGAGGCCGTCTTACCTGTGGCCAAACCAATTCAAAAGCCACGGATCCATCCATGGATGCTGCTGCTAAAACTCAGCGCATCTCAACACCAAACCAAATACAACTATGAGTCATTGGGTAATACTAACCCTAGGCATGGTCGAGAAACCGCTCGCCGATGCTTGGGAAAACAAATGGGAGCCTCACTCCAAGTGGGTTCAAGAAACTGCCGACGCCATCGAGAAACTCGGGAATCAAAACTCGAGCAATAGCGGTTACATCCTGCTGAAAGAGGAGCCGGGTGAAGATGGTCTTTCGGCCGTAGTTCTCCCGCAATCCATCGACTGGCAAGCCTACGAAATTATTAAGTACTTGCCGGTCCTCCAGCGCTTTAAATTCGAGGACCCTAAAAAGTTCATAGAACTGAAACACCTCGGGGACCGAACAATTCGCCAGGCCCTAACCGAAGAGTTGCACCACCAAGTCCAGATCTTCGCCGATAAAATCGCCAAGGTGCCAACCTGCAAACTCCCAAACTTGAGCGATCAGGACCGGGAAGTCGTCGACGGCCTACTCGCAATCGCGGAAGAGAAAGCTCCCGCTTACATCAGCTATATGCAGCTCTACGTTGAGGACCGCCTCGACATTGTTCTCGGGCAGGACAACGAGCAACTCCTCGCGTTCAGAAAGCTCCCACCTGAGACGCAAATCGCGGCGCGCAAGTACATCGTCGAAGTGTACGGCTGGCAGCGGCTCTACCGGGGCTTGTTCGGCAACTGACACAACCGAACTAATTGAAGAGCGAATCACCGTTCAAGCTATCGCCAAGGCGTGTAATCTCTCGCTGGTGATCCTTCCGGATGGTAGCATTCGTGATACTTCTGGGGCCTGATCGCCCTTCAGCGCGCAGGTTCGTGAGAGCCCATTAGCTAGTCCGGAGTGCCACAAAACCTGAACAATTGTTCAGGTTTTCTGCGCATTCCTTGTCATTTCAGCCAATTCTTTTGACTGAACATTAGGGTGTTACGTAGGCGAATGGCTACAATGGTGAGTTCCAGTCCTACTGTTTCACATCCCCCCGGTCATTCCTATCCAGTTACAGACTTATTGTTTGTCTCACAAGAGAACGACCAGGAGTGGATCATCGAAAATCTCATCCGCCCTGGGGATCAAGTCCTATTGGCCGGTGCGCCTAAGTCAGGAAAGTCTCTGCTAGGCCTTCAGCTTGCGCTGTTCGTCGCTCTCGGCGGTAAACCGAAGCATACGAAGAGGAGATTCATGTTCCAGCAGGGAGCAGCATTAGAGATCGACCCGGTAACAGGTCAGCCGCCGGAAAATATAATTGAAGTCAAAACGCCCCGTAAGGTGCTTTACTTGTCTTGGGAAATGGGGACACGCAGCGTGAGCGCCCGCCTGAGCAAACAATTGGAGGGCCTCGGCTTCACAATGCCTAGCAAGAGCACGCCTGCTGATCCGGCATTGAACGACTTGCCACTCTTTCACGTATTTGAATTGCCGCCACCAACCGGGGGTAAGGAACCTCGACGCTCCCTCCAAGTGGTAGTACAATCGCCGAATAATCGGGCCAAGACCGCCGCAGAGGAAACGTTTGAGCGGAAAGACGACTTTGAGGATCTAAAGGCCCTGATCAAAGCAGCTGAACCGGAGTTGGTGATTATAGATACCCTCATCCAGATGCATCAGCTCAACGAAAATTCTAACATTGAGATGAAGGCTGTGATGCAGGCGGTGCGCGCAGCCTGTGTGCGTCCGTCCCCTAAGGACCGGGAGAAAGAAGAGCGAGTGGCCCATGTGATACTTCACCATATGCGAAAGGAGGGCCCACAATCGTATGGCCCTTCTGGAGCTGAATCGATGCGCGGTGCTGGATCGATTCATTCTGAAGCCGATCTGGCGTTGATGCTATGGAAGAATAACTCCCAATACAATCTCACGGGGAGCGCCCGCGATGTTGCCGTGGATGACCTCGTATTGTGGAGGGACAAAGGTTCGCTGCTTTTCTGGGCCGAAAGCAAAGCGGACCTGGGGGAGCGCTTCGAGGGCTACTTGGCCTCACTGATGTTTGCATTCCTTTCCGACCAGGCAGTTTGGTCCAAACCGGAAGGTGTATCCAAGGGAGACGCTATGGTTTGGATCAAAAACAACGCCGAAACAGTTGCGGAGGGCGTGCGATGGACGAAGGACACCGAGGTGCCCGAGAACCGTATCACCTTATTATTCGAGCGCCTCGCCACGAATGGGTTAATCGCCGCACTGCCGATCCACACCAAAGGGGGTAGGGGCAAGCAGAAGTGCTATAAGCTCGAACTGAACATGCCGATCACGGAAGCCACCGTCAGGGATGCTGTCGGTCGCCAGCAATACCGTTCGGCAAGTAAGCGCCGGCGGAAAACCCCTGCAAGTAAAGTACCAAAAGATACAGTAACTTCCGAAGGTTTAGTAAACCCCGCCGGAAACCCTAAAGCTGATGGGCATGAGGGAGGCCCTCCGGGCTCCTCCCTTCAGCCCACCTCTTAGCTGTCATTCGACTAGCTTCCTTTGGGAACCAGTAGACTGATTCCCTAAAACGATCACCAGATGACCCCCTTGGGGCATCGTGATCTCGTGCCGTATGCGCCCCACGGCGCCGGCACGTCCAGGCCCGCGGCGGCAACGCCTCGATGCCTCTTTTGCTGCGCGTGGCTTCCGGCGCCTCCGGGCGCCACTTGCTTCCAATACTCGGAAAAATGCCATCGATCGCGCCCCCTTTGGGAGCCGCTCACGCTGTCGCCTACCGATGGTTTTTTCGAACCCTCGCTCAATCATTCCAAGACATTGGGGAGTGCCGCGTCCTTGAAGGACTAAGCACTCTTCGCGCATTCAACTATGCGCCTTGGCATTTGTTCTGGGGGGAATCCCAATGACAAATCCCATCCCGTCCGCTTCAATTGCGGATATACTAAAGAAGAAGGCCGCCGCCCATAAGGCGCTAGTCGGCCTCAACGTCGATGACCTCGCTTCCGCGGACGACTCGACTCGACGCTCCGCCCTCCGGGTCGCGAGCAAAATAGCCACGCAGCACGTGTCCACCTCGGCTCACGCTGTCGCCATGGGCCTGATCCTCGGGCTCATCCTGCTCTTCACGAAGCAGGCGAAGCTTCATCGGCTCCTTAAAAAGAAGCAGACCTTCCAGGTCTACGTGAAGGACAACTACGACATCTCCGAGGTCTATGCCAATTGCTTGGCAGCGGCCGCTGTTAGCTGGATGCCGATCGCAGACGAACCGGTTCAACCGGCCAGTCTCGATTCGCTCCGGCCGCTCAAGCGGCTATCCACCGCTGAGCAGAAGCTGGAGGCCTGGCGTATCGCCGTCAGCGCCTCCGGCCCTGGAGCGCCGGATGCGAAGCAGGTCCAGCGGGCGGTCCGCATCGTCCTTGGCGAACAACCGCCGGTGCCGAAGCAGAGCAAGCTCCAGCAACTCGCTGCGGAGGTTCTCGATCTCATCAACCGGCAGCAGATCTCGGCGGCCCGTTCCCGGCTCAGTCAGGAACTGCCCGCCGATGTTAAGCAGCCGGCCGACGCACCCGCTCCAGCCGAGGCGCCGGCCATCCCGGTCCTCACCTATGTTGTTGAGCCGGATGGCATCGATAACGCCTACCTCTACAACGGCCCTGATTGCGAGGTCCGGCGGCAAGGCGATATCCTTGTCGTCGTCGCTCATCCCAAATATCGGGAGTCGATGGTGAGCCATGGCCTGCAGCCCACTGGCGTCGATGGGGAATGGATCCTCAGGACCAAGGGCAAGCGCGCCTTTGATGCGAACAGCTTCATTGAGTCGCTGCGGGAATCCTTGAAGCAGTCGCTGCTCCCGGAGGTGGCCAATGCCTAATCCACAGCCACCTCCCGTCGTCCGCCTCCTCACCGAGGCGGACTACACGAAGGCCCTTGCCGAGCAATGCATGGCGGCAGATCAGGGCCTTCTCATCGCTGTCGTCGAGGAGCACCGTCAGGCGCTCACTCCGCAGCTCATGCGCCGGGTGCACGGGAAATATCTCCGTGCCAAAGCGCAACCACCCAAAGCCCAGGAGAATACCAAGGGGTAATCTCCTCAACAAGTTCTCGGCGGCAATAATGCAAGCCGAGTAAAGCCGCCGCCTCTAAGCGAGCGGTTTTAGAATAGACGCCGAAGCCCGCCGGAAAATATCCCGGCGGGCTTCGGCGTTTTAACCCCAAAAAACATATGAAAAACAAATACATCAAACGCCGCGGCCACATCTATGCCGTCGTGCGTAAACCAGAGTCGGTGGAGCATCTCTCCCCGACCTCTGTGCTTCACGAAGTTCACAAAGAATACGCGCTTCAGCTCAAGCAGCATTCCAACGGCCTTATTGGCACGGACATTACCCCGCCCGGGAAGCTGAAATTCAGTTCCCTAGGCGGTGGCCTTGTCTTCAACGGCACCGGGGCGGCTATCCGCGGACCGGAATTTGAGGATATCCTCAATCGCTGCCGGCACGAGCGTGGTTACTATCTCGCTCCGGAGTCGGCCCGTGGCGGCGGTTACTATTACCGCCCCCGTGACGTTGATCCCGTGCGCCAGTTGGCGTTGACTGTGTTCCCGGCCCATGCCCACGCCCTAATTGCGCTGGAATCGGCAGGGAAAACGAGCGCAAGAGTGATCAACGGCCTGATCTCAGATCTACGGGCCGTGTTCGTGCAGGAAACGCCTTACGAGCCTCTTGCATTCTCGGTCCACCCCGAGGAATCAATGCTACACATCCACCTCTGTTACAGTGTGGTTGATGAGAGGCATAATCTCCTGCACGAGGGGAATCAACTTGGCCAGCCGGCCAAGAACTTCCTCGGCATGGGCCGTATCGGGACCCTGAGACTCGTTGAGTTCGGGCTCTGGCCTGAATCCGACGCGGTCGACATTCGCGATACGATCCGACGGAAGCTCCGCCAATTCGGCTCGGTTCCGATCGACTGGCGGCTTCATGAAACGCTAGACGGGCACTTGGAGGCTTATTTCAGGGCCTCTCGTGACCCCAAGGTTACCCTTGCATACGAAGTGGCCCTAGAGGCCTACCGCAAGCACGTGCAAGTCGTCCGGGCCACCCGCCCGGATGTCCTCATTGAGGCGAATGCCAACCTGAGAGACCAGCTAGACCGTGCGAATGCTCGCCTAAAGGCTCCCCAAGGGCTCCAGGTTGTCGAATCGCCGGCTCAAGCCATCAAGCTGCTGGACGACATCACGGATCTAATCATGCAACTGTCTGCCCGCAAAGTACCGCCGGCTCACCTGCTGTATGCGGCAGATCATGTTGTGCCTGTTGTCACCGGCGGCTGGCGAGTCTCACCCCAGTTGGTTCGAATCGCAGATGCTTTCTGCGCTAATCCTCAATACGCGCAGCACGCAACTGACCTTGCCGAGGCGCTGTCCGAAGCGAATACAACCGCAGAGGTAACGTCGCAGGCGTTCCGTGAGCGTAACCTTCAGTTGGACCAGATTTCCTCGATTTGCGAGAAACTGGAAGAAGCTGAGGCCCGGATCGACGTGCTGGAAGGAGAGTTGCGTGATTTGACGCCAACGGAAGCCATCCAGCTTCTGCAAGGTATCGTCCAAATGCTACCTCTCCTTTTCCACCGAAAGGAGGTTCCAGAAAAACTCGGTTTCGCGACCGAATATGTCGTGCCTGATCGCACCGGCGGATGGAGGATCGCTCCTGCGCTGATGCTGATGGTATCGCGGATCATTTCAGATCCCGACAATGCCAATATGGTAGAAGAGCTTAGACATGCTCTTTCCGAGGCTGTCTCAACGGCGCAGGCGACGTCCCGGGCAAAAGAACAGAAAAGAGACAGAAATGATCAGCAGCCTCGCCGCTGATCTATATCGATAGTCCTACATGCGGCCGGAGGTAACTCTCCGGCCGCTTTTTATTTATGATCAGAGTTAGTTCTGTGCCCGCCACTAGGTGCGGGCCAATCAACAGCAGGCCAGGTCAACTACGCCTCCTGTCATCGAATGAGGTAATGGGAATCCTCGGCTATAAAGCCCGGGGTTCCTTCTGGGATATGGTCTATCGCGAGGGCGTTCCTCACGTCCGCGTGAATGCCCGAGTCATTCGCTTCCCGGAGGCCGCTCTCATCGAGTGGATCCGCCGGCGATCCAGCGACGCCGCCTAAGCCGGGTATCCCCGGTCTAGCAGGCTTGGAATAGAAACAGCCGGGAGTATCCCCAGTAGGGTACTCCCGGTTTATGGGCGGCAATAATGCAAGCCGAGTAAAGCCGCCGGCGGATGCGAAATGTTCGGGCGCGGGCGCCGATATACGGGCGAGGGGGGATGAACTGGAAGGGAAGGGGGCCCTCTTAAGTAAATGGCCAAAATCGCTCCAGGATTAACACGTCGAGATGGAGCTTAGCTGACGACCTTTAGCGTCGTATGTGATGACTGCTGAACCCCGGCGAACGCTTAAAGTATTGGTCGTGTAGCCGATCAATCCGTCACTCGGGCTACTGCCGACGGATTGCGTCAGGATTTGTCGGCCCTTATCGTCGTAAACGTGGACGCTGCTGCCTTTCTTTACTGCGGTTGTTATTGGCATGATGAAGATTGATCAGTTGTCATCAGAGGAGACCGATTCCATGGCATGACAATCGGGAGTCGGCTTCATATCCGCGTCGGCCAAATGACGGCGATAGACGATGAGTTTTCGGGCCCTCGCGGCCGCTATGTGCTCCCTTGCTTTCTGGACGAGCGAGCCCCGGGTCGACCACGCCGGATCACCCTCTGGTGGCCGGTAGTTACCCTTGAGGTTATTGCAGACCGCACAGGATGCGGCCAAGTTGTTTGGGTGGTTTGCCTCTCGCGGGTTCCCGAACAGGCTTTGTGGCACAATATGATCTGTTGTTGAGCCGAGCAGCTCGTGCAGATCATGCGAAAAACCGCGGGAGCAATAAATGCATTGATACCTATCCCGCTTGAAGATCGAAGGCCATCCGCTCTGTGCATGATCAGACGCGGTGGAGATTGTTGGTCCACCTCCAAAGACCCATGCTGGGAAGCGAGCCATGTCCGTAGGCCCTACGGGCGATGAGCCGTTATTGGGGTATTTCATTGGTGTATTACCTCTAGTTCGGGATTACTACTTCTCACTGAGAAGACGGCTGCGCTTACCTTGATGCGGTCATTGGCAACGGAGAATTCCGCATTCTCTTGAAACCAAACCACGGCCTCGCCGTTGGTTGCTGAAAGGTCGAGGAGCCCCGTCTCGTTCATGTCTACGGCTCCTGCGTTTGCTTGAATCGATCCCTTTGCCCCTATCAATACACTCCCTCGAATAACTCGGACATCATAGGCTGGGACGACCTCGTTCGCCCTATATGGGGATACCCAACTTAATCTCCAGGTCTCGCCATATGGCACAGTATACGAGGTCAGCGAAAACGGGAGGACTAGACGGCGTGATGGTTGCCCCCGGGTGGTAAAGCCATCGGGATCAACCTCACGTGAGGGCCCTGGCAATCCGGCCAAAGCAACGGTTAAGACGACCCACGTTATTTCATTCATGTTCGTGTTTTTAAGACTACTTATGGTGGGCATGGCTTCATGTAGAGGCCGCCACCGCACGATGGATCATGTCCATCGTCGTATCCGATATACCGGAATTCTTCTGGCCCTGGATCTGCGCTACCTTCCAGCTGTCCAACCCGGAGCTGCGCTCCAAGCAAATGGTCGCACGGTCGGGTCGAACCATGCGATAAAAGCAATACGTTCCCCGGAGTCCTGCCATGATGAAATGGAGTGACCCGACGCAATGCTCCATTTCGGCGGCCTCCTGTTTCAGGTCACGCGGTGTGATGATAGGTTCTACATCGTCTAGCACTAGCAGTGGTCCTTGCGTCATGCGCACATCGTCAACCGCGTCGCTAAATTGGCTATGGAGTCGCCTGTAGTCCGTGTATGAGGACATAGGGACCGGGGCGATACCGTACTTTCTCATCAACGATCCACAGGTCAGAACCTCATCAATCAATTCCCGTTGCTTGATCCACGACGGCCCCAACTTTAGAAGCTCGGCGGCGACTTGACCCAGTGCCCTGCTCGTAAATAACCGAGTATCTGATGCAATTACCAAGAAGTCTACGATCGCACATGGGATCGTTGGAGCCTTTTGAAGAACCTTTCTAATCTCTGTTTGCCGCATGCAGCGCGCCAGCGCTCGCCACTGGGAATAGGAATAGTCGTAGTGGGAAAGTTTACGCAGTATCTTGCAGCAAGCTTCAGCACCCCCAAATCCGAGCCAGTCAGTCAGTTCACGCTGCCTTCCCTGCAAGAGCGCACGCAAGGCAGTGCGTTGATCACCATTTAAGCATCCAGCCGCAGCGTATTGGCTCATTGCGGCAAAAAGTGCTGGTGAGCTTTCAAGCAAACGCAGCGATTCAGGCATATCTGCCAAGGTTTCGATGCCCAACCAATAGCGCTGCCTCATTGGCACCAAGCGGGCGTGAATCCAAAGGGGTAGGTTCCTAATCAAATCATGGATAGCCAGCCGCTGCGTTTGATTGCTGCTTTGGCGAAGCTCATTAACAGACGTTAGGATCGGCGGTCTCAGCAAAGCGGGGATTGGCTTCCGCTGGCCATGCACGGTAAGGTAGTAAACTTCTAATCCGGGCCAGGGCGTCACCACATACGTTGTGCTGGCAAACTTTAGTATCAGGCCATCCGGGGAAAAGCGGACCAGCGATGGTTCCTGCCTGAATTGAAGCGAAAGCCCATTTGGAATTTCAGCCCAACGATGGGCGCGCTTGTTCGCCCGTTGTGGTGAGGCCCCTAACCAGGATTGAGGCGTGGGAGCCAGGCCGCTGGTGGTGTGTTCCATACTGAGGAATCTGCCTCTTTCGCGAAAAGTTATTTGGGCCACCTCCCAAGTTGTAGCCCGCTTTATAGCAATAGCTTAAGTTGTTTCAGCTTGTGCTTTAGCGCATCCTGATCTTTTATCATGTAACATGTCACCTGCCAAGCCACGGCGGCATCATCAGGTCCTTGGACTCTATCTCAAGGGGGTCTCGCTACATGAGATTAGCCAACGCACGGGTCTCTCACGGCAGACCATTTGGCGAATCACAAGAGAGGCTAAGCAGACACGTTCCCACGGAGGTTTGCGCGTATCGCGCTGCAAGATTCCTACGAGCTTGAACGAAAGTCTACGTGTAAGAATCCGGATATATCGCCAGGATGGGGAGCCGTATGCGGAAAAGGCAGTGGAATGGCTACGCACATATCATCAGGTAGTGGTTACCCCGGCGGCGATTTACTCTTGGATCTCGCGCCGACGCCTGAAAAACCGAAGGGGGTAGAGGGGCCTGCCTTCTCGCCATCTCATGACGCAACGAATGCGCACGGCGCACAAACCGGGATCCTAAACGGAATTCAAATCGATACCCATGTATGGATGGTCACTCAGACGCTTTTCGCCCGTGGCCGAGTGGCGTATCGAGAAATCCAATGAAACCCGGGCAGTCAGATCGTTCGTATGCATGACATGCTGGACGGTGTCCTCCCGCTCTTGGGTTGGCCACATGAGACCCTGCTTCAAAGACTGACTGAGCATTTGCTGATGTGGCGAAAGCCATCGTGGCACTCCGAGTCTAAAATTGAAGTCGCCGCCGATAAGCGTCATATTCTTGGGGACCTTCTCAATTGCCTCTAATTGCTCGCTGAGGCGGGCGGTATAGGTCATTTTGCTCCCCTTAACCCATCTGTCTTTGATGGTGATTACGTTCCCATAGAGGGTGAGGGGACCGAATGGCGACGTTACCTGGCAAAGAAGTCCGTTGATCGGCTCAGTCACTTCCAAGAGTTGAATGGGAGTCTTACTGTATATCGCGACCTGATGGTATTTGTTCGGCTCCCCGTAGTATCGGTGCAGGGGTTTGAACGGACTTTCGTCACTGAATTCGGAGAAATACCCCGGCAAACTCATCGCGGAATTTGCCTCGAGGATAATGTAGATGTCGCAGTCGGCGACCGTTAGGTACTGGGCTATTGCCAGAAATCGATCTTCCTTGGTCTGGCTGCCGGAATTAGTCGTCGGATGATCAATATTCCAAAGGCCAATTTTCATTTTCAATATGACTCGTGCTTTCGGTGTTACAGGCAAGGGACAAACTCAAAGCCTTTCGGTTTTTGGCCCATGAGTTCCTAAAAACGATTCCGAATGGTCAGCCCGACTTAGTCCCGATGGCTTGAGGCCCTCAGAGGCTATTCGCCATCAACAAGCGCTGCCTCACCTGCCAAACGTTTACGGGCCGCTGCCTTCTTCGCCTCACTGATCACACTACCACCAACCTTACCCATGGCCGAATAGTCCGCCTCGGGAGCACTGAGTTTGGGGAGTTTCATTGCAGCCTCTCTGGTCATTCCGAACCACCCTTTGGCCGCCGCCTCGGTCACAGGGCGCCGGTAGTGCCGATCAATTCGGACTTCTGAGGTGCCAGCCCACAGGGCCACCTGGGCCTTACTGCCGGTGAGTGAGACCTGATAGGTGATATAGGAATGACGAAAGCAGTTGTCGGGCAAATCCAGGCCTAGGGTGATGGCTATGTCACGGACCCGCTCCATTGCTGCAGGTAGGCTGGAAGCCGAAGGTTTCCGGGAGTTCCAATACGGCTCCAGCCATGACCGGGCGGCCGGGCAGAGGGGCACATGACGCCAGGCAGGGGTGTTGGGTTTTGCATGCGTCACACGAACGAATGGCTTTTCCGCCCTACCGCCAACCCGTTCAGGATTCAGGTGAATATCCGCCCAGAGCTGCCGAAGATTCCGGTCCTTCCGCGAGCCGTGGATTTCCGCGGCCCGTAACCCGGCCATGGCGGCCAACACCAACGCGGGCAAGTGTCGCGGGTGGTTTGTGTCAATGTAGACTAGCAGTTGCCCGAGAGCCTCTGGAGTGATAATGCCAATTTCGGGCATATTCTCCTTAGCTTTGAGGGTGTAGCCAACCTCCAGTTCACTCAGTTTAGGGATATAGCCATTCCTTTGCGCCCACCTACACAAGGCGATGGTACGTTTGCGGTGGTCGTTTTGAGATACACCATCAGTCCAACGTGCCAGGTAGGCGGTCCACTCGGGCGCGGTAATTGAGTGCAATTCGCGGCCCGCGAAAGCCGTAGCAATGGGCTTCAACTTGGCCCTGTAAGTTGCCTCGCCCTGCTTGCCTGTCGCTTCCACAGCGGCGATGAACTCATCTACCGCTTTCTCGGCTAGGATGGGCGTAAAGCTCCCTCCAACGCCGTGCCAGGCCTTCGCAGCGGCCAAGAGTTGATCCCCGCATAGTTCGCGGGCCTTGGCCCATTCCCGTATGGCCGCAAGTGGGGGAGTGTCCCCTGCGGTGCGCTTGATCGCGAGCCATTCCTCCCGGTCGGACTTTGTCATCTCTACTGACTCAGCGTGGCCCTTGGCGATCTGCGAGGCGCGCAGCCTGGCCTCTTTCTCGGCCTCGGCAGGATCGGCGAACTGCGGAGTCTTTCTATCTCCGCTCGGCGTCTTGTAGGCCACAGTGTAGAGGTAGCCATCGTGCCCACGCCGATGCTTCACCCTGTAGATCTTTACAATCGCACTGCCTACAATGATCGTCCGCGGGTATTCTGATTTGCGAGCCACGTCCGAAAAAAGCCACACAAACCCATACAGACAAGTTCGAATATCAGCTCATTTTAGCGCATTATCGGCCCGGACAAGCCTAGGCATGATTCCCCGTGGGGGCACCACTTTTAGAGCGCTTATCAGAAATGGTAGGCGCTCTTTTTTGTGATCATCCCCCGGAGGCGGGCACCAGCCTTCGCCAGGCCTACGGCTGGCGGGCCACTTTCAAGGCGCATTTCGGCAACGAGATGCGCCTTTTGCTTGGGCCGGGCCGCGCTGGCGACCGCTCCGGCCGCCGGGGAGGCGTCGCTCGCTCAGCGGATGCTGATTTTTAGCCCCCCGGGGGTGGGATGGGCAGGAGGGGTGGATGACCATTCAGGTTGATTTCAATTTTCGCGGGCGGAGGCTTGAGCGGACTGGCCTTGCGGGGCGATACCGCTCGTTGGCGCTGGCTGAGGAGCAGCTCGCCCACTTGCTTCGCAATCTTTTCGTCCACGGTGAAATCCCCCGAGGATTGGCTGCTATAGAAGCGCAATCTGTTCCCGTGCGGAACTTCCATCTTCGCAAGCACCCGGTCCTTGTTTACGAGAGCGACCTGCGGGTAGTTGATGCAGAAGCAATACTTGGCCGGTTTCCCCCCGGCCGAGTTCAGCAGCTGCTTGAGTCGAACGATCCATTCGCTGTCCGTGACGAAGGCTTCCGAACCGTCATGATAGGTGATCACGACCAAACCTGCGTCATCGATCTCCTTGAGAACGGCTTTGAAATCAGTTGTCGGCCAGCCTGGACCCGCCGGATCTGCCGTCAGCCCGGCGAACAATCGGGCGGAAAGCACAAAGCCGAAAATCAGCAGGAGCCATGCGCCTTTGCACCGACGGGCCATCGCTGGATCGGCCAGGGGGCATCTATTGAAAAGCGTGTGCACGGTTTCGGGGGTGCGCCTGGCCGAGGCGGCGACCTAGGTTCACTTTGAATCGGAGGGATCTCGCTTCAACCGCAATCTTCCCCGGTCCCTCCGTTCCAGGTCTTCATTCTGGGCCGAGGCAATTCACAACCCAGCGCTCAGGCCTAGCCGGCCTTACGAATTGCCTCCCCTAAGTGGGGTCGAGCGGTCAACTTGGCGCATGGCCCAAATCGGCAAACGTAATCTTCTGACTATTGTCCGCTCGTCGACGCCCGGACTCTATCTCGACGGCGGGACGCATGGCGAAATCCTGCTGCCGGGGAAATTCATCCCGACGGGGGCGGTCGTGGGCGGGAAGGTGGAGGTGTTTGTCTACCGCGATTCCGAGGACCGCCTCGTGGCCACCACGCAGCAGCCGCTCGTGCAGGTGGGCGAGCTGGCCTACCTGCGGGTCGCGGGGATCAATCCGCGGGTCGGCGTTTTCCTGGAATGGGGCCTGGAGAAGGACCTGCTCCTGCCGATGCGGGAGATGGACGGTCCGGTCAACCCGGGCGACCGCGTGGTCGTGATGGTGGTGCTGGACGACCGCACCGACCGCCTGATTGCCAGTGCGCGGTTCAACCGGCGGCTGGACCTGAAGCCGCCGCATTATCACGAGGGCGAGGCAGTGCAGCTGATGGTGGCGAGCAAGAGCCCGCTCGGGTTCAACCTTGTCGTGAACAACGCCCACCGCGGCCTGATTTATCACACCGAGATCCACGGACCTTTGCGGGTGGGTGACGTCGTCCAGGGTTATATCCGCGCCATCCGGCCCGATGGAAAATTGGACCTGGCGCTGGGCCAGGCTGGTCATCGCCGGATCGGGGAAATGGCGGACAAGGTCATGGCGGTGCTCACGGCCAAGGGTGGACGGCTGCCTTACCATGACAACAGCCTGCCGGAGGAAATCCGCGATGTGTTCGGCATGAGCAAGAAGGCCTTCAAGCAGGCGATCGGCACGCTTTTCCGGGAACGCCAGATCATCATTGATCCGGACGGGATCACGCTGGTGGGACCGGTTGATGGGGAGCAGGGAGCGGCGGAAAAATAAACTACAGAGACACGAAGCGACGAAGACGAGGCAGGTTTACCTGCAACGGGGCGAAGGGGGGCAGGGATTCGCCCACAGTGGCGCCAACCTTCACCAAGCCGGTGGTTGGCCGCTACCGACATGGATCCGGGCCAGGGCGGCGTAAGATCGGATGAATTGGGCTTTGTGCCTTGGGGTCTTTGTGGTTCAACGTGTGGGTATGACCCAAACCAATTCCTCGACCCCGCGGCCTGTCACCGTGCGGGAGATTCCGATCGAACTCTGCCAGTTCATCAAGTTCGGCGGGCTGACCGAGAGCGGTGGTGAGGCCAAGGTGCTGATCGGCGCCGGCGAGGTGACGCTGAACGGCGTGGTCGAGATGCAGAAGCGCAAGAAGCTGGTGGCCGGTGACCGCGTGACCGTGAACGGGCACACGATCATCGTGAAGGTGCGCTGAGGCGCGCCGTCCTCCCACCGGCCATGACCGCAACCTTTGACTCGCTCGGCCTGGCGGAGCCGCTGATGCGCGCCGTGATCGTGCGCAATTATCCCGCGCCGACGCCGGTGCAGGTGGCGGCGATCCCGGCCGTGCTGGGCGGCCGCGATGTGTGGGCCACGGCCCAGACCGGCTCGGGCAAGACTGCGGCCTTCGCGCTGCCGATCCTGCAGACGCTGGCGGCGGGGCGCCGCGAACGTGGGCGGTTTGTCCGCGCCCTGGTCCTCGCGCCGACGCGGGAACTGGCGGCGCAGATCGGGGATTCGTTCCGCATCTACGGCCGGTGGCTGCCGGAGCCGATCAAGATTCTCATCGTGTATGGCGGCGTGTCGATCAACCCGCAGATGATGGCGTTGGGCGGAGGGGCGGACATCATCATCGCCACGCCGGGCCGTCTGCTCGATCTCGTGGATCACAATGCCGTCTCGCTGTCGGCGGTCCAGACCTTGGTGTTGGACGAGGCCGACCGGCTGTTCGACCTGGGTTTTGCGGACGAACTGAACCGCGTCCTCGAGTTGCTGCCGGCCAAGCGGCAGAATCTGCTGTTCTCGGCCACGTTTCCTCCCGCGGTGCTCGCGCTGGCGGCAGGTATGTTGCGCGACCCGGTGCGGATCGAGGTGGCGACGGAGCCGGCGACCAAGCCGGACATCACGCAGCGGGCGATCGAGGTGGATCCGCCGCGGCGCACGCAGCTGCTGCGGCACCTGATCGAGGAAAACAAGTGGACGCGCGTGCTGGTGTTCGTCGCGACGAAGTATGCGACGGAGCATGTGGCGGAAAAACTGCGCAAGGCCGGCATCGCGGCCACGGCGTTCCACGGCGAGCTGAGCCAAGGGGCGCGGACGCAGGCGCTGGCGGATTTCAAGGCCTCGGCGGTGCGGGTGTTGCTCACGACCGACCTGGGCGCGCGCGGGCTCGACATCGCGCAACTGCCGGTGGTGGTGAATTTCGATCTGCCGCGCTCGGCGACGGATTACACACACCGCATCGGGCGCACGGGTCGGGCGGGGGAGAGCGGGCTGGCCGTGAATTTCATCAGTGCGGAGACGCACCGGCATTTCGGGCTGATCGAGGAGCGCAACGGATTTGAACTGGTGCGGGAGCAGATTCCCGGCTTCGAGCCGGAGGAACTGGAGGTTCCGCCGCCGCCCACGGGCGGGATCAAGGGAAAGCGGCCGAACAAGAAGGACAAGGCGCGGGCCGCCGCGGCAAAAGCCGCTGGGCTACCGCCGCCGGAATTCAAGCCGGCGGTGGCGAAGGAGAAGCAGTTCTCGTGGCCGCGGTTGCGGTGAGGTCGAATTGCCTGACGTAGGATCGGGGCATGCGCCGACCTAACGCGCGAGCAAGCTAGCTGCCCACGGCCAAAGGCGTGATTCCTTAATCAGCTGTCCAGGTCGATCACGCCGGGGGCAGTGATGAGGGCGGTCAGGACGCGGTGATTCACGGTGTCCTCGGCGTGGGAGCCGGGGGTGACCTTGAAGCCGGTCAGGAGGGTTTTCATGACCTCGCTGTGGGATTTGGCGTTGGGCGTGAGCTGGATCCGCTCCAGGGCGCGCGGGCCGGCGCCGATGAAGGTGGCCGCAGCGGTGAAATGATGCTGCGTGCCGGGCGCGGTCTCGCGGTTATCGCTGCGGACGGTGACCTCCATCAGACCATCGGGCGTTTGAAACTTGAAGGGCATCTGCTGCAGTCGGATTTCCATCCCAACAGCCTACGCAGAACACCGCAGACGGAAAGCTATTCCCCGGATTCGGGGGCGGCGGATGGCTTAAGGCCTCCCGCCAAGGCCTTACCACCGAAACAATGCGGGCAGGAAATTTCGCGAACGTAGTGCGGATGCGCCTGATCGGCGAGTGACAGGGGCATGCGGCAGACGAAACACATGACGGTGGCGGTCTCGCGCAGGGCCGGATCGACGCCGACGCGGCCGTCGAAGACGAAGCACTCGCCCTGATAGTGCGCGCCGCCGCATTCCTCGAAGTATTTCAGGATGCCACCGTCGAGTTGAAAGACCTGCTTGAAACCGACCGACTCGAGGTAGGGGGCGGCCTTCTCGCAGCGGATACCGCCCGTGCAGAACGTCACGACCGGCTGGTCCTTGAGCGCCGCGGGCAGCCGGGCGGCGGCCGCCGGGAAGTCGCGGAAATGCCGGATGCCGGCGGGCACGGCGCCGTGGAAGGTGCCGGCGTTGACCTCATAGTCGTTGCGCGTGTCGAGGAGGGTGACCGGGCGGCCCTCGTCGAGCCACTGCTTGAGCGTGCGGGCGGGGAGTCGCGGCGACGGGTTCCGGGCGGGGTCGATGCCGGGAATCCCGAAGGCGATAATTTCCTTTTTGATCTTCACCAACATCCGGTGGAAGGGCTGGTGCGAGCTCAGGCTTTCCTTGGGCGTGAGTCCGGCGAGGCCGGGGACGGCATGGATCGTGGCGAGGAGGGCGTCGAGCCCGGGGCGTGCGCCGGCGACGAAGAGGTTGATGCCTTCGGGACTGAGGAGGATCGTGCCCTTAAGGCCGCCCGCAGCGGTGACGGATTTAAGATGATCCTTCAGCGCAGGTAGACCCTCGAGCGGGGCGAAGCGGTAGGCGGAAAAGTTGATGATCTCGGGCATCAGGGGGCGAAAGCGAGGGAAGGAGAATTCAGTTCAACCACAGATGGGCACCGATGCACCCGGAAAACCTGCGCGGAGGCAGGTTCCACCTTGCCGAGTCAGGATGCGACGCCGGACTGGGTGACCAAGGCTTGGAGGCGGGGGATGTCGTGGGCGGAGGTCTTGGCCACGAAGCCGCGGGCGTGGGCGAAATGGACGTCGGTTTCGCGGTTGATCCGGGTGAAGTCGAGGCGCGGGTTGTCGCGGAAGCGGCCCAGGCCGTAGCCCGTGCTGCGACGGTCCGGATAGACCAGGCCGACGATTTCCCCGGTGAGCTGGCGTTCCTCGATGAATTCGTCGAGGCCGAGCGACGGCTCCTCGGGCAGGGGCTCGGTGCGCGGGAGGAAGAGGATCTGCCCGGGGGAGCCGGCGAGGTCGAGGGTCCAGAACTGGGCATGGCGGCCGATGAAATCGAGGCGGGCGCGCAGGGTGCGCACGTAGTTGACGAGGTCCTCGCCGATCATGCGCATCATTTCCCAGAGCGGGTCGCCGGGGGCGAGGCGCTTGGCCAGGGCGAAGCGGCGGAGGAGGGTGATGTCGATCGGGGAGTTCAGCTTGGGCAGGACGTCGGCGGGGACGCCGAGCCATTGGGCGGTGGTGACGGCGCCGCGGCAGTCGAACCACTCGGCGGACTCGAGCCAGGCGCAGAACTGGCGGGCATCGGCGTACAGCCCGAGGTGCTGGAGCACGAGGGAGAGCGAGCAGGTGGGCGGGTGATCCTTGGGGAGCTGGTGGTGGTCGAAATTGTTGCGGGCCGGCTCGTGTTCGTGGCCGACGTCGACCACGCAGGTGGCGGGATCGGCGAGGTCGGTGGGCGCGGGTTCGCGGCGGACGACGGGCACGGGGTGCAGGGAGAGGAGGACGCAGCAGGCGAGGAACTCGTCCTTATGGGCGCCGCCCGGGTGCGTGAGGATCGTGGTGAAGGGAATCATGAAACGGGCCGAAGAATGGCGCGGCGAAACGGCCCGAACGCGAGGGAAAAATGGGCGGGAGCCTGGCTCCTACCAAGGTGGCTTAGTAAAACACATTGCGATCAAGCGAGCGGTATTGGATGGCCTCGAGGAGGTGGGGGGAGCGGATGGACTCGGATTCGGCGAGGTCGGCGATGGTGCGGGCGACCTTGAGGATGCGGTCGTAGGCGCGGGCGGAGAGCGAGAGCTGCTCCATGGCCTGCTGGAGGAGGTCGCCCAGGGTGGAGTCGAGGGCGCAGAATTTCTTGAGCTGGGAAGGGGGCATGCGGGCGTTGCAGGCGAGGCCGGTGCCGCGGTAGCGGATGTACTGGAGCTGGCGGGCGGTCTCCACGCGTTCGCGCATGAGGGCGGAGGCTTCGCCGCCCGCGTCGGCGCGGAGCTCGGTGATGGAGAGAGCGGGGGCCTCGACGTGGAGGTCGATACGATCGAGCAGCGGGCCGCTGATGCGGGCGCGGTAGCGTTGGATCTGGGCGGGGGCGCAGCGGCACTCGTGCCGCGGGTCGCCGAGATACCCGCAGGGGCAGGGGTTCATGGCGGCCACGAGCATGAAGCGGCAGGGCAGGGTGACCTTGCCGGCGCTGCGGGAGATGGTAACCTGGCCGTCCTCCAGCGGCTGGCGAAGGACCTCGAGGGCGGAGCGGCGGAACTCGGGCAACTCGTCCAGGAAGAGCACGCCGTGGTGGGCGAGGGAGATCTCGCCGGGGCCGGGGAGGGTGCCGCCTCCGATGAGCCCGACGTCGGAGATGGTGTGGTGGGGGGCGCGGGCGGGGCGTTGGAGGTAGGGGACCTCGCCCTGCATGGTGTGGCCGGCGGCCGAGTGGATGCGCAGGATCTCAAGGTATTCCTCGAGCGACGGGGTGGGCATGATGCCGGGAATGCGGCGGGCGATCATGGATTTGCCCGAGCCGGGTGGTCCGATCATGAGGAGATTGTGGCCGCCGGAGACGGCGATCTCAACGGCGCGGCGGACGGCGTGCTGGCCCTTGATCTCGGCGAAATCGGGTTCGTGCTCGGAGCGGGGCGCGACGGCGGCCCGGCGGGGTGGGGTCACGGGGGACAGGGGAATTTGTCCGCCGAGGTAGCGGGCGGCCTGGGCGAGCGAAGTGATTTCGTAGACCTCGAGGCCCTCGACGAGGGCGGCCTCCTGCGCGGCGACCGGGGGCAGGAGGATGGCCCGGCGGCCCGCGGCGCGGGCGAGCACGGCCATGGCGAGGCCGCCCTTGATCGGCCGGGTGGCGCCGGAGAGGCTGAGTTCGCCGGCGATAAGGTAGTGGTGGAGGCGGTCGCAGGCCAGCTGGCCGGTGGCGACGAGGATGCCCAGGGCGATGGGGAGGTCGTAGATGGCGCCTTCCTTGCGGAGATCGCCGGGCGCGAGGTTGATCGTGGTGCGCGTGGGCGGCATCTTGAGCGCGGAGTTGCTCAGGGCCGAGAAGACGCGGTCCTGGGATTCCTTCACGGCGGTGTCGGGCAGGCCGACGAGGATGAGGTCGGGGATGCCGGATTCGCCGGTGTTGACCTCGATCTGGACCGGGACGGCGTCAATGCCCAGCAACGCGGCTGAGCCGATGGTGGCTAACATGGACTGGCGGGAGCGAAGGGTGGTTGGTTAAACCAACCCGGCCTGCAAACGGCGTCGGAGCTCGCTGAGATTGGCCTCGACGGCCTGCAGATACGGATTGGGTTGGCCCGCTGTCGTCAGATAGCGATGAACCCCGCCGGCCTCAAAGTCGAGCATGGGACGAACGTAATCATGCCAGAAACCGGGCGTGCGCTCGAGCAGTTCGCGGTAGCTGTGATAAGGGCGTTTCTCCGGCGGCGTCTGCTCGAAGGCGAACCCCTCCAGAAACTCGCGGTAGAGGGCGGGCAGCTTGTCCAGGTAGTCGGGCGCGCTCATCTGGGCGAGGTAGTCGGCGGTCACCAGGAGGAAGGCGAAGTGCCGGCCCTGTTCGCTGCGAAAGGAGATCTGGCTGATCTTGTTCCGCGGTCCGGTGCAGATGATGGCGGAGCAGATGTCGTCGATCTCGGTGGCGGTTACGCCCATGCGGGGGAGGTATTCCCGGGCGAAGTCACAACTGCGGCGCTCGTGGACGAAGGTGTATTTCGCGCCCGTGCCCTCGAGGTCGTGGTTGGCTTTCAGGTAACCGGCGTCATGCAGGAGTGCGGCCATCACGCCGAGTTCCCAGTCGCGGATGGTCAGGACCGGCTTGTCGGGCGTCCGGCTGCGGCCCTCGAGGAGGTGGACGAGACAGAGGGTGGCCTGCAGGGTGTGCTCGAAATCATGGTATGTCATGTCGATGCCCTGGTAGCCGGCGTAACGGCCCTCGAACATGTCCTGCACATCGGCGAACAACCGGCCCAACAGCGGAAAACTGGCCTCGCCCCCGATGCCGGCGAAGGCCGTGCGGACCGCCTGGAGCACGGCGGCCGTGCTCTTCGTGTTGACTGCGTGGGGGGGGACCATTCGGCGCCTCCGAAATAGGGGTTGCTAGGTACTTGCAGCAAGCCCATTGTCGGGGCAATTCCCCATGGTGAGTCGTACCAACTTGATCGTCGGCCTGACCGGCGGGATGGGCACGGGAAAATCCACGGTGGCGGCCCTGTTCGCTGAGCGGGGATTCCGGCGACTCGACGCCGACCAGCTCATCCGCGATGAGCTGCTGCCCAGCCCGCAAATCGCCGAAGCCATCCGCGCCCGGCTGGGCAGCGCCATGCTGGCGGCCAACGGGTCCGTGCGCCGGGACAAGGTGGCGGAGAAGGTGTTTTCCGACCCGGCGGCGCTGGCGTGGCTGGAGGATCTGCTGCATCCGCTGCTCTTCGCCCGCTGGCGGGAGGTGTTCGCGGCGGCGGAAGGGACGGCCTTCATCGTGGAGGTGCCGCTGCTCTTCGAAAAACAGCTCGAGAATTGGTTTGATTTCATTGTCTGCGTAACCACAGACTCCGCGACTCAACTGAGGCGGCTGGAGCAGCGTGGCGTCCCCCCGGACCAAGCCCGCCAGCGCCTGGTCAAGCAACTGCCACTGGCTCGAAAGTGCGAACTGGCAGATCATGTTCTCCTGAACGACGGATCCCCTGAATTTCTGCGAGAACAGGTCAATACCTTGGCCGACCGCCTCTTGTCATCACCCCCATCCCGGTCCCACGACCGCCTTCATGTCCGTCCCTCCTAAATCCGAAGAGGATAACAGCAAAGCCGCCTCCAGTGAGTCGGCCAAAACGAAACGTCCCGCGCGCCCCCGCTCCCGGCTTTACCGCGCTAAGAGCGCCAAGGCCGCCCCCGCCGGCGAGAAATCGGCCCCCGAGGCCGCCCCGGAGCTGCCGCTGGTGGAGGCCCGCGAGCCCGCCCCCGCGCCGGCGCCCGCCCCTGCGCCCGAACCCGTGCGCGAGCAGATTTTTGTCCCGACCCCGGCACCGGCGGCCCCGCCGCCGGACCAGCCGGCCTCGGGTGGCGCTGACCATCCCCCCGCGTTCCAGCCTTCGGGCGGGCAGGGTGGGCAGGGCGGACAAGGCGGACAGGGCAACTATGACGACGGCGGCGGCAATGGCGGCGGCAACGGCGGCGGCCAATTCCAAGGCGGCGGCGGTAAATGGGGCCGGCGTCACCGCGGTAAGAATTTTCCCCAAGGCGGCGGTGGTGGTGGCGGCGGTGGTGGCGGCGGCAAATGGGGGAAACCCAACTTCCAGGGCGGCGGCGGCAGCAACAAACCCCCGCAACCCCTCCCGCCCAAGGAGCAGATCATCTACGGTGACCTGCCGGATCCGGCGCGTTTCACCAACATTGAGACGCTGGCGACGGTCGCCGCCGACATTGCTGACAGCAAGGCCGACGCGATCTGGCTCAACGAGCTGTATGCGTTGAACCATGCCGACCTCACGGCCTTCGCCCGCAAGCTGGGCGCCAAGATTGAGGGCGTGCCAAACCGCCGGCAGCTGCTGACCCTCGTGTTCGCCGCCGCCATCGAGCAGAAGCTCCCGCTCCTCGACCGCGGCTACATCGACATGACCGAGCGCGGCCTGAGTTTCGTCGTCCATGAGGACGTGAACTACCGCCTCTATCCCGAGGACGCGCTGCTGCCCGAGATCTTCGTGAAGCATTTCGGCCTCCGCCGCGGCCACCAGGTCGAGGTGCAGGTGCAGGCCCCGCAGGGCGCCAACGAGCGCTGCCCGGCGGTCGTCGCCATCCGCAAGGTCATGGGCGGCGAGCCCGACCAGATCTCCAAGATCCAGGCCTTCGAGGAGCTCACGCCCTATTATCCGCTCAAGCGCTGCTGGCTTGAGGTCCAGGGGGCGAAGGACGTTTCCATGCGCATGGTCGACATCGTCACGCCCGTCGGCTTCGGCCAACGCGGCCTGATCGTGGCCCCGCCGCGCACCGGCAAGACCGTCCTGATGCAGAATATGGCGAACTCCATCGTGGAGAATTCGCCCGAGGCCAAGCTCATCATCCTGCTGGTGGACGAGCGCCCCGAGGAGGTCACGGACTTCAAGCGCCACTGCAAGGGCGAGGTCGTCAGCTCGACCTTCGACGAGGCGCCCGAGAGCCACGTGCATTGCGCCGAGATGGTGATCGAGAAGGCCCGCCGGCTCGTCGAGCACGGCGAGCATGTCGTGATCCTGCTCGACTCGATCACCCGCCTGGCCCGCGCCTACAACGCGCTCGCCTCCAACAGCGGCAAGATCATGTCGGGCGGCCTCGAGGCCACCGCGCTGCAGAAGCCCAAGCGCTTCTTCGGCTCGGCGCGCAACATCGAGGGCGCCGGCAGCCTCACGATCATCGGCACCGCGCTGGTGGACACGGGCAGCCGCATGGACGAGATCATCTTCGAGGAATTCAAGGGCACCGGCAACATGGAGCTCCACCTCGACCGCGACCTCGTCAACAAGCGCATCTTCCCCGCGATCAACATCGACAAGTCCGGCACGCGCAAGGAGGAGCTCATCTACCACCCCGACGAGCTCATCAAGATCTACTCCCTGCGCCGCGCCATGCAGGGCGTGCCCGCCGCCGACTCGATGGACATGCTCATCCAGCGGCTCAAGAAGACCAAGACGAACACGGAGTTCCTCCTGAGCCTGAACCGCTGACCCCGCGTACGCGGGACCGGCCCCCATCGTGACGACCGCCGCCGATCCCCTCCTGCAGATCGCGCACCAGCGCGGCCTGCTCCGGCCGGGGGACGCGGCGCCGGCCGACCGCACCGCGGTGGCGCGGGCCGTGGCCGAGCACTTTGGCATGGCCTTCGTGGAAATCGGGGACCGGCTGATCGCGGCCGACGTGCGCGCGGCCCTGCCGGCGGACTTCGTGCGCGCCCACCAGGTCGTGCCCTGCGGGCGCGCGCGCGGCCGGCTGCAGGTCGCGATCGCCGACCCCATCGCCGCCGACGTGATGGACAGCCTGGAGTACGCCACCGGCGAGCCGGTCGAGGCGGTGCTGGCGACGGCTGCCGACATCCGCCGGGCGATCGTGCGCAGCTACGACGGGCAGGCGCCCGAGGCCCCGCCCGCCGCCGAGGCGTTGCGGGATGAATCCGCGACCGAGCGCGATGCGCCGGTCATCCGGCTGGTGCGCGACCTGATCACCGATGCGATCCGGCGCCGGGCCTCCGACATCCACCTGGAGCCGCTGGAGCGGCGCTTCCGGGTGCGGTACCGCATCGACGGCGTGCTGCACGAGGCCGGGCCGCCGCCCAAGCGCCTGCAGCTCGCGATCATCTCCCGGTTGAAGATCATGGCGAACATCAGCATCGCGGAGAAGCGCGTGCCGCAGGACGGCCGCATCCAGGTGACGGTGGACGGCCGGGCGCTGGACCTGCGGGTTTCCTCGCTGCCGACGGCCCACGGCGAGAGCATCGTGATGCGCATCCTGGACGCCGAGAGCCTGAAACTCGGCATGCCCGAGCTGGGTTTCCTGCCCGACGACCAGGCGGGTTTTGAGCGGCAGATCGCCGCGCCCGACGGCATCATGCTGGTCACGGGCCCGACGGGTTCGGGCAAGACCACCACGCTGTACGCCAGCCTGCAGCACCTGAACCGGGCGGACCGGAAGATCATCACGGTGGAGGAGCCGGTCGAGTACCAGCTTACGGGCATCAACCAGGTGCCGGTGAACGCGGCGATCGGCATGACTTTTGCCGCCGCGCTCCGGGCCATGCTGCGCCAGGCGCCGAACGTGGTCATGGTGGGTGAAATCCGCGACGCGGAGACGGCGGAGATCGCCATCAACGCCTCGCTGACCGGCCACATGGTGTTCAGCACCCTGCACACCAATGATGCGCCCTCCGCCGTCACGCGGCTGATCGACATCGGGGCCAAACCCTTCCTCGTGGCCGCCGCGTTGCGGTCCGTGATGGCGCAACGGCTGGTGCGGCGGATCTGCCCGGACTGCCGCCGGGCCTACACGCCGGCGCCCCGCGAGCTGCAGGCCCTGGGGCTCGGGCCGGCCCAGGTGGCCGGGGCTGACTTCGCCCATGGCGCCGGGTGCGCCGCCTGCCATGGCACCGGCTACCGGGGGCGGATGGGAATTTTTGAAATCTTTCTCGTCCACGACGGGATTCGCGGCATGATTTACGACAACGTTACCGCTGTCCGCTTGCGCGAGCAGGCCCGGCGGGACGGAATGCGCACCATGAGAGAAGACGGAATCCGCAAAGTCCTTGCCGGCCTCACCACCATCGAAGAAGTGGTGGCGGTCACCGTCGGCGACACCGTCTGAGGCCCACCTATTTATAACCCACCCACCGCATGAGCTATGAAATGAACGATCTTCTCGAGCTGGTCGTCGACCAGAAGTGCTCCGACCTGCACCTTCAGGTCGGGGTGCCGCCCTGCCTGCGTTTGCGCGGCAGCATGACGCCGATCGACGGCCCCGAGCTGCGGCCCGAGGACACGGAGCAGCTGATGCTCTCGATCACGCCGGACAACCACATCCAGAACGTGAAGCTCAACGGCGGCACCGACTTCGGCTTCGCCTTTGGCGACAAGGCCCGTTTCCGCGTCAGCGTGCTCAAGGCCAAGGGCAACTACGGCCTCGTCCTGCGCCAGATCCCCAACCAGCTCTTCGACCTGCGGGCCATCGGCATGCCGGACAAGATCAAGGAGCTGCTCTACCGCCCGCGCGGCCTGTTCCTGGTCACGGGCCCGACGGGCTCGGGCAAGTCGACGACCCTCGCCTCGATGGTGAATTACATCAACGAGAACCGCGACGGCCACATCATCACGATCGAGGACCCGATCGAATATTACCACCCGCACAAGAAGTGCGTCGTGACCCAGCGCGAGGTCGGCTCCGACGTGCCAAGCTTCTCCGAGGCGATTAAGCGCGCCCTGCGCCAGGACCCGGACGTGATCCTGGTCGGTGAGTTGCGCGACCTGGAGACGATCGAGGCGGCCATCTCGGCGGCCGAGACGGGTCACTTGGTGTTCGGCACGCTGCACACAAACAGCGCGGCCAAGACCGTCGACCGCATCGTCGACGCCTTCCCGGCCAACATGAAGGAGATGATCCGCACCCAGCTCTCGACCTCGATCATCGCGGTCATTTCCCAGGGCCTGTGCAAGAAGAAGACCGGCGGGCGCATCGCGGCCTACGAGATCATGGTCAACACCTCGTCCATCGCCTCGCTGATCCGCGACAACAAGACCTTCCGTATCCCCTCCGACATCCAGACGGGCGCGAACCTGGGCATGATCACGCTCGACACGCATCTCATGAGCCTGGTGAACAAGGAGCTCATCGAGCCCGACGAGGCGCTGGAGAAGTCGCAGGAGCCCGTCGCCATGCGCGAGAAGCTGCTGAGCATGGGATTCAAGCTGCGCGACCTCTGAGCCGGCCCGCGTTGCCACCGCCATGTTCGAGGGACACGACCAGGCGGTGCACGACCTGCTTGCCGCGCGGCGGCTGGTGGAGCCGGCCGCGCTCCAGGCGGCGTACGACGAGCACCGGCGCAGCGGCAAGGCGCTGGCCCGGACCGTCCTGGACCTGGGCCTGATCGAACCGGCCGGCCTGCTGCGGGCCGTGGCGGAGCACATCGGCGGCGAGTACGCGGCAGTCCTGCCGGCCAGCCTGCCCGACGACGCGGCCACCTTCGTTGGCGCCGCGCTGGCCCGGACCTATGGCGTCGCCCCGCTCGCGACGGATGAATTCACCGTCACGGTGGCGGCGGTGGATCCCTTCAATCCCGGGCTGGTGAACGACCTGGCCTTTGCGCTGGAACGGGACGTGCGCGTGACGGTGGCCGACCCCGAACAGGTGCAGGGGCTCATGCGGCGGCATTACGGCGAGGATGACGCCTCGCTGGAGGACGTGCTGGGCGACCTGCGGGCGCAGGCCCGCGACGCCACCGGGACGCTGAGCGAAACCGACATCGAGCAAATGGCGGGACAGACGCCCATCATCCGCTACGTCAACCTCGTGCTGGCGCAGGCGATCCGCGACCGGGCGTCGGACCTGCATTTCGAGCCCTTCGAGCATGAGTTTCGCATCCGATACCGCATTGACGGCGCGCTGCTCGAACTCGCGCCGCCGCCGCCGGCGCTGGCCCTGCCGGTCATCTCCCGCCTCAAGGTGTTGGCGAGCCTCAACATCGCCGAGCGCCGCCTGCCGCAGGACGGCCGTATCCGGCTGACGCTGGCCGGACGCGCCGTGGACCTGCGCGTGTCCACGCTGCCCACCCAGTTCGGCGAGAGCGTAGTGCTGCGCGTGCTGGACCAGTCGGCGGTGCGCCTGGAGCTCGCGCAACTCGGCCTGCCGCCGCCGGTGCGCCGCGGGGTGGAGGCGATCATCCGCCGTCCGAACGGCATCTTCATCGTCACCGGCCCGACCGGTTCGGGCAAGACGACGACGCTCTACAGCTGCCTCAAGCTGCTGAACCAGCCCGAGGCGAAGCTCCTGACCGTCGAGGATCCGGTGGAGTACGAGATCGACGGCATCATGCAGGTGCCGGTGAACCTGGCCGCCGGCCTGACCTTTTCGCGCGCGTTGCGGACCTTCCTGCGGCAGGACCCCGACATCGTGATGGTCGGGGAGGTGCGCGACCTGGAGACCGCGCAGATCGCGATCCAGGCCTCGCTGACCGGCCACCTGGTGCTGACGACGTTGCACACCAACGACGCACCGTCGGCGGTCACGCGCCTGGTGGACATGGGCATCGCCCCGTTCCTGCTGGCCTCGACGGTGGAGGCGGTGCTGGCGCAGCGGTTGCTGCGACGGATTTGTCCGGAGTGTCGCACGGCCCACACGCCGCCGGAGGCGTTGGTGCGCCAGCTGGGCGTGCCGGCCGGGACGGCGTTTTACCGGGGCGCGGGCTGCCCGGCCTGTCATCAGACCGGTTACCGGGGCCGGATCGGGATCTTTGAATTCCTGCTGGTCAGTGATGCGTTGCGGGAACTCATGGTGCAGGGGGCCTCGCTCGTGGCGTTGCGCCAGCAAGCCGTGGCGGACGGCATGGTCACCCTGCGAGAGGCCGCGTTGGTGGCGCTGGCGGCGGGGGACACGACGGTCGAGGAAGTGGTCAAATACATCTGAGGCTGATGAAACACGAAGACAGGGGGACGCAAAGCTACCAGCGGCACGACGGCGTGACCGGATTTTGCCCTGATGTTCATCAGGTGCCACGGCGGAGTGATTACAAACAGCCCTTCATGGCGATCCGTGCCATGGGGCCGCGGTGGTTCAAATCAGGAGCCTGATCGTGCCTGTCTTCAAATACACCGCCTTGGATGCGACCGGCGCGAAGAAGTTGGGGCGGCTGGACGCGGACGATGCCCAGCAGGCCGCGGCGGCGTTGCGCGCGCAGGGCCTGTTTCCCACGGCGGTGGCGCCGGTGGAACGGGCAGGGGGCGACACGGGTGCGACAGGACGGATGGCGTGGGCGCTCAGCGTGCCGTTCCTGCGTCCGGTCGGGGCCCGCGAGCTGGCGGTGTTCACCCGGCAGCTGGGCACGCTGCTGCGGGCGGGCATGCCGTTGTTGAAAGCCCTGGAGGCCCTGGCGCGGCAGCAGCGCAACGAGTCGTTCCGCCGGGTGGTCGAGGGGCTGGCCGGGAGCATCAAGACGGGCGACACACTGTCGGCGGCGATGGCGCGGCACCCGCGGGTCTTTGACCGGCTTTACCTGAACATGATCAAGGCGGGCGAGGCGGGCGGGGTGCTCGACGGCGTGCTCGACCGGCTGGCCCGGTTCCAGGAGAAGAGCCTGCATGTGCGCGGGAAGGTCGTCGCGGCGATGGTCTACCCGGCGGTCGTGCTGTCGGTCGCGCTGGTGATCCTCGCCGGGCTGCTGGTCTACGTGGTGCCGAAGTTTCAGCAGATCTTCGCCGACCTGCTGAAAGGGGCGCCGTTGCCCCCGCTCACGCAGGCCGTGCTCGCGGTCAGCGACGCGGTGCGGCACCAGGTGTGGCTCACCTTCGGCGTGGTGCTGGCGGGGTGGATCGGCTTCCGGCTGTTCCGCCGGACCGAGGCGGGGGCGCGCCTCGTGGACACGCTGGTCGTGAAGCTCCCGCTCTTTGGCGACCTCTTCCTGAAGGCCATCGTCGCGCGGTTTGGCCGGACGCTGGGGACCCTGCTGTCGAGCGGCGTGCCCATCCTGCCGGCCTTGCTCATCACCCGGGACACGTGCGGCAACGCGCGGGTGGCGGCGGCGATCATGCGCGTGCATGAACGGGTCAAAGAGGGCGCCCCGGTGGCGCGGCCGCTGGAGGCCACCCACGTTTTTCCGCCGATGGTGACGAGCATGATCGAGGTGGGGGAGCAGTCCGGCCAGTTGCCGGAGATGCTCAACAAGGTGGCCGACATCTACGAGGAGGAGGTGGACAACGCCGTCGCCGGTCTCAGCTCGTTGATCGAGCCGGTCCTGATTTTGTTTCTGGCCCTGATCGTGGGCACGATCGTGATCGCGCTGTTTTTGCCGATCATCCGGATCGTGCAGCTTCTCTCCTGAATTTTCACGCAGAGGCGCAGAGCCGCAAAGTAGGCAGACGGTAACGAGAGGTGGCGGGTGGCCTGCTCGCCTTGGCGGCTTGGCGTGACACCGATTGAGTAAGGCCAAGCGCCCGGGGCGCTGGTTTTACTTAACCGGCTTCGTGAGGAGGAGCTGCGAATTCAGGCCCAGGTGTTTGTCGGAAAACGGGGTGTCTTCGCCGGCCTGGCGGAGGAGGCGCTGGACCATGCCCATCTTGGCGTCGAGGTCGTCAACCTTGGCGACGAAGACGGCCTCGGGGGTGGCGGCGATGACGGCGGCGCCCCACTCGAGTTCGCCCTGATGGCTGAGGACGATGTGCTCCAGCCGCTCGAGGAGGTCGGGGTTGAGCTTGGTCTTCATGCCGGCCTTGCGCACGAGCTGGTAGCCGAGGACGACGTGGCCTTGGAGGATGCCCTTGCGGCTCTTGGTGGTGACGAGGTCGCCCTGGTATTCGATGACCTTGCCGGTGTCGTGGACCAGCACGCCGGCCATCGCGAGATCGGCATCGATCTCCGGGTAGAGGGGAAGCAGGGCCTTGGCGGCGCGGGCCATGTGGGTGGTGTGCTCCAGCAGGCCGTGGCGGTAGGCGTGGTGCATGGCGACGGCGGCCGGCGCGATGCGGAACTGGTCCCCGATGTCATCGAACACCGCCTGGACGGTGGCGCGCAGCTCGGCGTGGCCGATGGAGGCGATGTGCTGCTGGAATTCGGCCCAGAGGGCGTCGGCGTCCTCGGGGGCGGTCTCGACGAGGTTGGCAAGCACGGCGGAGCCGCTGAGCTGGTCCATCGACAGGGGCTCGGCGCGCAGGAGGCGGGGCGAGAGGCGCTCCTGGTAGAATTCGACTTTGGCCTCGATGCGCACGATGCCGCCGTCCTTGAGGCCGGTGAAGAGCTCGTAGGCGGGGCTGTCGCCGAAAACATTCAGGGGGAAGGTGCCGGTCTTGTCGCCAAGTTCGAGGCTCAGGAAGGCGTTGCCGTTTTTGGCGGTCTTGGTGGTGACCCGGCGGACGAGCAGGACCCCGGTGAAGGTGTCGCCGCTCGGGAGGGTCTTGATGTCGCGGACGGCGAGCGGGGTGGGGTGGTCGGCCATACCCCCAGAAAACAGAGGACGGCGGGGGGAGGACAGATTAAAAGACAGCCTGGAATCAGGCGACCAGGCACTCAGCGCCTGTAGTACGTCTCTCGGGCCTTGACCTGGACGAGCTTCTTTTCGGGGAGGATATAGGCGGTCAGGCAGCCGCCCATGGCGCAGGCGGTGTCGATGCCGAGGGTCCACTTGGTGCGGGAGACCTCCTCGCGGGGGGTGTGGCCGTAGACGACGAAGGGCGGGCCTTCCCAGAGGGTGGACCAGTGGGGAGCGTCGGGCATCTCGGAGCGCTTGTGGGGTTCGCCGTCCTTGCCCACGACCTGGATGCGGGTGACAATGCGAGCCGGCTGGCGTTGCCAGGGGCGATCGGGGAGGAAGCCGCCGTGGACGAAGACCACGCCGAGTTCTTCGTCGGAGTAGGTCAGCTTCATGGACTCGAGGTAGTCCCAGTCCTTGCCGCGGAGCTGTTCCATCGTGGCGTAGTCGTATTTCTTGAGGTGGGTGGGGTCGTCGGTGCGCCGGTAGTTGAGGTGGCGGAGCTCGTGGTTGCCGAGGAGGGAAGCGGTGGCGTGTTCGCGGGCGAGGGCGACGACCTTGCCGCTGTCGGGCCCCCGGCTGATGAGGTCGCCGAGGAGGATGAGGCGGTCGTCCTTCTTGAGGTCGAGCTTCTCGAGGAGGTCCTCGAATTCCTTGTGGCAGCCGTGGATGTCGCCGACGGCGATGAGTCTACCGGACATGGACAGTAGCGGGTAGTGAGTAGCGGGTAGTGAGTATAACCGGCATCTGGGGAAGGGAATGGTGTCGACCGCCAGCGTGTCACTCGCATTTTTTGAGGATGCTCGCTACACGCTACTCGCTACTCACCCCTTCCTGAATCAATTTGCTAGCTTTCACCCTGTCCGGGGGTAAACAAGAAACGTCCCATGGAGCTGAATCTTCACCCGATTGCCACAAAGTGTTTCGTCAGCGGCCGCGACTTCGCGGAGCATGACCGTGTCGTCAGCTACCTCGTGCGGGAGGCCGCTTCGACAGGCTCAGGGCAGGCCTCCGGCGAGGTGGCGCGGCGGGACCTGTTGGAAAGCGAGGATGGCAAGTTCATGCCGCCCGCCTTCGTCTATTGCCGGTGGGTGACGGCCGATTTCCGGCCGCGCCGGGATGACAACACGGATCGCAACCTGAAGTTCACGGCGGAGAACCTGTTCCTGACGCTGGCGACGGCCGCCGGGGCGGGGTCGGAGAACGGGATCGAGGACGGCACCTCCGAGGCGATCAATACACCGCTGCTGCAATTCCTCGCGCTCATGCTGGAGCGGAAGAAGATCCTTAAGCCGCGCGGACTGAGCGCGGACCGCAGCCGGCAGTTGCTCGAGCACATGCCGTCGCACGTGATGTACGAGGTACCGGTGGGCGACCTGAACGCCGAGTTTTTCCAGAAGATCCAGGAGCACCTCGGGGTGCTGGTGGGGACGCCGAAGCCGAAGGCGGTTCCGGTCACCGCGCCGGCCGCGGAGACTACCCCGGCGCAGCCGGTGGCACCGGCAGAGCCCGTGGTGACGAGCTGACGTTTCTCGCGAAGGGTGGGAAGGAGTAACGGGCCGGTCTTTGACCGACCTATTGAGCATCTTGGGCCTGACGGAGACTGGCTCTACTCTAAACCGATATTGTCGGTTGAGGCGGACTCGTGCGGAGGGCGCTAGGGGTTAAAACAACCCGTCCGACGGCCGGGTTCCTCCTTGAGGCAGGCTCGGGGCCAGGTTCAGGGGGTCGCGGGCTGGGCGGAAGTGCGGCCGGGGCCGAAGTGCTCGCGGATGGCGTCGTAGTCGGTGAGGGTTTTTTCCACCAGGGGCAGGAGACAGCCAGGGGCGGCGCCAAGGAGGGAGCCGATCGCCGGCTGGCAGCGCGATTTCATCGTGGTCAGTGTCGCGCAAGAGCAGCGCGACGGGCAACGGCATTACCTGCGCATGGGTTGGTCAATGTAAGTCATTTGCTGTGCCGAGAGTTGGGGCCGTTCGTCCCTAGTCCGGGTTTCAATCCCGGGTGGGACGGGATGTAGATCCGGGCGGACAACCGGGGAGGCAGGGAGCGGGGTCGGCGGTGGCGAAAGCGGCCGAGGGATCGGTTGGTCTGTCGGACGGTGGGACCGCGGAGGGCGCGAAGGGTTGGCAAGCGCTTTGTCTACGTAATTTGACGTAAAATGCGGGCGTGTGGGTCCGGGCGAGGAGTGGTTTTATTGCCCCAGAAACCAAATCCTTTTGGCCTCGAGGCCGGAAACGCCCCGCGCGTCTCGCGGGATCGTCAGGGAAAACTCAATACTACCATGAAAAGTGCGATGATCGAAATGACCGCGGCGGAACTCGAAGGGACGTGTGGAGGAGTAGCCAATGAAGGCTCGCCAGGCTCCTTTATTGGTCAAGGTGTTGATCTGTTCATTGCGGGGCTTAAAAAAATCGGCCAAGGCTTGAAGGCACTGTTTGGTGAAGTCAGGGCTTTCTTCGGTTGGTAACTCGACACCCCTGATTGGTATTACGGTATTCGCAATTGGATCTAGTTATGGCGCGGTACTGGCTATTATCCTGCCTAAGTCTGGCGATCACAGGTATTGCGGCGCCCGACTATCGTCAGATCACAACTTTCACGGGGCCCTGCGTCCGTGAGCTGGCGGTCATGGCCAAGGAAGGCGACATCACCAGCGCCCGGGCTCAGGCCCGGGCGCTGTGTCGCTCGGACGCGGAGCAATCGTGCCCAGACCTCTGGCTGGTTTATGCATACTGCGAAATAAGACTCGATGAGCCTGGCGTGCTCGAGATCTGCGAGGATGTTGCTCGACGACTGCCAAAATCGGCCGCCGCCCACATGCTTCACTTGCGGGCAATCATAGCCAGTGTGGATTCAGGCAATGTGATTCAATCGTTCACCAAGCTGAAAAAAGCAGTTCGCTCTGCTGAGTACGCGGTGGCCTGCGACCCGGACTGTCACACCGCCCGCATCGTACTGATTATGGTCTACAGCATGCCGAAGCTATTCGGAGGAGATACGGCTAAGCTAAAGCTGCACTTATCGGAACTTAGTCAGAGAAGTGCGCATGATTATGCTTTAGTGCAGGGCATGCTCCAGGTGAGGTTGGATAACCACGCTGCAGCGATTATGAACTTTGAGGAGGCGAAACGTTTGGATCCTTCAAACCGCCATCCTGTGATGCTAATGATTAAATCCAAAGTAGAGATGGGGGATTACGACGGAGCATTCACCCTCTGCAAAAAAATTGAGCCAGAATTCACGGGAGATGGGCAAGGACAGGAGAAATTCGTTGAACTGTCGGCCCAGTCGCTCCTGCACGTGGAAGAGGCGCTCGTCGCCAGCAGGGAGTATCTTGAAACGGCCAAGGGTATAACGCCGGAGGAGCGTGCCAAGGTGTTGGCGCATACGGCCATCATTTTGAAATCAATCGGGCGGGTGGATGAGTCGAAGCAGCGCATGGAGGAAGCCAGGCGCGCGTGGAAAAATGTGGATGATCACGTCAAGAAGCTGGCGAAGAAATATCACAAGCAAGGCAGCAAGGTGGTCGCGCGTTAGATCGCGAAGGATCGTAGGGCGCTCTTCATCGTGATCGCGATCAAACAGCGGGATGTCACGGACTGTGGGGCGGCTTGCCTGGCGGCGATTGCGGCGCACCACGGTCTGCGCCATTCGGTAACATATTTGCGTTCACTGGCTGGGACCACCCAGCAAGGGACGACGGCCCTCGGTTTGGTCGAGGCCGCCCGAAAATTGGGACTCACGGCCACGGGGTTGAAGGGTACATTTGAGCAGGCAACGGCGGCATCCCTGCCCGTCATCGCCCACTGCTTGCTGGAGGAGCGCGGGCTGCATTACGTGGTGGTCACCCAGCTATCTGACCAACGGGTCGAGGTGATGGACCCCGCCGAGGGACGGACGGTGGAATGGTCCCCGGAGAAGTTCAAATCTGTCTGGACCGGTGTGCTGCTCAAGCTCGAGCCCGGGGTGGGTTTTGTTACCGGTGATCGCACGGTGACAGCACGCCGTCGTCTCTGGCATCTGGTGTGGCCACACCGGGTCGACCTTGGGCTGGCGTTCATCATGTCGGTCCTGGGCACCCTGTTCACCTTGGGCACGGCAGTCTATGTCCAGAAGCTGGTCGATGAAATCATTCCTGCTCGTGACACCGGCTATCTCTATCTCATGGGGGTGGTGATGCTGGCGCTGCTGCTGGCCCGGTTGGGTTTGGCGGCGGGGCAGTCCTTGCTCGCGTTGCGCACGGCCCAGCGAATGGATACCGATTTGATCCAGTCATATTACACCCACCTGCTGGGTCTGCCCCAGGTGTTCTTCGATACGATGCGGGTGGGGGAGATCACGTCGCGGGTGGGGGATGCGGTGAATGTCCGGGCTTTTCTGAACAGCACGCTACCGCAACTGCTGCTTAACCCGTTGCTCATCTTGTTTTCGCTCGCGGGCATGTTTCTCTATGCACCCCAATTGGCCCTGGTGTCCGTGGCACTGCTGCCCGCGGGTGCGGCGATCTACTGGTGCATGGATCGGGGCAACCGGCGGACGGAACGCGACCTGATGGAGAAGGCGGCGGACTTTGCCGCGCAGTTCACCGAATCACTGGCCGCGCAGTCGGTGATCCGTCGTTTTCGGACCGAGGCACACGCGGTGCGGAAGACCGGCGTGAAACTCCAGTTGCTGCAGGAATCGATCAGACAGTCATCGCTGCTTTCGCTGTCCGGGGGGCTGGCGACTGCCCTGCTGACGCAAGCCAGCCTGTTGGGGGTTCTCTGGGGCGGTGGGGTCCTCGTGTTGCGGGGCCAACTCACTCTGGGTGAGCTCATGTCATGTTATACCCTAACATCTTTCCTGACGGTTCCGCTTGTGGGGCTCATCGGGCTTAGCACGTCAGTCCAGGATGCGCTGATTGCGGCAGATCGCTTGTATGAGATCATGGACCTGGCCAAGGAGAAGGATGGGGGAACCGTGATCTTCGCGGGGGATGCACCGCTCGCGGTACATATCGACCGGGTTTCATTCCGCCATGTAGGACGTCGCGCGACACTGGATGACGTGAGGCTGACTTTCCCACCTGGGCGGATCACTGTGCTCGCCGGTGAATCGGGATGTGGCAAGAGCACGCTCCTGGCGTTGATTCAGCGCCTCTATCTGCCGGACCGGGGACAGATCAGGTTTGGCGGGATCGACTTCCAGGCATTTACCTTGGAGTCCCTGCGCCGGAACTTGGCGGTGGTCCCTCAGGCCACGGTTTTGCTTTCGGGCACCGTGCTGGAGAATCTTGCGCCCGGTGAGGCGCATCCGAATATCCCTCGGTTGCATGCCCTGTGCCGGGAGGTTGGGGTGCTAGAGCTGATTGAAAACCTGCCGCGCGGTTTTCTCACGCACCTCACAGAGAACGGGGCCAATCTCTCCGGGGGCCAGCGGCAGCGTCTGGCGATTGTCCGCGCACTCTATCGGGATGCCCCGGTGCTCCTGTTGGATGAACCTACGGCGTCACTCGACGCTGCTTCGGAGAGCCGGGTCCTCGACCTGCTCCGCCGGCTGCGGAACGAAGGCCGCACCCTTGTCATCGCCGCCCATCACCCGGCGGTGCTAGGGTGTGCAGACCAGGTCGTCGAGATGAAGGGCGGCAGGGTCACCGGCGTAAGGTTGCAGAATCAGAGCCCGCCGACGGCCAAGGATTGGACGGCTCTATGAGGCGGTCGCTTGGTGGCGCGCACTGGCGGCGATTCACGAATGTTACGAGACGATGACTTTGGCGTGGCGGATTGTGTTTGGCGGGGGAGGGTCAATCTTGCGGGGATGTCTGATCAGTCGCCCACGGCCGGCCCCGGCAACCTGCGCGCCCTAGTGGGACACCGGGATTTTGTACGTGCGACCGATTCCCTGGAAGAGGTCCAGCAGCGCTTTGCCGCCGGGCGCCATGACTTCATGGCGGTACTCTACGGGCGGCAGCTGGTGGGGATTTGCGCGCGGCGCGAACTTGGGATGCTGCTGGGCGCCCGGTACGGTTTTGCCCTCTATGGTCGGGCCGCGGTGAGAGATCACGTTCTGCCTGAGGCGATCATCGTCTCAGTCGAGACCCCGCTCACGGATGTGCTGCAACAGATCGCCGCCCGGCGGGATGAGCATTTCTACGATGACATCCTGCTCGTGGATGGGGCCGGGGATTTCATCGGCCTGATTTATGTGCGGGATCTTGTGCGGCTCCAGACGACGTTGCTCATGGATAATCTGGCCGAGACGGCAGCGAAAAACCGCCAGATGGAGGACGATGTGCGGATGGCCCGGGAGGTCCAACTGGCCATGCTGCCGCGGGAGTTTCCCGCCTGTCGGGCGAATGACGGCACCCGGCTGCGTTTTGCCCAGCTCTATGAGCCGGCAGGGGGCGTCAGCGGGGACTTCTTCGATGTGCTCCCCATTTCGGATACCGCCGCCGGAGTCATCATCTGCGACGTCATGGGCCATGGCGTGCGCTCGGCGCTGATCACGGCCATGGTGCGCACGCTGATCGAAGAACAGCGGCATCAGGCCGGGAATCCGGCGGCATTGCTGACCCAGCTCAACGCCCACCTGAGCAAGATGCTCCAGCGCACGGGGGACACGATCTTCGTGACGGCGGCGTATTTGAAGCTCGATGCCGCCACCCGGCGGCTGACTTATGCGCAGGCGGGACATCCTGCGCCCCTGCACTGGAGTGTCCGCGCCGGCCTGGCGGCGCCGCTCGTCCTGCCCGACCGGGTCTGTGGCCCGGCCTTGGGTCTGATTGATGACCACGTTTATGGCGAGGTCACGTTGCCGCTGGAACTGGGCGACCGCCTTTTACTTTTCACCGATGGTATCACCGAGGCGGCGAACGAGGCCGGCCAGGAATTCGGCCCGGCCGGCGTGGCCGCGGCTTTGGCGAAATCGCGCCAAGGGGACTTGGAGCAACTGCTGGGGGAGGTCCGCCGGTCAGCGGCGCAGTTCTCGGGCCACCAGTCGTTTGATGACGACCTTTGTCTCGTGGTAGGCGAACTGGGGACTTGAGCGTCGGCCGGGACCTCGTCCGCGGCTACTAGGTCAGCTTGAAGCCGAGGGCTTCCAATTCGTTCAGGTGGAAGGGAGCGCTGGCGATGACTTCCTGGAGCTTGGCCAGGGCATCGGGGAGCTTGGGGGTGTGGAAGATGCAGGCACCGTCCTCGCGATCGTGGACGTGGACCACCCAGTGGCCGGTGACCTCGTCGCCGACATGAAACACCGAGCCGTGCAGGTAGTTGCCGGGGAGGCCCGGGTGCGGGCCGGAACCGGGGACGAGGAAAAGCGTGTGCAGCGGGTCGTGGACGATGGCGTGGCCGGCCTTGGCGCGGTGGTGGACGGCCTTGCCGATCACGGTCTGGCGGAAGCCCTCGGCCCGGGCGCGGTGGTCGATGCCCAGTGACTGGACATAGCGCTCGTAGATGCTGGCGTTGGGCTCGATCGCGTCATCACTGATCGCGCCGGCGATCAAGTCGTCGAGATTGTGGGCGTAGAAGCAGGGCAGGCTGGCAAGAGAGCGGGCCGTGACATGACCGCCCTTGTGGTCGGCGTTGGGGTAGACCTGCTGGGCGGCGTAGAGCCGCTTGAGGGCGTCCTGGTAGGCGGGGGTGGTGGGCAGGGCACCGATCGGGCTCAGCTCGATCTTGTCGAGCACGGCATGGTCAAATTCAGCATGGGGGTCGATCATGGGGTGAGGGAGTTAACCACAGAAAACGGTGAATACATAGAAGTTTCGGCGGGGAGGCCGGCCGGCTCCCGGGGGAGGACAACAAAGGGCGTTGAAAAGTCAAAATCGGGCGAACGGGCATGAGGGTACGACGGAGGCCACGTTGTCGCGGCGCTCGCGCGCGGCTAAAGCCTTCGAACCAGCGCCTTGGGGGCAAGGCGCTCCACCGTGGTGGGCGAGGCTTAGCGGGGGCGCTGCATGGAACCGGGGTCCTCGCCGGCGCGGAGGGAGAGGGCGGCGCCCTCGCGGCCCAGTTCGAGGCACTCGAACAAATTGCGCACGGCCTGGCCCAGCCGGTCGTGACCGAGGGCGTCCAATTCAACCTGCTCGACAAAGTGGCGGGCGAGGGCGGCGACCTCGGCGCGAACGGCCTCGACGTGGATCAAGGGCGGGTTCTCCTCGCTTTCGAAATACGGGTCCAGCCGTTCCACCAGGGCCACGGCCGTGGCGGCGGCGGCGGTGGCGTGGTGGCCGTCGCGGTGGAGATAAGTGACCAAGCGCCGGGCGATGCGGCCGGCGTGGGGCAGGTTCAGCGGGACGTCGAAGAAGGGGGCCGGCTCCATGCGCAAAAGCGTTGGCGGAAGGGCGGGCGGGGCCAATGCGAAAAATGAGTCGGGGAAGCACGTTGGGGGCAACGTGCTCCACCTTGATCAGGGAGCGACTTCGAGCGGGGCGGTGGCGCGCTGGGCGGCGAGGGCCATGAAGTGCTTTTGGGCGGAGAAGGGGGCCTCCCCTTCCTTGCGCACGGGCGGCAGGTAGGTGCCGTCCGGCTGGAGTTCGCAGGCGTCGACGTTGTCCTTGAACTCACTGGGCAGGATCTCCTGGAGGACGCGGTCGCGCAGGTCGGGCCGGTAGATGGGGAAGAGTGCCTCAACGCGGCGGAAGAAATTGCGGGTCATCCAGTCGGAGCTGCCGGCAAAGAGGAGCGGCGCGGTGTCGTTCTCGAAGTAGTAGATGCGCGGGTGCTCGAGGTAGCGGCCGACGAGATTGCGGATGCGGATGTTCTCGCTGAGGCCCTTCACGCCCGGGACGAGGCAGCAGGTGGCGCGGACGATGAGGTCGATCTGCACACCGGCCTGGGAGGCGGCGTAGAGGTTGTCGATGGTCACCTTGTCCACGAGCTTGTTCATCTTGGCGATGATGCGGGCGGGCTTGCCGGCGGCGGCGTTGGTGGCCTCGTTGGCGATCAGCTCCTGGATCCGGGAGTGGAGGTTGAAGGGGGCGACGATCAGGTGCTTGAACTCCGGGGTGCGGCCGAAGCCGGTGAGCGTGTTGAACAGCTGGGCGACCTCGGCGGTGATCTCGGGATTGCAGGTTAGCAGGCTGAGGTCGGTGTAGAGGCGGGCGGTCTTCGGGTTGTAGTTGCCGGTGCCGAGGTGCACGTAGCGGCGGATGCCGTCGGCCTCCTGGCGCACGATCATGCTGCATTTGCAGTGGGTCTTGTGGCCGACGAGACCGAAGACGACGTGGACGCCGGCCTCCTCGAGTTCCTTAGCCCACTTGATGTTGTTGGCCTCGTCGAAGCGGGCCTTGAGCTCGATCAGGGCGGTGACCTGCTTGCCGTTGCGCGAGGCCTCGATGAGCGCGCCGATGATGGGCGAGTCGCCGCTGGTGCGGTAAAGCGTCTGCTTGATGGCCAGCACGGCGGGATCCGTGGCGCCCTGCTTGACGAATTCGACGACGGGGTTGAAGGAGTCGTAGGGGTGGTGCAGCAGGATGTCGCCCTCGTGGATGGCGGCGTAGATGCTGGGGGCGGACTTCAGCGCGGGCAGTTCGCAGGGGGCGAAGGGAGCAAATTTCAGGTCGGGCCGGTCCACGAGGTCGGAGAGGCTCATCATGCGCACCAGGTTGAGGGGGCCGCCGAGTTTGAAGACGCGGTCCTCGTCGAGTTGCAGGTGCTCGCAGAGGAGCTGGAAGACGGCCGCGGGGGCGTCGGCCTCGATCTCCAGGCGCACGGCGGCGCCGCGACGGAGGTTGCGCAGCTCCTCCTCGATCTTCTTGAGGAGGTTCTCGGCCTCCTCGTCGTCGATGTAGAGGTCGCTGTTGCGGGTGACGCGGAAGGCCTGGGCGCTGATCACGCGGTAGCCGGGGAAGAGTTCACCGGCGCAGAGCTTGATGATCTCGCTCAGGAAGACGAAAGTCTGCGGACCGCGCTTGTCGGGGGTGATCTGGACGAGGCGCGGGAGGATGCGCGGCACGGGCAGGACGGCGGTGAGGCCCTCGACCTCGGGGGTGTCGGGGTTGTCGACCGTGACGATGACGTTGAGCGTCTTGTTCGCGATCTGCGGGAAGGGGTGCGACTGGTCGATGGCCAGCGGCGTGAGGACCGGGTGGACCTGCTTGACGAAGTAGTCCTGCACCCAGGCGCGCTCGGCGGCGGTCAGTTGCGAGGCGGTCTTGAAGGTGATCTTCTCGCGGGCGAGCGCGGGCACGAGGAGGTCGTTCCAGCAGGCGTACTGCTCGTCGACGAGTTTACGGATCTCCGAGAAGGCGCGTTTCAGCTGCTCCCGGGGGGAGAGGCCGTCGATGCTGGGCTCGCCGCCGGTGGAATCCTTCTGCTGGAGCAAGCCGGCGATGCGGATCTCGAAGAACTCGTCGAGGTTGGAGCTGACGATGGCGAGGAACTTAGTGCGCTCGAGGAGCGGATTGGCCTCATTCTTGGCCTGGTCGAGGACGCGGCGGTTGAAGGCCAGCCAGCTCATCTCGCGGTTGGCGTAGACGATTTTGCTGCCGCCGGCCTTGGGGGTGATGGACTTACCCGTCTTGGCCGTGATCTTGGTGGAGCGGGGCTTGGCGCGGGGAGAGGGAGGCATGGGAGCTGGGACGGAAAGTGGCGGGGCCGGGCCCCGGGTGGTGAAGGGAAGGGGATAGTCATCCGAAAAATGATTACCAACGCTATTCCGGATTCCTGATCAGATTTAACATTTGGGGCGGGTGTCACCGGTTACCGAGGCCAATGGTTGGGAATGGGTTAGAACGCGAATCGGCGGAATGTCGGCAAAATGTAACATTCCGATCATTGCTGGTCGCGGCCAGATTGACATCTGTGGTGGTCGTTTCTTCCAACCCCCAGAACCCATGACCTCCCCTGTGCCCTCGATCGCCCTCAAAAAGAAACTCCTGACCCGCATCGCCGCTGTGCAGAAGCTGGCGGATGCGGCCAAGAAGACGGCCAAGCTGGCCAAGGCGGGCGTCAAGCAGGCGAAGCAGAAATTCAAGGAGGCCAAGCGGGCGGCCAAGAAGCCGCGCAAGGAATTGAAGGCCCTCAAGGCGGAACTTGCTGCGCTGGTGGCGCCGAAGAAAGCCGCGCGCAAGCCGGCGGCAAAGCCGGCCGCGAAGCGGGTCCGGCCCGCCGCGGTGGCCGCGCCAGTGGCGATCGAGCCGGTGGCGGCCGAGACCGCCGTGACCCCGAGCGAGAATCCGGCTCCGGCTCAGTAAATTTCCGGGACGATCATTTCGGCGGGGATCGGCTCGCGCTGGTAGTCGGGGTGGTGCACCCGCGGCGGCAGCTTGATGGTGGGGCGCTCGACCTCGGAGTATTTCACCTGGGAGAGCAGGTGGGCGATGCAGTTCAGGCGGCCCTTTTTCTTGTCGGCGCCCTGGACGACCCACCACGGGGCCTCGGGGATGTGGGTGCGCTCGAACATGACCTCCTTGGCCTTGGTGTAGAGTTCCCAGCGTTTACGGGACTCGAGGTCCATCGGGCTGAGTTTCCACTGTTTGAGCGGGTCGTTGATCCGGCAACGGAAGCGAAATTCCTGCTCCTCGTCGGGAATGGAGAACCAATACTTGATCACCTGGATGCCCGAGCGCACGAGCATCTTCTCGAACTCGGGCACCGTGCGGAAGAATTCCTCGTACTCGGCATCGCTGCAGAAGCCCATGACGCGTTCGACGCCCGCGCGGTTGTACCAGCTGCGGTCGAACAGGACCATCTCGCCCGCGGCGGGCAGGTGGGCGATGTAGCGTTGGAAATACCACTGGGTCTTCTCGCGGCTGGAGGGGGCGGGCAGGGCGGTCACGCGGGCGACGCGGGGATTGAGGCGCTGGGTGATGCGCTTGATCGCTCCGCCCTTGCCGGCGGCGTCCCGGCCTTCGAATAGGATCACCATGCGATGACCGGATTCGACGATCCAATCGTGCATCTTCACGAGTTCGCCCTGGAGGCGGAAGAGTTCCTTGAAGTAGCGGTTACGCGAGGCGCGGCTGGTGTCGTCCTCGACCGGTCGGGCGGGCTGACCAGCTTCGACATGTTCCCAGTCCTCCCGCTCCATCTCGAGTTCCTCGTCATACTCGTCGATCAGCTCGCGGTGGACGCGGCGCATGAGCTCGTTGTCGTGTTGCAGGGTGGGAGTGGACTTCGCCATGGCGCGGAGCGAAGCCCGCCGCGCGGGGTGCCGCAATGGCAGGCCGGCGGGTGGGGCGGGATTTAACCCGGCTGTAACATTGGGCCCGGACAATCCGCGGCTCGACATCAGGAGGCTGGCGGGCAGTTTCGCGCCATGGCCCAGGCAAAGCAGCGCATGGCGAAGCGAGTGTACCAGGCCCGGGCCGATGTGCTCCGGCCGCAACTGGTGCAGTTGCAACTCGGCCTGAAGCAGGCGCCCTTCAAGGTCCTGCTGATCATCGCCGGGCCGGAGGGGGCCGGACGGGGCAGCCTGCTGAACACCCTGGCGGAGTGGCTCGATCCCCGCGGGGTGGAGACCTTTTCGTGGCATCCGCCGACGGACAACGAGCGGGCGCACCCGCACGCGTGGCGCTTCTGGCGCAGTTTGCCGGGCATCGGACGGATCGGGTTATATGCCGGGTCCTGGTACACCGAGACCTTGCGCAGCGAGGCCCGCAACCGGCGGGCCCTGAGTGCGGTGGCCGCCGAGGCGGAGCGCATCCGGGATTTCGAGCAGGTGCTGGTCGACGGCGGGACCCTGATCGTGAAAGTCTGGCTGCATCTCTCCCAAGAGGCCCAGGGTCGCCGGCTGCGCACGCTGCGGTCCGACCCGGCCACGGCGTGGCGCGTGAGCGACGAGGACTGGCATCATCATCGCATCTATGGCCGCATGGACCGGACGGCGCGCCTGATCCGGGAGAAGACCGACCGGCCGGGCGCACGCTGGACGATCATTGACGCCGAGGACGAGCGGGCCCGTGACCTGGCGGTCGGACGCCTGCTCCTGACCCGATTTAATCAGCAACTGAAGCGGATGGCCAAACTGCCGCGGACGAAGGCGCCGGCTCGCGTCAAGCCGCTGCGCCCGGCGGGCCTGCGGCGGCTGAACGCCCTTCCGCTGGACCAGGACCTCACGGCCAAGGATTACGATACGTTACGCGAGAAGTGGCTCGGCCGGTTGAACCGGGCGGTGCGGGCGGCGCTGACCTCCGGGCGGTCCATTGTCATGGCCTTTGAGGGCTGGGATGCGGCGGGCAAGGGCGGGGCCATCCGGCGCCTCACCAGTGCCATCGATCCCCGGGACTACAGCGTGATCCCGGTGGCAAAACCCACCGAGGAGGAAAAACACGCGCACTACCTCTGGCGTTTCTGGCGGGACTTGCCGCGGAACGGCCGGATGACGGTGTTTGACCGCTCCTGGTACGGGCGGGTGCTGGTGGAGCGCATCGAGGGATTTTGCCGCGAGGACGAGTGGCGGCGGGCCTACGCGGAGATCAATGACTTTGAGCGGCAGCTGACCGACCACGGGGTCATCCTGTTGAAATACTGGCTGCATGTGTCGCATGCGGAGCAACTGCGTCGGTTCCGCGAGCGGGAGGCGACCCCGCACAAGCGGCACAAGCTCAATGCCGAGGACTGGCGCAACCGCCGGCAGCGGGCGGCGTACGAAGTGGCGGTGGGTGACATGCTCGCGCTGACTGACCCGGTTAATGCGCCGTGGCAATTGGTGCCGGCGGACAACAAGCGTTATGCGCGGCTGGAGGTGTTGCGCTCGGCGAGCCGGCAGATTGAGGCGGCGCTAGAGAAGTGAAGGCGGAAGGAAGAAGTAGGAAGTAAGAAGGAAGAAGGATGAATTAAGAAAGGGGAGCGCGGGCCGGGTGTGGGTTTGGAATAGCGGGCGCGCGGGGTTCATCTTCGGAGTGTTGACGCGATCTTTCGCGGGCGGGGTCGCCTGCGCTCCAGGGGTGCTGGTAACCGGGCATGAAAAAGGCGGGGTTTGGAAACCCCGCCCTACAATGAGGAGTGCCGGACTTAGGCCTCGACGACGGTCAGGTCCGGATCGAAGGCGACGGACAGGCGGTAGACCTGGCCGGGGCGCATGATGAGCGGGTGATCGCGGACGAAGGTCTGCACGTAATGCAGCTTGCCGAAGTTGGTCTTGTAGGCCGGGTCGGCGGTGACGACCTCGGTCTCGGCCCAGTTGGCGTGGAAATCGTCCTTGAGCACCGAGCAGCGGTGGCCTTGCGCGCCGAGGGCGGGCGAGGAACCCATGCGGTACTTCGAGTGCGGGGCGCCGATGACGAGGGCCATGCGGAACTTGTCGAGCTGGATCTGGTTTTTGACCGTGTAGGCGAACTCGGCGGTGATCTTGCTGCCGGTGAAGGCCCACTGGACCTTCACGCTGCCGATGCCGCGGGCGAGTTCTTCCTTGAGGTTGATCAGCTCGGGCTGCTCGTAGCGGAAGTAGAACGAGTTCTTGAGACCGAGGCCGGTGACGCACTTCTGGCCGTAGAAACACGGGACGGTGACGTGGTCGCCGAAGGTGAGTTCGGGAACCATGACCGGCAGGTAGACGTTGTTGGGCCAGTCGAAGACGCCCGGGCAGTGGGGGAACGAGAGGTTGTCGGCGGTGCAGTCGGTGCCGGAGCTGACGAGCGGGATCTGGACGTGCAGGCCGGACTCGGCGTCGCGGTAGAGGAAGAGACCCTGCTCCTTGCGGTTGCTCTTGTCGTAGATGACAAAGCGGCCGCTGGTGCGGGCGGGCTCGGGGCGGACGTTGTCGGGCATCGCCACGGTCTTGGCGAGGCGGGCCCACTGGCAGAGGTAGCGGGCGGCGTCGAAGTTAGCCATGCGCGTCGTGTGGGAGGCGTAGGCAGTGCGTTCGTCGTCGCGGATGTCGAGGAAGCCGTGCTCCTGGTCCAGGTAGGTCTGGAAGAAGTAGTAGAACAGGCGGCGCAGGATATCGAAATACTTGTTCTTCTGGTCGTCGGGGATCCAGCCGTCGCGCAGGCCCTGCAGGATGAGGGTGATGCAGTGCATCTGGCCGTAGGCGCCGGCCGAGCGGCCGTAGGCCCAGCCGAGACCGTCCGCGCGGACGAGGTCAGGCATCATCTTGATGTACTTCTCGGCGTAGGTGCGAAGGGTGGGGAGCTTGCGCTCGCGGAGGGCGGAGTTGGCGTGGAGCTGGAGGGCCGAGCGGGTGAACGACAGAGTCATCACGCCGTACAGGTTGAAGTGGCCGCCGAAGCCCTTCTCGGCGTCGTCAAAGAAGCCGGAGGAGCTGGTCTGCTCGATGCGTTCGACCATGCGCTCGATGAGGCGCGAGGTCTCGTCCTTCTTGGAGAGGCCGAGGCTGTAGCGGCAGACGGCCTTGGCGATGTTGAAGGCCTGCCAGTAATTGTCGTAGTCGCTGCGGGTGAGCAGGAGCTTGTCGAGATGCTCGCGGGTCTCCTCGACGAGGCGTTCCCAGACGGCGTTGCGCTCCTTGGAGGGGCCGAAGGAGAGGAGGCCGAGGGCGGCGTAGGCCAGGCCGTTCTCGTGGGCCGGCTCGGTGAAGGCCTGGGCGGTGACGCAGCGGGCCGTGAGGTCGATGAGGTCGTGCCCCTTCAGCGTGGTCTCGCCGGTGGCGCGGTAGTATTCGCCCAAGGCGAAGGCGACGTGTCCCGGCTCGTCGGAGCGGGAGGTTTCGGTGGCGATGGGGGTGACGGTGCCGTCGGCGTTGATCGAGTCGAGATTGTGGCTCAACATCGACCGGGCCATATCGAGGCATTGCTCGGAGAAGCTATTCATTCAGGAAACGGTCAGGGTGGTTGGTGAAGGTAGAGGCGGGCAAGGGCGAAATTTACTTCGTGATGAGTTTCAGGAACTCGTCGTTGGTCTTGGTCTTGCCCAGGCGGGTGACCATGGTGTCGGTGGCTTCCTCGATCTTCTGCTGCACGAGGGCGCGGCGGAAGAAGTGGATGCCCTCCAGCTTCTTGGGCTCGATGAGGAGCTCCTCGCGGCGGGTGCCGGAGGACTGGATGTTGACGGCCGGCCAGATGCGCATTTCGGCGGCCTTGCGGTCCAGGACGAGCTCCATGTTGCCGGTGCCCTTGAATTCCTGGAAGATGATGTCGTCCATGCGGGAGCCGGTCTCGACGAGGATGGAGGCGATGATGGTGAGGGAGCCACCGTCCTCGGTGTTGCGGGCCGAGGCGAAGAGTTGGCGGGGTTTCTCGAGGGCGCGGACGTCGAGACCACCGGAGCCGGTGCGGCCGGAGTTCTTGGCGGTATTGTGGGCGCGGGCGAGGCGGGTGAGGGAGTCGATCAGCATGACGACGTCCTTGCCGGCCTCGACGAGGCGGCGGGCGCGCTCGATGCAGAGGTCGGCGATGCGGATATGGTTCTCGACCGGGTCGTCGTTGGACGAGGCCCAGACCTCGGCGGGGACGGAACGCTTGAAGTCGGTGACTTCTTCGGGGCGCTCGTCGACGAGGAGGATGATGACGTGGCACTCCGGGTGGTTCTGGAGGACGCCAAGGGCGATGTCGCGCAGGTAGGTGGTCTTGCCGGTGCGGGGCGGGGCGACGATGAGGCCGCGGGTGCCCTTGCCGATGGGGCAGAAGAGGTCGACGACGCGGGTGGTCATGCGGCCGTCCTTGTGCTCGAGGCGGAGCATCTTGTCGGGGGTGACCGTGGTGAGGTTGGCGAACTCGGTCTTGCGGCGGCGTTCGTCGATCTCGAGACCGTCGACCTTCTCGATGAAGCGGATCTTGGGATTCGGGAAGCGCGGGTCGGGCGTGGCCGTGGCGGTGATGATGCTGCCCTGCTGCAGGTGGAAGCGGCGGATGAGCTCGCGCGGAACGAAGGGATCCGTGGGGCGGCGCTTGCCAAACTTATTCAGGTCCAGCAACTGGCCGTTGCGGCTGTTATCGATGTCGAGGATACCTTCGACACGGATAGTGTTTTCCGGCGGGGCCGGGGCGGGAGTGGGAGCCTGCGACTCAAGGGGAGCGGCCGGCGGATTTTCTTTATCCATACAAATACGGGTGGGTGGGATGCTGCCTGGGCTTGACCGCGCAATCCGTCGGGGGCATTTCTCAAAACGCTTAGCTTCAACCCCCAATAACCTCAGAGGAGAAACTTGTGACGGACCAAACGATTACCTCGGTGTCTCGCGAAAGCCGGATTTTCAAACCATCGGCTGAATTCAAGAACCAAGCAAACCTGGGTAGTTTCGAGACTTACCGTAGGATGTACGCTGAGTCTGTCAACGCTCCAGAAAAGTTTTGGGCGAAACAGGCCAACGAGCAGCTCGTCTGGCGCAAGCCCTTCAAGAAGGTCCTGCAGTGGAAGCCGCCGCATGCCAAGTGGTTCTTGGGCGGTAAGTTAAACGTTTCCGAGAACTGCCTGGATCGCCACATCGGCACGGCCCGCGAGAACAAGGCGGCGCTGATTTTCGAAGGTGAGCCGGGCGATGTGCGCACGATCACCTACCGCCAGCTTCACTTCCATGTGTGCCGGATGTCCCACTTCATGGAGAATCTCGGCATCAAGGCGGGGGATCGCGTCGCGATCTACATGCCCATGATTCCGGAGGCGGTCATCGCCATGCTCGCCTGTGCGCGGGTGGGCGCGGTGCACACGGTGATTTTCGGCGGTTTCAGTGCGGAGGCCATCAAGGACCGCATCAATGACTGCCAGGCGAAGCTCGTGATCACCGCCGACGGTGGCTGGCGCCGGGGCAAGGTGATCGAACTCAAGGCCAACGTCGACAAGGCCGTCGCGGGCGCGCCCTGCGTGCACAGCGTGATGGTCGTGAAGCGTTGCGGCAACCCGGTCACGATGGTCGAGGGTCGCGACGTGTGGTGGAAGGAGGCCTGGGAAGGCGCCCCGAATTACCACGACGCGAAGGCCTTCGATTCCGAACACCCGCTGTTCATTCTCTACACCTCCGGCTCCACCGGCAAACCGAAGGGCGTGTTGCACACCTCGGCCGGCTACCTGCTCGGCGCGAAGCTCAGCTCGCACTACGTTTTCGACCTGAAGGAGAATGACCGCTATTTCTGCTCGGCGGACATCGGCTGGATCACCGGCCACAGTTACGTCGTGTACGGCCTGCTCTCGAACGGCTCGACTGTTTTCCTTTATGAGGGTGCGCCCAATCAGCCGGAGCCCGACCGCTTCTGGCAGATGATCGACCGCCATGGTCTGACCATCCTCTACACGGCCCCGACGGCGATCCGCGCCTTCATGCGCTGGGGTGACAACTACGTGCTGCGGCACCGCCTCGACTCGTTACGCCTGCTCGGCACGGTCGGCGAACCCATCAATCCCGAGGCCTGGATGTGGTATCACAAGATGATCGGCAAAAAGAAGTGCCCGATCGTCGACACGTGGTGGCAGACCGAGACGGGCTCGATCATGGTGACGCCGATTCCCGGCGTCACCCCGACCAAGCCGGGCTCGGCCACGCTGCCGTTCTTCGGCATCAAGCCGATGGTCGTGGACTCGGATGGCAAGGAGGTGCCGCGCAATTCCGGCGGCAAGTTCGTCATCACCCAGCCCTGGCCCTCGATGCTCCGTACGCTCTGGGGCGACGACGAGCGTTACAAGAAGGCCTATTTCTCCGAGTTCCCGAAGCACCCGCACTATTATTTCACGGGCGACGGCGCCCGGCAGGACAAGGACGGTTATTTCTGGGTCATCGGCCGCATCGACGATGTGCTGAACGTCTCCGGTCACCGCATCGGCACCGCCGAGGTGGAGAGCGCGCTCGTGTCGCACCCGGCCGTGGCCGAGGCCGCGGCCGTGGGCAAGCCCGACGACCTGAAGGGCCAGTCGCTGGTGGTGTTCGTGACCCTGAAGTCCACGGCCACCGCGAGCGAGGAGCTCAAGGAGGCCCTGCGGGCGCATGTCGGCAAGGAGATCGGATCGCTGGCGAAGCCTGACCAGGTGCGCTTTGCCGCCGGCCTGCCGAAGACGCGTTCGGGTAAAATCATGCGCCGGCTGCTCAAGGAGCTGGCGACGAACGGCAGCGTGAAGGGTGACACCACCACGCTGGAGGACTTCTCGGTCATTGCCGCCCTGCAATCCGACGAATAACCGAAACCGGGGCGGGCCGGCCGGTGTCTGACCGCCCCCGGCCCGCATGCGACAATCACTCCAACAGCTTTCATCACGGGACCTGCGGTTGCGGGCCGGGCCGAGCTGGAAGCGCGGCTTCACCCTGCTCGAGTTGCTGGCCGTCATCGGGGTCATCGCCATCCTGACGAGCATCGTGATCGCCGTGGGTCAGAGTGCGACGGAGAAGGGCCGGATCGCCCGGGCGCGGGCGGAGTTGGCGGTGCTGGCCTCCGCCTTGGAATCCTACAAGACGGTCCAAGGTGATTATCCGCGCACGATCGATTCCGCGCATCTGCTCCAGGCCTTGATCGGCCGGCGCGGACCGAACCAGGAAGCGATCACCGGCCGCGCCCAGATCGAGACGGCGCGGTTTGCCGTGAGCGCCGATCCTTTTGTGCAGGAATCCGCGGTGTTGTTGGATCCGTGGGGGCAGCCGTACCGGTACGCCTACCGGGTGCTGCCGGGTTGGACCAACCCCTCGTATGTCCTGGCCTCAGCCGGTCCGGATGAGACCGGCACGGCCACCCTGTTATCAGGTGGATTTCCCGATGTTGCGGCCCCGGGCAACGCGGACAATGTCTACGCGAACCGCTGAGATGAAATCGTGTGAAGAAAATCCGAGGGCAGCGCCGGTCTACGACCACCGGGGTCGAACCGACGGTCAGAGACCACCGCGACCGCGTCTTGCCGCCTTCACCTTGATCGAGCTGCTTTGCGTCGTCGCCGTGGTGGGGATTCTCGCGGCCTTGATTTTTCCGAGTGTAAGCGCGGCGCGACGGTCGGCGAACAAGGCCAAAACCAAGGTGCAGTTCACCCAATGGGCCGGGGCCATCGAGTCGTTTCGCGGGGAATACGGCTACTATCCGGCCTTTGATGCGAGCAACCTGGTGAACGGGGGCGTGACGGCGGCGGAACATCCGTTCCACGATCTGCTGGCCGGCCGGCGACGTGATGGCACCGCGCTGGCGGCGGGCGGTCCGGCGGCATTGCAGAACCGGAAGCTCATGCGGTTTCATTCCTTCAGCGATGGCGACTTCACCCCGGGCGGACTGGTGCGCGACGTCTTCGACAATACGGCGATTGCGGTGTTGGTGGACCGCGACCTGGACGGCGTGATCCGGCCGGGCGCGGATTTCACGGTGCTGCCCGCGGTTGGCGGCAGCACGCCGGCGGCGGCCGATATGCCGCCGGCGGGGGTGCGGGCGGGCGTGATCTTCTACGCCCCCGCGCCGGGGGCGACGCCGGCGAACCCGGAGTTCATCTTCAGTTGGAAATGAGGAAATCAAATACGGTCCGATCCGGCGGTCACCGACCGCCGCGGCAGGGGCAAAGGGCTTTTACGCTGCTGGAATTACTGGTCGTGGTCGGGCTGATTGCCGGACTGGCGGCGGTTTTGATCACCGGGTTGCCCGGCGGCGGGCCGGCGGCGGCCCTGCAGGCCGGCCAAGCCACGGTGGCGAACCTGGTGACCTCGGCCCGGCTCAAGGCGGCCGCGACCGGGCGTCATAGCCGGGTGTTGGTGGCGAATGACCCGGCGGTGCCCGAGCGGTTTCTGCATGAACTTGTACTGCAACTCGCGCGGACCCCTGGGGCAAATCCGCCGGAGTGGGAGACGCTGCAGACCGTGACCCTGCCGGCCGGGATCTTTGTGCTGCCGGCGACGTTGGGCAGCCCCGCCGGGCTCGTGACAGATCCGGCGCAGTGGCGGCGCGTTTCCGAGCCAGGGGAAGAACTCGCCTCGGGTGTATTCCGCAACCAGCAGGTGGTGGTTGCCTTGCCGGGCGAGGTGGCGGCGAGGAATTGGACGGGCCTCTGTTTCACCCCCAACGGCACCCTGGCGCCACTCGCCGGCGGGCTGCCGCCGCGGGGCTTGCTTGTGCTGGCTGCGGGCGGCATCCGGGCGCCCGGATCGTATGCGTCGGGCGAGTCACCGGTCCGGCTGGCCCAGCCCGACGCCGTGCGCGGCCTGGTGCTGAGTGCCTATGGCGTGCCGGCACTGTTGAGTGAGCGCAGTGCGTTCTGAGGGCCAATCGTCGATGCCTGAGAAACTGAAAATGGTAACGCGCGGAGACGTAGGTGGGGCATGCCGCGCTCAGTCGGGCCGTAAAGCTGCGCCCACTGTCGAACCACCTGTACGGCCAAACCACGCTTTTTCGCTCATCGAGGTGATCGTGGCGGTCGCGGTGTTTGCGACGGCGGTCACGGTGATTTTGGCCCTGTTGCCGGGGTTGACCGGGCGGGGGGCGGAATCGGCGGACCGGCTCGTCGCCAGCCGGCTGCCGGCGGCGTTGCAGGTTGAACTCACGCGGTTGGCGGGCCCGGGCTTCGATGCGCTGGCCGCGCAGGCGCCCGTGATGGGCACGCCGCTGGCCAACGGCCTCGCCTTTGTGGCGACGCGCGAGGGCGTGCGCCTGCACGCGAGCGAGTACCGGCCGCCGGCGAATGGACGCATCGCCGAGTCAGATCAGTATTTCCTCGTCGAATGCTGGCGGTTTCCCGATGGCCCGCTGCGTTTTCAGGAGGCGCAGTCGGCCCTCGCGCTGGCCGTGCGCGTGAGCTGGCCGCACCGGTTGCCCGGGGTGGCGGCGCCGACGCCGCCGGAGTTGCGGCACGAACTGATGTTCACGGTGGGGGTGAACCGGTGAAAGCGGAGGTGAACTCTTATGCGGGAGCCAGCTTGCTCGCGAGCAGGGGCGCTCGAAGTCGCGAGCAAGTTCGCTCCCACAAGGGGGGGCACGCCGGCTTCACGCTGCTGGAGTTGCTGGTGGCCGTCACCATCACGCTGCTGATTGCGGGGCTCATGCTGGCGGTCACGATGAATGTGCTGACCCTTTGGCGGCGGCAGCAGGCAAAGTACACCCAGGCGATGACGGCCAAGCAGGTGCTTGATCAGCTGGAGCAGGACCTGCAAGCGGCGGTGCATCGGCGGGACACCACGCGGTGGCTGGCGGCGGACATCCTCGACAGCTCCGCGACCCTGGCGAACCACGGCTGGCTGGCCGGGCCGGGCATGATGAAGCCGGGCGGGGGTGGTAGCCTGCGGCCGCTGCCCGAGCCGGGGCGGGGAGGCGAGCGCCTGATCGAGCAGGCGCGGTTCGGGCTGTCCGGCGTCTGGCTGCGTTGCGTGACGACGAACGTGGAGTCCGGCGGCAGCCTGCCGATTGTCGTCGCCTGGCAAATGGCCCGGCGGCCGGTGACGGGCGATCCGGTGGCGGGCAACCCGGCGCCCGTGCGTTACGCCTTGTATCGCTCGGCCATCAGCAGCGAGGAAACCTTGGTGCGGGGTTACGATGTCGCGAGCGGCAACTATGCGAGCAGCAACAACAATCCCTATGCGGTCGGCGCGGCGCAATTCCGGCTCGCGCGCAATGTGATGAACCCCGGCCACGCGAACCTCATCGCGAGCAATGTCGTGGATTTCGGGTGCTGGCTGTATGTCCGCGATGGCGGTGGCGCGCTGGTGAGAATTTATCCGGGGGCAGCGGGGGACTTGTCGCACCAGGCGGTCGGGCAGAGCGGGGCGAATGACTCGGCCTTTCCCGTGGTGGCCGACGTCCTGGTGCGCATCCTGAGCGAGGAGGGAGCCGGTCTCATTGAGGCGATGGAGAGCGGCCGGGTGGTGCGCCCGGCGGACCAGGCCACGGACGCGGCCTGGTGGTGGAGCGTGGTTGAGGCGCACTCGGCGGTTTTTTCGCGGCGGATTGAGATCAAGGGAGTGGCGCAATGACACTTTCGAAGCCGAAGGCCGTGGGTCACCGAGGGCACGGAGGTCCAATCCGGGGGCACGGAGATATCCCTGCATCCTCGACGGGCTCAGGTTCGACTCGGTGCGCGCTGTGTCCAAAAGCTCGGAAAGCATCAGCTACTGCCGGGTTCGCGCTTGTCATCACGATCCTATTGCTGGGGCTGCTGGTGCTGGTGGTTTATGCGCTGAGTGCCCTGAGCCGGGTGGGGGCGGAGGTGTCGGCGACGGGGGTTTACCAGATGCAGGCCCGGCAGAACGCGCAGCTCGGGCTGAGCCAGGCGATCGGGGACCTGCAGCGGTTTGCGGGGGAGGACGACATGCTGACGGGCATGGCGGGGGTCACGGGCATCCCGGCCGGCGCTGGCCAGGCGCAGCGGAATTGGGGCGTGGTGTGGGATGGCAACGGGCAGTTTTTCCGGTGGTTGGTCCCCGGCGCGGACACGGCGGTGTTGCCCTTGGTCGATGGCAGTGACGCCCTAACCCTGGTGGCGGCGGGTTCCCTCGGGGCCGACGGCGCGGACCGGGAGCATGTCCGTGTGCGCCTGGTGCCGGTTGTGGTCTCCACGCGCGAGCGCAGCGCGGTGCCGCTGGGGCGTTATGCGTGGTGGGTGGGGGATGAAGGGGTGAAACTCAGCGCGCAGGGGGCGGACCCCGCCCACGCCATCGACGAGCTGATCGACCTGTCGCCGCTGGTAGCCGAGCTGGCGGCGGGAAATATCCTGAGCCATGCGCAGCTGGCGCTGGTGCCCACGAGCGTGACCTCCACGGCACTGGCGGGCCAGTTGCGGGCGAATTTCCATGCGCTGGGGCTAACGCATTTCGGAATCACTCCACTCGGTTCTTTTCCGGGATATCTGAACATCAACACGACCAATCACCGTTTCTGGCGGGGGGTGGCGGCGACTTACAACCGGCACAAGCAGGGCGGTGCGCCCACGCTATCGCCGGGGATGTTTGCGGATGCGTTGGTGGCGCGTTTTCCCGTCGCCGACCCCGGCGCCGGAAAGCGGGCGGGCGGACCCTATCCCTCGGTCGACCTGTTTCTGAATTCGGCGGCCCTGGGCGACGCGTTGGCGGCGGGGGGTGGCACGCTGCAGGCCTTTGGGGATGTGATGCGCCCGATGCTGGCGGTTCGCTCGGACACCTTTCGGGTGCGGGCCTATGGGGATGCGGCCAACCCGGCGGATCCCAGCCGGGTGGAGGCCACGGCGTGGGTGGAGGCGATCGTGCAGCGGGTCAAAGTCACCCCCGCCAGCGCGGAAGGACGGTTCATTATCACGCACTTCCGCTGGTTGGGGCCGGATGACATCTAGGCCGCCGGCGCCGGCGTGGCTACGGCGCGGCGAGAAAAATCTTGTGGATTTCCGGCCAAATCTGTGACTTCTTGCGCCTCCCTTTCGCCAGGGTAGCTCAGTGGTAGAGCAGAGGACTCATAAGCCTTTGGTCGCGAGTTCAATCCTCGCCCCTGGCACCAATTTAGCCGTTGTCCCTGACAGCGGCTTTTTTGTTCACGGTTTTCGGGCCACGGAACTCGGTCTTGGTGCGAGGAATCTGCCTCCGGGTTTTCCGGGCACAGTCCTGGGGAAGTCTGGTTTATCCGTTGTTGTACGGATTGGGGTAGGAAGACGCCGTCAAGCGACGCCCCTGCAGGGAGGGACGGCGGAATATCGGACTTCCCTGCCTGGGCTTTCGTGTCTTTGGTGGGTTTCGTGGTAAATCCAAAACGTTCCTACGATCTGGTGGTGCTCGCGGCGGGCATGGGCAGTCGCTTCGGCGGCATCAAGCAGGTGCAGCCGGTCGGGCCGCACGGGGAGCTGATCATCGAGTATTCGGCCTACGACGCACTGCGGGCGGGGTTCGGGCGGCTGGTGCTGGTGATCCGGAAGGATATTGAGGCGGATTTTCGCGACACCATCGGACGGCGGTTGGAACAACGGATGGACGTGGCGTATGTGTTTCAGGAGATGGATGCGCTGCCGGGCGGGTTCGCTCAAACCAACCTGTCCGGAGGCCAGGTTCCACCTCGGACCAAGCCGTGGGGGACGGCGCATGCGACGCTGGTGGCGCAGGCGGCGGTGCGGGGGCCGTTTGCCGTGATCAATGCGGATGACTTCTACGGGGCCTCCGCGTACCGGACGCTGTCGGCGCACTTCGCGGCGTCCGCGGATTACGCGATGGTGGGCTATCCGCTGAGCCAGACCCTGTCGGAGCATGGCACGGTCAGCCGCGGGTTGTGCGCGACGGATGCGGCCGGCCGGCTGCGGGGTATCACGGAAATCACCAAGATCGAGAAGACCGAGAGCGGCGCGCGTTACACGGATGCCGCGGGCCAGGCGCAGCAGCTCACGGGGGAAGAGATCGTGTCCATGAATTTCTGGGGCTTCACCCCGGCGGTGTTCCCGCAGCTGGAGGCGAAGTTTGAAACCTTTCTCAAGAGTCGGGGCAGCGACCCGAAGGCGGAGATCTATCTGCCGACGACGCTCAGTGAACTGAATCAGAGCGGGGAGGCGAAGATCGCGTTGCACCGCTCGGAGGACGCGTGGTTCGGGCTGACGTACAAGGAGGACCTGGCGTCGGCGCAGGGGGCAATCAAGGCGCTGGTGGCGGAGGGGAAGTATCCGGCGCCGCTTTGGAAGTAAGAAGGATGAAGGAAGAATTAAGAATCGGGTGAGCCGATTTTCTTAATTCATCGTCCTGGCTTCTTCCTTCAGGCGAGCTCGGCGAGGATGGCGCGCAGTTCGCGCTCGGGGTCTTCGTGGCTTTGGTCGATGGCGAGTTGCAGAGCCTCTTCCAGCCAGGGGCGGGCGTCGGCGGGACGGGACAGGCCGAGGAGGGCCTTGCTGAGGAGGATGCGGGGCATCATCCAGTCGGCTTTCTTTTGCGCGCACAGGATCAGGTGCTCGACGGCGTCGGCGGGGCGTTGCTCGGCGAGCAGGGCCTGGGCGAGGCTGAAGCGGAAGAGCTCGTTGTGCGGCTGCGAGGCGACAAGCGTCGCGAAGGTTTGGGAACGGGGGACAGGATTAGCCACGGATGAAAACGGATGCCGGAAGGGAAATGGTCACATCCGTTTCCATCGGTGCAATCCGTGGCGGATGCATTCAGCTCAATCGAAGAACATCACCACGCCAGTGCTGTTGTCGAGGCCGCCGCGTTCGTTGGCGCGGTCGACAAGGGTCGTGATCACGGCCTCGGGATCCTTGGCCTCGGTCATGACCTTGGCGATCTCCTCGGGCGGGATGAAGCGGGAGATGCCGTCGCTGCACAGCAGGTAGCGGTCGTGAGGCAGGATGGTGTGGGCGAAGCAGTCCGGCTCCAGCGGGGGCGGCTGGCCGATGCAGCGGGTCAGGGCGTTGCGATTCTCCATCAGCATGCCGAGCGGCTCGCCGCGGGCGGCCCGGGCCTTCAGCTCGGTCTCGATCGTGTGGTCGGTGGTCAGTTGCTGAAGGACCTTCGAGCGCAGGCGCAGTCCGGTGGAATCACCGACGTGGCCGAAATGGAGCTTCACGCCGACGACGTGGGCGAAGGTGAGGGTGGAGCCGATGCCGAACTGCGGGCTGATCACGCGGCCGAGTTGGAATACCTGGTCGTTGATCTCGGTGAGGATGCGCTCGTAGTTGAGCTTGTTGCCGACCGCGTGCTCGCCGACGATTTTCTGCAGTGTCTGAACCGTGAGCTGGCTGGCCTGGGCGCCGGAGGGCAGGCCGCCGATACCGTCGGCGACTGCGTAAAGGCCGATGGTGTCATTGCAGAGGTAACTGTCCTCATTCTCGGAACGGACGCGACCGATGTCGGTGTGGGCGAAAGAGCGAAGCTTCATCAGGTTATCCAAGGGATTAGTGGCAGCTTTCCCTTCAAGGGAAAGGCCTAAACACCTGCTCCCGGTTTTTACGATCCAGCCGCTCGTATTCGGTGGTCGGCAGGCTGCCCAGAAACTCCCGGCCGTAGGTTTTGGCCAGCACCCGCGAGTCCAGAATGGTGACCAGGCCGCAATCCGTCTTGCTGCGGATGAGGCGGCCGACGCCTTGGCGGAACTTGATCAGGGCGTCGGGCAGGGTGAGCTCGTTGAAGGGGTTGCCGCCGGCGTCGCGGATGTGCTCGCACTTGGCCTCGGTGATGGGGTGCGTGGGCGGGTCGAAGGGCAGTCGGGTGATGATGACCTGGGAGAGGGCCGCGCCGGGGACGTCCACGCCGGTCCAGAAGCTGTCGGTGCCGAAGAGCACGGCGTTGCCGAGCGAGCGCATCTGCTGGGTCAGCTCGGTGCGGGAGAGGTCGGCGCCCTGCAGGAGGAAGGGGCGACCGGCCTTGCGCCACTCGGGCTCGAGGGTGGCGGCCACGGCGCGCATGTCGGTGTAGCTGGTGAAGAGAACGAGGGAGCCGCCGCGGACGCGTTCCGTGCAGAAGCGGATGTAGTCGACGAGGGTGTCGAGGGCGAGTTTCGCCTCCTGGGGCGAGGGCAGGGGCACGTCGGTTGCGACATAGACGCGCATGTTGCGCTCGAAATCGAAGGGCGACTTCACCGCCACGGCTTCGGCGTGGTCGGCCCCGATGCGGGCAGCGAAGGGCTCGATGGTGCCGCCCATCGCGAGGGTGGCGCTGGTGCAGACGACGCTGGTGCCGCAGCCGAAGAGATGCTTGCGGAGCTCGGGCGCCACGTCGATGGGCGCGCTGCGGAGGGAAACAATGGTCTGCTTGCGGCCGCTGCGCTCGGTCCAGTAGACGTGGCCTTTGTCGCCGAGCGTGAGCCACTCGGTGAGGCCGGCCTGGAGGCCCTTGATGCGTTGCTTCTGTTCCTGCACCTCATCGTGGTCGCGGCCCTCCGGCAGCTTGTCGGCCACGTTGGCGAGCAGACGGGAGAGGGCCCCCAGCGGGCCGTCGAGCATGGGCTCGGCCACCCCGATCTCGCGGATGCGGACGATGGCGCGCTGGTCCAGGATGCGCGTGGCGATGAAATCGAAGAACTGCTTGGCGGCGTCGAGGGCGTCGACCACGAGCTGCTGGCCGGCGGGGCCGCCGTGTTTCTTCATGACCCCGCGCTTGGTCTTCGGGTTGTAGAGGTACTTCAAGGCGCGATCGACGCCATAGCTGCTGAGGGAGAGGCCGAAGTTGGCGGTGGCGACCTCGGGGACGGTGTGGGCCTCGTCGAGGACGAGGAAATCGTCGGGGAAGAGCACGCCGCGGGTCTCGCGGTCACCGCCTTGGGCCTGGGCGCCGCCGGCGTTGATGAGGGCGAAGAGCAGGGCGTGGTTGACGATGACGACCTGCGAGGTGCGCAGCCGGGCGCGGGCGCGCTGGTAATGGCATTTCTCGCAGTCGCAGTGCTTGCGCGAGCAGGCGGAGGAGTCGGCGTTGACGGCGTCCCAGATCTCGGGGCGCGGGGGCGGCTTCAGCTCGTGGCGGAGGCCGGACTTGGTGGTGTCGGCCCAGTCGGCGATGCGCTGGAGTTCGGCGTAATCGGCGTCGGCAAAGAGACTGGCGCGATCGGCCAGGGCGTGGCTGAGGCGGGTGGGGCAGAGGTAGTTGGACTTGCCGACGAGGACGGTGGATTTGAACTCGGCGTAGGGTGCGCCCGCGGGGTCGGATTTGAAGAGCCGGCGGCAGAGCGGCAGGTCTTTCTGCTCGAGCTGTTCCTGGAGGGAAATGGTGTGGCTGGAGACGATGAGCTGCCGACTCTGGTCCACGGCGTGGATGATGCCGGGCACGAGGTAGGCGAGGCTCTTGCCGACGCCGGTGCCGGCCTCGAAGAGCAGGGAGGTGTCGCCGGCGAGGGCGGCGGCCACGGCCCGGGCCATCTGCTCCTGTTCCGGCCGGTGCTCCATGTGCAGGGCGTCGCAGAGCGTCCCGGACTCGGCGAAGATATCCCGCGCGAGTTCCCGGAGGCGTGACGGCTTGGCGCCGTCGTCTTCGGTGAGCCCAATCATCCGGCGAATCAGCGGGTCGCGGCGGGCGGGCGCAAATCAAATTGCACATGGGCGCGCGGCGATCATAGTGGCTGGAGCCGCCGCTAGCGGGTGGGCAGCGAGCTTGCTCGCGCGGATCTGCGCCTGCAAGCAGGCAGCCCACAAGAAACCGCGGCTCATCCATTCTTGAAGACCAATCCAACCAACGCGGCCAACTGGACCGACGAACTAGTGCGCTTTCTCTGCGAGCAACCGGGCGTGGGGGCGGTGCGATTGGATCCGGGGGCCCACAAGGTGTCGGTGGCGACGCTCGGCGCGGTGGACCTGACGGTGCTGGAGTCGCAGCTGGCGGCGACGATCGCGGCGGTGGAGGCGCGCTTTGCCGACCAACCCGCCAAGCTGGCGGCGGCGGGATTTTCCCTGAAACGGGAGGGCAAGGCCGTGGTCATCGGCCGCAACATGGGCGCGACGGCGGAATCGTTGTGGCTGTGGCGGGAGATGGAGTGGCCGGAGATCAAGGCCGAGCCGACGGCGGAGGACCAGGAGTGGCGCACGCTGGCGCGTTTTGCGGCCTGTTGCGGCGGGGCAGGCATAGCTGGGATGCTGAGCTCCACCTTCGCCCCGGAACTGCCGTGGCTGGCGAAAGGTTTCTACCTGCTGGGGGTGGTCACCGGCGGCTGGGATGCCGCGGTCGACACGTGGGCCAACCTGAAGAAGCGCGAGATCGACATCCATTTCCTGATGCTGGCGGTGGCCGTGGGCGCGATATTCATCGGGGCCTGGGGGGAGGCGGTGCTGCTGCTGTTCCTGTTCTCGGCCTCGGGGGCGATGGAGGAGTACGCGCTGGACCGGACGCAGCGCGAGGTGAGTTCGCTGCTGAAGTCCGCACCGAAGACGGCGCTGGTCGTCGACGCCAGCGGGCAGGAGCGCGAGGTGGCGGTCGAGACCCTGCAGGTCGGGCAGCGCGTGCGCGTGCGGCCGGGCGGGGCCTTCGCGGCCGACGGCCTGATCGTGGACGGCCAGAGTGCGAGCGACGAGGCCAACCTGACCGGGGAGGCGACCCCGGTGGAGAAGAAAGTCGGCGACCAGGTGTTCAGCGGTACGCTCAACCTCTGGGGCTCGGTCGACTATACGGTCGTGCGCCCGCCGGGCGAGAGCACGCTGCAGAAGATCATCCGCCTGATCCAGACGGCACAGAAGCTGAAGGCACCGAGCGAGCGTTTCACCGACCGGTTTGGCACGGGTTACACCTATGCCGTCATCGGCGGGTCGTTTGCGATGTTTTTGGTCTGGTGGCTGGGCTTCGGCCTGCCGGCCTTCACGAATACGCCGGAACTGCGCTCGGCGTTCTACCGGGCGATGACCCTGATGGTCGTGGCCAGCCCGTGCGCGCTGGTGCTGTCGATTCCTTCGGCGATCCTCGCGGCGATCGCCTGGGGCGCGAAGCACGGCGTGCTGTTCCGCGGTGGGGCGGCCATCGAGAAGCTGGCGGACATCACGGTCGTGGCGCTGGACAAGACCGGCACGCTCACGACCGGCGAGCTGGCGGTCGTGGGTTACGAGAGTTTTCCCGCCGGGCGCGAGACCGAGGTCATGGAGCTGGCCTACGCGCTGGAGAGCAAATCGGAGCACCCGTTGGCGCGCGCCATTGTGCGCGACGCCAAGGCGCGGGGCGTGCGGCAGATCGAGCTGTCGGAATTCAAGAACATCGTGGGCCAGGGCGTGCGCGGCAGCTACGGCGGGGCGCAGGCACTGCTGGGCCGGCGCGAACTGCTGGAGACCGGGCCGCTGGCGGGCTGGGCGGAGAAGCTGCCGCCGGCGGCGGCGGATTTGTCGGAGGTCTGGGTGGTGGGCAAGGACATGCTGGGCCGGGTGCTGCTGCGGGACCAGATCCGGGCCGAGTCCAAGGGCGTGCTGGCGGAATTGAAGAAGATGGGCATCCGCACCGTGATGCTCACCGGCGACCGGCGGCAGGCGGCGGAGGCCGTGGCCAAGGAGCTCGGGCTCGACGAGGTTCGGGCGGCGCTCACGCCGGAGCAGAAGGTGGCGGCGATTCAGGAACTGCGCCAGGGCGGCAACCGCGTGGCGATGATGGGCGACGGCGTGAATGACGCCCCGAGTCTTGCAGCCGCCGACGTCAGCGTGGCCATGGGCGCGCGGGGCAGTGATGCGGCGCTGGAACAGGCCGAGGTCATTTTGATGCATGATCGCATCGAGAATTTTCTCTCGGCGGAGCGGCTGAGCCGGCGGGCCAAGGCCATCATCCGGCAGAACCTGACGATTTCGCTCGGGGTGGTGATCATCATGGTGCTCGCGACGGCGATTGGCGCAGTGCCCTTGGCGGTGGGTGTGGCCGCGCACGAGGGCAGCACGCTGGTGGTCTGCCTGAATTCGTTGCGGCTGCTCTTCGGGCGCAACACGTGAGAAAGGCAGGAGGACGTCGCCCGGTTGAACGCGGTCGGGATGTTGGCCCGTGGCGCGGGGCTTCGGCGCACTTGCAACCGGGGGAAACGCCGCCTAGCTAGTCCGACTCCCACGCATGTACCCTGAGCGCAACACCCCGGCCGGTGGACTCTTTCTCCTGACCCTAAACATCCAGGACCGCCAACCGTGGCTCGCGGTCCCGCGCACCCGGGATGTGTTGCTGGCGGTGCTGCGGACCTGGCACATGGAGCGCAATGGACGCATCCTCGCCGCGATGGCCCTGCCGGACCGCGTGCACGTGCTGCTGGAACTGGCGGGCAACATCACGGCCGCGCAGGTCGTGGCGAACTGGAAGGCGGCGCTGCGCCGGGGCGCCGGTTACCCGGAGACCTTTGAGCGGGATTTTGTCGGACACCGCCTCCGGGAGACGGAGAAGGCAGAGGACTACGGTTTGTATCTGTATCTGTGTCCGTACCGGGCGGGCCTGATCCCGGCGGAGGAAAAGTGGCCGGGCTGGTGGGTGCCGGAGGCCGCGGTGTTTCAATTTCCCGGCGCGCTCAGTCCCGAGGGGTTGCCGCCGGCCGAGTGGATCGCGTGGCCGGAGGAGAAGTTTGCGGGGCTGACGGTGGAGAAGTGACACCGCTCAGGTTCGTTGGCGGCGAAAGGCGGGATTGGGCAATCCCGCCCGACAACGTTCAGTCCTCGATCCAGACCTGGTCGCGGGGGCGGATCTCGTCGAAGAGGGCGAGGATCTCGAGGTTGTTCATCTCGATGCAGCCGCCGCTGAAGGGCCGGCCGAGGCGTTCCTCGTGGTTGGTCCCGTGGATATAGACGTAGCGGGCGTAGGTATCGACGACCTCGCCGGTGGCAGCGGTGCCGGCGTTGTGACCGGGTTCCAGGCCGCGCAGCCAGAGGATGCGGGTGGTGATCAGGTTGCGGGCCTGTTCCGCGGCGCTGAGCTCGGAATAATGCTGGCCGGTGGCGACCCGGGCCTTGAACACGATGCCCGGGGGCTGGCCGGCGCCGACCTTCTCGGCGATCTCGTGCAGGCCGCGGGGCGTGCCGAGCGAATCCTTCACGTTGGAGGGCGGCCGCAGGGAGGTGGAGATGACGTGGGACCGGACCAAACAGCCGTCCCGGTAAAATCCAAGCAACTGTCGGGCAATGGATACGGTAATAAGCCGCGTTGTCGGCTTGAGTCCGAGCGCGTGACACTTTTCTTTGATCCGTTCCAATCCTTCATTCACGTGAGTAATACATCCTCCTATAGAGTCGGTATCGTCGGTGCGACGGGCGCAGTCGGTCAAGAGCTGATCGGTCTGCTGCTGGCGCGCTCGTTCCCGCTCGCGGAGCTGAGGCTGCTGGCCTCCGCTCGTTCCGCGGGTCGCACCATGGAAGTGGGGGGCAAAAAGCTCACGGTGCAGGAAGCGAAGCCCGAGGCCTTTGACGGGCTGGACATCGCCCTGTTCGCCGCCGAGGGCGCGATCGCGAAGGCGCTGGCGCCCGAGGCGGTCAAGCGCGGCTGCCTCGTGCTCGACAAGAGCTCGGCCTTCCGCATGGACCCGACGATCCCGCTGGTGGTGCCCGAGATCAACCTCGAGGCCACGCGCAGCCATCGCGGCATCATCGCCAGCCCGAACTGCTCGACGGCCATCGCCCTGATGGGCCTCTATCCGTTGCACCAGCTCTTCGGCGTGAAGCGGGCGTTCTTCGCCACGTACCAGTCGGTTTCCGGCACCGGCGCCGATGCCATCGACGAGCTCGAGGCGCAGACGCAGGCCTACGCCAAGGGCGAGGCGCTGACGAAGAAGGTCTATCCGTACCAGATTTTCCAGAACGTGATCCCGCACATCGATTCCTTCGGGGGCGACGGGTACACGGGCGAGGAGACAAAGATGCGGGAGGAGAGCCGCAAGATCATGGGCCTGCCCGCGCTGAAGGTCTCGGCGACCTGCGTGCGCGTGCCGGTGGTGCGGGCGCACTCCGTGGCGGTCAACGCCGAGTTTGAGCGTCCGGTCGACCTGGCCGCCGCGCGGCAGGCGCTGGCCGCCTTCCCGGGCGCGAGCCTGCTCGATGATCCGGCCAACAAGGTTTATCCGACCCCGCTGGATTTCAGCCGACAGGTGAAGTGCGGCGTGGGCCGGTTGCGTCACGACACCGCGCTGGACAACGGCCTGGCCTTCTGGGTGAGCGGCGACAACCTGTGGAAGGGGGCCGCTCTCAACTCGATCCAGATCGCCGAGGCGATGATCAAGGCGGGGATTCCGCTCAAGGCGAAGTAAGGGGGCCGACGGCGTTGATTGAGAGTGGAGGGCGGGGTTTCAAAACCCCGCCTTTGCTTCGCTCCCACAGGCTGACTTTCAAGGCAGGCGGGATTTGAAAATCCCGCCCTACAACCGGGCTCGTCGGGGCATAAAGCGACTCCCACCCACAGCCCGCTCCGTGGACGTTACTGCAACTGGTCGAGGAGCTTGTCGGCGACGCCCCAGCGGAGGTTGTAGAGGGAGTGGTGGAAGCTCGCGATCTTGGCGTAGTTGGCCACGGCCAGCATGGTCACGATGGCGGCGGGGAAGACGTCGGCGCGGGCGGAGGGGAGGCCGGGGATGGCCTTGCGCTGGTCGAGGTTGAGCGGGGCGAGTTCCTCGAGGACGCCGCCGATGGTCTCGACGTCGATGACCGGCGGGGTGTCCTCCATCTTCTGCTGCTCGCGGGCGCCCATCACGGCGCGGACAGTGCTCATGCTGCCGCCCATGAAGACGGCGGCGGGGGCCGTGGGCGCGAACTTGAAGCCGCTGGCCTTGAGTTCGGTGATGACGTGGCCGGCGAGGGCGGCGAGTTCCGGCTGCTGCAGCGGGGCGCCGGGATCCTTCATGAATTTTTCGGTCAGGCGCACGCAGCCCAGCTGGAGGCTGACGGCCTGGGTCATCTTGCGCTTCTTGAAGGACAGGCACTCGAGGCTGCCGCCGCCGAGGTCGAACACGTAGAAATCCTGGAGATCAGCGAGCTCGGGATCGCAGGTGAGCCCGCGGCCGATGTAATTGGCTTCCTCGTCGCCGGTCAGGATGCGGATGTCCTGCTTGGTGGCGGCCTTGACGCGCTGGCAGAAAGCGGGGCCGTTGCTGGCGTCGCGGATGGCGCTGGTGGCGACGAGCAGGGTCTTGCCCACGGCGTATTCGGAGGCCTCGGAAACGAGTTCGCGGATGGCGCCGAGGGCGCGGGTCATGCCGACCTCGCTCAGGACGGGCTTTTCCTCGCTGATGCCGGCGCTGATGCGGGCGTCGAGGGTGCGGTTCTTGAGGACCCGGTACTGCCCGGTGGGGGCGCGGGCGACGATCAGCACCTTGATGGAGTTGCTGCCGATATCGATGACGGCGACGCGGGGAGGGATAGCCATGGGTCTATGGCCACAAAAAGGCGGGCAAGGGGCAAAGAGAAAACTTGGAATTAATCGCGGAAACGCGAAAGCGCGGAGTGGGGGAGCGAAGGGGGCGGCGGATTGCGTGTTTCCGTCCTTCCGTGCTTCCGCGATTTCTTTACAAGGTGAAGTCCTTCGGGGCGATCAGGACGACGAATTCGCCCTTGAGGCTGCCAGCGGTGAGCTTGGCCAGGACCTCGGAGGCCAGGCCGACGTGGAAGGTCTCGTGGAGCTTGGTGACCTCCTTGGCGATGCAGATGACACGGTCGGGGCCGAGCGTCGCGACGATCTCGGCGGCGAACTTGTCGATGCGGTGGCAGCTCTCGTAGAGGGCGAGCGTGTAGTCGAAGTCGCGGTATTTCGTCAGGAAACCGATGCGCGCGGCGGATTTGGGCGGGAGGAAACCCGCGAAGAGGAAACCATTGGTCGGCAGACCGGCGGCGGAGAGCACGGCAGTGAGGGCGCAGGCGCCGGGGACGGGGATGACGGGCAGGCTGCGGCGGCGGCAGGCGCGGACGATGCGGAAACCCGGATCGCTGAGGCCGGGGGTGCCGGCGTCGCTGACGACGGCGACGGATTTGCCGTTGGCGATGAATTCGGCGAGGCGGTCGGCAGCCTCGGTCTCGTTGTGCTCGTGGTAGGCGGCCAGTTCGCGATGGAGGCCGAGGCGCGTGAGCATGGCGCCGGTGGTGCGGGTGTCCTCGCAGGCGACGAGATCGACGGCGCCGAGGATGGCCTTGGCCCGGTCGGTGAGATCGGCGAGATTGCCGATGGGCGTGGCCACCACGTAGAGATGGCCGGGCTGGGGCGTCAGCGAAGGATTGACGGCTGGCGCGTTCATGACGGCACGGGGTCGGCCGTGGGCGGGCGCCGGGTTACTGGCCCATGCCGGGGATGCGGCCTTCCCACGTCGCGGGGCGGTTCCACGGAATGGAGGAATCCTGCTTGGGATCCACGCAGCCGGAGAAGCCAAAGAGCGAGAGGGTCAGGAGCAACAGGGCAAAGAGCGTTTTGCGGGAGGAGGGCATGACTAGAGGTGAGATACGACTATAACCGGGTACTGCAACAGTCGTTTCAGGTGGGAACGGGGAAACGGGGGTTGGTTCCTTGGCCGGTGGAATCAGATCTTGGCGGCGTAGGTGGAGTCGGACCAGGGCTTGCGGACGGTCTTCACGACCTTGCTGCCGGGGTTGGCGGCGAGGTGCTCGAGGACCTTGAAGATGAGTTCGGTGCGCTCGGGCTGATTGAGCTGGGCGGCGAGGGTCTCGGCGGTGAATTCCCGGCCCTGGGCGGCTTGGAGGGCGGCGGCAATCTTGAGCTTGAGGGCGATGACGCTGCCGGCGGCCTTTTTGCCGGCCTCGACCCCGGGCTGGTGGTAGGCGTTGATGCCGACCAGGGAGGCGTAGAGACCGACGGCGCGCTCGTAGAGGGCGATCAGCTGGCCGAGCGAGCGGGGGGACACCTCGTTGACCGTGATCGTGATCGAGTGGCGGTTCTTCTCGCTGAGGGCGTCGCGGGTGCCGAGGAAGAAGCCCTGGAGGAAGTCACCGCTGGTGACGCCCGGCTCGACCTCCATGGAATCGTCGGCGACGCGGTCCTTGAGCACCTCGATGAAAGTGACGAAGAAGTTGTTCACGCCCTCGCGCAGCTGCTGGACGTAGGCGTGCTGGTCGGTGGAGCCCTTGTTGCCGTAGACGGCGATGCCCTGGTTGACGACGTTGCCGGCGAGATCGAGCTCCTTGCCCAGCGATTCCATGACGAGTTGCTGGAGGTAGCGCGAGAAGAGGAGGAAGCGGTCCTTGTAGGGCAGGACGACCATGTCCTTGGTGCCCTTGCCGTCCGTGGCCCAGTACCACATGAGGGCGAGGAGGGCGGCGGGGTTGTCGCGGAGGGATTTCTTGCGGGTGACCTCGTCCATGGCGGCGGCGCCGGCGAGCATCTGGTCGATCTTGATGCCCTGGAGGGCGGCGGGCAGGAGGCCGACCGCGCAGAGTTCGGAGGTGCGGCCGCCGACCCAGTCCCACATGGGGAAGCGGGCGAGCCAGCCCTCGGCGACGGCGACCTGGTCGAGCTTGGAGCCCTCGCCGGTGACGGCGACGAACTGCTTGGCGTGGTCGAGGCCGGCGGCCTTGAAGACGGCCTGGGTCTCGAGCATACCGTTGCGGGTCTCGGCGGTGCCGCCGGACTTGGAGATGACGATGACGAGGGTCTGCTTGAGGCGGCTGCCGAGTTCCTTGAGCACGTAGTCCATGCCGTCGGGGTCGGTGTTGTCGAAGAAGGAGACGCGCAGCTTGTCGCGGTTGCCCTTGATCCGGCCGAGGGCGTGGCTGACGAGCTGGGGTCCGAGGGCGGAGCCGCCGATGCCGATCACGAGGACCTCCTTGAACTTGCCGGCGGGGGCGGCGATCTCGCCCTTGTGGACCTTGGCGGTGAAGACCTTGATGGCCTCCAGGGTGTCGGTGATGGCGGTGCGGAGCTCGGGGGTGGGGGCCAGCTCGGCGTTACGGAGCCAGTAGTGGCCGACCATGCGCTTCTCGTCGGGATTGGCGATGGCGCCCCCCTCGAGGGCGGCCATGTCGGCGAAGGCCTGCTGGAGCTTGGGCTGCATCCCGGTGAGGAAGTCCTCAGGGAAGGGCATGCGGCTGATGTCGAGTGACAGGCCGAGGCGGGCGTTGGTGTAGTACAGCGACTTGAAGCGATCCCACGTCATAGTGGGTCAGGAATATCCGGGGCGGGGCGGGGCGGCTAGCCCGAAAAGGGACAAATTTGTCCCGGAGGGGTGCGCGGATTTTATGGGTTGCTAGGGTGCGAGACGGCCTCATTCACTGGGTGGCTTAAAGCATGGCCTTTGATCTCAAGCGCGTTTTGAAAGTGATGCTGTTCGCCTCGAACGGTCCCCTTTCGGTGAAAGACATCCAGACGGCCGTGAGCCGTTTCCATGAGCAGGCCACGAGCCTGCCGCTGGAGGAGGCCGCGCCCGAGGCCGGCGCCGAGGGCGGGGGCGAGGCGGTCGTGCCGGCGGTGCCGGCCACGGGCGAAGTCCCGGTGGAAGCCGCCGAGGTGCCCCTCGTCGATCCGTCTGAGGATGATGAATCTTATCGCGACGTGCCGACCTTGATTCCCGCGGCGCAAATCCGGGAGACGATGGACACCCTGGCGCTCGAGATGCGGGCGGCGGACAGCGAGGTGGTTTTGATTGAGGGCACCAACGGTTGGCGCCTGGCCACGCATCCGCGTTATGCGCGCTGGGTGCGCCTGCTGCGTAACGAGCCCCCGCCGGTGCGCCTGAGCCCGTCGGCCCTCGAGACGCTGGCCGTCGTGGCGTATCGCCAGCCGGTGACCCGGGCGGACATCGAGCAGATCCGCGGGGTGTCGGCGGATGCCGGCCTGCAGAAGCTGCAGGAGCGCGATCTCGTTTATATTGTTGGGCGGGCCGACCTGCCGGGACGTCCGATCCAATATGGGACGACCGAGGCGTTCCTGGAATTTGTGGGCATCAAGTCGCTCGACGAGCTGCCGGCGTCCGACGTGCTGTCGCCGCGCCAGATCGATGCATGGCTGCAGACCTCCGCCAATCCGCGGGCCGCGGGTGATTCCGACATGGGCCTCGACGAGACGGAGGAAGACCAGCTGACGCTGAAGCAGACGGAGTCGACGCCGGTTGCGGTCGAATCGCCCGCGGAAGCGGCTGCGCCGGTGGAGACGCCGGCCGCGGATGCCCCGCCTACGACGACCGAGGCGTAAGGGGCTGGTGGGAATCGGGGCTTCGGGCTGGCTTCGTTCGATTGTCCGAACAATCCGTCCGGAGGCCTGGTTCCACCTTGGGGAACCGTGCGGGCAAAGTCCTCAGCGGCGCAGGAACCAGAAGGCGGCGAGGGCCAGGATCAGCAGGCCGAAGGCGCTGAAAAAGTAGAGCAGGCAGCCCTTCTTCACCTCGTCCTTGATCGGGCGGCTGGTTTGGCGGTAGGAGGCGAGGATCTTCTCGGCCTCGCGATCGACGGCCGCTGATTCCGGCGCGGCAGCGGCGGACGGGGCGGCGGGCGTGGCTGGCGTCGGCGGCGGGGTGGCCGCGGGCGGTTGACCGGCGGACTCCCGAGCGATCTCGCGGTCGAACCAGGCGAGTTGTTCCTGCGCGAGGGCGCGCTGGCGCTGGAGTTCGGTGAGCCGGTCGGACGACATGCAGAAAGTCAGGCGGAAGGTGGGGAGCGGGGCAAGGATGGGGTTGGGGGTGGAGGGTGGTGTCTCCGAACCCCCGCCAAGAACGCGGCATACGCTTCGAACGAAGGCGGGATACGGCGATCCCGCCCTACAGCATGCGCGGCGATCCGCCTTCGCCCTGCGGGCTTCGGCGCGATTGTTTTGGCTCCGCCAAAACAAAAGGCGCACCTTGCGGGTGCGCCTGAGAATGAAAGCAACGATTCGCTTAGACGACGTTCACCTTGCGGTGGGCCTTGTCGAACTGGACGGTGCCGTCCTTAAGCGCGAAGAGCGTCCAATCGCGGCCGGTGCCGACGCCCTTGCCGGCGTGGTGCTTGGAGCCGCGCTGACGGACGATGATGCCGCCGGCGATGATCTTCTCGCCGCCGAAAACCTTGACGCCGAGACGCTGGGAATGGCTGTCGCGACCGTTGGAGGATGTGCCCTGACCTTTCTTATGTGCCATGGTAGTGGTTCCTTTTTAAAGGGATTAAGCCGTGATGGACTCGATCTTGATGACCGAGAGCTCCTGGCGGTGGCCGCGTTTGCGCTCCATGCCCTTGCGCTTCTTCTTCTTGAAGACGATCACCTTCTTGCCGCGCTTGTTCTCGAGGACCTTGGCCTTGACCGAGGCGCCGGTGAGGAAGGGGGTGCCGACCTTGAAATTTTCGCCCTCGCCCGCAGCGAGGACCTCGTTGATTTCGACCGTGGAACCGGCTTCCGTCTTGGGATAGCGATCCACGATGAGGATGTCGCCCTCGCTGACCGAGAACTGCTTCCCCTGTGTTTTGATAGTGGCTTTCATAAGTTCAAAGGGGCGAAATAAGGTGAGTAGGCCATGGGTAATCAAGGCTTTATTTACCATTCCCGCGAAATCGCTGCGTCGCGAGGGAATTTGCGCGACGCGGATCGGCTGAAGGGCTGAAATAAGGGGCATCTTTTACCGGCCATGAAGCGCATCGTCCAGCCCGCCGAACTGCAGGTCCGCAACACCCCGGCCTTGGCAAGGTGGCTCTTGGGCAAGGTGTTAGTGAGGACGGCCGCCGGCGGGGCACGATGTGAGCATATGATCACCGAGGTCGAAGCCTACCACGGCGAGACGGACCGGGCCTGTCATGCGAGCAAGGGACGCACGTCGCGCACGGCGGTGATGTATAAGCCGGGCGGATGCTGGTATGTCTATCTCTGTTACGGCGTGCACGAGATGCTGAATCTGGTGACGGGGCCGGCGGAGCACCCGGCGGCGGTGCTGATCCGGGGAGTGGACGCGGTCGCCGGGCCGGGCCGGTTGACGAAGCGGTTGCGGATTGATCGGAAACTAAACGGCCAGCAGGCGGTGCCCGCGAGCGGGCTGCATGTGGAGGATCATGGGATTAAGGTGCCGCGCGGCCGGATCAAGTCGGGTCCGCGGATCGGGGTGGATTACGCCGGGCCGGGGTGGGCGGAGAAACCGTGGCGGTTTTGGGTGGAGGCTTGATTTGGAGGCGGGGTGCCTTCACCCCGCTTCTGCTGGATCACATCAAGACACGCGGGGTGGGGGCACCCCGCCTCCATGAAAATGAAAAGACTCACTTCGGCGGCTGATACTCGCTGAGCAGCAGGGTGGCGGCGCCGAAATTCAGTTTCAGCTGCATCTTCACGGGGAGTTTGCTGCCGTCCTGGGCGATCCAGACCTTGATCTCGCCGCCGCGCTTGAAGAGGCCCTTGGCCTTCGCCGGGTCCATGCGGGGCACGAGGACGAGGGTGCGGTATTTTCCCATGGGCGTGCGCACTTCCTCATAACCCTCGGCGTGGATCGACAGCGGGTAGAAGTCCCGGCCGAACTGGACAACGAGATCGCGTTTCTCCCCGGGCTTGAGGTCCCAGTCGCGCGTCTGGACGAGGGCGCTGATCAGGTCGATCGGGTCGGAATCGCCGGGCAGCGGCAGGGTCGCGCTGCGGTGGGTGCGAACGCGGTCGGTGAACGTCGCAACGCGTTTTTCGTAGTCGATCTGAAATTCGTTGTCGATCGGGCGCTTCGGGTCGGCGCCGGTCTCCTTCACGCCCAACAGGCGGCCGGTCGGCCGGTCGATCAGCGCGACGGCGGTGCTGTCGAATTCGTAGAGCCCGCGGACCATGCCGCGCGAGCGGGTGTCGGCCGTGACGCGGATGCGGTCTTGACCGGGCGTGGTTTCAGCCTGGCCGGAGAGGGTGATGTTACCCGCGTGGCTGAAAATGGCGAAGCCGACCTTGTAGGTGAAACTCTCCCCGTCACGGATGGCGGTGAACGGCGCCGCGAGGGCGAGGCCAGGTAGGAGGAGGAAGAGGAGGAGGGATTTCACGCGGGTGCTGACACCAGCCATGGGCAAATGTGCACCGGGCGTCGAGGATTTGGTGGAGAGCAGAACCGGCAAATTCTCCGCAGATGGCGCGGATGGACGCGGATTCGATCCAGGTTTAACCACGGATCCACCCTCACGGGGCACGAATTGACCATGTCCTGGTTACGGGTTGCTAGCTGGTCGCGGTAACTTGTCCGGTGGTTTGTCTCATCCGCGCGAATCCGCGTGATCCGCGGGAAAATCAGCCCAGGCCGAGGTCCATCTGGTTTTGCTGGCCGAGGGCCCAGGCCTCGATGCCGCGGGCGCGGAGGGTGGAGGCGAATTCCTTGGCGAAGCCGTGGACCGTGTAGACGAGTTTCGGCTGCACGCGGTCCACGAAGGCCAGGAGGTCGGGATAGTCGGCGTGGTCGGAGAGGGGGAACGCCGCATCGCAGCCGTATTGGTACTTGGCGCCGCCATCGATGGCCCAGCCGGTGGCGACGGCGGTACGCTTCGGGTTGATCCAGGTCAGTGGCTCGGTGGCGCCGGTCATCGGCGGGGCGATGACGACGTGGCCGGCGTGGTGGTGCAAATCGAGTTCCTTGAAGGGCGGCAGCTTCATGCCCAGCTCGGCGTAGCGCTGGGTCAGCCGGTAGCCGTGGGCATGGATCATAACCGGCAGGCCGGCGCGACCGACGATCTGCAGCAGCTCCTGGGTCTTGCCCAGGCTGTAGGCGTAGAGCACGGGAGTAACCTGGTCGGCGAGGGCGGACCGGCAGAAATCCACGATCTGGTGCTCGATCTCGGCATCGGGCGGGAAGGCGTATTTCGGCAGGCCGAAGGTCGTCTCCATGATGAGCACATCGGCGCGCGGGGTGGCGCAGGTCTCGGCGGCGAGGCTGGGGCGGAGCTTGAAGTCGCCGGTGTAGAGCAGGGTGCCGTGTTCGCTCCGGGCCTCGAGCATGGCCGAGCCGAAGATGTGGCCGGCGGGGTGCAGGCGGAATTCGCAGCCGAAGTCCGCGGTCCAAGGCTGGTTGTATTCCAGGATGGTCTCGACGCGTTTGCCGGCCATCCGCAGGCGCATGAGGCTGGCGGTGGCGCGGGTGGCGACGATCTCACGGTGCGGGCCGATGTGATCGGAATGCGCGTGGGAGATGAAACAGCGGGATTGCGCGCGCTGGGCATCGAGCCACCAGCCGATCTGCGGCAGGTTGAGTCCCTTGTGTTGATGCACTTCCCAAGGCATGGACCCTGACAAGGGAGCGTCGGCCGGCGGAAGTCAAAGGTGGGCACCGGTGCTCCTGACAGCGGGGCGTCAGGAGACACCATCATTCCACAGAAGCATTGGCCACATCCCTATGCTTTGTTCCTGATGGCGGGCCACGGGTACTTCACTTTCGGGCCGGAGTGCTCAAGGGTACGAGCCAGTAGACCTCGCCGTTGTATTCGTAGGGAACGGCGCCGCGGGGGCGGAGGTTGGGCAGGTGGTCGGGAATCTTGGTGCTGGGGGCGTCCAGGAGCGGCGGCCGGACGGCCGGGGGCGGGAGGGGCGGCAGGTTGTCCGGGCTGAAGATGCGCTCCAGCGGCGTGGTGGTCAGGTCATCGCTGAGCGCGGCCAGGGTGCGGGAGGGTCCCAACGGTTGGCGGGCTTGTTCGGCCGCTTGCTGCCATTCCTGGGCGACGGCCGTGGGGTCCTTGAGTTCGGCGGCGACGGCGGCGGAGGCCGCGAGACAGGGAACGATGATCAGGCTTTTCATGGGGAGGGGTGGGGCCTGTGACACCAGCCTCGAGGCTAGGTTGCGGGTTTGCGCAGGTACTTGTGCCGGGCCAGGCGCCAGGCGGTCACGAAGAAGGCGGTGAGTGGCACGGCGAGCAGCATGCCGAGCACGCCGCCGAAGGCGTGGCCCCAGAAGAAGACGGCGAAGATGATCGCCACCGGGTGCAGGCCGGTCTGCTGGCCCATGATGCGCGGGGTGAGCAACCAGCCCTCGATCAGCTGCACCGCCACAAACACCCCGAGGCAGAGGCCCACCAGACTGAGCCCGCCACCCTCCTGGAGCAGGGCGAGGGGAATCACGACACTCAGGCCGAGAATGGACCCGAGGTAGGGTACGATATTGAGCAGGCCGACGATCAGACCCAAGGCCAGACCGAAGCGCAGGCCGCCCAGAGTAAAGCCGAGGGCCAGCAGCACGCCCATGATGAAGCCGATCAGGATCTGGCCGCGGAAGAAAGCCACGATGATGCCGAGGAACTCCCGCAGGAGGAACATCACGTCTTCGCGGTGATCGGTATTCAGGAAGCTCAGGTGCTCCGGCAGCTTCTTGACCGGGTCGTCGGTGCCGGACAGGAGGAAGAAGAAAAGGTAGACAGGAATGATGGCCAGGGAGGCGATCAAGCCGAAGAAACCAAAAATGCTGGCGCCGGCCTGCTTGAGGGAGGGTGCGAGTTGGGCAACGAAGTCCTGCGCCTGTTGCGTGACGGTCTCGAGCGCGCCCTTGATGGCCGGGTTCTCCAGATGCTGGCGCGCGACAGCCAGCCATTCAGGGAAGTGGGTTTCGCCCCATTTGAGGCTGCTTTCCCAGAGCTTCGGCAGGTAGGCGATGAAATCGATGACCTGCGAGATGATGGCCGGGGCGAAGGCGAAGAGCACCCCGGCGACGAGCAGGACAAACAGGCCGTAAAGCAAGATCACGGCGCTGAGCCGGCCCAGCTTGAGGCGATTCTGAAAAATGGTGACGACCGGCCGGAGGATGAGGGCCAGGATGCCGGCGGTGGCGATGGGCCAGATCACGCTGGAGAACTCGCCGATGAAGCGGCCGAGGCCGATGAGGATGAGCGCCAGCAGGGCGAAGATCGTGACGATGGCGCCGAAGCCGAGGGCGAAGCCGACCAGCCGGCGCTGGGCGGGGGAGAGCAGGGGGGCGTCGGCTTCGGCCATGGGCGGAGAGAAGCGGGGGCCCGGCTGTCACGCAAGCTCAGGCGATTGGCCTCGGGGCCACCTGCCCGGCCTGTCGTCCGAAGGCTTGGTAAAGGACGGAAGGCAGGTTCCACCATCGAACCAGGCCCAGCCGCCCTTTGACATCGGCAGCCGGACGGTCAGGCTGCGCGGTGCTGGCGGGAAGGGCCACCCCCGGTACTCTCCCTGTACCCCCATGACTACGACGCTTCGCCCCGGCTCTGTCTTTTTCCCTGGCTGGAGGGTGTCCGGCCGGTACTTGATCCTCGCCCTGCTCCCGGCGACCCTGCTGCAGGCCGGCTGGGGAGACTCGATTGCCATCAGTGCCACCTCGGCCCCGAGCTACGTCCGGCCCACCGATCCGCAGGGCCGACTGCAGCCCGAGACGTATGTTTTTGCCGAGGGGGTGCGCCTGGGCGGAGGCACGGCGGATCGTGGCCAGGAGGCGATGACCTTTGGTGATATCACCAAGATGCTGGCGGTGAATCTGGCCAAGCAGGAGTATTATCCGACCAAGGACGTGCCCGCGGCGAACATCCTGATCCGTGTTTTCTGGGGCTCGACCCTGATCTATGATGACTCGCGCCGGCAGGCGGAGATTGAGTCCCTGAATGCCGCACTGGGCACCTTCAGCAGCACGTACGCTGACACGCAGAACGCGGATGTGGGGGACCTGAACGCCTCGCTGGACCGGCTGGGCACGGCGCAGACCAGCCAGCATGCGATGATGGAGCGCAACGCCGCCCTGCTTGGTTACCGGCGTTCGCTGGACAAGGAACGGACCAAGGCGCGGCCCAGCACGCAGGAGCTCACGATGAGCGTGGAGCTGAACGAGGAGCGTTATTTCGTCGTGCTCATGGCCTATGATTACCAGTTCATGCGCCGGGAAAAGAAACCGAAGCTACTGTGGGTCACGCGGCTCAGCATGCGCTCGCCGGGCAACAATTTCACCGAAGCGCTCCCGGCCCTGGCCTTCGCGGGGGCGGACGTCTACGGCAAGTCGCTGGACGGCCTGCAGCGCGTCCGCGTCAACGACCGCGAGGTCGAGGTGAAGATGGAGGACTTCAAGGTGCTGGGGACGGTGGAGAATCAGCCGGAGGCGCCGAAAGCGAAGTAGCGGCTGTGTTAGGGCCCCGGGGTGGGCGGCCAGCTGGCTGGCGCCACGAATGGGATGCCGCCCTCGTGGCGCGAGCGAGCTCGCCGCCCACACTCATAGGGATTGCAGGTTCTCCCCTTGACAATCTAGGGGAGGGCGGTTCTCTCCTAGCCAATCTAGGAGAAACCATGGCCACCAACAAAGCTGATCTGCTGCAGGGGACCCTCGACCTGCTCATCCTCAAATCGCTCCAGCACGAACCGATGCACGGCTTCGGGATTTCGCTGCGGATCCGGCAGATGTCCCGGGAAATGCTGACCGTCGAGCAGGGCTCGCTTTATCCGGCGCTCTACCGATTGGAGGACCAGGGCTGGATCAAATCGGAGTGGGGCGTCTCCGACAACAACCGGAAGGCGAAGTTCTACACGCTGAGCGCCACGGGGCGCAAGCAGCTGGCCGCCGAGGAGCAGAGCTGGGCCAAGCTCTCCACCGCCATCAACCTGGTGTTGGGTCACGCCTGATTTCGCCATGTCCTGGTTTCGCAATCTTGGGTACCTCTTCCGCCGTGATCGCCTCAACGCCGAGATGGCCGAGGAGATGGCGCATCATGTTGAGCTCCTGACCGAGCAGAACCGCCGGGCCGGCCTGAGTGAGGCGGAAGCCCGGAGCGCGGCGCTGCGGGAATTTGGCAACGTGGGCAGCGTGCAAGGGCGGGTCCGCGAGCAACGCGGCTGGCTGGCGGTGGAGGCCGCGCTCCGCGACTTGCGGCAGGCGCTGCGCGGGTTGCGGCACCAGCCGGGCTTTGCGGCCGTGGTCGTGCTAACGCTCGCGCTGGGCATCGGCGCCAACGCCGCGATCTTCACGCTCGTGAACGCGGTGCTTTTCCGCCCGCTGGCGGTGCACGATGAGGACCGGCTGGTGGTGCTGCAGACCGAGGACCGGGCGACGGGCGGCAACTCGGCCGGACTCTCGTATCTGAATTTCGCCGACTGGCGCGCCGGCACGACGTCTTTTTCGGGCATGGCGGCGGTGGCCGAATCGGAACTGGTACTGATGCTGCAAGATCGCGCGGTGCGGGTCCGGGCGGCCCTGGTGTCGCCCGAGTTTTTCCCGGTCGCCGGCATCCAGCCTCTGCTGGGCCGTTCGTTTCTGCCGGCGGAGGAACTTCCCGGCGGGCTGCAGGGCGTGACGCCGGCCATGCTGACGCACGCGACCTGGGTCGGGCTGTTCAACGCCGACCCCGCGGTGATCGGCCGCCAGCTGGAGATCAGCGAAATGCCCTGCGAGATCGTGGGCGTCACGCCCGCCGGACTGTTTCCGGTCGAGCCGGAGCCGGTGGATATCTGGCTGCCGCCGGTCATTTTGGGCGACCCCGCGCGGGAGGGCAGCGCCAATGCCAGCCGGGCCTACCGGCCCTATATCGGGGCGCTGGCCCGGCTGCGGCCCGGCGTGAGTCTCGGGCAGGCGCAGGCCGAGTTGGAGGCGCTGCATGTGGCCATCCGGACCGCGCACCCGGAGATCGGTCGCGACCTGACCGTGCGGATCAGCCCGTTGCGGGCCTTACTGGTCGGGGATCACGGCCCGAAGCTCGGGCTGCTGGCGGCGGTGGTCGGGCTGGTGCTGCTCATCGCCTGCTTGAACGTGGCCAACCTGCTGCTCAGCCGGGCGATCACCCGGCAGCGGGAGCTGGCCGTGCGCAGCGCACTCGGCGCCAGCCGCCGGGACCTGATCCGGCAGGCCATGGCGGAGACTTTCGTGCTGGCGACGCTCGGCGGCGGATTCGGCTTGTTGCTGGCGGCTTGGATGATCGGTCTGGCGGAAACGTACCTGCCCGAGGGACTGCCCCGGCTGGCCGGTCTGGTCCCGGAGGGACGGGTCCTGCTGTTTTGCGGCGGCGTGGTGGTCCTGACCGGACTGTTCTGCGGTTGGCTGCCCGCCCTGGTGGGGGGCACGACCCGGCCGATCGACGCGCTCAAGGCGGGCGGCCGCGGCAGCAGCGGTGGTCGGCACAACCGGCTGAGACATGCGCTGGTGGTCGGCCAGATCGCGCTGTCGCTGGCACTGCTCGTGGCGGCGGGCCTGATGCTGCGCAGCCTGGGGCGGCTGCAGCAGGTGCAGCCGGGCTATCAGGTGGAGAACATCCTCACCGCGCAGATCGCCCTGACGGGCCAGCGCTACATGCGGGAGGATTTCGAGCCGACGGCGGTGAATCATTTCATGACCCGGCTGACCGAGGCGTTGGCCCGGATCCCCGGGGTTTCCGCCGTGAGCCATGCCCAGAGCGTGCCCCTGACCGGCGTCGAGAACAACACGAGCTATGCGGTGGTGGAGGTACCGACGGAGCCCGGGAGCAAGCCCTCGGCGCAGCTGCGCTTCGTCGCGCATGACTACCTGGACACGCTGGGCATACCCGTGGTTGCGGGCCGCGGCTTCACCGCACACGACGGCCCCGCGGCACCGGCGGTAGCGCTGGTCAACGAGGCCTTTGTTCGCGAGGCCCTCGCCGGCCGGAATCCCCTTGGGCTCCACCTGCGGATGGGCTGGGGCGGTTTCACGCCCAAGGAAATCGTCGGCGTGGTGGCGGATGTGCGGCATCGGTCACCCGGCGACACGCCGCGCCCCGAAGTGTACGTGCCGCAGGCCCAATTCGCCAATGCGGGAATCACGCTGGTGGTGCGCACCGCGGTGCGTCCGGAGGCGCTGGCGGAGTCCATCCGGCGTGAGGTGTGGCGGCTGGACCCCGGCATGCCGGTCACGGAGATCCGGGCCCTGGCGGATTATCGCGAGCGGGCCCTGTCCGGCCAGCGGCTGGCCGCCGTGTTGCTCGGGTTGTTTTCCGGCACGGCCCTCGTGCTCACGTTGGTAGGGCTCTACGGGGTCATGAGTCATCACGCGGCCAGCCGGCGGCAGGAGATGGGCATCCGGGCCGCGTTGGGGGCGCGGCCGGCGGAGCTTTATCGCCTCATGCTGGGCCAAGGAATCCGTCTGGCGGTGATGGGCATAGGCCTGGGTCTGGTGCTGGCCGCGGGACTGGCGCGGTTGCTGCGGAGCCAGCTCTACGACGTCAGCGCGGTGGATCCGCTGACCTATGGCGCGCTCAGCGGGTTGGTGCTGCTGGCGACCCTGCTGGCGACGCTGCTGCCGGCGCGGCGGGCGGCGAAGGCGGATCCGATGGTTGCGCTGCGGGCGGAGTGAGGCTTGGCTGGACGGCGTGAAAGGGCTTTCAGGATCGAACCTTGGGCGATGGCTGGTCTTGCTGGTGCTGGCCGTCGGCTGCCGGCATGCACCACCCCCAGACTCCGGACGGAGTGCGTTCGTTTTGGTGGAGCCGCCGCCGGGGCCGGCGCCAAAGGGTTCATCGGCCGAGGTCGTCGAGCCGAGCCGGCAGAGCCAGTTTCGGGAGGCGCAGATAATCGGTGACCCGGTTTTGCCCGTTTATCCGGCGCGGGCCTTGGCGGCGAAGGCGGGGGCGGCGCAGGTCGGGGTGCGGGTCACGGTGGACGCGCAGGGAAATGTCACGGCGGTCCGGCCGAGCATGCTGGCGATCAGTATCACGCCGCCGGCGTTTGCGGATGACTTCCGGGAGGCGGTGGAGGGGGCGGTGCGGCAGTGGAAGTTCCGGCCGGCGCGGGTGGAGGACATCGAGATCGTCACCGGCGGAGGGGTCGCTTACTCGCGCGTGCTGCACACGGAGACGGTGGAGGCGGAGTTCGACCTGGCGTTTACCTTCACGACGGCGGGGAAGGTGGAAGCGGGGAAGTGAATCGACGGCGGAGGACGGAAGGCAGAGGGCAGAGGGCGGAGGGCGGAATGACCTCACTTGTGGGGCCCTACATCAAACAGGCGGGGTTGCTTCGCCATCTCCGCCAAGCCTGCGTCGGCGACCCCGCCCTACATCCGACAAGTCCGCAGGGACGCGGGACCTCCACTTAGGGCGAGGAGGAGGCGGGCTTCAGGCGGTGGGCGAGCTGGGAGTGGAAGAGCCAGCGGCCGAGGGCGGGCATCAGGAGCATCGCGCCGAGCATGTTGAAGAAAAAGAGAAAGCTGAGAAGGATGCCCATGTCGGCCTGAAACTTCAGTGTGGACCAGGCCCAGGTGCCGACGCCGGCGGCGAGGGCGCTGCCGGTGAACATCACCGAGGTGCCCATGGTGCCGAAGGCGAAGCAGAGGGCGTCCTCGAAGGTGTCGCCTTGCGCCAAGCGTTCCTGGATGGCGGAGAACAGGTAGATGCCGTAGTCCACGCCGATGCCGACGCCGAGGGCGATGACGGGGAGGGTGGAGGTCTTGAGGCCGATGTTGAGGTAGAATTTCAGGGCGTAGCCGAGGTAGGAAACCACGACGAGCGGGACGATCACGCAGAGCGCGCCGCGCCAGGAACGGAACGAGATGAGGCAGAGCACGATCACGGCGGCGTAGACCCAGAGGATCATGGGCGTCTGAGCGGCGGCGACGACCTCGTTGGTCGCGGCCATCACGCCGATGTTGCCGGTGGCGAGCTGGAGCTTAACGCGCGGGTTGTCGTGGGTGGCGCGGAAGTCCTTCACGGCGGCGATGACGCGCTTGATGGTCTCGGCCTTGTGGTCCTTGAGATAGATCATCACGGGGATGACGCTACCGTCGTTGTTGAGGAAGCCGCTGGAGGTCTCGACGGGCGAGACGGCCTGGGCGAGGGCGTGCTGGTTGCGGGGGATGACGCGCCACTTGAGGCTGCCCTCGTTCCAGCCGGCGTTAATGGTGCGGGCGTAGTCGGTGAGGGCGGCGGTGGACTGGACGCCCTCGACGTTGCGCATGCGCCAGGCGAAGGTGTCGATCAGGGTCATGACGTCGTGCTCGACGACGCCGTTGGGCACGGTCTCGGCCAGGACGGTGATGACGTCCACGCCGATGCTGAATTCCTTGGTGATGACGGCGGTGTCGCGGTTGTAGCGCGAGTCTTGGCGGAGTTCGGGCACGCCGGCGTGGAGGTCGCCAATCTTGACCTGGGAGGACTTGACCCAGCCGAAGACGAGGAGCGCGAGGGAGACCACGATGATCACGACCGAGCTGCGCGGGCCGGTGGTGAAGTTGACGAGGCGGCGCCACCAGGGCTGGAGGGCGAAGCGGCGGAAGTTCACGCGCTTGCGGAAGCCGGGTGACATCTTCGTGTAGGAGATGAGCACGGGCAGCAGGAAGCGGTCGGTGAAGATGATGAGGAAGACGCCGAGGCTGGCGGTGATGGCGAGTTCCTGGATGGTGGGCACGTGCACGAGGTAGATCGTGCTGAAGCCGACGGTGCCGGTGAGGATGGCCACGCAGCCGGGGATGAAGAGGTTGCTGAACGAGGCGCGGGCGGCGGCATGTTCATCCTTGCCCATGTTGATCTCGAAGCGGAACGACCGGAGCATCTGCGTCGCGTGGCTCAGGGCGATGGCGAAGATCAGGAACGGGACGAGGATGGAGAGCGGGTCGATGCCGAAGCCGAGGAGGTTGAGGATGCCGAATTGCCACACCACGGCGCAGAAGGACGTGAGCAGCGGCAGCACCGTCAGCATCAGGGACTGCGAGAAGTAGAAGAGCAGGACGGCGGAGATCACGAGGGCGATCGCGAAGAACACGAGGACGCCCTTGGCGCCGTCGGTGATGTCGCCGATGACCTTGGCGAAGCCGATGACATGCACGCTGATCGTGTCGGACTGGAACTTGGCGCGGATGGTGGTCTCTAGGGCGGCGGCGACCTGGGCGTAGTCGAGGGTGCGGCCGGTCTGCGGGTCGACCTCCTGGAGCGAGGCAATGACGGCGGCGCCGGTGTAGTCGTTGGCTACAAGCATGCCGAGGCGTCCGGACTTCACGATGTTCTGCCGGACCTGCTCAAACCCGGCGGGCGTGGGGGCGAAGTCGGCGGGGATGACGTTGCCGCCCTGCAGGCCCTCCTCGACGACCTCGATGTAGCGGACGTTGGGGGTGAAGATGGACATCACCTGGGCGCGGTCGACGCCGGGCAGGTAGTAGGTCTCGTCGGTGACGGCCTTGAGGGTTTTGAAGAATTCCGGGGTGAAGATGTCGCCATTCTTCGCGACCAGGGCGATGACGACGCGATTGGCGCCGCCGAACTGCGTGCGATGCTTCTTGAAGTTGTCGATGTACTCGTGGTCGGTGGGGAGCTGCTTGTCGAAGCTGGCGTCCACGCGGGTCTTGGCGGCGAACCAGCCGAGCCAGGCGGTGATCAGGGCGAAGACGGCCAGCGTGAGCAGGCGGTGGCGGAAGATGATTTCCTCGAGGCGGGCGATCATGGCAGGGTGAGGCGGGCGACGCCTTTTTCGCCGACGACGACGAGGGCGCCGTCGGTGGCCTCGAGGAGGGCGCTGACGCCGCCGGTGTAAGTGAGGGGTTGCCAGGGGGTGAAGGTCGCGCCGGCGTCGCGGCTGATGTTGAAATTGCCGCCGAGGCCGGCGAGCACGATCGGGCCGGCCTTCAGAGAGACGCCGGCCATCAGAAGAACGGGGACCTTGGTCTCACGCGGAGACCAGGTGGCGCCGGCGTCGTCCGAGGCGAAGACGCGTCCGCGCAGGCCGTAGACGAGGAGGCGGGAGGCATCGAGGGGCAGCAGGCCGTGGAGGGAGCCGTCGTAGGGGGCATCGAGGATAGTCCACGGACCGGCGGGGTTGCGGGCGGTGAGCAGGGTGCCCATTTCGCCGGCGAGGTAGAGGGTGCCGTCGGGCGAGCGGGCGATCTGGTTGAGATGCATCTCCTCCGCGCTAGGCGAGTATGAGGTCCAGATCCGGCCGCCGTCGGTCGTGACGAGACATTTGCCGTAGGCGCCGACGACGAAGCCGTGTTGGGCATCGGCAAAGGCGACGTCAAGCAGGACGGTCTCGAGGTCCTGGCCGGAGGGCTGTTGGGTCCAGGTGAGGCCGGCGTCGGCGGTGTGGAGGATCACGCCGTCATGGCCGACGGCCCAGCCGTGGGTGGCGTCGCCGAAGGCCACGCCGGTGAGCATGGCGCGGGTGGGGACGATGATCTGGCGCCAGGTGACGCCCTCATCATCCGAAAGCAGCACGTGGCCGCGGTCGCCGACGGCGACGAGGCGCGGGCCGGCGCGGGTGACATCGAGCAGGAGGGATTGGGCGGCGAGCGGGGCGGGCTCGGAGGATTCGGCGGCGTGGGCCGGAGCGAAAGGGAGGAGGAAAGTGAGAGTAAGACAGGCCAGGACCCGCCGGGACAGGTTGTTCTGTGGGTCAGCGCGCTTGCGCTCGCCTGCACAGAGCGCCCGCGAGCGGGCTGCCCACAGGGGGGAGGAGCGTGCAGTCGGAGTCGGGGCGTGAAGCCCCTCCCACGTTCTGCCGAGGAATGCACTTATCCGGGAGCGGGTAGGGAAGGCCGCGGGGATGGGAAATCGGCGGTCAGGGGTCGTCACAACAGCCTGGGGCAGGCGGAGCATTCCGGAATGTTGTTTCGGTTCACGGGGCCCGCAAGCCAAAGCACGGCGCATTAAATGAAAAACCCGGCCGGAATATTGTCCGGCCGGGTCGGGATGGGGCTGGCTACCCGTTCAGCGCACGCCTTCCTGGCGGAGCTTGGCGGGGGTGTAGTCCTGCGGGGTGCGCTTCAGGCCGTAGTTGTACATCTTCTGCTCGTTATCGAGGCCGATGGCCAGGTAGCGGCCGGCGAGCAGATCGGTGTGCACCTCGAGGGTGCTCCAGAAGATCTGCGCGTCGTAGTAGTTGATGCAATGGGCCTCGGAGGCGCGCCAGAGCTGGCCGCGGCCGTCATACTGATCAACGGCGACGGCCTGCCAGCTGTCCTCGTCGATGTAGAAGGTGCGGCGGGAGTAGACGTGGTTGGTGCCGGGCTTGAGCGTGGCTTCCACGACCCACACGCGGTGCAACTCGTAGCGGGTGAGGTCTTGGTTGATGTGGAGCGGCTTGATGATGTCGGCCGTCTTCACGTCACCGCTGTGCAGGCGGTAGGAATTGTAGGGGACGTACATTTCCTTTTTGCCGACGAGCTTCCAGTCGTAGCGATCGGTGGCGCCGTTGAACATGTCGAACTGGTCGGAGGTACGCATGCCGTCGGAGGCGGTGCCGGGGTTGTCGTACTCGACGGAGGGCGCGAGGCGGACGCGGCGCTGGCCGGCGTTGTAGATCCAGGCGCGGCGCTTTTCCTTCACCTGGTCCATGGTCTCGTGGACGACGAGGATGGAGCCGGCGAGGCGGGCGGGGGCGGTGACGGCCTGCTTGAAGTAGATGAGCACGTTTTGCTCGGCGAGTTCCTTGAGCAACTGCTCCTGCGGGATGTCATCGCGGCAGTAGTTGAAGAGGAACTCGTCCTCGAACTGCACGAGGTTGTAGCTGCCGTCGCGCTGGGGGGCGGCCTGGCCGATGAAGCGCTCGGCGGCGATGCCGCGGTAGCGCACCAGGTGGTTCCAGATCACCTCGAGGCCGGTGGTCGGCTGGGTGAAGGGGATGCCGAGGACGCAGCCGCTGATGCCGTTGCCGCCCTCGGTGAGCGCGGCCGTCGTGGCGTACTTCTTGGTGGCGTCGTAGACCGACTGGGGGTTTGAGGCGGTGCGGTGGGAGCGGTAGACCGGGAGCTTGTAGGTGCCGGGGTAGGCCTTGAGGAGCGCCTGCTGGCCGGCGGTGAGCTTGTCGGCATACTGCGCGGCGTTGTCCGCGGTGATGGTAAACAGCGGGGTTTCGCCGGCGAAGGGATCGGGGTGGTGGGAGCCGGGCTGGAAGCCGGCGGGGGCGGCGGTGAGACCGCCGGTCCAGGCCGGGATGGAACCGTCGGCGTTGCCGGCGATCTCCCCGCCGAGCGGGGTGAGGTCGGCGCCGAGGCGGGCGGGGTCGGCCGCTTGCACCGAGGTCAAAAGACAAAGGACGGAGACCAGAGGAAGAGTCGTTTTCATGGATGCGTAAGGGGAGGGGCGGCGGTTTAGAACGAATACTTCAGGGTGGCGGAGACGTAGTCGCGGTCGCCGAGGAGGTTGTAGCGGCCGGCGCCGGTGAAGTTCACGTAGCGCAGCTCGACGGCCCAGGCGTTCTGGTAGGTGAAGTCGGCACCGAGGGTGACGGTCTTGCGGCCGTGGAGGAAGTTGCCGAGCGGGGCGGGGGTGTTGCCGCCGACGTCGTGGGCGAAGACGACGAGGGGGGAGACGTTCACGCCGGCGAAAAGGTTGTTGTAGTCGAGGCGGCCGACGAGGGCGTAGCCCCAGGAGAAGTCGTCGGCGAAGGCCTCGGACGGTTCGCTGAGCGGCATGGTGCCGGCGGTGTTGCTGCCGGAGCCGTTCATGTAGGCGAGCTCGCCGCCGACGAAGGTGCCGGCGCCCTCGTAGCGGAGGACGTTCTTGGCCGGCAGGTCGGCGCTGACGAAGCCGGTCTCGGCGATGAAGGTGGACTGGGCGGCCCCGAGGATGCCCCGACCGACCTTGGTGGCGGTGAGTTGGCCGGTGATGACCTTGTGGCGGCGGAAACCCTCGATGCGGGTGTTCAGCTGGCCACCGTAGTTGCCAAGCTGGTTGTTGGTCCCGAAGGCGGGGTTGATCGAGGAGAGGGCGGCGAAGAGCAGCTCGACGTCGTCCACCTGGAGGGGCTGGTTGGAGCGGTAGCTGAGCTCGCCCTGGAACGCGATGCCCTTGAGGCTGGTGTTGAAGCTGGCGCCGACGAGGTGGATGTCCTCCGGGAACTCGATCAGGTAGTTGGCCGTCTGGGCCGAGGTGAGGAAGCCGATGGTGCGGGCGCCCGCGGCGATGGTCTGGGCCGCGGGGTAGAACGGCTGCATATTGGCCGGCAAGGCGCCGATCGGCACACTCGTGAGGGCGGCGCCGACGAGGGTCTGCAGGACAGTGGGGGTGGCAGCGCCGAAGACGGGGACCAGCGCCGGGGCCAGGTTGGCGGTGGCGAGGGACGTCGCCGTGGAGACGACCAGAGCGGTGCTGATGGCGGAGCGCGGGGTCCGGGCCGAGATCGTGGGCAGCCGGCTGTGGTAGTTCATGTAGAACAGGCCGAATTCCGTGCTGTTGAGGTGCTCGGCGAAATAACGGAAATTCACCCCGTACTGGCCGGAGTCATCGGGCACGCCGTCGGGCCCGCGCGTGACGGGGCCGAGCGGGGCAGTGTCGGCGATGGCGCCGAAGCCGAGGTAGACCTTGCGGCCGCCCTTGGCGACAAAGTCATTGGTGCTGAAAAAGGTGCCCGGGGGGTCGACGCGGGTGCGCTTCCAGTCGAGGAGGTAGAAGGCCTCGAGGCTGAGGTTCTCGGTCAGGCTGAGGGAGCCGGAGACCATGTTCACCGGGAGCAGGGCTTCCTTGAGTTCGGAACCGGGCGTGCGCAGCTTGGCAACATCGATCGGGTTGACGGAGTTGATGCCGTTGGGGATGAAGGTGCTCTCGCCCCAGCTGAGGACCTGCTGGCCGAGGCGGAAGGTCGCGGGCATGGTGCCGAGGTCGGTCTTGTAGTAGACGTAGGCGTCGAGCAGCTCGCCGCCCTCGCCGACGAGGTCGAGCGCGTCGTCGCTGAGCGGGGTGCGCTCGCGGGTGCCGTTGGTGTTGACGAAGTCGTTGAAGTAATAGCCGCGGACGAAGAGGCCGGCGTTGCGGTAGTCGAGCTGGAGGTCGTGGCTGGCCTTGACGAGGAACGAGGCCATGCCCTGGCCATAGTTCAGATTGCCATCATCGGCATTGGAGGAGCGCTGGAGGCCGCCGGCGGAGATGCTGTAGTACTGCCGCGAGGGGTCGTTCAGGCGGTAGAGGCCGCCGACGGACAGGGTGGTGTCGAAGCTGCCCTTGAGTTCGCCGATTTCAAAGACGGCCGCCGAGGCAAAGGGTGCGACACCGGCGAGGGCCGCGACGGCAAACAAGGACCGGCGCAGGCGGAGTGAGATGGCATAGCTTGGGTTCATAGTAGAATGAGGCGTGGGCACAGTCAGGCCCGCAGGACGGTGGCAGGGGTTGGGGGTAGGGGCAGGCCGATGCCTGCGGTGGGTGGGGGATGAAGTTGCGATTTTGTCATAAAGACAAGTGCCAAAGGGCCCTGGCCGGGTGTGTATTCTTTTCCGGAATAGCGTTTTGACCCACGCGTCGAATCGGCAACCTTCCCCCCGTGGACGCCGCCTCGCACATTCACATCAAGGGAGCCCGGGAGCACAATCTCCGGAACCTCGAGCTGCGCATCCCGCGGGGCAAGCTGGTCGTCCTCACCGGGCCCAGCGGCTCGGGCAAGTCCTCGCTGGCCTTCGACACGATCTACGCGGAGGGCTACCGGAAATACATGGAGAGCCTCTCCGCCTCGGCCCGGCAGGTGCTGGAGCAGCTGAAGCGACCGGACGTGGATTTTATCCATGGTCTTTCCCCCGTCCTCGCCATCGAGCAGCGCACCGGCGGCGGATCGCCGCGCAGCACCGTGGCAACGGTCACGGAGGTGGCGGACTATGCCCGCCTGCTCTGGGCGCTCTGCGGCGAGCAGCGCTGTCCGAAGGACGGCGGGCGGGTGACGAAACGCTCGCTCGATGATTGTGTGAAACAGCTTTTCCGCGACGCGCCCGGCGAGCGGGCCATCGTGCTGGCGCCCTGGATGACGGCCAAGCCCTCGGTCCTGCGGGACGAGTTGCCGCGGCTGCGCCAGCGCGGGTTTCAGCGCGTGCGCGTCGCCGGCGAGATCAAATCGCTCGACGAACCCCGCCTCGTACCCAACGGGGCCGAGGCGCTCGTGGTTGAACTCGTGGTGGACCGGTTGGTGGTCAGCGCCGACCAGCGCAGCCGCCTGGCGGATTCCCTGGAACTGGCGTTTCGCGAGGGGCAGAACCGCGCCCTCGTGCTGGTGCAGAAGACGGCCGAGTCACCCTGGCGCGAGATCCCGCTGAGCCAGAGCCTGAGTTGTGTGATCTGCGGGGATGTGTTCGCGCCCCTGACGCCGCGGAATTTTTCCTTCAACCACAGCGAAGGTGCCTGCACGGAATGCGGCGGGCTGGGCCGCAAGCTGACCTTCAGCGAGGAACTGATCGTGGCCCGGCCGGACAAGTCCATCCGCGAGGGCGCAATCAAGCCCTGGCGGATCGGCGGACGCAACCTGATCATCCGGCACAACTCGATCCTGAAGCAGCTCGCCGAGCAGCTGCCCTTCGATCCCGAGATTCCGTGGCAGGACCTGCCGGCGGAGACGCGGCAGGCCCTGTTGCACGGGGCGGGCGAGCGGCTGTTCAGTTTCCGCATCCGTCGCACGTCGCAGGCGGAGGCCAAACCCTTTCCCGGTATTATTGCGATGCTGGACCAGAGCCGGCGCGAGTCGCGCAGCGACGGTTTCCGGGCGCGGTTGTCGACCTTCATGGCGAGCGGGGACTGTCCGTCGTGCCATGGTTTGAGGCTGAATGCGCGGAGCGCGGCGGTGCGGGTGGGGGTGGTTTCGGACCAGCCCGAGGGCGACGCTAAAATCAAGGCGGGGCCGGTCGGAGAACGGGCCTACTTGGGCTTCGCCGAGTTCATGGGCTTGGACATCCGGCGGGCGCTGGAATTCATGCAGGGGCTGCGGGCCGTTCTCCCCGCGACCGACGCCGTGCGCGAGGTGCTGGACGGGGTCACCCAGCGGTTGCATTTCCTGGCGGAGACCGGGCTCGGCTACCTCACGCTGGAACGCGAGTACGCCACGCTCTCCGGCGGCGAGGCGCAGCGCGTGCGGCTGGCCACGCAGCTGGGCATGGGGTTGGTCGGGGTGATCTATGTGCTGGATGAGCCCAGCATCGGCCTGCACCCGCATGACAACCAGCGGCTGCTGGCGACGCTCCGGGAATTGCGTGACCGCGGCAACACGGTGCTCGTCGTCGAGCACGACGCCGACACGATGCGCATCGCCGACGAGTTGATCGAACTCGGGCCGGGCGCCGGCACGGAGGGCGGGCAAATTCTCTTCCAAGGATCGCCGGTCGACTGCGCGAAGCTCCCGGCGACCACCTCGCGCACCGGTGCTTATCTCGGCGGCAAGCTCGGGGTGGAGAAGGACGCCAAGCTCAAGAAACCGGATGATCGCTGGCTGGTGGTCAAGGGGGCTGCCGCGAACAACCTCAAGAACGTTGAGGCGCGTTTCCCGGTGGGGCTCCTGACCTGCGTCACGGGCGTCTCGGGTTCGGGCAAGAGCACGCTCGTGAACGACATCCTGGCCGTGGCCGCCGCGCGCAAGCTGAACGGCGCCACGAAGGAGTTTCCCGGCAAGCACCGCGGCCTGACCGGGCTTGATCACTTTGAGAAGGCCGTGCAGGTGGACCAGGAGCCCATCGGCCGCAGCCCGCGGTCCAACCCGGCGAGCTATGTCGGGTTGCTCGACCTGTTGCGCGACCTCTTTGCCAAGCTGCCGCTGGCCAAGGTGCGCGGGTACAAGGCGAACCGTTTCAGTTTCAACGTGCGCGGCGGACGCTGCGAACGCTGCCAGGGCGACGGCCAGATCCGCCTCGACATGCAGTTCATGGCCGACGCCTACGCGCCGTGTCCGAGCTGCGACGGCCAGCGCTTCAACCGGGAGACCTTGGAGGTGCGATACCACGGCAAAAGCATCGCCGATGTGCTCGACCTAACTGTACGGGAGGCGATGGAGCTGTTCCGGGCGCACCCGCGGATCAACGAGAAGCTGGTGACGCTCGACGCGGTAGGCTTGGGCTACCTCCATCTCGGTCAGTCGGCCACAACCCTGTCGGGCGGCGAGGCGCAGCGCATCAAACTCTCACTCGAGCTGAGCAAGCGCGAGCAGGGCACGACGCTCTACATCCTCGACGAGCCGACGACGGGCCTGAACTGGACGGACATCCAGCGGCTGGTGGATCTCCTTTTCAAACTGCGTGACGCCGGCAACACCCTCGTGGTGATCGAGCACAACCTCGATGTGATCCGGCTGGCGGACTGGGTGGTTGACCTCGGCCCCGGCGGCGGGCCGGAGGGCGGGCAGATCGTGTATGCGGGCGCCGTGGAGGGATTGGTGCGGGAGAAGGGCTCGCTGACGGGTGTGGCGCTGGCGGAGGAGGGGAAGAAGTAAGAAGGAAGAAGGATGAATTAAGAAATCCGAGCAGCCTAGCTCGGTCCTTCTACCTTCTTAATTCTTACTTCATCATTCCCGCGAATTGCGGGTGGCTCTCGATTTTCGCGGCGAAGGCGGCTTGCTGGGCTTCGGTCAGGCCGGCGGGGAATTTGGCGTCGCTGCGGCGCCAGCGGGCGATCCAATCGGCGCCGAGGAGCTTAGGGGCGGCGGGGTCATCCGCGCGGGTGTCCCGGTGCGTGAATGCCACGGTCGTGGTGGCCTTGGGTCCGGTGCCGACGCCCTCGGCCACGAAGAAGCCGGCGGAGAGCAGGGCGGCCCGCACCCCGGTGCCGGCGGCGTAGGTGTAGAGCTCCGCCGGACGGGCCGCGACATGGCGGTGGATGCGGGCGAAGACCTCGGGTACCCACAGGCCGGTGTCGGTCTTGGCGGAGAACGGGTCGTAGTAAATCAGGTCCGGCGGCGGGGCGCCCTCGAGGTGTTCCAGGAAATCACCGCGCAGGAGGCGCCAGTCGATCAGGCCGGAGGCGTGGCCCCAGCGGCTCTTGTGCAGGAGGCCGTGCGGCGCGCCATGGCGGAGGTGCGGGAAGTGTGAGGCGTGGCGGGCGGCGAGCAGCAAGGGGTCGAGGTCGCGCTCGAAACTGATGAGGTGCAGCGGGCGCAACGCGTCCGGCCCGGCGGCCGCGAGCTCGGCCTCCAGGCGGTGGATGGCGGCCATGGCGTTGGAGGCGGCGCCGAGCCCGACATCCCAGACGACCAGCGGCGCGGTGTCCTCCGGCGAGCGCCGGCGCAGGCGGTGGGCCAGGCGCGATTGCTCGATGTAGAGCCGGTTGGCCTCGTCCTCGGGCGCGGAGACGGAGTGCATGACCTCGCCGGAGCTGCGTTGGCGGATGCTGGAGAAACCCTGCGGCGAGGTCTGGATCTCGTAGTCGCCGCGATGCGGGTTGGCCTTGGCGCGTGGCTTGGAGGTGGGGACGGAGGGGTTGGCCTCGTCCTCGCGGACCAGCGCCACGCGCTGGCGCTCGTAGTAGGCCAGGAAGTCGCCCGCGAGGATGGAGGCGCGGATCTCGGCCATCAGGCGGGTGTAGAACGAGAGATTGTGGATCGAGAGCAGGTGCCAGCCGAGCACCTCGTCGGACTTCGTCAGGTGGTGCAGGTAGGCGCGGGAATAGCGCGTGCAGGTCGGGCAGGGGCAGGCGGCGTCGAGGGGTGTTTCCGCGAACTTGTAGATCCCGCGGCGGCAGTGGATGCGGCCGTGGGAGGTGAAGGCCGTGCCGCGCTGGGCCAGTTGGGTGGGAATGATGCAGTCGAACATGTCCACGCCGCGGTGGACGGACTCGAGGATGTCGATCGGGGTGCCGACGCCCATGAGGTAGCGCGGGAGGTTTTTCGGCAGGTGGTCGGTGGCAAGGCCGCAGAACTCGTAGCGCTGTTCGTGGGTTTCCCCGACGGCGAGGCCGCCGATGGCCAGGCCGTCAAAGGGCAGGGCGCGGAGGAACTCGGCACTTTGCTGGCGCAGGTCGCGGTGGCAGGCGCCCTGCACGATACCGAAGAGGGCCTGCGGGGAGTCGCCGCGGGCCTCCAGGGAACGCACGGCCCAACGGTGGGTGAGGTGCATGGCGGTCTCGGTCTCGGCGTGGGAGGCGGTCGACGGGATGCACTGGTCGAGCACCATCATGATGTCGCTGCCGATGGCCCGTTGCATGGCGATGCTGGATTCGGGCGAGAGGAAGTGCACGGCCCCGTCGACGTAGCTGCGGAACTGGGCGCCCGCCTCGGTCATGACGCGGGACTCGGGCAGGGAGAAGATCTGGAAGCCGCCGGAGTCGGTGAGGACGGGGCGGTCCCAGTCCATGAAGCGGTGGATGCCGCCAAATTTCCGGAAGACCTCCGGGCCGGGGCGGAGCAGGAGGTGGTAGGTGTTGGCGAGCAGGACCTGGGCGTCCACGGCCTTCAGGCCGTCCACCGTCATGTTTTTCACGGTCGCCTGGGTGCCCACCGGCATGAAGACGGGGGTGCGGACCTCGCCGTGGGCGGTGGTGAAGTGGGCCGCGCGGGCCTTGGAGCCGGGGGATTCCTTTTCGAGGGTGAAGGCGAGGCGGGACATGCGCAGGGTTGGAGCGCAATGGCTTGGGGCGCGGCGCGGCGGATGGCAAGACGGCAGGAACCGGCAATCAAGCCGGCGGCACGAAGAATGAAGCTGCCTGCCCAGGGAGGGCAGGGTTCTTCCATCATCCTGCTTAATGCCTACTTTCCGAACCGGCTGGCGTCTTCCTCGTAGCGGGTGATGTGGTCCTGGACGCAGGCCATCCAGAAGTCGCAGGCGGCGCGGTAGCTTTCGGTGCCCTTGACCTTGCGGCCGAAGTACGCGGCGCGGTTCATGAGGGCCCGTTCGTAGAGGCTGGCGCCGGGGCTGACGGTTTCGGGGCGTTCGGCCCAGGTCCGGCGCAGCACGGACAGGCTGGCCCGGCGTTCGATCGCCGTGCCAAAGCGCAGCTGGAGATTGGGCAAGCGGTAGCTGTCGTCGGCGCAGCTGCTGAGCAGGGCACAGACGACCAGCAGGCAAACGGCCCGAAAAAGGCGGGTCATGGGTGCTAATCGGCCGGGCCGGGCCTTTCCTGAGAGGGAAAGTGCACAACCTGCAACTTTGGGCCGGGTCGCGGTGTGATTACGGCATCCGGCCAATCGGCCGACCGCCCAACCTCAATCAAACCACCCATGAAATCCCTCCATACCCTGATCGTTGCCGCCGGCCTTGCTGCCGCGTTGTCCGTTTCGTCCTTTGCCGCTGAATCCGAAGCCGGTTACATCGACATCGGCCAGCTGATGCCCTCCGCGAAGGGCGAGTTTGTCGAGGTCAACATCTCCTCGGGCATGCTCAAGTTTGCCGCCAAGATCGCGGCCAAACAGGAGCCCGAGGCCGCCGCGCTGCTCAGCAGCCTGAAGCGGGTCCGGGTCAACGTCGTGGCCATGGATGATTCCAACCGGGAAGGCACGGTCGCCCAGATCGAGGGCATCCGTCGCAAGCTCGAGTCCCAAGGCTGGACCAAGATGGTGACCGTGCGCGAAGGCGAGGAAGGCGACAATGTCGACGTCCACGTGATGCAGCGCAGCGAGGATGTCATCGACGGCGTCGTCGTCACCGTCCTGGACCGCAAAGGTGAGGCCGTCTTTGTGAACATCGTCGGCCACATCAATGCCGACCAGATCGCCACCCTGGCCGAGAACCTGGACATCCAGCCCCTCAAAAACGTCCGCCTGAAGATGAACAAGGGCGAGGACAAGTCCGGGGACGAAGCCTGAACAAAAACCAATTAAGAAGGATGAAGGAAGAAGGATGAATCACCGGACCCTTGTTAGAACCGAGCCGCGTCGCTTCCTCCCTTCTTAATTCATCCTTCTTCCTTCTTACTTTCCCATGACCTCCGCCACACCTCCTGTGATCAAGTCCGAGCGTCGCCTGGCCCGCTGGATGATGCTGGTTATCGTGATGCTGGTTGCTCCCATCGTGGTCGTCGGGGTCGGGGTGGTCTCGATGTTCCGGCTCGATCGCGATGCCGCCGCCCTCCGCCGCGAGGTCATGGCGGCGACCGACGCCGAGTGGAGCACCAAGGTCCAGGTCAGCGCGGGTTGGGTCTCGTTGGGTCTCGTCCGGACGGGGCTGCGTTTCGTGCAACATGAAAACATGGATGATGCCCGGCTGGCGCTTTCCTCCGTGCGCAACGTCAGCGTAGGCGTCTACGACAAGGTCAGTCGAGGCCAGTCCTGGTCCCGCGACCAGCTGCTGACCAAGACCGATGAACGCATGCGGAAACGCGGCTGGACGAGGCTCGTCGGGGTGACCGAGGAAAACCAGGCCGTCCTGGTTTACGCCACGGACGCCATCGACACCGGTGACCGCATGGATCTCTGCCTCGCGGTCGTGGATGGCGACGAGATGGTCATCGTCTCAACCAACGTGGACGCGGGAACCCTATTGAAGCTCGCGGAACGGCACATGCCGGAGGGCGGGTTCGGGAAGAAGGTGAAGCTGGCAAAGCTGGCGCTCTGAAAGGAAGAAGGAAGAAGGAGGAATTAAGAAAGGGACAGGGATCAGACATCTCTGGACTTCATAATTCTTAATTCATCCTTCTTACTTTTCCGCGTGTCCGTCCTTCCCCTTATCGTCCACCTTGATGCCGATGCTTTCTTCGTATCCTGCGAGCTGTCGGTGCGGCCGGAGCTGCGGGGGACGAAGTGCGCGGTGGGTGGCCGCGAGCGCGGGATCATTTCTTCCGCCAGCTACGAGGCCCGGGCCTGCGGCGTCTACACGCCAATGCCGACGAAGCTGGCGCTGAAGGTGTGCCCGGACCTGATTTTGCTCCCGCATACCTCGGGCATCTACAGCAAGAAGTCGCGCGAGATGTTCGACCGGTGCGAGTCGGTCACGCCGCTGGTGCAGCGCAATTCCATCGACGAGGGGTACCTCGACCTCGGGCCCTGCGGATTCAAGACGGCGGCGGAAATCGAGCGGCGGATGCGGGCCCTGCAGCAGCAGCTCTGGGATGAGCTGCAGATCCCGACCTCGTTCGGCATCGCGAGCAACAAGCTTGTATCCGCCATCGCCAGCAAGGCGCGCAAGCCCAAGGGATTCACGGTCGTGCCCCCGGGGCAGGAAGCGGCGTTTCTGGCGCCGCTCAAGATCAGCGTCATCCCGGGCGTCGGGAAGAAGAGCGAGGAACGACTGGCCGCCGCGGGTATCCGCCTGGTCAGCGACCTGTTTACCCGCAGCGAGGGGGATTTGAAGGCGCTGTTCGGGAGCGCGTGGTCGGAGATGCTGGAGATGGCCCGCGGCGAGGACGACCGGCCGGTGGAGACCGACCATGAGGACGCCAAGAGCTATTCCGTGCAGGAGACCTTCGGGCAGGACATCAGTGATTTCGCCGAGATCGAGTGCATCGCCAAGCGGATGATCGACGAACTGATGCCGGCCATCCGAGCCGACGGGAAACGGGTGAAGACCATGACGGTGAAGGTGCGTTATCCCGGCATGGAGAACAGCACGGCCGGACGCAGCCTGACCGAGGCGACGGACCTGGAGGCGCCGTTTTATCCGCTGGTGAGGACGCTCCTGCCGGCCGCGTGGACGAAGCGCCGGCCGCTGCGGTTGGTGAGCGTGCGGTTTTCGGGCGTGGAGGAGAAGGGGGCGCAGTTGGAGATGTTCGCCCAGACCGACGAGAAGAAGCGGCGGCTGGCCGCGGTCCTGGACAAGCTCAACGACCAGGGGAAGAAAGGGGTGGTCCGGCACGGGCACCAGCTAGGCAAGACTGAGGACCACGGATTACACGGATAGCACAGATTAAGGCTTTCTCTTTTTTTATCCGTGTTCATCCGTGTAATCCGTGGTTAACAAATCCGAAATCGAACAACGCATCGTCGTCGCCAAGCAGGCCGTCCAGGCCGAGACGGCGCTCATGCACCGGGAGTTCGGGCGGGCGCGGTCGGTGATCAAGCATGACGGCACCAAGGTGACGCCGGTGGACATCGCCATCTCGGAGCACCTGATGGCGGCCATCGCGCAGGCGTTCCCGTCCGACCAGTTTTTCAGCGAGGAACTCGCCCCGACGGCCGAGCCCGTGCCCGTGACCTCCCGGTTCTGTTGGGTGTGCGACCCGATCGACGGGACGAACAATTATGCGAACGGGATCGCCCACTGCGCCATCTCGCTCGCCCTGCTCGAGCACGGCAAACCGGTTTACGGAGTGATTTATGATCTGGCCCGGCGGACGCTGATCCACGGCGGCCCGGGCTTTGGGGTGTGGGATGGTGAGAACCAGGTCCGCTCGCGGCCGGAGGGTCCGGACCGGCACAGCCTGATCGGCTTCCATTCGCCGGTGGAGAAGATTTACGCCGACGAGGGCCGGCGGGTGATCGAGAATTTCAAGATCCGCGGCCTTGGCAGCAGCACCTTGCACCTGGCCTACGTGGCCGTCGGCCTGCTGGACGGGGTGGTGGAGCACAACAACAAGATCTGGGACATCGCCGCCTCCTGCGCCCTCGTCGAGGAGTCCGGCGCCGAGATCCACTATTTTGCCGCCCCGCCGTTCCCGATGAAGGAATTCTCCCTCAAGTCCGCCCGGGTCCAGTACGTGACGGGCAGCAAGGCGATGGTGGCGAAGCTGCGGGAAATCTTGGGCCGGTAAGACCACGGCGAGTCGACCGAGGCGTTAGCGGAGCGGCCTGCGGGTTCAATGGAGCGCGGGCGCGACCTCGCCCGCTTGGGCAATCACACCAGATACGACTGCAAGGGCACCGGATCGAGGACCTTGGCGTTGGGAAGCTTTTCCCTGAGCTGCTCCATGAACCAGGCGCGGGCGGGCGGGTCGCCGTGGGTGAGGACGATGGAGCGGGGGTTGCACTGCACGGCGTAAGCGAGGAGTTCCTCGCGGTCGGCGTGGCCGCTGAGTTCGAAGCGCTCGACCTGGCAGCGGAGCTTCACCTTCACGTTGGCGGCCTCAAAGAGGAAGGGTTCGCCGCTCCGCGCGGCGAGGAGGTGGCCACCGGGGGTGTCGGGGTCGCAGTAGCCGACGAAGCAGATGCTGTGCTTGGGCGAGGCGGCGAGGGAGGCGGCGAGGGTGTAGGAGGGCGTGCGCTCCACGAGCATGCCCGCGCTCACGACGTAGATGCCCTGCTGGCCGGGCTCCTTGCCGGCGACGGTGTCGCGGGGCGTCTTGCGGACGCCGAGTTCCTTCAGGATGGTGCGGGTGAAGTGCACGGTGCCGGTCTTCTTGGCGATGTCGTCGAAGAGGTCGGCGATGTCCATGCCCAGGCCGGAGGCGAAGATCGGGGCGTCCACCAGCTTGTGGAATTTCCGGGCATCATGGAGGATCGCCATGATCTCCTGCATGCGGCCGAGAGCGAAAACCGGGATGAGGACGGAGCCACCCCGCTGGATCGTGGCGTTGATCGTGTCCACCAGGCGGATCATTTCCGTGGACCGGGTGACGCCGGGGGTGCTCTCGGTGGCGCCGCGGGTGGTTTCGGTGACGAGGGTGTCGAAGCGGGCGGACGGGAACTTGGCGCCGGGGATGATGCGCTGGGTGTTGAAGAGGACGTCGCCGGTGAAGAAGAGGCGGCGGTGCTTGTGGATGACCTCGACGGCGGCGGCCCCGGGGATGTGGCCGGCCGGGTGGAGGATGAACTCGATCTCGTCCTTGGCCCCGGAGAATTTCTTGGCGTGGCCGGTCGGCTGGGCGTACATCCGGGCGAGGCCGCGGTTGACCTCGTCGCGGGTGAAGAGCGGGTAGTCGGGTGTGCCCTTCTCCTCGCGCTCGCGGGTCATCACGCTGACGGAGTTATGGAGCATGCGCTCGATCAGGATCCGGCTGGCCGGGGTCATGATGACGGGCACGTCGGGGTACCGGCGCATCAACAGGGGCAGGGAGCCGATGTGGTCGAGGTGGCAGTGCGTGATGATGATCAGGTCGAGCTTCACGCCCTCCAGCGGGCTGAGATCCGGGGCGGCCTCGCGGCCGGATTTCTTGGGGTGCAGGCCGCTGTCGATGACGAGGTGGAAATCGCCGAGCTGGACGTAGAGCGAGTTGGCGCCGATGCCGCCGTCGCTGTTGAGGTCAATGAGCTTCATGGGGCGGCTACAGACAGGCGGGCAGGCCGGGCGGGTGCAAGTTTTTGTCGGACGGGATTTCGCGCCCGAGAGGGCCGGCCGGCGGCGCGAAAGGAAGAAGTAAGAATTAAGAAGGAAGAAATCGGAAGCGGATCGATCCGGTTTCTTAATTCTTCCTTCTTAATTCTTACTTCCGGGATCTCCCTCAGTTCCGCGGGACGTTCAGGTCGAAGGGCGGGATGCGGACGAAGATCCGGGCGCCGTGTTCGTCGAGGCCGTGAAAGCTGCCGTGGGCGCGGGCGTCGCCGGAACCGACGTGGTAGCTGTTGTAGGAAAAGTGCTCGCCGGGGGCGAGGGTGGGGGTCTCGCCGACGATCTTGTCGCCCTCGACCACCAGCCGGGTGCCGTCGGCGTGCTCGATGATCCATTTCCGGCCCAGGAGGGTCACGGTGCGGTCGGAGTCATTGTGGATGCTCAGGAAATAGATGAACGCGTGCGGCTGGTCGGGCGGCAGGTCGCTGCCCCGTGGCGGTAGACGAGGTTGTCGAGTTCGACCCGGAGACCGGGCAGTTCGAGCGAGGCGGACATGAGGGGAGGATGCAGGGAAACCGGAAACTTGAAACCTGAAACCTGAGGCCAGCCCATAAAACCATCGGGCGGGCATCTTGGGCGCAGCGAAGGATCCGCCACTATCACCGCCGCGGTTCTCAGGCTGGATTCTCCGCTGCGCCCGGAATGACACGCGGAGCCGGCTGCCGGCCGGCTTTCGGCTTGCGGAGGCTTTGGGCCGAACGCACAAAGGCTGTTCCTATGGAAAAGCTCGCGCTGCTCTCGGTCAGTGACAAACGCGGCCTCGTGGATTTTGCCACGGCGCTCGTGAAACAGCATGGTTACCGCCTGCTCTCGACCGGCGGCACGGCCAAGCTCCTCGCCGACGCCGGGCTGCCCGTGACGGAGGTAAGCCAGCACACGGGTTTCCCGGAGATGATGGAAGGGCGCGTGAAGACCCTGCATCCCAAGATCCACGGCGGGCTGCTGTGCCGCCGGGACAAAGCCGACCACCTGGCCGCCGCGGCGGCGCACGGGATCGCCCTGATCGACCTGGTGGTGGTGAACCTTTATCCCTTCGAGCAGACGGTCGCCAAGCCGCACGTGGAGTTCGAGGAGGCGATCGAGAACATCGACATCGGCGGCCCGTCGATGCTGCGCAGCGCGGCCAAGAACCATGAGAGCGTGACCGTCGTGTGCGACCCGGCCGATTACGCCGCCGTCGTGGTGGGGCTGGCGAACCCGGCCGGCATGGGGGCGCTGCGGCGCAAGCTCGCGCTCAAGGTCTTCCAGCGCACGGGCGCCTACGACACGGCGATCGCGAAATACCTCGAGGGCCAGCAGGCCGAGCCCGACTTGGAGGCGATGAGCGGTTTCCCGGCGACCTATGCGGTCTCGCTCAAGAAGGCCCAGAGCCTGCGTTACGGCGAGAACCCGCACCAGAAGGCGGCGCTCTACGGCACGTTCCACGAGCATTTCTCCCAGCTGCAGGGCAAGGAACTCAGCTATAACAACATCCTGGACATCACCTCGGCCACCTACCTGATCGGCGAGTTCGAGCGTCCGACGGTGGCGATCCTGAAGCACACGAACCCCTGCGGCGTCGCCAGCGCCGACACCCTGATCGAGGCGTGGCACAAGGCCTACGCCACGGACCGCCAGGCGCCCTTCGGCGGCATCATCGTGGTGAACCAGACCCTCGGCCTCGACCTGGCCGAGCAGATCAAGGACATCTTCACCGAGGTGATCATCGCCCCGCGCTTCTCGGACGAGGCGCTGGCGATCTTCGCCAAGAAAAAGAACCTTCGCCTCATGATCGCCAAGGAAGGCATCGGCGCCGACGCGCTCCAGGAGGTGCGGTCAGTCATCGGCGGCGTGCTGGTGCAGGACCGGGACCGCTCGATGGAAAAGCCGGCGGGCTGCAAGGTGGTGACCAAGCGCGAGCCCACGCCCGAGGAATGGGCCGCGATGCTCTTCGGCTGGAAGGTCGGCAAGCACGTAAAGTCCAATGCCATCGTCTACTGCCGCGGCGAGCAGACCCTCGGCATCGGGGCCGGCCAGATGGCCCGCGTGGACAGCTCGCGCATCGCCGTCTGGAAGGCGGGCGAGGCCAAGCTCGATTTGAAGGGTTCGGTCGTGGCCAGCGAGGCGCTGTTTCCCTTTGCCGACGGCCTGATCGCCGCCGCCGACGCGGGCGCCACCTGCGCCATCCAGCCCGGTGGCTCGGTGCGCGACGAGGAGGTCATCAAGGCCGCCGACGAGCGCGGCATGGCGATGGTCTTCACCGGCGTGCGGCACTTTAAGCACTGAGGGGCGGGGCAGCCTTAACTCAACGTGGGCCAGCGACCTTGGTCGCGCTCCGGGGAGAGCGGGCTCGATCGCTGAGACGTCTCAAAGCGATACGATGTCGAATGTCCGGGAGCGCGTGGGCATGCTGGAGCGCGAGCAAGCTCGCTGGCCCACAGGGACCGGGTCCGCTCGACCCGCGCCGGGCCGGACCCGCCGTGGGGCTTGCACGCGATGCCCGGGCATGCAGCATGCGGGCACTTGCAAGCCACCACCTACCTCATCCCGCCCGAGAAACGCCGCGAACGCGCCGACAAGGTGCTGGCCGCCGCCTTTCCGGAGCACAGCCGCGCGGCGTTCCAGCGCGCCCTGGAGGCGGGGTTGGTCAAGGCCGACGGCGTGGTCATTTCCCAGGCCAACGAGGTGCGCGGCGGTCAGACCCTGGAGTTCAGCTTTCCCGAAGTGACGGCCGCGGTGATCACGGCGGTGGACATCCCGCTCGAGGTGATCTTTGAGGACAAGCACCTCATCGTGCTCAACAAGGCCGCCGGCATGGTGGTCCATCCGGGCATCGGCACGGGCGAGGACACCATGGTTCATGCGCTCCTGGCCCATTGTAAGGGCGAGCTGAGCGGCATCGGCGGCGTGGAGCGTCCGGGCATCGTCCACCGGCTCGACAAGGAGACGACCGGCCTGCTGGTGGTGGCGAAAAACGACGCCGCGCACCGGGCGCTGGCGGACCAGTTTGCCTCGCGCACCCTGCGCAAGGAATACGTCGCCATCGTGTCCGGCGTGCCCAAGACCGACAGCGGCACGATCGACCGGAGCATCAGCCGCCACCCCGTGCACCGGCACCGGATGACGACGGGCGAGGGCGGACGACCCTCGCGGACGGACTGGGAAGTGGAGAAGAAATTTGGGGTGCACGCCGCCCTGGTGCGTTGCCGCATTCACACGGGCCGCACGCACCAGATCCGGGTGCACATGAAATCGCTCGGGCACCCGGTGCTGGGGGACGAGACTTATGGTTGGAAACAGAACCCGGCCCTGCCGGTGCCGCCGCGGGTGATGCTGCATGCCGAGCACCTCGTGTTCAGCCACCCCGTCAGCGCCAAGGTGCTCGACCTGAACGCCCCGCTGCCCAAGGACTTCAAGCAGATGCTGGCGGCGTTGAAGAAGGTGAAGGTGTAGGGCGGGGTCGCCGAACCCCGCCGCGTACGTAGCATCCCATTCGCAGGAAGGCGGGATTCGGCGATCCCGCCCTACAACAAGGCGGCTGGCAGAGACGCGGGCCCTCCAAGGGCAGCCCGGTGGTCCCGCGGCCGCGGGACACCCTACAAAACCCTTGCGGCTCTCCCGGGGTTTCCGTTTCGTGCGCTTTTCCGGACGCTTAGCTCAGTTGGTTAGAGCACCTCGCTTACACCGAGGCTGTCGGGGGTTCGAGTCCCTCAGCGTCCATATCACCTTTTTATGAAAATCATCCTCGCCACCCGCAAAAGCCCGCTGGCCCTGACGCAGACCGAAATGGTCATGGCCCGTTTCCGGGCGGTCATCCCCGGGGCGGACTGTGAGCTGCTGAAGATTGTCACCACCGGCGACAAGCAGGCCGAGTGGTCGCTGGCCAAGCAGGGGGGCAAGGGCCTGTTCACGGCCGAGCTGGAGCAGGCGCTCCTGCGGGGCGAGGCCGACCTGGCCGTGCACAGCTGCAAGGACCTGCCGGGCGAAAATCCCCCGGGTCTGGTGGTCGCGGGGTTCCTGCCCCGCGAGGTCACGCACGACGTGTTGATCCTGCGCGAGGGGGTAACGGTGCCCGCCACGATTGGCACCAGCAGCCCGCGCCGGCAGCAGCAGATCGCCAAGCTCTTCCCGCAGGCGACTTTCACCGAGATCCGCGGCAACGTGGACACCCGCCTCAAGAAGATCGCCGCCGGCAACGCCGATGCGACCATCCTCGCCGGGGCCGGCATGAAGCGGCTGGGCATCACGAGCTGGCCGGGCGTCGTGTTCCGTCCGTTGACCTTCGCCGAGAGCGTCCCGGCCGTGGGGCAGGGGGCCATCGCCCTGCAATGTCGCGCCGGCGATGAGGGGAAGTTTGTACCCGCGCTCGACGCCGCCACCGCCCGGGCCGTGAACCTCGAGCGCGCCTTCCAGGCGCGCATCGGCGCCGGCTGCCAGATCGCGTTCGCGGCGCATGCCGTCGGCGCCACACTGCACTTTTTCCACGAAAAGACCGGCATCCGCACGCTGCCGCTCAGCGAGACGGACTACGCCGATCCGATGGCGGCGGCCGGGCGCATCCTGCGCGAGTTGGGGTTCTGAGGGTAGTCACATCACATCCATGTCTGACAAAAAATCACTTTCCGGCCGCCGCATCGTCATCACCCGTCCCGCGGGCTCGTCCGCCGACTGGCGGGCCCGTCTCGAGACGCTGGGCGCCGAGGTCATTGAACTGCCCCTGATCAAGGTGAGCAAGGACGTGAACCCCGAGACCCTCACCGAGGTGTTCGAGGGCCTGAGCAGCTACGAGTGGATCATCTTCACGAGCGTCAACGGCGTGAAGTTCTTCTTCGAGGAGTTCCACCGGGTCTATGACGACATCCGCTCGATCGGCCTGGTGCGCATCGCCGCGGTCGGCGAGGCGACCGCCGCCGCGGTGCGCGAGCAGCACCTGCGCGTGGATTTGCAGCCGAAAAAGGCCTCCGGGGAGGAACTGGCCTTTGAATTGATCGACCGCGAGGCGATGGACAGCGCCAAGGTCCTGGTCATCACGGGCAATCGCAACCGCGAGGCCCTGGTGGAGAAGCTCCACGAGTCGGGCACGATCGTGGACACCCTGCCAGTCTACAAGACCGAGGAGACCGACCTGGCCGCCGACCCGGTGGCGGGTGATTTCCGCGCCAAGGGGGCCGATGCCATCCTGTTTGCCAGCCCATCCGCCGTGCAGTCCTTCTTCGACCAGGCGGCGGCGCTCAAGCTCGGGGCCAAGGCCCGCAAGCCGCGCGCCGGCAGCATCGGGTCGACCACGACCGCCGCGATGAAGCAGCTCGGCCTGCCGGTGGATTTTGAGGCCGCCGAGCCCAGCCTCGATTCGCTGGTCGAGGCCCTGATGCCCAAGCTTCCCCGCGGATAACGCGGATACCGCGGATAAGTTTTGCCCTATCCGCGTCCATCCGCGTAATTCGCGGAGAATCCTTCTGCATGAAAGTTCCCTTTCTCGATTTGAAACTCCAGCACGCGCCGCTCCGGGCGGAGGTGCTGGCGGCGCTGGCCGACACCTACGACAACACGCGCTTTTGCCTCGGCAAGGACGTGGAGAACTTCGAGCAGGGCTTCAGCGCCGCGTTCGGCCATCCGCGGACGCTGGGGATGAACAGCGGCACCTCGCCCCTCCATGTCGCGTCGATCTGCGGCGGGTTCGGCCCGGGTGACGAGATCATCACCACGCCCTTCACCTTTGCCTCCAGCTGCTGGGGCATCAGCTACGTCGGCGCCACGCCGGTGTTTGTCGACATCGACCCCGACACCTGGTGCATCAGCCCCGAGGCCATCGCCCGGGCGATCACCCCGAAGACCAAGGGCATCGTGGTCGTGCATATCTTCGGCCAGCCGGCGCGGATGGACGAAATCATGGCCCTTGCACAGCAGCACAAACTGTTCGTCGTCGAGGACTGCGCGCAGGCGGTCGGCGCCCGGTACAAGGACCGTCCCGTCGGCGCGATCGGTGATTGCGGCACCTTCAGTTTTTATCCGACCAAGAACCTCGGCGCCTGCGGCGAGGGCGGGGCCTTCGTCTCGAAGCACGAGGCGGTGATGGCCAAGGCGCAGCTTCTGCGCGTGCACGGTTCGCCCCGGCGTTACGCGCACAGCGAGGTCGGGTTCAATTTCCGCATGGATGGGTTCCAGGGTGCGATCCTCGGCATCAAGCTGAAGCACATCGCGGCGTGGACCGCCCGGCGCCGGGCGATTGCGGCGAAGTATCGGGCCGGGATCACGCGAGCGGACGTCCAGCTGCCGGTCGTTCCGGCTTACGGCGAGAGTGTCTGGCACCAGTTCACTTTGCTGCATCCGCAACGGGACGCCCTGCGGGCCCACCTGGAGAAGCACGGCATCGGCACGGAGATCATCTACCCGGGCCCGATGCACCGGCAGGAATGTTATGCCTCGCTCGGTTACGCCGCCGGCAGCCTGCCGGTCGCGGAGAAGACGAGTGCGACCTGCCTGAGCCTGCCGATCTTCGCGGAGCTGACCGACGAGCAGATCGAGCACGTAATCAAAACCATCAATGCGTTTTAACCACAGAGACACGGAGGACACAGAGATGAAGCAGCAAACTGGGTTACTCTGTGCTCTCTGTGCCTCGGTGGTTAAATTTCGATGATCAATGGCGTCAGACTCAAGGTGTGCGGGCTCACCTCGCTGGTGGATGCCGACGCGGCCGATGCCGTCGGGGCGGATGCGCTGGGGTTCATCTTTTATCCGAAGTCGCCCCGCGGGATCACGCTGACGCAGTTTGCCGCGATGAAAGACCGTCTGCCGCCGCGGAAGAAGGTGGCGGTGAGCGTCGAGCCCGCAGCGGCTGACCTCGCGGCGCAGTCCGCCGCGGGCTTTGATTTCTTCCAAATCCATTTCAGCGCGGACACCCCGACCTACCTGGTCGCCTCATGGGCGGAGACGGTGGGCCTGTCGCGTCTGTGGCTCGCACCGAAGCTGCCCCCGGGCAGGACGTGAAAGCCGACTGGCTGCCGCTGGCCGACACCCTGCTGCTCGACACCTTCCATGCCGACAAGTTCGGCGGCACGGGCGAGACGGGCGACTGGGCCAAGTTCAAGCGTCACCGCGACGCGCACCCCAAGAAGACGTGGATCCTTTCCGGCGGACTGAAACCCGACAACGTCGCCGCGGCCGTCACGGCCACGGGGGCGAAGTACCTCGACGTGAACAGCGGCGTGGAGCAGTCCCCGGGGGTGAAGGATCCCGCGAAGCTCAAGGCCCTCGTACTCGCGTTGCATCAGGCCACGAAGCAGGGCAATCCGGCTTACGGTTGAGCGTGAGGTAAAGGAAACGGCGTTCCGGCTGGTGGAGCCGACGCGGATTCCCTGTTTACTGGTTTTCGATGGCGGTGCCGACGAGCAGCAGGACGGAGGGAACGAGGTTGTGCAGGGCGTGCAGCGCCGCCGTCATGTAAATGGCGTGGCGCCGCGAGCGGGTCTCCCAGTTCAGGTAGCAGATGGAGAAGATCAGGAACGGCCAGAAAACCCCAAGTCCCCAGGCCGGCGCCGACAGTGAATGCAAGCCGGCCCACAACAGGCAGGACACGATGGCGAGTGGAACCTGTCCTTTCAGGAAGAGGCGCAGTCCGGCAAAAAGCACGACCATCATGAGCGTCTCCACCAGAGGTGATACGACGCAAATCATGATGGCTATAAAGAGGGGTGACATGCCGCGGAAATCGGGTGTATCGGACGGGAAGGTCAACCCGACCGCGATGGCGATGGGCATCGAGATCGACAGATCCACGAGCAGCGCCCGGCGCAGGTAGCGGGCCGGAGACTGGGTGACATCGAACAAACCGGCCCAAAGGATGGCCAGCCAGGCGGTGAGGCGTCGCAGCAAAAGCACGGGGGATGAAAGGTGGCGGCCCGGTGCTGAGAACGCACAAAGTCCGGGGTCGTGCAATCCACTTTGTGGCCCCTGCGGGCGGGTGTGACCGGCCTGCTACCGCGCGCGACGCTTCTGTCGAGAACCGCCCTTCATGAGCCACCAGGAACTGCCCAGGAGCAGGACAAAACCCGCGGCATAATAGCTGTGGTGGGTGAGCACGCGGGTTTTGCCATCGATCCCGGTCTTGAGGTACGTGAGGCCGGTTTCCGTCTTGCCGGCCAGGGAGACGCCGCGGCCGTAGCCGGCATAGAGGCACCAGAGGCCCGCGAGGAAAGCGGCGAGGGCGAGGAGGAGTTGGAGGAAGCGGGGCATGTCCCAAGCAGGGCATCAAGCCCCGGCGGCGGTTCAGAAGCCGGGCATGCCGCCGCGGCGTTTCATCTGTTCCATCTGGCGCATCATCTTCTGCTGGTTGCCGCCCTTCATCATCTTCATGAGCTTCTGCATCTGCTCGAACTGCTTGATGAGCTGGTTGACCTCGAGGACCTTCACGCCGGCGCCATTGGCGATGCGCATGCGGCGGTTGCCGTTGAGCAGGCTGGGCTTGCGGCGCTCCTGGATCGTCATCGACTGGATGATGGCCTCGGTGCGTTTCATCTGCTTCTCGGCGTCGCCGGGCAACTGGACGCCGCTCATGCCGGGCATCATGCCCATGATGGACTGCATCGAGCCCATCTTCTTCACCTGCTGCATTTGCGCGAGGAAGTCCTCCAGGTTGAAGTCCGCCTTGCGGAGCTTCTCAGCCATCTTCTCGGCCTCGGCCTGGTCGATGTTTTCCTGGGCGCGCTCGACGAGGGAGACGACGTCGCCCATGCCGAGGATGCGCGACGCGAGGCGCTCGGGATAGAACGGCTCAAAGTCGGCGGTCTTCTCGCCGACGCCGATGAACTTGATGGGCACGCCGGTGACGGACTTGATCGAGAGCGCCGCACCGCCGCGGGTGTCGCCGTCGAGCTTGGTGAGGATGAGGCCGGTGAGGCCAAGCGCGTCGTGGAACGCCTTAGCCACGTTGACGGCCTCCTGGCCGAGCGCGCCGTCGGCGACGAGGATGATCTCATCGGGCGTGACGGCGGCCTTCAGCTTCTTCACCTCCTCGATGAGGTCGGTGTCGATCTGGAGGCGGCCGGCGGTGTCGAAAAGGATGACATCGGCGTTCTGCGCCAGCGCGGTTGCAAGGCCCGTGGTGCCGAGGGCGGGGACGTCCTTGGTCACGCGATCGGAGTAGAAGCCGAGTTCCTCCTGCTTCGCGAGGATCTCGAGCTGGTCGATGGCGGCGGGGCGGTAAATGTCGCAGCCGACGACGAAGGGGCGGGCGCCCTTCTTCTTGAGCAGCTTGCCGAGCTTGGCGGTGGAGGTGGTCTTGCCTGAGCCGTGGAGACCGACCATCAGGACCTTGAGCGGGCGCTTGGCGGCGAGTTCGGTCGTGCCCTCGCCGAGGAGCTTCACGAGCTCGTCGTTGATGATCTTGACCACCTGCTGGCCGGGGGAGACGGACTTGAGGACGGCCTGGCCGACGCATGCGGCCTGGACGCGGGCGATGAAATCGCGGGCGACCGTGAAATGAACGTCGGCCGAGAGCAGGGCGGCGCGGACTTCCTTCAGGGCGTCGGCCATGTTGGCCTCGGTCAGGGCGCCGGTGCCGCGCAGGGAGCGCAGGGCGCCGGTCAGTTTTTCGGTCAGGGATTCGAACATGGGAACCCGGACTGAAACCACTAACGGGCGCGTTTAAACACTAAACTTCGGGAGGGCGGAGGGACGCTTGATGGTAGGGCGGGGTCGCCGAACCCCGCCGGTGTCCGAAAGTGATATCACAGTCGTGGCGGGGTTCGGCGACCCCGCCCTACACCAAACAGGTAATGAACCCTGCCAAGGGGCAGTCTCGCTCTCAGGCGGCGCGGGATTCCGCGATGCCGCGGAGTTTGTCGGCGAGGGTCTTCTCGGACCAGGGCTTCACCAGGTAGTGCCGGGCGCCGAGGGCGATGACCTGGGTGATGGTCTCGCGGTCGTTGCGGGCGGTGCAGATGATGGCTTCGACCGAATGGTGGAAAGGGGAGGCGTGCAGGCGCCGGAGGACGTCGAGCCCGCTGCACTTGGGCATGTTTAGGTCGAGAATCACGACATCGAACTTGAGCTTGGGGTCGTCGAGCAGGTCCCAGGCCTCCTGTCCGTCCCCGGCCAACGTCAGCTGGTGTTCGGGCCATTTGGCGAACAGGTGGGTGAGCAAGTCGCGGTAGCGCGCCTCGTCGTCGGCGATAAGGATGTTCATAACTCGATGGCCCGAGCCCGGTTCATCGGCCCCGGCGGCCGTAACTTGAGCGGCCGATCCCGGCAAATCCCCCCGGAACAATCGCTTGCAAGCTGCCTGAGGGACAGGATACCTCGGGGGATGCAGAATGTATCGCGCATCGTCGCCATCGTGGGCCGCCCGAACGTGGGCAAGAGCCGCCTTTTTAACCGATTGGCGCAGAAGCGTATATCCGTGGTTCATGACCAGCCGGGCGTGACGCGGGACGTGGTGCATGCGGAAGTGAAGGACGGCGCCTTCACGCTCCTGGACACCGGTGGCTTGGGTCTGACCGGGAGCGATACCCCGGCGTTGATCACGAAAGCGTCCGAGCAGCAGGTGCACTTCGCCATCACCACGGCCAGTGTCATTCTCTTTGTGGTCGATGCGCGCGAAGGCGTCACGGCGCTCGACGATCGCATCGCCGGTATGCTCCGCCGCAGCAAGAAGACGGTGATGCTGATCGCCAACAAGGCGGACAGCGGGAAGGAGAAGATTGCGGAGATCGAGGAATTCTACCGGCTGGGTTTCGGCGAGCCCTTCTACATTTCGGCGGAGCACGGCAACGGCGAGGCCGAGGTGCGCAACGCCCTGCTCGAGAAACTGGGCCCGGTGCCCGCGCCCGATGAGCGGGACAAGGAACGCCTGAACATCTGCTTTGTCGGCCGGCCGAATGTCGGAAAATCCTCCCTGAGCAACCGCGTGCTGAAGAGCGAGCGGCTGATCGTCAGTGACGTCGCCGGCACGACCCGCGACGCGGTCGAGCTGAGCTTCGTGTTCAAGACCAAGGACGGCAAGGAGTGGCCGTTCCGCCTGATCGACACCGCCGGCATCCGGGCGGCGCCGAAGCTGTCGTCGTCGGTCGAGTATTTCTCGCGGCTGCGCTCGCTCGAGGCCATCTACCAGTCCGACGTCGCGTTCATGGTGCTCGACGCGATGGACGGCGTGACCGGCCAGGACAAGGCGATCGCCGGCGAGATCGTGAAGGCGCAGAAGCCGATCGTGATCGTGGTCAACAAGTGGGACCTGGTGCACGAGGCGTTCCGCTCGAACCTGCCGGGCATGAAAAAATACAAGAGCGCCCGCGACTTCCGGCAGAAGTTCGAGAAGGCGATGTTTGACGAACTCTTCTTCACGCCGGGCGCGCCCGTGATGTTCGTGTCGGCCCTGACCGGCCACGAGATCGAGCGCATGCTGCGCAATGCCCGCGCGCTGAACCGGCGCCTCGACACGAAGATCCCCACGGCGAAGCTCAACGCCGCGATCATCAAGCTCGCCGACCGCACGCCCCCGCCGGCCATCGGCGGCCAGCGGTTCAAGATCTACTACGCCACGCAGACCTCCACGCGGCCCTTCCGGTTCAAGGTGTTTTGCAACCAGGAGCGCAGCCTGACGGAGTCCTACCGCCGCTATCTCGAGGCCGGTCTCGTCAAGGAGTTCGAGCTCGACGGCTGCCCGATGCACTTCGACCTCGTCGGCAAGAAAAAGATGCCGGTCGAGCAGCGCCTGGCCTACCGCAAGGCCCGCGACGCCGCCGACAGCGGCAAGCCGGCGCTGGCGGACGACACCGACGACTTCGACCCGAGTCTGCTGGATGATTGAGACCGAAATGACCAAAGGAGGAGGGCCCGTCGCCTGACGGGCCGCGGCCCGGCGGGAGCCGGAGCCCTTCCAGATCCGCCATGCTTAAGATTGTTTTCATGGGTTCCGATGCCATCGCGCTGCCGGCGCTGGACTGGCTCACCCGTTCGACCGGCTCAGGGCAGGTGGGCAGCGGGCTGGGCGAGGTGGTGGCCGTGTTTACCCAGCCGGACCGGGCCGCGGGCCGCGGCCAGCAGGTCCAGGCCAACGCCATCAAGGTCTGGGCCCAGGCGAGGGGAATCCCCGTGCACCAACCGGCCAAGGTTGGGCCGGAGGAACAGGCGCAGGTCGCGGCGATCGCGCCCGACCTGATCCTCATCATGGCCTACGGGCACATTTTGCGGCAGGAGCTGATCGACACCCCCCGGCTCGGCACCCTCAACCTGCACACCTCGATCCTGCCGCGTTACCGTGGCGCCTCGCCGATCCAGACCGCCACCGCCTGCGGCGACCGCGTGACCGGGGTGACGCTGATGAAAATCGTCCGGCAGCTCGACGCCGGCCCGGTGGCCGACGTCGAGCGCGTCGCCATCGCCCCACTGGATACCGCGGCCGAGGTGGAGGCGAAACTGGCGCAGGCCTGTGTGCCGCTGCTCGCCCGCGGGCTCCCCGCCATCGCGACCGGCAGCCAGACCTTCATTGCGCAGGACCCCACCGCTGCGACCTTTTGCCGGCGTCTGGAGAAGGCGGATGGCGTCCTCGATTTCTCCGCGCCGGCCGGCGTGCTCGCGGCCCGGATCAACGGCCTCAACCCTTGGCCCGGCTGCACGGTCATGATCAACGGCCAGGCCGTGAAGCTGGGGTTGGCGGATGCCCTGGAACAGTCGGGTGGCGCGCCCGGGACCGTGGTGGGCGCGGACGCCGAGGGCCTGTTGGTCGCGGCCGGGCAGGGGACCCTGCGCCTGCGGAAGCTGCAACGTCCGGGGGGCAAGCTGCTCCCGGCGCCGGAGTTTCTGCGCGGTTGGCCGGTGGCGGCGGGGACGTTGCTGCCGTCACAGCCGATGCCCCCGCTGGTGGCGGCTCAGGCGTTCCCTTATCGCAAGGGCTAAGGCTTGTTTTTGGCCGTGAATTTCCCAACCTGACCGCATGCGAGCCTTTTCCCTGCGCTGCGGCGCCCTCCTTGCTTTCCTGGCGGTCTCCGCCTCCGCCCAGATGGATGCCCGCGCCGAGCTCGCCGCCCTCCGGCAGGACGTGATGCTGCTGACCCAGCGCGTCGGCGAACTCACGATGACCGTCGAGCAGCTCAACCGGGAAAACGAGGCCCTGCAGGACAAGGCGAACCGCAGCTACGCGACGGTCGACCAGCTCAACAAGGCAGTCGCCGACATGAACCGCACGCTGCAGGCCGAACTCGGCGACCAGAAGCGCGAGGTGCTCGCGCAGGTCGCCGGCCAGCTGGAAAAACTCGGCCGCCAGACCAACGCGGCCCTCGAGGCCGTGGCCAAGAACCAGGCCGCGCGGCCGGTCGTGCAGACGACCTTCAGCGACAATTTCCCCAAGGAAGGCATCAACTACACGGTGCAGGCCGGCGACACGCTGGCCGTGATCGCGCGCAAGAACAACGCGAAGCTGTCCGACATCGTGAACGCCAACAAGATCTCCGACCCGACCCGCATTCAGGTCGGGCAGACGCTGTTCATCCCGCAGGGCAAATAATCATGGCCAAACCCACCCCCTCCCGTCTCGGCCGCGGCCTTGGCGCCCTGATCACGAGTGCCGCCGCCGCGCCCAAGCCCGCGGCGCCGGCTGCACCCGCCCCGCCCGCCCCGGCCCCGGTGATGGACGGCCTGCCGGGCTACCGCGAGGTGACCGTTGCCCTGGTCGAGCCCAATCCCTACCAGCCGCGCAAGGAGTTTTCCGACGAAGCGCTGGCCGAGTTGGTCGAGAGCATTCGCGCCGAGGGGCTTCTGCAGCCGATCGTGGTGCGGCCCGTGGGCGACCGCTTCCAGCTGATCGCGGGCGAGCGCCGCTGGCGCGCCTTCCAGAAACTGGGCATCAAGACGATCCCGGCCCGCATCATGACTTCCAGCGACGCCTCGTCGGCCTCGCTTGCGCTGATCGAGAACCTCCAGCGCGCCGACCTGAACCCGATCGAGGAGGCTCATGGTTACGCCAGCCTCATCCGCGATTTTGATCTCACCCAGGACGCCGCCTCGCAGCGGGTGGGCAAGGGCCGCGCCTCGGTGGCGAACTCCCTCCGTCTGCTCAACCTCGAGGCCGAGTTGCAGGCCTACGTGGGCAAGGGCCTGCTCAGCGTCGGTCACGCCAAGGTTCTCCTGGGTGTCGAAGGCTCCGCCGAACGCCTCGTGCTGGCCCGCCGCTCCTTGGAACAGGGCCTGAGTGTCCGCGCCCTGGAGGAACTGCTCCGGCACCATCCCGGCGCGGGCAAGGCCGGCAAGAAGCGCCGCATGCCCGGGGCCACGGCGACCGCGCTGGCCGACATCGAGAAGAAGGTCACGTCCCACCTCGGGGCCCGGACCACGCTCCGCCATTCCGACAAGCACGGCCGCATCATCATCGAGTACGCCGGCAACGATGATCTGGCCCGGGTGCTGGGGAAGATGGGGCTGAACTTGTAACTGCTTGCAGACCAGTTTGGTGGCACCTGACCTTACGCCGTCGCCGTGCCTATGGCGGACGCGGCCGGCGATGTTTCATTTTGTGCGCCGTTCATCCCGCCCGGCATGGCAGCCATAGGCTTGGCGACGGCTGCAGGTCGGGCTCCACCCGAATTCCCGCGATCGACCCGCCGCCGCCTTTCCATCGGAACTTTGGTTGACAAAGCCCATCGAACTCAGCTTCTTCTGCCACCTTATGAGTCTCGTCATCGGCGTCCTTACTTTCATCCTGGTCCTCACCTCGATCTTTTTGGTGATGATCGTCCTCATGCAGCGGGCCAAGACCGACGGCGGCATTGGTGCCGCCATGGCCGGTGGCGCCACGGAATCGGCCTTCGGCGCCGAGACCAACAACGTGCTCAGCGGCGCGACCATCAAGGCCGCCATTGTCTTCTTCGTCCTCAGCTTCGGCCTGTTCCTGGCCAACATCCACCAGGCCAAGAGCCGCGCGGCCGAGGAAGCCTCGCTGCCCACGGTCACGGCTCCGGCCACCACCAGTGCCGCCCCGGCCCCGGCGCTCGACGTGCCGCTGACGACGCAGCCCGCCGCCCCGCAATCGGGTGAAGCCAAGCCCTGATTTCCCAAGCCCGGTTCGCCACCGGGCTTTGTTATTTGCGCTGGTCGTGCTGGCCGTCAGCCCGGTCTGGGCGCAGCCCGCCAAGTTTGGTGTGCCCTCTGAAATCGCCGCCTCCGGCCCGGCCGACCAGGCGGAAGGCGCCCGGATCCTCGGCGAATTTCGCCAGGCCGGCATCGCCGGCGACTACTGGCTCGCGTTCGAGTTGCGCGTGATGCCGCGCCACGGCGCCGAGCGGACGGTCCTGGGCGCCTTGCTGGGCACCCGCGGACCGGGGGGCCCTTTGTCCCGCCTGACGGCCGGCGATGGACTCTGGCTGATCGCTTCCGGGCCCATGCCCGATGCCTGGACCCTGGAGAACGGGACTGCCGTCGCGACTTCGCCCGCGCAGGGTCTGGCCGGCACCGGACTGACGGTCTTCGACCTGCAGATGCCGTTTCTCTACTGGAAGGATTTCACCTATGAGGGGCAGGCCCGGGTGCGCGGCCGGCCCACCGACAGCTTCATCCTGCGCCCGCCGGCGGGTCTGCCGGTGCCGGTGCCCGAACTCACCGGGGTGCGGGTGCTGATCGACACCCAGTTTCAGGCCATGGTGCAGGCCGAGTTGCTCGGCGCGAAGGCCGAGGTGCTCAAATCCATCGCGTTGCTCGACCTGAAGAAAGTCGGCGAGCAGTGGCTCGTGAAATCCATCGACGTGCGCGACCACCGGACCCGCGACAAGACCCGCTTCACCGTCCGGGCCGCGGCCCTCGACCTGACCTGGCCTGACGCCTTGTTCACGCCGCAGGGGCTGACCACCCAGCCGCCGGGAGTGCCCGCGGACCAAGTCGTCCGTTTCTGACCATGCCCGACAAAGGATCCCGGCCGTTCCCGATCCAGCTGGAGGTCGAGTTTCTCGACCGCCTGAGCGAGCCCGTGCGCGAAGGCCGGGCCAAGTCCGTGAGCGAGATCATCCGCACCGCCCTCGAGCGCTACGATTTCGCCAACATGATCGTGATGCGTCCGTCCATGCTGCAGATCTCGGTGCGGCTGGCCGCGCCGATCCGGCAGAACCTGAAACGCATCTCGCGGACGAAGCACGCCAGCGTCGGCCAGTTGGTGCGGGCGGCGGTGGAGGCTTATTTGCCGCAGTTGGAGACCGGGGCCACCGCGCAGCTCGAAATCCCGGACGTGCCCACGCCGACCGCGGCGGAGTCCGTGTTGGCGCCGCCACCGAAACGGAAGCGGAAGCCGAAGAAGAAGAGCGGCAAACCGGCGCCCAAGAAGAAGCCCGTGGCCAAGCGGAAGTCGAAGCGGTGAGGGGACGACTTCGGGACGTGGGAGCGGCTTTGGGCCGCGACAACGGTCGCGGCGTACATCCCGTTGGCGCGCATGACCCCGCCCGCACAGCCGGGATGGTTTCCGCCTATGACAGCCGCACCGGCAACGGTCGGCTTGCGTTCGTTTTCGGCAGCCCTTTAGTCCTGCCCTTCACCAACCTCCATGAGCACCCCGTATCCCCTGTCCGTCTGGGCCCGTAATGTTTCGCCTTCGCCGACCCTGGCCATCGACGCCAAGGCCAAGGCCCTCGCCGCCGCGGGCGAGGATGTGTGCGGTTTCGCCGCGGGCGAGCCGGACTTCGACACGCCGGAGCACATCAAGGAGGCGTGCATCGTCGCGCTCAAGGGCGGCAAGACGAAGTATGCGCCCACGCCCGGCATCGAGCCGCTGCGTCAGGCCATCGCCGAGCGCTACGGCGTCGAGTACGGCCTCAAGGTCGTGCCCGCGCAGGTCGTGGTTTCGCCGGGTGGCAAGTTTTCCTGTCACCTCGCCGTCATGGCCACCTGCTCGCCGGGCGACGAGGTCATTATCCCGGCGCCGTACTGGGTCAGCTATCCGGAGATGGTGAAGCTCGCCGGGGCCACGCCCAAGTTCGTGGCTTGCGACGACCGCGCGGGGTTCAAGCTGACGCCCGCCCAGCTCGAGGCGGCGATCACGCCGAAGACGCGCCTGGTCATCCTGAATTCCCCCTCCAACCCGACCGGCGCCGTCTACACGCGCGCCGAGCTCCAGGCCCTCGCGGCCGTAGCGTTGAAGCACAACCTCTACATCCTCTCCGACGAGATGTACGAGCACCTCGTGTATGACGGCGTGACCCCGACCTGCATCGCCACCTTCAGCCCGGAGATCGAGGCGCGCACGATTGTGGTCGCCGGGTTCTCCAAGACCTACGCGATGACCGGCTGGCGCATCGGCACGCTGGTGGCCCCGCTGCCCATCGCCAAGGCAATCGCCGAGATCCAGAGCCAGATGTCCTCGAACGTGACCACCTTCGCCCAGTACGGCGCGCTGGCGGCACTCAAGGAGAAGGAGAAGACGGCCGCCGCCCTCAAGGAGATGCTCGTCGCCTTCGACCGCCGACGGAAGCTGCTCCATGCCGAGCTCAACAAGATCCCGGGTGTCAGCTGTCTGCTCGCCGAGGGTGCGTTCTACCTTTTCCCCAACATTTCGAGCTTCGGCCTGAAGGATGCGGATTTCTGCGCCAAGCTGCTGGAGGCCGAGAAGGTCGCGGCCGTCCCCGGCTCCGCCTTCGGTCTCGAGGGTTACCTGCGCCTCAGCTACGCCACGAGCGACGCGATCATCCTCAAGGGGGTCGAGCGCCTGGCGCGCTTCTGCGCGACGCTGAAGAAGTGAGGGCGAAGACGCCGTTTGGACTTTTGTAGGGCGGGATCGCCGACGGAGGCTTGGCGGAGATGGCGAAGCAATCCCGCCACGAACGCGGCATAATAATCGCCCGAAGGCGGGGTTCGGCGACCCCGCCCTACAGCAAGGCAGCCGTCACCGCTTGAGCAGCTCCGCCGGCAGAGCCGGAATCCTTGCGACGATCACCTCGTGCCGGGCGCGGCTAATCCCATAGATGATCCGGTCGCCGGCGGCCGAACGGTCCCAGGCCCAGGACTGGCCCTCGAAGGGCACGTCGAGGGTGGTCACATACTCGAGCACGACGCCCTGCTTGGGCAAACGGAGCACGTAGAGTTGAGCCTCATCATGACCGGTCACGTAGAGCAGGCCGTCGTCGCCCCAGCTGCCGCCGGAGCAGGAGCTGCGGCCCCAGGTCGCGACGACCTGGGGTGGAAACAACCAGGACTCGACCATCTGCCATTGGTCGTCGAACTTGCCGACATAGGTCCAGCGGTTGTCGAAGCCGGGTGTGGTGCCCGTGTCGTTGTAGTTGGCGAAGCAGGCCCACCAGAAGCCGTCCCGGCGTTCGGCCCAGGTGAGGGAGCCGAGCCGGATGCCGAAGCTGTGCGTGGCCACCGGGGCGAGCGTGGCGGTGTCGTGGGTTTCCAGCGAGCTGGCCATCGGCAGTTGGGCGAAGTTGGAGTGCGCGATGATCAGGCGGCCGTCGGCCACGTAACCGCCGTTGTAGTGGACGATGGGCCCGCCCTTGAGCCCGAGCCACTCGGCCACGGGCGCGCCGGTGTCCTTCCGGTGTTTGATGATCGCGAAGTTCCCGATGCCGTAGAAATGCTCCGCATCCACGGCCACGCCCTGGTTGGCGCCGCGCACCGGCCAGCGGGCCAACTCGGTGGCGACGAGGCCGTGGCGCGTGAGCTCGGGCGCCGGCGCCGGGGGCAAAGCCTGGTACCAGGCGCGGTTGGCGGCGACGCGGGCAGCAAGGGCCTCGGTTGTTTCCTCCCCGCGCAGGCCGGGGAGGAAACAGATCAGGCCAAGGAACAGTCGGTTAAAGGAGGGCATGGCGGGTGGGACTGAACCCTCAGAACATCCGCGTGAACTCGATCGTCCAGGTGCGGCCGGGCAGCAGGGTTTGGTGCACGGAGGCGTCGTAGCTGAAGCCCTCGGACGAGGCCAGGGGCGGCTCCTTGTCGGTCAGGTTGATGATGCCGAGGCGGACCTTGGTGCCGCGGAGCAGGGGCGAGGCATCGGCGCCGAAGTTGAAGCCGAAGGTGGCGTTGTAGCTCCAGACCGGGTCCATCACGCGGCGGTAGACCGTCTGGCCACCGGTTTCGAACGGCTCAATGTAAGTGGGCTGGCCCAGCGAATCGTAGATGGCCTGGGTGGTGGTCGCGCCCGAGTCATGGGTCTTGCCCACGTGGTACGCCGCCAGCGAAGCGGACCACGCGCCCCGGCGCCAGGAGACGCTGGTGTTGGAGCGCCACTTGGCGGCCCCGCCGGAATAGAGGCCGTCGGTCACGGTGGGCGCGAGGTTGGCCGGAGCGAAGGTGGACTCGGAGCGGGAGAGGTAGGCCCACTCGGAATTCAGCACCACGCTGCCGATGGCCAGGCGGGGCAGCGCGTAGCGGAGACCGAAATCGGTGCCCTCATGCTCGCTGGTCGAGACGTTCACGAAGGGGCGGTTGACCGAGAAGATACGGCCGGCGGCGCCCTGCAGGTTGCCGGGGTTGGCGGCATTGTAGGTGGCGAAGGCCGTCGCGTCCTCGGGCGTGAGGGTGAAGCGCACCACATCGGGGTCGCCCTTGTAGCCGGCGGTGCCGCTGCCGGTGTCGATGGCGCCGATGGCCACGCCGGCGGCGAGTTGGGACTGGGTGTAGGCCTTGAGCAGGGCGACGTCGCTGGCGCGGATCTGGGCCACGCTGCGCTGACCGAGCAGGTTGGTGCGGCTGATGCGCCACCAGTCGGCGCTCAGGCTGAGGCCTTTCACCGCGGGCACGTCGACCACGAACCCGTAGGTGGTGCCCTCGGATTCCTGGGGCTTGAGGTCCGGGTTGCCGCCGAAGTAGGTGCGCTGGACGTAGGGACCCTCGTTGGTGACGGGGTTGCGGTAGGTGTCGATGTCACCGGCGCCGGCGCTGATGGACCAGCGCGGGCTCGTGAACAGCGCGGCGAGACTCGGGGCCATGAAGCCCTCGTTGTAGGAGCCCCGGAGCATGAGCCAGGAGACGGGGCGCCAGTTGAGGCCGAGCTTGGGCTTGGTCGTGTCGCCGAAGTCGCTGTAGCGCTCGTGCCGGGCGGAGGCGGAAACCTCGAACGTGTTGATCAGCGGAATCTGCTGCGTGGAGGCGACGAGGGGCACGACCACCTCGGCGTAGAAGCTGGTCACGTCCCGGTCGCCGATCACGTCGGGGCGGGGCGGGTGCAACAGGAAGTCGTTGTTAGTCGGATCGAGGCCGGAGCCGGCGGGGTTCTCGCCGCTGAACGGCGGGCGCAGGTCGGCCAGGTCCTCGTTGCGATGCTCGGCCCCGATCGCGGCCTGGACATCGCCCGCCCACAGGCGGAAGAGGCGGCCGGTGAAACGGAGGTCACCGCTGGTGATGCTGCTCTTGGCGTTGCGCGAGTAGACCTCGGCAAATTCATCCACGGTGGCCGCGGGGTTGGTGTAGGGGGCGTCGGCGACGACCGCGCCGCCCTGCACCTTGAAGGTGTAGCCAAAGGGGTTGTAGGCGGTGGCGTCGGTGCGGGAGAGCACTTCCTGCAGCTTGCTCTCGCGGACATCCGGGTAGGCGTCGTCCTGGCCCTTGACCTGGTTGTAGAAGGCGGAGGACTCCCAGGTCCAGGATTCCCCGAGCTTGCCGCGCAGGCCGGCGGACAGACGCACGACATCGGCCTTGGTGGTGACGGTCTCGGCGGCGAGGTCGGCAAGGGTCATGGCGGTGAAGCTGACCGTGCGCGGCGTGCCGGTGAGGCGGGCGGTGCCGTCGGCGTTGGGCGCGCCAGCCGGATCGTAGAAACGGGAGCCGTAGGGATTGTAGGGATTGTTGACCGCCATGACCTTGAGCTGGTCGGAGGTGGGCGCGTTGAGGGCGAGCGGCTGGCGGCGCATGGTGGACTCGGATTTATAGTAGCCGAAGTCCGCGAAGGCCGTGAGGCGGTCGCTGAGGTCATATTCCCCGGAGAGGAAGGTGTTGCCGCGGCGGACGCGGGGCGAAGCCATGCCGTACTGGTTCAGGTCGAGGAAAAACTCCGGGTGCGCGGCGCGCGTGGGCGCGACGTTGGTGAGGGTGGGGGTGCCGTTGACGGGGCGGAAGTAGTTGTTGGCCGTGGCGGAACCGAGGCGGAAGGTCGGCCAGATGCCGCGGGCGGAGCGGGCGTCGAAGGGCCCGCCGAGCACGTTCCAGGGGGCCTCGGCGCGGTCGGAGGTGTTGGCGGTCGCGCTGAATTCACGCTGGGTGAGATTGATGGAGTCGCGGTAGAGCGCCTCGACCGTGCCGAAGAAGCGGCCGCGGCCGGCCGCGAAGCTCTGGCCGAAGGTGAGGGTGGCCTGCACGCTCTCGCCGCCGCCGTGCTCGGGCCAGCCGTAGCGCAGCGACGTCTCGGCGCCGGTGAACTCGCGCTTCAGGACATAGTTGATGACGCCGCCGACAGCGTCGGAGCCGTAGATGGCGGAGGCGCCGTCGCGGAGCACCTCGATGCGCTCGATGCCGCGGGTGGGCAGCTGGTTGACGTTCACGGCCTGCGAGAGGCCCGCCGTCATGGGGTTGATGGACATGCGGCGGCCGTTGACGAGGATCAGCGTGGCGGTCGCGCCCATGTTGCGAAGGTTGATGTTGGCGTTGTCACCCCGGGCGCCGGAGGAACCGAGGCGCGTCTCGTTTTCGGGGAGGCTGACCACGGAGGGCAGGGAAGTCAGCAGATCCACGGGCAGGACGGCATTGCGCACCTCCATGGCGTCTTGGTCGATCACGGTGACCGGGGCGATCTTCTCCATGTCGAGGCGTTGGATGTTGGAGCCGGTGACGATCACCTTGGGCAGCTCGACGGTCTGGTCATCGGCCGTGGTGGCGCCGGCCCCGGAGCGGGCGAGCTGGGCGGACAGCGGTGCGACGAGCAGCGCAAGCAGAGCGACGGCGAGCGTCGGGCGTGGAAGACCGGAGAAAAATCCGGCGGGCGGGAGAGGTTGGTGGTGGCGCATGGTGTGGTCGGGTGACGCGCCGACCACTGGCTCCGGGTTCCACCGTTTCAAGGCCGATGCGCTCCCGCCACGCATTCTTCACCGACGTAACACGACTGTCATCCAACGGTAACGGATTCGGTGACGATTGGATGATTTTCGCGTGACGCCGCGAACCCGCCCACCAGCAAGGCATCAAGGCCAGCTGGCCGCAAAGAGTCACAAAAGGTGTTTTGTCCTGCTGCTGGGGTCACCCGCGCGCCTATAGGCGCATTGAGAGCTTCACCCGCGGCCAAGTCTTGCGCCTTTTTGCGGCAATACTCCGGGCCTGAGCTGCCTGTCTCGGCGGGATAACCAAGCCCATGCGCGGGTTGTGAACACGCTTGCCAGTTCGATGGCTGTGCAAAAAGCGAACAAAGGCGGGATTTGGAAATCCCGCCCTACATTACTCCCGCAGCCTCGCACCTCTCCAGCATGCGGGTGAGGTGGGCTTTTTCGGGGCCGACCTGGGCGAGGGCCAGGGCGCGACGGAAACCCGCTGCTGCCGCGGCGGGTTCGCCGAGCCGCCAGCGCAATTCTCCCTCCACGGCGTGGAGCAGGTAGTGGGTCTCGAGTTTCTCGCGCTGCGCGATGGCCGCGAGGGCGTCGAGGCCGGCCTGCGGGCCGTTGCGGTTGGCGACAGCAACGGCGCGGTTCAGCGCGACGACGGGCGAGGGTTTCAGGCGTAGGAGCTCGTCGTAGTGGCGGAGGATGAGGTCCCAGTCGGTGGACAGGTAATCGGGCGCCAGGCAGTGCGTGGCGGCGATGCCGGCCTGCAGGTGGTATTCGCTGAGCGCGTCCCCCTCGGCCGCCGCGGCGAGGTGGACGAGGCCGCGCGCGATGAGCGCCTGGTTCCATTTGCTGCGGTCCTGCGCGTCGAGGCGCAGGACCGCGCCCTGTTCATCGAGGCGCGACGGGAAGCGGGCGATGGTGAGCAGCATGAGCGCGAGCAGGGCGTGGCAGCGCGGCGCGCGTCCCGCCGGGTGGGCGACCAGCTGCAGGCCGAGGCGGACCGCCTCCTGGCAAAGCTCCTCGCGCAGGAGCCGGTCGCCGGAGGAGGCCTTGTAGCCCTCGTTGAAGAGCTGGTAGATCGCGGCGAGCACGCCGTCGAGTCGCGGGGCCAGGTCCGCGCCCTCGGGCAGCTCGAAGCCGATGCCGGCCTCGGCGATGCGCTGCTTGGTGCGCGTGAGCTGCTTTTCAATGGCGGCCTCGGTCGCGAGGAAGGCGCGCGCAATTTCCCCGGTACTGAAACCGCAGAGGATCTTCAGGGCGAGGATCACCTGGGCATCGGGGGCGATGGCCGGATGGGCGCAGACGAACATGAGCCGGAGGGCATCGTCGCGGATCCCGTGCGCGGCCTCCCAGGCGACGGCCGGCGTGGCGGTGGTCTGCTCGTGATGGGTGATGATGGCGGCCTCCTTGCCGGTGGCCATCTTGCGGTGGCGAAGGGCGTCGCGGGCCAGGTTCATCGCGACCTGCGTGATCCACGCCGACGGGTTGGCCGGCACGCCGCCCATGGACCAGGTGCGCAGGGCCCGGAGCATGGCCTCCTGGGCGAGGTCCTCGGCCAGCGAGAGGTGATGCACGCCCAGCAGGCGCACCAACGCACCGTGCAGGCGGCCCTTCTCGTGACGGAAGAAATGCTCGACCAGCTGGGCGGGCTGCGGGGTAGGCGCCTCCGGAGCGACGGGCGCGGGGTTCGCGCCGAGCTCGGCGGCCGGCTCCGGGGCCGACCCATCGTGGGGTGCGTCAGGCACGACGGCCACAGGCTAAACGGGCACTGCGTTGGTGGTTACGCCCAGGTGGCAGTGCGGGGTCATCTGCCGGACCTCGATTTGCATGCCATACTCCAGGCCTGGGTGCCGTTGCGCGATGGCCGTGGCTTCGGCGAGATCGGCCACCTGCAGGGTGACGAAGCCGCCGACAGCCTCCTTGGTCTCGGGAAAAGGGCCGTCCACGATCCGGGCGCCGCCCGGGCCGGAGACGAGGCGGGTCTCATCCTCGAGCGGCTGGCCGATCTTGGCCTTACCTTGGCTGAGCAGGCCCTCGAACCAGGCGTTCCAACGGCCGACCAGTTCCTGTTGCTGCGCGGCGGAGAGGTGCCGGTAGTTTTCGGCCCCGGTATTCCGGAAAATCAGCATGTACGAGGCGGAAGCAGGGACGGACGGTGTGCTCATGGCGGCGGGTGGTGGGTGTGGACATACGCTACGACGGTCGGGGAGGGGCGAAAAGGACATAGTGCTGCAAGAATAGGCAACGTCGCCGGGACTGTCCGCCGCGGCGGGTGTCAAACGTTGAACTTGAGTAACGACCCACCCGCAACCTCCACCCTGACCCAAAACGACCATGGCCCAATACGTTGATGGATTTGTCATTCCCCTGCCGCGCAAAAAGCTGGCGCTCTACCGACGCATCGCCACCCAGGCCGCCAAGGTCTGGCGCGAGCACGGCGCGTTGGATTACAAGGAATGTGTCATGGACATGGCGCCGCAGCCCGAGGGCGTGCCGGGTGGGCTCTTCGCGAAACTGGCCAAGACCAAGCGGGACGAGACCGTGATCTTCGCGTACATCCTGTTCCGCTCACGGGCGCACCGCGACCGGGTGAACGCCAAGGTGATGGCCGACCCGCGGCTCGCCGCGCTGTGTGATCCCGCGAAGATGCCCTTCGACATGGCGCGCATGACCTTTGGCGGCTTCAACGTCCTCGTCGCACGCTGAACTCGCATGCGTGACACCTTTCCACTTCGTCCCGGCCGGACTGGTCTCGAGATCCTGCGCACCGAATTGCCGGACCTGGCGTATGAGCTCGAACGGCAGGGCCGGCTCGATGCCGCCGACGTCGTGATGATGTTGCATGCCCGGCTGCGGGAACTCGCGCCGGGGCCGGCGGCGGACGCACCGGCGGATCTCGCCGGACCACGCCCCACCTTCCAGCCCCAATCCTCATGACCACCCCCGCCATCACGTATCCCCGGGTCGCCTCGCGTGCCGACTGGCTCACGGCGCGCCTCGCGTTGCTCGCCCAGGAAAAGGAACTCACCCGCGCCCGCGACCGGGTCAACACCGCCCGCCGCGAACTACCCATGGTGCGCATCACGGAACCCTACGCCTTCGCCAGTGCGGACGGTCCCAAGACCCTGCTCGAGCTTTTCGCCGGCCGCCAGCAGCTCATCGTCTATCATTTCATGTGGCTCTGGGAAAACGGCCGGCCCCTCGACGAACCCTGCCGGGGCTGCGCGGGCTTCGCCGACCAGATCGCGCGCGGGCACCTGACCACCCTGCATCGCAGCCACACGACCTTCGCCCTGGTCTCGCGGGGCCCGCTCGCGAAACTCATGGCCTTCCGGCTGAGGATGGGGTGGAACCTGCCGTGGTTTTCGTCGGAAGGTACGCGCTTCAACCACGATTTCGGGGTCACACTGGACCCGGCCGTGGCTCCGCCCCTCTACAATTATCGCACGGCGGCCGAGCACCTGGCGGCCGGCTCCGGCGGGTTTTTCGAGGAACCCGACTACCCGTTCGACCTGCACGGGCTGAGCTGTTTCCTGCGCCGGGGCGACGAGGTTTACCACACCTACTCTACGTACGCCCGCGGCGTGGAGGATGTGATCGGACCGCTGCGGTTGCTCGACCAAACCGCCCTCGGCCGTCAGGAAGAGTGGGAGGAGCCGAAGAACCGCGCCCCGGGCCTCGTCAAGCCGCTCGGGCCACCGCCGGGTTTTCCGGATGAATAAGCGGGTGACAACGGCGGCGGACGGCCCGGCGACCTCGCGGTCCGCCGGTTGGGTGCGGGTGCTCGCCGCGGTGACGGCTGCGTTGCTGCTGCCCAAATGCCTGCTCTGTCTGGCCGGTTACCTCGCCGTCGGTATGAGTCTCGCTACGGCCGCGCCGGAAATGTGCGGTGCGATCGAGACGGGGGCCCTCGCACCGGACACCGCTGTCGGCGCCGCGCTGGCCCTCGCGGTGGCGGGGTGGTGGTGGCGGCGGCACCGGCGGGCGTTGTCCGACGGGTCGCGGCCGGTTGCTTGACCGGTGAACGCCATCCTGACCATGTCCGCCCAAACCTTCAGCCGGACCGAGCGCGAACTCGTCCTCACCCGCCTCATCGATGCGGCGCCGTCCCGGGTCTATGCCACGTGGATCGGCCGTTTCACCGCGTGGTGGGGGCCGCACGGCATGACGACGCCGCGGTGCGAGATGGAGCTGCGTCCCGGCGGGGTGTTCCGCACGGTGATGCGCGCCCCCGACGGCACCGAGTATCCGACCCGCGGGGTCTTTCTCGAGGTGGTGCCGGATCGGCGCATCGTTTTCACGGATGCCTTTGACCCGGGCTGGCGGCCGCATCCCGGGATCTTCTTCACGGCGATCACCACCTTCGAGCCGCGATCGGGTGGTCAAACCCTGCTCACCGCCCGCGCCCTGCACTGGACCGCGGAGAGCCGGGAGAAACACGAGCAAATGGGCTTCCAGCAGGGCTGGGGCGAGAGCCTCGACCGCCTCGCGGCCTTGGCCGCCCAGGCCTGAGCCGCCGCCCGCCGTCATGATCGTGCTGCTCATTGTTCTCGCCCTGCTGGCCTTGCTCACGGCCACGGATAGCGCGGATTCCGGCGGACTTTAACCAGTACCGCCAAGGGCCAAGGCACCGGAGATTGGCCGCGAAAAGCGCAAAAGGCGCAGAAGGGTCTGATCCTTTCATGCCTTTTGGTGACGCTTTGTGGCCAGAATTCTGCAGGCCCGGTTGGCGGCTGGCATCGCGGCTTGTCTGGGGTGGCGGGAAATGTCTGGCTGGGGGTTCTCCTCGTGGACCCGCAACGCCGTTCGCTTCTGCTGCTTCTGATCATCTACCTCGGCTACATCAGCCTGGGGCTGCCGGACGGCACGCTCGGGGTGGCATGGCCGGCGATTTATCCGGAATTAAAGCTGCCGCTCGGCCTGGCGGGGACGATCATGACGATCGGCACGGTGCTGACGGGCCTGGCCGGTTTCTCGAGCGGGTGGATCATCTCCCGGTGGCGGACGGGGCCGGTGGTGTTCGCCAGCGGGCTGCTCACGGCATCGGGCATGTTTATTCTTTCGCAGGCCCAGGGCGCGCTCTGGCTGTACGCGGCGGCGATTCCGCTCGGACTCGGCGCGGGGGCGGTGGACGCGGGGCTCAACGGCTACGTGGCCCGGCACTACAGCGGCCGGCACATGAACTGGCTGCACGCGTGCTGGGGCATCGGTGCCACCAGCGGGCCCTTCGTGATCGGTTGGGCCCTCGGTTCCGGCCAGGGCTGGCGCGGCGGCTACCTGCTGATCGCCGGGGTCCAGTACGGACTGGCGCTGCTTTTCCTGCTGACGCTGGGCCTCTGGGCCAAGGTACCGGAGATCCGCGCGGCGTCCGGCCACGGCGCGGAGGGGCGTCTGCCGATGATGCCGGCGAACTCGCTCGCCGGCTGGCTCTCCCCGGTGATCTTCGCCCTGTATGTCGCCGTCGAATGCACGACCGGCCTGTGGGCCGGGACGGTGCTGGTGGTGCGGCGCGGGATTTCGCCGGAAACGGCGGCGCTCTGCATCGCGGGGTTCTTCGGTTCGCTCACGGTCGGGCGCATTTTGGTCGGGTTCGTGGTCGAGCGCTGGGGCAACCGCCGGCTGGTCGGCTTGGGGTGCTGGACGGCGTTGGCGGGTTTTATCCTGTTTGGCTTCGCGACCAACGTACCGTTGGCCACGCTGGCGCTGGCCATTGCCGGGTTCGGGCTCGCGCCAATCTATCCGGGGCTGATGCACGAGGTGCCGCGCCGGTTTGCGCCCGAGGCGGTGCAGACGGTGATCGGGCGCCAGTCGGGCGGGGCGAGTTTCGGGGCGGCCGTGTTGCCGGCGCTGGCGGGCTGGGTGGCGCAACTCGCGTTGCCCGCCGTGCCGTGGCTGATCCTCGGCGTGATGGTCGGGCTCATGGCCAGCATCCGGTATCTTAATCGCATCACGTGAGGCGTGGGCCGTTCCCGGCACTGGACCAAAAGCGAATCATGGCTTTAGTGCCCACCATGATTCTCGTCCTTTCCGCCAGTTTGGGTTCCGAAAGCAACAGCCGGCTGCTCGCGCAGGAAGCGGTCCGCCAGCTTCTCTCCGAGGGGATTGAGGCCGAACTGATTGACCTGCGGGATCACCCGCTGCCGCCGTGCGACGGCGAGTCGGCGTACGGCCATCCCGGGGTGGCGCCCCTGCGCGCCCGGATCATGGCGGCCGAGGCCCTCATCGTGGCCACGCCGATCTACAACTACGACGTCAACAGCGCCCTTAAGAACGCCATCGAGCTCACGGGCAAAGCCTGGGAGAACAAGCCGGTTGCTTTTCTTTGCGCGGCGGGCGGCAAATCCAGTTACATGGCCATCATGGCGCTCGCGAACAGCCTGATGCTGGATTTTCGCTGCCTCATCGTGCCGCGCTTCGTCTACGCGACCGGCGGGGATTTCGCCGAGGGGCGCGTGGTCAATCCTGAGCAGGTGCGCCGGATCGGGCAGTTGGTGGAAGCGACGGTGCGGCTGACGAAGCTGCCGCCGCTCACGTGAAGTGGCGACTACTACAGGGTGCGCTATTTAAATAGGAGAGCGCACACCAAGTATACTAAGCAAATAAGGCCACAGACCAATTGGCCTATAGAGAATACTACATCAATTTGCCTCAGCTGCTTTTTATCCAAGTCCCGTCCCTTTAGAATAATCCCGCGAATTCCAAATCCTGTAAGTAGAATGGCGACTAGAAATATCAGGGCATAATCAACGAAGTGATTATTCATTCGGCCGGGACTCAGGCCTTCTTCACGAAGCAGGCCTTGAGGGCGAGGGCGATGCCGTCGATCTTGCAGTCGATCTCGTGGTCGCCGTCGACGAGGCGGATGCTCTTGGCCTTGGAGCCGGCCTTCAGGACCTGGGAGCCGCCGAGCTTGAGATCCTTGATGACGGTGATGGCGTCGCCATCCGCGAGCACGTTGCCGTGGGCGTCCTTGACGACGCGGGCGACCTCGGGGGCCTCGGCCTTGGGCCATTCATGGCCGCAGGTCGCACATTCCCAGTGGTCGGAGTGGGCGAGGACGTCGTCGAGGGTGCAGGCCGGGCAGGCGGGATTGCTCATGGTAAACGTCGAGCCAAGCGCGCCCGGGGGGCGATGACCACCCTGTTTTTCGGCCGGCTGGGACGGGTTGACCGCGGCGGCCCGCGGGCCTAATCCTGCCCCATGAAGGCTTCGCCCGTCCGTTTGCTGCCGCTCCTGCTCGCTCTGGTCCTGCCGCTGGCGGGAGATCCGGCCCCGGTCCGGCTGACCCACGTGGGCATCGCCGGCGAGCGGTTCGAGGTCAATGGTCAGCCCACCTATGCCGGGCGGGTCTGGCGCGACCTGCGCATCGAGGGGCTGCTGCTGAACAGCCGGATGGTGCAGGGCATCTATGACGACCTGAATCCGGAGACCGCCGCGCGCTGGGCCTACCCCGACACCGGGCGATGGGACCCCGAGCGCAACACCCGGGAATTCGTCGCGGCCATGCCGCAGTGGCGGGCGCACGGGTTGCTGGCGTTCACGCTCAACCTGCAGGGTGGCTCGCCGCAGGGTTACTCCAAGGCGCAACCGTGGATCAACTCGGCCTTTGCCCCCGACGGCAGCCTGCGCGCCGACTACCTCGCCCGCTTGCAGCGCATCCTGGACGAGGCGGACCGGCTGGGCATGGTCGTGATTCTCGGCTATTTCTACTTTGGCCAGGACCAGCAACTCACGGACGAGGCGGCGGTCCTGCGGGCCGTCGACAACGCCACCCGCTGGGTGCTCGCACAGGGCTACACCAACGTGCTCATCGAGCTGAACAATGAATGTGACATCAAGAGCTACGACCACCCGGTCTTGCGGCCCGGCCGCGTCGCCGAGTTGATCGCGCGGGTGAAGGCCCTGGCCGGCGGGCGCCTCCTCGCGGGCACCTCTTACGGCGGGGGCAGCGTGCCGGAGGACAGCGTGCTGGCCGTCTCGGACTTTGCCCTGATCCACGGTAATGGCCTCGCGCAACCGCAGCGGCTGCGCGACCTGATCGCGGCGACACGCGCGCGGCCGGGCTGGCGGACGATGCCGTTGGTCGTGAACGAGGACGACCACTTCGATTTCGACCAGGCCGAGAATAACTTCACCGCCAGCCTCGGCCTGTACACCTCCTGGGGTTACTTCGACCCGGGCCAGAGCAACTACGTGGACGGTTACCAGTGTCCGCCGGTGAACTGGGGCATCAACACCCCGCGCAAATGGGCGTTTTTCGAGTTCGTGGCGGAAATCACGGGGACGCCGGTACCCGCTTCCCCCTAGCGCGGTGACGGCATCCCGGGCCGGTCTATAGGGAGGCGATTATTGGGTGGGACTTTTGGGTCGGGCGGGGTTCTGCTGGGACACCCCATGAAAGCCAACCTCGTTACGCTCGCCCTGCTTGTTTGCGGGGTGGCGGCTTCGGCCGCCGCTCCCACGTACCCGCCGCATGTGATCGGGAATTCCGAACTCCGCGTGCTGCCCGTCAACGCCGCCGGCCGTCACTACCAGCTCTCCATCGGCCTGCCGGCCAGCTACGGCAGCCAGCCGGACCGCCGGTATCCGGTGGTGTACGTGACGGATGGCTACTGGGATTTCCAGAAGCTCGATGCGATCCGGGGTTCGCTGGTGTTTGATCAGGTGGTGCCCGAATTCATCATCGTCGGGATCGGTTACGCGGGAGAGAACCTCAACTACGGCAGCCTGCGGACCTGGGAACTGTCCCCGGTGCCGTTCGGCAACAACGCGGAATCCGGACGCGCCGCGGATTTCCTGCAGTCGATCGAGTCGGAGATCATTCCCTTTGTGGAGCGCGAGTACCGGGCCGACCCGGGCCATCGCGTGCTGAGCGGGGCGTCGCTCGGCGGGCTGTTCACGCTGTATTCCCTGTATGCCAAGCCGGGCCTGTTTCAGAGCTACATCGCGGTGACCCCCGCCGTGGTGGTGGGGAACGACTGGCTGATGGGATTCGAGGAGAAGTTTGTGCAAGGCGGCGGCCAGCTGAAGGGCCGCCTGTACGTGACGATGGGCGAGAACGAGGGTGTGGGTTTCATTTCGGGCATCCTGCGCTACAACGCCCGCGTTCAGTCGCGGAAGCATCCGGGGTTGGCCTATGCGTTTCGCATCATCGACGGCGAGCGCCATGCCGGCATGCAGATGGAGTCCTACACGCGCGGGCTGCGCTTCGTGTTCGCCCCCTTTGCGCCGGAGCAGGGGCCGGGCTTGTTTCCGTAAGGGAGCGGCGAGAAAGCGGCGTGGGCGAGTTCCCGCCTACGCCGTCGGGCGCGCGCGAGGCGCGCCCCTAAAGGGGCTGGCTCACTCGCCGGCCAGCGGGCCGCCGCCGGTGGGCATGAAGTGAATCCCGCCGACGCTGGCCAGGTCGGCGGCGCCCACGGCCACCACGTGGTGGCCCGGGTTGCGGAGGCGGGCTACGTCGCTCCAGACCGGCAGGCCGAGCAGCGTCCGGGCCTCGTTGGCCACGGCGGGGGAGAGGCGAAGCGTCCGCAGGAAGCGGCTGTTGACGGAAAGGGAGGGTGTGCCGTTGGTGACCATCAGGCCGGGCTGGTTGCGCTCACCCCAATTCTCGATGGCGCCCACGAGCAGCACATAGGGCAGGGTGCCGCGGGGCTGCCAGTAGGCGTATTCCTCGACGTAGGCCTCGCGCTTGATCACGAGCTGGTAGGCGCGGTTGATGACCTGGCGGTTCTCCTCCGGCTGGCCGGCGAGCCAGGCGGTGATGGCTTTGACGCCCTCGGCGTAGGTGACGGCGTCACCGGCGGCCCAAGCCGTCAGTTCGGCCTCGGTCGCGGGGCGCCCGAGCGTGTCGCGCGCGGCGATCGCGAGCACGTCGCGCCTAGCGGCGGCGCTGGCTTGAAGGGATGACCGATGCCCGGCGACCAGATCCGCCAGGGTCGCCGACGCATCGGCCGCGGTCGCGGTGGCGGCCGGGCGCCCGAAGACGAGCAGCTGGGCGGCGGCGGCGCGCTCTGGAGACGCTGGAGTCTGGGCCTGGGCCGGGACGAAGGGGAGCAAGAGGCACAGGGCAAGACCGGCGGGAAGACGAAGTTTCATGGGGTAGGAGGGAACGTGGGCGAGGCGCGAGCCCGCGCAAATGCGGATCTGGTCAAACAATGGCCTTGGTCGGGGCGTCGCGGCAAAAAAGGGTGGCACCGGCGGCGAATCAGGCAATACTCGGAGGTGAGCCCCTGAGTTATGACGACGTTGCCCCGGATAGTCCGTCTGCTGGTGCTGGCCTACCTCGGCCCGCTCGCACTGGGGGCGGCCGGCCCGCGGGAATTGGATTTGAGCGGCACCTATGACGATGCGGGTGTGGTGGTCGTGGCGGCTCCGGACCAGGTGCCGGGCGTCATTTCCCTGCACGCGATGCTTAGCCTGGAGTTTGTGCCGGGCCTGGCGAAACTCCTGCACGACCAGACGGGGCAGGTCAGAATCACCCACGAGGGATTCTTGCTGAAGGTGGAGGTGCTGGACCGCGACGACGCGGTGATCTGGCACGCCGACTGGAAGGGAGGCGAGGATTTCGGCCTGCGCGATAACCGGATCTTTCTGCGCCTGAAGCCGGGACGGTTTGGGAATGATGAATATGTCCTGAGCTTCACGACCGTGTCCGAACACCGTCTGCTGCAGCTCGAGGTGCAACGCCTGAAGCCGACCTTCTTCGGGCCGGTTTATGAGGCGATGGGGACGTATTTGTTTTACCGGATATGAGAACCACGGCGGGGTCGTGGTTCTTGGGTACGGGCGCGGCTTGTCCGCGCCCTCTTTGGCGCGATGAACCCGGGCGTGGACGAGCCACGCTCCTACAGGGGGAGGATACCGTCAGGGGGCCTTCGCCGGGACCGGCGCGGGGCCGGGGGCGGCGCGGGCGGGCGGAGGGTGCGGGGCTGCCGCGTGAGGCTGGCAGCGACATCCTGGGCAGCCTGTGTGACCACGCCGGGCTTGTTCAGGAAACCGAGGTCGCGGAACCAATCGAGGTAACGGGCGGACCAGGTGCCGAAGGGAATGCCGCCCATGTTGCTGATGCTGCCGGTGGCGGGAGGCTCGCCGGGGCCGGTCTTGTCGCCGGGGTGGCGGCCGCGGGCGTAGAGCATCATCTCGATGTTGGGCACGCCGTCCATCAGCATGGCCTCGTAGAAGTTCACGGCCCACAGCGCGTGGATCCAGTCGCCCTGGCCGGCGCAGGCGAGGAAAGTCGGCGGCATGGCGCGCGGGATGGCCGGCGGGGTGTCGTTGCGGAAGAACAGCGACGGGCCGGGGTAGATGCTGGCGATGAAGTCGGGCCGGGAGGAAATCTTGGCCAGCGGGTTCGCGGGCACGTCATTGGCGCGGTCGAAATCCTCCCAGAGCAGGCCGGCGTTCATGGCGAGCTCGGCGCCGGCGGAGAAGCCCATGATGCCGATCTTGGCCGGGTCGAGTTTCCATTCCTGGGCGTAGGCGCGCACGAGCTTGATGGCCTGGAGGGCGTCATTCACGCCGTCGGTCTTCGGCTCGTAGCCGTCGCTGCGGAGGCGGTTGCGGAGGATGATGGTGCTGACGCCCTGGTGGGCGAGGAACTGGACGAGCGGCGTGGCCTCGCCGACGTTGAGGCTGCGGTGACCGCCGCCGCCCGCGAGGATGACGGCCGCGCCGGTGTTGAGCTGGCCGTTGCCGGCGTGGAATTCGATGGAGGGATTGTGGATGCTCGTGACCGCCCCGACCAGGCCCGCGCCCCAGAGTTGGTAGACCTCGGGCTCGGTGACCTTGTCGGCGCGGAGATAGGGCGAACCGGATGGATAGAGCGGGAGCACCACGCCGCCGGGCAGGACGGCCACCGGCGCGTAGGGGGCGTCGGTCTTCGGACCGGCGGCCGGGACGCGCTGCGGGGCGGGCAGGGGCGGCAGGACGGCCTCGGCGGCGAGGGCCGGGGCGAGCAGGCCGAGCAGCAGGAAGGCGGGAACGGAGGAGCGCAGGGTCAGGGGCATGGGGCGTGGGGTTGCAGCGGCACGGGCCGCCGGGGTTGGGCGGACGGTAGAGAGGAACACGCCGGGATCAAGCGTCGCGGTGCGATGCGTCCTGTCTTCAGTACGGCGGGCTCCTCGGGAGGACGGACCGGCTGCAGGAACGAGCTGGACGTATCTTGAAAATCCAACTTGTGGGTCAGCGCGCTTGCGCGCGCCCGATCCGCGCCCGCAAGCGGGCTGGCCCACCATGACCCGGACAAGCACGTCCCTACGAAAGAACCTGCCTCAGGGCTTTGGCTTCCGATTGGCGCCCCAGATGAGCCAGACGGCGAGGGCGACCAGGAGGATGAGCCACCACAAATAACGGATCTCCCGCGCCGCGCCCTCGGCGAACCGGAGGGCGGACGGGAAGATCAGCATGAGCACGACGCCCACGATGAGGAGCACGAGTAACTGGAGACCGGCACGCGTGCGGGGTTTCATCACGGGGCGCGGGGGGCGGCGGGCCGCGCCGGGTTGGCGGCGGGGGCGGCGCGGCGGGCGAGGTCCTCGAGGGACATCAGGATGTTGCCGGAGCTGCCACCGACCACGAGGGGGGAGCGGCCGTTCCAGTTCTGCAGGATCTGCAGCTTGATGAAGTCGGGGTTGGCCCGGAGCGCGGTGCCGCGGACCGAGATGGCCTCGGCCTCGCCCTTGGCGCGGATGATGGCGGTGTCGGCCTCGATCTTCGCCTTGAGCTGCGTGAACTTGGCCTTCTCGGCCTCCTGCTCCTGCACCATCTTCATTTCGATGGCGGACTCGAGCTCGGGGGAGAGCGCGAGGTTGAAGATCACGAGGTCGGTGACCTCGAGGAAGTCGGTGCCGATCTTCTTGCGGGCGAGCTCGAGGGCGCGACGCTTGATCTCCTCGCGACGCGTCACGATCTGCTCGGCGCTCTGGGTGGCGGCGACCTCCTTCAGGGCCTCCTGCACGCGGGGGGCGATCAGGTTGTCGAAGGGAGCGCCGGCGAATTCCTGGAAGATCTTCACGACCGAGCGCTCCGGCACGCGGTAGAGGACATGCACCTCCATCTTCACCTGCTGGAGATCGGAGGAATAACATTCCGCGGGCATCGGGCGGGTCTGCTGGCGGACCGAGATCGGCAGGATGGTGGTGAGGAAGGGCTGCTTGAAACCAAAACCCTCCGGCTTGAAGACCGGGTCGACGGTGCCGAGGGTCACGGCGACACCGCGCGTGCCGGGTTGCACGACGTAGGTGGAGGTGGAGCCGAGGATGACCGCGGCGAAGATCAGGATGAGCACCCCAATGAGGCGCTTGAGGTTGCGGGCATCGGCCTCGCCGTCGCGGGCTCCGCCAAATTGTTGCTGGCTCATAGTTTGTCCTCCTGGGTCGCCGCGGGGGCGTTGTCGGTGGTGAAGTCGCCGAGGGGCAGCATCATGTTGGCGCCGGTGGCGCCGGGGCCGACCACGAGCGGGGTCACGCCGTCCCAGTGCTCGATGATCTGGAGCTCGAGGACGCTGGGGTTCTCGCGGAGCGCCTTGCCGCGGAGCACGATCGACTCGGCCTCGCCGGTGGCCTTGATGACCACGGTGCTGGCCTCGGTCTGGGCCTGCTGCTGGGCGAAGCGGGCGCGGGCGGCCTCCTGCTCCTGCACCATCTTGGCCTCGATGGCATTCTCGAGCGCCCGGGTGAGGTTGATGTCCTCAAGCACGATGTCCTCGATCACGAGCACATCGCCGAGCTTTTTGCGGGCGCTTTCGAGGGCGAGGCTTTTAACCTCCTCGCGCTTCTGGACGATCAGCTCGGCGGAGCGGCTGGCGGTCATTTCGTTGAGGGCCTCGGCGACGCGGGGTTTGACGAGGGTCTCGAAGGGCGAACCCCAGTAATCCCGGAAGACGGCGACCACCGAGCTTTCCGGCACGCGGTAGAGGACGCGCACGTCGATCTTCACCTGCTGGAGGTCGGAGGAGTAGCAGTCGGCGACCATGGTGGCAGTCTGCTGGCGGATCGCCTGCGGGTAGATGTGGGTGACGAAGGGCAGCTTGAAGCCGAAACCCTCGGGCTTGAAGGCGGGAGAAACGCGGCCGAGCGTGACCTCGACGCCGCGGTGGCCGGGCTCGACCACGTAGGTGGCCGAGGAGCCGGCGAGGATCAGGACGAAGATCACCAGGGCTCCGGCGATGAGGCCGGCGATGCTTTTGGGATTCATAGGGTGGGTGGGGCCGTCCGGCGGGGGCCGGGTGGCGAAGAGGGCGTGACGTTTGGCAACGTCGCGGGCGGCGGCAAGTGAAACCCGCATTACATTTCCGCGGTTTCATTTTACCGGCGGATCACTACGGTGGCTGCATGTACCCCCGCCTGCTCGCCCTGGTTTTCCTATGTTTCGCCCTCTCCGCCCGTGCCGCGGAAACCTACACCCTAGGCATGATCGCCAAGTCGCAGGGGAACCAGTTCTTCGAGGCGGCGCGCGCCGGCGCGAACGACGCCGCCCGCGAGTTCGGCGCAAAGCATGGCATAACGATCAAGATCGACTGGCGCACGCCCAACGAGGAGGACGCGCAAAAGCAGGCGGACTTCGTGGAGCAGCTGGTGCTGAATGGCGTGGACGGCATCATCCTGAGCTGTTCCGACGCCAACAAGCTGACCGACGCGATCGACCGGGCCGTGGGGCAGGGGATCCCGGTGGTGACCTTTTCGGGCGACGCCCCGGCGAGCCAGCGGATGGTCTCCATCGGCATCGATGATTTCAAATGCGGCGAGCGCACCTTCGAGGAGCTGGCGCGGCTGCTGGGCGGGCAGGGCGTGGTCGCCGCGATCGACGGCAACCCCAACGCCGTGAACCTGCAGCAGCGCGCCGCGGGTTTCCGCGCCGCCGCGAAGCGTCATCCGGGGATCAAGCTGCTCGACATCTATTATCACAAGGAGACCCCGCTGGATGCCGTCGCGAAGATCGAGCAGGTGATGCAGGCGAACCCCGACATCACGGGCTGGGGTTTTCTGGGGGGCTGGCCGTTGTTCACCGACCGGGCGCTGAAGTGGCCGCCGGGCACGATCAAGTGCGTGTCGGTGGACGCCCTCCCGCCGCAGCTGCCCTACGTGCGCAGCGGGCACGTGCAGTTGCTGCTCTCGCAGGATGTCTACGGCTACGGGTACAATGCTGTCGCGCGCCTCATCGAAAAACTCCACTTCAAGAAATCGCCCGCCGGCCCCATCGAGGACACGGAGCTCACCGCCATCACCACGGAGAACGTGGACGCCTTCGCCAAGAACTGGGAGAAGTGGCTGCCGGAGTGAAGGGGGGACGGCGCTCCGCGCCGGTTGTTGGTTGTTTGTTGATGGTTGTTGGTCCGATCACCAGCACCGGCATTCAGACATCAGCAAGACTGCTGGGTATGAGGATGTGAGGGTATGGGGGTGTGAAGATTTAGGCATCTTCAGATCCTCTTACCGTCAGTCCTCAAATTCTAGTCCCCGGAATCTGCTCAACAGGAGGCAGCAGAGCCAAGACAGGAGATCTGAAAGGGTTGGATTCGGCCTTCTGGACGATCGCGTACACGTGCAATTCGGGCCACTGGTCGTACTCGAAATGGCGGAGAATGCAGGCCCCCTCATGCACCACGTCCAGGAGGTGAGGCACCCCGAGAGTCGCATGATACATGGGCACGCCCATCGCTTGATCCGTGCGTTCGTCGGGATGCGCCAACCCACCCGCCGTGAAGATCAGCACCCCGGCCGGCGCCAAGGCGCTGAGCAGCTTCAGCAGGACCCCGCGCTGCTCGGCCAGCGGGACGTGCCAGATACTGTCCCAGGCCGAGATGAACACATACCGCTGCGGCGGGCACCACGAGCAGATGTCGCCCTGATGGAACGTGACCCCGGGATGCGCTTCCCGGGCCAGGCGCAGCATCTCGGCAGAGATATCCAGCCCTTCGACGTCCAGCCCGTGGGCCTGGAGCAGCTGGAGAATGCGTCCGTTCGCCCCGCAGCCCACATCGAGGGCCGCGCCCCGGGTCGGCGCCAGGCGCAGGGCGCGTCGATGCGGCTCTATGCCGTTGGCCAGATCAAAGGCGGGGCTCGCCCAGCGGGCCGCCAGCGCGTCATAGCTTTTCGCGACCTCCGTGGGTTTCATGGGGCGTTTGGCTGAAGCTTGTCGGTGAGCGTTGGCTCGAGTGGCTGGATGGGCGCTCGGGCGTCGTGCGTGCCTGAGTGATGGTCGGTCAGCGGCCGTCCACGAACTTCTTGAAGTTGTGGAGGATCGCGAGCCAGCCCTGCCTTTGGGCTTCACCGGCATGCGCATCTTCCGCCTGAAAGCTCTCAACGATTCGGGTCGCGCCGCCCTCGGCGATGAAGTCGACCGACACCTTGCGGTCGTCCCCGAGGGAATACTCCAGCTTTTGATTCGGGATCACCGCGGTAAACTCGCCTTCAAAATCGAAGCCAAACGAACCGTCCTTGGCCTCCATGCGATACTTGAACTTGCCGCCGGGGCGCAGGTCCAGCTCGGCGCGGGGACAGGACCAATCAGGAGAGGCGAAATTCCACTGGGTGATGGCAGCGGGTGAGGTCCAGGCTTGCCACGCGGTGGCGACCGAGGCGGCGACGGTCGTTTCGATGGTGATGGTCATAAAGGAGGGAGGGGTGGTTCTCTTTTTCTGAAATGCTACTATCCCGACGATGACAACGCGCGGTTTCGGACTACGAGCCGTGCTTTTTCGCGAACGTTTGAGATCTGCCCCGGCCTGGCAGAGTCTTTGGCTGTGACGACTTATAGGGCGCTGTTTTCAGGGGGGGCGGAGTTTGACTTCGCATCAGGCGTTGGGCTCAGCGCGGTCAGTCGAATCCTACAACCGTTATCCACCATCCGGCCGCCAAAACGACGGGGATCGCGGCGGTGAGGACGAATCGTCGGCCGAGCTTCTTCTTCTCCTCCGATTTCCCGAAAAGCATCACGGTCCCCGCGATACCCAGGCCAATCGCGGCGCCTGCGAGCACCAGCACACCAGCGATCAGCAAGTAAAGAACCGGATCACCTGAGGCGATTGGTAGGATGGGTTTCATCATATTCCTTGCCTGGCGTTTCAGTTATAGACACGAGGGCCGAAGACCCGAGTTGTCTGTGGTGGCTGGTCAGGCGCCTGAAGGTGGGGACCAGCTGAGGTTGGTTTCGCCGTAGGGATGCTGCCAGTGAACAATAGACAGCTTGTCTTCCGGCTTCCAGGCGACGCTTCGAATCAGACCCGGCGAGCTGGGAGTGGCGATATATTCATAGCCTTGGCGCAGCTCTACCACGACCACCCGCGATACCGGTCCGTTCCGGCCACCATCGACCAGCTCCGAAATTGCGAAGTAGCGGGAGTCTGGACTGAACGCCATAGCCTCGCCGAATAGACGTTCTTCGAATTGCCGCTTCAGACCGCGAATTTCAATGCTACCGAACAACGGACTCCCCATGCGCACTTCTCCGTAGTTGGTGCAGACCGTTTCGAACTTACCGTTCGGTGACTTCATATCTTCGTCCAACGTCAGCAATCAGATGCGTCGGGGCACAGCCCGTCGATTTCTTTGATGCTCTGGATGGGCCGCTGCTTCATTTCAGAAATCCACCCAATCCTTCTCTTCCTTGATCTCAGATAAAAGCACCATCTCGAGGTGCTGGGCTACTTCAGCGGGATCAAGCATCGGTTCCGTGGCGATGATGGTCCAGTAAATCGTGTCTTTCTTCTTAGCGTGGAACATCGTCTCCTCGCCTTCGGGCTTGAACACGAAGGGCTGGCGTCCCCAAAGCTCCAGCACCGAGGTGTTCAGCGCATACGCTAACCGGCGAATAATCACCCAGCCCAGCGGACTCTCGCAGCGGATAGCGAAAGTCGCGTGCCAGTAGCGAAAGTCCACACCGCTCCAGCTGTAATCCTCAACTAACGGCACTTTCTTCAGACTTGCGCCCAGGGCCTCGCAGCCACGCTTGATCACGCCTTCGGGAAAACGGTCAGTGTTACTCATCTTTGTTTGCCCAACGTTTGAGATCAGCCACGGCCCAGCAGGGCCGTTGGCTGTAGCGACTGGTTCGGCTTCGTTTCTGGCTTCATAGTTCTGGCCAGGTAAAATGAAACTCTTCTATCCGAGAGAAGATGAACCGATAGGAGAATTCCAATTCGGGAAAAGGAGCTTCAAAAAATGCCTTTGTGTGGGGTTCAAATACCTCGTGCTCCTTTTCTCCAAGTGCCTCTAACTGTTTCCACCGGAATGCGCGGTTACGGTAAGGAGACCCTTTCGGGAATATCGCTAAAACCTTCCGGAATCTCTCAAGAGACTTCAAATCGCCCGAAGTTTCGAATCCCCAGTCCAACGCGTCCCAATCATCTCCTGCTGAATTGAAGAAGTACTGATGAAAACCACCATTGTTCACCTCTGCGAAAAGCCCTGGGAGTGCAAGGGCGTGACGCTCGATCAGACTCATCGGCTTTCGATTTATATACTTCCACGAGCACAACAACGAAAGCACCGAAAACATCCTTTCTGGCGTGGCGCTTTCCAAGAACTCGGGATAGCGCCTGACATCTGTGCCGTACTCCCGTGCATACTTTCGAAGATCCGCCATTTGATAATCGAACACGGATTGCGATGGTCGGAAAAATTCGGGCTGATTTGGGTCCGAGAAGAACCGACGAAGGAAGCTGATCTTCGCTAGTGATTTGGTGAGCTCTCGGTAGGGAATGGCCTTCATTTGTTTGCCGAACGTTAAAGGTAAGCCACGCTCACCCGGAAAGAGGACTGAGTCGAGAGCGGGGATGACATGGACGAATCAGTCGAGACGGTGAGCATTGGCTATAGTGGCTGGATCGGCTACTCCTTTCCGATGTTCTTAAGCATGCGCTCAAAGATCCAAAGCCCTGGCCATAATAGAACTACGAGTATGGCGAGCGTACGGAAATCTTGGATGAGTCTAACTGAAAATGGCAGCCCAGCTTTCTTCGCTGTATCCGGACGCAACCAAAGCAGCGCCAAAACGCATACACCTACACCCAGATAAACCGCTGCAACCTCTTCGAACCACGGCAGGTCCTGGGGTGGGCTACGATGCGGGGTAGTAAAGCCTCTCATGCGACCGATTGAGCTCAGGCACGAGGGGCTTTGCCCCGAGTTGGCGGTGGCGGCTGGATCGGATCTTTTGCAACGGACGCTGGCGAATCCGGCCCTACGTCGCCTACTTCGACCGTGATCTGCCGATTCTTTCCGCCACGGAGCGCATCCCTGACTAACTCTTTTTGGCGGTCGAATCCTGGCAGTAAGCCACCAGCCGCATCTTCAGCGCGCTCTATCTTTGCATGCCAGCGGTCATCGCCCCATTCGACCCAGTAAGAGCAGTGAATCGAGAGAGTGCCGAAAACCACGCTCATCTTGTCTTGCGGGAAAAACTTTGCGGTTGGCTGAGGCATATCTTCTACCGCCGACGTTTGAGCTCAGACACGAGGGGCTTTGCCCCGAGTTGTCTGTGGCGGTTGGTTAGGCTGTTTCTTGTTTAATCGATGGATATTAACGGCAGCATAGCTTCCGGCGGAAATCCAAATTGCGGAAAAGAGACTCCATGCGGCGATAGACACCCAATAGCCTCGCCGATCTTCATTCATTTCAATTGGCGCGTGCTTTCCGCGTGTCGCAACTTCGACTTGGCCGCTCTTGATGCCGAGGATGGCGGATCGCCCGGCCAACAGCGCTATCCCCAGGCAAAGTATCGGAAGCACCCAAAGAAGCTTAATCCGGCTTTCGTGTGAGAGCGTCATTTTGCCTAACGATTGAGCTCAGCCGCGCTCACGGGGAGCGGCGGACGGAGGTTGGAGCGGGGTTATCATGTTCGAAAAAGGACGGATGGTGAGCGATGGCTGGGGCGGCTGGATCGGCGCATTCAGCCGCACTTGGCGATCAGATAATCCGCCCACATCCATATGGCATCGAAGTGAATGTCAGAAATAGGTGCAATTGCCTTTCTTGCATTCAAGCGTGCGGCATCCCTTGTGACCGGCGAACCTGGGGTCAGCATCGAGTATATGTGGTGCTTACAGGTATCGATGTCGCCGTGAAGCTCCTCCACCACGCTCAGCGCTTCTTCTCTCGAAACGGCATATGTGATCGCAATGCCTCTTGCTACATCTTCCCGTGACATGGGCTGCAGCAGCAGCGGCCAAGTCAAATCGCGTAATTCAGTGCGGTTCATCTTTCTTCCGCCGGTCGTTAACGATGAGCCACGCCGCAAGGCGTTGGCTCTGGGATTTGGTTGGGCGCTTTCTTCATTTCTTAAAAATCATGACACCCGCGGCGACTAGGCCGCCGAGCCACAAGAAGATGATCATCGGAAGGGCTGATCCGCCGCCATGCGCGCCAGCAGTCATGCTCGCTCCGATCGCATAGCGAACAAACAAGCCAAACGCTAATGCGCTACCTACAACGGCAACGACCAGGAAGAGGATGACTCTGCCAGCCAGACTATAACTAGCTTCCTTCTTTCCAGCCATAGCCTGCAATGTGCTTTGCACGGATTCGGGAACGTCATCTTCGGCACTCATCGATTCTTGTTAGCCCTTCTTTGCATACGCTAAGATCGCCTGAAACTCCCCCGGTGTGAACTTCCACTCCGAGTCGCTTCCGGGATTCAGTGTTAGGGTCTCTCCCAAATGCGGGTTCGCGCTGAAAAACTCGATGCTGACTTGATGCGCCGGCGTCGACACGACCTGGGTGCCGTCGATGAAGCCTTCGCGTTGAAGGAATGGGAGCACGTGCTGGAGGGATGAAAACACTGGGAAGCAGGATTCGGAATCGAAATAGCTCACCGCAAGTGATCCGTCGGCTTGCTGTTTGGGGTCGCGGTAGGGAATCCATACGCCAGCTTCGGCAACAAGTCGTATAGCTTCTTCTTTTGCGCCGGCACGTATCGCGTCGGCAATGGGATCCACTTCTTCGGGCTTCGGCTGGCCACCAAACAAGCGCTTTAGTGCGGAGAACATGTCTTTTGGCTAACGATTGAACTCAGACACGACTGGGAGCGGAGCTCCCAATCGTTGTCTGTGATGATCTGGTTAGCCCTTTTTTGCTTTCTTCCATCTTATGGTAACCGACGGACGCCTGAGCTGGAATTCTAGGTTCATACCTTCTTCGAATTTCCTAACAACGGTCACTTCCTTCGATCGAATACCACGAACAAGGAAAACGCCGTTCCTAAGTTCGAATAGATCATTCGTGAAGGCGTATTCGTCAGTCAGGATAAACTCTGAACTGTCTACCTTGGCTCTTCCAACGTAGCTGACCACTGGCGCATCTTTGCTTCCCTCTATCTTTTTTTCCAGGCGCTCCAAAGTGAAGTTCTGGACACTTCCAAAGTCGCGATGCTTCCAATGTCCGTCTTCCAGAACGAGGTAAGTTGATCGTCCTTCGTCTTCGAAAATACCAATCTCTACCGTGTCCTTTGGCGCGCAAACGATAGCAAGAAACAGTATGAGTAATGCGTGAAGATCGATCATGGTTTATTGGCTAACGTTCAGTGATGAGCCATGGCGGTGCGCAGCACCGACATTGGATCTGGCCGCTTGTTAGGCTCTTTCTTCATCGAGTTCCTTCAGAATGAAATCGGCACAGGCTTCGACCGGCGAATGAAAAAGCCTGCTCTGCGCGATCTTTCCGTCGACGGAAGTGCGCCCCACCTCGAATCCGGCTTCTACCTTTCGGAAAAACCACGCAGGGGACCAGCGCTTATCTTCCGACCATCCGATCCAATAATTGATGAACTCAGTCCTCTTCTCTAAAAAACACACGAGATCTGCACGGACTGGCGGAATGAATCGACCGTGGTTTGGGAAGTGACGCTCACCTACGACATAAGACAGTCGGGCGATTTCGCAGGCATCTTGGGGCGACAGCTGCACCTCTTTCCGGAATCGCGAAAACAGAGATAGCATGCGGATTAGTTGCCGAACGTTCAAGATGAGCCACGACCGTGGCTGGCGCGCCCCGTGCTGCTCGGAGCACGGATCGTGACAGCCATGGTCGTGGGGTCTGGCGCCTTGTTAGGCCGGTTTGAGAAATGCAAGGATGTCACGAAACTTGGGGTTTGTGATTTCGACGCTCCAAAACGATTGCGCAGTCAGTGGTCGGTGAAAAGAACAGGCGATGATCAGGCCGCCCAATCGGTATGCGTAAATAACGGAATCGATAGAACGGACCTCCTGAATATATTCCGGAGCGACACCAAGCTTCCGAGTTACGTCGTCTGGTCCATCGCGCTTTGTAATCGTGAGACTCAAGGCACTCAAAATTGCGTGACCACAGTCGGTCGAAACGTCGTCGAAGTCGATTGATGCGGTGCATGTCGCCTGTGGGTCAGACACCGGTCGCAAGAACCAAATGCCACGGATGCTCTCAACTAAAAACTCGCCGTGCTCCTCGGGCTCTTCCGAATAGAGCGCATCTTCTGGGCAGAACTGCCGCAGTCGCAGCTCTGCTAATTGTGGAATCGAAATCATCCTGCTTTTGCCTAACGCCTCAGATCAGCAACGCCCGGCGAGCGGGCAGACCGAACTTTTGAAATACTGGGCCATGTGGAACGGAAACATCATCGACGATTCAGGTGAGATCAAGGGCGTTCGCTGTGGCTGATTGGCTCGACCTTCTTTGAATTGGTTACGTCTTCTTTTCTGCGAAAAATTTACTGACCGCACTACTAACACGCTCTCCATGCGAGGCTCTTATATCGCGCACCCTGTATTTGGAGGCGGAGCCGATAACGCCTGGTGCCGAGTAGTGGATTTCTTCGGCAAGCCTATCAAGATACTTGGCTCCTTCTCTTCGGAACTCATCTGTTTCAGAATCATAGAGCCTCATCACGAATTGATAGTCGACGGCACTGTGGCTGCATAAGACGTCTAGGATAAGATCATCCCCGTCGCGTAAAAGGCACCAGTTGTAGGAGCCGCACTGGACAACTTCCATGGTTGGGAAACTCATCTTTCTTCGTCGAACGCTTCAGATCAGCCACGCCCGCCGGGCGGGCGAGCCGTTTCTTTTGAATAACTGGGCCATGTGGAGAGAGAACATGATCAGCGAGTTAGGTGAGATAAAGGGCGTTGTGCTGTGTCTGCTGGTTGGCCTCTGCTTTAGCCGGTTTTCGAGCGAAGTAATTCGATGCCTTCTAGGCACTGCTTCTGCACATCTTCCGGAGGGAGAAAACCAAAGTGATTGTAGCGGCGGTATTCGAAGAATAGCGCCGCTCGAATGTCCAAGATGGACGAGCCCGGCGTGATATCAGCGATCCCGCGTATCTTCGATCCGGCGGGTATCTCCACTTGCGGATAGAAAGTCGCAGCAAACTGAATAATCGCGGACCAGTCTTTGAACCGCACGGGAATATCAGCGGCACTCAATTGGCTCGAAAGTATCGGAGCTGGAAGCGACATCACCGTACGGCCATCGTTTGAGGTCAGACACGATCGGGAGCGGAGCTCCCGCTCGTTGTCTGTGCCGACTGGATGGGCTGATTGTATGAAATGACGATGTAGCTGCTGGCTGCTTTCAGGTCGAACAAGGATTCAATCCTACCCCACCCGAATCCGTATTCGCGGGAACGGCCCAGCAAGGACACAAGCAATCGGTCATGGTGCTGCTTTCTCTTTTTCTCCTTCTCTTCGGACCAATCCTCCCAAGAACTTCCGAACTCATCTCCGGTATCGCAAAGCTGGACGTGCGAGAGTGATTCTTCTCTAAACCAAAGACTCACGGAGTAGGCACGGCCATCGATGCTTTGCTCTGGTAGGACATATGACGCAAACGGCGGATTGATCGTTAGCGGCTTCGTACAGTGGAACAGCGATGACGACATGAAAACGCTTTTCTTGAGCGATCCGGAGACAATGCAATCACCGCTTACCGCAATCCGTCCGTTGTTGGCATCGATCATCTTTGTTCGCCCATCGTTACCGATGAGACACGCGCGCGCGAGCGCGCTCTGAACCTGAAATTAGGGGAAATGTGGAGCGGAGCTGGGCCATGCGAATCACGGTCACTTCCCGCGCGTTGTCTCTGGCAACTGGATCTGCTCTTTCCTCGCGTCGAGCTTCCGCCAGCAAATCCCAATAATGACTTCGGCTGCACACACAAAAGGGGCATACAACAACATTCTATCTTGGTTCGTGAGGTCGCCACCGAATCCGCGGTGCATGAACCAACCATAAGCCGCGATAGGCGTGGACGGAATCAGACCTAAAATGCCGCCGCCAATCAAGAATGTCTGGGCGAGGTGGTTCATCTTTGTTCCGCCGATCGTTTGAGGTCAGACACGGAGGGGCGAAGCCCCGGAGTTGTCTGTGCCGACTGGTTGGCCGGTCTTCATTCTTCTCTGTAGATCCGGGTGAAATTCGCGAACTCGGTACCGGCCAAATCGGCTGAGACAGCTTTCGCGGCGATATCGAAATCCACGACGAAGCAACAAACCTCCATGGTGCCGCTGCCAATGCTGCCTCCGTCGCAATTCCCGAGACCAGTCCATCCCAGTGTCTCGTTCATGCGCTCCTCAAGTCGGTGGCGCTTGTCGAGATCGGCAGTAGATCCCATGCCTTCGACGGCGTATTCGATCATCAATGTCTCCAGATCATTGATCTCCTGAAACCCTTCTTTCTTCTTCTCGGCGATCTGCGCCGCGACGGCCTTCTCAGCCGACCGGAAAAACGAGCCGCGCACGGTTTCGCTCTTCCCGCGGTCACCCGCCCGTCCCCAGTGAATGGTGTGCTCGCCCTTATTCTCCCACGTCTCCCAATACTCGATGCCGTCGGAATTCTTGCGGTAGAGTTTAATCATGGTCTTCTGGCCAACGATTGAGGTCAGACACGATCGGGCGCAGCCCGGTCGTTGTCTGTGCCGACTGGTTGGGTTCTTAGTCTGCTGCCCATAACTCGATAAACTCCAAGCCGCGAAAATCCGCGTGGTAACCGAAGTCCGGATTGTCGGTGCGGCCGACAACAAAACTCCACGTCTTTCCATCGCATTCGTAATCGAGCCAAATGTGGGGACGATCCAGGAAATCCTGGAACGCAGGCTCATGATCCTGATGGTAGCTCTTCATTTCTTCTTCGACGCGCGGCAGCAGCCGAGCAAGCGCTGGTAGCACTGTATGAACGAGGGAAGCATGACTCTTGCTGATCTCGGGAAGAACTCTCGGCTCGGTCGGAGTCATCCGTGTATCGATAACAAGCGAGATAACTCTTCCGAAAAAGCGCGGAGCGTTCGGCAGCTCCGCTCTCCAGCCGTGGCTACCGTGTTTCAATTGGAATTCCGGCAGAAGTGCGTTGCTCATGGACTTCTCTTTTCACCCAACTTTCAGTGATTAGCCATGGCGGTGCGCAGCACCGACATTGGCTCTGGCCGCTTGTTGGGCTGCTTCTTCAAATGCCGACCTCCTCAGCAAAGCGATCCATTTCCTGATCGATCATCGAATGGAGCGCAGGAGCTGATACCAAATAGAGAAGCACCGTCTCGGGGCTGTCAGGCATAATGGCGATCTTCAGGACTGAATCCTGTCCTTCAAAACGGACGGTAAAACTGAAGTCTGCGCCTTCCTCCGCTGTGGGTGCTGGCATCGCGGCGAGGACCTTCTTTCTTTCAGGGGCGCCGAAGCCGGACTCGATGCGCTGCGATACGCGCTCTAAGAACGGCCCGACATGCTTCGTATCGAGGTTCGTTGAGAATTCGACCTCGGTCACAGGCGGCTTCTTTTTGAAAAACGAGAACATGGTTTCCTCGCCGAACGCCTCAGATCAGCCACGCCCGCCGGGCGGGCAAGCCGACTCTCTTGAAATACGGGGCCATGTTGAGCGGAGATATCATGGGCGATTTAGGTGAGAGCAAGGGCGTTGTGCTGTGGCTGACTGGTTAGGCTATTCTGATCAGCATCTTCTGGGCTTCTTCCCGGCACTTCTCGGGAGCTGCCGTCGGGTCATATCCTGGCACCCTCTGAGCAACCTCGGGAAACAGCTCTTTCATGATCATCCAACCCACCATTCTTTCCACCTTTGATTCGGATTGCAAAAGATCGAGTGCTCGTAGGGAGCCGATGCGGCGATCTCCACCTCTTCTTCTAAACTCGACAATCGAATGCTTGAGATAGCGCCAATGACCCGAGTCGATGTTGGCCTGCAGCTTTTCGCTGGGGAGCAGTCGCCACCTCAACACACGATCGTAGATCAGAAAGGCCAAGACGCCGAAAAGGACAAGGAGCGTGATTGTCATGATTCTTGCCGCCTAACGTTACCGATGAGACACGCGCGCGCGAGCGTGGAGTGAACCCTTTTGAACTACTGGAGATACTGAGCGGAGAAGGCACATGCGAGTTAGGTCACATCCCGCGCGTTGTTCTCTGGCGGTCTGGTTAGGCTTCTTCTTTTGACCGGCCTCGACTGCCATCTCGGTGAAAATGACCACACGAAGCCAGCGGCTAGAATGCCGGTCGCAAGCACAGGGATGCTGGCGAAGGTCCAGTAGCGAATGGGACTATCGCTCTTTCTGATTTCTTCGGGGTGAAAGCGACCGATGCGAATTGTCTCACCGCGCAGGACAACGACGGCACCACAGCCGAATAACCATGCTGCAAGGACGAGCAGGATGCGAACTAGGATGCGCTCGTGGGGCTTCATTTCGGCCTAACGCTACAGGTGAGGGACGACGGGCACCAGACTTTGCCGAAGGAAGGGACGCTTTCCCGGAGTTCCCTCTAGTGTCTGGTTCGGCCGGGTGTTCATCCGACTTCCTCGAAAAGTTTGCGCCAGATTTCTATCGAATCCTGATCGTGGATATCCCACCGACGCCTCTTCCCTTCTTTGTCGATGAAGGTGAACCCCGACATCTCGTCGTAGCGCGAGTAGGAACTCTCCTCAAACTTCATGACCTCGCCTTCGCTGAAATCATCAAGGGAGGAAAATGCCTTCTTCACGCGATACGTCGCGCCTTTCTTGAACGGATGTGTGCGCGGAGTGGTGCTCATGTTTGCGCCGAACGTTCAAGATGAGCCATGCCGCTTTAGCGGCATTGGCTCTGGCGGTTGGTTGGGCTCTTTCTTCATGTGATGCGCTGAATCACCCTGAATCCTTCTTGCCGGGTGGACCATGCTTCGACCGAAGGTTCTGAATCTCGAAATGTCGTCACGATCAAACGCTCGTCGATCAAAGCGTGCCAGTCGTCATCAGGACCCGGCCAATGCCAACCGCCCAATGAGGCATATACGTCCTGCCCCGCATAGAGAGGAAATTCTTCCATCCAAACTCGCTCATATGCCTCGACGATATCTCGCCCTTTGAAGTTGTCGTTGTAGCGCTCGCTTCTGTCCCAGCCGTACGAACGGATCCACGACTCGACGGCTGCGGAGCCACGCGTAAATACTGCGTCGATCGGGGGAAGCACGGACACTTCATGCGCATAGAGTGCTGTGCCCGCACGTTTCGGATAGGAAGGCGCCACTTCTATCCGGCCACCTTCGCACTTTTCTTCATCTGTGAAAATACTCAGACAACCTTTGGCCACTTCAGGTACACCTGGCACGATGCGCGCATCTACCGTCAGCCAAAGCCGTTGGCCGGTCGAGTCGACCTGAGCTTCGTCGTAATCGTACCAAATTGCGGCGACTGGTCCGGAGCCTTGCGGGCGCAAAAATAGAGATGGCCGCATCAACTGCCTTCCTTCTGCGATGAGCTGATCAGACGTCATGTTCTTCTTCGCCCAACGTCAAAGATGAGCCGCGCTCGCCGAGAGCGCGGACGGAGTTGCGAGCGCAGAAAACGCGCCCGAAAAAGGACGGATGGCGAGCGTTGGCTCTGGCGACTGGTTAGGCTCTTTCTTCATTCGATGTCATCGGCAACTCGGGCCTCATATCCGAAAACCGATAGATCAAGCGAGCACATCGCATCACACTCTCGCCTTCCGCATCAGTGATGATCACGCGTCGAAGCGAATCGACACGCCCTTGGATAAAAGGGCTATCGAGGAAATCGGAGGTGAATCTCTCGGCCTGCACGAACACTAGCTCCAGAAACGCACCGCTTGAGGAATCTGCTGCGCAAATAAGGTGAAGATTCTTCCGGTGGTGACCATCGCGGGAAACGTCCGCTGGATAGAAAGGCTGAGTCTCTTCGCTCGCCGTGTAGGCCACGCAAGACGAGTCCTCCCAGCAGGCGCTTTTCGCGAGTGAGTCGAGATCGGCCTGAGAGTCTATCGCCTGCCAGTTCATCTTTCTTTGCCTAACGTCACCGATGAGACACGCGCGGGCGAGCGTGGAGTGAGCCCTTTTGAACAACGGGAGATGCTGAGCGGAGAAGGCACATGCGATTTAGGTCAAATCCCGCGCGTTGTTCTCTGGCGGTCTGGATCGGCTCTTTAGTCTTGGATCTTCCCGGTCAGAGTATCGGTCGAGGACTCGAGCTCCATCTTGAAACCGGCGATGATACGCTGAAAAACCTCTTCTTCGTTCTTTCCTTCCTGGGCGTGTGCGCGAGCAACGTGACGGGCAATATCTACGAGCGCCAATCCCCAAGCAGCGGGATCTTTCCAAGCGCTATGTCGCAGGATCATCTGCTGGCCAGCTCCGCGCACGGCCCAGAGGCGGAGAAGCTCAATTGAATCTTCGCTGGCTTCAGCGATGGGAGGGATGCCAAGGGGATTCATATTTCTTCCGCCGATCGTTTAAGGTGAGCCATGGCCGGGCGCCAGCCCGGACATTGGCTCGGGCGGCTGGATCGGCACTTTCAGGCTTTGGACTTCCATAGCAGAGCAAGGGCTACAGCTAGCACTGCGACCAACACCAATGAGATCACGCCGCAAACGGTGGCTCGATGCCTATCGCGGCGGGATTCTTTCTCTTCTTCTTTGGTTCGGGCTGCGACGACTACCCATACAATTTGATAGATTAGTGGATGCGCTATAGCCGAAGCCAGGCCAACCACTCCACCCAACGTAAGCCAGGCAGGCTGTGAGGTCGGCGCAGCAATGCTCCCAGCCAAATACCCCAATGCGTAGCCAGTTATCGGCGTCGTAAGTCCAGTGATCAACGTGCGCGTCATCTTTCTTCTGCCGATCGTTTGAGCTCAGACACGAGGGCCGAAGGCCCGAGTTGTCTGTGGCAATTGGTTAGCCCTTCTTTTCATGATGGACAGAGTTCGCCGGCAGACGAACGAGCAAAACAGCAGAAGTAAACATGAGAACGGCAACTACCATCCCAAGGATGCCAGTAAGGCTGTAGGAGGCTTGTGATAGCTTCGAAAGCGTCGATAGGCCGACCAGCGCAAAATACGGCACAACATACCAACGGCCGATTCGTGGCTTCAGATAGAAAAACACCGAGAAGACGACGGCGATTCCGACAACCTGCCAATTCCCGATAAGATACTTTGGATCGCTCTTAATGTGACTCGCGAGCCAAGCCAACTGACCGACCTGCATAAGGAGCACCGCTGTGGCTAGGTAGACTGCGAAGGGTCTCTTCATTTTCTGGCTAACGATTGAGTTCAGCCGCGCTCACCGGGAGCGGCGGACGGAGGTTGGAGCGGGATTGTGATGATCGAAAAAGGACGGATGGTGAGAGTTGGCTGGGGCGGCTGGATCGGCATCTTCCTTCTAAATCCACTTCCCGCTGATTGCCATCGCGCAACAATAGAAGGACCCGAGTGCATAGATCGACAGTAGCGACTGTGCAGCCAGCGATAGAAAAATCGTCTTCCGCGTGAACCACAGTGCGCCAGCGACAAGCAGGAAATACGGCCAAATCACGAGGGGAAGATAGTCGGTGTATTGCGGCTTCTCCCGACATACGGTGTAAGCAATGCCAATGACCGGCCAGGCAACCAGCAACGGAAGCAGATTCGCGGTAAACTGCCGCCCGATTCTTTCTTTCTTCTTTAGAGCGCAGACCACCAAACAGAACGCTACCAGCACTACTGATGCTCTGAACCACGGCACTAGCCCAGCCGCGCCTACAGCGAGCGGAATCGTTGTGATGGGAGCGGCCAGCGCGTAGAGAAGCGTGAGCATGTCTTCCGCCGATCAGTGTTATTCGGCCACGGCGAAAAGCTTAAGTTGCCGATGGTTCATGGCGCAACGAATGCGACTTAAGTCGCTTACCCTCAAGACTCGAATTCTGAACTTACGCTTTTCGGGATTGCTTGAAAACCGGACAAAAGCGTAAGTTCCGACCCGGGCCGACTCGTATGCATCATCGGCCCATTTCATTTCCCCAGTGGAAGCAGGCGTTGGCGTCATCGGCGCTCAGTCCGCAATTCAAGGTGGTGTACACGCGGGAAATCCTGTCCTTCCTACGACACTGCAAGGCCAGGCACGATGCGGCCACCGTGGAGGTGGTGAAGCAGTATCTTGCTGGCCGCGAAAGGCAGGGGGGAGGTTCCTCGCGTGACGCCCTGCGCTGGTTCTATCGCGAAGGGCTGAAGGCAATGGGAGGAGTGGAGCGGGCGGGCGTGGGGGATCGTGGGCCGGCGGTGCAGCGAAATCAGGAAGGTGCGCGCGAGCGCGCTGGCCCCCAGAGGAGGGAAGACGCGGGCGGGTTTGCTCGTCCTCCCGAGGCCGAGGCGGAGCCGGGCGAGGCAAGTCGGGATACGGCCGATTCGGCGGGCTCAGAGCAGGCGATCCCGCCCTACATCCAAACCGGGGCCAGGCGGCCGAGCGAGCCTCCGCCGGCGGCGCAGGATTTGGGCGGCACGCCGTGGGAACGGGATCTCATCAAGGCCTGCCGTGAGAAAGGTTTTCTGTGGCGCACCGAGCAGACCTACCGGGAGTGGGCGGTGCGTTTTGCCCGATTCATCGCGCCGCGCTCGCCCTACGCGGCCGCGGGGGAGGAGGTGGCGGCGTTTCTCAGTGCGCTGGCTGTCGAGGGACGGGCCAGTCCCTCGACTCAGAAGCAGGCGTTGAACGCCCTGGTCTTTCTCATGCAGGGGGCGCTCCGGCGGGAACTGGGCGAGATGGATTTCAAGCGGGCCTACCCCAAGCAGCGCTTGCCGACGGTCCTCTCGGTGACGGAGGCAAAGTCCTTGTTTGCCCAGATGCAAGGCCGGCCGCGGCTAATGGCCGAACTGGCCTATGGCGCGGGATTGCGGCTGATGGAGTTGTTGCGCCTGAGGGTCCACCATCTGGATTTTGAACGCGGAAGATTGCAGGTCATCGCCGGGAAGGGGGACAAGGACCGCATGACCGTGTTGCCCGAGCGATTGATGCCCGAGTTGAAGGTGCACTGTGCGCGGCTGCACGAGTTATGGGAGGCAGATCGCACGGCGAACGTGCCCGGGGTCTGGTTGCCCGAGGGATTGAACAAGAAGTACCCCAAGGCCGGAGTGAGCTGGGAATGGCAGTGGGTGTTCCCTTCGCGGGAATTGGGCGTGGATCCGGCCACGGGAATCCGGCGCCGGCACCATGTGAGTGACAATCTGTTTCAGCGCGCCCTCAAAGAGGCAGCCACGAAAGCGGCGCTAAATAAACGGGTGTCGCCGCATGTGCTGCGCCATTCGTTTGCCACGCACCTCTTGGAATCCGGCACCGACTTGCGGACGGTGCAAGAGTTGCTGGGGCACGATGATATTCGGACGACGCAGATTTACCTGCATGTCATGAACAAGCCGGGCTTGGGGGTGAGGTCGCCGTTGGATCAGGGGTGAGCCCGTTCGACGCGCTGGGCTTGCTCAGGGTGATTTGCGGGGCAAATCAGGGGCGGAGGGTTGGAGGGTGTGAGGGTATGAGGGTGTGAGGGGGCCGCCGCAAGAGTGTCCCGGCTTCGGACTGTTCGCGCCGGTGCCACGGGGGAAGATTTTAACATCCGCGTGTCGGCCCGGTTGACTCTGGATCGTCGGGTATGATGCCCCCTCCTCATGCCATGCCCAAATCCATGCCCCGCCCTGGTTCGTTGTGCGGGCGAAGCGCGCCGCGAAGTCCGCCGGGGGCCGGTGGCCAGACGCGATGGCAAATGCTTGCGCCGCCCGAGCGGCGTGCGGAAATAGATCATCCCCCCCTGAGACCATGAACCCTGACACGACCTCGTACCTCCTCTTGTTTCGTAACGCCGGGCCGGACGTCCATGCCCACCTCACGCCGGCGCAGCGCGAGGAGATGACGAAGAAATGGAACGACTGGGTGCAGGCGCTTTCCGATCGGGGCCAAGTGGCGCACGCGAGCCCGCTGGGCCTGGAGGGCCGGGTAGTGTCGGGCGGGAAGGGGGAGCGGGTCTCGGACGGTCCTTATGCCGAGGGTAAGGAGGTGGTGGGCGGCTACTTTTTCCTCACGGTCGACACGCTCGCGGAGGCGACGGAGATCGCGAAGCAGTGTCCGGGCCTGCCGCTGGGGCTCACGGTCGAGGTGCGGCCCGTGCTAGCCGCCAGCGCTGTGCTCGAAGGGGTGCGGGCCAAGTCGCTGCCGACCTAGCTTTCGCTCTCAAGCGGCCGACGGGCGCCCGCATCACCTGGCGGCAAGCCCCGGTTAGTAGCTCCAAGCCGCTTTGAAGTACACCGACCGCTCGATCTCGAAGTAAGGTTCATTCACGCGGGGGCCGAATTCGCCGTGCTGGCCGTCGAGGAGGTTTTTGCCCGTGACGGACAACTCGAGGCCGGGGCGGACGGCCCATGCCAGGCGCAGGTCAAGTTCGGTATAGGACGGGATGCCGCTGGCCGGCAGATCGGAGACGTAGCGGCTGTTGGCATCCAGCTTCAGGTTGTGCGGCAGATCCACGCTCAGGCGCAGGCCGCCCTGGTGGACAGGAGAAACCCGGCTCAGCGTGTTGATGGAAAAAACCCCGGCCATCAAAGCGCGGGCCGTGATGTGGAGATGACTGTAGACGGCCGACAGCTGCACGGAATTCGTGGGATGCCAGAGGGCCTGCAGTTCGCCGCCGTAGCTCCGGGCCTCCGTGGAGTTGAGCAACCGGATCGGGGTCACCAGATGCAGCGGTAGGCGGTCCGCCACGATGCGCGTGGCCGCCGGTTCGAATGCCCCCAGGATCACGTCGCGGTAATCATTGTAGAAAAGGGAGGCATCCAGCGAAAGGTGGGGATTCACCTGCACGCGGGCGCCGGTTTCATACCCGATCAGGTATTCCGATTTAACGTCCGGATCGCCTTCGGCGCGCAAGAGCAGCGGCAGGGCGGCAGGATTGGCGGGGTTGGGCCCGGGCGGGACATAAAAGACATCCAGGCTGATGGCCCGGTCGGATCGGCTGGGCGTGCGCACGGCCCGGGAGACGGCCGCCCACACCGTGGTGACTTTGGTGGGCGTCCAGAGGAGGCGGACGCTGGGTTGGACCTCGTAGTCGGTGTAGCTGCTCCGCTCGACCTTGGTGCCGATCGTCATCCGCCAGCGGCCGGGGTCCAAGGTGATCTCGTCCTGGGCGAAGAGCCCCGCCAGGCGGTGGAGGTAGGAGGCCGGCACATAGCCGCCGGCCGCGCTGGCCGTGGTGTGGTCCTGACTCCAGCGCGCGTTCAAGCCCCAACTCAGTTTATGCCGACCGGTCGCAGCCAGGTCGTGTTGAAAATCGACGTCGAGCGTTCGCCGACGCTCGAGGACCTGGCTCGTTTCCGCGGAGGTATGGTCGAAATAAGCCTGGATTTGGATGCGATCGCCGTCGAATTCCCGGATCCAGCGGGCCAGGGTGTTGTAGCCTTCGGCCTGGGCGGAAAATCGGCTGGGCAACAACCCCGCCGGTGTCACCAGCGGTTCGCCGGCGATGCTGTCGTGAGCGTAATAGTCCCCCTGCACGGTGAAGGTGTGGCCGGTGGGGCCCTCCGCGTCGTAGCGAAAGCCGGTCTGGAAGTGGTCCCAGTGGTCGTCCGCGTCACCGCCGTTTCGGATCCGGCTGTCCTCGGCGATTTCGTGTTTCGCGTAGATCCGCGCCCAGCTCCGGGGTCCGGTGGCGAATCCCTGGCGCAGGCCGCCCGCCGAATACTCCGGACCGGTGCCGGCGTAAACCAGCCCGCCGAGGGTGTCGCGGGCGGATTTGCTCAGGATGTTGATCACGCCGTTGACGGCATTGGCGCCCCACAGGGAGCCCCCGGGCCCGCGCACCACCTCAATGCGGTCCAAGTCCTCGAGCAGGAGGCCGACTTTGTCCCAGAACACGCCGGCGGTCAGGGGGGTGTAAATGGAACGCCCGTCGATCATGACGAGTTGCTTGTTCGAGAGCCGGTCGTTGAACCCGCGGGTGGTGACCGCCCAGTTGTCAGAATTGATCTGGGCGACGTTGACGCCAGGCACCCAGCGCAGGGCCTCGGGAATCCGCACGGCGCCGGAGCGGATGATCTCCCCGTTGGACAGGACCGTCACGGCGGCGGCGGTGTTCGCGAGGGTCTGCTCGCTCTTGGAGGCGGTGATGATGGTGATATCCATCAGCTGCTCGAACGACAACTCCGCCATGGCGGCCGGCGTCGGAGCATCCTGGGCCGGGAGCGCAGCTCCACAGAGAAACACCAAGACCCAGGCGGAGCTTTTTGCGGCACTCCATTGAGTCCGTCGTGCCATGGGGTCGCGGCGCATGGGCAGGAGGATTCATGAATTCATAACGGAGGCAAGATGACTGTTGCGTGGCAGCGGCTTGGGCAGCGGAAAGTTCGCCTTTTCCATGGCATCCGTGTCGGCCGGTTAACCGTATGGAGGACGCTTATCAGGTAGAGATGCCGTGTCGGGAAAACGATCTTGCCGTGATCGGCGAGCGGAGTGCCGACCTGCGCTGGACCGCGACCGATTTGCCCATCAAGGCGAAAGCAGCTTGATCCGGATGTTGCGGAACCAGACGGGCTGGGACTCGGCCTGCAGGGCGATGTGGCCGGAGGACAGGTGGAGCGGCGCGCCGGCGGCGAGCAGGCGCTGGGCATCCGGGTCGCCGGGGTCGAGTTGGGGATGCTGGTAGCGCAGCACCTCGACGCCGTTGATGCGGTGGATGATTTCGTCATGGCCGCGGACCTCGACCTCGACGGCGACCCAGGTCTCCATGGGCGAAAGCGTGCTGTCGTGCGCGTCGATGATGTGGGCGGTGTTCAGGCGGCCGTCGAACTCGAGGTGGGTGCCCGGCGTGCAGACGTTGCCGGTCTGGCGCCCGGCCTGGGTGTCGGTGCAGAGAAACTGGACCTCCATGCTCACGGGCCATTCCTGCTCGACCGTCATGGTGAGGGGCGAGGCCGCGTGAAGCATGACGCCGCTGTTGCGCCCGGCCCATTCGGGGGCGTCGGGCATCGGCGTGCCGGTGAAGCGATACTCCAGGCGCAGGAGGTAGTGGGAGTACGGCAGGTTGGTGTAGAGGTGACCGAACTGGCGGTCGAACTTGTCGTAGCGGTCGTAGGCGACCTTGAGAATGCCGTCCTCGACGCGGAAGGTGTCGGCGAAATTCTCGCCGAGCGGGTGCTTGGCGAACTTGGGCGTCCAACCGGTGAGGTCCTTGCCGTTGAAGAGCGGGATCCAGCCCTCCTCGGCTGACAGCGGCCGGCAAGCCAAGACGGCGAAAGCAAGAAGCAGGGCATAGAATCGGACGGGGTGGGGATGCATGGGGTGAGGGCAGGTTGACGGCAGCGGGGACGAAGACAAGGCGCGGGCGGCGAGGCTGAGAAGTAACATGGGGCGGAGGAGCTGGATTCCTTTTTGCGCGTTTTGCGTTTTTCGCGGCAAAAGGCCTTGGTCGGAAATGCCCGAACCGGTTAGCCGCAAAGCAGCGCAAAAAGCGCAAAAGAGGCAGGACCGTAGCGGAGGATTGGAGGGTATTTCCACCTTCGATGAAGCTTCGGTGCGACTCCTCCGGCCGCTATGCGGCAGACGAGGAGGGCGGATTCCGCTCGACGCGCTTCGCTTGCTCAGGGTGATTGGCGGGGAAAATCAGGATGCTGACAGGGGGTTGTCAGGGGGAGCGGGTATGATCCGGGGCGTAACTTGTCTTTCGTACGCATGAAATCCGTTGCAGTCATTTCGCCCGGCCTAGTTCCCGCCCTGACCCAGGGCGAGTCGGCGGCGCATCGCGCGTTGAAGCGGCTCGCGCGCGGCTGGGCGCGGGGGCAGCGGCTGGCGCTCGCGGCGGAGGAGGTGCGGCTCCCGCGGTCCGGTTACCGGGCTGATGTCGCCGCGGCCACGCCGCACTGCCTCGCGCCGGCGGCGCTCACCGCGGTGTTTGAATGCAAGGTCTCGCGGGCGGATTTCCGGCGGGACAGCGCGCGGGAAACCGGAGCCGAGGCGCACCTCGCAGCACTGGCCGAACGACTCCGCGCGCTGCGCGAGCTGATCGCCGGGCACCGGCCGGACCTGCGCCGGGGTGAGACCCTATTTGCCGAGTGCGATGCGTATGATCTGCGCGGATTGCGGCACGACACCCACGATCGGCTGGCCGCCGAGTTGCAGGCGGCGCAACGCCGTTGGCAGGAGGGGACCAAGTTGGCGAAACTTGGCCGGTGGCGCGCCGCGAGCCTGCTCTACGTGGTGGCGGAGGAGGGGATCCTGGCGCCGCACGAGGTGCCGGACGGCTGGGGGCTGTTGATCCGGCGCGGCGACGCGTTGGTGACGGTCACGCTGCCCTGTCGGAACGAGACGACCCCGGAGGAGCGGGTGGCACTGCTGGAGCGGATCGCGGCGGCGGCCGGGCGGGAGCGGATCCGGTCGGCCGACAGCTTCGAACCAGAACCGGAATTTTCCGCGAATGACGCGGATCAGTGCGGATCAAGGAGGGAGTGATCCGCGTTCATCCGCGCCATCCGCGGGGCAAAGTCGGGGCGTGACGTTTGGGTGGGAAACTGTTGGGTGGCGCGATGGCCACCGGATTTTCCGCCGACGAGGAGGCGCTGTATCACAAGACCGCCGCGGCGGTGCTGCAGCATTTGCGCCGGACCAGCAACCCGGCTGAAATCCTGGCGGTGCTGCGCGTGGCGCAGAAGCGCTTTGACCGGGCCTACGACGCGGCCCCCGCGGCGGCGCGGGCGCGGGTGTCCTGCCGGGCCGGGTGCGGCACCTGCTGCCACGTGCCGGTCGGGGCGCAGGCCCATGAGGTCCTTATCGCGGCCGAATACATCCAGACCCATTTCTCCGCCGAGGCACTGGAGGCCCTGATTGTTCGGCTCGCGGCGCATCGGGCGGCTTTCGCCGGACGGACCTCCGCGGAGCGGCTCGCGCTGAAGCTGCCCTGTGCGCTGTTGCGGGACGACAGTTGCTCGATCTACGAGGGGCGCCCGGGTTCATGCCGCTCGCATCACAGTCACAACCTGGAGGGTTGCCGCACCAACCTGGCGGCCGGGGTGGACCGGGTGGATGTCCTGATCCCGGAGATCCGCGGACGGATGTTTGCCGTCATGCTCGCCATCGACCAAGCGGCGGAGGAAGCGGGCTTCGACGCGCAGGCCTATGATTTTGGTTCCGCGCTGCACGAGGCGCTCACCGACAGCCTGGGCGCGGTACGTTGGCTGCAGCGCAAACCGGCGTTTCCGGACACGTGTCACGAGGATGCGGTGGGGTAGCCCATTCGACGCGCTGCACTTGCTCAGGGTGATTTGCGGGGCAAATCAGGGGCGGCGGCGAGGCCGGGGTTGTTAGTTGTTTGTTGCTGGTTGTTTGGGGAGGGGATCGCCTGTGAAAAGGCACCGACAGGTGCGGTGGGCTTTTACGCGCTTTGCGTTTTTCGCGGCCAATGCCTTGGTCGGAAGGGCCCGAACCGGTTAGCCGCAAAACAGCGCAAATAGCGCAAAAGAGGCAGGGTTTACAGCAGGGCGCAGAGGGCGTGGAGAGTGGAGATCGGACCTCCTGACTTGGCTCTGCGTCCTCCTGTGAAAAACAAATTGGGGGTGGTGGGTTGTGTGCAGGTGCGCGGGGGCGAGGTCGGCGCAAGCGACGACCCTACATGAGGGGAAGGGAATCGCCTGTGAACCGGCTCCTACAGGTGAATTCCACTTTTGCGCGTTTTGCGTTTTTCGCGGCCAATTGTCTTGGTCGGAAGGGCCCGAATCGGTTGGCGGCTAAACAGCCGACGCGAGAAATCTCGTTGTATTGCGGCGCGCGGGGGTGACGATACAGGCCAAATGAAGAAGACCTTTCCCCTCCAGGCTCCCGGTAAGGACGATGCCCGCGTGCGTGACAAGATCCGCCACGAGGTGAACAAATACGTGCGTCGCGCGCGCCGGAAGGAAGTGCCCGAGGGCTTTGCCCAGTGGGACTTCGCTTGCAAGGTCGGGGCCGCGGCCGAGAGCGCCGAGACCCGGTCGCTGAAGGAAGTGGCGGGGGCCATCGATGCCGTGGCGGCGGCCGGCGCCACCACGGTCTATCTGGAAATCGAGGCGGTGCCCGCGCAGCGGATGGGGCCGGCGGTTGGTTAGGCCGGCGGAGGTGGGGCAGTAGACCCGCCTCGGGCGCGTCATTCTGATCGAGCACGGCGGGGTTGCTTCGCCATCTCCGCTAAGCCTCCGTCGGCGACCCCGCCCTACAACTCTCGCTTGGGCGCGTGAGGCACGGCGTGTTACCGTTTCTTCGCGGGAGGGATGGGCTGCATCCGGGTCATCTCCAGCTGGGCCTGATCGAAGTTCTTCTGGAGGGCGGCAGTCTGGGTGTTGGCCTCGGTCAGCTTGGCCTTGAGTTCCGTCAGCTCGGTCTTGGCCTTGGCCAGCTCCGCTTGGGCCGACGCGGTCTGTCTTTTGGCGACCTCGATGTCGCCCTTGAGCTGGATCGCGGCGACCTTGGCCTCGTTCATCTCAGTCTGGAAACCCGCGGAGGTGGTGCGGAGTTTGTCGGATTCGGTCTGAAGTTGCACGGTGCCGGCCTTGGCCGCTTCGAGTTCGGTCGTGGCGGCGGCGGTGGCCGCGGTGGCCTCATCGAGCTGAGTCTGCAGGCGGGCGGAGACGGCCGTGGCCTCATCCAGCGAGGTCTTGAGCACGACGGAGCCGGCCTCGACCTGCTCGGCGCGGTTCTGGTTGGCGATGATGGTGCGGTCGCGGGCGGAGGTTTTGCTCCAGAGGACCGCGACGAGGATGAGGAGCGCGGCCGTGGCCACGCCCAGCACGAGGGTCCAGGAGAGGCCCGCGGGCCGGGGACCGGCTTGATAGGAGACGCCGGAAGCGTCGTGGTCCGGGGCTGCGCCGGCAGGCCGGGCCGAGGCGGAAGGAGAGGAGGCGGAGCCGGAGGATTCGGGGGTAGGCATCATGCGCGGAGTTTAGTCCTAACCGGTACCGCTGGGAATGGGGTGTTCACCGCCACACCCGCGGCGCGAGTGATTGCCAGTTGCAGCCGGATGAGGGAGAGGCCAGCAACTAGGTCTCGTCATGAAATGGACCCTGATCGGAATGGGAGTGCTGCTGGGGGCAGGTCGCGTCGCCGCGGCTGATCCTGCCGCCGAACCGCCGCCGGCGGCTGCGGAGGCGGAAGCCGATCCGGCGGATGCGCTGTACGAACTCGGGCAGGGACTGTTCGAGGCGTTGGCGCCGGAGGAGATCAAGGCGGAGTATGAATTCCCCGACCGGGCCCGGTGGGACGCCTTCGTGCAGAGTTTGCAGGCGGCGCTCGCCGGGAATGATCCGGCCGCGTTGGTGGCGTTGGAGCCCGAAGCGCGGGCGGCGCTGGTCATCCTGCGCCAGCTGGCCGGCACCGAGGACGACGTGGACTGGCTGGAGGAGCGGTTGGATTACATCGAGGCGGCGCAGGAGATGGTCCGGCAGCCGCCGCCCAAGCCCCCGGTCAAACCCCGGCCGGCCCGCGGGTGCAGTTCATCCCGGAGTACGAGCATTGGGTGCGGCGCCTGCAGGCCCGGCCCCGGCCGGCCCGGGCGGATCACTTCGTGACCCAGCTCCAGCCCGTCTTTGCGGCCGGCGGGGTGCCGGGACAATTGGTGTGGCTGGCCGAGGTAGAATCGACCTTCAACCCAAGGGCCCGCAGCCCGGCCGGGGCCCGCGGGTTGTTTCAGCTCATGCCGGCGACGGCGCGGGAGCTGGGCCTGAGCACGACCTTGCCGGATGAGCGGACGGATCCCCAGAAATCGGCGCAAGCGGCGGCGAAGATGCTGCGCGGGTTGCACGCTCGGTTTGGAGACTGGCCCCTGGCGCTCGCCGCGTACAACGCCGGGCCGGGCCGCGTGCAGCGCACACTGACCCAGCATCGCGCCAAGTCCTTTGCCGAGATCGCGCACGTGCTGCCGCTGGAGACGCGTCTCTATGTCCCCAAGGTGCTGGCCGTTTTGAGGGTGCGCAGCGGGCTGGTCCTGGCCGGGCCGGGGAAATCGTGAGCGGCGGAGTCACGTTATGCCCCATGGCGGCGCGCCGCGGGCGGCGGTATGGTGGGCGCCATGATTTCAACCGCGCCGATTCCGACCCCCTGGTGTTCCTTCCGCCAGATTGAGTCCGCGCCGGTGGCCGCGATGGTCGCCGAGCGCTGCCTCTTTTCCCTCGATACCCTGGCGTATGCCCGGTTTCACCCCGGCGCGACGTTCGCGCTGACCGAGCACGAGGATGATGCGATCTGGCGCTGGGCGATCGTCGGTGCCGAGGGCAACGTGGTGAATGAGGGGCGCGAGTCCACGCAGGCGGCCGCGCAATACGCCGCGGAGACCTTCGCGCGACTGACGTCGCCGTGAAGGTCGCGCGGCGGCAGTTCCGCAGAAACTAGACCGTCGTCGGATCGGGGTGGACCCAGGGGCCGCGGTAGGGTCGCGCGAGCAACCGGGTGGCTTCGGCATCGCCGGGGACCGTGCGGGTCGCCGGGTCGTAGGCGATGGGGCGGCGGAGCTGCAGCGAGAGATTCGCCAGCTCGCACATCGCGCTGGAGATGTGGCCCTCCTCGATGTCGGCGACGGGGCGCGAGCGGGCGGCGCGGGCGGCCATGAAATCCAGCACGTGGCGGTTTTCGGTTTCCTCGTAGGTATGGCCGCCCCAGTTGAAGTCGATGTTCTCGAGGTTGCCGGTGGGGGAGTGCAGGTGCCGGCCTTCGCGGGGACCGCCGTCGGCCGGGGTGAAGACGGCCTCGAGCATGGTGAGGTTCAGCGTGCCCTTGGTCCCGATGAGGCGGGCGCCCCACTGGTCGCTCCAGTGGCGCGCGGGAATCGGGGAGGCGCCCCAGGTGCGATGTTCCCAGCTGACATCGAGACCAGGATAACGAAACACGCTGCGCTGGGTGTCGGTGATGGTGGCGGAGTAGGGAGGCACGTCGGCGAGAATCCCGCCGGTGGAGACGATGGAGTCGGGCCAGTGCAGGCCGAGGAGCCAGCGCACCTTGTCGATCATGTGCACACCAAGGTCGCCAATCTGGCCGTTGCCATATTCTTGGAAATTCCGCCAGCCGCGGTCCGCCAGCATCGCCTTGTAGGGCAGCTTGGGCGCCGGGCCGGCCCAAGTCTCGTAGTCGAGGTGGGCGGGCACGGGGGCGTCGGGGATGATACCGGTCGGCCGGCCGTGGAGGTAGCTGTAGGTCTCGACGAGGCTGATCCGCCCGAGTCTGCCGCTGGTGATATATTTGTCGCGCGCCTCGGCGTAGAGCGGGTTGCTGCGGCGCTGGGTGTTGACCTGGACGACGCGACCGTACTTGCGGGCGGCGGCCACCAGGGCCTCGCCCTCGATCACGTCCACGCTGACCGGCTTCTCCAGGTAGACATCGGCTCCGGCCTGCATGGCGGCGAGGGCGGGCAGGGCATGCCAGTGGTCGGGTGTGGCGATGATGACAATGTCGTGGCCGCCGGCGGCCAGCATCTCACGGTAATCAGCAAAGGTGCGCGGCACGGCGGCCTGGTGTTCCGCCACGAGCTTCAAGGTGGTCGTGAGCGAGCGCGTGTTGACGTCGCAGAGCGAGACGAAGTCCACGGCGGTGCAGCGGGCGAAGACGCCGAGGTTCACGCCGCCGTACCACCCGGCGCCGATCACGCCGACGCGTGGTCGCGGCGCGGTGACCTGGGCGAGGAGGCGGCGGGGGGCGGTGGCGACGGCGCCGGCGGCGGCGAGGGAGGTGACGAAGGTGCGGCGGTTCATGGGGTGGAGGGGTGGTCGACCTTACCGCGGCACCGGGGCAAGGCTACCGCATATTCGCCGATGGGGCCGCGGAGTGCGTCTTAGCCCGGGTGGCGGGGCGGGGAGAGTGCTGCGAGGCAGCGCCTTGGGGGCAAGGCACGCCACCACCATAGCTCCACCTCAGTGACCGACGGCTTCGCCGGTGGCCTCGGTGATGATCTCGATGAGCCGGGTCGCGCTGAAGGGTTTGCGCAGGAGCCATTGGGCCCCGAATTTGCCGGCCACTTCCAGATAAGGTCCGCCGGGAGCGCGCGGAATGCCGCCGCTCATGGCGACGACCTTCACCTCCGGGTAGTCGCGGTGGAATTTCTGGATGAGCTCATAGCCATCCATGTCGGGCATGAAGATATCCGTCACCAAGACGTCCACCGGATCCTGCTGGTGCATGACCAGGGCCTGCTTGCCGGTCGTGGCGTACACCGTTTCGTGACCCATGCCCTTGATCATCGCCTGCAGGGAAATGCAGACGGGCTCATGATCATCGACTAAAAGGATACGGCTCATGCAATCGGACGGCGTGGAAGGGATCGGATAGCGTCAAGGTAGTTGCGGAGCAGGCTCGCACAACCCCCAACTGCCCGGGGTGTTCACCTAGGGGGTGTGTAGCGATTTTAACTGGCTCATGGGCTGCGTAATGCCGGATTGCGCTCGGCCCCGCGTCCTGTCGCCATCGGCCCATGACGCCGACCCGGCAAGGTTCCCTCCGTCTTTTCCGCCTCTGGGGCATTGATGTCCACGTACATTGGTCGTGGTTCGTGGTGGCCGTGTATTCGGTTTCCACGCGCGTGCCCAATTACGTCTCGCCCGTCTGGGCGCTGCTCGAGTACCTCGCGCTTTTTGTCGTGGTGCTGCTGCACGAATTCGGCCACGCGCTGGCCTGCCGGCAGGTGGGCGGTCAGGCCGACCAGATTGTGCTCTGGCCGCTCGGCGGCGTGGCGTATGTGGCGCCGCCGGCCCGGCCGGGGCGACCCTGTGGAGCATCGCGGCGGGTCCGCTGGTCAATGTCGTGCTCTTCCCGGTTTTCCTGGGCGTCTTCTTCGCGGTTCGCGCCACGGGCGCGTTCGAGACCAATCCGGATCTGTACGTGTTCGTGCAGGCCGTCCTCTGGATGAATGTGGTCCTGTTGGTTTTCAACCTGCTGCCGGTCTATCCGCTGGATGGCGGGCAGATGCTGCGCTCGCTGCTCTGGTATCCGCTGGGCAAGGCGCGCAGCCTGCTGGTGGCGACGGGCATCGGCCTGGGCGGGGGCGTGGCGCTGATCGGGCTGGCGGTCTGGTGGCAGTCGCTCTGGACCGGCATCATGGCGTTTTTCATGCTCTCGAACTGCTGGCAGAGTTTCCAGCAAGCCCGGGCCCTGCGCACGGTCGAGCAATTGCCCCGGCGGCCGGAGTTCAAGTGTCCGGATTGCCACGCTTCGCCGCCCCGGGGCGCGTACTGGCGCTGCCCGTCCTGTCGTCAGGCCTTCGATCCCTTTGCCTCGTCCGCCCAGTGTCCGCATTGCCAGGCCATGCTCGACCTGACGACCTGTCCGGATTGCGGCACGGCCCGGGCTCAGCGCACTTGGGACGGGACCATCCGCGACGCCTAACGGAGCGGGTGCGCGGCGTAAGCCCGGTAACCGGGGCCTCAGCCGCGAATGTAATCACGATCGCGCGGGCCAGCGGGCGGCGCAGACCGGCGGGAGGGGATCAGCGCGGGTGCGACGCCGGCCGGAGCGGGGCTGGCGGCGGGCAGACCGGTGTGGAGGGTCGCGTAGTAGCGACCGGGTTCGCGTTGGCTCCAGATGTCCGTGCTGCGCGCAGCGCTTCCGGTGGTGGCGGGTCCGGTCCAGCCGACGACGTTGCCGTGGATGACCACCTCCGCCCCCGCGTCGTAGGTCCAGGTTTCAAAACCATGGCCACGGCTGCGCAGCAAGGGACTGCCCAGCAGGGTGACGGTCTGCTCGGCCGACATGCCGATCTTCAAACCGGTCCAAGACTCAGGTGCCGCGGAAAGGGGGCCGGCAACCACCAGGCAGAGGGCGAGAAGGCGAATGGGTGAGGACATGGTCTTTTTCATCGGCGCCCGCTCGGCCGACTGGAGCGCGCGGGCGGCGATTCTGGTCACGGCGTTGTAAAATCCCGCGCGGTGCGGCGAGGCAGGTACGGCTTTGACGTTTTTCTTAAGAGCGCGGGGGAGAATTTCGCGGCTGATGCGCCGATAATGGGCGGCGCGTGGCCGAGACCGCGCACGGGTTTTCCCGACAAGTCTTTGCACTGGCGATAACGGCGGTGGTTCCCATGGTGAAGGGTTGTTGGTGTCCTGTCTAGTAACCCCATCCGGATTACCCCTCCCCATGAATCGTTCGCTCGCCCGTCGTGATTTCATCAAAACCTCCGCCCTGGCTGCCGCCGGTCTGGTGCTTCCGGCCCTCACGGCCTGCCGCTCGCCCGGGTCCCGTCCGGCCCGGCGTCCGGCGCCCGGTAGCCGCGTGAACGTGGGGTTGGTCGGTTACGGCACGATTGCGCACTCGACGACACCTAATTTCCTGTCCGATCCCCGCGTGCAGATCGTCGCAGTGGCGGATCCGGTGAATGAGCTGCCCAATTACGGTTACCGTGGCGAGCTGCAGGGCGGCCGCCAGGTCGGCAAGCGGGCGGTCGACGCGCACTACGCCGAACAGACCAAGGGCGCCAATGCCGGCTGCAAGGTTTACGAGGATTTCCGCGACATGTTTGCCCGCGAGGATCTCGACGCCGTCGTGGTCAGCACCCCCGACCACTGGCACTGCGCCGTGGCGCTGCTGGCGGCCCAGCGGGGCCTGCATGTCTACGGACAGAAACCGCTCACCCTGACCGTCGGCGAAGGCCGGCGCATGGCCGATGCGGTGAAGGCCCACGGCATCGTCTGGCAGACCGGCAGCCAGCAGCGCAGCAGTGTCTATTTCCGCACTGCCTGCGAGTTCATCCGCAACGGCCGCATCGGCCGGGTCACCGGCATCAAGGTCGGCCTGCCGGGCGGGCACACCAATTGGTCGAAGCTGGCCGACCGGACGCAGCCCGAGACGCCGCCCGCCGGCGTGAACTTCGATCTCTGGCTCGGGCCGGCCCCCGAGCGGCCCTACGTGCCCGCGCTCTTCCAGCTAAACTGGCGGCACAACTACGCCTTCTCCGGCGGCATGATCACCGACTGGGGCGCGCACCACCTCGACATCGTGCAGTGGGCCCTCGGCATGGACGGCAGCGGTCCGTCCCGGATCGAGATCCGCTCGGTCACGCAGCCGGAGGCGACGGCGCTCTACAACACCTCCACGGCCTTTGATTTTGATGTGATTTATGGCAGCGGCGTGCGGGTGAATGTGTCCAACGCCCATCCCAACGGCATTCTCTTCGAGGGCGAGGACGGCCGCTCGCTCTTCGTGAGCCGCGACACCATCACCACGACCCCGGCCGAGTTGCGCCGCGAACGCATCAAGGACGGCGAGATCCGCCTGCCCGAGAGCAAGGTGCACGAGCACAATTTCATCGACGGCATCCTGAACCGCACCGAGACGATCACCCCGATCGAGACCGGCCACCGGTCGATCACGATCCCGCACCTGGCCAACATCGCGATCCGGCTCGGGCGCAGCGCCCTTGACTGGGATCCGGCGGTCGAGCGGTTCGTCAACGACCCGGCGGCCGACGCGATGCTCCAGCGGCCCATGCGCCGGGGTTACGCGGTCTGACCGCGGGCCGGCCGGAGATTGACGCGCGACCCGCGAGGGCCTTTGCTGCCGCCATGGCTGACGCAAACGAGCCGGCAACCAAGACGCCGTGGCACCTTTGGGTCGTAGGGATTCTGTCCCTGCTGTGGAATGCGATCGGGGCGATGGACTTCACTATGACGCAGCTGAAAAACGAGGCCTACCTGAAGGCCTTCACGCCGGAACAACTGGCGTACTTTTTCAGTTTCCCGTTGGTGGTGGTGCTGGCCTGGGGCGTGGCGACGTGGGGCAGCCTGCTGGGCTCGGTGCTCCTGCTGTTGCGCAACCGGTGGGCCTTGCGCGTCAACTTTCTGGTGCTCGTGGGCATGACCGTCACCTTCATCCATAATTTCGTGCTCTCCGAGGGCATGAAGATCATGGGTGGGGTCGTGCCGCTGATCTTCACCGCGACCATCATCGTGGTCGGGGTGCTGCTGTTCGTCTATGCCCGGGCGATGATCCGGCGCGGCGTGCTGCGCTGATCAGGCGGACGCCAGGCTCGCGGCCAGGTGCAGGCCGGAGAGCGCGGCGCCCTCGACCTTAGGACCGCCAAAACAATCCCCGGCGAAACCCAGCTGCAGGTCCGGCCGCCACAGGCTGGGCGTCGGGTAGGTGGCCTTGGGCTCGCTGAATTTCCAGCGATGCAGCGTCGTCGAGGTCACCGCCGCGGCGCCGAGCAGGTCGCTCACGGCGGCGAGCAGCCGGGCCGTGACATCCGCTTCGGGCGCAGCGTAATGTTCCGCGGAGAATCCGGCGGCGGCATGGATGGTCACCGCGGCGGGCACGCCCGGGGCGACACCCTTGAGCGTGTTGTCGGCGATCCAACGCACCGGTCCGTCCCCAAAGGCGACCCCCGCGGGGGGCACGGCGCTCGGGCCAGCCAGCGTGACCAGCAGTGCGAGGCAGGGGTGATAGGTCAGCCGGTCGAGGGCGGCGCGCAGGTCGGCCGGCAATGAAGTCTGGCCGGCATCCAGCAAGGCCAGGGCCTGGGGCACGGGGCAGGTCAGGATCAGGCGCGAGGCGGCGAGGGGCTCCCGGTCGGCGAGGGTGATCGTCCAGGTGCCGTCGGCGAGCCGGCGGACGGCGGTGGCGCGGTGTTCGCGGCGCAGGTCGAGGTCCACGGCGAGGGCCTTGGGCACGGCGGTCATGGCCGGTCGGCCGATCAGGCGGCGGTGCGGGGAATCCGGCCAGTCGGCGACGAGGCCCGCTTGCCGCCAGCGCTCGGTGTGGGCCTGGAAGGTGGCATCGCGCACGGTGAAGAACTGCGCGCCGGAATCGAAGACGGCCTCGCCCACACGCTTGGTCGCCATGCGGCCGCCGACACCGCGACTTTTGTCGATGAGGATGGGGCCTTGGCCGCTTTCGTGCAGGGCCTGGGCGAGGAGCAGGCCGGAGATGCCGGCCCCGATGATGACGGTCGCCATGGGTCAGGTGCCCGCCGTGAAGTCGGTCGGGCCGCCCACCGGCGCCCAGGCATCCAGTTCGCGCTGGCTGGCGGTGAGCGTGCGGCGGACCTTGTCGGTCGCGTAGGGTCCGAGCACGAGGCGCAGGGGCGGGCGGTCCGCGGTGGCGGCCGCGATGATCGCCGCGGCCGCCCGGGCGGGGTCGCCGGGCTGCTTGCCGTCCATGGTCCCGAGGAAGCGGGCGAACTTGCCGCTGGTGGCCTCGTAGTCGGGCAGGGGCGTGGTGGCGCGGTCGAGGGAGCGGGCGATGAAGTCGGTGCGGAAGGGGCCGGGTTGGACGAGGGTGACCTTCAGGCCGAAGGGCCGGCCCTCCAGCGCGAGGGCCTCGGCCGCGCCCTCGAGGGCGCGCTTGGCGGCGCCGTAGACGGAGAAGCCCGCGTAGTTGGCGATGGCGGCGGCGGCGCTGATACAGATGACGTGGCCGCCCTTTTGCGCCCGGAACTGGGGCAGCGCGGTGCGGATCACGCGGAGGGCGCCGAAGCAGTTGACCTCGAAATTGCGGGCGATCTGGGCCTCGGAGCATTCCTCGAGCGCGCCCACGAGGCCGTAGCCGGCGTTGTTCACCAGGACATCGAGCCGGCCGAAGGCGGCCACCGTCCCGGCCAGGGCCGCGGTGACCTGGGCGGGATCGGTGACATCAAGCGCGAAGGTGCGGCAGGTGTCGGGGTAGGCGGCGGCGAGATCGGCGAGCGCGGCGGGCTGGCGGGCCGTGGCGGCGACCCGGTCGCCGCGGGCCAGCGCGGCCGAGGCCAGGGCCCGGCCCAAGCCGGAGGAGCAGCCGGTGATCAACCAGACCAGGGAAGCGGGAGAATCGGACATGGGGTTACTGAGGGAACCAAGACGTCCGCTTTCGCCAGCGGGAAATGGCGCGACCCACGATCGGGTCGCCGGGGGTTACCCGATGCCCTTGGCCTTGAGCAGGGCGGCGAGCTCGACCGGGTCGGCCACGCCCTTCACCGTGTTCAGGTGGCTCAGGATGACCATGCGGTCATCGGGGCCGCAGCTGGAAATCTCGAGCATCCAGTCCTCGGGCGTGGGGGCGGTCACCACCACCTCGTCGGACCACGCGATGACCTCGGTCGCCTCGACGAAGCCCTGGGTGATGCCTTGGATAAAATACTCCGCCTTGGTCCGGTAGTTCATGCCGCGACTCTTCCGGCCGGGGCCGTGGCTGCCAAGTGAGAAAACGCGTTCCGGCCGCCGGGCCGGGAACACCCCGCCGAAAGAAGGCGGCGGGGCTCGCTATCCGTCTCGATCACAGGTAGGGTGGCGCACGCCGTCGGGGAAACATCCATTCCGAAGGTGAGTCAACTCAACCAAGGAAAACCCCCACATGGGCGACCGATCCCCCAAATCCACGCAGAAGCACGCCTCGCAAAAGCAGTCGAAAACCGACGGCGTGAACCGGCAGAAGAACGCGCTGATCACGGCGCAGCAGGCCACCAAGGCCAAGGCTGCCGCCGCCAAGCGCAAGTAAGCTTCCTCCCTTCCTGCGGCGCCGCTCCGGTTCAGCCGGGCGGCGTCGCCTTCTTTTTCAACCCGTCCGTACCAATCCTCCTTCCCATGGCCAAATCCCAGAACTCCCAGAAACAGACCCGCAAGCAGCCCCTCAAGACCCCGGCGCAGAAAAAAGCCGACAAGCGGCTCAAGAAAAGCGCCCGCTGAGGGCGTGGCCGGAGGGGCGGGCGCGTGCCGCGGCGGGCACCTGTCGGCGGCGGACCGTTCCCGTCACTCGGAAACGCGGCACCCCGCGCTGACTTTTCCGTTTTCCGACTCATTTTCGCGATCCGGGGAGTCAAAATAATTCCCCGGAAAAATGTTTTCCGGCAACCCGTTCACCGGGTGCGGGAAACGCCGCGAGGTCATTTCCCGTTTTGACGGCGCGGGCGCGCGGCCGGAACGATCGGCGCGTGCCCCTCCGGACCCTCGCCGTCGACTTCAACTCCTTCTTCGCCTCCTGCGAGCAGCAGGAGCGGCCGGAGCTGCGCGGGAAGCCGCTGGGGATCGTGCCCGTGCTGGCCGACACCACCTGCTGCATCGCGGCCAGCTACGCGGCCAAGGCCCGGGGGGTGAAGGTGGGCACGGGCATCGCCGAGGCCCGCCAACTGTGCCCGGACATCATCCTGGTCCAGCAGCGGCCGGCGGTCTACATCGGCTACCACCGCCGCCTGCTCGCGGTCATCGAGTCGTGCATCCACGTCACGGCGATCAAGTCGATCGACGAGATGGAGTGCGACCTCACGGCGACCTTCGCCCCGCGGGAGCGGGCCGTGGCCGTGGCGCGGCAGATCAAGGCGCGGATCGCCCGGGAGATCGGCCCGTGCCTGACCAGTTCCATCGGCATCGCGCCGAACTGGCTGCTGGCGAAGATGGCCACGGACCTGCAGAAGCCCGACGGCCTGGTGGTGCTCGACGACGCGGACCTGCCCGGGCGGCTGCTCGGCCTGCAGCTGCGGGATTTCCTCGGGGTGGGCGCGCGCATGGAGGCCCGGCTGCGGGCGCACGGGATCGACACGGCCGCGCAGCTGTACGCCGCGACCAAGGCGGAGTTGCGCGGCATCTGGGGCGGGGTGGAGGGGGAGCGCATGCACGCCCTGCTGCGGGGCGAGACGATCGCCCTGCCGGTGGAGCGCCACCAGACGATCGGCCACTCGCATGTGCTGCCGCCCTACCTGCGCACCGGGCCGAAGGCGCACGCCGTGTTGCACCGTCTGCTGCAGAAGGCCGCGATGCGCCTGCGCAACATCGGCTGCTACGCGGGCGCCCTCACGCTGCATCTCGACTATTATGACGACGTGGCCTGGGCCGACGAGCTGCGTCTGACCGAGACGCAGGACACCCTGGCGCTCACGGTCGCGCTGAACCGGCTCTGGGCGCGGCGCCCGGCGGCGCTGCGGGCACGGGCGCCGATGCGGGTGGGCGTGGTCCTGACGCGCCTGCTGCCTGCGGCCGGGCACACGCCCGACCTGTTCCACCAGGCCCGTGACGAGGCGCGCGGGCGGCTGCTGGGGGCGATGGACACGCTCAACCGCACCTACGGTAACGGCAGCGTCTATCTCGGCAGCGCGCACGGCGTCACCGAGAGCGCCCCGATGCGGATCTCCTTCACGTGCATTCCCGAGCCCGAACTGGAGGAGATCGATCCCCGGCGGGAGCGGCGGGTGCGGCCCGGGCCGCCGCCGGCCCCGGCGGCGTGGTCGGATAATTAAGCCCGGGGCGGGGAGTTGACCTGTCGGCCGGGGCGGGGGACAGTCGGGCATGGCAGCCAAGATCAAATGGAACGATGACCGGGTGACCGAGGCGATGCGGGCCGTCCTGCTTCTCAGTCGCGACCAGCTGGCTCGCGGGGAAACCACGGGCCTGGTGCGCGCCGCGCTGGCGGAGTTCCGGGCCGATCCCGCCGGCTACAAGGCAAACAAGGCCGCGTGGCCGGATGCCCGGGAGACCGGCCCGCTGACGCAGCCCGCGGCGGTGGCCGCGTATCGCGCCCTGCAGGCGGCGGTCGAGCGCCAGCGGGAGAAGATGACCCGGGCCAAGCGGCAGTTCAACAGCCTGACCGAGCTCGACAACGCCCTCATCGCCACGCTCGAGCGGACCGGCGCATGAGGGTGATGTGTTACAAGTGTTACCTGCCGCGCCAGCATTGCTGGTGCGGCTCGATCACGCCCATGCCCACGCGGACGAAGTTCGTGATCCTGATGCACCCGTACGAATTCAAGCGGATCAAGGCGAACACCGGCCGGCTCACGCACCTGTGCCTGGCCGACAGCGAGCTCTACATCGGGGAGAGTTTCGACGGGCACGAGGCGGTGCAGGCGTTGATCAACGACCCGCGGAACCTGCCGGTGCTGCTTTATCCGGGGCGCGAGGCCCTCAATTTGTCGGAACCGCGGCCGGGGAATGGCCCGCTGGCGGAGTTCACGGCGCAATTGGCGGAGCGGCGGCTCGTGGTTTTTCTGCTCGATGCGACCTGGCGGCTGGTGCGACCGATGCTGCGCACGAGCCTCAGCCTGCAGCGGCTGCCCCGGATCATGTTCTCGGGGGCGGCGCCCAGCCGGTATATCATCAAGCGGCAGCCGGAACCGGGTTGCCTGTCGACCCTCGAGGCCACGCACGAGTTGCTGCTGACGCTCGACCGGGCGGGGCTCGACCATTACGCGCTGCCGGAGCAGATGCTGACGTTGTTCCAGCGCATGCAGGAATTCCAGATCCAGCGCACGGCGGAGAACCGGCGGCTCGGCATCCGCCGGCACGCGCGCAAGGAGCCGAAGGACGGCGCGCCGCCGCCGCGGTCGGCTGCGCCGAAGCGGCGGCGGATTTTCCCGAAAGGTCCGCCGCCCGCCACGGTAGTTTAAACGCGACGGTGCAGAGCGCGCGGACCGTGGCGGATTTCCCTTTTGCGCCTTTTGCGTTTTTGGCGGCCAACCGGCCTTGGTTGATAGGGATCGATTCAGTTAGCCGCGAAAAACGCAAAAGGCGCAAAAGCAGCAGCCCGCGATGGGTGCCCGGCACGATGCCGGAATAGTGCTGCGTCCGGTTTCCCCGTCTGTTTTCTTTGCCTGCGATGAAACTCAAGGACGTGATGACGGCGCTGGCGGCGAAGGGCCGGGAGAAGACCAAGCTCATGATGCTCAAGCACGGGGCCAAGGAGCCGCTGTTCGGCGTACAGGTCGCTGACCTCAAGGTCATCGCGAAGTCGTTGAAAGGCCGGCAGGACCTCGCGCTCGAGCTATTTGATACGGGCAACGCCGACGCCCAATACCTGGCCGGAATGATCGCCGACGGCCGGCACATGACCAAGGCGCAGCTCGATCGCTGGGCGAAGACGGCGTCCTGGGACTGGGTTTCCGCCACGGCGGCCCCGTGGGCGGCGAGCGAGCATCCGGAGGGATTTGCCCTGGCGATGAAGTGGATCGAGTCGAAGAGCGAGCCCGTCGCCCGCGCCGGGTGGCGGACGTTGGGGGCATTAGGGACGATGCGGCCGGACGCCGACCTGCCGGTGGCCAAATTCGGCCAGCTGCTGGACCGGGTGGTCCGCGAGATGCCGCGGGCGCCGGACGGCGTGCGTTACCAGATGAACTTTTTCGTGATCGCGGTCGGCACCTACGTGGAGCCGCTGGGCGCCCGGGCCATCGCCACGGCTCGGAAGCTCGGCAAGGTGGAGATGGAGGAGGATGACACCGACTGCCAGGTGCCCGACGCCGAGAGCTACATCATCAAATGCCGCCGGGGCCTGCCGGTGGCGCCGAAGCGCAAGACGGTGCGGTGCTGAGGGGGCAATGGGCTGAATAGGCCCCATAGGGCCAATAGGCCCCATAGGGCCAATAGGGCCAATAAGGTGGGGGACGTTTTTGCGGCTTGAAGGGGTAGGGTGAGCGGAGTGGGATGCGGTTGCGGGCCACAACTACGGAGGACATCAACATGGCTCGCGAGGAATCGGCGGGTGGATTTTTGCCGGCGCATGGCAACTACCAGGGACTCAAGTCGTATCAGAAAGCGGAGATCATCTACGATCTCACCTATCGGTTCTGCTCGCGCTTCCTGTCCAAAGGCGACCGCACGGTCGACCAGATGGTGCAGGCAGCGCGCTCCGGCAAACAAAACATCGCCGAGGGGGGCAAAGCCTCGAAGACATCCACGGAGACGGAGCTCAAGCTCACCAATGTGGCGCGGGCCAGCCTCGAGGAGCTGTTGATCGACTATCAGGATTTTCTGCGCACGCGGCAGCTGTCGCTCTGGAGCAAGGATTCCAAGGAGGCCCGCTTCGTACGAAAACTGGGAGCCAATCCCGCCAGCACGTACGCGGATTACCGTGAGTTTGTGGAAACACGCCCGCCGATGGTGGTGGCCAACATCGCGATCTGCCTCATCCATCAGGCCAACTTCCTGCTCGACCGGCTGATCAGCCGACTCGAGCAGGACTTCGTGAAAGAAGGCGGCCTGCGCGAACGGATGACTCGGGCCCGGCGGGCTTACCGCGAGCGGAGAGAACCATAGGCCCTATGGGGGCGTATAGGGCCTATAGGATTTATAGCTGCGCCAGAATTGAATTCAGCGTCGGGCTCGGGCGCAGGGCGGCGGAGGCCTTGGCCTCGTCGGGCTGGTAGTAGCCGCCGATGTCGGCGGGCTTGCCCTGCACGGCGATGAGTTCGGCGACGATCTGCTTTTCCTGGGCCTCGAGCTGCGCGGCGATGGGGACGAACAGGCGGTGGAGTTCCTCGTTCTCGTGCTGGTTGGCCAGCGCCTGGGCCCAGTAGAGGGCGAGGTAGAAGTGGCTGCCGCGGTTGTCGATGCCGGCGCCGACCTTGCGGGCCGGGGACTTGTCGTGCTCGAGGAACTTGCCGTTGGCCACGTCGAGGGTGTCGGCGAGGACTTTGGCCTTGGCGTGCTTCTGGGTGATGGCCAGGTGCTCGAAGGAGGCGGCGAGGGCGAAGAACTCGCCGAGGCTGTCCCAACGCAGGAAGTTTTCCTGCGTGAACTGCTCGACGTGCTTCGGGGCGGAGCCACCGGCGCCGGTCTCGAACAGGCCGCCACCGTTCATCAACGGGACGATCGACAGCATTTTGGCGCTCGTGCCGACCTCGAGGATCGGGAAGAGGTCGGTGAGGTAGTCGCGGAGGACGTTGCCCGTGACGGAAATCGTGTCCTGGCCGGCCTTGAGGCGGACCAGCGTCGCCTCGCAGGCGGCGGCGGGCGGAAGGATCGTGATGTCCAGGCCGGTCGTGTCGTGCTGGGCGAGGTAGGTCTTCACCTTGGCGATGACCTGCGCGTCGTGGGCGCGCTTGGCGTCGAGCCAGAAGATGGCCGGGGTCTGGGAGAGGCGGGCGCGGTTGACGGCGAGTTTCACCCAGTCCTGCACGGGGGCGTCCTTGGTCTGGCAGGCGCGCCAGATGTCGCCCTCGGCCACGCTGTGCTCGAGGAGGGTCTTGCCGGTGTCGTCCACGACGCGGACGCTGCCGGCGGCGGCAACCAGGAAGGTCTTGTTGTGCGAGCCGTATTCCTCGGCGGCCTGAGCCATGAGGCCGACGTTGGGGACGGAGCCCATGGTCTTCGGGTCGAAGGCGCCGTGCTTCTTGCAGAAGTCGATCGTGGCCTGGTAGACGCCGGCGTAGGAGCTGTCGGGGATCACGCAGAGCGTGTCCTGACCCTTGCCCTGGGCGTTCCACATCTGGCCCGAGGTGCGGATCATGGCGGGCATGGAGGCGTCGACGATGACGTCGCTCGGGACGTTGAGGTTCGTGATGCCCTTGTCGGAGTTGACCATGGCGAGGGCGGGGCCGGACGCGTAGGCGGCGGCGATGTCGGCCTCGATGGCCGCCTTCTGGTCGGCGGGCAGGGTGGCGATCTTGGCGAGGAGGTCGCCGAAGCCGTTGTTCAGGTCGACCCCGAGCGTGGCGAAGGTGGCGGCGTGCTTGGCGAGCAGGTCCTTGAAGAACACGCGGACGACGTGGCCGAAGAGGATCGGGTCGGAGACCTTCATCATCGTGGCCTTGAGGTGGACGGAGAACAGGATGCCCTCGGCCTTGGCGCGGGCGATCTGCTGCTCGAGGAAGGCCACGTAGGCGGCCTTGCGCATGACGGTGCCGTCGAGGATCTCGCCGGCCTTGAGGGGGGTCTTGTCCTTGAGGACGGTGACCTTGCCATCGGCGGCGACGTGCTCGATGCGGACGGTGGTGGCGGCCGGGACCGTGACGGATTTCTCGTTGGAGAAGAAGTCATCGGCGCCCATGGTGGCCACGGCGGTTTTCGAAGTCGGCGACCAAGCGCCCATGGAGTGCGGGTGCTTCTTGGCGTAGTCCTTAACGGCCTTGGGGGCACGGCGGTCGGAGTTACCCTCGCGGAGCACGGGGTTGACGGCGGAGCCCATGACCTTGGCGTAGCGGGCCTTGGCGTCCTTCTCGGCGTCGGTCTTCGGGACCTCGGGGAAATCAGGGAGGGCGTAGCCCTTCTTCTGGAGCTCGGCGATGGCGGCCTTCAGCTGCGGGACGGAGGCGCTGATGTTGGGCAGCTTGATGATGTTGGCCTCGGGCTTGAGGGTGAGGGCGCCGAGCTCGGCGAGGGCGTCAGGCACGCGCTGGTGGGCGGGGAGCAGATCGGAGAAGTTGGCCAGGATGCGGCCGGCGACGGAGATGTCGCGCGTCTCGACGGCGATGCCGGAGTGCTTGGTGAAGGCCTGGATGATCGGCAGCAGGGAATAGGTGGCGAGCGCGGGGGCCTCGTCGGTTTTCGTGTAGATGATGGTCGGGATCTGGCTCATGTTGGGAAAGGGGGGATGAATGCGGTGGGTCGTCTGGAGGCGTGCACCGTTGCGGTCTGCTGACCGCCCGGTGTTTGTCCTCAGTTCTCGCTGCGGCGAAACTGAGGCAAATAGATGATGGTCGGGATCTGGCTCATGAGAGTAGCGGGTAGTGGGTAGCGGGTAGTGAGTAGAAGAGAGCGGGGTGGGGGCGGTCAAAAGTAATTCCTGCTCCGGGGCATGGCCTGCAGGCGGGCTAATCATCCTGAGCAGCCAGATGGGCATCTGGGGAGCTGGGTTCGTTTTTGCGCTTTTTGCGTTTTTCGCGGCCAATGGCCTTGGTCGGTCGGGCCCAAACCCGTTTGCCGCAAAGCAGCGCAGAAAGCGCAAAAGCGGCCGGACAAGTCGGGGGGTCGGCGGAGGGAGGAGTGCATTCTGTGGTTTTCAAACCGGGGGAAATCCCTCCAACCTGTGGGCCATGAAACCCAACATCACGCTCGCCGAGACGAAGGCGCCCAACGGGGCGCGCATGACCTTGGTGGAGCATGACGGCAGTTATTGCATCCGGGTGAACGGTCAGCAGCTGATGCACTCGTCGGTGTCATCGTCCGAGATCAAGCTGGGCGAGTTGGGCCTCGCGCGGCACCGGAAGCTGAACAACGGTACCCGCGTATTGATTGGCGGGCTGGGCCTTGGCTTCACCCTGAAGAGCGTGCTGGAGGCCACGGGGGGCAATGGGACCGTGCACGTGGCGGAACTCTTTCCTGAGATCGTGGCGTGGAACCGCACCCACCTCGCCAAACTCAACGGGCACCTGCTGGCGGACAAGCGCGTCAAGGTGTTGGAGGAGGACGTGCGCACGATTCTGGCCAAGGCGGTGCGGCAGCCCTTTGATGTGATCGTCCTCGACATCGACAACGGCACGACGGCGATGGTGAAGACCGAGAACATCGAGCTCTACAGCGAGCGCGGCATGCAGCTGATCTTCCGGGCGCTGAAGCCGGGCGGGCGCGCCGCGGTGTGGTCGGCGTGTCCCGACGTGACGATCGAGCGCCGGCTCACCAAGGCCGGGTTCAAGGTCGAGGCCGTGCCGGCCAAGCTCTACGAGACCGCCAAGCGCTTTGCTTACATGATCTACGTGGCGGACAAGCCGGTGGAGGAAGTGAGCCCGAAGAAGGCGAAGGGGTGAGGGGTGACACGGCCGCAGGGACGCGGGCCCTCCACCCCATATCACTCGGCGCCGACGGGGCGGACGGAGATGAAATTAAGGACGGGGCGGTTTTCCTGGCGTGACCGGTCGAGCGAGACGGTGAAGCGCACTTCCCAGTCGTTCTGTTCCTCGGTGTCGGCCAGGACCTGCGCGATGGGCCAGATCCTGCCGCCATCCTCCGCCGTCTGTCCTTCGTCCTCGGCAATATGCGTGTGCTTGGAATTCCGGCCCTCAGGGTCGAGTCGGAAACGGCCGCGGGCCTCGAAGTAGGCAGCGAACTCCTTTTCGATGCGGCGGGATTCGGCGAGGAGGAGAGCCTCGCTACCCGGCTCGGCCTCGGGGGCGAACCGCAACCGGGCACCCTCCCAATCGCGGGCGGCGGCGTCCTGCAGGAAACCCAGGATCGCGGTACGCACGAGGCGCTTGAATGCGACCCGGTCGCGGGTGACATCGAAACTGGCGGGGCGGGCGGGTTTGCCCTCGAGCTCGGCCGCAACGAAGTCCGGGTTTTTGAGTTTCTCCCACTCGTCGAGCAGGCTGGAGTCGATGCCGCGGATCAGTTCGCGGAAATAGTCCTCCATCTCGACCACCTCGGGCGTCTTGGCGGATTCAGGCACGGTCTGGGCGAGGACCTTGAACACCTGCATGAGGTGGCGCAGCAACAGGCCCTCGCTGCGTTCCAGGCCGTAGTCGCGGATGTAGTCCGAGAACGACTGGTAGCGCTCAAACATCTCGCGGGCGATGGACTTGGGCCGGACGTTCTCCTGACCGACCCAGGGGTGGGCGGCGGCGAAGGTGTTGAAGGTCTCGTAGAGGAATTCGCGCAGCGGCTTCGGGTGCTCGACCTCCTCGAGCTTGGCCATGCGCTCCTCGTAGGGGATGCCGGCGGCCTTCCATTCCTCGATCTTGCGGCCCTTCTCCTTGTCCACCTGGCGGCGCAGGATCTGGTCGGGATCCTCGACGATGGCCTCGCAGAGGGTGAGGACATCGAAGGGATAGTCAGGCGATTCGCGGTTCAGCAGCGGCAGGGTGTCGATCAGGTAGATTGACAGCGCCTGGTGCAGGGAAAAGTCGTCCTGGAGTGCGACGTTGACGCGGAGCTTGCGGCCGCTCGCCGGGCGGGAATCGGGTGCCCGTTCGACAGGCTCAGGGCCCAAGGCCGACGAGGCGGCCTTGGGTAGGATCTCCACGATCTTGCGGTCGAGCAGGGCGCGGAAGAGCTGCCAGGCGCGTTTGCGCAGGGCGCGTTTCTTCGTCGGGGTCTCGTGGCAGTCGTTGATCAGCTGGCGCAGCGCCCGGCAGCCGTCGGTGTCGCGGCTGAGGACCAGCAGCAGCATGCCGTGGGACACGTCGAAACGGGAGGAGAGTTCCTCGGGCGAGGCCGTGCGGAGGCGCTCGAAGGTCTTGGCGTCCCAGCCGACGCTGCCCTCGGGGGCGCGGGCCTTGACGAGTTTCTTCTTCTTCGCGGGATCGGCGGCGGCCTTTTCCTCGGCGCGCTTGTTCTCGATGACGTGTTCCGGGGCCTGGACGATGACGTAACCCTGGGCGTCGTAGCCGGCGCGGCCGGCGCGGCCCGAGACCTGGCGGAAGTCGCGCACGCTGAGGATGGCGGCCTTGGTGCCGTCGTATTTCCAGAGCTGGGTGAACAGGACCGTGCGGATGGGGACGTTGATGCCGACGCCGAGGGTGTCGGTGCCGCAGATCAGCTTGAGCAGGCCCTTTTGTGCGAGCTGCTCGACCAGGATGCGGTATTTCGGCAGGAGGCCCGCGTGGTGGACGCCGATGCCGTGGCGCAGCCAGCGTTTCATATCCTTGCCGTAGGGACTGTTGAATTTCACGCGCTCCAGCGCGGTGGCGAGGGCGGCCTTCTCGTCCTTCGTGCAGACCGCCAGACTCATCAGGCTCTGGGCGGCCTCGGCCGCGGCGCGTTGGGTGAAGTGGACGAGGTAGACGGGGGCGCGCTGGTCGGCGAGGAGCTGGGTGATGCGCTCGGCGAGGGGCGTCTCGGAATACTCGAAGGCCAGCGGCACGGGACGGCGGTCGCTGCGCACAGTGAGGCTGGGGGCGCCGGTGAGGCGGGTGAGTTCCTTCTCGAAGAACTCCGTCGAGCCGAGCGTGGCCGACATCAGCAGGAAGCGGGACTGGGGCAGGGTGAGCAGCGGCGCCTGCCAGGCGTAGCCACGCTCGGCGTCGGAGTAGTAATGGAACTCGTCCATGATCACGGCCCGGACCTCGGCCTGGTCGCCGCGGGTGAGGGCGATGTTGGCGAGGATCTCGGCGGTGCAGCAGAGGACGGGGGCCTGGGGATTCACGGACGCGTCGCCGGTCATCATGCCGACATTCTCCGGCCCGAAGTCGCGGCAGAGGCTGAGAAACTTCTCGTTCACCAGGGCCTTGATCGGGCAGGTGTAGACGGAGCGCTGGCCGGCGCAGAGGGCCTTGAAGTGGAGGGCGGCAGCGACGAGGGATTTGCCGGAGCCGGTGGGGGTGTTGAGGATGACGTTCCGCCCGGCGAACAGCTCGAGGATCGCCTCCTCCTGCTCGGGATAGAGCGTGAGGCCACGGGCCGCCATCGCCTTCAGGAAGGCGTCGAGCACCGTGTCGGGATCGGGGAATCCCGTCAGCGGGGCCAGCGGAGCGGTGGGCGGCGGAGACACGGGGTCAGAACGACGGGTCGGGGAGGATGAGACAAGTCCTATGAATAGGGGACAGCGCCGGACGCCGGATTCCGGCCGGAGCCCGGCTTCGGTCTTGCGCCGACGCCGGCGAAGGAGGAGGGTGACGGCGGTCAGTTTTTATTTCCCACCCCATGAAGACTCCTGCTCCCCGTCCTGATACCGGCGCGTCCGCCGGCATCGTTCCCTTCAATGTCTCGCGTCGCGCCTTTTTGCAGCGCTGCGGGCTGATCGCTGCGGCCACGGGCCTGCCGGCGTGGTTTGTCGAGCGCCAGCAGCTGCAGGCGGCCGAGACCGAGGCCGCGATCGCGGCCAAGCCGAGCGCCAACGGCAAGCCGGGCATCGCCCTGGTGGGCTGCGGCGGGATGGGCACCTGGGACGGCCAGAACGCGGGCAACCATGGCAACCTCGTCGCCGTGTGCGACGTGGATCCGGCCCGCACGGAGGCGGCGGCCGTCAAGTATCGCGAGCTCGGCCACAATCCCGAGAAGGTATCCGATTTCCGCCGCCTGCTGGAGCGCGACGACATCCACGTGATCGTGAACGCCACGCCCGACCACTGGCACACGCTGATCAATATCGCGGCGGCCAAGGCGAAGAAGGACATTTATTCCGAGAAGCCCCTGACCCTCACGGTGGACGAGGGCCGGCATGTCATTGCCGCGGTGCGCGAGAACAAGGTCATCCTGCAGACCGGCACGCAGCAGCGCAGCTCCCAGCGCTTCCGCTTGGCCTGCGAGCTCGTGCGCAACGGCCGCCTCGGTAAGCTCAAGCAGGCCAAGGTCTGGCTCCCGGCCGGCCTGATCGGCGGTCCTTTTGCTCCCACGCCGGCGCCCGACGGGCTCAACTGGGATTACTGGCAGGGCCAGGCCCCGGCGGTGAGCTACGTGAAGGAGCGCTGTCACGGCACCTTCCGCTTTTGGTATGAATATTCCGGCGGCACCATGACCGACTGGGGCGCGCACCATAACGACATCGCCTATTGGGCGATCGGGCAGATCGCGCCCACGCAGGTGGAGTCGCGCCGGCTGTCCGAGCCTGTGGCCGGCGGCTACAACGCCATCGCCGACTACGAGGTGAAGTACACCTATGCTGACGGCACGGGCCTGATCATCAACACGACGAAGGACGACAGCATCTACGGCGAGCACGTCAACCCGCAGGGCCAGCCCAATGGCATCCGCTTCGAGGGCACCGACGGCTGGATCTGGGTCAACCGCGACGAGATCAAGGCGAGCGACCCGGAACTGCTGCGCAAGCCGCTGCCGGACGACGCCCAGCGCCTCTACGTGAGCAAGGAGCACATGACGAATTTCTTCGACTGTGTGCGTTCCCGCGAGCTCCCGATCTGCGACGTGGAAACCGGGCACCGCTCGGCCAACATGTGCCACCTCGGCGCCATCTCCCTGCGGACCCAGCGGGCCCTGACCTGGGACTACACCGCGGAGAAGTTCACCGGCGAGCACGCCGCGGAGGCCAATCCGTACCTCAAGCGCGAGATGCGGGCACCGTACGACTATTCGTTCTGCGGCTGAGGCCGCGGGCGACGTACCGTCGACCCCGTCACGATCGATCCTGGAACCACGGCGACCCCGCCGTGGTTTCTTTTTGGATGGGGGGAAAGGCGGGGAGTTGTTGGTTGATAGTTGTTGGTTGTTGGGCGGAACTCGAACCAACGACCAATAACCCACAACCTAGTCTGGGTGCTCCGGGTATTCCAACCAACAACCAGCAACCAATAACAGACAACCGGCGCTCCTCGGCTTGCGCCGCGGCTTACTTCTGGCCGACCAGCTTGACGAGGAGGACCTCGACGTTGGGGTCGGTGTAGTCGCCGCGCAGCTGCCAGACGGAAAGTTTCTTCAGATCCATGCCGGGCTTGGTGCCGGGCTTTTGCTCGCTGGAGGGTTTGGTCATGTCCAGGCGGATGCGCTGTTCGACGCCCTTCGGCAGGCCGGCCAGCGAGATCTGCCAGGTTTGCTCGGTGCCGTCCTTGTCGGTGAGACCGAAGTTGAGGGTCTGGGTATTGTTGGCGTTGCCGATGACGACGATCAGGTCGACCAAGGGCGTCTGGTCGAAGCGGATCATGGTCTTGTTCTCGCCCATCCCGCCCTTGCCGCCCGGGGCTTGGATCAGGGTGCCGCGGCCGCGCAGGTGGTTCACCTTGTTTTCCCAGTCGCCGAAGGTGTACTCATAACACTTGTAGACGGTGCCGTCGGGATCGCGGCGGACGTTCTTGAATTCGAGGATGACCTCTTCCTTGGCGGCCGCGTAGGTCGCGGGCAGGAGGAGCAGCAGGGCGAGGCCGGGGAGAGACAGACGGAAACGGGGGAGGTTCATGTCCGGGGGTTGTGGGGATGAGGCGAGTGTGGCGGCGGACGCGAAAAAGGAAAGCCGATCTTGGCGGTCACGGTGCGGGGGAAGAAAAACGGGGCCGCGTTCTCCGGGTTTGCCGTCGGCCATCCGGTCCGATTGGCTGGGCCGATGTTATCGCCCCAGTTTCAAGGCCGCGCCCTCGTCCGCTGGGGGATCATCGGGTGCGGGGATGTCACCGAGCAGAAAAGCGGTCCCGGTTTCCGGCATGCGCGGGACTCGGCGCTCGTGGCGGTCATGCGGCGCAACGGGGCGCTCGCGGCCGATTACGCCCGGCGGCATCAGGTGCCCCGCTGGTATGACGACGCCGCCCGGCTCCTGGCCGATCCGGAGGTCGACGCCGTGTGCATCGCCACGCCGCCGGACACGCACGCCCATTACGCGCTGCTGGCGGCCGCCGCGGGCAAGCCGGCCTACGTGGAAAAACCGATGGCGCGGCACACCCCGGAATGCGACCGCATGATCGCCGCCTTCGCGGCGGCCGGGCAGAAACTCTTTGTCGCCTACTACCGGCGCAGCCTGCCGCGCTGGCAGCGGGTGCAGGAACTGATCGCGGCGCAGGAACTCGGCCGCCTGACCGGCGTGCACTACCGGCTGGCAATGCCCAAGCATCACGGCCCGCACGCGTGGCGCACCTGCGTGGAACAGGCCGGGGGCGGGCACTTCCTCGACCTCGCGTCCCACGCGCTGGACCTGATCGACTTTCTCGTGGGTCCGTTGCAGGCGGTGCACGGCCACGCGGCCAACCTCGCGTCATCGTACGCCGCCGAGGATTGCGTCACGGGCAGTTTCCTCGCCGGCGAAGTGCCCGGCACGATTGCGTGCAATTTCGCCGCCGCCCTCCCGGATGAACAGCTGACGATCACGGGCACCAAGGGCGAGGTGCGGGTGACGGTCCTGGGACACGAGCCCGTGGTCGTTGAAACGGCGGCCGGCCTGCAACGCTGGGACATGCCGCCGCCGCCGCATATCGCCCAGCCGCTGATCCAGGCCTGCGTCGATGACCTCCTCGGCCGCGACACGGCCCCCAGCACCGGGGAGACGGCGCGCCGCACGTCCGCGGTGATGGATACACTCCTTGGGGCCTATTATGGCGGACGGCAGGATGAATTCTGGCTGCGGCCCGAGACCTGGCCGGGCCGGCGCGGCTGAGCGCATTCGCCTCATGGGAAACAGGCGCCGGTATCCGTTACCTCGCCCTGCCGCTCCGGCAGGCTGGATGTTGTTTTTGTCCATGAGGGTGATGTGCTACCGCTGCTTCTGTGACTGCTTCTGCCCGCCGGGCACCCGCAGCAGTCACCCTTCGGCCGCGAAGCCGGCCTTCGGGCCACGCCGGCGGCGTGACCATCTCCGCGCTGCCGCGCTCCGTGGCCTACGGCTATGAGGATCATGTGCTACCGGTGTTTTTGGCCGCAGCCGCTGTGCTGGTGCAGTTCGCTTCATCCGATGCCGACGGCCACGCGGTTCGTCTTCCTGATGCACCCGAAGGAATTCAAGGAGGAGAAGGCGGGCACGGGCCGGCTGACCCACCTCTGCCTGCCCAACAGCGAGCTGCACATGGGCACCGATTTCACCCGGGACGAGGCGGTGGCGGCGCTGCTGGATGATCCGGGCAACCGGTGCGTGCTGCTTTATCCGGGACGCGAGGCGCGCAACCTGTCGGCGGGCGAATTCACCGCCGCCGACCTGGCCTGTCGCCGCCTGGTGGTGTTCCTGCTCGACGCGACCTGGCCGCTTGCGCGGAAAATGCTCCGCTTGAGCCCCAACCTGCAGGCCTTGCCGCGGATCATGTTCACGCCGACTGCACCCAGCCGCTACATCATCAAGCAGCAGCCGCAGCCGGGGTGCCTGTCCACGCTCGAGGCCGTGCACGAGCTGCTGGTGGTGCTGGAGCAAAGCGGGCTCGATCGCTACCCGGAGCCGGCGCAGCTGCACGGGATCTTTGACCGCCTGCAGCGAATCCAGCTGGAGTGTGCCGCGGATCCGAATCGCGGCGGTTATCGTCGCCAGGCCTACAGCGATCCCGCGGCGCGCACGAAGTCCCGCGGCGAACGCGGCAACCGGCGCGACAACTACCTCAAGGTGCCGCCCGCGGGGACGCCGGGGGCGCCGCCTCCCGCGGATCCGACGGCAGGATCACCAGCGGGGCCAGCGTGACCGTGCCCGGGGTGAGGCGCGGCCGCACGGTCTTCGCCTCGGGCTGATTCTGGCCGGCGAAGAGGGCGACGGCCCGGCCCATGCGGTCGAGGGCCGTCTGGAAGTTGTTCCCCGGCGAACGGATGTTCAGATGCATGGTCCAGACCGGGCGGTTGCGCAGCACGGAGGCGGTCTGGCGCTTCAGTTCATAGGCCTTGATGATGATGAAATAGCGCTCGCTGTTGAGGTCGAAGCGCAGCGAGCGTTCGAGTTCGCTGGTCCACGAGCCGCGGCCGAGGCGGTGGAGTTCCTCGGCGTAACCCAGGAGCGTGACGTTGCTGCGCTCGCGGGATTGCTGGGAGAACTCGTCGGTCAGTTCGTTCAGGCGCTCGAACTCCTGTTCGCGCTCATGCTCCATGCCCTGGGGCAGGGTCAGCTCCGCGGGCAGGCCATCGAAATTGCCCTCGATCGTGCCGGGGACCTCGAAGGCCGCCATCGTTTCCGCCTGCAGCCGGTTGTGGTCAATCTCCTGCGTGAGCCGGCCGGTCATTTCCTGCAGGCCGACCTTGGGCAGGGTGGTGCCCCAGTGCACGAGGAGCAGGAGGTCGGCCTCGGTGGCGGAGGGGCCGGGGTAGTATTCCTGCTTCGCGAGCTCTGGCGCGAGGTAGCCGGCGATATCACGAAAAGTCAGGCGCGAGACCGAGCGATCCACCGTGTGGCCGGGGTAATGGTTGCCCGCCATGAAGACGTAGGTCTCGGCGCGGGGCTTGCCGTCCGGGCCCTGGCGCGCCTGCTCATAGTCGGCATTGGCCCGGGCGATGACCACGACGTGCTTGTCGGCCCGGAGCGCGCCGGACGCCGCCGCGCAGGCGGCAACGGACAGGCCCAGCCGGATGAGTCGGGGTAAGCTCATGGCGATCAGGAAAGGGAGAGCGGATTTGCGCCGGGCGTCACGCGGACGGCCGTCGGACAGTCCTGCGCAACGGTTCCTGATGTCACCCCAACCAACCCGTCCAGAGGCCGGGTTCCACCGGCGGACGCCGCTTCAGGGCAGGCGGGCCTGCACGAGCTTGCTGGCGGCGCCGAAGTCGATGAGGCCGGCCTCGGGGCGGGCCTTGAGGGCGCCGAGGACCTTGCCCATGTCCTTCTTGGAGGTGGCGCCGGTGGCGGCGATGACCTCGAGGACGAGCGCCTCGAGTTTCGCGGCGTCGAGGCCCTTGGGCAGGTATTTCTCGAGGATGGCGATCTCGGCGTTGTTGGCGGCGACGAGGTCGCTGCGGCCGCCCTTTTCAAATTCCGTGCGGGCGTCGCTGAGGTTCTTCACGGCCTTGCGGAACGTGGCCATGACCAGCGCCTCGTCGATCTCCTTGCTGGCGTCCATCGCGGCGCGCTGGATGGCGGCATCCATGGTGCGCAACGCGGTGGCGGTCGCCGTGTCGCGGGCCTTCATGGCGGTGATGATGGCGGCGCGGAGGGTATCGTAGGTGGGGGAGGACATGGGGAAGAGAGGGAAGACCGAAGGGGTGAGGGTGCGACGGGGTGAGGGTGTGAAGGTGCGAGGGTATGAGGATTTTCCGATCCTCCAACCCTCACACCCTCAAATCTTCAAACCCTCAAGCCGGCAGAGCCGGTGCGGTTAGCCGATGGCGAGGAGCTCGACTTCGAAGATGAGGGTCGCATTGGGCGGGATGGCGCCGGGATAACCGCCGGCTCCGTAGCCGAGGTGGGGCGGGATGGTGAGCTTCACCTTGTCGCCGATGCGCATGGTGGCGACGCCCTGGTCCCAGCCACCGATCACCTGGCGCAGGCCGAGGCCGAACTGGAAGGGCTCGTCGCGGTCGACGGAGCTGTCGAACTTGCTGCCGTCAGTCAGCCAGCCGGTGTAGTGAACGGTCACGAGGTCGCCCTGCTTGGGCGAGGCACCGGTGCCGGTGATGAGTTTTTCGATGAGGAGCTGTGCGTTGGCCATGCGGGGAGCACAAGCCGACCGGGCGCAGGCGTCAACGGGTGAATGGGGGATTGGTTGTTAGTTGTTAGATGTTGGTTGTTGGGGCAGCCGGATGAGCCACGGACAACCGACATGCTGGCCTGCTTGGTTTCTGTCCGTTCAACCAACAACGAACAACCAACAACGAACAACCATACCGGCGTTTTCGCCGGCTCAGATAATCTGGCTGATCGTCAGCTCGCTGCGTTTGCCGCCGAGGGGGATGGCGACGCGGTCGCCGAGGCGGCGGCCGACGAGTTCGCGGCCGAGGGGGGACTGCGGGGTGATCACCATGATGGTGTGCGCCCCAAAAGTGACCTCGGTGCCGCCGGCCCGCGGGCCGATGAAATAACGCGACTGGCGGCCGCCGGCATCCGCGACGATGACCAGGGCCCCGAGGCTGATCGGGTCGCCGGCGGTGGCATCGCGGGGTGAGAGGGCGCGGAACTGGGCCACGGCGAGGGCGGTTTCCTCGGCTGCCTTGGACTGGCCGTGGGCGAGATAAGAGGCTTCCAGGCCGCGGGTGTCGTATTTGTCCTCGGCCTTGTTTTCCTCATCGGTGGCCTCGGCGTGGGTGGCCAGCGCGGCGGAGGTGAGCAGGGCCAGTTCGGCTTCGAGGCGGGCGATGATACCGGCGAGCAGTTCCGTTTTGGGCATGGGTCAGGGGGTGCGCGGCCGGTCGTTGGTGAAGGTGAGGCGGCCGGACAGGGCGATCAGGCGGGCGGACAGCTGCTCATCCTCCTGCTCCCGGGTGAGGGTGTAGGTGCTGCGCTGGGTGGCGCGCTCGGACAATTCGGTGCTGATCGCGTAGAGGTAGCGGTGCCGCACGAAGAGCAGGGTGCCGCGCTTGGCCACAACCGGGTCGGCGGGCGGGGCGTCGGTCACGCGGTTGAAATGCTCGAACTCCGAGCCGCCGGGCAACAGCACGTAGCCAATCAGGGCGCCCTCCATGAGTTGCGGCAGGAAGCGGGCGCTCTCGATCGTGGCCCCGGGGAAGCGGGCCGAGAAGTTCGCCATCAGCAGGTCGGTCAGAAAATACAGGAGGTAGTCGCGCAGGCCGCGGGTGTCGTATTCCCAGCGCTGGGTGGCATCGAGTTCGAAGCAGGCGATGCTGACATGCGTGCCGAAGTCATCCTGAAACGTGACGACGTTGGTCGTGTCGGTGATCTTACCCCCGAGTTCTGTCCGCACGGGGGTGCGGACGCGGAACTGCCCCGTGGGCGAGACGTAGGTGTCGCCGTCGATCAGGCCGCGCAGCGGGGCGGCGGGCGCCGACACCACCGCCAGCAGGATGCTGCACAGCAGGGGCGGGAATAACCGGGACATGGGAGTGGAGCGTGGGTGGAAAGAAACCAAATGGCAAGTGGCCGGGGTTCAGACCATGAATTCGCGCCAGAGTGCCACCGGTACCTGCTCGGCCCGCGAGGAGGGGCCGTGACCCGCGGCCTCGAGCCGGGCAAACCAGCGGGCCAGGGTCTCGGCGGGGACCTTGTCGCGCAGGATCGAACCGAGCTGCTTGCGCCGTTGCTGGAAGCAGGCGCGGATGAGCGCCTTGGTGGCCGCCGGAAACACAAAGGGCGCGGGCTGGCGGCCGAGGTTCAGAAGGACGGACTCGATGTCGGGTTTCGGGAAGAAGCACCCCGAGCCAACGCGGTGGCCGGGCTCGATCACGTAGGCGGACTGCATGAAGATCGAGATGGAGCCGAAGAGCTTCGTGCCGGGTTGGGCAACGTAGCGCTGGGCCGCCTCCTGCTGGAGCATGAGGACCATGCGGACGGGCAGCGGACCGGAGAGGACGGCGTCCATCCACGGCGTGGAGATTGCGTAGGGCAGGTTGGCCACGATCTTGAAGGCGGCGGATTTTTCCGGCGGCAGGCCGGCCAGGGGCTCCTCCATGGCGTCGCCCTCCATGAGGTGGAGGCGCGGGTGGGCCGGCACGAGGGTCTCGGTGAGGTGCGCGTGGAGCTGGCGATCCTTCTCCACGGCCCACACCTCGGCGCCCGCCTCGAGGAGGGCGGACGTCAGCGTGCCGAGGCCCGGCCCGACCTCGACCACGGTGTCGGCCGCGGTGATGCCGGCCAGTTCGAGCGATTTACGCACGATGTTGCCGTCGACCAGGAAATTCTGACCCAGGAAGCGCTTCGGCTGGTGGCCGAGGCGGGTGAGCAGGTCACGGGTGGCGGAAGGAGAGAGAGGCATGGGCGGCGGCGCCTGCGGACAGGCTCCGGCAGGTGAAATCAATCAGGCCCCTTGGAACTCCCGGATCAGGGCGGCCGGATCGGGGGCCCGCATGAGCGACTCGCCGACCAGCAGGGCATGGGCCCCGCAGGCGCGGGCCCGAGTGGCGTCGGCACCGGTGGCGAAACCGCTTTCGCTGACGGCGATGACATCGCGGGGGAAGAGCGGCATGAGACGCTCGGAGAGGCCGATGTCGGTGCGGAAATGGGCGAGGTCGCGGTTGTTGACGCCGATGATCTTCGCCCCGTGGCGCAGGGCGCGGGTGAGTTCCTCCTCGTGGTGGATCTCAAACAGCGCGTCGAGCCCGGCGGCGGTCGCAGCTTGGTGCAGGGCGGTGATCTCGTCGTCATCGAGGGCGCGCACGATGATCAGGATGGCGCTGGCGCCGGCCTCACGGGCCTGCATCACCTGGATCGGGTGCACCATGAAATCCTTGCGCAGGCAGGGGATGGGGGCGGCGGGGCCCTGGGCGAAGTCGGCCGTGACCTCGATCAGGTCGGCCAGGCTGCCGCCGAAATACTCGGTGTCGGTGAGGATGGACAGGGCGGCGGCGCCGGCGGCGCGGTAGAGGCGGGCCTGCGCCACGGCGGAGGCGCCGGCCTTGATGGCGCCGGCGGACGGGGAGCGGCGCTTGATCTCGGAGATGATGGCGAGCCGGCCGTCGGCCCGGCGCAGGGCGGCGGCGAAGGAGGGGGGGCGGGGGAGCCGGCGGTTGAGTTCCTCCAACTCGGCGGCGTAGACCGGACGCAGCAGCGGGGCGACCTCGCGGCGCTTGTGGGCCATGATCTCGGAGAGCTTGTCCATGCGGAAGCTCACCACGAAACACACGAACCCGGCGAAAGGAACAGGAAAATGCCGGGCTTTTTTGGTGTATTTCGCGGGTTTCGCCGTTACCCCAAGAGCCATGACGCCGATTGACGAACTCCGCCAGACGATGGCCCGGCTCCGGGCGCCCGACGGGTGTCCCTGGGACCGGGAGCAAACGCACCAGACCCTGGCGCGCTGCCTGATCGACGAGTGCAGCGAGCTGCTCGACACGATCGACCGCAACGACATCCCGCACATGCGCGAGGAGCTGGGCGACGTGCTGATCCAGGTGGTGTTCCATGCGCAGCTGGCGGCCGAGCGCGGGGATTTCAATTTCGATGACGTGGCCCGGGAGATCAACGACAAGCTCGTGCGCCGGCACCCGCATGTCTTCGGCGACCACACCAAGCTCGACACCGCCGGCGAGGTCATCACCAAGTGGGAACAGATCAAGGCCACGGAAAAGAAGAACGGCCCGGTGCAGACCGGGGTGTTCAAGGAAATGCCGCCGCGGCTGCCGGCGCTGCTCTTCGCCGAGGCGGTGATGAAGCAGATCGAGAAGAAGTCGCTGCCGGCCGATGGCGTGGTGCCCGCTGCGTCCGGTCCCGACGGGCTCACCGAGGCGGAGGCCGGCCGCCAGCTCTTCGCCCTTGCGGCCGCGTGCCGGCGCGCCGGCGTCGATCCGGAGATGGCCCTGCGCCAGGAATGCAACCGCGTCATGCATGATGTCGAAATCCGCGTCCTCTCCCGCGCCTGAGCCGGCCCTGCCCGAGGCCGTGGTCCGGGAATGGCTGCAGCCGTTCCTGGCCTACCTCGCGAAGGAGCGCCGGTACTCCGCCTACACGGTGCGCAACTACCGGCAGGCGGTGGAGGATTTTGTGCGCTGGCTGGGGCGGAGCGGCCGGGATCCGGCGGGCTTCGGGACGCTGAGCGCCCGGGACGTGCGCGACTTCGTGATCGAGGCGCAGCGGCGGTTTGGCCGGCGCACGCTGCACAGCCACGTGTCGGGCCTGCGGACTTTCTACCGTCACGCCATGCGGGAGGGCCGGCTGGATCGCAATCCCTTCACCGGCGTGCCGCTGCCGAAACTGGACAAGCCGCTGCCGAAATTCCTGACGGAGTCGCAGATGCTGCACCTGCTGGCCGGCCCGGAGAAACTGCGGGCGAACGAGTCGATCGACGACTTCGCCGCCCTGCGCGACCGGCTGGTGCTGGAGGTGATCTACGGCGGCGGCCTGCGCGTGAGCGAGGCGGTCGGACTCAACCACGGCGACGTGGACTTCGGCCAGGGCAGCGCCCGCGTGCTGGGCAAGGGACGCAAGGAGCGGATCTGTCCCTTGGGTGACGCCGCCATGGCGGTCCTGCGGAAATTCCGCGACATGCATGCGCCCGCCGCCGGCCGGGCCGACCCGGTGCTGCTCAGTGACCGGCGGGGGCGGATGACCCCGGGTGCCGTGCAGAAACTCGTGAAGCGTTACCTCGCCCTGGCGGACCTGCCGATGGACATCACCCCGCACAAGCTGCGGCATTCGTACGCCACGCACCTGCTCAACGCCGGGGCGGACCTGCGCTCCGTGCAGGAACTGCTGGGTCACGCCAGCCTGACCACGACCCAGATTTACACCCACACCTCCGTCGCCCGGCTCAAGGAAATCCACGCCAAGGCGCACCCGCGGGCCTGAGCCGCTGAACCGTCAAGCAGCGGAACGGTTGCCCGGGAGGCCGATTGTGAGTTTTCTCTGAAAAAAGACACTTGGCGAAGATTGGCCTCAAGCTTCACTCCCTGTAGCACGAGCTTTTGACTGCCGGTCTCGCGATCCGCTTCCACCCCCTCTCCACGACCATGGGCAAATCTCCCTCCCTCACCGTTGAAACCGGTCCGGCCACCAAGGCGGTCTCCGTCGTCATCGTGGACGACCACCCGGTGCTGGTTTCGTACCTGACGGAGCTGTTGCAGCGCAACGAGCGCTACAAGGTGGTGGGCCGGGCGGACACGGCGAAGGGCGCCCTGGAGGTCTGCCGGGAGAAGAAGCCGGCGCTGGTCTTTCTCGATATCGTGCTGCTCGACTCGAACGACCTCACCTGCCTGCGGCAGCTGCGGCTGGAGTTTCCGCGCATCCGCGTCCTCGTCTTCACCGGCCGGCTCGGCACGACCCTGGTGGGTGACCTGCTCCTGGCCGGGGCCAATGGCATTTTGGGCAAGACCGTCCGCATGCAGGAGATCATCGAAGCCACGGACCGTGTCGCCGACGGCGGCATGTACCTGTGCGCCCAGGCCTGCGACTCGGTTCGCAAGCTCGTGGCGGCGGCCCCGCCGGACCGGACGCGCCGGCCCGAACTGAGCCGGCAGGAGCTGACGGTGTTGCAGCACATTGCCGCGGGCCTGAGCACCAAGCAGATTGCCAGCAAGATGGAGTTGAGCCAGAACACCATCAACGCGTTTCGCGGCCGGCTCATGAAGAAGACCGGACGCCACACGACGGCGGACCTCGTGCTGCATGCCGCCCGGCTGGGCCTGGTCCGCGTGCCGGGCCTGCGGGTGGCGACAACCAACCCAACCGGCTGAGTCGGGTCACACTAAGGGCCCTCGGGAAAACCCCTAGGGTGGATGTGGCCCGCACAAGCTAACGCGGGCTTGGGCGTTCCCCTCATTTTGGGCGCCGTTCATGCTATTTGATAGATATTTCGGAAAGTGCGCACAACAAGTGTCGCATGGCTGCCGATGCAAAAATGAAGCCCGTAGTCCGGGTGGTGATCGTGGAGGACCATGTGCTGTTCCGCGAGATGGTGACGACCGTCGTGAACGGGATCGAAGGCCTGCGGGTGGTGGGTTGGGCCTGCAATGAGAGCGAGGCGATCACGCTGTGCTGGCGGGAGCGGCCCGACCTGATCGTGTTGGATCTGATCCTGCCGGAAAACCATGGGGTCGCCACGCTGGACCGGCTGACCACGATCTGCCGGAGCGCCCGCGTGCTGGTTTTCTCGGGCAATCTCACGCCGGGCCTGATCCGGCAAGTACTGGCCGCCGGCCCGCACAGCCTGATCGGGAAGGGGGCGACGCTGGATGAATTCCGGCGGGCGCTGCAGGCGGTCGCGGCCGGGCGCACGTATTTCAGCCCGGAGATTGCCGCGGACATTCGTTCGATGGTGGCGGCGCCGGGCGTCGCGCCGCCGGGCGGCGGGTTGCCGCTCAGTCCGCGGGAGGAATCGGTCCTCGCCGGCCTGGCCAAGGGCCTGAACTCGCGGGAAATCGCGGGCCAACTCGGCCTGAGCCCGCACACCGTGGCGAACCACCGCAGCCGCCTGATGCGCAAGCTCGGCCTGCACCGCGTGGCGCAACTCTCCCTCTATGCCGCCAGCCGCGGGCTCCTCGACTTGCCCGCCAGCGGGCCGCGCACCCTGGCCTCGGGCCGTTGAAGCATGCGTGCGACCAAGGTCATCCGTCCGCGTCCGTCCCGCCGCCCGGCCGCCGGCACGCGTCTCGACGCCCAGCTCCGGGGCATCCAGCGCCTCGTCATGCAGGGGGAGCTGGCGGCGACAGCCGTCCACGAGATCAGCAACCTGCAGACGATCGTGCTCTTCAACGCCGGGCTCCTGAAAGAGGAGCATAAGGGTGACGCGGCGGTGGCGCGCCATGTGGAACCGCTGTTGCATGCGGCGGGCCTGGTGGCGGCCCTGTGCAACCAGCTGCGCAACCTCGCCCGGCCGCCGGAGGCGCACCCGCAGTGGCTGGAGCTCAACGCGGTGGCGCGGCGCACGCACACCCTGTTGCAGCGCATCATTCCGCGGGACCTGTTGTTCGAGCCCGACCCGGGTGTCACCGGGAGCGTGATCGCCGATCCCGGCCAGGTGGAGCAGATGCTGATCAACCTCGTCCTGAACGCCCGGGATGCGACCCCCGCCGAGGGCGGCCGCATCATCGTGCGGGTCGGCGCGACCCGCGGACGGCGGCCTTTTCTGGAGGTCGAGGACAACGGCACCGGCATGACCCCGGCGGTGAAGGCGCGGCTGTTCCAGAAGTTTTTCACCACGAAAGCCCCCGGGCACGGCACCGGGCTCGGGCTCGTCACCGTCCACCGCCTGCTGGAGGGCATGGGCGGACGCATCGAGGTGCGCAGCCGGGCGGGCCGCGGCACGCGGATCCGCCTGGTCTACCCGCCCGCGCCGGCGGCCGATCCCGCCGGGGGCGCCGGCCTTTACCCCCCGAACCCATGAACCAACGTCCCACCGAACCCTGGGCCGCCACCCCGGAAACGACGACGCACGTGGATGACACCGTGCGCTGGGTGCACATCGTCGACGACGACCCGGCGCTGGGCAACGCGCTCGCGGCCGGCCTGCGGGCGCATGGCTACCACACCACGTTTTCCAGCACCGTGGACATCGCCTGGTCGCAGGTGCACGAGAAGCTGCCGGACCTGATCATCTGCGACATCAACATGCCGGGGAAAAACGGTTACCGCTTCCTCGAGGAAATCCGGGGCGACCCGGAGCTGGGCAGCTGTCCGTTCGTCCTGATGACAGGCAACCCGATGTATTCGCAGCCGCGCTCGGCGATGGACCGCGGCGCCGACGACTTCCTGCTGAAACCGTTCAGCCTGGAGACGCTGCTGGCGTGCGTGGATGCCCGGCTCCGGCGCAACGGGATCTCCGGGCAGAATGAGGCGGCCCTCGTGCGCGAGCTGCGCAACACCCTGCACCGGGGGCTCTCGCATGAATTCTTCACGCCCCTGACCGGCATCCTGGGTTTCGCGGAGATGCTGGAGCAGGAGGGCGACACGATGAGCCCGGCCGAGGTGAAGGACGGCCTGCGGAACATCATGCAGTCGGCCCGGCGGCTGCACCGCACGCTGCGCAATTACCTGTACGCACTGGACCGGCTCGATCCGGATTCGTTCGCCCCGTTTCCCGTCTTGTCCCCGGGCACCATCGTCCAGCTGGTGCAGCAGGGCGCCCTGCTCGCGGCCGAGCGGCACGGACGGAAGGCCGACCTGATGCTCGACGTCGCCGGCGCCTCGATCCAAGGCGGGGCGACGGAGATCCCGATTCTGGTCGAGGAGCTGGTGGAGAACGCGCTGGGTTTCTCGCGGCCGGGTACGCCTGTGAAGGTGCGGGGCCACCGCATCGGCTCGGAGTGGCAGCTCACGGTCGAGGATGCCGGCCGCGGCATGACCCGACAGCAGCTGAAGAACCTGGGGCTCTTCCGGCAGTTTGAGCACGCAAAGTTCCAGCAGCAGGGCCTGGGCGTCGGGCTTTTCATCGTCCGGCAGATCCTGCGGCGCAACCGCGGCCGGTTGCAGTTGGAGAGCAATCCGGGCGCGGGCACGAAGTGCACCGTGACCCTGCCGATCGCGCACCCGGTGCGGCGGCGCAGTGAGGGCGGGGGATGACGACGGCCTTTCAGGCGCGTTATTGTGCGCGGTGGGGCGTGAGTCCCGCGGACTTCCGGGCGGACCTGCTGACGCGGACCTTGTATTTGCCGGCGCGCCCCCTGGTGAGGTTGCTCGCGTGGTTCGACAGCGAGTATTTCCAGGCCGACTACGAATTTATCGACGACGTGGTCCAGCTGGCGGACACGGCGGGGTTTCGGGACGCACTGGATTGCTACGCGCAGCATTTCTCGAACCGGCGTTTCCTGCGGTCGCGCCTGCGCCTGAGGATTTCCGCCCGGCGGATGTGGCGCGTGGTGCACGAGATCGTGCCCTCCGGCCCGTCGGGCGGAGCCAAGGACGGACGGATGGACCATGGCAGCCTGACGCCGTTTGGGGATTAGGGGAATGGGTTGTTGGGGAGGGGAGAGGCAAAGGGAGGATATCGGTGACTGATTTTGCGCCATTTGCATTTTTCGCGGCTCACTGCCTTGGATGAAGCAATTCGATCAGTTTGGCCGCAAAGCATCGCAGATAGCGCAAAAAGGGAGTGACGCGTGAGCGTGGACACACCTTGGGGTTCCGGTACCAGGGCCAGATGGTTCTGTTCAAAATGAACTGAACTTAGTGGTTGCCTCGGATACGGGTAAATGCCTGTATCGGAATCAGGGATTTACCGATGTCTTCCACCACGCCGCCCCGTCCTTTGCCTGTCGACTCCCGTGCCCCGGGTTCTGGCTTGGTGCTGGCGGGTGAGCGGGATCCTGCCGTTGTCGCCTTCGAGGTGGAGCTGGTGGACTTCTTTGTGGAGGCGGCATCGCTCCTCGGGGTGCCGAAGTCGGTGGCGGCGATCTATGGAATCGTCTTTGCCTCGCCGGTGCCGCTCAGCTTCGCGGAGATCGAGGACCGGCTGGACATAAGCAAGGGATCGGTGAGCGCCGGGCTGAAGGTCCTGCGGGAAGTGGGGGCCTTGAAGGAAGTGTCGAAAGAGACGGACCGGACGGGCCTGTTTGAGCCGGACATGGAGATGCGTCAGCTGATAGCCCACTTCATTGAGCAGCGTTTGCAGACCCAGTTTGATTCCGGCAAGGGTCGCTTGAACTCGCTCGCGAAGTCCGTGCCGGGCCGCAACGGCCAGGCCGAGGTCCTGCGCAACCGGGTCAAGAAGCTCCAGACCTGGCACGGCAAGGCCGGGGCCCTGTTGCCGCTGGCGAAGACGTTTTTGAAACTGGGCTAAGGGTCGGTGGAGTTGGGGCAGGAGTTAGAGACGGATGAATGCACATACATTTTTCAGTGAGGGACTCTTCCGGGAGGAAGTGACGGGGCGAAGCTGTGCTTCGGCCCGAAACGTGAGGCTTGAATCCCGAGGCCTGAAATCTGATCTTTTGACCTAATATGGGCCGTACCACGCACAAACTCAGGTCTCAGCCGGCGCGCCGCAGCGCGCTTATCCTTGGCATCACGGGCCAGGATGGTTCCTACCTGACGGAACTGCTGATGGGCCGCGGCTATGCCGTGCACGGCTTGGTGCGGCGGTCCAGTATGTTCAACCGCGGTCGTATTGAGCACCTGCGTAACGCAGGAGGGAAGGGGAAGGGCGACCTCACGCTTCATTATAGCGATCTCACGGATGCGACCTCTTTGCGGCGGATCATCCAGAAGGTAATGCCGGCGGAGGTGTACCACCTGGCCGGGCAGAGCCATGTGGGACTCAGTTTCGAGATCCCCGAGGTGACCTGCCAGGAGAACGCCGTCGCGACCTTGGCCCTCCTCGAGATCCTGCGGGATGTCGGCTACCCGGTGCGGGTTTATCATGCCGCCAGTTCGGAACTCTTTGGCGCCCCCACGATCGCGCCGCAGAATGAGGCCACGCCTTTCAACCCGATGAATCCGTATGGCTGCGCCAAGGCCTTTGCGGCGCAGATGGTCCGGGTGTACCGGCAGGCCTACGGGCTGTTTGCCGTGAACGGCATCGCCTACAACCACGAGTCGCCGCGGCGCGGGGAGAACTTTGTCACGCGCAAGATCACGACGGGTGCGGCCCGGATTGTCGCGGGGAAGCAGAAGGAGATCTTTCTCGGCAACCTCGATGCCCGGCGCGACTGGGGCTGGGCGCCGGAGTATGTGGTCGCGATGGCGGACGCGTTGCAGGCCAAGGCTGCCCGCGACTACGTCCTGGCCACTGGACGGGATTGTTCCGTGCGCGAATTTGCCTCGGCTGCATTCGCTGAATTGGGACTGAAGCTGAAGTTCGAAGGGAAGGGCGCGAAGGAAGTGGCCCGGCGCACCGACACGGGCGCCAGCGTTCTCCGCGTGGATCCCAAATTCTACCGCCCCCTGGACAGCGTGCGGCTTGTGGGTGACGCCCGCGTGGCGAAGAAGGTCCTAGGTTGGAAGGCGAAGACGGCCGGTGCCGACGTCGCCCGCGCGATGGCGCGAGCGGACGCGGCGGGGTTGTTGGTTGATGGTTGATTGTTGTTGGGGAAATACACCGAGGCGGCCTTGAACCACGCACCTTCCCTCGGGATCTGACTAGTAACATCCAATAACGAACCACGGATTGAGTGTCTGAAAGACAGGCCCCAACAACCAATACCTAACAACTAACAACCTGCTCCGGCATCTCCCCATCAACTCACAACCAACAACCAACAACCTTCGCGCCTGTTACTTGGTAACCGGCGCGGCCGGCTTTATAGGGTCGAAGGTGTGCGAACTGTTGCTGGCGGACGGGCACACCGTGGTCGGCGTGGATAATCTGAATGATTACTATGACGTCAGGTTGAAAGACTACCGTCTTTCAAGGTTGTTGGATGTTTGTTGTCCGTTGTTGGGCTCGGATTCGAAAGTGTCCCGGTTTGCGGCTGGTTTGCCTGCTGGAGGAGATTTGTTGGCGGGGTCGAAACCAAACAACCAACAACCAGCAACCAACAATTCTGGAACGTTCACCTTCCACCACCTCGACATCGAGAACCTCACGGCTTTGGAAGAGGTTTTCAACGCGCACAATTTCACCGCCGTCTTCAACCTGGCTGCTAGGGCAGGCGTGCGGGCGAGTTTGGAGTACCCGGACCTGTACCGGCGGACGAATGTCTTTGGAGAGGAGAATATCCTGAAGTGCCAGGTGAAGTATGGTGTCCGGAAGCACGTGGTGGCCTCTAGTTCCTCGGTGTATGCGGGGTGCGCGATGCCGTTCCGGGAGGACGCCGCCCTCGGCCGGATGCAATCGCCCTATGCGGAGACGAAGCGGGCGGCGGAACTTCTGGCGCAGGAGTACCATCGGAACCACGGCCTCGATGTCACCGTCCTTCGTTACTTCACGGTGTTCGGCCCGGCCGGCCGGCCGGACATGGCGCCGTATCGTTTTGTGCACTGGGTGGCGACCGGTCAGCCGATCACGCTTTTCGGTGATGGCAGCCAGTCGCGTGACTTCACCTACGTGGACGACATCGCCCGCGGGACGATTCTCGCCGCGAAGCCTCTAGGGTATGAGGTGATCAACCTGGGTGGCGGCAACCGGCCGCTTACGATCCGTTCGATGATCACCCTGCTGGAGGGATTTCTCGGCCGCAAGGCGGTCATCGATCAGCAGCCGGCCAATCCACTCGACATGACCGACACGCAAGCCGACATCGGCAAAGCCGGTCGGCTCCTCGGTTGGAGGCCGCTCGTTTCCCCCGAGAATGGTTTCCGAAAGACGATTGATTGGTATGTGGCGAATCGGGATTGGCTGAAGGGGATCGGCTCATGAGGGGGAAACGGATATCTCAGCGCAGAACTGACGTGCCTAGCGAAACACTTTCATGACAAATGGAACTAAGGTTAGCCTAGGGCTTGCGGGACTCGTCCTGTTGGCCGGCCTGGCCCTAGTCGTGGTTGGCTCCCGGCCGCCGCCGGAGCGTACATTCAAAGGCAACGTCAAGGATCTGCTACCGAAACCCGAGGAAATTCCGGGTTGGACCGTCGAGTATCTCCCAATCGCTGACACCCCGGAGATGAAAGCTAAAGTAAGCGAGTTGCTCAATTACGACGACGCATTGTTTGCGGTATACACAAAGGGTCCGGAGAGATTATCTGTATATATCGCTTATTGGGCGCCTGGAAAGATGTCCCACCGCTTGGTGGCCGGACATACTCCTGACGTTTGCTGGGTCAGGGCTGGCTGGGATATTGTGGAGGCGAAAACTTGGGAACCGGCATTGGGCGACCGGAAGGCAGCAAGTGGACCGCTCGCGCAAGTCCTGGATCGAATCACGCCTCTCATGCAGGCAACCGCCTACCGGCGACCGACAACTATCAAAGCTGAAAACCTTCCGCCCGCCGAGTATCGGGTCATGCATAAGGGTGACAGAACTGAGAATGTTGCATTCTGGCACATACTTGATGGCGCAGCCAAGAGTTATGGAACTCGCGGATCGCCACCATGGCATGCAATGTTCACGGACTTATTTTCTCGAAGCCTAGATCAGCAGCCTGAGCAGTTTTTTATCCGAATCTCTGCTGACAAGTTGCTTTAGATTCCAGCTGCACGGCAACTCTAGGTAAAATTCAGGTTCGGCGAAGCGACTACTTGCAATTGATAGCTCTAATACAGGGGAAACCAGTTACACCACGATAACCAATACGATCATGATCCACGGAAAATTAAACACCCCGGAAAGCCACGCTTTCTTGCTCGATAACCCGGCCTGGAAGCTGGCTTTCGACTGGTTACATACCGTCACCCCGGCCACGCCGTTGGGCATCACTCAGCTGCAGGGTGAGGATATCTATGTCAACGTGATGACCTACCAGACCCTGCCGGCGGAGCAATGTCGGTACGAGACTCACCGCAAGTATGTGGATCTTCAATACACGATCACCGGGGCCGAGATGATCGACTGGCTGGACCGGAGCGAGTTGCTGCCGGACGGCGGATTCGATGAGGCCAAAGACCTGCAATTCTACCAGCCGGTGCCCACCTTGTCTCGGGTGCACATGCTGCCGGGTTGCTTCGCCATATTTTATCCGACGGATGCCCATCGTCCGAAAGTATCCGACACCCGCCATGGCGAAGTCTTCAAGCTAGTGGTAAAGATGAACCTCAAACTCGTTTCCTAACATGCGTAACCTCAAACAGGCCCTGGCCAACAACGACACAATCGTCGGCACCTGGTGTAATTCGGGCAGTCCGATCATCGCCGAGCTGCTGGCCTCCTGCGGCTTCGATTATGTGTGCGTCGACGTCGAGCATTCGGCCGTCGATCTCCCGCAGACGCAGCAGCTCTTCCAGGCCATCACCGCCGGCAGTCCCAACTGCGCACCGATGGTGCGGCTCCACGGCGTGGATTACTCGCTCGTGAAGCGTTACGTCGATGCCGGGGCGAGGGGAGTGGTCTGCCCCCTGATCACGACCAAGGCCGAGGCGGAGTTGCTGGTCTCGGCCGTCAAATACCCGCCGCACGGCAAGCGTGGCGTCGGTTTCTGTCGGGCCAACCGGTTTGGACTGCGTCTGGCCGAGGAATTCGTGGCGGCCAACGAGGAGGTCCTGATCGCCGTGCAGATCGAGCACATCGACGCGGTGAACAACATCGACGAGATTCTCAGTGTGCCGGGGGTGGATGCCGTCTTCATTGGGCCCTATGACCTCACGGCCTCCATGGGTATCACCGCCCAGTTCGAACATCCGGACTACCTCGAGGCGCGGGATCGCATCCTGCAGGCCTGTCAGAAACACAAGATTGTGGCTGGCATTCATGTCGTGCAGCCCAACACCGAGGAGCTGCTCAAGCGGTCGGCGGAAGGCTACCGCTTCCTCGCCTACAGCCTCGACATCACCATGCTGATGCACACCTGCACCGCCGGCGTGGCCCAGCTGCGCAGCTTTCTTGCGAAGTAATTCCTCTCAACCCCGCCGAAACCCACTGTATCCTCCCTACCATGAAGCATAAACTCGTCGCCCTGCTCCCGATGAAAGCCCACAGCGCCCGGGTAAAGGGCAAGAACTTTCGTCCTTTCGCCAACAAGCCGCTCTTCCGGTGGATTCTCGACACGCTTGTGGCGATGCCCGAGATCGACCGGGTCGTCATCAACACGGATGCCCGTGCCATCCTGGCCGAGAACGGCCTGACCGAAACCAGCCGGGTGCTGATCCGGGACCGTGCGCCCGAGCTGTGCGGCGACATGGTCAGCATGAACAAGGTCCTGGCCGATGACCTCGCGGCCGTGGAATCCGATGCCTACCTGATGACGCACACGACCAACCCGCTGCTGAGCTCGGCAACGATCCGGGGTGCCCTGACCAAGTTCGACGCCGCCATTCTTGACGGCTCGTGTGACAGCCTATTTTCGGTCAACCGATTCCAAACGCGTTTCTACCGCGCCGATGCGTCGCCGGTGAATCACGACCCCAAGAATCTGATCCGCACGCAGGACCTCGAGCCGTGGTACGAGGAGAACTCGAACCTCTATCTCTTTACCCGCGAGAGCTTCGCTGCGACCGGCGCCCGCATCGGCCTTAAGCCCGCCCTCTTCGAGACCCCGCAGCTCGAGTCCGCCGACATCGATGACCAGACAGGCTGGAACCTCGCCGAGATCATCGCCCTCTACCACCAGATGGCGAAGGTCGGACTGTGACCCTATCCCTGATTAGTCAGCACGGGAGAAAGTTGGTTCATGCGCAATTTGCCAATCAAGCGCGGGCTTGGCGCGTGGCTGCAGTTGCCTGCCTATTGGCGTTGAACGTGACTCAGCCGGGCTGTATCACGGCCGGGCAGCAGAAATCCTTTCTGGCCGACAGCGTCGTGGCGCCGGCTGACCATCCAGGCGAGCTTCGCGCTAGCGAGGTCCCAATACGTGGTCTTTTGCCGCGCCCTGCGTTCGGCAACGATCCGCATGATACGATTCGAGCCATCCGGGGATTTCATGCCACCCGCTTGGAATGGATCTACGGGCTGAACGCGGAGTTTGTGAAAGAGGTGAAATCGTTGGGGGTTACGGTGTCTGGAGCCGTGAATACCGGGACCCAAGTGGGATTTGACCTGAGGCAAAAAGCCGAATTGAAGGACGTGTCCATCTTGGATCTGGCCGGTGAGCCGGTGCATGCGCCGTGGATGCGAGCCTGGGAAACGCCCGGTCTCTGGTTATGCGTTAACAATCCGAAGGTGCGGGCCGCCTATCTTGACGCCCTGAAACAGATGGTGGACCTGGGGGTGCAGGATATCCAACGAGACGACCCGGCGGGGAATGTTGCCGCGTTGAACTGGGGTGCCTGCTTTTGTAAGCACTGTGTTGACGAATTCGGGCGATATCTTTCCGACAAACCCGCGGAGATGAAGCCGGTCACAGGGCAGCTTCCGGGCGCTGCTTTTAACTATCGGGAGTATCTGGTTGCGCAAGGGGCCCCGGTTGGGGACGCCTTTGCGAACTACGATGGTGGCCAGCTGAAGAAGCTATTTGGGCAGTACCAGGAACAATCCACGATTGAGTTTCACCGCTGGTGGCGGGAGGAGCTGAATCGCTATGCGGGCCGAACCATCACGATCTCAGCAAATGTCGTCGCGCTACCGAACGACAAGGTGGCCCAAGAGTTTGATTTCTGGCTGGGTGAGTTGCCCATGCGTCTGGCCACACCCGAAGGCTTGAAATCGATCTCCCGTCAGGCGCGCGGCCGGCAGATTCTTACGATGCCGCTGCATACATCTGCGCCCGTCGAGCCGCTGAGTTGGATTGCCCTGACGAGGCGTACGCTGGCGACCGCTTATGCCCACGGTATGCTGATGGAAGCCCCTTGGGATACGTATCTGCCGCCGCCCTGGGCGGATCGCCACTACGGCGATCCCGCCGACTTTGCGGATCTTTATGCGATGGTCCGGGCGTCATCCGTGTATTTGGACGGCTACGAGGAGACGCCGCCTGAGGGCACGATTTCATCAGCGAGCCCCACCGCTGGCGCGCCGACTGAGGTCACTGTACCGGATGCGCAGGTCTATGCAGTAACGAGGGTCAAGCCCGGCGACCGGGCCGCCCCGGTGGTAGTGCATCTGGTCGACTGGGCGGATGAACCTCATTCCTTCCGCCTCAACCTGCCTGCGCATCGGATTTTTTCCGGGCGCCCCTTCCGCGCTGAGCTGATCGTACCGAAAACCTACGATGCCGCCGCCCACGAGAGGGCATTCACCAGTGGTGGGTACGAGCCCTTGGTCGAACGGTTGGAACTGCCGCTGGCTCCGGATGGTGGTCTTGTCCTGCCGCCGCTGCATCCGTGGGGCATCCTGGTGTTGAGCAGGTCAGATCTGGATAAAACCGCGGTCCCCGCGGGAAAATCAAATTTGCCATGAGAAACCTAATCAAGAAAGGACTGCAAACACTGCTGGGGGAAAGAGGGGCTGCTGGCTTGATCCGCAGGTTGAAGGGACAGCCGCGTACATTCGCCGAGGCCGATCTCATCTACGATTATTTTCTGGAGAGGCGCACTCCGGGCGTGATGGTGGATGTGGGCGCGCACTTCGGGGAATCCTTTTTGCCGTATCTCGCCAAGCGGTGGCGGATTTTGGCGTTCGAGCCGGATTCCAAGAACCGGACCAGGCTGCTCGGCAACGCCCGAGCCGAGGATATTCGGCTTTTCCCGGTGGCCGTCTCCGATCACGAAGCCGAAGAGGTCGCGTTCTTCGCCAGTGATGAATCCGACGGGATATCAAGCCTGTCGGCCTTCCGACCCACCCACCACGAAACCGAGCGAGTTCGCATCTGCACCCTGCGGCGGGTGCTGGCCGAAGAAGGGGTCGAGCAGGTTGAATTCCTGAAAATAGACACGGAAGGTCACGACTTATTTGTCCTGAAGGGTTTTCCATGGGAGAATATTCGCCCGCAGGTCGTGCTGTGCGAATTCGAGGACATCAAGACGGTTCCCTTAGGCTACGATTATCGGCAAATGGGTGACTACCTGGTCGACAAAGGCTATGTGGTTTTTCTTTCCGAGTGGGCGCCGATTGCGCGTTACGGAGTCACGCATACATGGAAAAGCTGGCGCCGCTATCCCTGCACTCTTTCCGATTCCATGGCATGGGGTAACTTTGTTGCCTTTAAGCCGGGCAGCTCAATGCAAGCGGTCGAGGAGTACCTGAGCACCATCGTCGAAGGACGAATTCGTTGAGACTAGTTATCTATCGTCTTTGGGATTCTCCCACGTTCACCACGTGGGCAAGCTTTGCTGTCCGCACCCTGAACCTGGTTTTGGTGCTACCCTTGGTGTTGCACCGCTTCTACCCGGCGGAGATTGCGCTCTGGCAGGTATTCTCGGTGCTGATCGGACTACAGATGCTTGCTGAGCTCGGATTTGGGAGCACGTTTGCACGTCTGGTTGCCTACGCCATGGGTGGAGCGGCAGATCTGAATGGTAGCGGTGGCCTTGGCCAGGAGCATGGAACAAAGAATCCCAACTGGCTGCTGCTAGGGCGCATCTGTGGGACGATGCGATTCATCTATGACCGCCTCAGCATATTTTTGGCGGCTCTACTCGTCGTGGGTGGCACGTTGGCGCTTTTTCGCCGAGTAGAGGCCTTAGACGATGGAAGCAGCCTGCTAGTGGAGTCCGGGCGCCACCTGACAACTCCAGTCGAGGCTTGGCTAGCCTGGGGCTGCATAGTCTTTTCGACCGTCATCTATTTTCGGAACAACTGCTACGGGGCCTTTTTACAGGGAACGAACCATGTGGCCCTGTCGCGACGCTGGGAGTCTGCATACGGCTTCCTTTCAATACTGACCAGTTTCGCCACCTTGATACTTGGCGGTGGTTTGCTCGGCCTTGTTTTGGTCACCCAACTCTGGGTGCTGCTATCCGCGTGGCAGGGGCATCGTTTGGCCCGAATGGTCTTTGGCGGGCGCTTTCGTGCGTTTCCGCCCGCTGCCTTTGATCGCGAGATATTCGCCTTTGCTTGGAGCCCCGCTTGGAGGGCTGGCCTTGGCGCATTCATGTCGTTCGGCCTGGTCCAGATCAGCGGCCTCCTTTATGCCCAGTCTGAAGATACGGTGGCTGTTGCGTCTTATCTTCTAGGCTTACGCTTGGTTCAGACCATCAGTCAGATCTCACAGGCGCCGTTCTACAGCAAGTTACCCATGCTGTCGCGGTTGTGGGCACAGCAGAAGGTGGGCGAACAAGTAGCGCTGGCGCAGCGTGGAATGAGTTGGGCATATTGGTCGTTTGTCATCCCATTCATTCTGCTCGGACTGATCGCACCCGCACTCCTCGATTTCATCGGAAGCCAGACACCGTTTCCGGATCCGACACTGTGGGGATTGTTAGGCGCTGCTTTCTTGTGCGAAAGATATGGGGCCATGCATCTGCAACTCTATAGCACCACAAACCACATCGTTTGGCATATTGCCAACGGAGTGACCGGATTTATCTTTGTGGCCGTATCCTTGTGGCTCTTCCCTGAAATGGGCGTGGCCGCTTTGCCCATGGGTATGCTCATCGGGAATTTGACCTTTTATTGCTGGTACAGCGCGCGCCTTTCCCATTGCAAATTCGCTCTGCAATGGCCGTCGTTTGATACTCATGCCGTGGGTTGGCCAGCTCTCTGCCTTGGTATCTACCTTCTATATGTCTTCCAATCATAACCCCGACCATACGCTACAGGGTGTTCGAGCTCAGCGTCCCACAATCAACCCCTATAGATATGCACTGAGACAGGTGATCGACAGAATGATATGGGATCTAGGGACTGAATCATTCCGTTCCCGAAAGAAATTACATAACTGGAAAGACCGGTTTCCAGGCAAGGGGGCTGTAATTGCATGCAACGGTCCCAGTTTACTGAGAACTGATCTATCATTGCTCGATGGTGTATTCACTTTCGGTTTAAATAAAATCAACCTTCTGTTTGAGAAAAACAAATTTCGACCAAGTTGCATTGTCGCTGTTAATCCTCTCGTAATTGAACAAAACGCCGATTTCTACAACGAAACGGAATTACCCCTGTTTATTGATGGCGTCGGACGAACTCACATTCGGTCACGATCAAATGTGGCCTTCCTTCACTCATCCAGTCAGCCAAAGTTAGCGCGAGATTGCACTATTAGCATCAACCAAGGTTATACAGTCACAACCGTCGCGCTGCAATTAGCGTTTCATATGGGATTTCGTAAAGTTGCGCTTGTAGGGTGCGACCATAATTTCGCAACGAAGGGACCAGCTAACAAAGTGGTGGTATCAGGCAGTGAAGATGCGAGTCATTTTGATCCACGCTATTTTTCCGGAGGTCAAAAATGGCAATTACCTGATCTAGCAGGAAGCGAGTTCTTCTACTCCATGGCGCAGGACATGTTCTGCGCTCATGGGGGTAGCATTACCAACTGCACGGACGGGGGTAAGTTGGAAATATTTCCACGTGAGAATCTAACCAGTTGGCTCGCTAGATAGTCAGAATACACACAAACATGAATTCGGCTTTCGATTCAAGGTCTACCGTTTCGTGGAAACTGCGATATCTTGTCTCCTATGCATTGATAGCATTGGCGCTGTGCCTGGTGACGATACCTGTCAACTCAGGGATTCCGATGCTCAGAGCACTTGCGCATGGTTCGCTCTTCATAGGCGCAGGATTATTGGTGATCGGAAACATACAGAAATATGAACTCAAGGCAGTGTATATTGTATCTTTCTTTGGTTTAGCTTCGTTGGCTTTTCATATCATATCCGCTCAATCAGATTGGCGGACATCTTTGATGGCGATAAGAGAGCTTTTATTGGTGCCCCTGGTGGCGTACCTAGCTGGGTTAAGCATGTCGAAAAGTCGTGGCTATAACTTGGCATTCATTTTTATGCCAGTCGGGTTGCTTAACCTTTATACTGCTTATAAATCATTTACTGGCTTTGCCCGAACGTACGTCCCTGAAGTAGCCGGATGGGTCGGTGGTGGTGAGCGAATGACGTTTCATTATTTAGACTCCACATCAGTGATATTTGTCACTGGATTGGTTCTACAAGCATCCCCATTTTTGATATTTGGTCTTTGGGTAATTGCTGGTGCATGGTTATCTGGTTATGCTAATACCGCCTGGGCGCGCTGTCTAAAGTGGATAGGCGTCACAATCGGCATTGCCTGCGTAGTAGGGTACTTCGCACTTTGCGTTTTCATGGGTACGCGCGGTGGTTTAGTTGCGTACGCCGTTGCTATAGCACTAACATGGGGGATCGCTTTGAGAAAATCCATATCATTGATTTTCGTAGGCTGCGCTTTCGCCGTAGCTATTCTCGCGACCATCGTTTTTACGTCCGACAAAATATCGAACCAGCTTGGTCTCAGTAACTATATTGAACGATTTAGCTACCGCGAGATGGGGGATCGCACCATTTCAGGAAGAAGCGAGATTTGGGCAGAGCATGCTGTCGATCTAATGAACACCTTCTGGGGGAGTGGGTATCTGACCGATTTTGACGTCAAAGGCTATTCGTCTCACAATGCCTATTTATCCTTGGCATCGGAAGTAGGGGTCCCTTTCGGGCTACTCACGTTAGTTGTTGCGACCAGTTTCGGGCTAAGCGCCGTTAGATCGACTTTTGAAACAATTGAACCAATCGAGATAGCCTGCGCGGCCGCCATATGGGGGATTCTGCTATATTGTTTAATCGAATCAGTAGTGGCGACTGGTTATGTGATGGTGCCAATACTATGTATGATTGCCGGTACGCTAAAGGGAAGAAGCGGGCAGCGTAGAAGGGCGCGCGATGTATCGAATCGCGAGGCAAGCAAGACCGGTATGTTCAGGCTAATCAGGAAATGAGTCCGCATATTACGGTTTGTCTACCAAACCTAAACGCGGGCGAATATATTGAAGAGAGAATCAATAGTATATCGGCGCAGACCTTTGGGAATTATGAAGTCATCATCAACGATGGGTATTCAAACGATGGCAGCTTTGAGGAGCTCACTAAATACGCCAAGCGCGACAAGCGGGTTCGAATACTGCAATCACCGCCGCTTGGAATTTACGATGGTTGGAACCGGTGCATTCTAGAATCCACTGGGAAATGGATCTATATTGCCACGAGTGATGATACTATGCATCCGCGTTGTTTGGAGATGCTGAATCAGTCTGCATCTAAAAATATTGAAGTAGTAACTTCCAAGCCTTGGCAAATCGACGAGTTTGGGGAAAGCTCAATACTAGATATAGAGTTTATCCGCCGCCTTTCTGCGCGCAGGCGCATCGCATCAGGATTGATTGATACGAGAAGGGAGTTTCGGGCCGGACTTTGGCAAAGCACGCCGAGTATGTCTCTAACGCAGATGCTGATTCGGCGCGACGTATTCGACAAAGCAGGTTTTTTTCCTGAAGATCTGGGGGGATTCGGTGACTATCTTTGGCAGATGAGAATGCTTCAGCGATGCCAGGTGTACTATGTGGCCCGCAAGCTTGGGAGTTGGCGGAGACATGATAAGCAATCCACTACAAGCAGACGGGAGGACCTCCTGTTGGCACGCGCACAAATAGCGCAGCGAATCTTCTCCGAGGGATGCAACTATTTAGACGAAGTTACTCAACGGGCTTTCGCTTACTGCCTATATACTGCCGGTATACTGTCAGTGAATATCTCCCTCGCGGAGGCTGCTGAGTACCTAGCCGTATTGGTGAAACGACGGTCTCTCGCCAAAAAGATAGTAACTAGGATAGAGCTATTTACCGAACTCCGGATTTTATGAAATGAGAACCATCAAGAAATACTGCCGGCCGTTGTGGCATATTCTCCAAATGCTATATGTTGCCTATTATGCCCGAAAGGTGCGGGCTGATAAATTCCTGCGATTTGCCAAGCCTGGACATTATTACTCGCCCATACCCTCGGAGTTGGATGTCCAGCGCGCGGCGTGCACCCGGAGTGAAAATGCCGATCGCACCTTCACGGATTTACGTCTCCCAAGTGACAGTCATGAGTCGCTATGGCAAGAATTGAAGGCACTTACTCACGGCAGCTCGCATGGTTCCGAAACAGCAAAACGATTTGAACCAAACAATTCATTTTATAGCGGATTAGATGCCTATGTATGTGAAGCGATCATCACGAAGCTGAAGCCACGAAGGATTATCGAGATCGGATCGGGCTATTCCTCGGCTTTGATGCTTGATGCGGTAGCCGAAGCAGGACTCGCAGTTGATTTCACCTTCGTTGATCCGGACCCGGTACGTTTAAAAATGCTTTTGCGGGAGTCGGATTGGAAAAGATCCCGCATCCATACGCAAATTGTTCAAGAGGTGGATCGATCACTGTTCGAAAAACTGGAAGAGAACGACATCCTATTTATTGATTCTTCGCATGTCTCGAAATGCGGAAGCGATGTGAACTACTTGCTTTTTGAGATTCTACCGCTGGTACAGAAAGGCGTTTGGATTCATGTGCATGATATTCCGTGGCCGTTCGAATATTCCGCGGAGTGGCTAGCGGACGGACGAGCCTGGAACGAAGCTTATCTGGTGCGGGCGTTTCTGACCAATAACGACAGCTACCGGATTCGCTTTATGAACGCCTGGTTCATGCAGGCACATCCCGATAAAATCCGGGAGGTCGGGCTGCCCAGCGCCGCACAGGCATCTAGCCTTTGGATTCAGAAGACCGGGTCTAACGGCTAATATGCCACGAGCTGCGATGGATAGCTGCACTGTAACGCATAGCACAATTTTCCCCAGGGACTACATCCACAATGAGTGACAAATCGCTGGCCCCACTAGTTGTCACCATCTGTCATGAGTCGCCTTGGCGACTTTCCGGAGGCGGTGTAGAGACTAAAGCAAAGCTAGCCCTTTTATCCAGTGCGGGCATGCGTTCTGTGCCGGTAGTGTGGCAATGGTCTCACGAAAAGCCCTATTCCGGTGATTCGACGATCCTCATGCGGAAGCGGACTGCATGGGAGGCGCCGTTGGCCCACGTGCTAAAACCCAGCCCTATCGCGGTAAGGGTAGTGGCAATCGACGATGTGCGTAAATTGGCGGCACGAATCCAGGATGGATCATCTCCAGCGGCACGTCGGATTGTGGTTTGCGACGGATTGCATGGGATTGATTTGGCGCATGCGTTGGCGGGCGCTCTGAACGCCCGCCTGGTGTACCGCTCCCATAATATTGAGGCCCATCATCGCCAGATCCAGATATGGCTAGGGTCGCGATTCAGCCCCGTGAATCTGTTAAACGCATTAAAGTTTTCCCGCTGGGACAAGTGGGCGCGAGAGGTTGCCGATATAACTGCTGAAATATGCGAGGAAGATATTGCCTGGGAGAAGCAGTGGATGGCAGGCAAACGGGTTGTGGTGCCACCGATTATACCTAAGGCAGGGGACATCGATAAGTTGAGTTATCAATGCGACATCGCATTTGTCGGGTCGCTGGATAACGCCATAAATGTAGAGGGACTCAGATTTCTGAGCGCGGAGCTAATGCGGAATTATCCCCACCTGCGCCTAGGCGTGTTTGGTGCGGCCAGCGAACGCTCAATTGCCTACTGGAGGAGTCGACTTCCAGATTGTCTGTTCATTCCCAACTTCAACAACTTCAACGATATTATAGAATTAGCCCCGGTCGTTGTGAATCCGGTTCTCCGTTCATCTGGAGTAAACATTAAAACGTACGAGGCGCTCGCGAATGGAGCGCTTGTGGTTGCAACCAAGGCGGGCCAACGTGGTTGCAAGCAGGCACGTGCCATAGGACAGTTGTTTGATCTGGGATCGACAGATCTAAACGAGATCGTAGCGCGGGCAAAAAGAGATGGTATTCAGGGAGTACGGGCTCGCCGCAAGCGTTTCCAAGACACCATCGCGGGGCCGGCCGAGGCGGCCTATCTTAGTTTATTTAATGAGTGAGCTGATATACGACGGCCGGCACTGGAGAAAAGGTGGGATAGGGGAGGTGATCTGTGTTCATCTCGATGCGATAGCTAGCGCAAGCAACCTGGCTCATGTTATGATTCTGGTCTTGCCGGACGATTGTGCTCGGGCCCGCGAGCGATGGCCAGCCCTGCAGATCATCGCGGCGCCATCGCTGTTCTCAGTGGGAGAACAGCTTTTCTTTGGTTGGTACGCATCACTCGGGTATCGGTTTATATCGCCATACCTGACCTTTCCGTTGATGGCGCCCGAGCGCACCATACTGTGGGTTCACGATTTTATCTGGGTAAAGTATCCCCGGTATGCGTCCTCAAAAATGGCTTGGTTGTATTTCTCCATCATGCAACTGCTAGCTCACCTGTTCGTGGACCGGAAAGTGTATATCTCAAGGTTCACCAAGATGGTGGCTAAGCAGCTATTTGGGACTTCGACGGGCAATGTGCTACATAACCCGGTCCGTATCGTGGCGGGCAAACTTCGCAGCGGCTGCACTCCAGATCCAGGACCGGCCAAGGTGCTGTATATGGGCACTTGGAAGAAATGGAAACGGGTGCCATTGTTGCTTGGGGCCCACAATCTGCTAACTCGAGCGTATCCCAAGCCTGTGATTTTAACGCTAATCGGTGGTGCAAAGACAAACAACGACGACAACATCAAGTCCCTGGCTGCTGAGGCGATAAAAGCGGGCTTAATACGCGAATTGGGCTACGTTGATGCAGCGTCCTGGAGAGACGAACTAGCAGCATGCGATGTCGTGGTCGTTCCGTCGGCTATGGAGGGATTTGGGCTGCCACTGATCGAGGCTCTTGGTGCCGGGAAGCGTGCGGTTGCAGCCGCAGGAACCGTGGCGGAGGAACTCGTGGGCCCATTGGCGACATATTTTTCAGAGCCGACTCCAACTGCACTGGCGGCAGCAATCGAGCATGCACTTCAGTTGGGGCCACTCACCAAAGAGGAACTTGGTCAGGCCGCAATTTGCTGCCAGTATTACAGCGTACAGGCACATCAAGAAAGGTTTCTCCGGATCTTGAACGAAGCGCAGGTAGAATCTTTGGTAATTTAATAGCCAAATGACAGCCGAAGGGCATCAAGTGATATCAATCGCATTACCCTAAAAATGATAAGTAGACGAATCAGGATAGTTCACGTCACAAAAGGAGGCGGGGGGCTGGATGTGTATGTTAAGAATATCCTAGGCCATATATCCTCTGCCCGTTTCGAACAAATTGTTATCTGCAATGAGCGGCACGGCGACATGTACAAATGGTGTCAGGCCTCTGGAATTCGAGTAATCCATGCGGAAATCGTTCGTGAAATACATCCGCTGCACGATTTGAGAACCGCGTTGCATTTGCGCAAGCTGCTCAAAGCGCTGAAGCCTGATGTGATCCATTTGCACAGTTCTAAGGCGGGAGCTCTTGTTCGTCTAATCTGCCCGTTTCGGCGAAAACAGATCATCTATACACCGAATGCTTCGGCATATTTAGGGGCCACGGGGATAAGGCGTTTCATCTATCTTGGCATAGAGTCCTTGCTGGCTCCGATGACCGGGCTGCTGTTGGCAAGTTCGGATTCAGAAATGCGGTCTCTGCGCACAGATCTCTTTCTTCAACCACGCTCGCTGAAGTATTTCTATAACAGCTTAGATGTAGGCGAAATTGAAAAGCTGAATTTACCTGAAGCAGACAGTTCGCAAGGCACACGTATTGTCTGCGCCGCCCGGTTGATTTACCAAAAGAATCCGCACATGCTTGTACGCGTGGCAAGGCGGGTGCGGGAGGAGCAACCGGAGGCCACCTTTCATATTCTAGGAGCAGGTCTGGATGATTTTCTCGGGGACGATATTCGACGGGAAATTGAAAAGTGGGACTTAAATCAGACATTCTTTATCCATGACTGGATGTGCAAGGCGGACGCTTTGCGCTTTGTTGCTGAGAGCTCTATTGCGGTTTCCACGGCGGTGTTTGAGTCATTCGGTTTCTTTGTGGCCGAAGCGCAGGCTTTGGGGAGGCCGATCGTTGCGACCAGAGTCTTGGGCATCGAGGACGTCGTTGATGACACTCACAGTGGTTTTCTGGTGGCGTCGGACGACGACAACGCGATGGCTGAGAAGATTCTGGTGCTCATTCGAAATCCCGAATTACGTAGATCCATGGGGTTGGCCGGGAGGTCTTTTGTGAAAAAGAAATTTTCAATCAAACACACCGCTCCTCAGATCGAGAAGGAATACGCCAATATCGCCGGTGAAATCGATTGAACAAATTGGCGAAGCGCGTTTTGTAGAGCTTTTTCTGGATAAACATCCTTCATGTTTGTACAACGTTTACGGGGTCTGATCAATCTCCACATCCTGGCCACTATGGGCATGGCTTTGGGCTTGATGGCGGGCTATGCCGCGCTTCTGCCGTTCCTACCGTATATCGATCTAACCCTCACTATCAACCTGATGCCGTACTACCTGTGCGTGGCCCTCGGGATGATGTTCAGTGGCAGGTTCGTTCAGCAGTTGGTCGGACGTTTTCACCGGTTGACCTGGGCGGACGCAGCCTGGCTGGCGACACGCCAAATCGGCGTGGTCGTGCTCGTGGTCTTCGCCTTCATGTTCGCTTTCAAAGATCGGAGCCTGAGCCGCCTTTTCATGGGCACCTATCTCGTGGTGGCCTGGCTCGCATTGATTTTTCTGAATCATACCCTGCCCAGGATGCTCTCGTGGCTGTTCTTCGAGCACGCCCGGCGGGTGCCAACACTCTTCGTCGGCCGCCTCGGCAGCCTTGAACACCTGAAGGGTTGGTTGGCGACCAAAGAGGTGCTCGGGCTACACCCGGTTGGGTTCCTGAGCCTCGATGGCGCGCCTGCCGTTGCGACCATGCCCCCGTTTTTGGGCGAACTTCCCGATCTCGGCCAACGGATCGAGGACACCGGGGCTGGGCAGGTGGTCATGCTGGAGATCCCGCGCAACCAACCCGAGGGACGGTATGTGATCGAGGCGTGTCAGAACAAGGGGGCTCGGCTGCTCATCTACAGTAACCTCGCGGAGCAACTACGTCACCCATTGGTGACCGTGAATGAGGAAGGCCACCAGTTCTATACATTACAGGAAGAACCGTTGGAGGATCCCTTCAATCGGATCCTCAAGCGCAGCTTCGATATCGCGATTGCCCTTCCGGTGGTGATGTTTTTCCTCCCGCCCCTGATCGTGCTAGTCTGGCTCATGCAGCGCTTGCAGGCACCCGGGCCGCTGTTCCACGTCCAGGAGCGCACCGGCTATGGTCATCAACTTTTCCGGATGCACAAATTACGCTCCATGTATGCGGCCAAGCGCGATGAGTCGGCCGAGGCGCAGCAGGCCAGCAAAGGGGATGCGCGCATTTATCCTTTCGGGCGCTTCCTGCGGCGCACCAGCCTGGATGAGTTTCCCCAGTTCTGGGATGTGCTGATCGGTAACATGAGTGCCGTCGGCCCCCGTCCGCACTTGCCGGCGCACGATGAACTCTTCGCGAAACAACTCAGTGCCTATCGCACGCGCTTTTTCGTGAAGCCTGGCATCACCGGTCTGGCCCAATCGAAAGGTTTTCGGGGTGAGATCACCGAGCCGGCTCTGCTCGAGAAGCGCATCGAGCATGACCTGGACTACATCGCCAACTGGTCTATCTGGATCGATCTGGTGATCACGGTTAAGACCATCCAGCAGATCTTGTTTCCGCCTAAATCGGCATACTGATTAAGGGGAATGAGGTTTTGTCCGCGGACGACGGACGGCTGAGGACGGACAGCATATGGCTGAGGACTAACGACGAGGCCGGACTAATGTCGTCTATCGACCTTCTGCCTCCGTCCGATTTACGCTTGGCAGGCTACGGGTTCACCCGTTCGCTCGCCAGACTTTGGAACAAAGACATGCAACGAAGGGAGTTTGGGCAGGATGCTTACTCGCTGGGGTGTTCTTGAGCGCGCTCTGCCTGCCCCAGACACTGCCGTCGACGGGCGAATTGCGAGGCAAAAGACCAGGGATCGATAGCGGACTGGACGCCATTCGCTTTGCGCGAACCGAGCTTGCCGCGGAGGCGCGAGGCGAGTGGGTGCGTTTGCGGAGCGTGGATTTGTCCAAGGAACATGAAACGCGGCACGCGCTTCATCAGCTCCGAGCGGCTGGCTGGCGCACCTGCATGATGCTCCGTCTTTCGGTCAAGGATTGGAAAACGAAATACCTGCCGGAGGATCTCCGGGAGAGCTATACGCATAGCAGAAAGCTCGGGGTCGCGTTCGGCGATCTCATGGATGCCTGGGAGGTCGACAATGAACCGGATCTCGGATTCGTGCCGGAATTGCCTGAGCGTTATGCCGCTTTTCTGAAAACCTACTGGCTGGGGCTGAAGGAGGGAATCAAAGAGGCAAAGGCAAAACCTGAAACCGGAAACCTGAAACCTGAGTTTTCCAGCCAGGATTCCGACCTGCACGCACCAGCTACTTCAGGTTTCAGGTCTCAAGTTTCAGGTTTCTCAAATGTCCCCCTCGTCCTCATGGGGTCGCTCGGCCTGCCCCCGGGGCCCTGGCTCGAGCGCTTTGCCGCCAATGACGGCTTCGCCTACACTGACGGCTACAACTATCATTATTATGGGTACGCGGATGATTTTACCGGCGTGTACCGTCAGCATGAGACCGCCGTGAGGCAGCTATCGGAGGAGAGAATCCGGCTTTTAGTTTCAGCCCCCAGCACTCAACAACCAGCAACCAACACCCTCCGCAAAAAACACCTTTCCGTTTTTTTGACGGAAATCGGCTACGGCATGCTCAACAAAAAGGCGCGTAATACGAAGGAAGGTCGGTTGAGGCAGTGGCGGTGGTTTAGGTCCGTCGGCACTCAGATTAGTAAGCTCAACATTGAGGGGCCAATGGCTTTTTACCTGCTTCCTTTTCTAGAATACGACCAGAACGAGTACGGGCTGACAGTCGCGCCTGGGAGCGCCGTCGCAAGTAACAAGGTCCAAGTAACAAGTGACAAGCTCGGGCAAAGCGATGCGCCGGCTCAGGGTGATTTGCCGCGCAAATCAGCGGGTGGGATTGAATACGCTGTTGAAGATTTTGGTGTAAACAGCGCCGAAGCATGGATGGAGAAAATTGGGTCGGCTCAGGGGGGGAATGAATATACGCCGGCGCTGGCTTGGTGGATGGCCGCGCCCCGAAGCGCGGCGTTAGGAGTTAGGAGCGATGCGATGAGTGGGCTTTATACGGGTAATCGACGGACATCCCAGGAATGGGCTGTTAATGCGCCGACGCCTTCGCCGGTCGTGATCGATTTCCTGCCGGGGAAGGGCTTACAGCCAGTTAAACGGTACAATGGGCATTTCGTGGTGGGAATAACTGCCGAAGCCGAGCCAGGAGCGGCGATTTCTTCACCACCACCAACTGTCAAGCCAGCGGCCATGCCCTCACGTCCTGAGCGCAGTGAAGAGTCCATGGTGCAGATCCGCATGCAAAGCGGAAATCTCTTCGAAGTGTATCCCACGCGTTTGGTGACGCCTGCCTGGCAGCACTACCTCGAGCCCCACGACAACTTCACCGCGGCGTTTTACTGCCGGGGGGAACTGCCGTGGCGCTTGGCGGAAAACAAGCCAGCCTCCTTGGTCTTCGTTCTCTATCCCAGACAGCTCCCGCTCACCCTTGAAATTCGTCGTCCGCAGGTGCTGAAACTCGGCACGGCACTTGAAGCCCAGGATGGCGCAGTGACGGGCGGAGCGCGTCGCTACGGGCAAGGCCAGTTAGTGTTGTACAATTACTCCGATAAACAGGTGACTGGGCGACTGGAGCCGTCACCCGCTAACGCAGCCCAGGCTCCCGGCCTCAAACTGGATTTAGCAAATGAGAAGATCACACTAGCCCCTTTGGAACGACGGGTGGTTGAAATGACCCTTATAGTCCAGGCAATGGGATATGAACGGTATTCGGCGGAGGTTGTTTTCACGCCGGATGATGCCGCGATTCCGCCTGCCCGCATTGTGACCGATTTCATTCCTGATATTGGTGGCATGAAATCCTCGCAGATTGCCTCCCTGCTGCCCCCAGCCCTATCCGCGCAAGTTGACGCAAACCTGGCCTTCATCGCCAGCCGCCCGCGGGTCCCAGAAGAGGAGCGTGGCATGCTAGCCTTTTCGAACCGAATACTGGCTCCGGAGGGGGCAAAGGTTGAAAACACACCAGACGGACTGCGAATCACGTTCGCTGCGATGCCCGAGGGGAGTGTCAAAAAACGTGAGATCGAGATCCCCTGGCCGGAGGGGCTGGAGTTTGGGTCGGGGCGTTTCCTGTCGCTGGAATATCGCTTGGTGGAATAAGGGTTGTTGGCCAATCCGGATTCTCGTGGGTCAGCGAGCTTGCTCGCGCCCAACCGCGCCTGCGAGCAGGCTGCCCACAGCTCGGGAGCCCAGATGAAAAACCAGATGCACCGGGGTCAGCGACCCCAGCTACAGTTACGCGCCTTCCAGTTCCAGTCGACGCAGGACGAGCACCGCGAGGACGCACCAGGTGACCAAGACGGCTGGATTCTGCAGCGGGAAATCGAACGTTGCGTGCAGTAGAGTCTGACCAAGGCCGAGCACGAGCAGCAGTGCGGCTAAATCTCGCCACACATGGCGCTTTAGCATCCCTAGCAAACACCAGCTTGCACCCAACAACAATAGTGCAGATCCTGGCGCGCCCAGTTCGATCGGAATCTGCAGCCAGTCGTTGTGGGCGTGTTCCCAGAAATTGCGACCACCCCGGTAGACTTCAGGGTGCTTCTTGATGTATTCCGGGTAAAGGAAACGGAAGCCGCCGGCGCCGACGCCACGCTGCCAGTAGTCTCCGAGCATATCAGTGTTCGCGAGGTGGGATTTTTCGCGGGATAGTACAGATTCATCGGTGATTTTATCCTGAAGTAGCATGCTAAAACGTCGCTCCACGCTACGAAAATCGAGTTGGCTCGCGCCGTAGCCGACTACCAACACTACCATGAGCGTTACCATGAATGGGACAGCAGGGTGGGTGGTCGACTCTGAACGTGATAACAGGCGGTAGCCGAAGAATATCGAAAGTGATATGATGAGATATGCAGCGAGGAGCACTGTGCCACCTCGGGACAAGGTGAAGATTTCAGCAAAGAACAGGAGTAGTGCGCCTAGTACGAATATAACGGCGGGACTCGAACGATCCATCTTCTGCATGCTGCGCAAGTGCCGGTCTGTCGCCAATACCACGAATAACACGGTCATTAGTGCCAGCCAGGCCCCAGCGTGATTCTTGTATATGAAACTGGCAAAGGTTATGACGTTTGGCATCCGCTCGTCGAACCAGAGCAGAAATTCTGGGGCGTGAAGCATCCTGAACCCGAATCCCGTGATTGCTAGCATGGTGGCATTGACCACTAAAACCAGCAGCAGAAGCTCGATGGTTCGCCGGCGGGTGAACCCCACCCATACGGTGCAGAGGGTGAGCCACGTGGAGGCGTAAATGATGGCCTGGCGCCAGAGGTTGAAGCGCTCGAAGGGGGTGTCGATCGAGGTGGGGAGCCAGGGGATGTCGTTAACCCGGCGAAGCCACCAAGTGGACTCGTTGCGTTCCCAAACCCAGGAGGGGTTGTAGCCTTGGAGGGCGATATAGGCGAGGAGGGCGAGGCCGATCCAGAACAATGGAAACTTGAGCAGACGGGGCAGCGCCGAAACGCGGATGGCGCCGCTGTTGCGGCGGTTGTTGGTTGTTTGTTGTTGGTTGTTAGCCCGTTCGACGCGCTGCGCTTGCTCAGGGTGATTTCCTCCGGAAATCAGGGGTTGTCCGGGCCATTCGCCGGGCGCGTAGGTCCGGGGGATCAGGGCGAGGAGGATGCCTAGGGTGCTCAGGCACAGGCTGGTGATTTGGGACCAGGTATTTGTCGCGCCGAGGGCCCAGGGGAGGAAGCAGAGGTGCAGAGCGACGACGGTCAGGACAGCCCGCTCGAGCGGGTGCAGGGGCAGACGCTGCTTGGGGTCGGAGCGAAAGCGGCGGAGCAAAGACTGCGAGTGGTCAGTCATTGGTTGTTGGTTGTTTGGAAGATGACCGACGGCGTTGAATGATGGCAAACGGTAACTGCTGTGGGCGGCTTCGCCGCGGTTGTAGGTTGTTTGTTGTTGCCCGTTCGACGCGCTTTGCTTGCTCAGGGTGATTTGCGGGCAAATCAGGGGGCACCAGACCAAGGCATCGCCTGTGAACAGGCTCCTACAGGGTGATGCGCTTTTTGCGCCTTTTGCGTTTTTCGCGGCTAATTGCCTTAGTCGGCCAGGATCGATCCGTTTAGCCGCGAAGCAGCGCAAAAGGCGCAAAAGGAGGCAGGGTTACCCGTTCAACCTGCGCGGAGCGTGGGTTGCACATTAAGGCACGGCCCAGCTGGAGCTGAGCCCTCCACGCCATCGACCTGCACCTTGTCCCTTGATCCTTGTTGCTTATTCCGCCGTCAGCTGGCGGAGAGAACGGCGTAGCTGCGTTTGCCTTTCCTGAGCAGGAGATATTTCCCGATCCGCCTTCGCCAAGGGCTATGGCGCGACAAGAGAGGAGGTCGTCACTTCACCGTGAGAACGGCGTAGGACCGCTTTCCCTTCCGCAGGAGCAAGTGTTTTCCGAACAAGAGATCGGCGACGGTGACAGTGCGCGTATGGTCGGGGACGCGGACGTTGTTCAGGTAGATGCCGCCGGCTTCGAGGGCTTTGCGGGCGGCGCCCTTGGAGGCTTCCAGGCCGGATTGGACGATCAGGTCGGCGATGGCCGCGCCGGGGCCCTCTAGCCGGACCTTTTCCAGGTCCTTGGTCGGGACTTCGCCCACGACGTCGTTGAAGATGGCTTCGGTCACGCCTTCGAGGGAGCCGCCGAAGAGGATCTCGCTCGCCTTGAGGGCCGCAGCGAGGGCCTCGGGGCCATGGACCAGGGTCGTCATCTCGCGGGCGAGGGCCTTCTGCGCGGCGCGGGCGCCGGGGTTGGCCGTCAGCTCGGTTTCGAGGGCCGTGATCTCCTCGCGGCTCAGGAAGGTGAGGGTCTTCAGGAGCTTCACGACGTCGGCGTCGTCGGCGTTCACGAAGAACTGGTAGAAGCGGTAGGGACTGGTCTTCTTCGGGTCGAGCCAGACGGTCCCCGTGGCGGTCTTGCCGTACTTCGAGCCGTCGGACTTGGTGAGGAGCGGGAAGACGAGGCCCCAGACCGTGGCGCCGAGTTTCTTGCGGGTCAGCTCCGTGCCGACGGTGATGTTGCCCCACTGGTCGGTGGCGCCGACCTGGAGTTCGCAATTGTAGGTCTTCCGCAGGTGGAAGAAGTCGTAGCCTTGGAGCAGCATGTAGCTGAACTCCGTGAAGCTGATACCGGTGCCGCGGTCCTCCATGCGGGAGCGGACGGAATCCTTCGCCACCATGGAGTTCACGGTGATGTACTTGCCGGTGTCGCGCAGGAATTCGAGGAAGCTGATCGGGCCGATCCAGTCTCCGTTGTTGACCAGGCGGGCGGGGTTCGCGGCTGCGTCGAAGTCGAGGAACTTGGTCAGCTGGCCGCGGATGGCGGCGATGTTGTGGGCGACCTGGTCGGGGGTCTGGAGGTTGCGCTCGTCGGACTTGCCCGAGGGGTCGCCGACCATGCCGGTGGCGCCACCGGCCAGGGCAATGGGGTGGTGGCCGGCCCGCTGGAACCGGCGGAGGGCCAGCAGGGGTACCAAGTTGCCGACGTGGAGCGAGTCAGCCGTGGGGTCGAAACCCGCGTAAAGCGTGGTCGGGCCCTCAGCCAGGCGCTTGGCCAGCGCGTCGCGGTCGGTGCTGTCAGCGTAGAGGCCACGCCAGTCGAGTTCGGAAAGGATGTCGGACATCAGGCCGCCGTTATTGGCCGCAGGGAAGCAGGTGACAAGGGGCAAGTGGCGGTAGCCGCCGGGGGCGGCGAGGGCTGACGGCGGACGGCTGACGGCGGACGGCAGAGGGCGGAGGACGGAGGTCGGAGACCGGAGGACAGATGACAGATGGCTGAAGACGGATGGCAGAGGACGGATGGCGCCGGGCAGACGGAGGGTGGATGACTGAGGACAGATGGCAGATTGCCGATGACTGACGACAGAGGGTGGAGGGTGGGGGTGAGAAGGGGGTGGACGGGCGGCGGTTATTGGCTAGGAAGTGGGGCGTTGGGACAGCGGGCCGTGAGATCAACCCCTGTCATCTTATGAGTGAACGCATCAATTCGTTTCGCGATCTGAAGGTTTATGCCGAGGCTTGTTGCCTCGATTTGGAGGTCTTCAGGCTGTCCAAGGCCTTTCCGAAGGAGGAACTTTACTCCCTGACTGATCAGGTACGTCGATCGTCGCGCTCAATCGGGGCCAACCTCGCCGAGGCCTGGGCCAAACGACGGTATCCAGCCCATTTCGTAAGCAAACTCACTGACTCAGACGGCGAACTGCAGGAAACCAGGCATTGGCTGGGCCGGGCGCAGGCTTATGGCTACCTGACACCCGGGCAAATGACGGCTTTGGAAAAGCAATGCGACCAAATCGGGGGTAAACTGGGGCGGATGATCCAGAATCCTGAGGGTTTCGTCTAGTTGGCCAAAGTTCGCTCTCCGAGGCAGCTGTCTGCCATCAGACTTCCGCCGTCTGGGGCCCGCGCTGTGCGACGGGCCTTCAGCCGGGCTAATGGGAGACTGGCTTCATTCAGTACGGGTCGTCATAGCTGCCTAAAAGGGATTGCGGGACGCTGGTGAGAGGGTTCATCTTCTTGGCTCCCTAGGGCTTGATCCGGATCGCCTCCGAGGCTTTTGGATTCAGTTCACTTGGGTCACTTCCACAAACGTTCCCTAACCCTCACATCCTCACTCCCATGCCTATCGCTGTCGGCTCCAAAGCCCCTGATTTCACCCTCAAGTCGAAGACCGCGGACGGTCTCAAGGACGTCAAGCTGAGCGACTACGCTGGCAAGAAGGTCGTGGTCCTGTTCTTCCCCCTGGCTTACACCGGCGTGTGCACCCAGGAAATGTGTGACCAGACCGCTGGTCTGGGCGACTACGAGAAGCTGGGCGCCACCGTCCTCGCGATCAGTGTCGACAGCCCCTTCGCGCAGGAGGCCTGGGCCAAGGCGAACGCCATCAAGATTACCCTCCTTTCCGACCTCAACAAGACGGTCACCAAGGCCTACGACGTCCTCTTCCCGATGCTGGCTGGGGTGGGTGACACCTCCGCCCGTGCCGCCTTCGTGGTCGGCGCCGATGGCGTCATCACCTACGCCGAGCAGACCCCGACGCCGAAGGACCTCCCGAACTTCGCCGCGATCAAGGCCGTGCTGGCGAAGTAAAACTGGGACTCAGAGACCTAAAGCCTGAGCCTATAAGAACCGTATAATCCACCATCCCCCCTAAGTCAGGGCGAAGCCCCACCAGGTCTCCACGCTTCGCCCAGTTCCTTTTCTTTTCCTTCCATGTCACTCCCCAATCCCTTCAACACCCTCCAGACCTTCGAGGGCGGCAAGAAATTCTACTCGTTGCCGGCACTTGAGCAGGCCGGTTTCCCGGTCTCGCGCCTGCCGGTGAGCATCCGTCTCGTCCTTGAGGCGGTGCTGCGCAATTGCGATGGCAAGCGCGTCATGGAGTCCAATATCCGCGAACTCGCGGCTTGGAAGCCGACGGAGGCCCGCACGGCCGAGATCCCGTTCGTGGTCGCCCGTATCGTGTTGCAGGATTTCACCGGGGTGCCGCTTCTCGTGGATCTGGCTGCCATGCGCTCCGCCGTGGCCAAGATGGGGAAGAACCCGAAGATCATCGAGCCGCTCGTGCCCGTGGATCTCGTGGTCGATCACTCTGTGCAGGTTGACTTCGCCGGCTCCTCCGAGGCCATGCAGAAGAACCTCGACCTCGAGTTCACCCGCAACTGCGAGCGCTATCAGTTCCTGAAGTGGGGTATGCAGGCCTTCGACACCTTCAAGGTCGTGCCCCCGGGTATCGGCATCGTGCACCAGGTCAACCTGGAGTACCTGGCGAAGGGCGTCCTGAACCAGGGCGAGGTCTATTATCCCGACACGCTAGTCGGCACCGATTCCCACACGACGATGATCAACGGTATCGGCATCGTGGGCTGGGGCGTGGGCGGCATCGAGGCTGAGGCCGGTATGCTGGGTCAGCCGGTCTATTTCCTCACGCCGGATGTCGTGGGTGTGTACCTGACCGGTGCCCTCAAGGAAGGCGTCACCGCCACCGATCTAGCCCTCACCGTCACGCAGCTGATGCGCAAGACGAAGGTCGTCGGCAAGTTTGTCGAATTCTTCGGCCCCGGCGCCGCGGCCCTGCCGGTCGTCGACCGCGCCACGATCGCCAACATGGCGCCCGAGTATGGCGCGACCATGGGCTTCTTCCCGATCGACGCCGAGTGCTCCTCCTACCTCCGCGCCACCGGGCGCGACGAGAAGCACGTCGCCACCTACGAGGCCTACTACAAGGCCCAGAAACTGTGGGGCATCCCGCAGAAAGGTGAGATCGACTACTCGCAGGTCGTCGAGCTCGACCTGGGCACCGTCGTTCCGAGTGTCGCCGGCCCGAAGCGTCCGCAGGACCGCATCGAGCTCCAGAACCTCAAGCGTGATTTCGTTTCCTCCTTCTCCAAGCCGGTCACCGAGGCGGGCTTTGGCAAGAAGGCCGAGGAGTTCACGACCGTGAGCGCCCAGGTGGACGGCCAGAAGGTCGGCCACGGCTCCGTCCTGATCGCCGCGATCACCAGTTGCACGAACACCTCGAACCCGAGCGTCATGCTCGCCGCCGGTCTCGTGGCCAAGAAGGCCGTCGAGAAGGGCCTGAAGGTGAACCCGCTCGTGAAGTCGTCGCTCGCCCCCGGTTCCCGTGTCGTGACCGACTACCTCGATAAGACCGGCCTCACCCCGTACCTCGACAAACTGGGCTTCCAGACCGTCGGCTACGGCTGCACGACCTGTATCGGTAACTCCGGCCCGCTCTCGGCCCCGATCGAAGAAGCGGTCGTGAAGAACGATCTCGTCGCCGCGTCCGTCCTCTCCGGCAACCGTAACTTCGAAGCCCGCGTTCACCAGAACATCAAGGCCAACTTCCTGATGTCCCCTCCGCTGGTCGTGGCCTTTGCGCTCGCCGGCCGGGTCGACATCGACCTGTCGAAGGAGCCGATTGGCAGGGACCAGGCCGGGGCTGATGTCTACCTGAAGGACCTGTGGCCCACGCTGCAGGAGGTCCGCGACCAGATGGCCGCCGCCCTCAAGCCCGAGGTGTTCCGTCGCCTCTACACGGACTTCGCCGCGCAGAATCCGAAGTGGAACGAGATCCCGTCCACGACGGGCAACGTCTACGCCTTTGACGCCAAGTCCACCTACATCCAGGAGCCCCCGTTCTTCACCGGTTTCGGCATGAAGCCGGGCAGCATCGCCGAGATCAAGGGTGCCAAGGCGCTCGGTATCTTCGGTGACTCCGTCACGACCGACCACATCTCCCCGGCCGGTGCCATCAAGAAGAGTTCGCCCGCGGGCAAGTTCCTCCTCGATAACGGTGTCACCTTTGAGGATTTCAATTCCTACGGTTCCCGCCGTGGCAATGACCGCATCATGACCCGTGGCACCTTCGCCAACGTCCGCATCAAGAACCTGATGTTGGGCGGCAAGGAAGGTGGCAACACGATCGGGCCCGACGGCGCCGAGACCTCGATCTACGACGCCTCCATGGCGTGGCAGTCCAAGGGGGTTCCGTTGATCATCCTCGCCGGCCAGGAATACGGCACGGGCTCGTCCCGTGACTGGGCCGCCAAGGGCACCAACCTGCTCGGCGTGAAGGTCGTCGTGGCGCAGAGTTTCGAGCGCATCCACCGTTCCAATCTGGTGGGCATGGGTGTCCTGCCGCTCCAGTTCAAGGAAGGCACGACCGCCCAGACCCTGAAGCTGGACGGTTCCGAGACCTACGACGTCGTGGGCCTCACGGCCGCGATCAAGCCCCAGCAGGACCTCACGCTCAAGATCACCCGTAAGGACGGCTCAGTCGAGAACGTGGCGGTGCGTTGCCGCATCGATACGCCGATCGAAATCGATTACTACCAGCACGGCGGCATCCTGCCGTACGTGCTCCGGCAGATCGTCGCAGCGAACTAATATCCCGCGACTGCAGGCCTCGACTAGCTTCCACTCACCATGGCCGATTCCACCAAACCCATCTTCCTGGTCGACGCCTACGCCGACCCGGTGGTGGTGCGGATTGACGGGCGGGCCTCGTTCCTGAACAGCGCGGCCCTGAAGGATTTCTTCACCGCGATGATCGGGCAGGGGAAGACGCGCTTTGCCGTGGATTTCAAGGCCTGCGCCAGCATGGACAGCACCTTCCTCGGGGTCTTGGCCGGAGCGGCGATCCAGCTGCGCCGCCTGAGTCCCCCGGGTTCGCTGACCCTCGTGCGGGTCGGGGAGCGCAACCTGGAGTTGATCCGCAACCTTGGCCTCCACCGCCTCGCGGTGGTGGACCCGGGCCAGGTCTCGATCCCGGAGCAGGGTGGCCAGGCCCTCGACGCCAAGGCCCTCGGCGAGGTGGAGAGCGCCCGGATGGTGCTGGAAGCCCACGAGAACCTCGTGGCAACCGATGCCGACAACGCCGCAAAGTTTCAGGATGTGCTGACGTTTCTGCGCGCTCAGATCGGGGGGCGTTGAGGCGATAGTGGGTGAATCCTGAAGCCCGCGGACCGGGCGCCAGCATCGCAAGCCCCGGTAATTTGCCAATCAGGATTCAATTCTCACGTTTTTAGGACTTCCACCCGCCATGTCCCTTTTCCTCCTCGGTGCGCTTCTGAGCGCCGCTATCGTCTACGCCTTCTACTGGCGGGCGCAGCGCGAGGCGGCGACGTTGCAGGAGGAAAACGAGATCCTGCGCGAGGAGCGCGAGATCGTGATCGATTACATGCACACCATGGTGGATGCCGTGGGTGAGCGGCTGCCGCGTGATGAGCTGTTCCAGCGCATCGTCCATGCATCGATTTTGAGCACGGGGGCCCTGAGCGCCTGTATTTTCGAAAAGGGCGCGGACAACCAGATGCGCGGCGTGGCGGTCGAAGGCTTGTTTCCTCCGCACCGGCCGATCCCCGACACCCAGCGGATGAAGCTTGGGACGCGGGCCAAGTTTATCGAGCAGGTGCTCAAGTCCGAGGTATTCCCGGTGGGCGAGGGTCTGGTGGGGCGGGTGGCCGCCACGGGGCGCGGCGAACTGATCGCCCGGGCGGAGGCCGATCCCCGCATGGTGCGTCACGACGACGAGGCGCTGGCCGTGCGCTCGGTCATCGCGGCGCCGATTCTGGTCCGCAAGCGCCTGATCGGGGTGTTGTGCGTGTGCAACCCGGCTGACGGATTGCCGTTTACCGAGTCGGATTATTCCTTGGTGGAGGCCCTGGCCGAGCAGGCGGGTCTGGCGGTGCACAACGCCGACTTCCTCGCCCTGCAGGTGGACAAGCAGCGGCTCGACCTGGACCTGAGCCTGGCGAGTGAGATCCAGCAGATGCTGCTGCCGCGCCGGATGCCGGTCGTGGCAGGTCTGGACCTGGATGCGCGCTATATCGCCGCCCAGAAGGTCAGTGGTGACCTCTATGACGTGTTTGAACTCGGGGAGGGCCGGCTGGGCCTCGCGGTGGCCGATGTGGCGGGGAAGGGAGTATCGGCCTCGCTTTTGATGGCAATCTGCCGGACCGCCCTGCGTCAGATCGCCCCGGGGCACCATTCGCCGGCCAAGGTTCTGGCGGAATTGAACCGCACCTTGTCCGGGGATATGAAGGAAGGGGCCTACATCACGATGCTCTACGCCGTGGTGGATGTGCCGGGTAACCGGCTCATGGTGGCGCGGGCCGGGCATGAGCGGGCGCTCCTGTCCCGGCACCAGTCCGGAGCGAATAGTTTCGTGAGTGAATACCTCGCGTCCGAGGGCATGCCGCTGGGTCTGGTGGACGCGGACCTCTTCGACACGGTGATCGAGGATCAGACCGTTGATTTCCTGCCCGGCTCGACCCTGCTCCTCTACACTGACGGACTGACCGAGGCGCCTAACGCGGACGACAAGGAGTTCGGGGGCGCCCGCCTGGCCGACACCATGCGGACGGCCCATCAGGGCACGGCCCGCCAGATCAACGACGCGGTTTTCCACGCGGTACAGACCTTCACCGGCTCAACGGGGCTGAGGGATGACTATACGCTCCTGACGGTGAAGCGGCTGTAGTCCGGACTTAAATCCCGTTTGCCTTCCCAGCCGCCACACCTAGAGCTGTCAGTCCCCTATGTCTGTTGCTTCCAAGACCGCCCCCACGCAGCTCCCTGATGCCGCCGGCCATTTCGGCCCCTATGGCGGGGTCTATGTGCCGGAGACGCTCATGACGGCCCTGTCAGACCTGACGGCGGCCTACACCGCGGCGAGCAAGGATCCGGCCTTCATCAGCGAACTGCGGCACCACCTGAAGGAATTCGCGGGCCGCCCGACCGAGCTTTATTTTGCCGGCCGCCTGACCGAGCACTGCGGCGGGGCGAAGATCTATTTCAAGCGCGAGGACCTGCTCCACACCGGAGCGCACAAGATCAACAACGCCTTGGGCCAGGCCATCCTCGCCCAGCGCATGGGCAAGAAGCGCATCATCGCCGAGACCGGGGCCGGTCAGCATGGCGTCGCGACCGCGGCCGTGTGCGCCAAGTTCGGTCTGGATTGCACGGTCTACATGGGCGCCGTGGACATGGAGCGCCAGGCCCTGAACGTTTTCCGCATGCGCCTGATGGGCGCCAAGGTGGTCCCGGTCGAGGCCGGTCAGAAGACACTGAAGGATGCGGTGAACGAGGCCATGCGTGACTGGGTGACCAATGTCCGCAGCACCCACTACATCCTGGGCTCGGCCCTGGGTGCGCACCCGTATCCGATGATGGTCCGGGATTTTCACCGGGTGATCGGGCAGGAGTTGAAGGAACAGATCCTGGCCCGCGAGAAGCGCCTGCCGGACGAGATCATCGCCTGCGTGGGCGGTGGCAGCAACGCGATCGGTGTTTTCTTCGACTTCCTGAATGACCCGGCTGTGAAGTTGATCGGCGTGGAAGCCGGTGGCCATGGCATCAAGCGCGGCGAACACGCGGCGCGCTTTGAGGGCGGCAAGCTGGGTGTGTTGCAGGGCAGCAAGACCTACATTCTCCAGAATCCCGACGGCCAGATCGAACTCACCCACTCGGTGTCGGCGGGTCTCGATTACGCGGCCATCGGCCCGGAACACGCCTATTACCGTGACCAAGGTCGGATCGACTATGCCTACGCGACCGACGACGAGGTGATGGACGCCTTCCAGCTTTGCTCCCGCATGGAGGGCATCATCCCGGCCCTCGAGTCGACCCATGCCTTGGTGCACGGCCTCAAGCGGGCCAAGGCCCTCGGCAAGGACAAGATGATCGTCGTCAATCTCTCCGGCCGCGGGGACAAGGACGTCAACCAGGTGGCCAAGATCCTTGGCGTTAAACTATGAACAGTATGACTGGCTACGGCCGCGCCACGGCCGCCCTGGGTGAGTATACGCTCACCGTGCAGGTGAACTCGGTGAACCGGAAGGGTCTGGACCTGACGCAGAAGCTGCCGGACGAGTGGGAGGGCTTCGAGGCCTCCGTCGCCGAGGCGGTGCGCAAGGTCGCCCTGCGCGGCAAGGTCCATGTGGCCGTGGAAGTCACGGGCCGGCCGGCCGGGGGCAGCGATTGGGACGAGGCGGCGGTGGCCGATTGCCTCGATCAGCTGGCGGGCTTGGCGAAGCGCAAGGGGATCAAGTTTGAACCTTCGGCGGACCTGCTCTGGCAGATCGCCAACAGCCAGCGGAGTTCCGGTGGCCTGCCGATTGATGATGAGGCTTCGGGCATCCTGCTGAAGACCTTGGGCGAGGCCCTGCGCGGCCTGTCCGCCATGCGGGCCAGCGAAGGCGAATCCCTGCTGGTGGATTTTCTGGGCCGCTGGGAAAAACTCCACGGCTGGACCGAGGCCATTGCCCAGCGGGCCCCGCAGATCAGCGGCGGCTATCGCGAGCAGCTGATGCAGCGGTTGCGGCAGGCCGGGCTGGAGCTGGACATTAACGACGAGCGCGTCCTGAAGGAAGTGGCGCTCTTTGCCGACCGCAGTGACATCACCGAGGAGATCACCCGGCTGCGCCACCACCTGACCCAGCTGAAGGAATTGCTCCGGGGCAAGGGCGAGATCGGCCGCAAGGCGGAGTTCATTTTGCAGGAGATCGGCCGCGAGATCCACACGATCGGCAGCAAGGCCAACGACCTGGCGATTTCCCAGCGCGTGATCGAGTTCAAGAACGAGCTGGAGCGCGTGCGCGAGCAGATTGCGAACGTGGAGTGAGTTTCGCTCAACCGATGTTGTAGGGCGGCATCGCCGAATGCCGCCTGCCGAGCCGGCGGGGTTCGGCGACCCCGCCCTACAATTATTTCGTCGGGGCCGGCTGCCGCAGCGACCAGAGGATATACCAGAAGACGCCGACGCAGATGGCGCTGTCGGCGACGTTGAAGGTGGGGTAGGTGTAGCCGCCGAAGTGAAAATCGAGGAAGTCGATCACGTGACCGTGGAGGAAGCGGTCCACCAGGTTGCCGAGGATGCCGCCGCAGAGGAGCCCAAAAGCCGGCTGGGCGGAGCGTTGGTCGAGGCCCAGGTGGCGGCGCCAGTAGAACATGGCCCCCAAAGTGGCGAGGGCGAGGAGACCGAGGGCGAAACTCTGGCCGGCGAACATGCTCCAGGCGGCGCCGGTGTTGCCGACATGAACCAGGTTAAAGAAGCCGGGGACGACCTCGATGTGGGCCGGACGGCCGTAGCTGCCGAAGGGCAGTCGCTCGGCGATCATGATCTTGGTCACCTGGTCGAGGCCGAAGATGATGGCCCCCATGATCCAAAGCCGGCGATAAGCGAGGAAACGCGTCAGGCGGGAACGGGGAGCCACCACGACAGACGGGACGGGGGCGCCGGACTCAGGGCCGGTCGCTGCGCCCGGTGACTGGGACTCAGGCTTCAATCGCGAGGGGAGGAACGAAAATCGAGAATTCGATCACTCGTCGTCGCCGCCGCTGTCGTCAGCGATCTTGCCGCCTTCCTCTTCCGTGCCGTCACCGAATAGGCCGCCGCGCTGGATGGCGCGGTGCGAGTGGCGCTCGACCTGTTTCTTGGCCTCGGTGGAGTAGCGGGTGAAGGGGACGGCGATCAGGCGCTCCTTGGAGATGGGCTTCTGGGTGGCCTCGCAGATGCCGTAGGTTCCGTTGTGGACGCGCTTGATGGCGGCCTCGATTTCGGAGAGGGCCTCTTGCTCGCTGGATACGAGGCTCAGGGCGAAGTCGCGGTCGAAGGTGTCGGTGCCGGCGTCCGCCATGTGCTGGCCGTAGCCGGAGAGGTCGCCCGAGTCATCCTTGGAGGACTTGAGCAGGGTCTCCTCGGTGTGTTCGCCGAGCTGGGTGAGGACGTGGCTGCGGAGTTCGAGGAGCAGCCGGTAGTAGCGGCGGAATTTCTCCGGCACCTCGGACTCGTCGATCATGGCGGCGGGGGCCTTCTTGCCCTTCGTAGGGTTGAAACCGAGGATATCGGCCAGGGAGGCCGTCTTCACGTGGTTCGGCTTATGCGGCTTCTCGACTTGGGCAAGAGTCTGGGCCTTGGTCTGGGCGGCGGTCTTGCCTGACTTGTCCGACTTAACGGTGGTCTCGATCTGCTTTTCGTTTTTCTGGGCGATCTCCCGGACCTCGTCCAGGGAGAAGGCAATGGCGCGGGGCGTGCCGGCGGGCTTGCGCTCGAGCAGCTTGCGCTTGATGTCAGCAGCGGTCATGGGAACTTTGGAAAGGGGCTTGGCACCAGGCTTCGCGGCAACGCCAGGTTTGGCGGCGACGACGGGCTTGGAAACGAGAACGGGCTTGGGAGTGGATTTGGCGGCGGGCGCCTTGACGGGAGAGGATTTGGCCGGGGCCGGTTTGGCCGGGACAGGCTTGGCGACGGACTTCGCGGGAGGCTTGGCCGCGGGCTTCTTGGCCGGCGCGGGCTTGGAGGCTGCGGACTTCTTCTTGGCGATGGGTTTCTTGCTCGTGGCCATAATCGGTAAATTAAGTTAGGAGTTAAGGGCTTCCGCGCAACGAGGGCAAACTTCTCCGTGAGCGGTGGGGGCGATTTCCGAAACCCAGCGCCAACAGCGCGGGCAGCGGACCAGTCCCGCCGCGGAGGCGTGACGAGCCGCGATACCGACTTCGCCGACCGCGCCGGGTTCCAGCGCGACCTGCGATACAATGAAAAATTCAGGCAGCGAGGCCTGGTGCCGGTGCAGCACGCCATCGGCGGCGCCACCCTGGAAGGTAATCACGGCATCGAGCGACTTGCCGATGGTGCCAGCCTGGCGGAGGGGCTCGAGGGTCTCGGTGGACCGGGCGCGCAACTTGAAGAGTTCCTCGAAGTCGGCGGCGAGGGCGGAGTTGGTCCACTCGGCCGGGGCGACGGGCCAGTCCTGCAGATGGATGGAGTCCTCGGAGTATTCCTTGCCCGTCTTCGCGAAGCTCCAGGCCTCGTCGGCCGTGAAGGTCAGGAAGGGGGCGAGGATCTTCACCAGGGCGTCAAAGATGGCGTGAATCGCGGTCTGGGAGGAGCGGCGCAGCGGGTGGGCCGCCCCGAAGGTGTAGAGGCGGTCCTTCAGGATGTCGTGGTAGACGGCCGACAAGGTGACCGAGCAGAACTGGTTGCAGAGCTGGTAGACGCGGTGGAACTCGTAGGCGTCGTAGGCCTTGGTGCACTCGTTGATCAACTGGGCCGTCTGGTGCAGGGCCCAGCGGTCGAGGGCGTCCATCGCGGCGACGGGCACGGCGTGCGTGGCGGCGTCGAAGTCGAAGAGGTTCGAAAGCTGGAAGCGGATCGTGTTGCGGAACAGCCGGTAGGCCTCGCCCACGTTCTTGAGGATCTCGTCGTCGACCGGGATGTCGTCACGGAAGTCCTGCGAGGCGATCCACAGGCGGATCACATCGGCGCCGTGCTGCGCGATGTAGGCGTCGGCCGTCTGGGGCTTCTGGTAGGTCGAGCTCTTGGAGATCTTCTGGCGGTTCTTGTCGACGATGAAGCCGTGGGTGAGGACGGCGCGGTACGGCGCCGCCCCGAAGGCGATGACGCTGTTCCACAATGAGGACTGGAACCAGCCGCGGTGCTGGTCGCTGCCCTCCAGGTAGAGGTCGGCGGGCCAGGACGTGCCGCCCTGACCGCGTTTCAGGACGGCGGCCTGGGTGGAGCCGGAATCGATCCACACATCGAGGGTGTCGCGGCCACAGGTCAGATCGGTGGAGGCGGGCCAGCCGGCCGGCAGGGGCACGCCCTCGAGGATCTGGGCGGCGGTGGAGTCGTACCAGAAATTGGTGCCACGGGTGGCGATCTTGTCGGCGACGGCCCGGATGACCCCGGCGTCGAGCCAGGCCTTCTTGTCGGGACCGTAGAAAGCGATGATCGGCACGCCCCAGGAGCGCTGGCGGCTGATGCACCAATCCGGGCGCGACTCGACGGCGCCGCGAATGCGGGCCTCGCCCCAGGCGGGGATCCAGCCTTGGTTGGCGGCGATCTTGGTGATCTCGGCCAAGGCAACCTGACGGTGGCCGGCCTTGTCCAAGGAGACGAACCACTGGTCGACGGCGCGGAAGATGATGGGGGTCTTGGAGCGCCAGCAGTGCGGGTAGCTGTGCTGGTACTTGGCCTTGGCGAGCAGAGCCCCGGCCTCGGCGAGCTTCTTCAGGACGGCGAGGTTGGCCGGTGAAGGCTTCTTGGCGGCGAGGTCCTCGACCGTCTCAAGGGTGGTCAGGCCGACCAGGTCGGCGGGCACGCGACCGTCATCGAGGTATTTGCCGTCGTCACCGACCGGGCAATAGACCTCTAGGCCGTTCTTCAGGCCGGTCTGATAATCCTCGGCGCCGTGGCCGGGTGCCGTGTGGACGGCACCGGTGCCGCTGTCGGTCGTGACGTAATCGGCGAGAACGACGGGCGAGGCGCGGTCGATGAAGGGGTGGCGGGCCTGCAGTTTTTCCAGCTTGGCGCCGGGGATGGTCAGCACGACTGAGGGCTGGGGCTCGATCTTGGCGGACGAGGCGACCGAGCTGAGGAGGGCCGAGGCGACGATGATCCGCTCGGTGCCGAGGTCGGCGACGGCGTAGTCCACCTCGGGGTGGAGGGCGATCGCGAGGTTGGCCGGGATCGTCCAGGGGGTGGTTGTCCAGATGACGATGAACAGGGGCTTGTCGGCCGGCAGGCCGAACTTCGCGGCCTCGGCGGCAGGGACGGCGAACTTCACCCAGATGGCGATCGAGGTGTGATCCTTGTACTCGATTTCGGCCTCGGCGAGGGCGGTCTCAAAGGGGATGGACCAGTAGACCGGTTTCTTGCTGCGGTAGACGAGGCCCTGTTCGACGAAGGCGGAGAAGGTGCGCAGGATGTCGGCCTCGAAGGCCGGCGCCTTGGTCTTGTACTCGTTCGCCCAGTCGGCGAGGACGCCGATGCGCTTGAACTGGGTGGTCTGCTTCGCGATCCAGGACTCGGAGAAAGCGTCGCAGCGGGCACGCATCTCGGCCGTCGTGAGGGTGAGGTTCTGGTCCTTGATCTCGCGGCTGACCTTCTGCTCGATGGGCAGGCCGTGGCAGTCCCAGCCGGGCACGTAAGGGGTGCGGAACCCGCGCATGGACTTGTAGCGGTTCACGAAGTCCTTGAGGGACTTGTTGAGGGCGGTGCCGATGTGGACATCGCCGTTGGTGAACGGCGGGCCGTCGTGGAGGACGAAGGAGGGCTGGGCGGCGTGCTTGGCCTGGATCTTGGCGTAGAGCCCGAGCTTTTCCCAGTGGGCGACCCGGCCGGGCTCGCGCTTGACGAGATCCGCCCGCATGGGGAAATCGGTCTTGGGCAGCAGCAGAGTGGTTTTAAGGTCTTGGGCCATGGCTAGAAAAGCGCCGGAAGCTACTCCCGGGGGGCCAAGGATCAAGAGCCAAGTGGGGAGGGCTCCCCGGACTGAGCCAAGGAACAACGGGCAAGCGCCCAGAGACAGGAAAGTGGGCCCCTTCCTGACCTCGTTTGACGGTCTTTATCCTTGGCTGACCCGTTCGGCCAGCCGGGTGCCGCTCTTGATGCAATCCGGGACGGAAATGCCGTCGCGGGCGTTTCCCCCGATAAACAGACCGGGGTGGCGGGCCTCGAGGGCGGTCATCTGGTCGAGCCAGCGCTCGAAGCCGGGGATGTACTGCGGGATGGCGCGTGGCCAGTGGGTGTGCCGCATGAAGACGGGCGCACCCTTGGCGCCGACGAGATCCTGCAGGTCGCGGTCGATGAGACGGAGCAGGGCCTCCGGAGCCAACCGGGCGTGATCGGGCTGGCGCATGCCGCCGACGAAGATCGTGAGGGCGACATGGCCCTCCGGGGCGCGGCCCGGGAACAGGGTTGAGGAAAAGAGGATGCCGAGGACGTTGCGGCGTTCCACCGCCGGCACGAGCCCGCCGAAGCCGTCGAGCGGATGCGCAATCTGGTCGCGGCGGTAGCCCAGGAAGAGCGAACTGACCGGCGGGTGCGGGATGTTTTCCAAGGTGGCCAGCGGGCGCTCGCCGAGGGAGCCGACGGTGAGTTGCGACAGGGCGGTGGCGGGAGCCGCCAGGACGACGGTGTCGAATTCGCCGGACTGCGACTGGCCGTTTTGCTGCCAGACGAGGCGGTGGGGCTGGCCGGGGAGAAGGGTCTCGACGGTGGCGCCGGTGAGGACCGAACCCGCGGGCAGACGGGCGGCGAGGGCGTCGGTCAGGGTCTGCAGGCCCCGGCGGAAGGAGACGATGGGCGGCACGCCGGACTGGCCGGTGGCCTTGCGGGCCTTGGCCCCGGCCATCATGCCGCGGATTAGCGAACCGTGGGAGCGTTCGGCCGCCCACAAGGCGGGGAAGGCGTGTCTGACAGAGAGTTTCTCGGGGTCACCGGCGTAGATGCCGGCGATCAGCGGATTGACGGCGTAGTCGACCAGTTCCTGGGTGAAGTGGGAGCGGACGAGTTCCGCGAGGCTGAGGTCAGCGGTCCGGATCCGCGGCCGGGTGAAGAGTTCGCCCAGCAGGGAGAACTTGGTGCGCGCCCCGAAGAGCTTCGACTTGATCAGGGCCGGCGGCGAGGAGGGCACGGCCACGAAACGGCCGTCGCGGACGAGGAACCGGCGCTTGGCCTGGGGAGCGGCGGGGGTGAGCTCGGCCTCGAGGCCGAGAGTAGTGACCAACTGCTTCACCTCGGGACCGTATTGCAGGGAGTTGGGGCCGGCCTCGTAGAGCCAGCCCTCCTCGGAGGTCGAGCGGATGGAGCCGCCGGGCTGCGGCCCGCGTTCGAAGACCGTGACGCGGTGGCCCTGCTCATGCAAACGGAGGGCCGCGGTCAGGCCTGTGATACCGGCGCCGACGATGGCGACGTGCGTGGATTTACGTGCAGTCATCGGTGAGAGGATAGCCTAGGCCACGCGGGCCGGCTGCGCAAATCTTGGCGAGAATTCGCCCGGGAGTGGCCTGAGAAGGGACCGGCCCCGCTTCTGTCGGAAGGGCGACCACCCTCATTTCCACGAGGTGACCGTCTCAACCAGGGTCTCCATGCACTCGATCTTGGCCTGAGGCATGATGCCGTGGCCGAGATTGAAGATGTGGCCCGGGGAGCCACGCATGGTTTCAAGCAAGCGGGTGACCTCCGTGCGGACGATCTCGGGCGTCGTGTTCATGAGCACGGGGTCCAGGTTGCCCTGCAGGGCGATGTTGGCCGGCACGAGGCGGCGGGTGACGCCGAGGTCGACGGTCCAGTCCACGCCCAGCACGCGGGCGCCGCTGAAGGCCATGTCGGTGAGCTGGGAGGAGGCACCCTTGGCGTAGAGGATGACCGGGAAATCCTTGGGCAGGGCGGCGATAATGTCGCGCATCCAGCGCAGGGAGGCGGCCTCGTAATCCGGGCCGGCGATAATGCCGCCCCAGGAGTCGAAGAGCTGGATGGCGTCGGCGCCGCTTGCGATCTGCAGCTTGAAATACTCGATCAGGGCCGCGGTGAGCTTGTTCATCAGCGCGTCGAAGAAGGGACGGTCGGTGTAGAACAGCTGCTTGATGCGGAGGTAGTCGTCGGAGCTGCCGCCCTCGACCATGTAGGTGGCGAGGGTCCAGGGGGAACCGCCGAAGCCGAGCAGGGCCTTCTCGCCTTTCAGTTCGGCCTTCACGCGGGCGAGGGCCTTGCCGACGTACTCGAGGTGGAAGGGGACGCCCACCGGATCGAGCCGGTCGAGCTGGGCCCGGGTATCGAGGCGGAAATCCATCTCGATCCCACCCGCGTCCCGGAACTTGTAGCCCTGGCCCATGGCCTCGGGGATGACGAGGATGTCGGAGAAGATGATCGCGGCATCGAGGGCGAAGCGGCGGAGCGGCTGAAGGGTGACCTCGGCGGCGAGTTCCGGGGTCCGGACCATCTCGAGGAACGAGGACTTGGCCTTGAGGGCGCGGTATTCAGGCAGGTAGCGACCGGCCTGGCGCATGATCCAGACCGGGGGGCGGTCGAGGGGCTGGCAGGCGCAGGCGGCAAGGAAGCGTTCGCGGGAAGTCATGGAAAGGTGGAGGTCGGCAGTAAGGATGAAAATGGTTCGGGCGGCGAGACTGCGTGCAGGGTAGTGTCGTGGCTACTTGGGACGGTTGAATTCTTACTGTTCGCCGGCCCAATCACGCGGTTGGAGGAAGACATCGTGCAGTTTCGCCTCGGGGGAGCCGGGTTCGGGTTTCCAGTCGTAGCGCCAGGCGACCAGCGGGGGCAGGGACATCAGGATGGATTCGGTGCGGCCGCCGCTTTGCAGGCCGAAGTGGGTGCCGCGGTCCCACACGAGGTTGAATTCCACGTAGCGCCCGCGGCGGTAGAGCTGGAAATCGCGTTCCCGCGGACCGTGGACCAGGCCTTGGCGGCGCTCGACGATGGGCCGGTAGGCTGGGATGAAGGCGTCACCCACGGCGCGCATGAGGTCGAAACTGGCGGCGAAGCCCGGCGCGTTGAAATCGTCGAAGAAGATCCCGCCGATGCCCCGCGGCTCGGCCCGGTGTTTCAGGTAGAAGTAGTCGTCGCACCACTTCTTGAAGCGCGGGTAATGCGCCCCGGTGGCGGCCCGGGCGGTGCGGTGCCAGTGGACGGCGTCCTCCTCAAAACCGTAGTACGGGGTCAGGTCGAAGCCGCCGCCGAACCACCAGACGGGCGCCGGCGCGGCGCCGGAAGTATCAAGTTTCAAAGGCCAAGTATCAAGGCCGGCGCCGGCGCAGAAGAAGCGCACGTTCATGTGGCTGGTCGGCACGTAGGGGTTGCGCGGGTGGATGACCAGGGACACGCCGAGGGCGTGGAAGGGCTTGCCGGCCAGTTCGGGACGGGTGGCCGTGGCGGAGGGGGGCAGGGTGGCGCCGGAAACATGGGAGAAGCCGACCCCGGCTTTCTCGAACACGGCGCCCTCAGTCAGGACGCGGGAGCGGCCGCCGCCGCCCTCGGCGCGGGTCCAGCTGTCCTCATGGAAGCGGCCGGTGCCATCCACCTGCTCCAAGGCCGAGCAGATCGAGTCCTGCAAGCTGAGGAGGTAGGTGCGAACGGCGTTGAGATCGGGAGGCATGGACGGGAAAGGCTTCAGGTAGCCACAAAGCGGCGTGAAAATACATGCCAAATCTGCCGCGACCGGCTTGCGCGTCAGCGGGAAGGTTACCTATGGTCTGCCTATCCCTATGAAGAACCTGTCACCGCTCAAAATGTTGGTCCTGGTCCTCGGCGTCGTCACCTTGCTGGCCGGTTGTGCCACGGTGCCATCCCGGAGTGGGCAGCGCGCCCGGCCGAACCAGGAGTCTGTGATCGTGCAGGCAGCCACCCCGCAGACGCTGGCCACGCGCTAGCCGATCTACCGGCCCAGGCAGAAGGGATCCGGAGTATGCCGGGATGGTCCCCGGTGGTCGCAATGCGAAGTGAAAATACGCCGCCTGATCGGTCGTCGTCCCCTTGCGCGGAACAGGCAACCGCGTAGCTTGTCCCACGGTGGGAGTTTTACCCCCATCACCCCATGAAAAGCACCGCCCGCTTCGGAACGTTGATCATCGCCCTCGGCCTCGCCGCCTTCGTGAGCGGCTGCGTCAGCGAGTCGTCGCGGACCGGCCAGCGGGTGCGTTCCGCCCGGGATTTCGAGGTCGTGGAAACGTCCACCAAGCGGACGCTGACCACCCGGGAGATGCTCCACCTGCAGAAGAAGGTGAGCGATTACCTCGACTCCGAGGGGATCACCGAGAACGGGGATTACTACGTGAAGATCTATCTCGGGGAGGAAGACGGCGTGAAAGAGGGCGAGTGGGTCGTGGTGCGTTACACGAAGGAACCGGCGACGGTGCGCTACAGCCAGGTGTCCTCCTACTCGGGTTACAGCTACTACGATCCGTATTATTCCACCTTCGCGTACGACACCTATCCGTTTCCGGGTTACGGCTACAGCCGGCTGTCGTTCCAGTATTACGACTATCCCTATTATGGCTATGGCCGCCCTTACCCCTATTCGCGGCGGCCCTATCCGGGCCACGGCGGGCATCATGGCAACAATGGCGGCCGGCCCGACAAGGATGATGACCGCGACCCGCCGCCGCGTAACGAGGCCCGTCCGTCCGGGGCGCTGAAGCCGTCCTTCGTCCCCGCGAATGTGGTCCGGCAGCGCGATACGAACCGGTCGCCGGCCTTTGATGGGCGGGTGACCGACAGTATCGTCACGCCCCGTTTGGAATCCCGTCCGCGCACGCGCACCCGTTACAATCCTCCCGCCGTTCCGGTCGCGCAACCCGATCCTAGCAACGCCCCGGGTTTTGCTCCGCGTCAGCCGGTCACGACCAGCGGCGCCACGGCGGCCAGCCCGGGTGCCTTCAAGCCGAGCCGGATCCGCGAGATGGGCGTCCGGCCGGAAGATGCGCCGCCGCGTCCGCAGCGCGTGGAGCGTGAAGCCGGAATGAGCAACCCGCGCCCCGCCAACGTGCGGGAGCGGACCTACGCACCGGTCAATTCTTCGCCCAACCGGCCGTCCCAGGAGGCGCGCACGGCGGCTCCGGTCTCGCGTCCTTCGCCGGCTTCCTCGTTCAAGCCATCGGCCCCGCCGCCGACGCCGCGCCCGGAGCCGGCCCCGACCTACACGCCTTCGGATTCACGGACTGACTCGGATGCCACGGCCGGCCGGCGGTCACCGCCGCCTGAAGGCGGGCGTCCGGATCGCGGACGGCGTTGAGCCAGCGCCTTGGGGGCAAGGCCCTCGAACTTGGCGGCCCGATCGAGGTCAGGGCCTGACCCGGGACGGACGTTTTCGTTTGGGCTTGGGTATGACCCCGAGCCGGGGATCCCGCGAGCGGGCGAGCCGGACCAGCCGGGCGGCCACGGCCTCGAAACGGTCCGAGGCCTCGGGCAGGTAGAGCCACTTGGGGAGAATGGCATGCGGGACGAGTTCGGGGAACTCGGCGATGAGGCCGGGTTGGCGCTCGCGGTCCGTGCAGACGAGCAGGCCGCGCCAGGGTTCCTCGCCCGCGCTGAAACAGAGCATGATCTTCCCGTCGAGGTAGGCGGTCTTGGTGCCGAACATGGAGCGCAGCACAAAGGTCGCGTCGGTCTCGAGCGGCTCCCAGAGCCAGGCATAGCGGTGCGGACGTTTGATCGCGGCACGCTGGAGGTTAGCTCGCGGGCGCATCAGGGCGGGATCAAGCCTCCGGCGCCGGGGTGCCGGAATCCGGCGGGCGAACCTGAGGTGCGGTCTGCCGGACGTAATCCCGGTAGAGATCCTCGACCTGCTGGCGCGCCCAGGGCGTACGGCGGAGGAATTTGAGGCTCGAGGGGATGCTCGCGTCGAAATTGAAACAGCGGATCCGGATGCGCTGCCCGAGTTCGGGCCATCCGTAGTGGGCCACGAGTTGGGTGAGGATGGCCTCAAGGGTCACGCCGTGCAGGGGATCTATGGATTTCATGCGAGGGCGAGGCAGCGCCGGGCGGACGGGAGGCGAGAGATTACGCGGGGCATGGCTTCAGGTTGAGAGCGTCGGGTGCTGGGCGACAAGCTTCGCCGGGGCGACTTCGCGCCAAGCGGCGGTTATGCGGGTGGCCAGGACGGATGGGCTAACGGCATTCAGGTTGATCAATACCGTGGGATAGTCCCGGTAGTGGTCGGTGGTCGAGAAGACATCGGGGGCCTCGTCGATCAGGGTGTCCCGGAGTTCCATCGGCAGCTTGCAGACGAGCGTCTCTCCGTCCTCCCACATCCGCAGCATGAGTTTCTTGCGCACGTAGAAGGTGGGCGTCCCGTGGCAGAGGCGTTCGGTGACCTCGGGGAGGGCGAGGGCAAGGCGACGGACCAAGGTGAGGGTGGCGGCCATAGAATGTTCAGGACCGGGCGATCGTGTGTCCCGCGGCGGTGAGGGCGCGGATGGCCTCCGGCAACCGGGACGCGGGGACGAGCACATAGTCCGTGTCAAAGGTGGAGACGGTGAAAATGCTGACACCGGCGCGAGCCAACGGTCCCAGCACGGAAGCGAGGATGCCGGTAAGGGCAAAATCGAGTGGACCGGCGATCTTGAAGGCCTGCCAGCCCGGTTGCTGCCGGACGGCGGCGGGGACGAGTTCAGCCGCGCAGACGATTGAGAGTTCCTCACCGGTGCGGGTGATCGAAAGGAACCCGCGTCCGGGCGTGAGCCACTCCGGCAGGTCGGCGTCAGCCGGCAGTTGGCAGATCGTGAGCGCCGCCGGTTCCAAGGTCAGGTCCATGGCGGGGGCGTCAGCGCTTCTCGGCGAACCACACGGCGGTGGAGAGCAGGACGAGGCTGATGGCGAGGCGGGAGGGATCGGCGTACTCGCCGAAGAAGAGGAGGGAGCAGGCGACCGCGAGCGGGATCTTGGCGTTGTTCATGACGGCGAGGGCGCCGGTGCCGACCTGGGTGGCCCCGAGATTCCAGAGGAAGAAACCGACGCCGGAGGCCAGGACGCCGAGGTAAAGGAGCACCAGCAGGTGGGAACCGGTCAGTTCCACCGAGATATCACCGCGGGCAAAGCAGGCGGCGAGGGCGAGGGCGAAGCCGCCCGCGTAGAGCAGCCCGAAGATATCCCGGTCGCGCAGGTCGGGCTGGCGGGCGCGCAGGCGCTTGTAGCCGACCTGGCCGGCGGCGAAGGCGAGGTTGGAAAGTTGGACGAGGGCGAGGCCCAGCAGGGTGGGGCGCAGGTCCTGGCCCTGAAAGACCACGACTCCGGTGCCGAGGACCGCCAGAAGGGCTGCGGCCAGGGCGCGGACCCGCAGCGTGCGATCCAAGGCGTCGGCGATCAAGGTGACGAAGACCGGCGTGGTGAGCGTGAGCAGGGCCACCTCATGGGCCTGCAGGTGACGGAAGCTCTCGTTGTAGGCCAGGTACATCAGGCCGAATTGCACGGCCCCGAGGGCGACCAGCGAGGTGGTCAGCCGACTGGTGAGACCGCGGAAGCGCAGAAAGGGCAGGAAGACCAGCAGGGCGAGCCCCAGGCGGACGGCGGAAATGAAGGCGCTGTCGAGTCCGGCCAGCCGGCCCTTGATCAGGCCGAAGGAGAAGGCCCAGAGGAGGGAGACGGCGATGAGGTAGGGCATGGGGCGTGGGAAGCGGTAAGCGGCCCGCCTTCGCCCGGTGGGCTACGGCGCGGCGGGTTTAGCCAAGGCTAAACCCGGAAAATCGCGCCGAGTTTCTTGCCGAGGAGAATGGTCATGCCGGCGATGGTGATGCCGAGGAATGCCATGGCCCAGACCCCGAGGGCGGAGGCGATGAACTTGCCGTCGCCGAGGAGCTGGAAGAGTTCGTAGATGGCCTTGGTGATCGGGTAGAACGCCTGCTTCTGCGCCAGGATGAGCGAGTCGGAGACCTCGAGCATGGCGAAGGAGAACGCGAGCAGGCCGCCCGCGATGAGGTTGGCCATGATGAGGGGCAGGGTGACCTTGAAGACCGACTTCAGGGGCGGGCAGCCAAGGTTCTGTGCGGCCTCCTCGAGGGTCTCGCTCGTTTGCTGGAAGCCGGCGGCGGCGGAGCGCACGACATAGGGCAGGCGGCGGATGGAGTAGGCGATGATGAGCAGGATGGTCGGGTCGGCGACCGGGTTGATGAAGGAGAAGAATTTCCCCTCCTGGCTCATGGCGAGGTAACCGAAGGCGAGGACCAGGCCCGGCACGGCGAGGGGCAGCATGGCGAGAAAATCGAGGATCTGGCGGCCGCGGACCTTGGAGCGCACGATGACGTAGGCCAGCAGGACGCCGATGATCAGGTCGATGACCGTGGAGATGCTCGCGTACTTGAGGCTGTTGGCGATGGCCGAGACCGTGAGGTCGTGACCGAGGGCGAGGCGGAAGTTCTCGACGTTGAGGTTGCGCGGCAGGACGGAGGCGTACCAGTCGTTGGAGAAGGCCACGAGGACGACCCCGAGGTGGGGCAGGATCGCGATGAAGGTCACGCCGGCGAACAGGGCGGTGCAGAACCAGGCGCGGGCCGGGGGGAGCGATTGCGGCCCACCGGAGGAGGTGGCCTTGGCCATCATGGCGTAGCTGTCGCGGCCGAACAGGCCCTTGCCGATGGCGTAGAAGGCCACGGAACTGAAAAGCATGACGGCGACCAGGGCGTAGGGGAAGGGGTTGCCGCCGATATCCTTCAAGCCGTAGAAAATCTGCACCGAGGTGACGCGGGCGTAGTCAAAGATGAGCGGCACGCCGAGGTCGGTGAACGACCAGATGAAGACGATGGTGCCGCCGGCGAAGAGGCCGGACTTGATCAGGGGCAGGGTGATCTTGAAGAATTTCCGGAAGCCGGTGCATCCGAGGTTTTCGGCCGCCTCCTCCATCGCGGGGTCGATGTTGGCCAGGGCGGCGACCGCGTTGAGGTAGATGATGGGGTAGAGGCTGAAGGCCGTGACGATGGCGATGCCCAGAAACTGGTTGGCCCCGAGCCAGTCGAAGGTCCAGCCCTCGGGGCGCAGGCCGAGCTTGATGATCACGGCGTTCAAGGCGCCGTACTGGCCGAGGATCTGTTTGATGCCGATCGCCCCGACGAAGGGCGGCAGGATCATCGGCACGAGGATGAAGGAGCCGAGGAAGCCCTTGAGGGGGAAAAGAAACCGGTCGGAAACGAAGGCCAGCGGCAGGGCGATGCAGAGGGCCAGGAACGTGGTCGTCAGGGCCAGCAGGAAGGAGTTGGCCAGGCCGCCCAGGTAGATCGGATCCGTGAGCAGGGAGGCGAGGTAAGCGAAGGTGAGGTGACCGTCGGCATCAATGAACCCGCCCTTGAGGATCTGCAGGATCGGCCAGAAGAAAAAAGCCGCGAAGAAGACGAGCGTGATGGCGAACACGGAACGCGCGAAATTCTGCGACATGCCGGAGGGATGCCCGGCGGTGGCACGGGTGACAAGAGCGAAGGTGGGGGCGGGGCTTTAGGCCTCGAAGGATGGTGACCTGCGGGCTGAGTTGGGGCAGACAGCCCCTCCCGCAATCCGGGCTAGCCCGGGGAACCGGCTACCGGTTGAGGTGCCGGGCGAAGGCCGCCAAGGTGGCCGGGCTCACGTGATGTTCGATCCCCTCGGCATCGATTTCGGCGGACTTTTCGGGGATGCCCAGCGAACACAGGAAGGCCACCACGATGCCGTGGCGGTGGTGGCACTCCTCGGCCAGCTTGCGGCCGGTATCGGTGAGGAAAATGGCCCGGTAGGGCTGGACCCGCACGTAACCCTCGCGGTGGAGGCGGGCGAGGGTGCGGTTGACCGTGACGTGGGTGACACCCAGCCGGCGCGCCAGGTCAACCACCCGGGCCTCGCCCGAGGTGGCGGTGAGATCGGCGATCGCCTCGACGTAGTCCTCGGCGGTCTCCGAGGCGTGCTCGCGGCGGGTCTGCTGCAGGCTTTCGGCCTGCAGGGCGGACGGGCGGACGGGTTTCCGGACGGGGCGGGGAGCTTTTTTCACGGTCGGAGCACCACCGATGTGGAAGGGCACTTGACAAGTCGAGCCTGAAATGTAGCCATGGCTACATTATGTATAAGCCTCTACGACCGGCCCTCGTTTCCCTGGCGCTGCTGCTCGCGGCCGGGGCCTTGTCCGGCCAGATCACCGAGCATCCCTCCACCGTCGCGCCGGGCCGTTTCCTGGTCGAGATGGACGCCTTGTCCCTCACCTTCGACCGCGAGCCGGGGTTCAAATACACGGCCCTTGGGGCGGCCTCGACCTTTCTGACCACCGGGCTCACCGACAACTGGGACGTGCAGGTGGGGGCGGATCTCTTCATCAGCCAGAAGGTCGACTCCGGCGGTCTCACGGACCGCGACAGCGGCATCGGTGACGTCTACGTGCGGACGAAGTGGCGGTTCTATGAGGACACCGCCACCGGCACCCAGGTGGCGATCATCCCCTTTGTGAAGATGCCCACGAACAGCGGCAATGTGGGCAACGATGCGGTGGAAGGCGGGATCATCCTGCCGTGGACCACGAACCTCGCAGCCGGCTTCCATTGCGACGTGATGGCCGAAGTCGATTTTCTACGGAACAACACGGATGACGGGTACGACCTCAACTTCTACTTTTCAGGCTCACTGAGCCGCGAGTTGACCAGCGCCATCGGTATCTACGGCGAGGCGGCCCTCGCCAAGGCCTCGGATGGCTCGAAGGTCTCCGGGATCATGGGCGGCGGCGTGACCCTGGCGATTTCCGAGAACACCTGGTGGGATCTGGCGGTCTACAAGGGCATCTCCGACGGCGCCCCGGACTGGAATCACGTGCTGCGCTTCAATTTCGGATTCTAAAACCATGCCTCCACGCACGCTCCTCCGGCGGTTGACTGCCGTCCTCGCTATCGCGGCCCTCGTGTCTTCCGCCTGGGCGGCCGACAAGAAGCGCATCGTGACCACGTTCACGATTATCCAGGACATGGCGCAGAACGTCGCCGGGGACGCCGCGATCGTCGAATCCATCACCAAGCCCGGCGCCGAGATCCACGGTTACGAACCGACGCCGCGGGACATCGTGAAGGCCCAGAAGGCCGACCTGGTGCTGTGGAACGGACTGAACCTGGAACGGTGGTTCGAGAAGTTTTTCGGTAATCTGAAGGGGGTGCCCCGCGTCGTGCTGACCGAGGGTATCACCCCGCTGGGCATCGAAGAGGGACCGTATACCGGCAAACCCAACCCGCACGCCTGGATGTCGCCGCGCAACGCCACGATCTACGTCGAGAACATCCGGCGCGCCCTCGTGGAACTGGATCCGGCGAATGCCGCCACCTACAACGCCAATGCCGCCGCCTACACGGCGAAGTTCTCCGCCATCGAGGAAACCGTGCGTGCTAGTCTCGCCCCGATCCCGGAAGCCCAGCGGTGGCTCGTGACCAGCGAAGGCGCCTTTCCTTACCTGGCCCGAAATTTCGGGATGAAGGAACTCTTCCTTTGGGCGGTGAACGCCGACCAGCAGGGGACCCCGCAGCAGGTGCAAAAAGTCATCGATGGCGTGCGGACCCACCGCATCCCCGTCCTGTTCAGCGAGAGTACGGTCAGTGACAAGCCTGCCCGGCAGGTCGCCAAGGAAACGGGCATCCGCTACGGCGGGGTGCTCTACGTGGACTCGCTCACGACCGCCGAGGGCCCGGCTCCGACCTATTTGAAGCTGATGGAATACAACGCCCAGACGATCGTCCGGGGCTTCACCGCACCATGACCGCCACCGACCGTCCGATCGAACTGAGTGTCAACGCCGTCACCGTCCGTTATCCCAACGGCCAGGTGGCCCTGCGCGACGCAAGTTTCCGATTGGTCGGCGGGTCGATCTGCGGACTGGTCGGCGTGAATGGCAGCGGCAAGTCCACCCTGTTCAAGGCCATCATGGACTTCGTGCGCCCCGTCCAAGGCGAGGTTCTGATCGGCGGGCAGAGCGTACGGGCGGCCCTCAAGGCCAACCTCGTGGCCTATGTGCCGCAATCCGAGGAGGTCGACTGGACCTTTCCGGTCAGCGTGTGGGACGTGGTCATGATGGGGCGATACGGCTACATGAATTTCCTACGGCGCCCCGGCGCCGAGGACCGCCGCGTGGCCGAGGAGGCGCTGGTCCGGGTGGGCATGGCGGATTTCCGGGAGCGTCAGATTGGCGAACTCTCCGGCGGACAGAAGAAGCGCGTGTTCCTGGCGCGGGCCCTGGCCCAGCGCAGCCGCGTGATCCTGCTGGACGAACCCTTCACCGGCGTGGATGTGAAGACCGAGAGCACGATCATCGAGCTGCTCCGCACGCTGCGGGGTGAGGGACACCTCATGCTGGTCTCGACCCACAACCTCGGCACCGTGCCGGAATTTTGCGACCAGGTGGTGCTCATCAACCGCACCGTGCTGGCGGCGGGGCGCACCGAGGAGGTCTTTACGGAGGCGAACCTGTCCGCTGCCTTCGGCGGTGTGCTGCGCCACTTCCGCTTCGACGAGTCCACAGTTCAAAAGCACGACGGCCGAGCGGTCACGCTGCTCACAGACGACGAGCGTCCGCTGGTCTTCGGCAAGGGCGGTCACTTGGAGTACAGCCGCCGGGCCGACCACGAGAAGGTGATCGAGCAGCGGGCCGAGGAGGAGGACGACAAGTGATCGATTACCTCCTCACGCCCCTGCAGTACGAGTACATGGTGAAAGCCATCCTCGTGAGCGGCCTGATCGGCGGGGTGTGCGCGTTTCTGTCTTGTTTCATCACCCTGAAGGGCTGGTCGCTGATGGGGGACGCCCTCTCGCACTCGGTCGTACCGGGTGTCGCAATCGCGTATGCCCTCGGCCTGCCGTTCGCGGCGGGCGCCTTCGGCACCGGCCTGTTGGCGGCAGTGGGCATGGGGTTCGTGAAGACCAAGACGCGGCTGCGGGAGGATGCGGTGATCGGCGTAGTGTTCACGGCATTCTTCGCCTTCGGCCTTTTTCTGATCTCGCTCAATCCGAGCAGCGTGGACCTGCGCACGATCATCTTCGGCAACATCCTGGGCATATCCGATCCGGACATCCTGCAGGTGGTGATCATCTCCGCGGTCACGCTCGCCGTGCTCGGCCTCAAGTGGCGTGACCTGTTGCTGTTCTGCTTTGATCCCAACCAGGCCCGGGCGCTGGGGCTGAACGTCACGGTGCTGCACTACACGCTGCTTACGCTGCTCTCGGCCACGGCGGTGGCGGCCCTGCAGACGGTGGGGGCCTGTCTGGTGGTGGCGATGTTGGTGACCCCGGGGGCGACCGCCTACCTGCTGACCGACCGGTTCGGCCGGATGATCGGCCTGGCGACCGGGATGGGGGTGGGGACCTCGCTGCTCGGGGCGTATGTGAGTTACTATTTCGACGGCTCGACGGGTGGCTGCATCGTCACGCTGCAGAGCCTGCTCTTTGTCATCGCGCTGATCTTTGCGCCCAAGCACGGCCTGCGGGCATCGCGGCGGCGGGTGACGGGTGGGGGAGCGAAAGCATGAACACGTTGCTCGAGCCCTTCCAGTATCGCTTCATGGTGGATGCCATGATCGTGGGGACGGCCATCGGGGCAGTCTGCGCGGTGTTGTCCTGTTACCTCGTGCTCAAGGGCTGGTCGCTGATGGGTGACGCGATTTCCCATGCAGTTCTGCCGGGGATTGTCATCGCCTACGCAATCGGACTGCCGTTGGCGGTGGGAGCGTTTCTTTCCGGGCTTTTTTGCGCGGTGGCGACCGGGTACATCAAGGCCAACACGCGGGTGAAGGAGGACACGGTGATGGGCGTGGTTTTCACGGGGCTCTTCGCCCTTGGGCTGGTGCTCTTCACCAAGATCAAGAGCGACCTGCACCTGGATCACATTCTCTTCGGCAACATCCTCGGCCTCGAGTCGGGTGACCTGCGCAACACGCTGATCGCAGCCGGAGTCACGCTTGCGATCGTCCTAGCTCTGCGCCGCGACTTGTTGCTGTTCTGCTTTGATCCGGCCCAGGCCCGGGCGATCGGCCTGCCGACGAAGCTCCTGTACTATCTGCTGCTGTCCCTGCTCGCGATGACCATCGTGGGGTCGTTGAAGGCGGTCGGTATCATCCTCGTGATCGCCATGCTGGTGACCCCGGGCTGCATCGCCTACCTGCTGACCGATCGCTTCGATCGGATGCTGGTGATCGCGACGGCGGCGGCAGTCGGTTCCAGCCTCAGCGGCGTGTATGTGAGCTTTTTCCTCAACGCCTCGACGGGCGCCTGCATCGTGCTGATCCAGGCCCTGATCTTCGTCCTCGTCTTGGTGTTTGCCCCGAAGCACGGCATCCTGCAACTGCGCCGCCGGATGACCGCGAGCTGAAGCGCTAGTCCGCCACCTCTATGGCGTCCGGCGTTTTCGTTCCCGGCTTGCCCGGCGCGGCGCGACGGGAAAGCATCGCTTGTGGCCATCATTGACGCCCATGTGCACCTGTACCCGCCGGAGTTGAACCGTGATCCGGCTGCTTGGGCGGCAGCGCGGCAGGAGCCGCACTGGGCGGAACTCTGCCTTCGGCGTCGCAAGGATGGCCGGCCCGTGCAGGAGTTTCCCTCGGTGGAGCGGTTGCTCGATCGCATGGACGAGGCCGGCGTCACCCGGGCGGTGCTGCAAGGGTGGTATTGGGAAAACCACGCGACTTGTCGCGAACACAACCGGTTCTATGCCGCGTGCCTGGATGCGTACCCGAAGCGATTCTCCGCCTTTGCCTCCGTGCATCCCGGCGCGGGTGAGGCGGCGCTGGATGAGGTCAGGTGGGCCAAGGCGGCGGGCTTTGTGGGGCTGGGGGAGTTGTCCCCGCACTCGCAGCATGTCCCGCTGCACGATCCGATTTGGCGGAAGATCCTGACGCTCGCGGGCGAGTTGCAACTCCCCGTGAACCTGCATGTCACCGATCCGGCCTCGCGGGCGTATCCCGGGCGGGTGGAGACGCCGCTGACTGATTTCCTGGCGCTGGCGCGAGAGTTCCCCGAGACGACCTTCATTCTCGCGCACTGGGGTGGGGGCCTGGCGTGGTCGGAGGAAGCGGCGGCGCTCACCAACCTGTGGTTCGACACGGCGGCCTCGCCCTTGCTCTACGGAACGGATGTCTGGCGCCGGGAACCGAGCAGCCGGGTACTCTTCGGCTCGGATTACCCGTTGGTGCTTTACCCCAAGGTGGCCGGGGCCGCGGCGGAAATGGCCGGAATCCTGGGAGAGGCGCAGGCGGCGGGGGCGGCGACGGACATCTTCCACGCCAACGCGGCCTGGGTGCTCGCGCTGCCGTAGGGCGTTCACCCGCCCAAGCGAACTTTGCCTTGGCCGGGAGGTCGAAGCGGCTATGGTTTCACCCATGAAGTCCCTTTATCCCGCCCTGCTGGCGGCCGTTTTGCTGGTTCTGGTCGGGTGCTACACCGTGCCGGAGACCGGCCGGAAATCCCTCATGATCGTGTCGCCCGGCGAGGAAATGAAGATGGGCGTCGCCGCCTTCGCCGACATCCGCACCAAGGAAAAGGTGTCCACCGACGTCGAGGCGAACGCCCGCGTCCGCCGGATCGGCACGCGGATCGCGGAGGCGGTGGGTAACTCCCTGCCCGGGGCGCAGTGGGAATTCGTGGTTTTTGACGAGGCGAAGACGGTCAATGCCTTCGCCCTGCCCGGCGGCAAAGTGGGCGTCTACACCGGTCTGCTCGCCCTGGCCTCCTCGGACGACGAGGTGGCCACGGTGATCGGGCACGAGATTGCCCATGTGACGGCCCGGCATGGGGCCGAGCGCATGTCCCAAGGCCTGGTGGCCGGGGTGGTAGGCGCCGGCGTGGAACTGGGCACGAAGGACAGCGAATACCGGGATCTGGCCCGCGTGCTGTACGGCGCGACCGCCACCGGCGCGACGCTCGCCTTCTCCCGGGGTAACGAGAGCGAGGCCGACTACATCGGCCTGCGTTATGCAGCCAAGGCGGGCTATGATCCGCGGGCCGCGATCACCTTCTGGCAGAAGATGGCCAAGGCGAAGGACGGCAAGCAGCCGTGGAAGTGGATTTCCACGCATCCCCCGGACGGCGAGCGTATCGCCGCCCTGCAGAAATGGATGCCCGAGGTGCTGCCCCTCTACGAGAAAGCCCGGGCGCGGTACTGACGCCGTGCACTTCCGGCTAGCGCCGCGGCGGAAGTTGCGTCAGATTGCGGCATGTTTGACCCCGTTGAAAAACTGAAGGAATACGTGCGGCACGCGAGCGTGTCGGCCGACCCGCAATTCAAGGAGGGCATGGTCGGTGCCCAGAAGCTGGTCTCCGGCCTGCTCAAGGAAATCGGCTTCGCCGTCGAGGTGGTGCCCACGGCGCTGCATCCGGTGATCGTCGCCAAGCACGGCGACAATCCCGCCTGGCCGCACGTCATCATCTACGGTCATTACGATGTGCAGCCGCCCGATCCTTTGGAGAAGTGGCACACCCCGCCGTTCGAACCCACGATCAAGGGCGAGCGCATGTACGGGCGGGGCACGGCCGACAACAAGGGTCCCCTGATGGTCCATATTGCCGCCGTGGGGCGCCTCCTGGAGAAAAACCCGTCGCTCCCGCTGCGCATCACCTTCGTCGTCGAGGGGGAGGAGGAGATCGGCAGCAAGAACTTCAAGACCTTCCTGCTGGCGAACAAGGAGAAGCTGCGCGGCGATTTCGTGTTTCTCTCCGACACCGGCATCCCGAACGCCGATCAGATGGTCGTGACGGTCGGCTTGCGCGGCCTGCTCGCCTTCGAGGTGGAGCTCACCGGTCCGCAGTCCGACCTGCACTCGGGCATGCACGGCGGCGTGCTGATGAACCCCCTGCAGGGCCTCGCAGAATTCTGCGCCTCGCTGCACACCCCCGACGGCCGCGTGAACATCCCCGGATTCTACGATGACGTGATCGAGCCGCAGCCCTGGGAGCGCGAGCAGCTGGCCACGCTGGGGCTGAAGGAGTCCGAGTATGCGGCCTTTCTCGGCATCAAGGAATTCCACACCCCGCCGGGTTACACGCCCTTCGAGGCCATCCGCTTCCTGCCGACCCTGGAGTTCAACGGCTTCAGCGGCGGTTACCAGGGGGAGGGGACCAAGACCGTGATCCCGAGCAAGGCCCGGGTGAAGATCACCTGCCGGCTCGTGCCCAACCAGACGCCCGACGGGATGAAGAACAAAATCTTCGACGCGGTGCGCGCCCGTTGCCCGAAGGGGCTCAAGATGGTCATCACCGAGCAGCATCATGCGACCCCGTATGTCGCGATTCCGCCCGACCGCTCCAACACCCCGAAGGACCAGTCCCCGGTGCTCGCCCGCGGCTTCCGGGCCCTCGACAAGGCCGTGACGGCCGTCTGGGGCCGTCCGCCCTTGTATCTGCGCGAAGGCGGCAGCGTGGGCCTGATTGCCGACCTGAAGGAAGTGCTCGGCATCGACGCCGTCATGCCGGGCCTGTTCCTGCCGGAGGACAACCTGCACGCGCCCAACGAGAGTTTTCACCTCGGGGTCATGAAGAAGGGCATCGAGATGTCGGAGCGCATGCTCACCGAACTGGCGAAGTGATTTTTCCCGCGGGCGCATCCACCCCGGTGCGCCCGCGTTTCGTTTTTTTGTCCGGATCGCGTTACGTTACCCCAACCTCCATACCCCATGTCTTCAACTCCCCGCGCCGGCCTGATGCTGGGCCTCGTCCTGCTGGTGGTGCCCCCCTTGTACCCGGCCGAGCCGGTCCGCTATGAGCCGACCTGGTCCTCGCTGGACCAGCGGCCCACGCCCGAGTGGTATCTCGACGCCAAGTTCGGCGTGTTCATCCACTGGGGCGTCTACTCGGTGCCCGCGTGGGGCAAGCCGGGCGAATACGCCGAGTGGTACTGGCAGCGCATCAAGAGCAAGGATCCGAAGGATGCGCCCTGGGCCGAATTCCACGCCAAAAACTACGGGGCGGATTTCGACTACAAGGATTTTGCCCCCCGCTTCACGGCCGAGCTGTTCAATGCCAGCCAGTGGACCGATGTGTTCGCCCGGGCCGGCATCCGCTACGTCGTGCCCACCTCGAAGCACCATGAGGGGTTCGCCTTGTGGCCGAGTGCCGAGGCCAGCCGTACCTGGGGCCGGCCGTGGAACGCTGTCGAGATCGGCCCGAAGCGAGACCTGATGGGTGAACTGGCGGCAGCGACCCGCGCCCGCGGGATGAAGTTCGGATTCTATTATTCGCTCTACGAGTGGTTCAACCCGCTCTGGCTGCAGGACCGGGCCCGCTACGTCGACGAACACATGATCCCGCAGTTCAAGGACGTCGTCACGCGCTACCAACCCGCGATCATCTTCAGCGACGGCGAGTGGGACCTGCCCTCGTCGGCCTGGAAGAGCGAGCAGTTGCTTGCGTGGCTCTACAACGAGTCCCCCTCCCGCGCCGACGTCGTGGTCAACGACCGGTGGGGCAAGGAAACGCGGCACAAGCACGGGGGCTATTGGACCACGGAGTATGCCGCCGGCCTCCAGGACGGTTCGCATCCCTGGGAGGAGAGTCGCGGCATGGCGTACTCCTACGGACTCAACCGCGCCGAGCGTTTCGACGACTACAAGTCCGCCCGTGAATTGATCCTGGTCCTCATCGACCTCGTCAGCCGGGGTGGCAACCTGCTGCTCGATATCGGGCCCGCGGCGGATGGCACGATCCCGCCTCTCATGGAGCAGCGCCTGCTGGAGATGGGCGATTGGCTGAAGGTGAACGGCGAGGCGATCTACGGCACCCGTTTTGCCGGTCGCTCCGCGCAGTGGACCGCCGGCACGCGGCCCAAGCAGGAGTACGGCGAGTACATGGTCAAATACCACCTGCTCGATCAGGTCGGGCAGGCGGCGCGCAACGGCGTGGCGGTGAAGCAGGTCTTTTTCACGAAGAAGCCCGACGCCCTCTACGCGATCAGCGTCGGCTGGCCGGGCAAGAAGCTGGTGCTGCGCGGCGTCAGCGTGCCGGCGGGGGCCCAGCTGACGATGCTCGGGTTGCCCGGCGCACTCGCGTACGCGGTGCAGGGTGGGGACGTGGAAGTCACGCTGCCCGACTTGGGGCCGGACGCGGCACCCTGTCAGCACGCGTACACGATCAAGCTACCCGGTGGCACGGTGACCAAGGAGCAGGCGGAGTAGACCTCATCGCACCTGTTTCAATTTCGCCCAACAAAAAGGCCGCGGATTGCTCCGCGGCCTTTCGATTTAAAGGGAGAGAACGCTTAGTTCTTCTTGAGCTCGACGAAGTCGACGCGGCGGTCCTTGGCCCATTCGGATTCGCTGCCGCCCTGCTTGGCTTCGGTGGAACCCTTGGAGAGGGTCTCGAGGCGGGTGGCATCGGCGCCGAGGGAGATCAGGTAGCGCTTCACGGAGTTGGCGCGATTTTCGCCGAGACCGAGATTGTACTCGGAAGTGCCGCGCCAGTCGCAATAGCCCATGAGGACAAGATTCTTGCCGGGATTTTCGGTGAGCCACTTGAGGGCGTTCTGCAGCTTCGGACGCTCGGCGGGAGCGACGGCGAAACGGTCGAGGGCGAAGTAGATCGGCTCAACCACGCTGAGGTTGGCGCCATCGAGGGTGGAGTTACCGTCGCGACCCTCGAGGTTGATGTTCTCGCCGGGCAGCGCGATGGCCTCGGGATTGATGCCGTCATTCAGGCCCGGACCCATGGCGGTGGTCGACGGGTTCGGACGGGCGGGTTTCTTGGCGCAGGCGCTGAGAAGGAGCGCAACGGCGGCCAGCGAGAGGCTGAGGGCTTTGGAAAAGTGCTTCATTGGATACGCTAAAAGGTGAGACGCGGTTATTGGAGAATCACTGGGGGCGCGCAAGAACTAAACAATTGCGGCGCAACGGGCCCGGACCTCAGCTTTGGGCCCGGTGGTCAATCAGGCCAATTTCGAGGGAATATCGGGTCAAGCTGGCCACGTCGTGCAAGTCCAGTTTGCGCATCAGGTTGGTGCGGTGGTTGTCGACGGTCTTGACGCTGATCCCGAGCTTTTGGGCGATTTCCTTGGTGCTGTAGCTCTCGGCGACCAGCTTGAGGATCTCGCGCTCGCGGTCGGTCAAGGTCTCGATGCCGGAACCGGGATTCTTGTTGGCTACGACCGTCCGGAGCAGGGCCGCGACGCCGGGGCCGAAATAGGTGCCGCCATGGGCGATCGTCTCCAGGCCTTTCTTGAATTCCCCGAGGCCGGCCGTCTTCTCGACGAAACCGTGGGCGCCGGCCTCGAGCATCTCGCGCACCAGAGCCGGGCTCTCGTAGGCGGAGAAAACCATGACCCGCGTGGCCTTGAGCTGCTTGCTGATGCGGCGCAGGATGTCCACGCCGCTCAAGCCGGGCAGGCGGGCATCGAGGACGATCAGGTCGGGCTTCAGATCGAGACAGAGTTGGCAGGCCTGCAGACCTTCGCCGCTTTCGCCCACGATCTTGTAGGCCGGATCCACCTTGAGGATCTCCGCCAGCATCTCACGGATGGCGGTATGATCCTCGACGATGATGATACGCTTGGGTGTGGAAGTGGGGGTCACAGGCGGCAAAGTGGGTGTTTTGCCCTAAGGCAAAGTAGAAAGGGTACTCTCCATGATCTGAGGCTGATTACAACCCAAGAGTGGGGAAGCAACCGGCGGCAGATGGGGTGGTGGGGCGACTGGGATTCGAACCCAGAACCAATTGCTTAAAAGGCAACTGCTCTACCATTGAGCTATCACCCCAGGCTCCACCCAAGCTGGCAGATAGTTTTTCCCTGCCGCCGCATGGCAAGAATTAATTGCATGCTGCGCGTAACTGCAACCCCCGCTTGACCGGCACGTCATTCCGGGTGCAACCTTCTCCTCCTCAAACGACTTTCGTGGGAACCATTCTTAAATTTCCGGATCAGAACGAGCCTGAGCATATGACTGCAAAGGCCCAAGAAGTAGCCCTCGACCGCCTGTTGGTGGACCGTTTTAAGAGCGGCGACAACTCCGCGTTCGATCAATTGGTAACCCGTTACTGGGACCGCATCTACGCGATGACCAACCAGCTCCTGCGCAACCAGCAGGATGCCGAGGAAGTCACCCAGGATGCCTTCATCCGCGCCCACCGCGGGCTCGTCAATTTTCGTGGCGACTCCGCGTTCTCGACTTGGCTCTATCAAATCGCCACGAATCTGGCCCGCAACCGGTATTGGTACTGGTGGCGCCGCAAGCGCGACAAGTCCGTTTCCTTCGACGCTCCGCTCGGGGATGAGAACAACTCGACGCTCGCCGACCTGATCCCCGCCGAACAGGAAACCCCGGAGGACGCCACCGTCACCCAGGAATTCGTCGGCCGCGTGGCCGAGTGCATGGAAGAATTGAATGAAAAACACCGGGAGATTCTCATTCTGCGGAATGTCCAGAATCTCGCCTACGAGGAGATCGCCGAGATTCTCGGTATCAGCGTAGGCACGGTCAAAAGCCGCATCGCCCGGGCCCGCGAGAGCCTGCGTGAAAAACTCGGGGAGGAATTTCAGCCATGAAAGACAGCCGCTTCATTGAACTCCTGAATCTTTACATCGACCGCCAGATCACGGCGGAAGAAACCGCCCAGCTGGAGGCTGAGATCCAACAGCACCCCAAGCGCCAGGCCGTTTACCGCCAGTACTGCCAGATCCATTCGGCGACCAAGTCGGTCTATGAAAGCTTCCGCACCGTGGCCGCCGAGCAGCCCGCGCCCACGACCGGCCCCAAGGGCGTCGTCGAACTCTTCGAAAACCGCCGCCGCCGGACCAACTGGGCCTACTATGCCGGCGGCCTGGCCGCCGCGGCCTGCCTCACCCTGGTCTTTATCCGCCAGACGCCCTCGGCCTCGGATGCACCCGCCTTGGCGGCCGTCACGCAGCCGGCGGCTCCGGTGGTCCTCGCCGCTAAGCCCGTGGTTGTGCCCGTCGCCGCGCTCCCGGAGCCCGGCCTGGTCAGCCTGCGCAACAGCGTGGCCGTGACCCCGGACTACACCGCCATGCTGGCCGCCCTGCGCGAGCAGGACGAGGAACGCGCCTTCACCAACGAGAGCATCAAGTCCGGTCAGGTCCGCCCGCTGTTCAACGACGACCTTTTCGAGACCAAGCGCGTGTTCACGGCCCAGGATCAGCGGGTCTACCGCAGCGAGCCGGCGCCGACCTCGTCGGCCCAGCAACAGCAGCAGGCCGAATTCTCGGCCTTCCAGTTCCAGCGCTAACTTTGGCGCCCGTGGGATTCAGATTCTGACCTGCGGGCGATCAAGCGCGGGGTCAGCCCAGGGCTTTCTTGATCAAGGCTTCGGTCGTGGCCGAAGCCCCCAGCGCGATCCAAGCCTGCCGAACGGCCTTGTCGGCGTCGGCGGCCTTGTAGCCGAGGGCGGTCAGCGCGAGGACGGCGTCGTTCACGCGGTTGTCACCGGCCGGCGCTGAAGATTCCCCGGTGCCGGGACGGCCCGCGATCTGGGCCAGGTCTGCCGGGTTGAGCTTGTCCCGCAACTCGATCACCAGCCGCTCGGCCGTCTTCTTGCCGATGCCCGGACACTTCGCGAGCAGCCCCACGTCGCCGGCGGCGATCGCGGACTTCAGGGTGGAGAGCGAGAGCTTGCTCATGACGCTGAGCGCCATCTTGGGCCCCACGCCGGTGACCTTCTCGACCAGCAGCCGGAAAAAATCACGTTCCTCCATCGTGGCGAAGCCGTAGAGGGTGGCCGAATCCTCGCGGTAGACGGCGAGGGTGTGAACCTTCACGGCCTGACCGGGCTGGGGGAGTCGTTCGGCGGTGGTGACCGGGATATGGACCTCGTAGCCCAAGCCTCCGGTCTCAATGACCGCACTCAGCGGCGTGGCGGAAACGAGGATGCCGGAGACGCTGGTGATCATGAGAGACCCAGCACGTCCTGCATGTCGTACACGCCAGCCGGACGGCCGACGACCCAGTGGGCGGCGCGGACGGCCCCGCGGGCGAAGATGCCCCGGTCGGAGGCCTTGTGGGTGAGTTCGACGCGCTCGCCGAGGGCGGCGAACAAAACGGTGTGATCGCCGACGACATCGCCGCCGCGTAGGGCGTGGACGCCGACCTCGTTGGGCGAGCGCTCGCCCGTGATGCCGGAACGACCGTGCTTGAGGGCCGCCGCGGTCAGCTTGCGTTCCTCCAGGATGATCTCGAGCAGGCGGGCCGCGGTGCCGCTGGGGGCGTCCTTCTTGAAGCGGTGGTGCATCTCGATCACCTCGGTGTCATAGTCGGCGCCGAGGATGGCGGTGGCGCGCCGGGTCAGGGCGAAGAGGAGGTTGACCCCGACGGAAAAATTACCGGCCCACACGCAGGGCACCTGGGCGGCGAGGGCCAGCAGCCGCTTCTTTTCCTCGGCGCCGTGGCCGGTGGTGCCGATGACGATCGGCTTGTGGTGGGCGACGGCGAGTTCCAGCAGGGGGCCCGTCGCCTGGTGGCCGCTGAAGTCGATAATGACGTCGCAACCGGCCAGGTGCGCCGCGGCGTTGTCGCCGGCGTCGATGGCGGCCGTGATCGTGGCGTCCATGGAGCCCGCGACCGAGGCGATGGTCTGGCCCATGCGGCCCTTGGCCCCGTTGAGGAGGATCTTGAGGCTCATGGGATCAGCGGGCGAAGCCCTGGAGGGCGGAGAGCAGAACCTCGCGGCTGGCTGCGGTCAGCGGCGTAAGCGGCAGACGTACTTCCTCGGAGCCGATGATGCCGGCGCGGGCCATGGCCAACTTGATGGGCGCCGGGTTGGACTCGACGAAGATGGCCTTGAAGACCGGATAGAGCCGGCGGTGCAGGGCGCGGGCCTTCGGGTAGTCATTGGCCAGGGCGAGGGCGACCAGCTTGCTGACCTCGCGGGGGTACAGGTTGCTCGCGACACTGATGACACCCTTGGCGCCGACGGCCATGAAGGGCAGGGTGAGGCTGTCGTCGCCGCTCAGGACGGTCATGTCGGACCCGAGGGCGGAGATGATCTGGTCGACGCGGTCGACACTGCCGCCGGCCTCCTTGATGTGGGCGACGTGCGGGTACTTGGCGCGCAGGCGCTCGATCACCTTGAGGCCGATCTCCACGCCGCAGCGGCCCGGGATGGAGTAGAGGATGATGGGCTTGTCCGTGACCTCGGCGATGGCGGCAAAGTGGGCGAAGAGACCTTCCTGGGTCGGCCGGTTGTAGTAGGGGGCCACGAGCAGCATGCCGTCGGCCCCGGCCGCGTCGGCCGCCTTGGTCATGTCGATCGCCTCGCGGGTCGAGTTGGAGCCCGTGCCGGCGATAACCGGGACGCGCCCGCGGGCCGTCTCGATCGTGCAGCGGATGATATCCAGGTGTTCCTCGTGCGAAACGGTCGGGGACTCGCCGGTGGTGCCGACGGGCACCAGGCCGCTGATGCCGCCCTTGATCTGGAAATTCACGAGTTTCTTCAGCTCATCGTAGGCGACGGCGCCGCCCTGGAAGGGCGTGACAATGGCGGTGTAGGAACCGGTGAAGGTGCGGGTGCGATTCATGGGAAAGTTACCTTGAACGAGGCAAGGATCGCCTGTAGGCAAAGCACAGCTTCAAGGGCGGTTCACGCATAAAATTCCATGAGCACGACACTTCACACTGAAATTGTTAACGATCTGCTGAAACTCGCCGTCGAAAGCGGGGCCAGCGACATCGTCATCAAGTCCGAGAAACCGGGCTACCTGCGCATGGGCGGCCGGTTGCGCTCGGTCGAGATGGACCCGATCAGCTGCGAGCACGCCCAGGCCTTCGTGGACGAGAAGGTGCCCCGGGTCTTCCGGCAGAAGTGGGAAGATGACGGCCAGGTCGACTTTGCCTACGCGGCCGACGATATCGGGCGCTTCCGCGTGAACGCCTTCCACCAGCGCGGGCTCGTGAGCATCGTTTTCCGTCATATCAAGAGCCGTCCGCCGACCTTTGAGGAACTCAAGATCGAGTCCGAGACCCTGATCAAGATGGCCCAGGCCAAGGACGGCATCCTGCTGGTCTGCGGCGCCACCGGCTCGGGTAAGAGCTCCACGATGGCCGCCATGCTGAACTGGATCAACCACAACATGGACAAGCATATTGTGAGCATCGAGGATCCGATCGAGTACACCTTCAGCGACGAGAAATCCCTCTTCCAGCAGCGCGAGATCGGCCTCGACGTGCCGAGCTTCGAACTGGCGATCAAGTCGGTGCTGCGCCAGAATCCCGACATCATCCTGATCGGTGAAATGCGCGACAAGGAGACCTTCGAGACGGCCATCTCGGCCGCCGAGACGGGTCACTTGGTCTTCTCGACCATGCACGCGGCCACGGTCGCGCAGTCGCTCACACGACTCTTTGAATTCTTCCCGCCCGAGCAGATCGCGCAGGCCCGCCGCCAGATCGCCGGCTCGCTGCGCGGCTTCATCTGCCAGAAGCTCATTCCAGCCATCGAGGGTGGCGGCCGCTTCGCCGCCCACGAGATCCTGATCGCGGACGCCACGGTGCGAAACCTCATCCTCGACGGCCACAACGACAAGATCCAGCAGCTGCTGGAATCCAGCAGCGACTCGGGCTCGAAGTCCTTCAACAAGGACCTCTACCGCCTCATCAAGGAGGGCAAGATCAGCAAGGCCGACGGCCTGCGTTTCTCGCCGAACCCGGCGGCCCTCGAGATGAACCTCAAGGGCATCTTCTTCAAAACCTGATGAAGTCTGCCGTCTCCGTCGCTGCCCTGCTGGCGCTGCTGACTGCCGCCCACGCGGTCGCGGCGGAGGCCGACGCGCCGCTCTCCGGAGCGAAGAAGGAATTGCGCGACCTGCAGCCGGGCCGCGGCACCACCGGAACCCCGTCCGTCAAGGACGGCCTCAAGTCCGGCGTGCCGACGATGGAGGCGCCACCCTCGACAACCGTCCCGACTTATACCCGGCCCACCCCGCAAAAGCTCGAGCGCGAGAAGGAGCAGCGGAAAAACGCGCAGAAGAACTGGCTGGTCGATGGCGTGCAGAAACTCGAAGCCGATCAGGGCAAAAAGCCGCTTTTACCCGGGGAGGAGATCAAGGAGACGGAGCCGGGCGACGGTGAGGAGAAGATTGATCCCGCCGATCCGGCCTACCTCCTGAAGCTTTACGACAAGCAGAAGAAGACCGACGACGCGAAGTCGGCCGAAACCAAGGCGCAGCGCGCCCCCCGGCCCGATGCCTTTGCGCCCTTTCTGCAGGACTGGATGGCCGCCTCGCCGGTCAAGGATCAGCTCTTGGGCGAAATGAGCCGTAAGGCCACCGGCACGAACCTGCCGGCGCCCTCAGCTGTCGCCGGGGCGCCGATCGGCGTCAGGGGGGCGGTGATGATGCCGGATCTCGGCCGCGCCAACGGCCCGGCGGCCGCTCCCAATCCCTATCTGGCCGACTCGGCCTCGCCCGTGGGGCCCACCGCGGGGTCTTTACCCCTGCTCACCGCCCCGGTTGGGCCTGCGGTCGGGCTGCAGGACCTGGTCACCAACCCGGCCCCGGCCCCTTTGCTTCAACCGGTTCCGACCGCCGCGCCGGCCGACCGGAAGGCCCCGCCGCCCCCTCTGGCGGACGACAAGAAATACTTCCCGCAGCTGAACAAATTTTAGTACTTGGATTTTGCCAGCGGGGCCGGTTTAACCGACCCTTTCATCTATGTCACTGGCACTCCTTTTCGCAGGTCAAGGCGCCCAAAAAGTTGGGATGGGCAAGTCGCTTTACGAAGGCTCCGCCGCGGCGCGGGCGCTTTACGACGAGGCCGACCGCGTCCTGGGCTGGAGCCTGACCAAGATCTGCTTTGAAGGCCCGGATGCCGAGCTGACCCAGACGAAGGTCTGCCAGCCAGCGCTTTACGTGCACGGCCTGGCCATGTTGGCCGCGCTCAAGGAGAAGGGTGTCGTACCGGCGGTGAGCATGGCCTGCGGCCTGAGCCTGGGCGAGGTCACGGCGCTGACGGCGGCCGGGGTCTTTGATTTTTCGACGGGTTTGAAGGTGGTCGCGGAGCGCGGCCGCCTGATGCAGGTGGCCTGTGAGAAGTCCACCGGCGGCATGGCCGCCATCATTGGCGAGGAGCGGGCCCGCATTCAGGAACTGTGCGCGGAGTTCGACATCCAGGCGGCGAACTTCAACGCCCCGGGCCAGATCATCGTTTCCGGCGAGAAGGCCAAGGTCGAGGCGCTGGTCGCTGCGGCCAAGGACAAGGGCCTGAAGCGCGTCATCTCGCTCAACGTCGCCGGCGCCTACCACAGCCGACTGATGGAGCCGGCCCGCGAGGAGTTTGCCCGCTACCTGCAGGGCGTGACCTTCCTGGCCCCGCAGTTCACCGTTTTCACCAACACCACCGGCCTGGCCGTGAGCGAACCCGCGCAGATCCGCGAGGCGCTCGTGAAGCAGGTCGTGTCCTCCGTGCTGTGGGAAGACTGCATGCGCAGCGCGGTCGCGGCCGGCGCCACCGAGTTCTGGGAGTGCGGCCCGGGCGCCGTCCTGGCCGGCCTGGCGAAGCGCACCGACAAATCTTGGATCGTCAAATCATTCGCGGAGTTCGCGGACCTACCCGCCACCTGAAGCATGTCATCCGCGCCCCTTACCCGTAATTTCTGCATCATTGCCCACGTCGACCACGGCAAGACGACCCTGTCCGACCGGTTGCTGGAGTACACCAGCACGATTACCAAGCGGGTGATGACCGACCAGCACCTTGACTCGATGGATCTCGAGAAGGAGCGCGGCATCACGATCAAGATGCATCCGGTAGTGATGAACTACCCGGCCAAGGATGGTAAGATCTACAAGCTGCACCTGACCGACACGCCCGGCCACGTGGACTTCGCCTACGAGGTGTCGCGCTCGCTGGCGGCCGTCGAGGGCGCCTTGCTCCTGATCGACGCGGCACAGGGCGTCGAGGCGCAGACCGTAGCCAACGCGCACCTGGCCTACGCCCAGGGCCTGAAAATCATCCCGGTCATCAACAAGATCGACCTGCCCAGCGCGAACCTCGAGCTGTGCATGAAGCAGCTGGAGGACATCCTCACGATCCCGGCCGAGGAGGCGATCCTCGCCAGCGGCAAGTCGGGCATCGGCATCCAGGACATCCTCGAAGCCGTGGTGGAGCGCATCCCGCCGCCGCGCTGGACCGATTACGCGACGCTCCGGGCGCTCGTGTTCGACTCGAAGTACGATTCCTACCGCGGCGTCATCTCTTACATCCGCGTTTTCTCCGGCACCTTGAAGGCCGGCGAAATGATGATGCTGATGAGCACCGGCCAGAAGGCCGAGGTCAAAGAGGTCGGCGTCTTCCGGCCCGGCATGGAGAAGATCGGCCACCTGGGCCCCGGCGACGTCGGTTACATCGTCAGCAACATCAAGAGCACGGACGAGATCAAGATCGGCGACACGGTCACGCACGCCAACAAGGCGGCGACTGACATGCTGCCCGGCTACAAGGAAGTGCGCCCGATGGTCTATTGCGGCCTCTATCCGCTGGAGTCGGATGATTACGAGAAGCTCAAGGTGGCGCTCGGCAAGCTGCGCCTGAACGACTCGGCGCTGATCTATTCCTCCGAGAGCTCAATTGCGCTGGGCTTCGGCTTCCGCTGCGGTTTCCTCGGTCTCCTCCACATGGAGGTCGTCCAGGAACGCATCCGCCGCGAATACGACGTCGAGATCATCTCCACGTACCCGAGCGTGGTCTACAAGGTGAAGAAGCACAGCGGGGACGTGATCGAGGTCGACAACCCGATCAACCTGCCGGACCCGGGCTCCATTTTTGACATCAGCGAGCCGACCATCAACGCGTCCATCCATCTGCCCAACGAGTTCCTGGGCGACATCATGGGCCTGATCATGGAGAAGCGCGGCAGCTGCGACCAGACGACGACCCTGGACGGCGCCCGCGTCATGCTGAGCTGCACGCTCCCGCTCAACGAGATCCTCGTCGATTTCAACGACCGGCTGAAGAGCATCACCCGGGGGTATGGCTCGATGGATTACGAACTCGGTGAATACCGCGTCTCGGACCTCGTGCGCATGGACATCCTGGTCAACCAGGACCCGGTGGACGCCTTCGCGAGCATCGTGCACCGGAGCAAGGCCGAGGGCCAGGGCCGGGCGCTGTGCGAGAAGCTGGCCGACATTATCCCGCCGCAGATGTTCAAGATCGCCGTGCAGGCCGCCATCGGCGGCAAGATCATCGCCCGCGACAACGTGCGCGAGATGCGCAAGGACGTTACCTCGAAGTGCTATGGCGGCGATATCTCCCGCAAACGGAAGTTGCTCGACAAGCAGAAGGAGGGCAAAAAGAAGATGAAACTGATCGGCAAGGTTTCGATTCCTCCTGACGCCTTCATCCAGGTCCTCAAGACCAACAGCTAACCCCCGACTCCCCGTGTTCGATTTCCTGCGCTCCGAGGACAGCAAGCTCCGCCGCAGCGCCGCCCAATGGCTGGAGATGGCCCAGCGGATCCACGATTACCGGCGCGACGAGCTGCCGGCAGGGCAGGGGCAGGGGCTTCTTGCCGACGCGGCGGCCGTGAAGGCGCTGGTGAAGCAGAAGGCGGGCGCCAAGGACCTCAAACCCGCGATCGCGAAGCTGGAAGGCACGATGCGCGCCTGTGGCGGTCGCGTTTATCCGACCGGCTCGATGGTGGAGAACGTCGAGTTTTTCCTCGTCGCGGCGATCGTGATTTTGGGCCTGCGGGCGTATTTCGTGCAGCCGTTCAAGATCCCGACGAATTCGATGTGGCCGAGCTACTACGGGATGACCTCGGAGATCTTCGAGCAAGGCGAGGAACCGGGGATGCTGCGCAAGGCGGCGCGACTGGTGGGCCTGGGGGCGGTCAACTACACGCTCAAGGCGCCGGCTGATGGCGAGGTGCTGGTGCCCATTTTCCGCAACGGATCACCGGCGTATACCGAGAAACCCGGCCGGAGCATGTTTGTTTTCCCGACGCAGATGCGGGAATACACAGTAATGGTTTCGGGCCAACCGGTGAAGCTCACCGTGCCAGCCGACTGGGCCCAGTCCGAATTCGGTTACGATGTCGTGGTGGAGAAGAAACTCTTCGGCGGCCGTCCCAGCGGGCTTTATCGCGCCGCCCAGGCCGCCAACGGCACCGCGGCACTCGAATCCTCGATGATGGTGGTCAACAGCGGCGGCCAGCGCGTGGAAGCCCGCGTGTTCTGGGTGCCGACCGGCAAGCAGGTCAAGAAAGGCGAGGATATCCTGTCTTTCGACATTCTCACCGGCGATCTGCTGTTCGTGGAGCGCGTCAGCTACAATTTCGTGGAGCCGAAGGTGGGCTCAGGCTTCGTATTCAAGACCGACCACATCAACAGCGTTGAGATGCAGGACGCCTCGGGCCGGCAGATCAGCCAGTATTACGTGAAGCGGCTTGTGGGCGTCCCGGGTGACACCCTGGAGATCCGCCCGCCGGTGCTTTACCGCAACGGCCAGCCGATCGAGGGTTCGGTGGCTTTTGGCAAGAATGCCCGCCGCGAGGACAAATATCCCGGTTACACCAACGCCGGCGGTGCCCAGTGGTCGCTGGGAGCCTTGGAAGGGGCCAGCGCCGCGCCTGGTACGGATGGATCACCGAAACAGGGCGTTCTGACCGTGCCGGAGAATTTCTATTTCGCCTTGGGTGACAATTCACCCCGCAGCAAAGATAGTCGTTACTGGGGTTACGTCCCGGAAAAGGACGTCGTGGGACGTCCGCTGTTCATCTATTATCCGCTGACCACGCGTTGGGGCCCGGCTAAGTAAGGCAGAGTCCAGCTAACCGTGGGTTCGGCACCTGATCCCTCAGAATGGGTCAATACGTGCACAATATAGATTATGTCTATAATACATTATCCTGAAATACAGCCCTTTAGCTTAGGATGTGGCGCTCGATCTGCGGGATGACGTTGTCGCGGGCATCTTCCATCAGATAGTGCCCTGCTTCAGTGAGATAGTCGGCTTTGGCGTTGGGCAGCGTTGCCTGCCAGCGGTCGAAATAGTGGCGGTTGAAACAGAAATCCTGCCCACCCCAAATGATGCGGACGGATTTTTCGGCGAGCACCGGCAGCGCGGCCTCGATCTTCGACAAGGCGATGTCGTTGGGGGCGCCGATCCCCTGTGGGATGTCGCGGACAAACCGGTGCGTGGCGATCCGGTTGGCCCAATTGTCGTAGGGAAACAGGAATCCCGCCTTCACGGCCGCCGGCAGCGGCTTGGTCACGGCCATCCAGGTGGCCGGCCAGGCAAACCCGTTGAAACCACGCACGGCGAGCTCCCCGATCAGCGGTATCCGGCAGAACCGGATCCGGGCCGGGACAACGGTGTCGGCAAAAGCCGCCGTGTTCAGGATGACCACCTTTCCCAGTTTCTCCGAACGCGGGAGCATCGTACCCAAGCCGATCGGCCCGCCCCAGTCGTGGACGATCAGGTGAACCTTCCGCAGGTTCAGCGAGTCGATCAACCGGCCGAGATTGGCGACATGGTTAGGTAGTGTGTAGTCGTAATCCTGCGGCTTGTCGGACAACCCGCAACCAAGATGATCCGGCACGATGCAGCGGATACGGCCGCGCAGACTCAGCACCACATTGCGGTAGAAAAATGACCAGGTCGGATTGCCGTGGACCATCAGGACGGCCTCGTCGCCCTGCCCTTCGTCCAGATAGCTCAGTTGGCCAAAACCGGTATCAAACCGCTTCGGTTCGAACGGATACAGCTCCTTGAGCCAGGCAGGAATCTGTGCGCCGGTTACCATTCGACGGCCAGCATGAGGCTGTTCAACCCGCTGCCGATGCCCAGCAGCGCGGCTTTCTGGCCGGACCGCAGGGCGCCCTGCTCCACGGCCAAGGCCAGGGTTGACGGCAAGGCGGCGGAGCCGGTGTTGCCGAGGGTTTCGAAACTCGAGAAATCCTTCACCAGGTCGAGGCCGACGGTCTCGTAGAGTTTCCGGCGGTGCATGGTGCCGACCTGGTGCGTGATGATCCGGTCGGGCGTCGACGGATTCCAGCCAGTCTCCTGCGCAAAGGCCTGCCAGGTGCGCTGTGCCACCTCCACGCCCGCCAGCAGCAGCTGCTCGGAATCGGTTTCCATCACGAGAGTGTCCCCCTCGCTGTCGCCCTGGCACAGCTCGCTGTGCTTGGTCGCGGCGATCACGCTGCCCGCCAGCAGGCGGTGTTTCGGCGCACCGGCCGGGAGCAGGTCCTCATGGCACACGATGGCCGCCACGGCGGCCGAGCCGATGGTGAGGTTGGCGAAGAAGGGCTTGATGGCGTTCCGGTCCATCGGCGTTTCGAGGAGGTGCTTGATCGTGCGGTCCACCAGCGGACGACCGTTTTCCCCCGAGACCACCATGCCGCACTTGATCTGGCCGGAATCAACCATCGCCGCGAGCGTCACGAGGCCGTTCAGGAACCCGAGGCAAGCGTTCGAAAGATCAAAGACCTGGCAGCGGTCTCCCAGCCCGATCTTGTGGTGCGCGAACGACGCGGTCGCCGGCTCCAACATGTCGCGGCACACAGCCGAGTGGATCAGTACCTCCATTTGCTCCGGCTGGAAACGAGATTGCTTGAGCACGTTCTTCCCGGCGGCGGCGCTGGCGTCGGAGGGCCGCGTGCCGGCCGGCCACATGCGGCGTTCCTTGATGCCGGTCATGAGCTCCAGGCGCCCGGCCGGCAGCTTCAGGCGGTCGTAGAGCGGCTTCAGCCGTTCCTCGATGGCGGCCGAGGTCCAGGCCTCGTCCGGCAGGGCCACGGCGAGGGATTCAATGCAGGCGTGAGAAAACTTCATTTGGCTTCCGGCCGCATGGCCAGCCGGATGACTTCCTTGTCGAAGTAGTTGCTCCCGAGCCCGGCGTCCACGACGAGTGTGGTGCCGTTCAAGCCGCTGCTGCGCTCGCTGAGGAGGAAGACCGCGACGTTGGCCACTTCGCGGGTCTCAAGGGCGCGTTTCCGGAACGTGAGTTTTTCGGCAAACAGATAGCTCTCCAGATAGCCCGGAATGCCGGCGGAGGCGCTCGTCTTCAGCGGGCCCGCCCCGACCACGTTGAAGCGGACCTCGGTGCCGGAGGCGCCGAAGGACTTCGCGAGGAAGCGCGAACACGATTCCAAGGCGGCCTTGATCGGGCCCATGTAGCCGTAGTTGTCGGGCGTCACCAGCAGCGACGAGATGCCGATGGTCACCACGGAGGCTCCTTTGGCCAGGTGAGGCTTGAAGGCCTCGGCGAGCTCCACGAGGGAGAAAGCCGAGATGGCCGTAGCCTGCAGGAAATCCTTCCGCTTGGTCTCGGCGAAGGTCTTGAAGCCCTCGCTGTAGTTGGCGAAGGCGATCGAGTGCACCAAGCCGTGCAGCGGGGCAAAGCCGGCACCCGCGACTTCCGCGGCCAGCTGGGCGCAGGCGCCCTCCTGCTCGGAGTCACAAATGAACACCGGCCGGCCGGCGAGCTGCGTCTCGAGGGACTTCTTCCGGGCCTCGGAGCGGACGGCGTAAACCACGCGGGCGCCCTGCTCCTCCAGCGCTTGGGCGATGAACCAGGCCACGCTCTTCTTGTTCGCCACGCCCTGGACGAGGAAGGTCTTGCCGGAAAGATTCAGGAAATCGCTCATGCCGTGGTGACCTGACCCTCGGGTTTCTTCCAGGCGACCGCGAACTCGACGTTCATGATCTTCTTGCCCTCGGGGTTCTTCATCAGGCCGGTGAGGAAGTGAAACTCGCCGATCGTCTCCTTGCGCTTCACCTCGATGATGACGGTGTCGCCCGGGTACACGGGCAGGCGGAAGCGGATGTCGGAAACCTTGCTGAGGAGCGGCACTCCCCCGCCCTGCCCGGCCGCACCCGCCATGAGTTTTGCCATCAGGCAGGCGCCGGTCTGGAAGACGGCTTCGCTCAAGAGCACGCCCGGCGTGATCGGGGCGTTGGGATAATGGCCCTTGTAGAAGTCCTCCTCGGCGCGCCAGGTGCGGCGGGCGACGAGGGTCTCACCCTCGTGGGAGACGATCTCGTCCACAAACAGGAAGGGCGGACGGTGCGGGATGAGTTTTTCGACTTCGGTCACGGGAAAAGGAGGATCAGGAGGTGGCGGGAACGGCGCCACGCTTGCGGGCCGTGACGAACTTGTCGACCTGGTTGGCGACAATCACGCCATAATTGATGGTGCCAAGCCAGCCCGACATGATGATGCCGACGGAGCCAGCGTGGTAGAGCCCGGGGAGCTGGTTGGGCAGGTCCATCGAGATCTTCAGGCCCTCGAACTTGGTGCCGAACGACGTGCCGTTCCAGTGCTTGGTGTAATACTCGATCGTGCGCGGCGTGGCGGCTTCCATCCAGTCGATCTTGCCGCGCACATCGGGGATGAATCGCTCCAGCGAGGCGATGGACTCGTCGATCAGGCGCTGCTTCTCGATCGCGTACTGCTCGTCGCTGAGCGCCTTCCAGTCTTCGTAGCGGGCGTTGATGGACACGACCACCGTGTAGCGGTCGCTGCCGGGCCGGGTGTCCGGGTAATACATCGAGAAGGTGCGGCTCGTCGTGTCGAGGGCCACCAGCTTCTCACTCGAGAACTTCGGCTCGTCGGAGGTGAAGACCAAGTCGCCGATGTGCGGCAGCGTCTCGCCCTTCTTGATGCCGAGGTACACCTGGCAGGAGCTGCTGTTCACGCGAACGGCCTTGGTCTGGGCGATGAAGTCGGGCGTGAAGTTTTCCTCGCCGCCGAGACGCAGGACCGTGTTCTTGATGTTGGAATTGGAAAGCACGGCGTCGCAGCGGATGGTGCGGCCATTGGCGACTACGCCGGTGACGACCTTCCGGCCGTCGCGTTCCTCGGTGAGGATCTTCTCAACCAGCACGTGTTTGCGGAGCTCGACGCCGTTCTGCTTCATCTGGGCGGCCATCTTCTTCACGAGGACGTCGGTGCCGCCCTGGAACGTGTAGACGCCCTTGCTCATGAAGTTGGAGAACACGATGCCGAACGTGATCGCCGGGTCGTCCATCGTGGACCCGTTGGCATAGGCGATGGGCTCCATCAGCAGGCGCTTCACGTCGTCCCGACCCGGGAAGTAGCGCTCGAACATCTGCCCCGTGGTCTCGGGGTTGTTGTCGTAGAAGTTCATCGCCCGCAGGTCGGTGAAGAAGCGCTCGACCGTCTCGGCCGGCACCTTGAAGGTCTCGACCAGCTGCCGGGTGAAGTCGTCGCGGTCGAAGGTCGTGTCGATCGAGAACTGCGGGTTGATGAACCGCACGCCCTTGAGTTGTACGATCGAGTCGGCGATGTCCTGACTCCAGTACTTGCGCACGGACTTGATCATGCCGATCGGGAAGCCGTGCAGGGAGATGTCGAAGATGTGCCCGCCCTTCCGAGTGAACCAGGTGGCGAGGCCGCCGAGCTGGTAATGGTGCTCCAGCAGCAGCACCTTGTGCCCGCATTTCGCGAGCACATTGGCGGCGGTCAGCCCGCCGAGTCCGCTGCCGATGACCACCACGTCGTAGTGGTCATCGATGTCTTTTAGCCAGTCGTAAGCCATGAAGGGGACACATGTGAATGAGCCCCCGGCCAAAGCGCAACTCAGAGTTTGAGGGCGCGCAGGTACTTAAGGCTGTCCGGGATACAAACGAGCGGCGTGGGAGTCTCGTCCTCGATCAGGTAGTGCTTTACGCCGATGTCCTGGGCGGCGCCGAGGACGGCGGGCCAGTCGATCTGGCCGGTGCCGACGGCGACATTGTCAATCGGCGGGGCCCCGCCGGTGGACAGGCCGGTCACGGCGCCCTTGCGGATATCCTTCACATGGAGAAGCGTCCAACGGGTCGGGTGCTTCTTGAGCAGGGCGGCGGGATCGACCCCGGCGTGGAAGACCCAGAAGACGTCCATCTCGAAGCTGACGTGGTCGGGATTGGTCTTTTCGACCATGAGGTCGAAGGCCGTCTTGCCGCCCTCGCTGGAGAAGGGGACGAACTCGTAGCCGTGCGGGTGGTAGCCGTAGGTGATACCCTCGGCACGGAAGGCCGCGCCCCATTTGTTGAAATTGGCGATGGCCTGGTGCGTGAGCTCGGCGGTCAGGCCCTCCTTCCCGTGCGGGATCCAGGCGGTCATGACGTATTTGGCGCCGAGGATCTTGGCCGTATTGATGGCGCCAGCCAGGTCCTTGTTCAGGTCATCATAGCCGATGTGGGCCGAAACGGCCTTGAGACCGCGGTCGTTGAGCAGCTGGAGGAACTGCTCGGCGGTGTAGCTGCCGAGGCCGGCGGTCTCGACCTCGGTGAGGCCCTGCGCCTTCACCCAGTCGAGGGCGGCGGGGATATCGGCCTTCATCTGGTCGCGCAGGCTCCAGAGCTGGAGCCCGAGGTGTTGCTTGTAGGCTTCGCTGGCACCGGCCGCGGCGGCCAGAGTCACAAGCGAAGCAAGGAGAACGATCCAACGAGGGGTTTTCATAGGGGTCCCCAAGTGATCCCCAGCCTCAGCCCTTTTGCAAGATGTGATAATTCGCCATCGAGATGCCGCTGAGCATCGCCCCGATGATGCCGAGGAATCCCTGATCCGTGCCGCAGAGGTAGAGGTTGCTCAGGTGTGTCCGGCCGTCCTTCACCTTGCGCGGCGCTCCGTAGATGGCGCCGTTGAGGTGGCCGGTGTACTTCCGCACCGTGCGCGGCGTGAACATGTCGGTCGTGACGAGATTCTCCGCGAGCACGGCATCGGCGACGGGCGGCAGGAAGCGGCGGGCGCTGTGTTGCATACCCTCGAGCCAGTGCGCCTTGGCCGCCCGGTAGTCGGGTTCAGCCAGGGCGGCCCACTGGGCGTAGTTGGCCAGGCAGGTGACGCGGAAGATCCCTTCCGGCAATTGGCCGTCCGCGTAGTCGAAGTTATTGGGAAAACAAATGACCCCGCTGCGCGGATCGACCAAGTCGGTGGCCGCGGCGTAGTCGAAGCGGTCGGAGTCGTTGAAGAAGACGATCGTGTCGTCGCCCCAGCCCCACGCGGCCGGGGCCTGCTTGAAAATAGCGATCGTCTCTACGAACGAGAGGGCCCCGGTGTTGCCGGCCGCCTCGACCGGATGGGCCGGCTCGCAGGCCTGCATGGTCTCGGGGTAACCCATGGAGGAGATCACGTGGTCGGCCGTAATCTCGGAACCGTCATCGAGGACGATCGCGGCCGCCCTGCCCTCGCGCTCGATGATCCGCGTCACGCCGCACTTCATCCGGCGCTCGCCGCCGGCCTGGCGGTATTTGTCCAACAGCACCCGCAGGATCACCCGCACGCCGTCGAGCGGGCGGGCGAAACCCTCGAGAAAGAGCGCCTTGAACATGATCACGAACTGGCCGAACTCCATGTCGCGCTCCTGGGCGCTGCCGTAGTACATCACCGGGCAGAAAATCAGGTCGGTCAGCAGCGGATCGGTCAGGTGGCGGGCCACGACGGCACGGGCCGACACCGGCTGGGCGTCGAGGGCCACATCGTCGTAGGTGCGCACGAGCTGCACGAGGGAGCGCCAGCCGTCGGCCTGGCCGGGGAACTTGGCCACCACCTCGGCGTCGAGTACGGCGAAGTCATTGGTGAATTTCAGGTCGCAGTCGCGGAAGGCGACCCGCGAGCGCTTCTGCGGGGACAGGGCGAACTCCTCGCGGTCGATGCGCAGCTGGCGCAGCAGCTTGCCCAAGGGCGTGCCCTTCACGCCCGGAGGCACGTAGTTGGTCAGCGCGTGCAGGCCGACATCATACTTGCGCCCCGCGATGCTGTAGAAGCCGTTAAGGCCGCCGGGCGCGTTGTGGCGCTCGAAGATGCAGACCTTCTTGCCGAAGTGCGCCAGGCGGATGCCCGCGGCGAGTCCGGACATACCGGCGCCGATGATGACGGCATCGTAATGGGAGTCTTTCATGCGGCGCGGCAGTTCTTGGGCGGGGTTTCCTCACTCCGCCAGCCCAATGTCCATGAAAAAGGCGGGGTGCGATGACCCCGCCGGACAAAGGCAAAAACCGAATCCTCAGGCCTTGGCCTGGAACTTCGGGGTCAGGTACTCGGCGCAGCTGTCGAGCGAGGCGAGCTGCATGTAGTCGGCCTCGGGGACCTCGATGCCATGGCGCTTGCGCAATTCCATGACGATATCGAGAAAGTCCATCGAATCGAGCTGCAGCTGGTCACGCAGACGCACATCGGGCTTCACAGCCGTGACGTCCTCGTCAGGAGCGATGTCGGAAATGATGTCGATAACCAGCTTGCGGCATTCGTCTTTCGTCATGGTGCTTGGGTGGGGGTCAGGAGCGGAAACGCTTGATGATCAAAGTGGAGTTAATTCCCAACATGCCAAATGAATTATTCAGGATGGCGTCAACGCGTTTGACGGACCGGGGTTGGTTGATCACGAGGCCAGGTATATCACATTGGGGATCAAGCTCATCCACATTGATCGTGGGATGCACGACCAGGTCGTCAAAGCTCGGCAGGTTGCCCGCCAGTTCCAGGGCGCCGGCGGCTCCCATGCAGTGACCGATGAAACTCTTGGTGTTGTTGATGGCTGCAGGTTCCTTGCGTTTGCTGAAAGCGGCGGCGATGGCGTGGCATTCCTGGATGTCACCCTGCGGGGTCGAGGTCGCGTGGGTGTTGACGATGTCGATGTCGTCGACGGTCATCCGGGCGTTGAGCAGGGCCTTCTCCACGCACTGGGCCTGGCGCTCGGGATTGGGCAGCACGTAGTCGGTGGCGTCGGAATTCACGCAGTAGCCCGCGATCTCGCCGTAGATCTTCGCGCCGCGGGCCAGGGCGTCCTCGAGCCGCTCGAGGGTGTAGATGCAGCCGCCCTCGGAGATGACGATGCCGTTGCGCGCCTTGTCGAACGGGCGGCTGGCCTTCGTGGGATCGGCGTGGCTGGCGAGGGCGTTCTGGCTCTTGAAACCGGCAAAAATGCCGAAGGTCTGCGGGCTTTCGCTGACGCCGCCCGCGATGGCGAGGTCGACTTCCCCGAGGCGCAGCATCTGCGCGGCGTGGATCAGGCCCATGTTGCCGGCGGCGCAGGCCGCGCCGATCGTGTAGGCCGGGCCGGTGGTGCCGAGGTTCAGGGACACCTCGCCCGCCGGGCTGTTGGCCACGGTCCGGGGGTTGTGGTGATGCGTCCAGAACTTCGTGTCGTAGTTGAACTGGGAGATGTTGTAGACCTCGTTCTCGGTCTCGACGTTGCCGTGCTCCGTGATGCCGAGGTAAACGCCGACCATGCTCTTGTCGCGGGTGTCGAGGGCGATGCCGGAGTCCGCGATGGCCTCGCGGGCGCAATAGATGCTGATGCTGCCGGCCCGGGTGCCGATACGGACATCCTTCTTTTTCTGGTGCTTGTACGGGTCGAACTTGCAAAGGCCCGCCGGCCACTTGCCCATGTACCGCACCTCGGTAGTGGTGATGCCCGATACGCCGTTCAGCAGATTGTGCCGAAACTCAGCCAGATTGTTGCCGTTCGGGGCGGTGAGGCCGAGGCCGGTGATGACGATGCGGGTTTGCTTCATGGCGCGGTGGGAACGGTCAAAACAGAATTGCCTAGCCTTTGGAAAGTTAAAATCAATAACTCTCTCCCTCCATGAAAGTCCTCGTCGCTGGCGGAGCAGGTTATATCGGCAGTCACTGCGTGAAACAGCTCCTGGCTGCGGGCCACGAGCCCGTGGTGCTCGACAACCTCGTCTACGGCCACCGCGCCGCCGTCGCCCCGGCCATCCGCTTCCATGAGGTGAACCTCGGCGACAAGGCCGCGATCGACCGCGTGCTGGCCGCCGAGCGGCCTGACGTTGTCATGCATTTTGCCGCCTTTGCGTACGTCGGTGAGTCGGTGACGGACCCTCTCAAGTATTACCACAACAACGTGGCGGCCACGCTCAACCTACTGGATAGCATGCTCCGGCATGGCGTGCGCAAATTCGTGTTTTCCTCGACCTGCGCCACCTACGGCATTCCCGACCGGATGCCGATCACCGAGGCGTTGCTGCAGCGCCCGATCAATCCCTACGGCCAGACCAAGCTGGACGTGGAGAACATGCTGAAATCCCTCGCCCCCGCCACTGGGCTGAGCTTCGCGGCCTTCCGCTACTTCAACGCGGCTGGCGCCGCCGAGGACGGGTCCATCGGCGAGGACCACACCCCGGAGTCCCATCTGATCCCGTTGGCAATCGGCGCCGCGCAGGGGCTACGGCCGGAGCTCCAGATCTTCGGCAACGACTACCCCACCCCGGACGGCACCTGCCTGCGCGATTATGTCCACGTGGATGACCTGAGCCGCGCCCATATCGCCGCCTTCCCGCTGCTCGAGACCGCCGGGGCTCAGCACTTCTACAATCTGGGCACGGGCACGCCGACCTCCGTGCTGGAGGTCATCCAGGCCGTCGAGAAGGTGTCCGGCCTCAAGGTCCCCGCCAAATTTGCCCCGCGCCGCGCCGGTGATCCGCCCGCCCTGTATGCCGATGCCACGAAGGCTCGGACCGAGTTGGGCTGGACGCCGCGCTTTCAGACCATCCAGCCGATTGTCGAGACCGCGTGGCGCTGGCACCAGGCCAAGCCGAAGGGTTACGGGGACCGGTAAAGCAGCCTGCGTCCACCGTTGGCGTGGAAGTGAGTTCCCGCATACCAACCCGCCCGGAGGTCGGGTTCCACCTGGCCGACTTACTCGGTTTTCTTGGCCCGCTTTTTCGGGGCGGCCTTGGCGGCCGCGCCCTCGGGCAGGCGTGATTCCATGGCCTCGACCAGCGTGGCCAATTCTTCGCCCGGATGCTGGGCGCGCAGCGCCTTGGCCAACCGGTCGTAGAGGGGCGTGAGGGATTCACCGATGACGGGCGTGCTGGCATTCGGCTCACGCACCTCGTCGGGCAGGTCCTTCGGCAGGATGGTGTCGCCGGTCGCGGCGACGGCGCTGCGGTAGACGACATTCTCAAGTTCGCGGACGTTGCCGGGCCAGGGATAGGCGTTGAGCAGGGCGAGTGCCTCGGGGGCGACCTTGCGAGCCTTGACCTTTTTCGCCTTGGCCAGGTTCTGCACAAAGAAATCCACGATCTGGGGCACGTCCTCCGTGCGCTCGCGCAGCGGGGGCAATTTCACGCGCACGACGTTCAGCCGGTAATAGAGATCCTCGCGGAACTTCTTTTCGCGGACGAGGGCCTCGAGGTCCTTGTTGGTGGCGGCGACCACGCGGACGTTCACCTTGATGGTGTCCACGCCGCCGACGCGCTGGATGTCACCCTCCTGCAGGACGCGCAGGATCTTGGTCTGCGTGGTCGGCGTCATGTCGCCGATTTCGTCGAGGAAGATGGTGCCGCCGTCGCACTGCTCGAACTTGCCGAGGCGCTGGGCGGTGGCGCCGGTGAACGAGCCGCGCTCGTGGCCGAAGAGTTCGCTCTCGATCAGGTTCTCGGGGATGGCCGCGCAGTTGACCGCCACGTAGGGCTTGCCGGCGCGGTGGCTGTGGCGGTGGAGGCTGCGAGCGACCAGTTCCTTGCCGGTGCCGCTCTCGCCGGTGATCATCACCGAGGCGTCGCTGGCGGCGAACTGGCCGATGATCTTGAAGACCTGCTGCATGGCGCCCGAGGCGCCGACGATGCCCTCCTTGTGCTCGTCGGTGTTGATGACGGGCTTGTAGCCGGCGGCGGACTTGCTGTCGGCCTGGGTGCGCAGGGCGCTCTCGACCAGGGCCAGCAGCTTGGGCGGATCGAAGGGCTTCACCACGTAATCGAAGGCGCCGAACTTCATGGCCTCGATCGCGGTCTGCGCCGTGCCGAAGGCTGTCATAAAGATGATGAGCTGCTTCGGATTGGCGGCGCGGATATGCTGCAGGGTCTCCAGGCCGGACATGCCGGTCATGCGGTTGTCGAGCAGCACCACGTCGGGCGCCTGCTTTTTCACCGCCGCGACCCCCGCCTCACCACTCGGGGCCTCCTCCACTTCATAGTGTTGCGAGGAAAGCACGCGATTCAACGAGTAGCGCACCTCGTTGTCGTCATCGATGACGAGGATGCGGGGGACTGGAACGGCTTCGGGCATCAGTGGTCGTGAATAGTATGTGCGCTTACGGGAAAGACGGTTCTACTTACCGCCCATGCTAGGCTGGTCAATTAACTTGTTTCGCGTCTTCGGCATCCAACTCGCGGTTCATGCGAGTTTTGGACTGTTGCTGGCCTACTACGGCTGGCAGGGCTGGCAGTATGGCGGCCTGATCGGCATGCTGTGGAGTGTCGCCTTGATCGTGCTCTTTTTCGGGTGCGTCGTGCTGCACGAACTGGGGCACTCGCTGACGGCGCGGCGCTACGGCGTGCGCGTGCCGCGCATCCTGCTGCTGCCGATCGGAGGCATGGCGGAGATGGAACAGATCCCGCGCCGGCCGGCGGCCGAACTGCTGATCACCGTCGCCGGTCCGGCAGTTAATTTTGCCCTCGTCCTGCTGCTGTTACCCTTGGTTTGGCAACCCCTACTCGGCCAGGTTCCGGTCATGGAATTCTCCGCCACGGACATGCTCGTCCAACTGTGGTGGGGCAACCTGGTGATGGGCACCTTCAACCTGCTGCCGGTTTTCCCCATGGACGGTGGACGCATCTTCCGGGCGCTCCTCGCCATGCGCCTGCCCTACATGCGAGCCAGTTGGTGGGCAGTCCAGGTGGGCCGGGTCTTGGCCCTGGTCTTCGCGGGAGTGGCCGTATTCGTCTACGACAGCCCGCTCGCCGGGGTGCTGTTCGTGTTCATCTTCATGGCGGCGGGGACGGAATACCGCAATTTGCTGCGGCGTGAGCAGGAAGATGCCTATTGGGCGGAGGTGGCGCGACGGGCGACCCCGGTGACGCCGCTTGAGGCCGATCCCCTGCCCCCGCTGCTGCCGCAACGCCCGGATTGAAAACAAGAAAGCCACCCCGGAGGGTGGCTTTCTTAAAGTGGTGGACCCTAGCGGGTTCGAACCGCTGACCTCCTCAATGCCATTGAGGCGCTCTACCAACTGAGCTAAGAGCCCGTGCGAAGGGCCTAAAAGGGGTTTTTGCGGATCAAACGCAAGGAATTTTTCGCAACGAGATGCACCGGTGCCAAATCAGGCCTCATCGCGCATCTTGAAGGTCACCGTCCAGCTGTCCGGCCGGCGGTTCGGGGTCGGGCCAATTGAGCGCATGCGAAGGAAAGCTTCCAGCACGGACTGGTCGAAAGCCTTGTCCCCCGAGGATTTCGTAATCCGGGGATTCAGGATGGCGCCGCTGGCCGTAATGTCGAAGGTCACCTTGGTCTCCAGCCGGTCGCTAACCCCCGGCGGCGGCTCGTGTGCCTTCTTCAGTTCCTGAATCAGGAGGGAAATGTAGGTATCCATCTGGTTTTGCTGCTCGCGGGTCATGGCCTTGCCCCCGCCCCCGCCCCTCGTGTTGGCCGTAGAGCCGCCTTTCACGCCGGCGGCGATCCCGGTCGCATCCACCTTCGGGACCTTGGCTGACCGGAGGGTCGTCTTGGCGGGAGCCGACTGCTTGGGCGTGGGATGTTTCTTGAGGTAGTCCTGATAGGAGAGCTTCTGCGCCTTTTTCACTTCCTTGGTCAGCGAGGTATCCGGCTTGGGCTTGTCCGGGGCCTTCGGTTTCACTTTTTCCGGGGGCGGCGGGGTCACCTCGGCGGGCTCCGGTTTGGTTTGCACCACCGGCTCGGGCTCCGGATCGGGCATGGTGGGCACCAACTCGACCTTGGGTACCTCCAGCGTGATCTTCTTGGTGGTGTTGCCGAGCGCAGGCGCCACCAGTTCGTCGGGCGCGGTGGCATCCCCCGCCACTAGCTCGAAGATCACCGGCTGTTCCTTGAGCCGCTGGGTGAAGACGTAGGTCGTCCCGAGGATCGCCGCCACGAACAGCGCGTGCAGCGTGAAGGACAGCAGGAGCGAACTGGGGGAATTCGCGCGCATCGGGCTCAGTTGGCCTCGGTGTCGAACGTGATTTTGGTGAGGTTGTGCCGCTTGACCTCGTCCATGACGCGGACGACCTGCTGCCACTGGAGCGTGAGGTCGGCGCGGATGCGGATCACCGGCTGCTTGGACTTGGCCGCCTCCGCCATGAGTTGGCGGGAAATCTCGGGCAGGGACATGCGCTCGCTGCCGTAATAATAGTTACCCGAGCGGTCGATGGAGATGGCGACGAAGGTGGTGTCCGACGGCGGCTTTTGCTGCTCGCGCTTCGACTCGCCCGGCAGGTTGACCGGGATCGTCTGCTCCTGCTGGATCAGCGGGGTCGCGATCATGAAGATGATCAGCAGCGTGAACGCCACGTCGATCAGGTTCGTGACGTTGAGCTCCGAGATCGGATGCGTCTGCCGCTGGCGTTTGAAGGTGCGGGCCATGGCCGGGTTATTTCTGCATCTCCAGCTCGATGCGGTCGGCCAGGCTGCTGGCGTAGTTCTCGATCTCCGTCATCATCGTCTTCGTGGTGTTGAAGAGCACGTTGTAGCCGATGACCGACGGGATCGCGACGACCAGGCCGGCGATGGTGGTGAGGAGCGCGGCGGAAACACCGGGCGCGAGGGTCTGGATGCTGGCGGTCTGCATCACCGAGACGGCGCTGAAGGCCTCCATCACGCCCCAGACGGTACCGAGCAGGCCCATGAAGGGCGCGACGGTAACCATGGTGGCGAGCCAGACCATGCTCTCCTCGTAACGCAGGGCCTGGCGGGCCAGCGCGCGCTGGATGGCGTTTTCGGCGTGCTCGAGACGGGCGTGCAGGCTGTCGTCGCCCTTCTCCTTGCCGATGGCGGCGGCGCGCCAGTAGGACTCGATCGCCTCCGCCAGCAGGTCGGCGTACGGGATGGAGCGCTTGTTCCGGAAGGATTCGGGCAGATCGAGCAGCTTGCGCTCCTCGCGCAGGCGCTGGTCGAAGGCGTGGTTGAGGCGGCGAAGCTGCTTCAGTTCGTTGCGTTTGCCGAGCATCACCGACCAGGCGAAGATGCTGGAGATCATCAGCAGGGTCGTGATCACCTGGCCGACCAGGTCACACTGCATGAACACCTGGACGATGTTGACGGTGGCAAAAAGGGGAGAGTCCGGAAGCAGGCTCAGCATGGTGGGGCAGTGTTGGCGTGTTTGCGGGGCGCAATCAACGTCAATTCGGAAGACCGCGCCGGTTAAATCTGGTTGCGCGAAATCACCCGGCGAGGTTGCCTATCCGTCTCTCCCCCATGCCTTCCAAATCCAAGCAACCGGCCGGCAAGCTCATCTCCTTCGAGGGCTCCGAGGGCAGCGGCAAATCGACCCAGATTGCCCGCCTCGCCGCCCACCTGCAGCAGGCCGGTCGCGAGGTCGTCGCCACCCGCGAACCCGGTGGCACCGAGATCGGCGAGCAGATCCGCAATATCATCGTCCATAATTCCAAGGGCGACGAGATGTGCCCCGAGACCGAGCTACTCCTTTTCACCGCCGCCCGGGCCCAGGTGGTCCGCGAGGTCATCGTCCCCGCTCTCACCCGCGGCGCCGTCGTGCTGAGCGACCGCTTCCTCGATTCCTCCACCGTCTACCAGGGGATCGCCCGCAACCTGGCCGCCGGTCCGGTGAGCGAGATCAACCGCTTCGCCGTGGGCCCGGTCATGCCTGACCTGACTATCGTCATCGACGTCCCCACCGAGGTCAGCCTGCAGCGGGTGCGCCAGCGCGCCTCCGACCTGCCCGATCGCATGGAGCGGGAGAACATCACGTTCTACAAGAAGGTCCGTGAAGGCTACCTGCTCCTGGCCCAGCAGTGGCCGGATCGCGTCGTCGTCCTCGACGGCACCCAGACGCCCGACGAAATCGACCGTCAGGTGTGGGCCATCGTCCAAAAGCGTCTGGGTTAACGCCCCTTCCGGTTTTTCCTGATGCCCCCCTCCGCCGAATCGCTGCCCTGGCCCCCTGCCCTCCTCGGGACGCCCACGGTCGCCGTCATCGAACGGGCCATCCAGCGCCAGCGCCTCGCCCACAGCCTGCTGCTGCATGGGGAGAACCTCAGTACCCTCGCGACCGTCGCCCATGCGATCGCCGACCGGCTGCTCAACGACCCCCGGGACGGGACCCAGTATTTCAGCCCGAAACAGCACCCCGACTTCCTCGCCCTGCGCCCCGCCGGCAAATCCCGCCAGATCGGCGCCGAGGTCACCCGCGAGTCGATTGGACGCATCCAGATCTCCCCGCAGATCTCCCGGCGCAAGGTGCTCGTGATCTATGAGGCGGACCGGATGAACCTGTCCGCCGCCAACATCTTCCTCAAGACCCTCGAGGAGCCCACGGCCAGCACGACCATCCTGTTGCTGACCACCCGCCCCTACTCGCTTCTGCCAACGATCCGCAGTCGCTGCCTGCACTTCCGCTTTACCGACGCCGGCCATGAGGCCTTGGCTGATGCCGAGGAATCCATCCGCGAACTCTGGAAAAGCACCCTGGCCGACTACGCCACCTGGCTGGGCCAGCTCGCCGCCGGGCAGACCGACAAGAGGATGGTCGCCGACCAGGTTCTGGCGGTCTACGGCCTGATCACCCGGTTCAATGCCGTGCTGTCCGCCGCCACCGATCAGATTTGGAAGCAGCAGAAGGCCAAGCTGCCCGACGAGCTCGACGACGACGAGCAGGCCGCCATCGAGACCGGCATTGCCAACGGCATTCGGAGCAAGCTTTTCGCCGAGATCGAGCATGCCACTCGGAATCACGCCCAGCAGCGCCTGCTGGAGGGCGACGAGTCCGCCCGCCGTATTCTCGTCGCGGCCATTGGGCAGCTCGAGCACGACAGCGGCCTGCTCCGTCTCAATCTCAACGAGTCGGCCGCCCTGGAGAATTTCCTTCTGTCTTCGCTGCGCATCTGGGCCCGGGCCAAGTAGGGCCGGTCTCCGACCGGCCCCTCCCCCCGCAGGCGAGGGTAAGACGGCCTGCCCGGTGGAGCCGCAGCCCTAGCGCCGGTAATTCAGCTTTACTCCCCGGCCCGTTGGCTGTGAGTGCTCCGACGCCAGATGAGCAAGCCCACCACCACCAAGCCACCCACCCTGCTGGCGATCGCCTGGCCGATCTTCGTCGAGCAGAGTCTGCGCATCCTGATCGGCACGGTGGACACCTTCATGGTGGCGCACGTCTCCGACGGGGCCGTGGCGGCGCTGGGCGTCTCGCACCGCCTGATCATGCTGGCGCTGATCTGCTTCAATTTCATCGGCATCGGCACCAGCGTGGTCATCACCCACCACCTCGGGGCCGGGGACCGCAAGGGGGCGGAAAGCATCTGCTCCACCGCCCTCGGCGTGAACCTCTGGATGGGCCTCATCGCGAGTGCCCTCATGCTCTTTTTCAACGAGACCCTGCTGCGGCTCATGCAGTTGCCCGACAGCCTGATGGTCTACGCGGTGCCCTTCATGGCCCTGATGGGTGGCACCCTCTTCCTAGAAGCCATCAACACCGCGGTCGGCTCCATCCTGCGGGCCCATGGCAACACCCGGGACGTGATGTTTGTCACGGTGGGCCAGAACATCATCAACGTGGTGGGCGTGTCGCTCGTCCTCTTCGGCTGGTTCGGCCTGCCGAAGCTGGGCGTCGAGGGCGTGGCGTGTGCGAGCGTGGTCAGCCGTCTCCTCGCCACCACCGCGCTGCTGATTCTGCTCTATCGCCGCCTGGGCATCCGGCTGCACTGGCGCACACCCTTTGATCTCTCCGTGGACCGCATCAAGCGCATCCTGCACATCGGGCTACCGGCGGCGGGCGAGCACATGTCCTACTGGCTGGCCTTCCTCTTGATCACGAGCTTCATCGGGACCATGGGCGCGACGAGCCTGTCCATCATGGCTTATGCGCAGACCGTGCAAGCGCTCGTGATCCTCTTCAGCCTTTCCCTCGGCTTGGGCACCGAGATTGTTGTCGGCCGGCTGATTGGGGCGGGTGATTTCGAAGGCGCCTACCGGCAATTGCTGAGCAGCCTGAAACTCTGCCTCATGCTCACCGCGGGGGGCATGGTGATCATCGCCCTCATCGCTCCGCACCTCATCGGGCTGTTCACCCACGACCCGGAGGTCATCGCCGGCGGAGCTCTCCTGCTGCGCATCGCCTTCATCCTCGAGATCGGGCGGGTCTTCAACATCGTCGTGATCAACTCGCTCCGCGCCACCGGTGACGCCCGCTTCCCCGTCCAGATCGGCGCAGTCTGCATGTGGCTCCTGTGGGTGCCCAATTCCTGGCTCCTCGGTGTGCATCTCGGCTGGGGCTTGGTAGGCATCTGGATCGCCATGACCTGCGACGAATGGCTGCGCGGCATCATCATGTACCGGCGCTGGGTGGGGCGGAAATGGCTGCCCTTCGCCGAGCGCAGCCGCGCCGAGGTCATGCGCAACCACGTGCCGCTCGTAAGCGAGACCTGAGGGATGCAAGCTCCGCGTATTCCGCGGCGTTTAGATTGTCCCGCTCACCAACCGTACGAACTCCTCACGCGCATCCATGTGCGGGTTGTGGCCGGAGTCCGCGATCACCTCGATCTGCGCCGCCGGGAAATGGTGCCGGATGATCGCATGGTCGCCCGGCTCGGCATAACGTGACCTCCCGCCCAGGACGAATAGCGTCGGTCCGGCGTAGCGGTCCGCCGCCGTCAGGCAGTTTTTCTCCATCACGGGCAGCGCCGCGGTCAACGCCGGCAGATTGATCAGCCAGCGCCAGGTCCCGGCGTCATCCTGGGTGAGGTTGGTGGAAAGAAATTTGCGCATGCCCAGGTTCGTGACCCGCGCCTCGAACCGCAGCTCCGCCTCGCTGCGTGAGGTCAGGCTCCCGAGATCCAGCTCGGTCATGGCCAGAAACTCCCCGCGGTGCGCCACCCAGAAGTAGTCCTTGGGGGCGATGTCCACCACGACCAGGCGCTCCACCCGCTCCGGGTGCCGGCAGGCCAGGAGCATGGCCGTCTTGCCCCCCATGCTGTGCCCGCAAATCGCCGCCCGGGCCAGGCCTTGGCCGTCCATCCAGGCGATGATATCCGCCACCATCACGTCATAGTCCATCTCCGGGACATGCGGCGACTTCCCGTGGTTGCGCGCATCCAGGGCAAAGACGTGGTAGTGCTTCGCCAGATCCCGCCCCGTGCTCAGCCAGTTGCGGGACGAGCCGAGCAGGCCGTGCAACACCAGCATCGGCGGCTTCCCCGCCCCGCCCAGGTCGATGTGATGCAATGGAACCACCCAGACACGGAGACACGGAGAAAATGCCCGAGACAAATCAAATATGGCCGGAACACCGTCCACGCCCGCACCTTTTGGCTTCCCAAACCTCCGTGCCCTCTGTGACCCTGTGGCGATAAATTATGTCCGCCGCCGAGAAGCTCACCCCGATGATGCAGCAGTATTTCGAGGTCAAACGCGGCCTCCCGGCGAACACGCTGCTGCTCTTCCGCCTCGGGGATTTCTACGAGATGTTCTTCGAGGATGCCGAGATCGGGTCGCGCCTGCTCGGCATCACCCTGACCCGCCGGCAGGACACCCCCATGTGCGGCATCCCGCACCACGCCGCCGAGAACTACGTGGGCAAGCTCCTCGCCGCCGGCAAGAAGGTCGCCCTCTGCGACCAGGCGGAGCCCGCCAAGGCCGGCAAACTCGTGCGGCGTCAGGTCACCCGCATCCTCTCGCCCGGGACCACCCTCGCCGCCAGCCAGCTCGATGCCGCGAAAAACCACTACCTCTGCGCCCTCACGCTCGACGCCGCCGGCCTGCATGCGGCCTGGCTGGATCTCTCCACCGGGGAATTCCGTCTCGCCACGGATCCGCGTCCCGAGAACCTCCTGCCCGTCCTTACCGCCCTGGATCCCGCTGAACTCGTCCTAATCGAGGGCCAGCTGGAGAAATGGCAGGCTGCCCCGCACGAGCAGCATGCCGTGCATGCCCTCCATCATTTTTGCGAGGGGCGCCTGTGTTCCGTTCTGCCTGGCTATCATTTCGAGGTCGCTGACGGCGCCCGCACCGTCATGGCGGCTTTGGGTGTCCTGAATCTGCAAGGCTTTGGACTGGCCCACACCCACCCGGCCTTGGGCGCGGCCGGGGCGGCGGTCCACTACGCCACCGAAAACCTCTGCGCCAAGCCCGAGAACCTGCGCTCCCTCCAGGAATACCGCAGCACGCGCACGCTCCTCCTCGACCCGGCCACGCTGCGCAACCTCGAGATCTTCGCCTCCACCCGCGGCACCCGCGAGGCCTCACTCCTCGGGGCGATTGACCGCACCACGACTGCCGCCGGTTCCCGGCTGCTGGAGCGCTGGCTCGCCGCCCCCGCGCTCGACCTGCTGGAAATCCAGCGGCGCCAGACCGCCGTCGGCGAATTTGTGGCCCAACCCGGCGACCTCGCCCAGGTCCGGGAACTGCTCGGCAAGGTTCGCGACATCCCGCGTATCCTGAGCCGCCTCCAGAACCGCCTGCGCAACCCCCGCGAACTGGGCGGCGTTCGCGACACCCTCGCCCAGATCCCGCCGATCGCCGCTGCGCTCGACTTGCTCGACGCGCACCTTGTCGGCCATCACGGCGGGGCTGTTTCGTATATCCGCTCGCGCCTGACTGATCTGCCGGCCCTGCGCGACCTGCTCGGCCGCGGCCTGGACGACAACCTGCCCAACGACCTCCAGGAGGGAAACTACATCCGTCCCGGCTATGATGCCGAACTCGACCGCCTGCGCGGCCTGACCACGGACAACAAGTCCTGGCTCGCCGAGCTCGAGCGCAAGGAGCAGGAGCGCTCCGGCATCCGCAGCCTCAAGGTTCGGTACACTTCAGTTTTCGGTTATTATATCGAGATCACCAAAGCCAACCTCGCCAGCGTGCCGGCCGACTACGTGCGCAAGCAAACCACCGCCAGCGGCGAGCGTTTCGTCACCGAGGAGCTGAAGCTCAAGGAAAAGGAAATCTTCTCCGCCGAGGAAAAGTCCCTCGCCCGCGAGCTGGAGCTTTTCACCGCCCTGGTTGCGGCCGTCCTGGACGAGTCCGTAGCCCTGTCGACTACGGCCGACGCCCTGGCTGAGCTCGATGTGCTCGCCGGCTGGGCCGTGTTGGCCCGCGAGTGGGATTATTGCCGCCCGACGCTTGATGAAGGCGACACCCTCACGATCACCGACGGCCGTCACCCCGTCGTCGAGCAGATGATGAAGACCGAGCGCCTTGGTCTCGCCGGCAGCCACACCTTCGTGCCCAACGACACCGGGCTCGCGTCCACCGAGTCGCAGATCCAACTCCTCACCGGCCCCAACATGGCGGGCAAGTCCACCTACATCCGGCAGGTCGCGCTCATCACCCTCATGGCCCAGGTAGGCTGCTGGGTGCCAGCCAAGGCCTGCCGCGTCGGCTTGGTCGACCGCATCTTCTCCCGCGTCGGCGCGAGCGATGACCTCGCCCGCGGCAACTCGACCTTCATGGTCGAGATGAACGAAACCGCCAACATCCTCAATAACACGACCGATCGCTCCCTCATCATCCTCGATGAGATCGGCCGCGGCACCTCGACCTACGACGGCCTGAGCATCGCCTGGGCGGTGGTCGAGCACCTGCACCGCGACGCCGACCGCGGTCCTCGCACGCTGTTCGCGACGCACTACCAGGAACTCACCCAGCTCGAGAAGCACCTGCCGCGCCTGAAAAACTGGTCGGTCGCCGTGAAGGAATGGAATGATGACATTGTCTTCGTGCGCCGGGTTGTCCCCGGCGCCGCCGACCGTAGCTATGGTATCCAGGTTGCCCGCCTCGCCGGCCTGCCGCTCGCCGTCATTGACCGGGCCAAGACGATCCTCGCCCAACTGGAGTCGGACGATGTCACCGTCACCCTCCCCGCCGTCCCGCTGGCCAAGCCCAAGAAGAAGATCACGGTCACCCCGACGGACGACGCGCAGATGGATTTGCTGTAAGGCCGGCCAGCAGCCTTACTTCGATGCCGGTCAATACCCGGCCAGAAATTCCTCGGGCAGCGGCGCGTTCGCCTTGAAGGCGAATTTCTTCCCGCCGAACTCGTACGTGAACGCGGTCTCGAGCGAATGCAGGAACAGACGCTTGGTCTTGTTCGCCTTGGCGAACTCCCGGTTGAGGCCGAAATCCCCATAGGTCTGGTCGCCGATGATCGGCAGGTGGCGCTTGGCGCATTGCACGCGCAGCTGGTGGCTGCGGCCGGTGCGGGGCTCGAGCCGGATGAGCGACGTGGAGAAATTCCGCTGCGTGTGCTTGATCGACTGGAAATGGGTCTCGGAGGGGATGTTGCCGATCGTGGCCGTGCGAACCCGGCCGCCTTTCTTGGTTACGGCGAGGAAATCACGCCAGACCTCCGTCTTCGTGTGCGCGTGCCCGAAGACGAGCGCATTGTAGACCTTCCGCACCTGCTTCTGGGCGAAGTGCTCCCGGATCACGAGCGCGAGTTTTTCGCTGGCCGCGGTCAGGATCACGCCCGAGGTGGCGGAATCGAGTCGGTTCAGCAGCCAGAGGTGGCGTTCGGCACCCTCCGGGTTGCGCCAGGTAAAGCGCTGGGCTTCCTTGTCGTAGCGGCAGGTTAGCAGCGAACGGGCCTCGTCCTGCGAATCATTCGGGTGCGAGAGCACCCCCGCGGATTTGTCGAAGGCGGCGAGGCCGTTCGCATCCCGCACCAACAGGCGCACATTACCGCCCAGCGGCAACGTCGCCCAGAAATCTTCGGGGAAGGGAATCGACGTCACTGGTGGTAGAAGCGGAACGTGAGGCTCTGCTGTTCACCCAGGAGCGCAATCATCTCATCCGACCACTTCCGGTAGGGTTGCCGGGCCTGGATCGCGTTCTGGCAGGAGAACACCCCTTGGCGGCCCGAGCCTTCGTCCTCCACCTTCACGATGTCGGTCTCGCCCTTCGAGTTGATCGTGAAGGTGATCGCCACATGCGAGCCCCGCGGCGGGGACACGCGGCTCTCCGCGAGGATGCGGTACCACTGGATCTGCACGATCTCGATCAGCTCGTTGAGGTATTCCCCGTACTCGCTTTGGAAAGCGTCGGAGGCCGTAACGCCCATGTTGGACACGCCGGTCACCCGGTTCGCCAGCGGCGACTGCCGGTTGAGCGAGGCTGAGGCCAGGCGCTTGCGCTCCTTGGGCTGGGTCTTCGCGTTCTGTGCCGTGACGGCCACCAACCCGCCCTGGGCCGCGGTGGAATCCTTGGATCCGTCCACCGCCTCGGCGGCGTGGGTGGAGGCCTTCTTGCTGTCGGCGACGTTCGTGGCGATGCCGTCCGCGTCCGTGCCTTCGGTCTTGTCAAAGCCGGCCAGCGGCACCTGCTCCATCCGCGCCAGCTGCTCGGTGCGCTGCTGTTGGTCCTCGGTCGCCTCCTCCGGCGTGGGCGGCGGAGCGAGTTGCGGCGGGGCCATGTCGCCGGATACAATCGCGGTGGTGTCCTTGAACTTGTCCTCGCCCTTCGTGCTGGGCCGCTTCTGGGGATCGAGCTCCAAGGCGGCCACTTCCTGCGCCGCCTGCTGGTTGCGGTTGCTGAAATTCTCGGTCTCGTCCGGCAGGTTTTCAGGGGCCGCGGAGTTGGTCTCGACGAAGTTGAATGGCTTGCGCTGTTGCACCTCGGTGACCTCCGGCTGGGCCAGTTCGAAATCGAAGGTCTGCCCGCGGGGGGCGCTGCCCACCTCGATGCCGGTGTGGACGCCGGAAAAGTCATCCAGGGCGAACCGGGGCGAGAGCACGATCAGCAGCACATGGAACAGCACCGTCCCTACGACGCCGATGAGGATCGAGCGACCGTAGGATTCGGTTTCGGGGGCCAGCGGACGGTGGCCGGCGGCGGCAAAGCGGGAGGTGCTCACGTTTTTGAGAGTCAACGCCCCGGACCAGCCTGAGTCAAAAGTTGTTTCATTTCGTCCACGGGCAGACCCACAATATTGGTCAATGATCCCGTAAATCCGGCGACAATGAGGTCGGCCTCCTCCTGGATGGCGTAGCCGCCGGCCTTGTCGAGGGTATGGACCCGGCTCAGGTACAACTCGATGGTCGCCTCGTCCAGCGTCTTGAAGGTCACTTCGCTCGCCACGCCTTGGTCCAGTTTGAGCCCATCAACTGCCCGGCGGATGGCCAGGCCGGTGAACACAGTGTGCACGGTGCCGCTCAGCATCCGCAGCATGGCCCGGGCCTCGGTACCGTCGCGGGGCTTGTTCAGGACCGTCCGGCCGACAAAAACGGTCGTATCCGCGCCGATCACCGTCGCCGCCGGATGGCGGGCGGAGACCCAGTCGGCCTTGAGGGCGGCATTGTGGCGCACCATCTCGCGGGGATCGGCATCGGGTGCCTCATGCTCGGTCACCTCGGCCGGGATGACGGTGAAATCCACGCCCAGCGAGGCCAGCAATTCGCGCCGCCGCGGCGAGGCCGAGGCCAGAATGATCGGAGGATTGGTGGAGGGCATGGTCTGAAGGGCAGGAGCCAGTGTACCGGCGGCCGGACGCATCCTAGCTAAACCAGCACTGGATCGCCTGTAAACAGGCTCCGGCCGGAGAAATAGGAATGTTCCTGTGCTGGTCTATGGGGTTGCAGTCGGCCTCCTTGGCGGCAAGTTGTCTAACCCAATTTTCCCATGCGTATCGGCCTGGCCCAGATCAACACCATCGTCGGCGACCTCGCCGGCAATAGCCGCCTCATCGCTTCCGCCTACCAAAAACTGGTCGCCGAGGGGGCCGAGCTGGTTGTGTTCCCGGAACTCGTGGTCTGTGGCTACCCACCCCGGGATCTGCTCTTTAAGAAACGCTTCGTCCCCGACGTCGAGCAGGCCACCCGCGAACTCGCCCGCTCCATCGGCCGGGTACCCGCCGTGATCGGCTTCGCCGAGACCAACACCACCGGGCAGGGCCGGCCGTATTTCAATTCCGCCGCCTTCTGTCACGAGGGCCGCATCGTCGCCACGGCCCGCAAGTGCCTGCTGCCCACGTACGACGTCTTCGACGAGGACCGCTACTTCGAGCCGGCCGCCGCTCCGACCGTGGTGGAATTCGGCGGCCAGCGCATCGGCATCACCATCTGCGAGGATATCTGGACCCACGCCATGATTTCCACCCGCCGGCTCTACGCGGGGGCCCTGCCCGTCGCCCAGCTCGCCGGTCGCTGCGACCTGATGGTCAACCTGTCCGCCAGTCCCTGGAACCACGGCAAGGGCGGCGTGCGCCACACCCTGGTCGCCGACACCGCCCGCCAGCTCGGCTGTCCGGTGGCCTACGTCAACGCCATCGGTGGCAACGACGAACTCCTCTTTGACGGCCGCAGCCTCGTGGCCGACGCCACCGGCCGGGTGGTGGCCGGCCTCGCCGCCTTCTGCGTCGAACAGCGGGTCGTGGATCTGGTGGCCCCGTCCGCCGACGGGCTTCACCCCACCTTCGATCAGGAAGACCTGGCCGACATCTACGACGGCCTCGTCCTCGGCGTGCGCGACTATGCGAACAAGACCGGTTTTAAGCAGGCCTTGCTCGGCCTCTCCGGCGGCATCGACTCCGCCCTCACCGCCGTAATCGCCGCCGAGGCGCTCGGTCCGCAGAACGTGATCGGCGTCAGTCTGCCCTCGGTTATCTCGAGCCAGCACTCGCGCGACGACGCGACGCTCATCGCGAAGAATCTCGGCATCCGGTACCACACGCTTTCCATCGCCGACGTCGTGGCCTCCGCCGAGCACACCCTCGCCCCGCTCTTCGCCGGACGGCCCCGCGACATCGCCGAGGAAAACATCCAGGCCCGCGCCCGCGGCCTCCTGCTCATGGCGATTTCGAACAAGTTCGGGGCCCTGCTCCTCACCACGGGTAATAAGAGCGAGCTGGCCGTGGGCTATTGCACACTTTACGGCGACATGTGCGGCGGCCTGGCCGTCATCAGCGACGTGTTCAAGACCCAGGTCTATGCCCTTTCCCGCTGGATCAACCGCCACCGTGAGATCATCCCGGTCAATTCCATCGACAAGCCGCCGAGCGCCGAACTGCGGCCCAACCAGACGGATCAGGACAGCCTCCCGCCGTACGACCAACTCGACGCCCTGCTCAAGGGCTACGTTGAGGAAGGCCTGTCTCGCGCTGACCTAATCTCGCAAGGCTTCGCCGAAGCCGTGGTCAACGACGTCGTCCGCAAGGTGGACCTCAACGAATACAAACGAAAGCAGGCCGCCCCCGGCCTGAAAATCACCCCCCTCGCCTTCGGCGTCGGCCGCCGCATCCCGATCGTCCAGAAATACGTGAGCTGAACTCCGACCCACACGTCCCACTCTCGCTGCCGTTTTCCCATAGGCCCTATACGCCCTATAAGCCCCATGTCTCCCTCCTCTGACCAACTCTTCGCCCGCGCCCTCCAACTCATCCCCGGCGGCGTCAATTCCCCCGTCCGCGCCTTCCGCTCGGTCGGCGGCACGCCGTTCTTCACGAAATCCGCCCAAGGCGCCACGCTCACCACGGCCGACGGGCGCGAACTGATCGACTTCGTCTGCACCTGGGGTCCGGCCATCCACGGCCACAATCACCCGCGCATCAAGGCGGCCATTGCCGCCGCCTTGGACAAGGGCACGTCGTTCGGCACGCCCAACCCCTACGAGGTCGAGATGGCGGAACTCATCGTCTCGTTCTTCCCCTCCATCCAGAAGGTGCGCATGTGCAGCAGCGGGACTGAAGCCACGATGTCGGCCATCCGTCTCGCCCGCGGCTTCACCAAGCGCGACAAGATCATCAAATTTGCCGGCTGCTATCACGGCCACAGTGACTCGCTCCTGATTAAAGCCGGCTCCGGCGCGCTCACGCACGGTCACCCCGACAGTGCGGGCATCCCCGCCTCGTTCGCCCGTGAGACCATCGTGGTGCCCTTCAACGACCCCGCGGCTCTCACCGCCGCCTTCGCCGCCAACCCCGGCCAGATCGCTGCCGTCATCCTCGAACCTTACATCGGCAACACCGGCTTCATCCCGGCCCTGCCCGGTTACCTGAAGCATGTCCGCCAGGTCACCGCCGCCCACGGCACCGTGCTCATCTTCGACGAGGTCATGACCGGCTTCCGCATCGCCCGCGGCGGCGTGCAGGAGCGCGAGCAGATCATCCCCGATCTGACCTGTCTCGGAAAGATCATCGGCGGCGGCCTGCCCGTCGGTGCCTTCGGCGGTCGCGCCGAGATCATGGACTACCTCGCGCCCCTCGGGCCCGTGTACCAGGCCGGCACCCTCAGCGGCAACCCCCTCGCCATGGCAGCCGGCATCGCCCAGTTGCGCCTCCTCGACGAGGTCAAACCCTACCCGCGCCTCGATGCCCTGGGCCGGCAGATCTGCGCCGCCGCCCTCGCGGCCGCCCAGGCCAAGGGTTTACCCATGCAGGCCCCGCAGGTTGGTTCGATGCTCAGTCTCTTCTTCACGCCGACGCCGGTCCGCGACATGGACAGCGCCCTTACCTCCGATGCCAAGCTCTTCGGCCGGTTCTTCCGCGCCTGTCTTGACGGTGGCGTTTATCTGCCGCCCAGCGCCTATGAGGCCTGGTTCCTGAGCACCGCCCACGAGGGCCCGGCCATTGACCGCGCTTGCGAAGTCATCACATCCGCCATTAAGTCGCTCTAAGGAAAAGCGCGCCCGCGCCGTAGTCCTTAACCTTATGCCTTCCACGCTGCCACCCACCCGCCTGCGCACCCGACTGGCGGAATTGGCCCTGGCGCTCCTCGCGACCTGCCTGGGATGGGCCCAGCCCCAAGGCGCGCCGTTGATCGACCTCGATGACCTTCAGCCCGGCATGAAAGGCGAGGTCTGGACTGTCTTCAAGGGCAGCCAGCCCGAGGCCTTCAGCGTGCAGGTGACCGGCATCCTCCGCAACGCCCTCGGCCCGGGCAAAAGCATGATCCTGTGCGAGCTCACTGACCCTCGCGTCCAGTCCATGGGCGCCGTGGCCGGCATGAGCGGCAGCCCGCTCTACATCGACGGCAAACTGGCCGGGGTCCTCGCCTACCAGATCCAGCGTTTCGAGACTGTGCGCCACGCGGGTTTCACCCCGATCAAGGACATGCTGGAAGTCACCGCCCTGCCCGCCAGCCGCGACTTGCTCGGGCCAGCCCCAATTCCCGTCAAAGGCGCCAGCCAATCCCGCTCCTCCCTCGAGGGCGACATCAAGCCCCTGACTCCCGCCTTCAGCGCCGGCGGACTCTCCCCGCTCGTCGCCGGACTGCTCACGCCCCAGTTCGAGGCCCTCGGCCTCTCCTTCAATGCCCTCGGCGGCAGCCTAGAGTCGGGCGACCTGAAGTCTGATATTTCAAATCGCAAATCCTCCCCGACCCTCCAACCCGGCGGCGTCGTCGCCGTGGCCCTGGCCGTCGGTGACATCACCATCGCCGGCACCGGCACCGTGTCGCACGTCGACGGCAACCACGTCCTCGCCTTCGGTCACCCCATGATGTCGCTCGGCGCCACCGAACTGCCCATGGCCTCCGCCGAGGTCGTCACGATCCTCCCCAGCCAGTTCAATTCCATCAAGGTCTCCAACACCGGCGCGATCATCGGCGCCTTCAGCCAGGACCGCCTGTCCGGCATCTACGGCGAAATCGGCCGCGAGCCAGCCATGGTGCCGGTCGAGATCAGCTTCCCCACCCGGCAAAACCGCAAAACGCTCAACTTCCGCGCCGTCCGCCACGAGCAGGTGCTCCCCATGATCGCGGCCACCGGCCTCGCCCAAGCCGTGAACGGCTCGAACGAATCCGGCTTCACCCGCGGTTTCCGTGTCACCACCACGGTCGAGTTCCCCGGCTCCGCCCCCGTCGAACTGAGCCAGATCTACCCCGGGCCGCAGGGATTCAACCAGGGCCTCACCGATCTCGTCGGCAATCTCTCGCTCTGGCTCTTCAATCCCTACGAGCGCATCTTCCCGGATCGGATCCGTTTTGCCGTCGAGGACACACCCGACACGCCGCAGGGCATCGTCGAGCAACTTCAGGTCTCCCGCACCAACGCCGCCCCGGGCGAGCGCGTGGATCTCGGCCTCGGCTGGCGCGGCTTCCAGCGCCCGCCTGTGATGGAGAACCTGACCCTGGACATCCCGCGGGCCTGGGCCGGCAAGGATCTTGAAATCCTGGTCACCACCGGTCCCGTCATGGACGAACTCACCGGCCGTTCCCGCACCGTGGCGGTGGCCCAACTCCGCGGCTTCGAGGAATACATCTCCGCCCTGCGCGAGTTCCGCCAATCCGACGGTCTCTACATCGCCGTGGTGGAGAAAACCCGCCTCCTCACCGACCAGCGCGGCACCACGCCCGACATGCCCGGTTCACTCGAGCGCATCGCCCGCGGCGCCGACGAGGCCCGCTTTCAGCGCCGCGAGGCCCTCGCCCCTCTGTGGGAGCAACACATCCTGCCCGGCACCCTGTTCAATATTCTGCTTCGCAAACCGCTCAACGTCACGGATTGATCTCCCGTCCGGACGCCAAGTACGCCCCGTCAGTCAGACCCTGAATGAAATTCCCCTTTCGCTCCCCCACCGCCCCCGCTTTGGCCCTTTTCGCGCTGCTGGGCGTGACGCTCCCGGCCGACCCCCTCACCAAAGAACAGGACCTTGATTTCGGCCGCGACGTCGCGAGCCGCCATCTCCGCGGCCTGGCCGCCCGCTCCGACGGCCGCCTGTTGTCCGGCCCGGTCTTCACCGATCTCACCGGTCCCAAGATCGGCGACATCCTCTGGAACCTCAAGCCGGCCGGCCCCAACCGTTTCGTGGTCGGCACGAGCCCCGAGGGCAAGGTCCAGGAAATCACCTTTAATCCCAAGGATGACACCTACACGGTCCGTGAGGTGGCCGACGTGGAGGAAACCCACGCAATCTCGCTCCTCGTCCTGCCGGACGAGGTCCTGCTGGTCGGCACCTCCCCGGTCGCGGCCCTTTACCTCGTAAAGGAGGGCAAGGCCATCGCCCGCGTCCCCCTCCCCGCCGACTCGGTGTTTGACCTCCTCGCCCTGCCCGATGGCAGCGTGCTGGCCGCCACTGGCAATCCTGGCAAGATCTACAAGATCGACCTCGCCAAGCTCGCCGCCGCCGGCCTGCTCGAGGGCAAGATCGAGAACGACGCCCTGCTCGCCGACCGCGGCGTCACCGTCTTCGGTGAAATCCGCGACCGCAACGTGCGCCGCCTCGCCCGTCTGAGCGATGGCGCCATCGTCGCCGGTTCCTCCCCCAAGGGAAATATCTACCGCTTCCCCGCCACCGGCGGGGCGCCGCTGTTCCTGCAGGAAAATCGCGATGCCGAGGTCGTGGACCTCCTGCCCGGCGACGACGGCAGCTTCCACGCCGCCCTGGTGTTCACCCCCGGGGATGCGCTGCGCCTCGCCGCCAAGCCGCCCGAGTCCAAGGATGAACTCCGCCCCGACCGCGACCCCAAGCCCGCGTTTGCCGGCCGCAGCACGGTGGTGCGCTTCCCCGCCAACGGATTTCCCGAGACCATCATGGGCAAGGCCGCCATTTCCTTCTACCGCCTCGCCCGGCAGGGTGACCGCCTCCTGCTCATCGCGGGCGAGCAAGGCGATGCCTTCGGCTACGACCCCGCGGCCCGCCGTTCCCTCACGTTCGCCGGCAGTTCCTCCGCCCAGTTGAACGATCTGGCGCCCCTCGGCGACGGCCGTTTCCTGCTCCTGCGCAACAACGCCCCCGGCCTGGCCCTTCTGGCTTTCAACGGCACATCGGACCGCAGCCTCGAGACCAAGCGCCTCGATCTCGGCCAACCCGGTGACCTCGGCGCCGTCCGCTTCCCGCGCCTGCGCGGCGTGGCTCCGGAAGCCATCAAGCTCGAGATCAGCACCAACTACGGCAACGACGAGTTGGAGGGCTGGTCGCCCTGGACAACCTTATCCCGCCGCGACGAGGGCTTCACCGCCGAGGGCCTCCGTGGTCGCTACGTCCGCTACCGGCTGACCCTGCCGGGGAACCTGCCCGCCGACTTCCAGATCGACAAGGCCGTGCAATATCACCGCCCGCAGAACCGGCGCCCTTCTCTCACCGACTTTCGGGTCTTCCCGCCCAACCAGGCGATTGTGCCCGCTGCCGAGCCGCCCGTGAACGTCGTGTCCACCCTGGCGCAGCTGCTTTTCCCGAATCAAAGGGACGGGAAGGACGATGCCCCCGGCCCGCGCCGCGGGAGCTTCCTCAACAGCCAGGTGATCCCGCAGACCGGTGTGCAACTGATCTACTGGAACGTGACCGACCCGGACGGCGACACCCTCGCCTACACCTTCTCCATCCGGCCCGACGGCCCCGGCGACTGGACCGACCTCGCCGTGCAGACCGAGAACACCTTCCTGCAATTTGAGACCGGGGCCCTGCCCGAGGGACTCTACCTCACCCGCCTGACGGTCGCCGAACAAGCCCCGCGGCCCGCAGCGCAGCGCCTGAGCTACGAATTCGAAACCGACAACCTCCTCATCGACCGGACCCCGCCGGTGATCACCGGCACGCAGGTCGAGCGCAACGGCGCCGCACTGCAGGTGACCGTCTCCGGCCGCGACGCCCTGGCCCTGCTCGAGGGCGCCGAATTTGTGCTGAACAACGGTGAGCGCGCCATCGTGCTGCACCCGCTTGATGGCCTGCTCGACAGCCGCGAGGAATCCTTCCGGGTTGAATTCCCGGCGACGGCGACCGCCAATGCCACCTCGCTCGAGGTGACGCTCTACGATCAGACTGGCAACGCGACCGCCAGCCGCCTGCCCCTGAAATAAGCGACCCGACCTCGCGGCCGGACGTGCTCACTTTCCCGGGGGTGATCGCGTATCCGGAGGTGGTTCCTCGCTTTGCCGCCGGAACCGCTACCCCGGGATACGGGCTAAAGATTCCGGGTCGGACTCCGATGTAGGATAAATGGCTGCCAAAAAGCAGATGGAGCGGACGCGTGCCTTGCTGGCCAAGGTTCGTCAGGTATCGACGCAGGACTACTTCCAGGCGCTGTGCCTGGATACGTCCGGCGATCTTGATGTCGATCAGACCAGTGTGTGGACCTTCGACGCCAACTTGCAGAAGGTCGAGTGTCAGTGCGGTTACGATGCCCTGACGGAGAAATTTTCCCGCCACCAGGTGCTGCGTCAGCAGGATTGCCCGCGCTATTTCCGGGCGATCGTGGAGGAAAACTATGTGTGCGCCCCGGACGTAGCCGACCACCTCGCGACCCGGGAATTCTTGGAGAGCTATTTCAAGCCAAACGGCATCGTCTCCCTGCTGGATTTCATCATGCACGAGGATGCGGTCCCGTTTGGGATCATCTGCTGCGAGAATCGTCGCGGGATCCGCCAATGGTCGGACGCAGACCGCAACTACCTTCGGTCGATCGCCACCTTGACCTCGTTTCTCTTCCTGCCCGCCGCTCGGGTCTAGGGTGGTGCCTGGAGGCAGGCATGCTGCCGGTCCCCTACCGGCGCGCCGCCAGCCACGCCTTCATTTCCTCGAGTGGCTTCGTGGTCAGGACACTTTTCTTCGTCAGCCATCCCTTCCGCGCCGTACCCACTCCCACCCGGAAATATTCCAGCTGGGCCGTGCGGTGGGCATCCGGGTTGATCGAGGTGAGCAGTCCCTTCGCCGCGGCCTTGCGCCAATGCCGCCAGTCCAGGTCAAGCCGCATGGGCGAGGCGTTAAGCTCAATCGCCACGCCGTTCGCGATGGCCGCGTCGATCACCCGGTCGATGTCCACAGCATACGGCTCACGTTCCAGCAACAGCCGGCCGGTCAGGTGCCCCAGCATCGTCACGTGTGGCGATTCGAGCGCCTTGATGATGCGCGCCGTCATGACGTCGCGCTCCTGCTTGAACGATGAGTGCACCGACACCACCACGTAGTCGAGCTGCGCCAGCACTTCCGGGGAAAAATCCAGGCGTCCGTCCGGCAGGATGTCGCACTCTGTGCCGGCGAACACCCAGGTTTTGAATTGCTTGGACTCGTTCAACTTTCGGATCGCCGCGACCTGCTCAAGCAGCCTCGCCTCGTCGAGCCCGCGGGCCTGAAAACTCGATTTCGAATGATCCGCGATGCCAAGATACTCGAGACCCAGCGCCTCAGCCGCGGCGGTCATCTCCTCGAGGGTGTTGTGGCCGTCGCTTGCCGTGGTGTGGTTGTGGAATACACCGCGGATGTCGGCCACGGTGACGAGTTCCGGCAAGCCGCCCTGCTCCGCCGCCTCGATCTCCCCCAGCCCCTCGCGCAGTTCAGGCGGGATGAAGGCCAGCCCGAGGGCAGCGAAGAGGTCCGCCTCCGTTTTCGCCGGCAGGCTCTTGGGCCCGGCTGCGCCCTCCTTCCGCGCCTCGACCGTGGCCCCGTGTTTTTCCTCGGCCGGGAAAAGCCCCCACTCGGACAGGCTCAGCCCGCGCTCCAGGGCGCGCTGGCGCATCAATACATTGTGGTCCTTGGAACCGGTCAGGTGATGCAAGGTGAAGACGAACTGTTCCGGCGGCACCAGCCGCAGATCGGCCTGCAGGCCTGATTTCAGCCGCACGCTGGCCTTCAGATCGCCCTGCGCCGTGATCTCCTTCACCTCGGCCTGGCCCACAAACCAAGCCACCACCGGTCCCGGCTCAGTCGTCGCCACCAAAAAATCCAGGTCCCCCACCGTCTCCATCCGCCGGCGCAAGCTGCCACAGGACTCCACCTGCTGGACCTGCGGCAGGGCGCGCAACCCCGCCAGGATCGGCGCGCCCGCCTCCTGGGCCTCAATCCACAGATGCCGGCGGCCATAGGCTTCCCGGTTGGCGATGCCTTGCAGGATCTTCTCCTGCGTCTTTTCGCCGAAGCCCTCAAGCGTCGCCACCTTGCCGGCCACGCACGCCGCCTGCAGCGCCGCAATCGAGTCGATGCCGAGTTTGTCGTAAAGGGCCTTCACCTTCTTCGGTCCGACCCCAGGAATCGCCATGATCTCCAGCAGGCCCGGGGGCAGTGAAGCCTTCAGCTTTTCATGAAACTCCAGCCGGCCCGTGCGGTGCAGTTCGGAAATCTTTTGGGCCAGCGCCTCGCCGATCCCCTTGACCTCTTCCAGCGTGCCCGCCTCCACCCGCTGGGCGAGCTCACCCTCGCTCATCGCCTCGAGCAGGCGCGAACCCGACTGGTAGGCGCGGATCTTGAACGGGTTTTCCCCCTTCAGTTCCATCAGGACGCCGATCTCGGTCAGGACGGCAGCAATGTCGGTCTTGGTCATCAGTCCGACACCCATAAGGCCGAAACCCGAAACTTGAAACCTGAAACCTGAATTTTTGAGGCTGAGTCATCTGCTCCATCCTCCCTGGCTTTTACCCTCAGGCCTCGGGTTTCTGCATTCCCGCCCTCCTCGCCACTTCACCCCGATTAAGCTTCCCTTGCGCGTTGACCGGCCAGTCGGCCAGGGCGACGAAACGCTTGGGCCGCTTCGCCGGCGAAAGCAGCCCGGCCAGCGCCCGCTCCACCCGCGCCACGTCGATGGCCGGCCCCGGGTAGGCCGCCACGACGCTTTCACCCCATTCCGCGTCGGGCACCCCAAACACCACGACATCGGCAAAAGCCCCGGTGTCCCGCAGGACCGCCTCCACCTCGGCTGGGTTCACCTTCTCGCCGCCGGTGATGATGACGGCGTCGCGCCGCCCGCTCACGTGCAGATGGCCCTGCCCGTCCATCGAGCCGGCGTCCTGCGTGACAAAATCACCCGGTTCCCGCCATGCGGGCCAGTAGCCGCGAAATACCGACTCCCCGCCGATGGCAATCGTGCCCTCTGCGTCGAAAGCAAGGCGCGCATGCGGCAGCAGCGAGCCGTTGCTCCGCGTGCCGGCCAGGAATTCTGCCGGCCGCAACGCCGCGATCATCGCGGCGGTTTCCGTCATGCCATACCCCGGTGAGAGCGGAAGCCGGAGCGAGGCCGCTTGGTCGAGGAGAGTCGGCCACGCCGGGGCGCCACCTAGAAAAATGATCCGAAACTGCCGCAGCCAGTCGACCGCCCCCGCCTGCCGCAGCAACCGCTCGAGCTGGGTCGGCACGAGCGAGATCGTCCAGCCTTCGGTCTGGTGGGGCAACGCGGTCCAAAGACCAGCCTGCAGCGCCTTCCAATCCAGCGGCAGGTACTGCCCGCCGGTCAGCGCGCAGCGCATCCAAGCCATCAGGCCGCTCACATGGTACAGTGGCAGCACCCCGACCGCATTGACCTGCGACAATTCAAAATGGGCCATGAATCCCCGGACTGCCGCGCTGATCGACGCGGCATCGTGCCGGGCAAACCGCACCTGCCCGCTGGTACCACCGGTCGGTATCATCAGCCACCCGCCTTCGCCCCGGTGGGGCTTCGGCGCGGCAAGCCCGCCATCCGCGGACGTGGGCTCGGTCGGCTCTGTTCCGGTCTCAGGTTTCTGCCGCAAGAGCTCATCGAACTGGCGCAGTTCAACGGCACCCCAGTCGGGGTTGCCCAGAAAGACTTCCCCGTTTCCGTGCACGGCCGACGCAAAGGCGGCCATGAATGTGCGCGGATCCGCTTCCGCAATCACCCGGCGTTGCCCGCCCGGCGCGGCGACGCCACCCAGCAACCGGGCCAATTCAGCGCGGGTCATGGCAGGTTCCCCCACATCTCCGCCGGATTCACCCCGGTCATCCACTCGCCATCCAGCAACGGGCCGGTGAACGGGCCATCCCAGCGCCTGTCGCCGAAAAGCTCCCCGACACCAAACCCGGGGGAACGCTGCAGGACTGCCGGATCGGCGCCGAAAATTCCCCGCAGGATCGCCGCCCGTCCCAGCGCAGTCTCGATGGCGCTTGACCACACGACGTCGGCCTTGGTTTCGATCGCCCAGGAAATCGTGTCATCCAACGGTCCGGCCAAAGCCGGCTTGATGACAAACACGCCCGGCCAACCCCGAGCCTGCCAGACCCTCGCCTGCGCCAGCCGCACCACGGATTCATCCAAGGCAAGGGTAACGGGAAAATCCTGCGCCAGCCCCATCAGGCTGTCCTCATCCGCGGGCGCGACAGGCTGCTCCACAAATTCCACGGGCCGTTCCGCACAGCGCTCCAGCCAGCGCGCCGCCTGCCGCCGGGTCCACGCCCCGTTGGCATCAAGCCGCAGCTTCGTGTAGGCCGGCAGCCGCTCGATGAGCTCATCGAGCAGACCGAGTTCCTCGTCGATGTCCCCCACTCCGACCTTCCACTTGAAGGACAGCCACCCGGCTTCGAGCCGCGCCAGCAATACTTCAGTTGCCCCCCGACCGGCCGGCAGCAAGGCCGTGAGCGGGACGCGCCTCCCTTCTTCCAACGCCTGCCCTGAGCTTTGTCGTAGGGCCTCCGCCAAAGCGAACCGCACGCAGCCCATCCGCTCCGGCACCACCGCCAGCACGTCGGCAGGCACTTTGTCCCCGAGCTTCCCGCAGATTTCTAGAGCCTCGGGCAGCGTCTCAGTCCCGAACCACGGAATCGGGGCAATCTCCCCGAATCCCACCCGTCCGTCCGCCGCCTCGAGCCGCACCAGAAGCCCCTCGCGCTCCTGCCACAACCCATGGGCGGTCCGCAGGGGCGCCTTCAGGGGCAGGCGGTAGGGTTTGGCATGAAAGGAAAATGACATCGGCCGAGATCCCACTTACGCCGGGGAAAGGAAAAAGGCCAAACCTCAAATGGTCGCCCGTGTCTGCGGCATGCAAGGATAGGCCGGGTGAGGGAATAAGTTTCAAAGCGTGGCCTCCTCGCCCTCACCGTCTAGCCGTTTGGCTTTTCGCCTTTTCTCCTCTTGTTACTTGATACCTGTTACTAGGTCCTTCTCCTCTATCTCCTCATGAAACACTACGACTTTGCCGACAAATTCCGCGCACTCTACGATCAGGCCGTGCAACTCTACGGCTCCGGGGTCACGGACCAGACGAAGTATTTCAATGCCGCGGAACGCGCCTTCCTCGCGGCCAACGGGATCACCGTCCAGAACCTCTTCGACTACGCCGAGGACCACCACGGTTATGGTGAGCCTGGCTATGACCGCGCCCTCGCCATCGAACTCGTCCGCCGTGACTACTTTTTGAGCGTCCAAGGCGCCAAGCCTTCGACCACTATCGTCGACGCTGGCGCCCTACCGGCCAAATCCGCCGCCGTCCGCGGCATTGAGTGGCTGCCCCGCCTCATCCCCAAGACCAAGGCCAAGCTCCGCGGCGAACTGCCCTCAAACCTGATGTACTCTTGCGGGGGCGACCGCGCCTTCTTCCGCACCCACGACATCCATCCGGCCGAGTTCCTCTCCCTGGTCTGGCGCAACCTCGGTGACGACAATGCCACGATCGACTGGGTGGAGCAGCGGATCGCCCGAAAATAACCGGGTGATGGGTTGGCGGTGGATTGGCCGGAGTTCCAGGAGCCTTGCCCCCGGAGACGGGCGGGTTGGCGAGTGGTACGGCGCGAAGCCCGTCCGTCAGGCCAATGAATATTTTTCACAGCCAGCCGCTGCGCTACGAGTGGCGGCCCGATCTGTGGAGTACGCTTCCCCTCTCCTTCCTCTCGAAACAGGCACACCGTCCTGCGTGGGGACGAACCTTCCGGGCGTTCGATATCCGTTGGCCTGGAGCGCCGGAACATCTGCGCATTTGACGCCGCTACCTGTCTGGGCACCGTGAACTCAGCTTTTCCCCCCATGCCCACCTACACTCTGAAAGTAAACGGGCAGGCCCACACCATCACGGTTGCGGCGGATACGCCGTTGCTTTGGGCACTGCGTGACAGCCTCAACCTCCTCGGGACCAAGTACGGCTGCGGCATGGGCCTGTGCGGCGCGTGCACCGTTCACCTCAACGGCGTACCGGTCCGCTCCTGCCAGCTGCCCGTCTCCGCCATCGGCAACACGCCCATCACCACCATCGAGGGCCTCGACCCCGCCGGCGCCCACCCGTTGCAAAAAGCTTGGTGCGACCACGACGTCCCCCAGTGCGGCTACTGCCAGTCCGGCCAGATCATGAGCGCCGCCGCCCTCCTCAAGCAAACGCCCTCGCCCACCGACGCCGACATTGACGCCGCGATGGCGGGCAATCTCTGCCGCTGCGGCACGTACGTCCGCATTCGCGCTGCCATCAAGGATGCCGCCCTCATGGCGGCCAAGGGAGCTCAATCATGAAGCCGCAAACCAATCCAGGTGTGGCGGTCTATGGCCGCCGGGACTTCCTTCGCGTCACCGCCCTCGCCGGCGGCGGCTTCGCCATCGGCTTCGTGCTGCCGGGCACCGTCCTGGCCCAGGCCACGAACATGCTCGACGGCACCGCCACGCAGTTCACGCCCAATCCCTTTATCCGGATCACGCCGGAAAACATCATCACCATCCTGGCGAAGAATCCCGAGACCGGCCAGGGCGTGAAGACCCACCTGCCCATGATCGTGGCGGATGAGCTCGACGTGGACTTCAACACCATCGTGGTCGAGCAGGCCGGGCTGCGCGGCGACGTCGGCGCCCAGTTTGCGGGCGGCAGTCGCTCCACGCCCGACAACTACCAGCGCCTGCGCGTGGCCGGAGCCACCGCCCGCGTGATGCTCATCGAGGCCGCGGCCCAGACCTGGGGCGTGCCGGCCGACCAGCTCACGACCGAGAAGGGCCGGGTCATCCACTCCGCCTCCGGCCGTAGCGCCACCTACGGCGAGCTCGCCACCAAGGCCGCCACCCTGCCCATTCCTGATGAGAAGACCGTCCGCCTCAAGAAAGAGGGCGAGTTCCGCATCATGGGTTCCCGCGTCGGTGGCGTGGACAATCCCGCCATCGTCACCGGCAAGCCCCTCTTCGGCATCGACCAGCAACTCCCCGGCATGGTGTACGCGGCCTACGAGAAGTGCCCGGTCTACGGCGGCAAGGTCATCAGCGCCAACACCGAGCGCATCAAGAAGCTGCCGGGCGTCCTCGACTGCTTTGTCCTCGAGGGCACCGACAACATCAATGGCCTGAAGCCCGGCGTGGCCATCATTGCCACCTCCACCTGGGCCGCGTTTTCGGCCAAGAAGCTGCTCAATGTCGAGTGGGACGAAAGCGCCGGCGTCGGCCATGGCAGCGAAGCCTATGCAGCGAAAGCGGCCGAGTTCGGCGCAACCGAGGGCAAGCCCGTGCGCAACGACGGCGATGCCGCCGCCACGATCGCCGCCGCCCCTTACCAAGCCGCGGGCGCGTACTACTACCCCTTCCTGAACCACGCCACGCTTGAGCCGCAGGGCTGCACCGCCTGGGCCAAGGACGACGGCATCGAGTTTTGGACCACCTCCCAGACCCCCGGTGGCGGCCAGGAACTCGTGGCCAACACCGTCAAGATCCCGAAGGAGAAACTGAAACTCAACTTCGTACGTGGCGGCGGCGGCTTCGGCCGCCGGCTGGCCAACGACTACATGGCCGAGGTCGCGGCCATCGCGCTGCGCACCAACGGCGCCCCGGTTAAGCTCACCTGGACCCGCGAGGATGATATGCGCCAGGACTGTTACCACCGCCCCGGCGGCTGGCATTTCTTCAAGGGCGCCGTGGATGCCTCGGGCAAGCTCGTCGCCTGGCACAATCATTTCGTGACCTTTGGTTTCAAAAACACCGAGCGGACCGCCTCCGGCGCCGACCTCGGCTTCGACGAACTGCCCGCGCGCTTTGTCCCGAACTACCGCCTCGAGCAGACGATCATGCTCACCATGATCCCCACGGGACCGATGCGCGCCCCCCGCAGCAACGGCTTCTGCTTTGCGATCCAGGGTTTCATCGACGAACTCTCCCACGCGGCGGGACGCGATCCGGTCCAGTTCCGTCTCGATCTGCTCGGCGAGGACCGGGTCGTCCCGCCCAGTGAGGGCCAGCGCGGCGCGCCGTACAACACGGGCCGCATGAAGGGTGTCATCCGTCTCGCCGCGGAGAAATCCGGCTGGGGTACGCCCCTGCCCAAGGGCGAGGGCCGCGGGGTCGCGTTCCACTTCAGTCACTCCGGCTATGTCGCGATGGTGGCTCACGTCGCGGTCACGCCCGAGGGCACGCTCACGGTCAAGGAGGTCACCTGCGCCAGCGACGTCGGCCCGATCATCAACCTCAGCGGCGCGGAAAACCAGGTCGAGGGCTCCGTCATGGACGGCCTTGGTGCGTTCTGGCTGCAGGAGATGACCTTCGACGAAGGTCGCGCCGTGCAGAGCAACTTCCACGATTTCCCCCTGCTGCGCATCAACGCGGCGCCGAAGGTCGGGGTCCATTTCATCCAAAGCGCGAATCCCCCCACCGGCCTCGGCGAGCCGCCCTACCCGGTGGTGATGCCCGCCGTCGCCAACGCCCTCTTTGCCGCCACCGGCAAACGGATTCGCGTCTGGCCGCTCAACAAGACGGATTTGAGTGGGGCCTGAAAAGCCGAGGGTTGGCGGGTGTGAGGGTGCGAGGATTTGAAATCCTCAGCTTACACCCTCACCTCCTATTCTTGCCCTACTCCCGGTAGCTCTTGAGCCGGCGCAGGTCGATCACCAGGTCGCTTTCGCCACTCGCGGGGGCGGTCGGGCCGGCGGTGATCGGATAGGTGCTTTCCCGAGGTGGGCGGCTGCCAAAGCGCTCGCGCACCGCCGCCTTGAACATCTCCGTCGCCACCTGCGGGTCGGAACTGGACAGGGAGCCGAATTCGTCACCGTAGATGCGCTTGGTGGAGCGGTCCTCCACCCCCGGGGTAATCAGGTGCACCCGGAGCTTCTGGTTGAAATTGGCCCGCAGCACTTCGTTGCGCACGATGTCCCATTCGCGACCTTGGGGCTCGGCCAGCAGGCGGAAGGAATTGAAGTGCGCGGCGTAAGCGAGGGCGCCCCAAATCAGAGCCAGCAACGGATAATGCAGCCAGGGCCGCGGCTTTTCCCCGAGCACCAGGATGCGGAAAGCAAAAGCCACCAGGACCAACACCAGCCCGCAGACCGCAAAAAGCACGCGGTAGGTGCTGGCCCGGTCGGCGGCCACCACCGTGATGCCAATGACCAGGAGCGGCAGGGCGATCAGACAGTAACGCCAGCGGCGCTTCACGCCTTCATCACCCTTCGCCGTGACCTTGCGGTAGGCGAAGTACAAGATGGCCAGCACCAGCGCCACCGAACCCCAGTAGATGATGGCCCGGGCATGGAAATCGTCGTTGAGGGCGAACAGCGCCAGCGCATTGGGCAGCGGGTTGGCCAGGAACCAGCCGAGCTTCGTGAAGGGATTGGTTTCCAGCCGCAGCAACCGTCCGGCTTCCAGGAAATCACCACTGGAGAGCAGGCCCTGGCTAAAGATCCATCCGCCCAGCAGACCAGCCACCAAGACCCCGAGGTGCAGCAGGACCCAGGACCGGTCGGTCATCATTTCGCGCCCCGTGCGCACCACGAGCACGCCGGCCAGCGGCACCAGGGCAAAAAGGACGTTCGCCGGGGCGATCAGGCTGGCGGCGGCATAGATCATCGCGCCACCCGCCAGCGCCACGAACCGCTTGAGCCCGCCGCGCTCGATTTCCGTCTCCACCGCCGAAAATCCCGCCATGGCCAACAACAGCGTCAGCGCCTGCGCCCAACCCGAGGCCCAGCTGGCCAACACCTGCGCCGAAGGTAACAGGAGTACCCCCAGCCCGATGCCGGCGGACTGCACCTCGTTCCAGCCCGATTGGTAAAGCTGGCGCCACAACACCAAGCCCAGGAGGGTCAGCAGCAGCAGGCTGCACAACCGCAGCCACTTGAGCCGAGACACCTCACTGGTGACGGCATACGAGGTCTCCAGCATCGCGCCATACAGGGGCCGCCCCTCACTGGCGTAGAACTTGACCAGACGCCCGGGCTCCGCCGTGGCAGCCCGCAGGTGGCTGTAATCCGAGCGCATCCCATAGTCGTGGAAAACCGTCTGCCAGTAGACGAGTAAAGGGGTGAGCAACAATATGTAGAGACAGATCCGGGTACGCATCGTCAGAGATTCATTTCCTGCTGATCGGTGTGTGCCTTAATCCCGCAGAAACGTCCATAACGTTCCAGCCAGTCGTCGATTTTTTCCAGATAGTAAACAGGGTCGTAGGGCGCCGTCGCCGCGTCATACGCCGCCACCGGACGGGCCCTCTGCCAGTCGGCGGTCTGCCCCTTGGCCTTGGCCCCGATGTAGTAACTGACCCGTTCGCCCATGCGCGGACGCGGATTCATCTGCAGGGCCACCTCGGCCGCGGCCCGCCGGGGCTTGCCGCCACCGGCGATGAACTGTTCGTAGGCCGCGGGATTCTGACCCAGGGTCTCCGCTTTCGCCAGGTCGGCCACCGGGTGCGCCCCCTCGGCGATGCTTCGACGCAGGCGCTCCACTTCCCCCGCCGGCGACTCGGCCGCCACGCCCAGCACGTGGGCGATCAGGCGGTCACCCAGCCGTTTCAGGAAGGGTTCGATGCCCCGGGATCGCAACGCCGAGCCGCGCAGGGTGATCTCGCCGCCCGCCGCCAGCGCGTAGTTCTTCGCCTTGTAGCAAAACATCGCGTCGTACCGGCCGTCATACTCGAGCTCGATGCCCGGCGGCATGATCGTGGCCACCCGGGCCAGCAGGACTTCGGGCTGGGCGTGATACTCCGTCGAGGCCAGGTAGATGCCGTCGGTATCCGCCTCGAGAATCGTGCAGCCCAGGCGCTGGAATTCCGCCATCAGGGCGTGCAGCAGTTCCCGGCCGCGCCGTGTCACCTCCGCCGCCAGGGCGCCATCCCCGAAGCGCGCCGCGGAGAATCCCAGGTAGCCATAGAAGGAATTGATCAGGATCTTAAACGCCGTCTGCCGGGCCTGGGCCTCGTCACGTTCGGCCGCCTCCGGGGCCGTCTTGGCGAGCTGCTTGTACTTCAGGCGATAGTCGCGCAGCCGGCGCAGCATCGGGATGAACACCCCGAGACTGTCCCCGGCGGGATTACGGCCGATGGCCAGGAGCAGGCTCGGATACAGCGAGGCCACGTCGAAGTGCAGCACGTGGGTGAACACCCCTTCCTGGAAACTGCGGGTGAAGCCACCCTCGAAGGTTGCGATCTCCCCGAGCGGGGCCGGACACGCCGCCCGGGCGTGGTAATACTCCTCGAGAAAGAGCAGATCCACCTTGCCGGCCGTACCGCGCAGCGCCGCTTCCTGCAGCAGGATCGGAAACACCCGCGCCTGCTCGTAGTAGGTCGGCAGCAGCACCTCGGCCACGCCCTTGGTCTCCCGCAGGTCGTCCGCCAGGTACGCGAGGAACTGCTCCCGCCGCTCGCGGAAGGCGTGCTGGATCTGCGCGCCGTCGATGTAGGTGCGCCCTTCGCCCGACTCCGGGGTCACTCCGAAATACACCGCCGCGTCCTTCAACCCGTAGGCGGTCATCTCGCGGGCCGTGATGTCGTGCAGCTGCACGAGTAGATACGTATCAATGACCGTGCGCCCCGGCAGGTCGCACCGTGGAAAATCAATCCACCGCTCGGCCACCTTCAGGCGGCTGTTGCGGAAGGTGGCGTTCTGCCCAAACCGGCCCCAGGCGCAGGGCACCTTGTGGCGCTTGGCCCGCTGGCGCAGGTAATCGAGGTCAAATTTGAAGATGTTGTGACCCTCGATCACGTCCGGATCCATCTCCCGCAGCATCGCGTTGAACGCCAGCAGGAGAGCCTTCTCCCCGGCGTCGGTCTCCTCACCCAGCGTAAGCAACTCGCGGCGCCCGCCACACAACAACCCGATCGCGAGCACCCGGTCCCCGGCGTTGCGTGCGTCGCTGAACGAGCCCGCCTCCGCCGCCCCGGTCTCGATGTCCAGCTGGCAGCGTCGCAGCTGCGCAAACGGCAGGTCCGCGTAGAGCCGGCCCCGCTGCTGGAGGAGCCACTGACTCTCGTAAGGTTTCAGCACATCGCGCTGCGTACCGTCGGGGGCGGCCTTCAGGTACGCCTCAAAGCGTTCCAGGCTGTCGGCATAGATCAGGTGCCGGAACTGGCCCTCGCCCGCCAAGGCCTCCACCGTGATCCCCTCGGCCGGCGTGGCCGCGGAGACCCACGCAAAGGGCCGGAAAGGCTCCGTCCGCTCGTGCCGGCTCCCGTCAGGCGACGCCGTGCACACCCAGGCGCGGCCGTCGTCGTCAATCCACAGGCCGCACAGCGGGTCGGACATCACCCGAAATCAGCCGGCGAAGGGCCGGAAATACACCATCGTGATGGCCAGCGCGATCAACACCAGGGTGACCAGGCTGAGCACGCCCCGCAGGTGCGCCTTGCGGTAGGCGAAGCCGGCCATGGCGGTGACGCCGAGCCAGCACGCGACCTTGACCCAGATCCACGGCGTGCTCGCGAAGGGGATCTTGTTAATGGTCAGCATGCCGAAACCGCTGATGAACATCAGCAGCGAGGCGATGCCGGTGATCATCATGGTGCGCTTGCGGTTCTCCGGCGCCGGGTTGGCGAACGCCATGAAGGTGTGCGCCGTGAGGACGATCAGGGAGAGGATGTGCAGCAGCTGGTAGTAGGGAAGACGTTCCATGATGGGTAGGTTTGGTAAAGAGTGACACCCCGCCTGTGCCGTGCGCCTTTGGGCTCATGTCCTTTTTAAGTTAAAGGTGGGCGCCGCCCGCCGCACTTCAGCCTTCCGGTTTACGGCCTGGCATCCACACGGCTGTTGGCAGCTCCCAAATGATTACAAAGGCAAAGAGCGTATATTAAGGCACCTCGAACACTGCAGGGTGTCGGCGCAGACCCTAGGCACCTCCCCCCCGCCGTCAAGGACGGGAATGCTTTCCGGGGACGGCAGGATCGTCGCTGGCCCCAACAACCATCAACCCACAACATATCCTCCTCACACCGTCAGTCCTCCGCCTTCTGCTCTCCGTTCTCGGCGGTTCCCTCCCCCTCCAGGCCCAGTGGGTCCAGGTGCTCCAGAATGATCTTCTGGATCTGGTCGAGGAAGGTGTAAGCAGCAAAGGGCAACCGCTTCTCCAAGGGGATCAGCGCAACGGGCGCGTCCTCATCCTCCAGGACCTCGGGGGAAACTTCCGCCAGCCAACGGGCGAGGATGCGGAGCCGGAGGGCGGAGCAGCCGCGCAGCAGCGAATCGCAGTTGTTCGAGTCGATGGCGATGGCCCCGTCGCTGAAAAAGTCTGAGTCGAACAGGCCGAGCAGTTCCCGCACGTCGCTGTTCTGCGCCGCCATCAGGTCCTGCGTCCAGGTGTCGTTGAACTCGGCGTCGGGCTCCGGCAGGGCAGTCGGGATGGCCAAGGTCGTGCGCAGGTCGTCGGCGGCCAGCTTGATGATGTCCAGCAGCGGCGCGACCGCGCTGATGTTCAGCCTGATCTCAACTTGTTTCATCGGCCTGGATGATCGCCGTCAGGTGCCACTGGTGCAGGCTGAAAAGGTGCGCCTCGGCCTGCTCCCGGGTGCCGGTCCAGACGATGGAGCGGCCCTGCTCGTGCACCTGGAGCATGTGCTGGCGGGCCCGGGGTTCGTCGAAACCGAACACGCGCCGCAGCACCATCACCACGTAGGACATGCGGTTCACCGGATCATTGAGCACCACGACCCGCCAGGCTTCCGCGGGTTGCGTCTGGGCCGCCGTTTGCGGCGATTGTTTCTGACGGGGCGTGGACTCGGCTACGATCATGCTTTGCTGGCAGCTTCCCGGACCGCCTGGGCGATCGTGGTTTCCGCATCGGCAATCGGGATCTTGCGCACGTCCTTGCTGGTGCGCCACTTCATTTCGAAGATGCCTTCCTTGAGCCCCTTGCCGCCGACGGTCAGGCGCAGCGGCAGGCCGATCAGATCGGCGTCCTTGAATTTCACGCCCGGACGCTCGGCCCGGTCGTCGACGAGGACGTCGGCTCCGGCGGCCTCGGCGGCCAGCGCCAGCTTCTTGCAGAGGTCGCTCGCGGCGGCGTCCTGGGGATCGAGGTTGACCACCAACACCTGCCAGGGCGCGACCTGCCAGGGCCAGACGATGCCGTCGGCATCGTTGCTCTGTTCGATCACAGCCTGCAGCGTGCGACTGATGCCAATGCCGTAGCAGCCCATCACCATCGGGTGGCTCTGCTTCTGGTCGTCGGTGTAAACCGCGCCGAACTTCTCGGAGTATTTCGTGCCGAGCTTGAAGATGTGGCCGACCTCGATGGCGCGGGCGATCTTGAGCGGCTGGCCGGACTTGGGGTCGGGCTCGCCGGCGCGCACCGTGCGAAAATCACCGAACTTCGTGATCGCGAGATCACGGGTGACATTGACGTGCCGCAGGTGGAAACCGTCCTTGTTGGCGCCGGTCGTGCCGTTGCCGATGAGGCGGATGGCCTGGTCAGCGAAGATGCCGGCAAGGGCCTCGGGATTCTTGATCGTGCCCTTGACGGCGCCGAGACTGCCGGGCTTCGCACCCATGACGGGCTCGATTTCTTCGGGCGTGGCCGGACGCCACAGCTGGAACCCGAGGGCGCCGAGCTTCGCCTCCTCCAGGTCATCGCAGCCGCGCAGGATAACAAGGAAAGGTTTGCCGTCGCCCATGTAGACGAGGGTCTTGAACTGCTGGTCAGCCGGAACGCCCGCCGCCGCGAGGGCGGCGATGGTGACAATTCCCGGGGTGGCGAATTCCTCGGTCGCGCCCACCGGGGCGGCATCAGCGAGGTCCGCCGGCACGAGGCCACTGGTGGCCTTTTCGCGGTTGGCGCTGTAGCCGCTCTCGTCGCAATACACGATGTCATCGTCGCCGACCGGGGCCGGGACCATGAACTCGTGCGAGAAGCTGCCGCCCATCACGCCGGTGTCGGCCTCGACGGCGATGGTCTTGAGCCCGCAGCGGGTGAAGAACGCCAGGTAGGCGCGCTTCATCTTGTGGTAGCTCGCGCTCGCGGCCTCGTCGGTCGCATCGAAGCTGTAGGCGTCCTTCATCACGAACTCGCGGGCGCGCATGAGGCCGTAGCGCGGGCGGATCTCGTTCCGGAACTTCGTGCCGATCTGGTAGAAATTCTTGGGCAGGTCGCGGTAGCTCGTGATTTCGGACTTCACCAGCGGGGTGATGACCTCCTCGTGGGTCGGCCCGAGGACAAATTCCGGCTCCTTGCTGCGGCCCTTGCCGGCGCCGGCGTGGTCCACGCGGTACATGATCTCGCGGGCGGCGCTCCAGCGCGGGCCGTCGACCCAGTTGTCCACCGGGTGAATGAAGGGCATGGCGAGTTCGATCGCGCCCTCGCGGTCCATTTCCTCGCGGCACAGCTGGCTGATCTTCTGCATGACCCGCAGGCCGGCCGGCATGAAGGTGTAAAGCCCGCCGCCGAGCTTCCGGACGAGGCCGGCGCGGAGCAGGAGTTTGTGCGATGCAATCTCCGCATCGGCGGGGCTTTCCTTGAGCGTGGGGATATATGTCTGCGACCAATACTTCATGAAGCCGGCACGAGAACACCCCGGCCGGGGCGGCGCAATTGTATTTGCGCTCCCGGCACCCACCCCGCGATAAAAGCCGAAAATGACCGCTGCCCCCGGCAAACCCGCCCCCAAACCCTGGCCGATGAAGTGGATCGTCCTGGCCATCGTGGTGTTCGCCGTGGGCTACACGGCGGTGAACTTCTACTTCCGCAAGCCCGGACAGGCCTACCGCCCCTATCAGGACGCCCAGGATCGCGCCACGACCGCCCGTCTGCTCGCCGCCGGTTGGTCCAAGCTGCCCGTCCATGACCGCCGGCCGATCGAAAAGCCCGCCCCCACCGACACCCCCGCGGCCATCACCCGCGGTGCGGTGGGCCTCGGCCTCGATCTGGATCCCAATTTTGCGGAAAAGCCCAAACTCCCCGCCTCCATCGACCGCGTCACCGCCCCCGCCGCCGTGAACCGGGGTTGGGACTACACGCTCTATTTCACCACGACCCTCGGCACTTCCAAGATGCAGATCGGCACCCTCGCCCTCTTCCACCGCGGCCAGGACCTGGTCCTCGTGCCGGCGCTCGAAGCCCTGCCCGGCAAGGACCTGATGAACCGCTGGCAGGATTCCGACTACGCGGCGACCTTCTCCACCGAATCCCTTCCGCCCGGCCGCTACACCGTCCGCATCGTCGCCAACGGGCCGTGTTCGACCTGGAGCTTCACGGTGAAGTGAGCGCCGGAGGGCGCTCGTGAAATTGCCGCTCTTGTTTCGTGATCCTTGGCCCTTGTCACTTGCCGGCGCGCAACGCCGGGCACTGCGCGGCTTGACGTACCGGGCAAGATCCCCGATTAACACGCACCACCGATGAGCACCGGCTCCGACATCAAACCGACCGACCTGCGCGGCATCCTGAAGTACGTGCCCCGTTTCCAGGGGCAGATCTTCGTCATCGCCCTCGACGGCAGCATCGTTGCCGACGACAACTTCGACAACTTGATCACCGATGTCGCCGTGCTCCACTCGCTCGGCATCAAGGTCGTGATCGTCCACGGCATCGGCCAGCAGATCACGGAGCTCGCCAAGGTACGCCATATCGCGATCACCGATGCCGACGGCACCGGCGTGGCCGACGCCGCCACGCTCGACCTTGCCATTCGCGCCTCCTCCCGCGTCACCCACCTCGTGATCGAGGGTCTCACGGTCAACGGGCTCAAGGCCGCGCTCACCAATGCCATCCGCGCCATGCCCCTTGGCATCCTGCGCGGCGTGGACCACCAGTTCACCGGCCGCGTCGACCGGGTCGACCGCGACTTCATCAAGCAGCTCATCACCGCCGGCGTCGTGCCGGTGGTGAACCCGATCGGCTTCGACCGCGACGGCAAGCCCCTCCGCGTGAACTCCGACCTCCTCGCGGCCGAGATCGCCGAGGCCCTGCAGGCCACCAAGATCGTCTATTTCTCCCCCTGCCTGGGCCTGGAGATCAACGGGAAGCTGCAACACGACATCTCGGTCGACACCCTCCGCAAGGTCCTCGCCTCGAAGCCCGAGTCCATCAACGAACCCATGCGGAGCAAGGCGGCCCACGCCGTCAAGGCCATCGACACCGGCACGCCCCGCATCCACTTGCTCGACGGCCGCGAGCTCGACGGCCTGCTCGCCGAGGTGTTCTCCAACGAGGGCGTTGGCACACTGATCTACGGCAACGAATACCAGCAGATCCGCAAGGCCACGAAGCGCGACGTGCGCGCCATCTACAACCTCACCCGCTCCGGCATGAAGCGCGAGGAGCTCGTCGCCCGCAGCCAGCAGGCCATCGAGAAGAACATCGACAGCTACTACGTGTTCGAGATCGACGAGAACCTCACCGCTTGCATCTCGCTGCGCCTCTATCCTGACAAACCCGACTTGGCCGAGATCGGCGCCCTCTACGTGATGCCGTTCTACCACAACCGTGGCATCGGCTTGAAGATGGTGGAATTCGCCTGCCTCAAGGCCGCCGAGCGTGGAGCCAAGGCTGTGCTCGCCCTCTCCACCCAGGCCTACAGCTTTTTCACGTCCGTGTGCGGCTTCGACGACGCCGACAAGGATGTCCTCCCGCCCTCCCGCGTGAAAACCTACGACGAGAGCGGCCGGAATTCGAAGATCATGATCAAGCGGCTCTGAGGGGCGTACGGCAAGGAGGTGACGGTTTGAGGGTATGAGGGTTTGAGGATTATTCATCCTCACCCCTTCAGCTCTTCACACCCTCCAATCCTCCCCTCTCCCCCAACTTCCGCCTTGCCCCCTCCCGGGGTGCCGCGACCCTAGCACCATGATCGTCGGCATCGACCTCGGCACCACGTTTTCCCTGATCAGCTACGTCAATTCCTCTGGCACGCCGACCCTCATCCCCTCCAAGCGCGATCCGCAGCGTTTTCAGACCCCCTCCGTCGTTCATATCGGTGACCGCGGCGCCATTGTCGGCGACCTCGCAGAGGAACTGCTCCAGGAGGAACCCGCCCTGGCCGTCTCTCGCTTCGCCAAGCTCAGCATGGGCCAGCCTGGCAAGGTCGCGCTCACCGACCATCTCGGTCAGGCCTACACGCCCGAGGCGATTTCCGCCCTGGTCCTTCGCAAGCTGAAGGAAGACGCCGAGGCCGCGCTTAGCGAGCCGATCACCGGCGCCGTCATCACGGTGCCCGCCAATTTTAACGACGCCCAGCGCCAGGCCACGGTCAACGCCGGCCGCCTGGCTGACATCCCCGTTCTCGGCCTCGTGGAGGAGCCCCTCGCCGCCGCCACTTTCTTCGGCCTCAACACCAAGGGCGGCGAGCGCCTGATCTTCGTCTTCGACATCGGCGGCGGCACGCTCGACGCCACCATCCTCAGCGCGACGCCCGAGGGCCTCTACGCCATTGCCACCGAGGGCGCCGACAACATCGGCGGCAAGAACTTCGACGAGCTTATCATGGGCATCGTGGCTGATCAGTTCCGCGGACAGTACGGCACCGACCCGCGCAACGATCCCGAGGGCGCGCAACGCCTGCGGCACTTCGCCACCCAGTCCAAGATCGCCCTCTCCGCCCCCGGCGCCAACGTCATCAGCAAGCCCGTGATCCTCGGCGGCAAGTCCCTCCGCGTGACCTTCAACCGCGCCCAGTTCGAGGCCGCCGCCGAGCCTTGGCTCGAGGCCTGCCAGGAGGTCTGCGAGCGCGCCCTTAAGAGCCAGAGTCTGGCTTGGGACAACATCGACGAATTGATCCTCACCGGCGGCTCCAGCCTCGTGCCCTGCGTCGAACGCAAGGTCCGCGAGATGAGCGCCCTCCAGCCCGCCCGCATCCGCCGCGAGCAGCCGCATGCGTCCATTGCGTACGGTGCAGCCCTCCTCGCTGAGCAGTTCTACGGCGCCAAGAAAACCGCCGCCCCGCCGCTCAAGCAGCAGGTCACCAGCAACGAGCTCGGCCTGCGCGTCTTCGACCCAAAGGAGCGGAAGCCCGTCTTTCACGCCATGATCGAGAAGAACGTGCCCGTGCCCACGACGGCCAAGCAGACCTTCTACACGCAGAAGGCCGGCCAGACCTCCCTCTCCATCGAACTGCTGCAACGAAAGGACCCATTCACGCCGCCCGAGACCCTCGGCCAGTTCACCTTCGGGCCGATCCGCCGCCCTGAGTCAGGCCATCCCGTCAGCATCGAGATGGGCTACGACGGCACCGGCCGTGTCAGTGTCACCGCCGCCGACGGCCGCACCGGCGAGTCGGTCGCACGCGAATTCTCCAAGCAGGCCGAGGCCGACCTCACCGCGATGTACGCCCTCCTGCAGAAGGTGCCCGTCCGAGCGTAAGACCGGTGCTGAGCTGAAGCACGGGCGACCCCGCCCGCGAGATCACTCAATTCGGGCGGATATCCAGCAATTGCGGCTGGGGATTGCCATCCAGCCCGCTGAGCGCTGCCTGTCCTTCCGACTCGGATACTGCCTCGATCAACGCCGACGAACTCATCGCCGAGGCCACTGGCCCGGCTAGAATGTAGTACGACTGCCTAGGCTCCAGGCGAAGGTCCACGTGCACGCTCTTCTGGCCCCACGCCCACGGATCCACCGTGAAGCGATAATTACCCGGCCGGAGCTTGATCATCTGATAGTCGCCGTTGCCTAGGGAGAACAGCTCCTGCTCATTCACCAATATCTTCACTTTCACGGCCATGCCGAGCACGCGTTTCTGTCGAACGACATAGACCAGAGGATAATTCGCCTCGACGAGGGAGGCGGCCAGCGTGCCACGCAGGGACGTCTCCCCTGCCGCAGGAATTTCTCCGCTCACTGCCCCCGGTTGGTAGTCGGCCATATACAAACCAAGAGTCACCGGCCCAGCCGGTGCGTCGCGCAGCAACAGTGGCGTCTTCCCCAGGATGGTCTCCCCCACCCGGACCTCGGCGCCAGCCGGCTCGCTCGTGACCGTGAGCTGGCCCGTGGGCAGCGGCACAGCGAGGGACTGCTCCTCGTTTGCCGTGATGACCACCTCCCGCTCAAGCGGCGGCCAGTCGCCGCGGGCCAAACGCAGGATCGCGCGACCGACCGAGACCTCATCCACGCGGGCCGGAGTCGTCCCGGAGAATTCGCGCCCCAGCGCATCGCGCAAGCTCCAGGCGATGTTCGCCGGCGTCGTGGTTAGAGCCATCCGACCCACGGGCAGGCTTAAGGCAAAATCCTCGGTCTGGCCCCGGCGAACAATTGTGGTCCGCTCAATCGTCGGCCATCCGACGTGGGTGAAGCGCAGGAGAGCCGGTCCCACGGCGACGTCCTCCGCCGTGCCGGGCGTCTGCCCGCGATGCGTTCGGCCGAACGCGTCACGGATTTCCCACTGGAACGAACCCGGCTCGCTGGTCAATCGCAGCGTGCCGGTGACGCTCAACAAGTCACGGCGTGCTGCAATCTGGGCCTGCGCCAGCTGCTCCAGGGCCGCTTGCAACTGCTCGGCCTCCACCGACGCCAAGTCGGGATCACGGCCGGCCAGCAAGGAATCGAGCCGCACCAGCGCAAACCGGAGCGGATGCCGGGTCACCTGCTCCGCCGTCCATTCCGCATAGGCGGTCGCGGCGCTCGCCCGGGCGTCCATCTCCGCCTGCCGCCCCGGTTCCGCCTGGCCTAGGGCCCGCAGGTCGTCGCGGGCCTCGCCGGCCTTCCGTTCGGCCAGACGGGACTCGGCTTCGAATCCACTCCAGGTCACCCGCGCCTCGGCGAGTTGCGTCCGCAGCGTGACCATCAGCTTTTCCTTGCGCTCCTGCTCCGCTTGCGCGGCTGCCGCGATGCGCGCCTTCTCCTCGGCTTCGGCCCGCTTCTGTGCCTCGGCGGCGAGCCGCGCCTCCTCGGCCTGGCGTTCTCGCTCGGCCTTCGCCGCGATCGCCTGCCGCTCCGCCTCGGCCTGCGCCTCGGCGGCAATCCGCGCTTTCTCAGCGCGCTCGCCCTTGGTTTTGATCACCCACCAGCCGCCGAGTGCAAGGACGGCGACGGCGATGATCGCGACAACTATGAATTCCTTGCCGCCGGACTTCGCCTTTTTCGGCGGGAGACCTGAAACCGGATCGTGCGGCGGGGACGCCGTGGCGTTAGCCCCGGGCGCTTCGTTCTTGGCGCTTTGCCGGCGCAACACTGGCAGGGCGGAGGAATCCGCCGCCAGCGTCAGGGTCTCGTAAGCCAGCGTGATCTCTTCAAGCGCTTCGCGATATTTGGCCTTCAGCCCAGGCGTGGGCGCCTTGGCGATCCGGTCCTCCAGCTTCGTCCGGAGTTCATGAAACCGGGCCTCCGCCTGTTCGGGCGAAGCTTCAGTGGGTAGCTCGAGGATCTTGGCGGCGTCGGCGGTGGTCATGGGGGCAAGGCCTAGAAGCGCGGTGCAAGCTGCACCTTTTTCTTGTTCTTCAGGAGCGTGAATTCCAACGCGCGATCGCCCATCAGACGGAGTTCAAATTCGTCGCCGATTTTCCAGCCACCGATGATGCGTCGGAGAAAGCGGGCCCGGATCAAGCGGCCCGGGGCGTCGATCAGCGTAATCTCGGCCGGAAAGACGGCCACTCCGGACCCGATGGCGGAATACATGTTAACATTGAGGGTCTCGCGGTTGACGAACTGGATGCCCATGGGATCAGCAATGCTGAACTTGCCGTACCACTCATGCGGTGTGAGCGAGGGCCAGAAAGCTGCCGCCGCCAGTTCCTCGGCGGTGGGCAGCGGGGCCAGCGTTACTTGTTCCCGGGAGTTCCGGCCGGGTTGGAGCGTCACGGTGGCCACTTGGGGGTGATACCCGTCAGCCAGCAGCTCAAAGCTGTAATTTCCCGGCGGCAACTCGAGGGTAAGCGGCGTCCGGCCCAGCACTTCGGGCCCGCGGCGCACGCTGGCGCCGGTCGGAACGCTGGCAATCTCCAGCGGGACGGCGGGGAACACGGCGCGGACCTCCGCGGAGCCTGCGCGGGTGATCGGCACCTGCTGCCGGAAGTCAGGCCAGCCTGACCGCTGGATCACGACCTCCGCCAGGCCCAGGCCCACGGCAGGTAGTGCCGCGGGCGTGGTCCCGACCTGTTCCCGGCCGAAGGCATCTCTCACCATCCAACGCAGGCCGGCGGGCTCGGACGCGAGATTCAGGGCGCCCGTGATGGAGAGACGCTGGGTACGTTCGCGCTCAACCTCGTCCGGCAGGAGCCGCAGGAGGTCGAGTAACTCGGTGACGAGCGGAGCCGCGTCATCGACCGACTTGGCTGAGACCAACTCCTCGGCGCGGGCGCGAAGTGTGCGGACAGGATGTCGGGAAAGATGGTCGGCGAGCCATTCGGAGTAGGATGTTTGGACGGCGAGGCGGGTTTCCATCTCCATTCGGGTACCGGGCGCGCTGTCACGCAGGCTGCGGATATCTGACCGTGATTCCGCGGCCACCCGCTCGGCATTTCGGGCCTCGGTTTCCAAATTGCTCCAGACCACCCGGGCCTCCGCCAGCTGCGTGCGGAGGGTCACGAGTAATTTTTCCCGACGCACCTGCTCCGCCTGAGCCACGGCGGCGAGCCGGGCCTTCTCCTCCTCCTCGGCCCGGCGCTTGCTCTCGGCGGCGAGTCGCGACTCTTCCGCAAGACGCGCCGCCTCGGCTTTCGCCACTCCAGCCTGCCTAGCTGCCTCGGCCTGGGATTCGGCGGCGATCCGGGCCTTCTCGTCATTGGCCGCCTTGGTCTTGATCACCCACCAGCCCCCGACCGCGAGCACGGCGACAGCGGTGACCGCGACGAGGATAAATTCCTTCGACGCAGCCTTGGACTTCGCCGGAAGATCTGAAACCTGAGACCTGAAACCTGAAGAGTCCGATTTCTGCCCTCCGTCCTCCGCCTGCGGCCCTCTGCCGTGAGACGTCTGCGGCTCACGCCGCACAACCGGCAGCGCCGAGCCGTCCGCGGCGAGCGTCAGGGTTTCAAAGCCCCGCGTGACCTCGTCGAGCGTCTCACGATACTTGGCCTTGAGGCCGGGTGTGGGGGCCTTCGCAATCTTGTCCTCCAACTTGGCGCGGAGCTCATGGAAACGCGCCTCCGCCTGCTCGGGCGTGGCGTCCGCAGGCAGGTCGAGGAGCTTGGTGGCGTCATGCGGCGTCATGCGGTAGAGGAGCTCAGGGTGCGCGGAATTTCACCAGAAAGGCGACGCGGTACAGGTTGATACCTGGGAGCTGACCGGTGGGCGTGATGCGTACGGAGTTCACCCACTGCTGGGCGGCGGCTAGCAGGGCGGGATTAGAAGTGGCGTAAGCGGCCGGCGGCAGTTCCCAGCGGCCTTTGCCGAGGTTGTACATGCCCATGATGCAGACCAGGCCGCCACAACTGGGCCGCAGACCCTGTGGCACGGGGGCCATGCCCATCGTTGCAACCTGCTCGGCGGAGTACGGCCCCCACGCGTTGTTGGACCAGTGGCCGAAAGCGAGCGAGAGGGGTTGGCCACGGGGCTGCAACAAACTGGCCCCCGGGGCCGGATAGGTTCCGAGCGAGAGTTGCATTGGCAGCGCGGAGGAAACAACCACACTCAATTCCTTCCCGTTGCCTGGCAGGTCGTAGACCTGGCTGGTATAACCATAGCCGCTCGCAACCCAGCTGGTGTACGCGTTGGTCAGCTGCAGAACTTCCTCTTGAAGCCAGAGCGGCTCTTCCTGGAGCTCGAGCGTGATAGCGCGGGCCTCGCCATACGACAGCTCGATGTCCTGGACTTGCTCGGCATAGCCATAGGCCATGATCGACACCTTCAACCGCCCCGGAACCACGTCAATCTCCGCGGGTGTTTTGCCCTGCTGCCCATCGGAAAGGGTGAACGCCGCCCCGGCCGGCGTGGTCGTTAGGGAAAGGTGGGCGGGCGGGAAATCAGCCTTCACGGTGCTGATCGCCCCACGTCGGATCAGCACGCCCTGCGGCACCTGTGGCCAGCCGGGGCGCTTGAACTCGATCCGGCCGTTACCGATGCCCGCGGTCGGGAGCGTGGTGGAGGCGTTGCCACTGCGTTTCTCCCCGAAGGCATCGGTGAAGACCCACTGCACGTCGGGATAAGAATTCTCTATCTGTAATGTTCCGTAGATGGCTTTATCAACCCGCGAACGGGATTCGGCCATAAGGACCTCAAGCTTGTCGAGTTGCTCCGCAAGTTGCCCGACTGCCTCGGTGGCGGGTTCAAGCTCCTTGGCGGAAACCAATTCGCTGGCGCGGGCCTGCGTGCTCTTCGCGGGATGGCGCGTCAACATGCTATCTAATTCGTCGACATATCCCTCCTGGGCATCGAGCTGGGCCCGCAACCGAGCCAGCGCGCCGCCCCCCTGCTCGCGGGCCAGGGAACGTTCGTCGGATTTGAGTTCACTCAGCCGTCGGGCGGCCTTGGTCGGTTCCTCCACGAAAAGGGATTCCGCCTGCACGTTCAGCTGCGCGAGCCGGCTGCGCAACAGCGCGAGGTCACGGTCCTTCTTCTCCTGTTCGGCCTTGGCCGCGGCGGCGAGGCGGGCCTTCTCCGCCTCCTCGGCCTGCTTTTTCGCCTCCGCGGCGAGGCGTGCCTCCTCGGCCTTGCGCTCAGCCTCAGCCTTGGCCTCCGCCGCCTGCCGCTCCGCCGTGGCCTTGGCCTCCGCCGCGATGCGCGCCTTCTCCTCATTCTCCGCCTTGGTCTTCATGACCCACCAGCCGCCGGCGCCGAGCACGGCGATCGCGATGAGGGCGACAATGATGAATTCCTTCCCGCCGGACTTTGCTTTCTTGGGCGGAAGACCTGAATCCTGTGCCCGGTGTTCTGAATCAGACTCACGGGCCGCCCCCGGCACGCGTCCCGCGTTGGGTCCTTCGCTCTTCGTGCCTTGCTTCTGCAACACCGGCAGCGACGAACTGTCCGCGGCGAGCGCGAGCGTCTCGAAGGCCGTCGTGATCTCGTCGAGCGACTCCCGGTACTTGGCCTTCAAGCCCGGTGTGGGGGCCTTGGCGATCTTGTCCTCCAGCTTCGTCCGCAGCTCGTGAAACCGCGCCTCCAACTGGTCGGGCGTGGCGTTGTCAGGCAGGTCAAGAATCTTGGTGGCGTCGGCGGGGGTCATCGTTGATTAGAGGCTCATGGGGTTGCGGGAATATAGGCATCCCGTCGAACCCGTTCTTGGGAAAAACGCAGCATACGCTCAGAGTTAACCTCGAGGCCAGCGATGACCGGCCCCCAGCTGAGTCCTTTGCGACCGTTGGACGGGGTCTCCACCGTTGGGAGGATGTCACCCGGTTTCCAGGAAATGGTTTGGTGCACATCGGTGCTATCCTGCGGAAACCAGAGCAGTTCCTTTTCCCGGTGTATGCTCGTGGCGTGCTGGCCGGCGGGAAAAAAGACCCGGCGGGCCGTGTTGTCGTCGTGGAGCGTGCCGAATCCCTTCACGCCCTCCGGGGCGATCGCCTGACGGTAAGTGAGATAGATGGCCATCCCGGCGAGGTCCGGCACCTGCTCGATTCGCTTGGGATCGATCCGGAATTCCCAGCGTGAGCCGATGACGCTGCCCATGCGCTCAGCAATTTGCACGCGGGCCAGGATGTTTTCCCGGAGAACAAACCAGTCGGTCCACGGGCTCAGCGCCTCAGCGGGTGCGGCCCAGCCGGCCGTCCACGCCGCCGCGGCCAGGGCCAGGCTCAGCCGGAAAATACGCCGTGGGAGCGGGATCATTATTTGCGCAGGTAGTTGATCGGCTGCCCGCCCTCAAAGGTCAGGGTCAGCCGGTCGTTTTGGAGCTGCACGTTGTATCGCGCATAGGCCAATTCCCGGACCAGCTTTCCGTTCCGTTCCACCAAGGCGACACCCAAGGCGGCTTGGGAGCGCAGTCGCAGGGCCAACAGGGTGGGATCCACGGTATCCACGACACACGGCTGGCCGAATACCGTCAGCCCGTAGTTCGCCTTTTGAAATACGATCGGAGCTTGGTAGAGCGCCGCGAACCGCCCCTTCGCGGGTGCATCAATGGGCAACCAGGTCCCCTCGGCCTTGTCCCAGAAGGCGGCCACCAGTTGCTCGGCGGTCAGGATCTCCGGCTCCAGCTTGACGCTGAGCTCCAGTACCTGGTTCTCCGTGATCTCACCTTTCACCACCTGCGCGGTATATTTCGGCGCCGACACGGTGAACTCGGTGGGACCGACCGGCAGCTCCGCCACCTCGAGCGGGGTGTTGCCCAAACTGCGTCCCTGCACCTCGACCTGCGCCCCGGGTACGTTGGCGACCAGTTTGAGGGTGCCCGCGCGGAAGGTGGCCTCCGTCACCAACCGGCCGCGACGCACGTGGACCGCTTGGGTCCAGTCCGGCCAGCCGGGGCGGCTGACCGTGAGCTTGGCTTGGCCGATGGCCGCCTCCGGCACCTCGCTGGGCGTGAGGCCGCTCCGGCGGCGGCCGAAGGCATCCTCCAGGGACCAGGCCAGGCCACTGGGGATGCTCCGCACCTCGACGCTGCCGCTGGTGGACAAAAGGGCCACCCGTTGCTGCCTGATTTCGGCATCAAGCAGGGGCATGGCCTCCATGATCTCGGCCACGAGGGGCAATGCCTCGTCATACTGCCGGGCTGAAACCAGCTCCTCCACCTTGCTGCGCGCAAACCTCACCGGGTGCCGGGCCAGCGTGTTGCTCAGCCAGTCATAAAAATCCTGCTGGGCCAGCACGAGGGCCTGCGCCTCGGCCAGTTGGCCCGGGCTGGCGTCCCGCAGCCCGCGCAGCTCGGATTTTAATTCACTGAGCCGACGCTCGGCATTGCGCTCCTCGCGCTCGGCAATCTCCCACGCGACTTTGGCCTCGGCCAGCTGGCTGCGCAGCTGGGCGGCGAGCCGGTCCACGCGCTCCTGCTCGGCCTTGGCGGCGGCGGCGAGCCGGGTCTTCTCCGCTTCCTCGGCCTGCTGCCGGGCCGCGGTGGCGAGGTGCTCAGCCTCTGCCTTCCGTTCTGCCTCCGCTCGCTCGATGACCGCCTTTCGCTCCGCCTCCGCCTGGGCTGCGGCAACCTGGCGCGCCTTCTCCGCGTTCTCGGCTCGGATCTTGAGCACGAACCACCCACCGGCGCCAAGGACCGCGACGGCGATGACGGCCACCAGGGCAAATTCCTTGCCGCCGGACTTCGGCTTCTTCGGCGACGGGAGACCTGCCGGATCAGGATGCGTCCGTATACCCTCCGTCGTCTGTCCTCTGCCCTCAGTCCTCTGCTGCTCCCTCTGCAACACCGGCAGCGATGAACTATCCGCCGCCAGTGTGAGCGTCTCGAAAGCGAGTGTGATTTCGTCGAGCGATTCCCGGTACTTGGCCTTCAGGCCGGGGGTCGGAGCCTTACCGATCTTTTCCTCGAGCTTGGTCCGCAGCTCCTGGAACCGCGCCTCCAATTGGTCGGGCGTGGCGTGTTCCGGGAGGTCAAGGAGCTTGGCGGCTTCGGTGGGGGACATTGGCAGGGTAAAGTGACTGGAACGTGATTGAGTACCGGTCCGTGAAGCTAGATCAGGGGGATGCGGCGGAGCAGGTCACGCTGCTCCGGAGTGAAATCCTTGGTCTCCCTGAGGCGGATGACAAAGGCTGACACCGCCTGCAGGCGGAACTCGGGTACGCCAATCTCGCGCAAGCGTTGCAAGCCCTGGGCCGGCTCCAACTGCTCGGCCACCGCCCGACCGACCAGCGGAGCAAAGTCCCGTCGATACATGGCCTGCACGTCAGCAGTAGGGTGCAATTCGGGGATCATCGCGTCGGCGGTTTTCCAGTCACCCAGACGCGCATAGTCGCGAGCGAGATCGAGCTGTTTGTAGCGGTTGTCGGTATAGGCAACATGCTTGCGGATCAGCTCGGGTTGGCCCTTGGCGAGAGCTCGGCGAGCCCGGATCCGTGCACAGGTCTGCATAAAGGCTCCGCCAATATCTGACGGTTTGGCGGCGACAGCCGCGAGCCATGGCTGCAATTGGGCAATGTTCGCCGCCCCGCGAAAAGGCACCGGTCTGGCTGGAACCAACGGCTCTTCCACCGTACCGTTGTTTGCCAGGATGTACTCCATGTAGGGCTGCAGGCGTGCCTCCCACCCCGAAGCGATCAGCACCTCCGCCCATTCAAAGAAATGCACGCCGTCCACCAGAACTCGGTCACTCCGGTTGTAGCGCGGGTCATTATATTCCACCTTGGCCGCAGCGAGGGCGAGGTCGACCAACATTTCCAGCATCGCGGTATCTGCCCGGTCGCGCGCTGCTTGCCAGAGGTCCCGCGCACTTACCCGAAACTGCTCAAAATCATACGAGTCGTACCGAGTCAGTTCCAGGACCTTCGTGAAGGCCGCGCGGACAAGCTCCATTCGGCCCTGTCGGGCCGCGGCCACGGCTAGCTCGGTCCAGCGAAGCGAGGCAACCAGGTTGGGGTACTTGGCCCCCTGCTCCCCACCCGTCACCCCGCGGGAGCTCGCCAGCTCGATCCACTGCGGCACGAGATCGGCCCGGCCCAGCGCGCAGAGCGCCTTGCTGGTTTCCCAGTAGCTTGAAAAATGGGAGGGCTGGTAGATGCCGCCCTGCTGTGTGTTACCGAGTTGCGAGTCGGCCCCAAAGGGATCCTTACCCATGATCATCATCAAGGCCGCGCCCACACTCTCGCTCGCGTTTACCGAATACGGGATGCCCGTCTCATATCCGTAGGGTTGGGCAAGGAACACGTTATAGGCACCATGCTCCTCGGCGAAGGCCAGCGCGCCGAGAACATCCCCCGCCGCCAGAAATGCCTCGACCGCGTATCCCACCCACACGGTGGAGTTCTGACGCTTGCTGCTCCGCGCCAGCACCCGGATTTCCTCCAGCGCGTATGCCTGGGCGGATTGATCGAGGCTGACCTCCTGTGCGGATTCAGTTCCTGCGTTGGGCACCACCAAAATCTCGCGCGGGGCGAAACCCTCGGCCTCGATGCGTATAACATGGCGGGCGGGCGTCAGGGACAAAATCGAACCGTTGTCGTGACTCTTGCCGTCCCAGAGTATGCGGGCATGTGCCGGCGTAGCGCGGAGGGTGACCCGGGCGGGCACGAAATCGGCGCTCACCTCCGCGACTGTCTTCGTGACTGCGACCTTCTTCACCACCGGCGGATAGGGTGCCAGTTCAAAGGTTACCTCCCCCTCCCCCATCGCCACGTCTGTAACGGTCGCGGGAGTCGTTCCCCGCCGCTCCAGGCCGAAGGCGTCGACCAGCCGCCATTGCACACCGTTCTGATTGGCACCAAGCGTCACCGAGCCGGTAATGACCGTACGATCCCGGGCCGCCGCGATATCTGTCTGCAATTGCGCCAGCGCAGCGGCAAAATCATCGACCGCGGCCGCCGCCTCGTCCCCGGCGCGGGCTGACAACAACTCCTCGGCCCGGGCCCGGGCGACGCGCGCGGGGTGCGTCGGCAGAACGTCGCGCAGCCAGACCACATAACGCTCCTGAGCGGATGCCTGCGCGGCGGCCAGGCGCAGTTCCGGCGACGTCTGCCCCTGCGGTCCACGGGCCAGCTCGCGCACCTGCGCCTTGGCCTCGACGAGGTTGCGCTCGGCGATCTGCTCGAGTCGCACTTGGGCGTCGTAGGCTACGTTAAGTTCAGCAAATCGACCGCGCAGGCGGGTGAATAACCGCTCCAACCGCTCTCGCTCCGCCTTCTCCGCGGCGGCCAGTCGCGCCTTCTCCACCTCCTCAGCCAGTCGCTTTTCTTCCGCCAAGCGCTTTTCCTCGGCGGCCCGGCGCTCCGCCTCGACTTTCGCGACGGCGGCCTGGCGTTCCGCCTCGGCCTTGGCCTCGGCGGCGATACGGGCTTTTTCCTCGTTCTCGGCGCGCGTCTTCATCACCCACCAGCCGCCGGCGCCGAGCAAGACGAGCGCGATAACGGCTACGACGACAAATTCCTTGCCGCCGGACTTTAGCTTCTTCGACGGCGGGAGACTTGAAGGGTCAGGATTCGTCCGTCCGCCCTCTGTCGTCTGCCCTCTGCCTTCGGTCCTCTGCTGTTCCCTCTGCAGCACCGGCAGGGACGAGCTGTCCGCCGCCAGGGTCAGAGTCTCGAAGGCAGTTGTGATCTCCGCCAGCGACTCCCGGTATTTGGCCTGCAGACCGGGTGTCGGGGCCTTGGCGATTTTGTCCTCGAGTTTGCGCCTCAGCTCCTGAAACCGCGCCTCGATTTGTTCGGAGGGTGCGTTCGCTGGCAGGTCGAGTAGGATGATGGCTTCGGCGGTGGTCATGGCGAGGAGGAGAAGCGGGCAGCCTTCAGGCGTTCTAACTCGCGGCCCAGGGCGACGCCGGACAAGGCCAGCCGGTCTCCGCCGGGCCGCAGTGCATCGATCTTTGCCCCCAGGGTGTTGTCGTCGGGTGCGTCCGCCGCCAGGAGGGGGCCGCGCAAATACCCGTGGCTTGCGGTGTCACGAATCAGTCGGAAATAGCTCTCAGCCTCGGCCAATTTGCCGGCCGTGGTGAGCGTCTTGACTAGGTTGCCATAGGTCCAGTCGAGCGAACTCGTGGCGTGGATCCGGAGGACCTCGAGGGCACGCTGCAGCGAGGCGATGTCGCCGAGCGCGGCAAAGCTGACGGCGGCCGCACCGAGCCGGTGAACCCCCGCCTCGGTGAAGGCGACCGGCTGCGCCGCCAGCAACTGGCGGGCGCGTACCGTCTCGCCCAGTAGCGCCAGGACGGTGACCGCCTCGAGGCGGTCGGTTGCGGACTCCCCGTCGGAGAAAACGGTGACCTTGCGCATGGCTGCGGCCGCCTCCGCTTTCTTGCCCTTGGTCAGGTATTGATCGGCAAACAGCCGATAAAGCTGACTGCGCTGCGGCGCCTCCGGTGTGTCCGCGATGCTTGCGGCCCATTGTTCCGCCAAGGAGGTGTTGCCCTGAAAGAAAGCCATCATCGCGATCGTGTGGAGGGTCTGGGCCGGGGAGACGTACTGCCCTTCAGCCATGCGCGCCAAGCGCCGCGGTGTGTCGAAATCCCCCAATCTCATGAAGCCGCTGGCTAACCCGAACAGCTGGCCGAAGTCGAGCGCCTGTCCGGCCCGGGCCAGCGCCGCCTGCGCCGAGGGTAGATCGCCCCGCACCAGGGCGACGCGGACCGGCACGAGCTGCCGGGCCATGGCACCCTTGGCCAGGTACTCCTGCACTGTCTGGTTCCGGTACTCCGCCGCCGCCCCGGTACCCATCGCGCGGGCGGCGGTGCGCTGGGCCGCGGAATCGAGGCCGGCCTCCTTCTGCAGCTGGGCCACCGTTGCGCTGTAGATCCAATCTTCATCGGTGGTGAACCAGTGTTCGCACTGGGCAATCGCGGCGGCGAACTCCTCCGGGTAGATCACGAGGTGCTCGAGGGAATGCACGACCGTATGCCGCTGGGACACCTCGGTGACGAGGGGCACGGCCGCCAGCGCCTCCCGGGCCAGAGTCCGGCTGCGCTCGAAGTCGACCTGCGCGAGGTTGTCCAACAGGTAGAGAACCGTGGTCACTTTTTCCAAGGGATCGCGGATTTGCCGGACGGCCTCCAAGTAGAGGTCAAAGTATCGGGCCAGGAAAGCGTGAGGCACGCCGGGAATATCCTTGGCCGCGCCCAGGTAGGTGGCGGCGCCCATCGCGCGCGCCTTGGGGCTGCTGATAAGCGGTAGATCCTCCAGACCGCGCTCATAGATCAGCTCGGCGTCGAAGGACTGGCCGGCGAGCAGTTGTGCGTCGAGGGTCAGTGTTCGGCCATCCTCGATGCGGCCGGAGAGCTTCTGGCTCTTGTACCCCTGATGGGCGAGACGAACCTCAATCTCGCCGGGCGGCATGGGGGCCAGTTGCAGGGGCGTCTCGCCGAGCACCCGCTCCCCGTGGCGCACCAACACACCGGTGGGAGTGCTGGTAATGGCGAGTGACCCCACCGGGAATCTGGCTGCGAAGACACCGTCGGTGCCCCGGCGATGGTCAATCGCCATGCGCAGGTCGGCCCAGCCGGCCCGGCGAAAAACCAAGGTGGCCTTGCCTAATGCCACCTCTTCCACGGTGGCGGGCGTCGCACCTGAGCGCTCGACCCCGAAGGCGTCGGTGAGCTGCCAGGTGGTCCCCTCGAGATTGGAACTGAGGGCAAGGTCGCCGGTGACGGCGAGATCGCTGCGCGCGGCTGCAATATCGGACTTCAGCTGGTCCAAGGCGGCGATGTAGGCGTCAACGGCCGCCGTCGCATCGTCAGCCGCCCGGGCGGAGACCAATTCCTCCGCCTTCGCCTTCGCGATGCGGGCTGAATGAGCGGGAAGACTGGCCCGCATCCAGTCCACCAAGTGGCTCTGCGCCCGCACTTGGGCCGCGAGCCGGCGCCGATCCGGGCTCGCCCCGTCCTTCTGATCCCGGGCGAGATCACGTTCCTGCGACTTTAACTCAGCAAGATCCCGCTCGGCGACGGTCTCCAGGCGCATCTGTGCCTCGTAGGCGACGTTCAGCTCGGCCATCCGGCTGCGCAGCGACGTAAAATGTCGGTCCAGTCGCTCGCGCTCGGCCTTCTCCGCCGCGGCGAGACGGAGCTTTTCCGCCTCCTCAGCCAAGCGCTTCTCTTCCGCCAGGCGTTTCTCCTCGGCGGCCTTGCGCTCGGCCTCGACCTTGGCCTCGGCCACTACGCGCTCAGCCTCAGCCTTGGCTTCGGCCGCTACGCGCGCCTTCTCCGCGTTCTCCGCCTTGGTCTTCATCACCCACCAGCCGCCCGCACCAAGCACGGCGACGGCGATGAGGGCGACCACGGCAAATTCCTTGCCGCCAGACTTGCGCACGAGCGCAGGTGCAAGGTGTGAGTCGTCGGGTGCTTGCCCGGGCGACGGCGTCGCCGCGACTCCAGAATCCGGTCTTCCCCCTCCGGCTTCACGCTTGAGCACAGGCAGTGCCGATGAATCTGCAGCCAGCGTGAATGTTTCGAATGCAACGGTGATGTCGGCCAGCGACTCGCGGTACTTGGCCTGCAGTCCGGGCGTCGGGGCCTTGGCAATCTTGTCCTCGAGCTTGTGGCGCAGATCGAGGAAACGCGACTCCACCTGGTCAGGCGTGGCGTTGGCGGGAAGGTCGAGAAGTCTGGAGGCTTCGGCAGGCGTCATGGGATCAGCTTATTGACGGCGAAAGACCATCGGGTTTCTGAGCTTGTCTTTACCCCAGAGCAGCGTGTCACCGTCGATCCTGATACCACTCTTGCCATTCAGCGCATCGAGGCCGCCAAACGAAACCATGACGATCCGGTTCTCCGCATCATAATCCACCATCGTCATGTTCCGCACGCTGCCGCCGAAACCGGTCATCTCAAAACTAAGGGTTTTGCTGCCTGCCACAAAGCGCATGTAAAAGGTGGCGCTGCCACCCAGGCCGTTCTTGCCGTGGAGTACCCAGGTACCGTGCGCAGTCCGGGAGAGCGCGTCGAACGCCTCCTCAGGGGTCAGCGTCGCCGATCGCAGCGGGGTGGAGAGGGTCGTTTCCCGCCCGAACTCGATGGAGCCCTGCAGCGTGGCGGGACGGTAGTCAGCCAACGCGAGTTCGACCTTGACCGGACCGGCTGGCAGATCGCCCAACACGAGTGGGGTCGTGCCCACAACTTTGCCGTCGAAGGACACGGAGGCTCCGGCGGGTTTGGATTCAACCTTGAGGCTGCCCGGAGCGGCAAAGGTGGCCTCGCAGGTCGTCAATCCACCGCGGGTGACCTCGGCGGTGACCATTTCGCTTGGCCAGCCGGTACGGGCGTAGGTGATGCGATAGCCACCCACCGGCAGATCCGCCAATGTAGCCGGCGTGAGGCCGCGTTCAGTGCGCCCCTGCCCCTCCACCACGTAATCGACCGCGAAAGGCCTGCTGGCGAGGGCTAGCCCGCCACCGATCAGGTCGCCCGTGACCGTGGCGGTACCGTCACGCCGGACGATCGTCGGACGTGACTGGGCTGGCCAACCTTCGCGTTGGAACGTGACGGTGGCGGCGCCGATGGGCACGTCGTCGAACACCTCGGGGGTGCGGCCGGTCCGCGTGCGGCCGTAGACATCTTTCAGGGTAAAATCCACCTCGGTCGGCTCAGCCGTAACCTGAAGCAAGCCGGTGAGAGTGAGCAGTTCCGTCCGCTTGGCCGGGATGCTCCCCTGCAGGGCCGCGACCGCCTGGGAATAAGCTTCGATCTGAGCCGCACCTTCCTCCCAGGCCTTGGCCGCAACCAACTCCTCGAGGCGGGCCCGCGCCACCCGGGCGGGGTTGGCGGCGAGGTGTTCGCGGAGCCACGTAACGTAGCGATCGTGGGCCTGTACCAGCGCTTGTGCCGCACGCAGGTCGGGAGTCACGCCTCCCCTCGCCTCGCGTTGCACCGCGCGCTCGTCGGCCTTGAGGTCGCTCAGTTCGCGCTCGGCCAGCGCCTCAGTCCTGAGCGCGGCGTCGAGGGCGATGTTCAGCTCGGAAAGCCGGGTGCGGAGCTTCAGCCCAAGCTGATCGAGCCGGGCCTGTTCGGCCTTAGCCGCAACAATGGCCCGCGCCTTTTCCTCTTCGGCATGGAGCCTTGCCGCCTCGTCGTGGGCACGCTCAGACTCGGCCCGCTGGGCGGCGGCCACCGCGGCCTTCTCTGTAACCATCTTTTCCTCGGCGGCGATCCGGGCCTTCTCCTTGTTCTCAGCGCGGGTCTTCATCACCCACCACCCGCCGGCAGCCAGCACGACAACGGCGATGAGGGCGACAATGACGAACTCCTTGCCGCCAGACTTTGGCTGCTTCGCCGGCGGGAGACTTGAAGGGTCAGGATTCGTCCTTCCGCCCTCTGCCGTCTGCCCTCTGCCCTCGATCCTCTTCTGCTCCCTCTGCAACACCGGCAGCGTCGAAGAATCGGCCGCGAGCGTCAGGGTCTCAAAGGCCGTCGTAATGTCAGCTAGCGACTCGCGGTACTTGGCCTGCAGGCCGGGCGTGGGGGCCTTGGCAATCTTGTCCTCAAGTTTGCGGCGCAACTCGAGGAACCGCGCCTCGGTCTGGTCGGAGGTGGCTTCGGCGGAAAGGTCAAGCAGGCGGGCTGCTTCAATTGGTGTCATGCGAAACTGAAGGCGGAATCAAAATGGGGCGCGTAGGCCGCGGATGCGGGCATCCATCCAGCGGCGAAGGAGGCTCTTGACGCGGGGTTTGTCCGCCAACCATAGGGCAGCGGCGGCACCGTGCCGGACATAGAGGAGGAAGAACCAATGCGGGGCGCGGTGCAGCATCCAGTGACGGAAACGTAGCCAGTCGGGGTTGCCCGCCCCGTATACTTCGCGCGCGACCCAACAAAAGGGGAACCCACCGGCGCTGGAGGCGGACGAGGCCGCAGCGGAGGCCGAGGCGGCGGCGTTCTGGGCCGAGGTGGCGGCGGCCTGTTCATGCTGGCCGGCGTGATGCGCGGCGGACTGCGCATTCTGCTCATATTTCTCCGCGTTCACCATCGACCTGATGGCCGCCTGCTCGTGATCAACCGTCATGTTCATGCCGCGCTCTGCGTCCTTCTCGGAGGTCTGCGTATGCTGCAAGGCGGTGGCGGCGTCCTTCTCGGAGGTCTGCGTGTTCTGCAAGGCGGTGGCTGCGTCCTTTTGATGAGTCAGCGTGTTTTGCTTGGCCGTTGCGGCCGCCGCCTCGTGCTTCACCACCGTCTCCTTCAGGGTGGCGATTTCCTTCTCTAACGTCTTGGCATTACCTAACACGGTCTTCAGCTCCTCCATCAGGTCGGATATGATCTGCTGCGTCTGCTTGGCCGTGTTTTGGGCATAGACCACGGCATCATCGGCAGCCTCCTTGGCGCGGTTCCGCTCGGTGGTGGCCTCCGTGGCCATGCTAGCGGCGGTGGCCTTGGCGCTGACGGCGGCGGACATGGCCGTCTGAGCGGTGGATTCCGCCGTCGATGCCCGGGTGCTGGCCTCGGCTGCCTGCTGCGCCTCGTTGCGGGCGGTGTCGGAGTAGGTGGTGGCTTCGCCGGCTTCGCGCTGGGCGATGTTGCTGGCCTGCTCGGCCTCGCTCGCTTCCTGCTGGGCGCGCTGGCTGGCTTGCCCGGCCTGATTGGCCTCCGCCTGGGCCCGGGTGCTGGCGGCGTCGGCCTCCTGGGCCTCACGCTGCGCGAGATTGCTGGCGCGCTCGGCCTCGTTAGCCTCCTGCTGAGCCCGCCGGCTCTCGGCATCAGCGTCATCCGCCTCTTTCTTCGCCCGGCGGCTCTCCGCGTCGGCTTCGTCGGCTTCTTTCTTGGCGCGCTTGCTCTCGGTGTCGGCCTCGTCCGCCTCCGTCTTGGCCCGTTTGCTCTCGCGGTCGGCTTCATCTGCTTCCGCTTTCGCACGGGCGTTCTCGCGGTCAGCTTCGTCGGCTTCCGCCTTCGCCCGGGCGTTCTCGCGGTCAGCCTCGTCGGCCTCGGTCTTGGCGCGGAGTCGCTCCTTCGCGGCTTCGTCGGCCTCGAGCCGGGCCCGGTCACTTTCCTTCGTGGCCTCGTCAGCCTCGCTCTTGGCGCGGGCGCTCTCTCTGTTGGCGTCATCGGCCTCTGCTTTGGCGCGGTCGCTTTCCTTGGTGGCTTCGTCCGCCTCGGACTTCGCCCGGAGATTCTCCCGGCCGGCCTCGTCGGCCTCGGCCTTGGCGCGGGTGCTGGCCTGCTCGGCTTCGGCGGCTTCACTGCGGGCCCGGGCCGAAGACTGGGTGGCCTCCGCCGCCTCCTGCTGGGCGCGAGCGGAAGCTTGGGCCGCCTCACCGGCCTCACCCTGGGCGCGGGCGCTGGCCTGTTCAGCCTCGCTCGCTTCATTCTGGGCCCGGACCGCGGCATCGTGCGCGGCCTGCGCCTCCGCGAGGATGCGTGCGCTCGCAGCCGCGGCTTCCTGCGCCTCCGTAATGGCGCGATGGGCTGCGTCGGAGGCGGTGGTCGCACTCGTCCCAGCGGAAGCTGACGCATCGGCCGCCTCCTGCGCGTCCTGCACGGCGCGTACATTGGCGTCATGGGCTGCTTGCGCCTCCGCCAGCGCCCGCGCGGCCTCGGAGGTGGCGGCGGTCGCTTGCTGCTGGGCCTCGGTGGCGGCGGCGGTGGCCTGGTCAGATTGGAAATCCGCCTGGTTGGCGGAAGTGGCGGCCTGCTGGGCAGAGTTCTCCGCCTGATCGGCGGCGGTTTCGGCGCGGAGCTTGGCGGCTTCGGCGGCCGCGGCAGCGGCCTGGGCCTGGGCGACAGGATCGACGGGCATGGGCGTGGGGGGTTAGACTTTTCCTTGGTTGAAGCGCTCGATCCACGCCGCGAGCCATTTGGCCCGGATGCGTTCGGCTTCCTTGAGGTTGGACTGCAAAGTGGCCAGTTGTCCGCCGAACTGCTTCATGCGGGCGATGCGCTGGTCGATGGAACGCTGCTGCTCCGTCTGGCGGCGGCGCGTTTCGTCCGCGTCCCGCTGGCGCTGCTTGTCGAGTTTTTCAAAGGTGCCGTCCATCTGCTGCTGCACCGAACGCTGGAGCTTCTGCACCGAGCTGCCCAAGAGGGTCATCTGCTCGCGGTGCAGGTCTTGCAACACGCGGCGCAGTTCGGCCAACACGCCGTCCTGGAGCTTTTCCAGTTCCTTTTCCAGGGTCTGCGTCTCTTTTTTGCGGAAGCTGACGTAGGTCCAGAGAAAGCCCACGACAAGCAACGGGATCATCAGCGCGGCGAGGGTGGTGCGGATCCCCTGCCCGCCGCTGGTATCGCCGGTGAGCACGGTGGCGCCGCCGAGGATGGTGCCGAGGATCATGACACCCATGATAACCTGGCGGGCGGCATTGAAGCGCGCGCCGAGAGTGGCGCGGGGCATCTCGCCGCGATAGCGGATCTCGGGCCGAGCTAGACTGGAGATGGTGTCCCACATGCCGGCCTCGTCCGGCAGCTCGACGGAAATGGACGGGCGCGCCCCGGTGGCCGCCTCGATGGCGCGCTTGGCGTCCCGGACGGAGCATTCCAGCCCCTCGGTGAGCTGGCGCAGGTCGGTGGAGAGGCGATGGCGCGCAAGGCCGAGCACGGCCTGCGTGAGGCGAGCGGCGGCGGGTATCGACAAGGTGAGCTTGATCGCGGTGTCGCCCTCCGTCTGCTCGATGTCATCGACGGACAGCGTCGCCGACGCCTCGCGCAGCTGGCGGTTGGCGTCGCCGTCCGCCTGGAGCGAGGCCTTGGCCTCGCGCTCGCCTGCCTTGACGAGACTGTCGAGTTCGTCGGCGAACTTCTGCCGGATGCCCTCGGCGGTCTTGCGCATCTCGGGTTGGCCGTCGCGATCCGTCAGGCCCTCGCGGGCAAGGGTGAGCCGGTTGCCCAGCTTGCGCTGCTCCTGCTGGGTCTCCTCCTGCATGAGGGCCAGCGTCATGTCCATCTGGCGCAGGAGGCGGGACTCCACCAGGTAGAGCCGGAGTTCGCTGTCGGGGGCGGTCAGCAGGGCGAGACGCTTGCGCAGGAGTTCCGTGCCGAGGCGAACGAGGCCGAGGGAGAGGCCGACCTTCCAATGCTTCCACCATTCCTCGGGCACGCGCTCGGCCGGCGCGGGGGCATCGGCGGCGGCCGGCTGGAGGACATTCTGCAGACCAGTAACGTTGTCCAATACGACCTGCACGGTGGTGCGTTCCTCGGGGGTGAAGGTGGCCTCGGCGCTGCCGGCGAGGAAGACCCAGTCAGCCTGGTCGGCCAGGGTCGAGAGCAGCGCGGGTTTGCGCTGCATCGCCTCCAGGCTATGAGGCACGAGCAGACACAGGCCGCTGGAGTGAGTCGGCCCCTTCAGCTTCAAGCGTAACGGTTCGAGCAAGTCTCCCTCGGTTTGCTGCAGCGCGTGCGTCTGCTGCAAGGCGGTGAGGAAGCTGCCGGCATCGTCGAACTCGCGGGCCCCGGCGCCGGTATCGAGGAGGAAGCCACGTTCCTGCAGGAGCACCTCGCTGAAACCCAGACGGGAGGGCACGACCACCTTGCACACGTTGTAGTCGTGACCGATGATTTCGGAGAGCAGCGCCTGCAGCACCTCTGGCTGCGGCGAGATGACCGCGGCACGAACCGGGATCACGGGATTCCCTGATAGCTGCGTCAGCTTTTCCTGAAACGGCGAGACGGCGCGCCCGGCTTCCAATTCAGTGGCGATGACCAAGGCGGCCTCGGCCGTGGCGCGACGCTGTTTCTGGATCTCGGAAAAATAATCCATAATGACGATGCAAGTGGTGCGTGGAGCAAGCCCTTGCGAGCGAGCTGCATGACAGTGTAACGCAATCGACTAGCAATGGTAAACTTCTCGCGAAACGCGTCTCCGGGATATTTTGCTTTCATCCGCCCGAATTCCCGGGAAATCCTCCCGAAAATCTAAGGGATTCCCCTAGGCAGCGCGCTATTTTATGAGGCCCACGGCGGCGCTACCGGGCACAAATCGAATGCCCGCTCCTACAACTGATAACGCTCAACCCATAAGGCGCGCCCCGCGCGCCTTACTTCAGTTCCACAATCACCTGGATCTCCACCGTCGAGCCCTTGGGGAGGCCGGCGGCGGCGACGGCGGCGCGGGCGTGCTTGCCGGCGTCACCGTACAGCTGGCCGAAAAGTTCCGAGGCCCCGTTGATTACGGCAGGGCTGTCGGTGAACCCGCTCACGGCGTTCACAAAACCAGTCACGAGCACGAACTGTTTCACGCTGTCGAGGCTGCCGGTGGCGGCCTTGATGTTGGCCAGGGTGTTGAGCGCGCAGATTTTCGCCGATTCGTAGGCGGTTTGCACCGTCTGTTCCGCCCCTACCTGGCCGGTGTGCGTCATCTGGCCGTTCAAGGCGCTGATGGTGCCGGCGAGGTACAGCAGGTTGCCGGTGCGCACGTAGGGTACATAGCTGCCGGCGACGGCCGGCGGATTGGGCAGGGTCAGGCCGAGGGCGGTGAGTTTGGCTTCGATGCTCATGGGAAAAGCTTTCGGCGTTCGGTCTTCAGCTGTCAGCAACGAACTGCGGAAATCCCGCGGCTCGCCGGACGCCAGAGCTTGTCACTGCTTGGGCACGAACTCCATAGCGGCCACGTCCTCGGGCTTCACGGGCTTGTCCAGCACGCCAACCTCTTGCAGCAGGGCGATCTGCTTCTGCAGCCGGACGGTGGTGATCTGGCCGGCGTATTCGCCCTTCGCGGGATCCCCGGCCACCAGCTTGTAGTCATTCATGGCCTTGATGCTGTAGGCCATGAACTCGGGCGACATGATGTCGTTCTTCGCGGCGATCAGCGCGTTGGCGGGTGCGGGGTCGCCGGTCAGGTAGTCCACCCAGCCCCGGATGCTCGCGCGCACGAACTTGGCCACGACCTCGGGATGCTTCGCGAGGTAATCGTTGCTGGCGAACATCACCCGGTAGGGCTCGTAGGTGTCGCTAGCGATGAGCAGGGCGCCAACATTCGCGCCGCGCTGCCGGGCGAAGAAAGGCTCATTGGTCACGAAACACTGCCGGAGCAGCGTCTTGTCGTTCATGAACCGGGCCAGGTCGCCCACCAGCGGCATCTGGTTGAATTGCACCCCGAGTTTCTTGCGCACCACTTCCAGCCAAGTCGAAACAGAACCCGCCATCAGCGTGCGGCCCTGCAGATCCTGCAGGCTGCGCAGCGGGTTTTCCTCGTGAAAGAGGATACCTTGGGGGTCGCGCTGCATCTCGGCGGCCACGATCTTGATCGGGAGGCCGCGGGCCGCGGCCACGATGACGTCGTCGCCGTTGGTCATGCCGAGTTGCGCCTTCCCCATGGCCACCTGCTCCTTCACCTGGGCATTGGGGCCGCCCGGCAGAATTTCCACGTCCAGCCCCTCGGCGGCATAATAGCCCTTGGCCAGCGCTTGGTAATAACCGCCGTGCTCCGGCTGCGGGAACCAGTCGGTCTGAAATTTGATTTTGACCGGCCCGGTCGTAGCCGCCGGTTCCGCCGCCTTCTGGCCGCAGCCGGTCAGCGTGAGAACGGCCAACAGGGATACCGAGAGGGGAATGAAGCGTGGCATAGCGGAACAGGACAGAACCACAGAGACCCCAAGACACAAAATAAAATTCCCCGACTCTGCACCTTCGTGCCTTGGTGGTTTGATTCCGATCTCAGTGGTCGTCGCGGTCGAAGGAGTCATGCCATTTGTGCAGCATCGTCCAGTTCAACAGCGAGATGGCGGCCACGAACACGAACCCGAGCGCACAGCTCGTCAACGCCGTGGCGAACAAGGCCGGTATCTTGATCTGGGCACCGTAACTATACACGAGAAACCCGAGCCCCCCCGCCCCACCGGAGGAATTGCCGACCATGTATTCGCCAAAGATCGCCCCGATGGGCGCCAGCGTGGCCGCGATGCGCAGGCCGGTCAGGTAGTAAGGCATCGCCCCGGGCAGACGCAGGAAGAGCAGTTCCTGCCAGCGGGAAGCGTTGGCCATGCGGAAGAGCGCCACGTGGTTCTGATCGGCTGAAATCAGCCCCTGCGTCGTGTTCGCCACCACCGGAAAAAAGCTGATGAGCCACGTGATGGTGATGATCCCCGGCAGCCCCGGGCCGGCCCACAGCACGATGATCGGGGTCAGCACGATCACCGGCGTCATCTGCAACATCAGCAGCCAGGGATAAAGGCTGGCCCGCAGAGATCGCGACACCCCCAGGAACAACGCCAGCGCGAAACTCGACAATCCCGCCAGCAGGAACCCCGCGAGCGCGCCGACCGCCGTGCTGCCCGCCGCCTGCCAGAGTCTCGTCCGCTCGTGCCACGCCGCCGCGAGAATCTCGCCCGGCGTCGGCAGGATCCAGCTCTGCAGGCCGCTGAAATGCCGCACCGCATACCAGAGCGCGACGAAGGTCGCGCCGCTGACGACGGGCAGGAGCCAAAGCAGGAGCGGCGGCAGCTTTTTCATCCGAGTGGGTCCTCCACCTCGTGTAGCAAGCGTGACACCTCGTTCACCTTGGCTTGGAATTCCGGCCGCTCCCGCATTTCAGGTCGGCGCGGATACGCAAAATCAACCTTCACCTCCGCGTGCAGCCGCCCGGGGTTCGCCGCCATCACAATGATGCGATTCGAGAGGAAAACCGCCTCGCTCACGGAATGAGTCACGAACATCGCCGTGAAGCGCGCCTGCTCCCGCAAGGCGAGCAACTGCTCGTTGAGCCGGTTGCGCGTCATCTCGTCGAGGGCGCCGAACGGTTCATCCAGCAAAAGCAGTTCAGGCGAGAGTGTGAGCGCCCGGGCGATGGAAACGCGCATCTTCATGCCGCCGGAAAGCTGACGCGGGTAGTATCCGGCGTTGGGTTCGAGTCCCACCCGCGCGAGCATCGCGGCGGCTTTGGTGCGGCGGTCCGCCGATGACACCCCGCGCAACCGTAAGGGCAGCTCGGCGTTGCCCTGGGCGGTCAGCCAGGGCAGCAGCGTGGCGTCCTGAAAGATAAAGGCCTGGCGGTCACGGGCCAGCCGCGGCTTGGTACCCAGCACCTCCAACCCGCCTTCGCTCGCCGGATTCAGGCCCGACACCAGCTTGAGCACGGTGGATTTGCCGCAGCCGCTGGGCCCGATCAGGCTGACAAAATCCCCGGCGGCCACGGTCAGGTCCACGCCGTCCAGCACGAGCGGGCCGCTGCCGTAGCGCTTTTTCAGCGAGGTAAATTTGACGATGGCCGCGGCAGGCTCCATGTAGTCCACCCGAATGGACACAATCGCGCCCAAAACGCCAGCCGCTTTGCCATTCGCCGGCTGGCAGGCCCTCGGCGCCGTCGGGGCCGCCCGCGAGTTGCAGGCCCGCGTGGCCGCGCTGCCGGACCCATTGCGCCGCGCGGCGGTGGCGTGGCTGCGACCGGAGGGGGAACTGGTTGAGCAATTGGCCACGGTAGCCCCGGCCGCTGACCGTCCCCTCGCCGGCATGCCCTACTTCCTCAAGGACCTCTTCGACCTGACGGGCGTGCCGACCCGCGCCGGTTCGACTTTCCTGGACCAGCTTCGCCCCCTGCCCTCACACGACTGCCAACTCGCCCAGCGACTCGGCGAACTGGGCGCGGGTTGCGCGGGCAAGTCCCACCTCGTGGAATTCGCCTCCGGCCTCACGGGTGAAAATCCACACTACGGCGACTGCCCGCATCCCTTCCATCCCCAATGTTTGTCCGGCGGCTCCAGCAGCGGCTCCGCGGCGCTGGTGGCCGCGGGGGTCGCGCCACTTTCCATCGGCACCGACACCGGCGGCTCCGTCCGCGTACCCGCGGCCTGGTGCGGGCTGCATGGCTTCCGGCTGAGTCCCGGGGATGCTTTTATTCGCGATGCCTTTCCGCTCGCCCCGACCATGGATACGGCGGGTTGGTTCACGGCCAACGCCCCGGACATGCTGACGGCATGGCGGGCCTTGGTGCCGGGTACGGGCCGGCCCTTGGCGTCCGAACCCCGCGGATGCTACCTCAACGCCCGCAAGCTGCTGCCCGGCATGGACCCCACCGTCGCCACGGCCTGCGACTACGCGGCCGCGAGTCTCACCGCCCGGGCTGATCCGGTGGCGGAAGCCTCGTTGGTCCTGTCGTGGCATCACGCCGTCGAGGCCTACATCACCATCGGCATGAGCGAGGCCCACACCGTGCATCGCGACTGGCTGGTCCCCCACCGCGAGCGTTACGACCCGATCATCTGGCGGCGCTTCACCGATGCGGGGAGTTTCCCGGCGGCGGACATCGCCCGCGCCCACGAACGCCGGCGCGAGATCATCTCCGTCCTCCGTGATTTCTTCCGCACCTACGATTATCTCGTGCTGCCAAGCGTCTCCTGCGCCGCGCCGACCAAGGCCGAGGCCACCTTGGAACTGAGGCGCAACATCCTCACGCTCTGTTCCCCCGCCAGCCTCGCGGGACTGCCCGTGCTCTCGCTCCCCGTGGCCTTGCCCTCGGGGCTGACCGCTGGACTGCAGATCATTCTGCCCTCCGCGGACAGCCCGGTCGTGCCGTGGCTTCTGGGTCGGTCTTGATGTGGGCGGGGTCTCCGTTCACTGACCCAACGCGTCCGCTATCCCATCCAGCTGGTCAAGCCACGGTTGCTTCTGCTCCGCCGGCATCAACGCGACTTCAAATCCATTCCGGGCGATCTGCACGAGTTCCCGGCGGGTGAACCCGCTGCGATCGGCCAGGACGACGTACTCGTCATTGATCCGGTTGCCGAAAGTGATGGGGTCGTCGGTGCTGATCGTCACCTTCACCCCCGCGTCGAACAGCCGCCGGATGGGATGGTTCACCAGGCTGATGCCGGGCATCAGCTTGTGGTTGCTGATCGGGCACATATCCAAGGCGATCCCGCGCCGGATCAGTTCCTGCACCACCGCCGGGCTCTCGATAGCCCGGGTACCGTGCTCGATGCGATGAGGCTGCAACTCATCCAGGATCTTCCGCACAAAATCGGCCCCCATGAACTCGCCCGCATGCGCCTTGGTGTATTTGCCCGCGGCCCGGGCCGCCGCCCAATAAGGCGCCGTCCAGGGCTCCACCGGCGCATCTTCAAATCCGTGCAGGTCTACCCCGGCCAGGTCCGGCCAGGTCAGCGCTTCCTCGAGGATGGGCATCATCCGCGGCCCCGCCCCATTGTGATGAATCCCGAGAAACACCCGCACCTCCAGGCCGGCCGGCACCGCCGTGCGGATCGCCGCCAGCACCTCACGACCGTTGAGCCCGAGAAACTCCAGCGCCCCCGAGGCGAAACTCGTCTCGACGTATTTCACGTTCGCCGCGGCGAGCCGCGCGAAGATCACCTGCGCCGCCTCATGATAACGGGCGGGCGACGTGAACCAGGAAAACGCCATGTCCAGCAGCTCGCGGTCGAAATGGGCGAAGTCGCGGAACTTGAAATTATGAGCCCACGAAATCGGCGGCTGCGCAAACTCCGGCCGCACGCGGCGCAGCAGCTCCAGCGGCAGCGCCCCCTCCAGGTGGAGGTGCGTCTCGGTCTTCGGTAGAGACTGGGCGAAACTAAGGGAGTCCATCGGCATGATTACACACCAATCTGCACTCAGGCCCCACGGATTGGGTCAGCTAGGCCTGAGCGCCGGATGGTGGCGGATGAGTGGTTTACCCCTTCTTCAGCAACTGGTCGGGGTTAAGCTTTTTAAGGGCCGGCAGGACAAACAGGCCGTCCTTGCGGATAAGTTTGCCGTCGAACCAGATTTCGCCGCCGCCGTATTCCGGGCGCTGGATGTTGACCATGTCCCAGTGGACGACCGACTCGTTGCCGTTGCCGGCGCGCTCGTAGGCCTTGCCGGGCGTGAAGTGGAAGGAGCCGGCGATCTTCTCGTCGAACAGGATGTCGCGCATCGGTTCGGTGATGTGCGGGTTGAAGCCGATCGCGAACTCGCCGATGTAGCGCGCCCCCGCGTCCGTATCGAGGATCTCGTTGAGCCGTTTTGTATTGTTGGCCGTGGCCTCCACGATTTTGCCCTGCTTGAAGACGAGCCGGATGTTGTCGAAGGCCGTGCCGAGGTAGACGGTCGGGGCGTTATATTGGATCACGCCCTCGACGCTGTCCTTGACCGGGCAGGAGAACACCTCGCCATCCGGAATGTTGCGCAGGCCGCCGCAGGCCTCGGCGCCGATGCCCTTGATCGAGAACTTCAGATCCGTACCGGGCCCCTTGAGGTGCACGCGGTCGGTTCGGTTCATCAGGTCCTCGAGCGCGGCCATGCCTGGGCCGTAGCGGCGGTAGTCGAAGGTGCAGACCTTGAAATAGAAGTCCTCGAAGGCCTCGGTGCTCATGCCGGCCTGCTGCGCCATGGCGCTCGAGGGCCAGCGGAGCACGACCCATTTGGTCTTGTTCACCCGGTAATCGAGCACCGGTTTCATGAGCTTGGCCACGAGCTGCACCCGCGCCGCCGGCACGTCGGAGGTCTCGAAGATGTTATGCGAGCCGCGGGCGGCGATGTAGGCGTCCATCTTCTGCATGCGCGCCAATTCGATGTCGGCCGTCAGCCGGTATTGGTCGGTGCTGGCGCCCTGCAGCAGCTCGCGGGTGATGCGGGCATTCTGCAGGTTCACGTAGGGGATCGCGCCGAGGGCGCGGGTGGCGCGGACCAGGGCGATGACAAAGCCCTCGGGGACGTCAAAGGCGTCGATCAGCACCCGCTCGCCTTTCTTCAGGTCGCAGGAGAAACCGGTCAGCACCTCCGCGAGTTGGTTGTAACGGGAATCACTCATGCCCCGACATTCCCTGCCGTCCTGCCGGCATTCAATCCCAAAGCGGCCGGACCCCGCCATGCAAAGCCTGCTTAACCCGCCACCGGCTGCCCCAGCGGGAAACAGATCTTGCCGACGGCCTCGTCGAAGTCGGCAGCGCCGCGCAGGATATCGATCTCCAGCCTGAGGTAGTAACAGGGCAGCGGGATCTTCTGCGTGGCGTCGAGCCGCACCGCGTCCTTCTCGGTCGTGATCAGCATCTCCACCCGGGCGGCGAGGGCCTCCTCGAAGACCGTCTCCAGCTCCTCGTCCGAGAACCGGTGGTGGTCGAGAAACCGCCGGGTGTAATCCAGCTTGGCCCCCGTCTCGCGCAGGAAGGCCTCGAAACTCTCCGGCGCGGCGATGCCGCTGAAGGCGCCGATGTGCTTGCCGGCCAGTGAGGCGAGCGGGATGCGTTCGTCGCTGCCGATACGCTGGAGGTACTGCGGCTTGTGCGCGCACTCGATGATCTCGGCCTCGGGGTTAAACCGGCGGATCATCGCCTCCAGCTCCTCGTCGCGCTCACCCTTGGACTTCGTCAGGAACACATACGAGGCGCGCTTCAGGTGCTTGATCGGCTCGCGCAGGATGCCGCGCGGCAGCAGGAAGCCATTGCCGAAGGGGTTGGTCTTGTCGACCAGCAGCAGGTTGAGCCGGCCCTTGAGCGGGAGGTACTGGAAGCCGTCGTCGAGCACCAGGGTGTCGCAGCCAAATTCCTTGATCGCGTAGGCCCCCGCCTTCACGCGGTCCTTGTCCACCAGCACCACCACGCCCGGCAGGTTCCGCGCCAGCATGTAGGGCTCGTCGCCCGCCACCTCGGAGTCGAGCAGGACCGTGCGGCCGTCGCTCACCACACGGGGCGGGGCGTCGGCCGTGTGATTCAGCCAGAACCACCATTTTTTCCACAAAGGCGGGGCCTTGCTCTTGTAACCGCGGCTGAGAATGGCGACCTTGCGGCCACGGTCGCGCAGCGCCCGGGCGAACTTCTCCACCACGGGCGTCTTGCCTGTGCCGCCCACCGTCAGGTTGCCGACCACGACCACCAGGCAGCCCAGCGGCTGGTCGCGAAAGATGCGGTTCCGGTACAGCCACAGCCGCAACTGCACAATCCCGCTGAACAGGTACGAGCACACCTGCAGGAAGGCCCCGAACAGCACCGCCGGCATGTCCTCCCGCCGGCCCATGATCACGTCTATGGCGAATTGTTCGAATTCATCGGCCTTATGACGGAACCAGCGGTTGGGCATGAGCAAAATTGGCTTTGACGCTTGGGAAGGGGCGGTAGTGAGTCAGTGCTAGCTGCTGGTCTTGTTACATGCAACACCGGCTTCACCCAATCCCATGAGCTACAAACTCTTCATCCCCGGCCCGATCGCCGTCTCCGAGAAAACGCTGCGCGCGATGGCGCAACCCATGATCGGCCATCGCAGCACCGACTTTGTCGCGCTCTACCAATCCATCCAGCCGGGCCTCCAAGGCCTGCTCTACACCGCGGACCCGGTCTACCTGTCCACCAGTAGCGCCTGGGGCGTGATGGAGGGCTCCATCCGCAACCTCACCCAGAAGAAGGTCCTGTGCTGCATGAACGGCGCCTTCTCCGACAAGTGGCTCGATGTCGCCCAACGCTGCGGCCTCGCCGCCGGCGCCCTCAAGTCCGACTGGGGCCAGCCCGTTGATCCGGAAGCCCTGCGCAAGGCTCTCTCCACGGGCGAATACGATGTCGTCACCATCATCCACAACGAGACCTCCTGCGGTTGCATGAGCGACCTCCCCGCCCTCGCCGCCGTGCTGCGCGAGTTCCCGGGCGTCATTAGCATCGTGGACACCGTCAGCTCCTTCAGCGCCGTGCCGATCAAGAAGGACGAGCTCGGCATCGATGTCATCATCACCGGCTCGCAGAAGGCCCTCGCCCTGCCCCCCGGCCTGTCCCTGCTCTCGCCCTCGAAGCGCGCCCTCGAGCGGGCCGCCCTCTGCAAGACCCGCGGCTACTACTTCGACCTGCTCGAGTTCCAGAAGAACCACGAGGCAGGCATGACCCCGAGCACGCCGGTCATCCCGCTGATCTATGCCCTGAAGTCCAAGCTCGAGGACATCGCAGCCGAGGGCCTCGAGGCCCGCTATGCCCGCCACGCCCGTCTCAACCAGACGGTCCGCACCTGGGCGCTCGCCAAGGGCTTCAAGCTCTTCCCGAAGGAGGGCCACGGCTCCGTCTCCCTCAACTGCTTCGCGAACACGCTCAACGTTGACCTCGCCGCCCTCAACAAGGCGCTGAAGTCCAAACACGGCTTCGTGATCGACGGCGGCTACGGCAAACTGAAGGGTCAGACCTTCCGCATCTCCAACATGGGTGACGAAACCGACGCCACCATGGCCGACCTGCTGAAGGCACTCGACGCCGTCCTTGCCGACCTCGGCGTGAAGTAATACGGCAGGGCTGGATCTCTCCTTCCCGCCTCCGGCGCACCTCTCCCGGTGCGCCTTTTTGTTGCGAGGAACGATCTCCCGCGCTCCAGGTTCCCCGCCAAAATGGGACCGCGGCGGCCTCGCCGCGGTGGCCGGACCAGCGCCGAAATCACCTGCATCCAGGCGCCGGAAAATCCGACCCCGCTCCGTCTGCGAAAAAAAGTATAGCTTGAAATTCCCGGCACGGCGGCTAACGGCTCGTCCCCCTCATGAAGTGTCTCATCATTGCCGAGAAGCCCTCCGTCGCCGCCGATCTGGCGCGCGCGCTCGGCAAAATCCCCAAGAAAGGCGACCATTACGAGAGTGACGAGTATGTGATCTCGTCGGCGGTCGGCCATCTGGTGGGGCTCCAGATGCCGGAGGACATCGACAAGAAGAAATACGGCTTCTGGCGCCTCGAGACACTCCCGATCATCCCCGACGAGTTCGAACTCCAGCCCCTGCCCGAGGGCAAGGAGCGCTTCGCCCAGCTCAAGAAGCTGCTGGCCCGCAAGGATGTCACCTCCGTCATCAACGCCTGCGACGCCGGGCGCGAGGGCGAGCTGATCTTCACTTATATCTACCAGCTCACGAAGTGCAAAAAGCCGTTCCAACGGCTGTGGATGTCGTCGATGACCAATGAGGGCATCAACGAGGCCTTCAAGAGCCTGCGTTCCGCCGAGCAGATGCAGGGCCTGGCCGACGCCGCCCGCTGCCGCAGCGAGAGCGACTGGCTGATCGGCATCAACGGCACCCGCGCCCTGACCAAGCGCATGTTCGGCTCCCGCGCCGGCAACGTCGCCTCCGTCGGCCGCGTGCAGACCCCCACCCTCGCCATCGTCTACAACCGCGAGTTGGAGATCCGGAACTTCATCCCCCGCGGCTTCTGGCGCATCACGGCCCGTTTTGGCATCGCCAAGGGCGAGTATGAGGGCGTGTACCAGCGCCCGGATTTCCGGAAGTCCGACGACGAGCATGACCGCATCGACCGCATCTGGCAGCAGGCCAAGGCCGAGGCGATCCTGGCCGTTTGCACGGGCCAGCCGGTCGCGAGCGTCACCGAGGAGAAGAAGGGCAGCACCTCCGCCCCGCCCCGCCTCTACGACCTGACCACGCTCCAGCGCGAGGCCAACAGCCGCTTCGGTTTCCCGGCCAAGCGCACGCTCCAGATCGCCCAGGCACTCTACGAGCGCCACAAGATGATCACCTACCCCCGCACCGACTCGCGCGCGCTGCCGGAGGATTACATCCCGCTCGTCCGCCAGACTCTGGCCAACCTGCACGGCGAGCTCAAGGTCCACGCCGCCCGCGTGCTCGAGTCCGGTTGGGTGCAGCCCAACAAGCGCATCTTCAACAACGCCCAGGTCTCGGACCACTTCGCCATCATCCCGACCCAGCACGAGGCCAAGAATCTCGACGAGGCCGAGGCGAAGCTGTTCGACATGATTGCGCGACGCTTCGTCGCCACCTTCCACCCGGTCGCCGAGTTCGACATCACCACGCGCACCAGCACGGTTGCCGGTCACGCGTTCAAGACCGAGGGCAAGGTGCTCACCGCCCCCGGCTGGCTCGCCGTGTACGGCAAGAATGCCGTCGACGACGACTCCCCCGATTCCAAGGCCCTGCCCGCCCTCTCCGCCGAGGACAAGGCGAAGGCCGCGACCCTCGCCGCCACGCTGCACACCGAGACCACCAAGCCGCCGCCGCGCTACTCGGAATCCACCCTCCTTTCCGCCATGGAAGGCGCCGGCAAGCTCGTGGACGACGAGGCCATGGCCGAGGCCATGAAGGAACGCGGCTTGGGCACGCCCGCCACGCGCGCTGACACCATCGAGGGCCTGATCAACCAGAAGTACATCGACCGCGCCCAACGCGAGCTCATCCCCACGACCAAGGCCGAGCAGCTCTTCCAGTTCCTTTCCGCCGTCAAGGTCGACAACCTCACCAGCCCGACCATGACCGGCGAGTGGGAGTACCACCTGCGCGAGATGGAGCACGGCAAGTATTCCCGCGAGACGTTCATGGCCGAGATCGTCAAGGAGACGAAGGGCATCGTCGAGCGCGTGAAGGGCTTCGAGGAGGACGACTCCGTCGCCCGCACCACCGACATCATCTCCCCCACGGACAACAAGCCAATGAAGGAAACCCTCCGCGGCTACAAGTCGCAGGACGGCGAGCTCATGGTCTACAAGATCGTCGGCGGCCGCCGCATGGAGGAACCCGAGGTCAAGCAGCTGGTCGAGACCCGCACGGTCGGCCCGCTCGACGGCTTCATTTCCAACAAGACCCGCAACCGCTTCTCCGCCGTGCTCAAGCTGGCCGTCGTCGAGGAGACCAAGAAGGACAAGGCCACCAAGCAGGACGTCACCACCAAGAAGTGGAAGACCGAGTTCGATTTCGGCGACAAGGTCGACATCGCTACGCTCACCCCGCTGTGGACCGACGCCAAGACCGGCGCCGAACTCTGCGAGAGCGGCAGCAGCTACATCCTCCGCGAGAAGAAGACCGACGGCACCTGGGAACAGACCTTCCGGATCGGCCGCATCATGTGCCAGAAGCCCATTTTGGCCGAGCAGGTCATCAAGCTCGTCGGTGAGGGCAAGACGGACCTGATCGAGAATTTCATCTCCAAGAAGGGCCGGCCCTTCAGCGCGTTTCTCAAAAAGGAGGGTGGCAAGTTCTCCTGGGAATTCCCGCCCCGCGCCGCGAAGCTCGACAAGGACGGCAACCCGATCGTCCGCAAGGCGAAGGCCAAGGCCGACCTGGCCAAGGCCACGGTCATCGGCGAGAGCAAGACCCACCCCGGCGGCCAGCTGGTCGAACTCGGCGACTCCTTCTACGTCCGCAAGCCGGACCAGGACAACCGCCAGGTTTTCAAGCTCTCCAAGAAGCTCTGCGAGGTCGAACTGCCGGCCGAACAAGTGCAGAAGCTCCTCACCGACGGTCGCAGCGACCTGATCGAGGGCTTCGTCTCCAAGCGCGGCAACAAGTTCAGCGCCTACCTCGTCCTGTCCCAGAAACAGGACAAGGCCGACTTCGAATTTCCTCCTCGGTGAGGAGGAAATAAGGTGAGCCGCGCAGCGGCGAATCCCGGAGGGATGCCTCGAACCGGGTGCCCTCCGGGCGGTGAGAGGCACAATTCCCGCCGCGCTGAGGCTGAAATTGTAGGGCGGGGTCGCCGAACCCCGCCCTACATTAGACCGTCCGACCCCGCCCGCGTCTTATCCCCGCCCCGCCCACCATTAGCCCTACCCCTCGGGGCCAGGACAACCCGTGCACCATTTTTGACACGAATAGGCCGGGGAATTGGCTTGTGGCATCTGACCGTCCGACGTCTACTTTTTACGCCATGATCGTCACGACCGCCCAACTCTTCAAACACGCTTACGGCAAATATGCCGTCGGTGCGTACAATATCAACAACGCCGAGCAGGCCATGGGCCTGTTCCGCGGCGCCATCGAGTCCCAGGCGCCGTTCATCATCCAGATTTCCAAGGGTGCGCGCGCCTACACCGACAAGCGCATGCTCGAGGCCATCATCCGCTCCGCTGGCGACATCTTCCCGGAGGCCATCTTCGCGGTCCACCTCGACCACGGTGACGAGCAGACCTGCTACGAGTGCATCGATTCCGGCTTCTTCAGCTCCGTGATGATCGACGCCTCCCACGATCCGTTCGACAAGAACGTCGAGATCTCCAAGCGCGTCGTCGACCGCGCCCACGCCAAGGGCATCTCCGTCGAGGCCGAACTCGGCATGCTCGGCGGCGTCGAGGAGGACATCAAGGTCGAGGACGGCCACGCCACCCTCACCAACCCGGCCGAGGCCCAGGAATTCGTCAAGCGCACCGGTTGCGACTCCCTCGCTTGCGCCATCGGCACCTCCCACGGCGCCTTCAAGTTCAAGGGCAAGCAGTCCCTCCACTTCGACGTGCTCGAGAAGATCAAGCACCTCATGCCCGGCTACCCGCTGGTCATGCACGGCTCGTCCTCCGTTCCGCAGGACGAGGTCGCCCGCATCAACGCCGCCGGCGGCACGATCGCCGGCTCCATGGGCGTCGACGTCAACGAGTACCTCCCCGCCGCCAAGCTCGGCGTCACCAAGATCAACATCGACACCGACGGCCGCCTTGTCTGGACCCGCGTGCACCGCGAGTTCTTCCGCGACAAGCCTTCCGAGTTCGACTTCCGTCCCCCGGGCAAGATCTTCATCGCCGAATACGCGAAGTTCATCGCCAGCCGCAACAAGCTGCTCGGCAGCGCCGGCCAGCTGGCCGACCTCCGCGCCAGCCTCGGCAAGTAAGCCGACCGTCCCCCACTTCGAACGCCGCCCCGCAACGGGCGGCGTTTTTTATGGGCCCTATAGAGTCAATAGGCCGCCGAAAATACCTGTGCCCTGCGGCACCCCATATTTACCCCCACCCGCCGCGCCTCCGCGTTTTCGCCCTTCCGCGGTTCCGTGATTTCCTTTTGGCTTGGCCCCGTGATCCTGGTCTTCCTTTACGGCGCGCCCGCCACCGGTAAATACACCGTGGGCCGCGAACTCGCCACGCTCACCGGCTTCGAGCTCTACCACAACCACCTCGTCGTCGACGCGGTGCTCCAACGCCACGCCTTCGGCACCTCCGGGTTCATCGCGGAGCGCGACGCAGCCTGGCGGGCGTATTTCACCGCGGCCGCCCGCGAGCCGGCCCGCCGGCTCATTTTCACTTTCAATCCCGAGAATACGGTTCCTCAGGGCTTCATCGACTGGCTGTTCACTGATCTGCCCGACACCACCCTGCACTCTGTCGCGCTCACGCTCGATGAAGCGATCCTCGAGATGCGACTGGACACCCCGCAGCGCCAGGGATTCCGCAAACTGACCGACTTGATCTTGTATCGCGAACTCCGCGACCGCGGGACCTTCGCCACCCCCACCATCCCCCGGACCGATCTGACGCTCGACACCGGGGTCTTGGATCCGGCCACGGCAGCGGCAACGATCCGCACCCATTTCAAGCTCGGCTGAACGCCTCTTCTGCCTAGCCTGCCGGCATGAACGCCACCCTCCGCCGGTGCCGCCACCTGATCGGCCTGGCCGGTCTCCTCGCCTCGGCCGCGGCCTGGGCCACCTCGCCCACCCCTCCAACGCTCGTGAAGGTGGGTGAACTTCAGCTGATCGATGCCCGGCAGGGCGCCGCCTGCGTCGCCCTGGGCGACTTCATTTATGTCTTCGGCGGCTCGGCCGGCGGCGCGATCACCCACGCCGAGCGCATCGACACCCGGACCAACCAAGTGGAGCGCCTGCCGGGAAAGTTTGTGCCGCGGCGTTACCACAACGCCCTCACCCATGCCGGCAAGATCTACCTTTTCGGCGGCCAAGGCTACGGCCTGCCGGGCGATCCCTACGAGCGGGCCGTGGAGATATACGATCCCGCCACCGGCGCCATCACCCAGGGCCCGGCCATGTCGCGTCCCCGCAGTTCAATGGCCGCCGGCGTCCACGGTGGCCAAGCCTACCTCATCGGCGGGTCCAAGAAAAAGGGCAACACCCGCGCCCAGACCGGCGAGGTGGACGTCTTCGACTTCGCCACGTCCCGCTGGAGCCAAGGCGTGCCCATGCCCCTGCCCCGCGAATCGATGGCGGTCGTGGTCGGTGACTTGATCCTCGTGCCCGGCGGCTACCGGTCCCCGCAGGGCCAGCCGGAAGTCCTGATGTTTGTGCCCCCGGAGCGCACTTGGAAAACCCTGCCCCCGTTGGATCGCTCAATCAGCGCCCACTCCACCGTCTTCCTCGGCGAACACCTGTTCCTGTTTGGCGACTTTCACGACCTGGACTCGGTCCTCGCCTACAATCTCCGCACCCGCGAGTCCGCGCTGCTTCACCCCGGCTTCACTGGCGCCCGCCACACCACCGCGACGGTGTGCAACAACCGCATCTACGTGATCGGCGGGAATCGCAACACCGAGACGGGAGACGAACTCCCGCTGGTCCAGGTCTTCGCCCTCTCCGCCGGGTGATACCGAATTCCATGGCCGATCCACTTGACCCGCGGCTGGATTCCCTCGCTGAGGTCATCGTCCGTGTCGGCCTGAATCTCCAGCCCGGTCAGCCGCTGCTGATCACGGATCCGTACGAGCTGCAGGGCGTCCACCCCGAGACCGCCGCCCTCGGCCACGTCCTGCGCGCCGCGGTGGCCCGTCTCAATCCGGATCGACCGGACCCCGGCACCGAAATCCTCCCCGCCAATCCGACCCGGCTCCGGGTCTTGATCGAGGCCGATGACTTATCCGGCTACGAGGCGCTGGTCCGTGCTCATGTCCGCCGACTCGAGCAACACCTCGGCCGCGGCAGCGCTTTCCTGTTTCTGACCGGCACCGCGCCCGGTCTCTTCGCCGGTGTTCCCGCCGACCGCCTGCAACGTTTCGACACCGTCAAGTGGCGCCACCTCGGTCCGCTTATCCAGCGTCTCGTGCGCGGCGCCACCCAGTGGACCCTTGTCCCCGCCCCCACCACCGACTGGGCTGCCGCGGCCGGCGTGGAGGTGTCCGGCTTGTGGGAAACGGTCTTTTCGGCCTTGCGGATCGAAAGGTGGAACCTGCCCTCCGGACAGGTTGAGGACGCACCCGGAGGCCGCGCATCGCCACTCGAGCACTGGTCCACCCACCTCGCCGCGCTCGCCCACCACCGCGACACCCTGAACTCTGCCCACCACCGTCGCATTCGCTACACCGGCCCCGGCATCGATCTCACCCTCGCCCTCCCCCGCCCACACCGCTGGTGCACCGCGCAGCTCGCCACCCCGGGCGGACTGCGGTTCGTCGCCAACCTCCCTACCGAGGAGGTCTTCACGGCTCCGCACCAGAATTCCGCCACCGGTAAGCTGCGGGTCGCCCGCCCCGTCGCGCACGGGGGCGAGGTGATCGACGGCATCGAGTTGGAATTCCAGGGCGGCCGCGTCATCCGGGCCTGCGCCAGATCCGGTGAGGATTTGCTCCATCGCCTCCTGGCCACCGATCCCGGCGCCGCCCGGATCGGGGAAGTCGCCCTGATTCCAGCGTTGCAGGATCCGTCCCCTGGCATCCGCCCCACCTGGCCATCCTCGCCACCCTGCTTCCATCACACCCTCCTCGACGAAAACGCCGCCCCCCACGTCGCCCTCGGCGCGGCCTACCGCTTCTGTTCGCGCGCCTGGTGGCCGCTGGCCCTCAATTCCAGCCAGCTCCACCTCGACCTCCCTCTCGACGCGCAAGTCGAACTCCTCTAATCGTGCTCACAACAAAGACACGAAGACACAAAGTGAATTCATCCCTAAACTTAACAGTATTCTCCGTGTCTCTGTGCCTCCGTGGTTAAATAGCGTGTCTGACAACATTCCAGAACCCGACCTCGATCCCGACCTCCTACGCCGCGCGCAGGCGGGCGACCAGGCCGCGTTCGGGGTCATCATGCGCACGCACCACGCCCGCACGTTCCGGCTCGCCTACGCCATCGTGCACCACGAGGCCGATGCCCGCGACATCGCACAGGAGGTCTGGCTCACCGTCTGGAAACAGCTGCCCTCCTTCCGGGGCGATTCCCGCTTCACCAGCTGGCTGCACCCCATCGTCACCCGCCGCGCCATCGACCATCTCCGCAAACGCCGCCGCTGGTTCGATCGCTTCCTGCCGTTCAACACCGGCAACGACGAGGACGTGCAGGTCGCCGAACCCGCCACCGAGACCACCGCCCGCGACCTCGCCGAAGGTCAGGACACCGTCAGCCGCGTGCGCGCCGCGATGGCCGCGCTCCCGCCCAAGCACCGCGCCATCCTCGCCCTCCGCGAGATGGAGGGACTCTCCTACGAGGAAATCGCCGCGGCGACCGGCATCCCCACCGGCACCGTCATGTCCCGCCTCTTTCACGCGCGCCGCCTCCTCGCCGAAAAGCTGGGCAGCCAAATCAACCGCGATTGATGCGACCAACCATGCAATCAAGCCCAGCCATGCCCGGGATTTCTTCGCGCCAGGTCGCGCCCTTCCCAGGGCTAAAAACTCTTTTCGTGTACTTAGTGTGTTTCGTGGTTAATCTCTGAATCAGGAGCCCCCTCATGAAGACCATCCTTCGCCTTATCTTTGTCCTCGCCGTGCTCGGCGCGATCAGCCTCTCTGCCCGCGCTGAAGGCACCTCCCTGCAGGGCATCCTCCTCACCGCCTCCAATGCGGCCGGACAGACCGACCGGCGCCTCGCCCCCTACGAGCCGACCCTCCGCCGCATCCTGCGCTTCGAGAGCTATCAGTATGTCGGCGCGGATAACGCGAGTGTCGACGTGCCTGCCACCGGCAGCCTGGCGCTCGGTGACGGTCATGAACTCGAGGTCACCACCGAGCGCAGCGACGGCAAGTCCGTCCACCTGAAGGTCCGCTGGACCGCCGGCGGACGCACCCTGATGAACACCGGTCTGGTGCTGCGACCCGGGGTCCCGGCCGTGCTCGGCGGCCCCTCCACCGGGAACAAGGGTGAAGTCTACGCGGTGATCCTGATCGGTCGCTGACCAACCGGTCGTCGCCCGGGCCTACCAGCCGGCGCGACGATCATCCTTTCTGATGTCCACGCTTTCCAAGCGCGCCGCCCTGCGGATTGTCCTGCCCGGCTTGGTGCTCGGCGGTCTCTGCGGGGCAGCCGTCGGCTTCAAACTCGTGCCCGTTTTTTTCGGCGTGACCGGGGCCGCGGCCGTCGGTGTGACCGTGGGCCTGCTCCTGTACCGGGCCCGGAAAAAATCAGGCCTCTAGGGCGGCGAACCGGAGCGCGCCGGCTATCCGCTATTGCGCCGGTGCCAGGTTGAGTTTCACCCAGACGGGCCGGTGGTCACTGGCCTCGGCGGCTGGCTCGCCGTCGTAGATCGTGGCCCCGGGGTCCGGCACAAACGGTTTCAGGCCCGGCGAGACCATCAGGTAGTCGATCCGGCTGTAGATATCCTCCCGGCGGAAATAATGGGTCCAGGCCTCCCCGCGCGAGTCCGCAGCCGGCACCAGCGTGCCGATCACGGTGTCGCCGCGCTTCTGCAAGGCCCGCACCGGGCGCGTGCCCCGCGTGTCGTTCCAGTCGCCGCACACGATGAATTTCGCCCCCGCCGGATCCGGAAACCGCGTGAGCACCAGGTCGCGCACCGTCTCGGCCTCCAGTGCCCGCTGCAGCGCGGACTCGGGATCGTCCTTCCGCTCCGTGTATTTGCTCTTCAGGTGCAGCACGAAGAGGGAGACGTCGCCCTGGTCCGTGGCGAACACCACCTCCAGGACTCCGCGCCGCACGCGCTCCGTCTGCCCGAAATAGGTGTACGGCAGCTCGGCGTGCCGCCGCACCTCCTTGAAGGGCACCTTGGCCAGCACCGCAACGTGCCGGTCCTTGTCCGTCGCCTCCAGCAACACCGCATACGGGTACTCCTGCCCGGCCGCTTTCAGCTCCCGCTGGAACTCATCCAAAAACGGCTGCGGCCCCATCTCCTGGACCGCCAGCACGTCGGGCGCGATGGCGCCGATGACCCGAGCGAGTGCCGCCCGCTCCCGTTCTGGCTTGGGATAGGCCTGCCGGTAGACGCCGTCCACCATCCGGTTGGCGATCGTGTAGTTTTCCACATTGTACGTCGCAATGGTCAGCGCCTGGGCCAGCAGCCCAGCGCCGAACGCAAGCGCCCAAGCGAGCGCACGACGCACCCGGATTCCCACTGTGGAGCCGCCGGGGCTGGCCAGATACAGGGCGTGAGTCATGCCCGAATGAGACACCAGTCCCGGGTTTTGGCCATCCCGTTCCCGGGAACGCGGACCCCTGAATCACCCTTCCGAGCCCCGAGAACAAAGGATGCGCAGCATTTGGACAAGGGATGACCAACCGTGACCAGTGAGAGGTCGTTCTTTGATCAGGAAAGATTTAAAACTGTCCGAAATACATCCTTCGCTCATGCACGCTCCACGCCGCCACTCTATCCGCGTAGCCCATAGGGGCGCGCCCTTTTCTGGCCAAGGCGCAACATGAGCCGCGCCGCACGCTCGCCCGCCCGGACCACCAGCCTGCGCCTCAAGCTGCTGCTGCTCCCGCTGCTGTGCCTCCTCGGCCTCATCGTGCTGCAGGTATCTAACCTCTATACCAACCGCCAGGTCAGCACCAAGGTGATTGAGCCGAGCTTTGCGAAGCAGACCATGGCGGGGCACGCCAACCTCCTGCAGGTCGCCGTCGAGATCGAGGCCGCCACCCTGGCGAGCCAGATCAGGACCTTGCCCACCCGCGAGGAACAGATCGCGGCCATCATCGCGGAAACCGACCCCATTCGCTTCTTCGCCGACCGCTCGGGTTACTTCTTCGTCTATGACTTCAGCGGCACCCGCATCAACGTGCCGGTCAACAAGGCCGGCAACGGCAAGAACTTCCTGGCGATTCAGGACTCCAAGGGCACCCGCTTCGTTGAGGAACTGATCAACCAGGGACGCAAGGGCGGCGGTTTCACCCGCTACTTTTTTGAGAAGGAAGGCCATGGCATCCAACCCAAGCTGGCCTACTCCACCCTCATCCCGGGCACCGATTTCATCATCGGGACCGGCGTATACATCGACAACGTCGAGGCCGAACTCGCCCTGCTCAATGCCGAGGTCACGCGCCGCAGCCGCGACTACCTCCTGCTGACCATCGGCCTCTTTGCCGCCATCCTGGTCGTGACGGTCGCCGTCTCCATCTGGATCTCCGAGACCACCGGCCGGTCGATTCGGGCCGTCATCACGGACCTCAGCGCAGGCTCCGACCAGATCACCGCCGCCGCCGGCCAGGTCTCCACGTCCAGCCAGTCCCTCGCCTCCGGTTCCGGCGTGCAGGCCGCCTCACTGGAGGAGACCAGCGCCTCACTGGTGGAGATGTCCTCGATGACCCGGCGCAATTCCGACAACGCCACCAAGGCCACGAGCCTGGCGCGGACCGCGCGCGAAGCCGCCGATGCGGGCGCCGCCGACATGCAGCTGATGGGCCGGGCCATGGCCGACATCAAGGGCTCCAGCGACGACATCGCCAAGATCATCAAGACCATTGACGAGATCGCCTTCCAGACCAACATTCTTGCGCTTAACGCTGCCGTCGAAGCCGCCCGCGCCGGGGAGGCCGGCGCCGGTTTTGCCGTCGTCGCCGAGGAGGTCCGCGCCCTCGCCCAGCGCGCCGCCAGCGCATCCCGAGAAACCTCGGCCAAGATCGAGGCCGCCATCAGCAAGACCACCCAGGGTGTCGCCATCAGCGACCAGGTGAACGCCCGACTCTCGGTGATCGTCAGCCAGGTCCGCGAGGTTGACGCCCTCATCCACGAGGTCGCTGCCGCCAGCCGCGAGCAGAACCAGGGCGTGGGTCAGATCAACGCCGCCGTCAGCGAGATGGACCGTGTCGTGCAGTCCAACGCCGCCAGCGCCGAGGAAAGCGCCGCAGCCGCCGAGGAACTCAACGCCCAGGCCCTTTCCGTGAACGAGATCGTCACCAACCTCCGCCGACTGGTCGATGGCGGGCGCGCTCCGGCGGTGGCGACGGATTCCTTCGCGCCTCCTCCGGCGCCCCCGTCCACCCGTCCCCGTTCCGCGGCCAACAGACCTCAGCCTGTTCTCGCATGAAAGCCCTCGCCTGGATCCTCCTGCTGCCCCTCGCCGCCCCGGCGTCTGTCCTCCCTATCGCACAGGTCACCGACCTGGGCGTCCACGCCCGCCTCGGCTACGATAGCAACCCGGCCGGTTCAGGCGGCGCATCCCGGGCCATCTGGGGGGACGAAGGCACCCTTGTTAGTGCCTTGGGCGCCGGTTTCAATGTCCTGCTGACCGGCCGCGAGCCGGGGGCGACCCCGCTGAAACTCGGCTACCAAGGGGAATGGGTACGCCTCGACCGCTGGACGCAGGAAAATTACTCGACCCATCGCTTGGGTCTCGCCGGCCAATTCACCCCCGGCGCCTGGAAACTCTCGCTCGATGCCTCCTCCCTCTTCGTAGATGGGACGAACGACACCCTGCCTTCGCTTTCCACCATCAACGCCAACGCCGTGACCCTCTGGCGCGAGCGGCGCGAACAGTGGCAGCACCGCGTGCGTTTCTCGGCCCAATCCGAATCGGATAGCCGCGTGATACGCTCCAGCGGTTCCCTCCTCGCTTGCGACTACCGCACTCGGGCCTTGGCGGGCCACGTTGCCTTCGCCGACCGTACCGACACCCAGGCGGGTCTGGATCTGGGCTGGAAACCCCGGGCGCGCTCCCTCTGGCTCGTCGGGCTGCGGGGTGGTCAACAGACGCAGGACGCCATCCCGTTGCCCGGCGCACCCTACGACTACAGCAACCGCTATGCCCGCCTTGCCCTCGGCTGGGAAGGCAAGCTGCCAGGCAACACCGCGGTCAGCCTGACCGCCGGTCCCGACTTCCGTCACTTCACCGGTACGGTTGATTCCGCGGCGCTGCGCGGCCGCGACCGGACTTCGCTCTGGTTCGAGGGCAGCCTGACGGCCAAGCCGCATCCCGCGTGGACCTTCACCGGCAAGGCCACGCGCTTCAGCTGGCTCTCCAGCACCGGCAAGGCGGCCTATTACGATTCCTCGCTTGAGGCCGCCGCCGGCTGGGTCCCCCGCGCGGGCTGGAACGTGCGCCTCAATGCCAAGGTCCATGCCTGCGACTATTTCCCGTCGGCCCGCGACGACTGGGAATGGTTTCTCGGCGCCGGGGTAACGCGCGTGCTCTCCCCCCGGGTTCAGGTGTCGATCGATGTGCTGCGCCAACGGGCATGGAACAGGCTGCCGGCATTCGCCGAGCGCGAATTCCGCCGCGCGTTCGTCCAACTGGGGGCCACGGTCAGACTGTAAGCCAGCGCGATGTCCAGCCGCCTGATGCCATCCCGCGAAACCACAGGCTCTTCGCCGCCGTCGCCCGCCACACACATCGGTTGGTTGGCCAATTGGGCCCGCTTTGTCCGCGCCCCGGAACATCGCCAGCGTCTGCAATTGCTGGCCGGCATGCTCCTGCTGGGCACGGTGCCCCTCATCGTGGCGTCCTTCATCCTGCCGGTAAGGGTGAAATCCACGCTCACGGCCGCCGGGCATGAGCGCCTGACCCAGGTCGCCCGCTACCTGGCCACCTTCACCGAGGCCGAGATGCAACGGCATTTGGACACCGTGCGCAGCCTGGCCCGGGTCGAGTCGTTGGCTGACGGCATCCAGCAGCACCGGGCCGGCACGCTCGATGCGGCGGGCCTGGCCGCCGTCAAGCGGCAGCTCAGCGCCCTGTTGCAGGGGTTGTCTGCCACCCAATATCAGGGGCTTTTTCTGGGCGGCCCCGACGGCTTTCTCTTCGCCGGGGGGCTGCGTGCGCGTGACGACGATCCCTATGCCGGCCTCCACGTGCGGGACCGGCGCTATTTCACCGCGGTCCGCGACACGCTGCAACCGGTCATCAGCAACCCGATCATCTCCAAGGTGGACAACGTCCCCATTATCGTGGTCGCGGTTCCCGTGCTGGATGACCGCGGGGCGTTTGCGGGCTTCGTCGGCCTGTCGATTGAGATCAAACCCCTGGCGGCGATGATCAGCAGCCAGAAGCTGGGCGAGTCGGGTTATCCTTTTGCCATCGACCGAGAAGGCGTGCTCCTCGCGCATCCCGACGCGGCGCGCATCCTCCGCCTCAACCTCCGCACCTTGCCCGGCGCTACCCGGCTCGCGGAGCGCATGCTCCGTGGCGAGACGGGGATCGAGGCCTACGAATCGAGCACGGGCGCAACCAAGCTCGCGGCGTTTGCCCCCGTGCCGGTCGCCGGCTGGAGCGTGGCCGCCTCCATCGAAACCGCCGAGTTTGACATCCCCGCCCAGCGCATCCGCCGGATCCTTTTCGCGATGACCGCGGCGTGCCTCGTGATCGCCGCGGGCCTCGCCCTCGCCTTCTCCCTCGGGCTGGATCAATTGAACCGGGCCCTCACGGACGCCCGTGCCAGCGAGGCGCGTTTCCGCCAGTTCGCCAGCGTCACCAACGAGGCCATCTGGGACTGGGACCTCACCAGCGGCGAACTCTGGTGGAACGAGGGTCTGTCGACGCACTTCGGTTACTCGCCCGCCGAACTGCGGACCGGGCTGGACGCACTGCAGGCCCTGGCCCTGCCGCCCGAGCAGGAATCGATTCGCGACGGGCTCGACCGTTGCCGGCAAACTGGCACTTGGTCGGGGGAGCATCATCTGCGCCGGCGCGACGGCACCCTGGTCTATGTGTTGCACCGGGCCGTCGCCGTGCGGGATGGACAGGGCCGGATCCTGCGGATCATCGGCAGCATGAGCGATATTTCGGAGCGCCGGGCCGCGGAAAAGAAACTGCAGGAACAGGCTGCCCTCATCGACGAGTCCCGCGATGCCATCATGGTCTGCAGCCTGGACCAACACGTGCTGTTCTGGAGCCGGGGCGCCGAGCGCCTGTATGGCTGGAGTTCCACCGAGGCCGTGGGGCGCCGGGTTGACGAACTGCTCCGCCTGGACCGCCCGGCCTTCGCGGAGGCCGGGCGTACGGTCTTCGAGCAGGGCGCCTGGGTCGGCCGCCTCCAGCATTCCAACCGGCTGGGTGACGCGCTCACGGTCGACTGCCGCTGGACACTCCTGAGCGATGAGCAGGGCCGGCCCCGCTCGATTCTGACCATCGGCACCGACATCACGGAACGCACCTTGATGGAGGCGAAATTCCTGCGCGCCCAGCGCCTTGAGAGCATCGGCACGCTCGCCGGTGGCATCTCCCATGACCTGAACAACCTGCTCGCCCCGATCGTCATGGGCGTCGGCATGCTCAACCAGACCGCCCGCAATGCCGATGACCGCAGTATCATCTCCGTCATCGAGCAAAGTGCCGCTCGCGCAGCCAACCTCGTCAAACAGGTGCTCTCTTTTGCCCGCGGCATTGATGGCGCGAAGGTCTCGGTGCACCTCGGCTATGTCGCCCGCGAGGTCGAAACGATGATCCGGAGCACCTTCCCCAAGAACATCACCCTCCGCTTTGATGTCCCCAAGGACCTCTGGCTGGTCACGGCGGACCCCACGCAGCTCGGCCAGGTGCTGCTCAATCTCTGCGTCAATGCGCGCGATGCCCTGCCGGCGGGTGGCCAGCTCACGGTTACCGCCCGCAATGTCCGGCTGGACACGCACTTCAGCCTCCTAAACCGCGAGATCACCCCCGGTCCCCATGTTTTGCTCGAGGTCGCCGACACCGGCACTGGCATACCCCAGGACATCGTCGACAAGATCTTCGAACCCTTCTTCACCACCAAGGCCCCGGGCAAGGGCACGGGTCTGGGCCTGTCCACCGTCATCGGGATCACCCGCAGCCACGGTGGCACCATCAATGTCTACACCGAGCCCGGCAAGGGTAGCGTCTTCAAGGTCTACCTGCCTGCCGCCCACGACGCCACCGAGGCGCCCGCGGCGGAAACCATCGCCGCGCCCGCCCGCGGCCAGGGTGAACTCATTTTGGTCGTCGATGACGAGGACATGATCCGCACGGTGACCCAGGGCACCCTCGAATCGTCCGGCTACCAGGTGCTCGTCGCCGCCGACGGGGCCGAGGCCTTCGCCCTGTACCACCAGCACCGGCACCAGATTGCGCTGGTCCTCACCGACATGATGATGCCCGTGATGGACGGTCACGCCCTGATCGGCGCTCTGCGCCGGATCAACCCCGGCGTGCGCCTCGTGGCTGCCAGCGGCCTGAACGACAACAACAACCAGATCAAGGCCGCCCAAGACCAGATCCAGTTCTTCCTGTGCAAGCCGTACACTGCCACGGCGCTGCTGACCACCATCCGGGATGCCCTAGCGTCCCCGCCACCAGGGATCGTCTAGCCCTGCAACGCCCGCTCCCGCTCCACCAGGGTCGGGTGTGAGTAATACACCGCGCTGTACAGCGGATGCGGGGTGAGGTTGGAGAGGTTCTTCTGCGAGAGCTTGCGCAAGGCCCCGGACAACGGCGCCGCCCCGCCCATCGCGTCGCGCGCGAAGGCGTCGGCCTCGTACTCATGCTTCTGCGATACGCGGTTGCCGAGCGGCGAAAACCAGAATGTAATCAATCCTCCCAGCAGGCCGAACAGGAGGAAGGTCGCCGCCGTCGCCCCGGCCGGCAGGCCGAAGGCCGGATTGAACCACGGCGCCTGGGCAAGCCACGCGATCACCGCGAAACCGCCCAGCTGCAGCAGTCCCAGCGTGACCAGCCGCTGCGGAATATGCCCGCGCCGGTAGTGCCCGATCTCGTGCGCCAGCACTGCCTCCAGTTCCTCCTGGGTGAGCTGCGTCATGAGCGTATCAAACAACACGATCCGCCGGAAACGCCCGAACCCGGTGAAGAAGGCATTGGAGTGCGCCGAGCGTTTCGAGCCGTCCATCACCTCGATGGTCTGCGCCTTGAACCCCGTGCGGTCTGATAGCGCCAGCAAACGCGTGCGGGCGTCCCCCTCGGGCAGCGGCGTGAGCTTGTTGAAGAGCGGGAGAATGAGCTTCGGATAAAGCACGAGCATGAGGAGCTGGAAACCGAAGAGCAGCCCGAAGCCCCACACCCACCACAGCGGTCCCGCGCGGCCGACCAGCGCGAGCAGCGCCCAGGCCAGGGGAAAACCGATGAGTAGACCCAGCACCGTGGACTTGACCTGATCGCTCACCCACAACCCGAGCGTGCTTTGGTTGAAGCCGAAACGCGCCTCCAGCCGGAACTGCGCCCACCACGCCAGCGGCAGGCTCGGCAGGCCGAGCAGGATCATCGTGACCACCAGAAAGAGCGCGCCACTCCAGGCCGCTCCCGGCGCGAGTCCGTCCACGCGGGCCCACAACCACGGCAACAACCCACTGAACACCACCGCAGCCAGCACCGCGGCCTCAAAGATCATCTCGCCCGAGGCAAACCGGCTCTTCGCCAGCGTGTAGTCCCCGGCCTTGGCAAAGGTGGCCGCATCCATCACCCCGGTCAGCGCCGGCGGCAGCGCCCCGGCGCGTCGGCGCACCTCGGCGCGGTTGAGGGCCTCCAGCCCGAGTTGGGCGAGAAGGCGGGCCAGCAAGAGTCCGATCACCGTCAGAGACAGCCAATGCATGACGTGAAAAGCACAGGTTTTCCCCTGCACGCCAAATCTAATTCCGTCCCGTTGGCACGCCCTCGAGCCCAGGCTGCACGGATCCGCAACCGCCCGCCCACCACCTAACCCGTTGCCGCCATTGGGGTTCCCCTTCAGCCAAAGTTTGATTGAAATGCCCGTCCCCCGACACACAGTGACCCCGTGGATTCAGACAAGACCGCCAAACTCAGTTTCGAGGCCGCCCTGGCCAAGCTCGAGACCATCGTTGACTCGATGGAATCGGGCGAGGTGCCGCTGGCCGAGCTCCTGGCCAAATATGAGGAGGGCAGCAAGCTGCTCAAGGTTTGCGAAAGCCGACTCAAGGACGCCGAGCTCAAGATCGAGAAACTGAAGAAGGCCAAGGATGGCAGCGCCGCCTTCGAGCCGTTCGAATCCACCCGCGCGGAGTGACCGCCGGCTTAATCCACGCCCGATGACCATTCCCCCGTCCGACACCCTCCTTGCCCGCATCGCCGGCCCCGCCGACGTCAAGGCCCTCCCGCCCGAGCAGCTGCCCCGGCTTGCCCAGGACATCCGCGACAAGCTGATCGAGGTCACCTCCCGCAACGGCGGCCACATCGGCCCCAACCTCGGCGTGGTCGAGCTCACCGTCGCGCTCCACCGGGTGTTCAACTCACCGGACGACCAGTTCGTGTTCGACGTCGCCCACCAGGGTTACGTGCACAAGCTCCTCACCGGCCGCGGCGGCGACTTCTTCGCCAAGCTCCGCAAGACCGGCGGCGCCTCCGGCTTCCTGTACCGCAGCGAGAGCGTGCACGATGCCTTCGGCGCCGGCCACGCCGGCACCGCCCTCTCCGCGGCCCTCGGCATGGCCACCGCCCGCGACCTGCGCAATTCCCCGGAACACGTCGTCGCCGTCTGCGGCGACGCCGCCTTCACCTGCGGCGTCACGCTCGAGGCGCTCAACAACGTCGTCAGCTCCACCAAGCGCCTCATCGTCATCCTCAACGACAACGAGTGGTCCATCGCCAAGAACGTCGGCGCCATCGCCAGCTACCTCAACCGGCTGAGCACCAACCCGACCTACAACCGCATGCACCACGACGTGGAGGCGTTCTTCAAGAGCTTCCCCGCCGGCGTGGAGATGAATCGCGTCTACAACAAGTGGAAGCGCGAGACCAAGGACTTCTTCGTCGAATCCTCTCTCTTCGAGAAATTCGGCCTGCGCTACCTCGGCCCCGTCGACGGCCACGACATCGACGCGCTCATCAAGAACCTCGAGTTCGCCAAGCACTGCGATGTGCCCGTGCTCATCCACGTGCTCACCAAGAAGGGCAAGGGCCTCGAGGCCGCCGTCGCCCACCCGGAAAAATTCCACGGCGCCAGCCCCTTCGATCCCGACACCGGCGAGAACGCCAAGCCGATCCCCGGCACCCCGCCCAACTACCAGGATGTCTTCGGCGCCGCCCTCGCCCGCTTCGCCCGCGCCAACCCGCAGGTGCTCGGCATCACCGGCGCCATGCCCAGCGGCACCGGTCTCTCCCAACTCGCCCGTGAGCAACCGGCCCAGTTCTTCGATGTCGGCATCGCCGAGGAACACGCCGTCCTCTTCGCCGCCGGTCTCGCCACCAAGGGCTTCCGCCCCGTTTGCGCGATCTATTCCACCTTCCTCCAGCGCGCCTACGATCAGGTCATCCACGACGTATGCCTGCAGAACCTGCCCGTGACGTTCTGCATGGACCGCGCCGGCCTCTCCCCCAACGACGGCCCGACCCACCACGGCCTCTTCGATCTCAGCTACCTCCGCTGCGTGCCCCGCGCCACGATCATGCAGCCCAAGGATGAGGACGAACTCGTGGACATGCTCCACACCAGCCTCCACCTGCCCGGCCCCGGCTTCATCCGCTACCCGCGCGGCGCCGGCACCGGCGCCCCCGTGAAGGCCGAGCCCGCGCTGATCCCTGTCGGCCAGGCCGAGGTGATCAAGGTCGGCACCAATATCATCATCTGGGCCCTGGGCTCCATGGTGCCCGACGCCCTCAAGCTCGCCCAGCGCTTGGAGCGCGAGGAACACCTCTCCGTCGGCGTAGTCAACGCCCGCTTCGTCAAGCCCCTCGACCGCCACCTGCTGCTCAGCCAGGCCGCGGTCGTCCCGCTGCTGGTGACGATGGAGGACAATGTTCTCGCCGGCGGCTTCGGCAGCGCGGTCCTCGAGGCCCTGCAGGAGGCGCATTGCGCCACACCGGTCGAACGCATCGGCTGGCCCGACAGTTTCGTGGAGCATGGCAGCAGCGTGGAAATCCTCCGCGCCAACTACGGCCTCGCCCCGGACGACATCGCCGCGCGGGTCACCGCCCGCTGGCGCACCCTGCAGTCCGGCCGCGCCACGGTGGACCGGCCCTGACGTCCGCGACAGCGGACGGCTTTATCTGGAGCCACGGCGACCACGCCGCGGGTTCGGGTGACTCGCTCCTGCAGCGGAGTCCGGCACCGCTTGCCCACCCATAAAAAAGCCGCGCCCAAATTGGAGCGCGGCTTGGCCTGGACTGTAGGGCGGGGTCTCCGAACCCCGCCTTGTTGCGTCAACGATAAGGCGTTCGAGGCGGGATTCGGCGATCCCGCTCTGCAAAAACATTACTTCTTCTCTTCCGGCTTCTTCTCGATCTTGCCGCTGCCGTTGCACTTTTCGCAGTTCTTCTCGGCCTTCGCGGCCTCCGCGCAGCAGCCGTGGCCACATTTCTCACCCTTGCCTTCGGCTTTGGCGCAGCACGTGGCGGGCTTGGACTCGGCGGCCTCTTTCTTGGCCTCCTCGGCAAAGAGCACGCCGGCGGCGAAACAGGAAGCGATGATGAGCGGGAGCAGGAATTTCTTGGATTTCATGGGGAATGGGGTTGGAGGAAAATTCGAACGAATTGGCTGGCCGGCCAGCCGTAGGCTTGGCGAAGGCTGGTGCGGGCGGAGGGAATCGAACCCTCCTCTCATGCTTGGGAAGCACGCATAATACCGATATACTACGCCCGCGAAGAACGACCGGACTAAAGCCACCCTACCGCCGCGCTGCAAGTCATGAATGTTCCAGTAAGTGGCCCACCGGTGGAACCTAGTCCCCCTGCGGGTTGGCTCGGGATACGAATCCCGAAAACGCTTCCGGTGGCCGCGTCTCGCGAAATTTCTCAGCTGTAACTCCGCCGGCCCTCCAGCGCGCTCTTCAGCGTGACCGCATCCGCGTAAAGCACCCCGCCGCCGCTCGGGAGGCCGAAGCCGATGCGGGTCACCGTCACCCCGCTGGCCGGCAGTCGCTCCGTGAGATAATGGCAGGTGGCCTCGCCCTCGACATCATTGGACAGCGCAAGAATCAGTTCCGTCGCCTCGCCCGAAGCGATGCGGTCAAAAAGCGCGGCCAGATTGAGATCCTCGGGCGCGATGCCCCGGATGGGCGAGAGTTTGCCATGGAGCACATGGTAGCTCCCCCGGTGCGCGCCCGACCGCTCGATCGCCGCCAGATCCTGCACATTCTCCACCACGCAGACCTGACCCGTGCGCCGGCGCTCATCCGCGCAGATCGGACATTGCGCTTCCTCGGCCAGATTCCCGCAGCGGGCGCAGCGACGGACCGTGCGCGCCGCCGCCTCCAGGGCCGCCACCAGCTCGGGCAGACGCGCCGGCTTCTCCACCAGCAGATGCAGGGCAATGCGCTCCGCCGAGCGGTAGCCGATGCCGGGCAACTGCTTCAACTGCTTCTGCAACTGTTCAAGCGCGGGAGTCATGGAAAGTAAGAATTATGAAGGATGAATTAAGAAAACAGAAAACAGCCATCAATTCCCACCCACGGCTATGCTTAATTCCTAATTCTTCCTTCTTAATTCCATCAAAACATCCCCGGCATCTGGAAGCCGGCGGAGATGCGCTGCATCTCGGAGTCGTTGAGGTCCTTCGCCTTCGCCGCCGCTTCACCGACCGCGTTGAGCAGGGTCTCTTCGATCAGCTTCGGGTCCTCCTTGAGAAATTCGGGATCAAGCCGCACGGCGAGGAACTTGCCGGCGCCGTTGATCTTGATCTGCACGGCGCCACCCCCGCTCGAGATGTCGAGTTCGCGCGCGGCGAGGGATTGCTGCATCTCCTCGATGCGCTGCTGCATTTTCTTCGCCTGTTTGAGCAAGGTGCCTACGCCGGCCATGGGGGTGTGGGGGTTGAGGTTTGCTCCACCCTTGGACTTAATCTGTCCCGAATCACGACCAAAGTATCGTGAATTCGCCCCTCCCTTTGGGCCATCGCCACAGGATCCCAGGCACTTGCCGGGGAAGCCCGATCCAGGGAAGTCGGTCGTCCGCGGGCTGAAACCAGTGCCTGTGGCTCGTATCGCGTGCGTCCGCTTACGGGCGACCCGCGGCATCCAGCAAGACTCTGAATCCGGCCCGGTAGTCCGGAAACTGCGGACGCCAGCCCAGTTCTTGCTGGATCTTGGCACTGGAAATAATCCGGTCCGGCATTGGTGCGCCCCCGCGACGGGCGGTGGTGGTTCCGTCGAACACCGGTTCCGGCCGGCCCAGTTGCGCGCACAGCCAGGCCACAACCTCCTCGCGGCGGGACGGGGCCAGGTCGGCCACGTTGAAAATCTCGCTGCCCACCGTCGCGGGGGCGTGCAGGCAGGCCAGGATCGCGGCCACGATGTCGTCCCGGTGGATCAGATTCAGGTGGTGCCCGCCCGTGCCAGTGAGCGTCGTCGCCCCGGCCCGCAACTGATCCAACAGGTGATGCCGGCCGGGGCCATAGATGCCGGCCAGGCGCAGGATATACCGGCGCCGCACCGCCGTCTCCGGCGCGTTTTTCAGCAGCACCTCGGATTCACTGATGGTCCGCCCATTTGGCGTGGCCCCGTGCGCCCACTGGGTTTCGTCGACCACCGCGCCCTCGCCCTGCGGATAGACCGACGTGCTGCTGGTGTAAACCAGGGTGCCCACCGGTTGCTGTCCGGCCCGCCCGGCCCAGCTGAGGATCGACTGCATGCCGACCACATAGGATTGCCAATACTGGTCCGGCCCGCCGGAGCTCACCGTGTTCACCACCCAGTCGGCCCCGCCCTCAATCTGCGGGTGCCAACCAGGCGCCGCCAGGTCCGCTTCCACGACCTTGGCCAGACCCGCCGCGCGCAGCGCCGCCGCCTTCTCCGGATTGCGCGTGAGCGCCTCGACGGTCGCGCCCGCCGCTACTGCCGCCCGGGCCAGCGCCGAGCCGACATAGCCGCACCCAAAAATCACGAGACGCTTGCCCGACATGGAAGCCATGGCGGGAAGTAACAAGGAACAAGGGACAACTATCAAGGAGGAGATGACCGCCCTGCCTGGATTCCGCCGCTTGATACTTGTTACTTGATCCCCGATACTTCTCCCCACCATGCCATCCGTGCTCGTCCCCCTGGCCGAAGGTTTTGAGGAAATCGAGGCCTTCGCCCCTGTTGATCTCCTGCGCCGGGCCGGCATCGCCGTCACCACCGCCGCCTTGGGCGACACTCTGGCCGTCACGGGCCGCAGCGGGCTCACCGTCCAGGCCGACACCACACTCGCCACGGTGCTGGGCCGCGATTTCGACCTGCTCTTCCTGCCCGGCGGTGCTGGTGTGAAACACCTCCGCGCCGATCCGCGCCTCCGCGAACTTGTCCTCCGCTACCATGGCGCCGGCCGCTGGCTTGCCGCCATCTGCGCCGCCCCCGCCGTGCTCCACGATGCGGGTTTGCTCACGGGCCGCCGATACACCGCGCACTTTTCCGTCGCCGGCGAGTTGCCGGCCATCCTGGCCCACGAAAAGGTCGTCACCGATGGTCGAATCACGACTTCCCGCGGGGCCGGTACGGCCGTTGATTTCGGCCTGCATCTGGTGGCGCTGCTGAGCAGTCCCGAGAAAGCCACTGAGATAAGCAAAGCCATTTGTTTCTAAGGCTTTGCGCTAAATCGGCATTGCTACCCGGCGGGCCGTCCTGTTGGCTTTTTGTGGCCAGCAATGGCCGCCGCTTGGGCCCACCGCACCCGCAACAATCTAGGGTCTCTTCCCTGCAAGGGGAAGTGACGGGGCGAAGCCGTCCCAACCCATCCCCACCATGTGCGGCATAGCCGGAATCCTGTCTTCGAGAATTAACCCGGCGGAACGTGCGGACAGCGTAAGTCGCATGGTGCAACGGATGGTCCAGCGGGGCCCGGATGACCAGGGTCTCATGTCCGACGGGGACGTCACTCTCGGCATGTGCCGCCTGGCGATCTTCGACCCGGCTAACGGGCGCCAGCCCACGACCACGCCCGACGGGCGGTTCACGATCGTTTTCAACGGGGCGATCTACAACCACCGCGAACTGCGCACCGGGCTGGAAGCGGAGGGTTGGACCTTCCGCACCCACTGCGACACGGAGGTCCTTCTCGCGGCGTATGCGCGGTACGGCGCCGACTGCCTGCCCCGCTTGCGCGGGATGTTCGCCTTCGCGGTCTGGGACACCCGCGAGCACACGCTGTTCGCCGCCCGCGACCCCCTCGGGATCAAGCCGCTGTATTATGCCCGCCTGCGCGACACCGGGTTGGTGTTTGCCTCGGAGCTCAACGCCTTGCTCGCCGGCGGTCAGATCGCCCGCGAAATCGACCCCGCCGCGGTCGGCGAATACCTTGCCTGGTTCAGTGTGCCGGCCCCCCGCACCATCTACCGCGGCATCGCCAACCTGCCCCCGGGCCACAGTATCGTCGTCGATGCCGCCGGCACGGTGCTCACCCGCGCTTGGTGGCATCTGCCCGCCCCGGTCCAACCTGCCCGCGTGGCGGGCAACTATCAGGATTTCATCCACGGCCTGCGCCACCAGCTTGAGGACACGATCCGCGCGCATCGCGTGGCTGATGTCCCCGTCGGCGCCTTCCTCTCCGGCGGCATGGATTCCACCGCCGTCGTCGGCCTGATGACCCGCCAAGGCGGCCCCCGGCTGAAGACATTCTCCCTGATCTTCGGGGAAAGCGGCTATTCCGAACAGGCCGGCGCCCGCCTGGCCGCGCAGACCTTCGGCACCGAGCATCACGAGGATCTCCTCACCGGCGCCCGCATCGCCGCGGACCTACCCCGCATCCTGGCCACCTTCGACCAGCCCACGGGCGATGGGATCAATACCTGGTACGCCAGCCGTCTGGCCCGCGCCGGCGGCGTGACGGTCGCCCTCTCCGGCCTCGGCGGCGATGAACTCTTTGGCGGTTATCCGTCCTTTCGCGACCTGCCCCGCCTGCAGGCGCTGCTCCCCCTGTGGCGCCGCCTGCCCCGCCGCCTGCGCGTCACGCTGGTCGAGCGGCTGCGCGCCCTGCCCGGCACCCGCGCCCGGAAACTGGCCGATTTTCTCGCGCACGCCCGCGACCTCCACGAACTCGCCTCACTCCAGCGCCGCGTGCTCCCGGAGACGCAACGGTTGTCCCTGCTCACCCCCGAGGCCCGGCGGCTCGCGACCCGGCTCGGGCCCAACCACCCCATGCTCGAGGATTTCGCCTTCGAGCTCATCGGCGCGGACCCCTTCCAGATCATCAGCGCGTGGGAGCTGCGCACCTACATGGCCGACACGCTCCTGCGCGACAGCGACGTCTTCAGCATGGCGCACTCGCTGGAACTGCGCGTGCCCTTCGTGGACCGCGCCCTGGTCGACTGGCTCTGGCCGCAGCCCGCCTGGTTCAAATACGACCCGCGCCGGGCCAAGCGCGCCCTGGCCGACGCGACCGCCGACCTCGTACCCGCCGCCATCCGCAACCGCCCCAAGCAGGGATTCACCCTGCCCTTCGCCCATTGGATGCGCGCCGAGCTCAAGCCCTTCCTCGACCACACGTTCTCACCGGGCTCCCTCGCCGCCTGCCCGTGGCTGGAAGCCACCGAGGCGCAGGCCATCTGGCGAAACTACATTACCGGCCAGGACACCCGCGCTTGGTCCCGGGTTTGGACCCTCGCCATGCTCATCGCCTTCGCCAACCGGAGCGCTGCCTCGTGAACACCCTGCTGCTTTCCCCGGAACTTTTCCTGCACGAAGGCGGGATCGCGCGCATCATGCGGTTGTACCTTAAGGCCCTGTGCGAGATCGCCGGCCCGGCGGGCCGCGTCGATTCCCTGGTCCTGAACGACCGGCCGGAAACCGACCCGCGCCTGATGCGTTACTGCACCGATCGCCTGGGCGAGCATCTCGGCTGCAACCGGCAGAAACTCGCCTTTGTCCGCCACACCCTGCGCCTGGCCCGGCGCGCCGACGTGGTCGTGTGCGCCCACCTGCACCAACTGCCCATCGTCTGGCTCGCGCAGCGGCTGCGTCCGGCCTTGAAATATCATCTCGTGGCCCACGGCATCGAGGTCTGGCGTCCCTACACCTGGCTGGAACGACGCGCCCTGCTCGGCGCGGACGGCATCCTGTGCGTCAGCGAATACACCCGCCGCCAAATGCTGCGCTTCTGCCCGGCGCTGCGCCCCGACCGGCTGGTGGTGGTGCCCAACACGCTCGATCCTCATTTCGCGCCCGAGCTCAATGACCAGCTCTCAAACGCGCCCTTTGCGATCCCCCGGATCCTGACGGTGGGTCGCCTCAGCTCGTCCGACACCTACAAGGGATTCGACACTCTGATCGAGGCCATGCCGGCCATCCGTCGCGAGTACCCCGCCGCCCGCCTGCGCATCGTCGGCAAGGGCGACGACCTGCCGCGGCTGCAAGCCCTCGCCGCCGAGCTCGGCGTCGCCGGCTCCGTGGACTTTCTCGGCCCGATCAGCGACGAGGCCCTGCGGGCCGAGTACGCCGCCTGTGACTTATTCGCGCTGCCCAGCCGGAAGGAAGGCTTCGGCCTCGTCTACCTTGAAGCCATGGTCTACGGCAAACCCTGCATCGGCGCCCGCGCCGGGGGCGCGCCCGAGGTGATCACCCCCGACACCGGTGTGCTCGTCACCTACGGCAACATCCCGGAACTGGCCACCGCCGTGGACGAACTCGTCCGCCATCACCGCGATTCGGAGGTTGTGCGCCGCCACGCCGACACCTTTGCTTTCCCCGCCTTCACCCGCCGCCTCGCCGCGGCCCTGGCCTGAACATGGCTTCCGCCGAAATACCCGTCCTCCTGCTTGAAGCCGGCCGCACCAGCCGCACCTATTGGCAGGACCTGTGGCGCTTCCGCGAACTTCTGGGCTTCCTGGCATGGCGCGATCTCAAGGTCCGTTACAAGCAGGCAGTACTTGGCATTGCCTGGGCGGTGATCCAGCCGGTCACACAGACGGCGCTGCTCACCTTCATCTTCAGTAAGCTGGCCAAAATGCCCGACGCGGGCTTGCCCTACTTTGCACTGGTCCTCACAGGCAATCTCTCGTGGCAGCTTTTCAGCACCGCTTTTACCGGGGCCGGCAACAGCCTGGTTGGCAACAGCCACCTGATCAGCAAGGTCTATTTTCCGCGCCTCCTCGTACCGCTTTCGGCGCTGGCCGTGGCCCTGGCCGATTTCAGCATTATGCTCGGGCTTACGATCCCGCTGCTTTGTTTCTTCGGCCTCTACCCAGGGTGGCAGTTGCTGGTGCTGCCGCTATTTATTATCCTCACGCTGATCATCGCCGTAGGGGCCGGCCTCTGGATCACGGCACTCACGGTCAAGTTCCGCGATTTCCGATTCATCACTCCCTTTCTCGTGCAAATTGGCATGTTTGCCACGCCGATCGGTTACCTGAGCGACTCCGTACCCAACTGGCGCGACCTGCTTGCGCTGAACCCGATCTCCGGCGTGGTCGACGGCTTCCGCTGGTGCCTGCTCGGCGGTCGCACGGCAATCTATCTGCCGGGACTGGGCGTGTCAGTTTGCATCGGACTCCTGCTCCTGGTCACCGGCGTGTGGTACTTCCGGCGCACCGAACGCGAATTCGCTGACGTCATCTGAGCCATGAGCACACCCGTCATCGCCGTTTCCGGTCTGGGCAAGCGCTACGTCATCGCCCATGAATCCCGACACGACAGCCTCCGGGACACCCTGCACCATACGGCCCGTCGCCTGTGGCGGAAGTTTCGCTGGGGCACTGGCTTTGAAACGGAGGAATTTTGGGCTCTGCAGGATATAAATTTCTCGATCCAACCCGGCGAAGTGGTGGGCGTAATCGGCGGTAATGGCGCGGGCAAGTCCACCCTGCTTAAGGTACTCTCCCGGATTACCGAGCCCAGCACGGGGCAAATCCGACTGCGCGGGCGCGTGGCTTCGCTGCTGGAAGTCGGCACAGGCTTCCATCCAGACCTTACTGGCCGGGAAAATATCTTTCTCAACGGCGCCATCCTGGGGATGCGCCGCCAGGAGGTGAGGCAGAAATTCGACGAGATCGTAGCCTTCGCCGAGATCGAAAAGTTCCTCGATACACCCGTGAAACGCTACAGCAGCGGCATGTACGTCCGGCTGGCCTTTGCCGTGGCCGCCCATCTCGATCCCGAGATTTTGATCGTCGATGAGGTGCTGGCGGTGGGAGACCAACAGTTCCAGAATAAGTGTCTCGGCAAGATGCAGTCGATCGCCAACGGCAGTGGTCGCACGGTGCTTTTTGTCAGCCACAACATGTCAGCTGTTCTGAACCTGTGCGGCCGCGCCCTGCTGCTTGATCACGGCACCCTGGCTCTCGATGGACCCACCCAGGAGGTCGTCACGCGTTACCTCCAGCACAAGGGCTCTTCTAGTGGCCGCTGGATAAACCCGCGACCGGCGGACCGGGCGGCGGTGGCCATCCGCGCCGTGGAAATTCAGAACGAGCAGGGCCAGCCTTCCGCCACCGTGGACAACGGCCGCCCCCTCTGCCTGCAGATCGAGTTCAGTTGCAAACCCGGCTTTGTCGGGCCGCTGATCCCCTCGGTGACCTTCTACACCGCAACCGGAATTCGTGTGCTCAACCATTTCAGTCAGCTGAACCAGCAGGTGTTCCACGACCTGCCGGCGGAGGGGGTCTTTCGCTTCTGCCTGCCGAAGCTCCCGCTGCCGGGCGGGCGCTATTACGTCTCGGCATTCCTGGTCGCGCATGGCGCGCTCGTGGACCAGGCAGACAACGCACTCGAGGTCCAGGTGGTGGATGCGTCGTTTTATGCCCTGGACGGCTCCACCCCAGGCGTCCATGGACTCGTGCTCGCCGAGGGTGACTGGTCCCTCGGTCCGACGGTTTGACCAACATCCCCATGCTCGCGACGCTGCGCTACCTCGCTCCTCGCGGACTGCTGCGCAAGTTACGCGCCACAGTCACCGGTCATCGGACCGAGCGCCGGCAGTTGCGCGCGCTCGGCCGGCAGCGGGATGCCTTCATGGCCACCGGCGGGTCGCGGCGTTTCGCGCGCGGGCATGACTTCCCGTGCCTGAACGACGCCAACGCCCAGATTCCGTTCGAGCCGCATTACTTCTACCACCCAGCCTGGGCTTGCCGGGTACTGCGCGGCATCAATCCGGTGCGCCATGTGGACATCTCGTCGATCTTTGCCTTCGCCGGATGCATCTCCGCCTTCTGGCCCACGGAGTACTATGAGTACCAGCCGCCGCAAGTGACGCTGGACGGGCTGACGGTGCATCGGGTGGATCTCTGTGCCCTGCCCTTCGCCGATGGCTCGATCCCATCGCTGTCCTGCATGCATGTCGTCGAGCACGTTGGCCTCGGGCGTTACGGCGACCCAATCGATCCCGAAGGTGACGTCCGCGCCGCCGCCGAGCTCGCACGCGTCCTGGCCCCGGGCGGGCATCTGCTGTTCGTGACCCCGATGGCGGAGCAGGCCAACATCGAGTTCAACGCCCACCGTATTTATTCCTACGCCGCGGCCATGGCCCTTTTCCGCGGGTTGCGCCTGGAGGAATTCTCCCTGATCCCGGACGAGCACCGCGGGGGCATCATCCGCCACGCCGACCCCGCCCGGTTGCAGGGGCAGCACTTCGCCTGCGGATGCTTCCACTTCACCAAGCCGGCTGCCTGAACCTCCCGACGCCCATGTCTCTGCGATCGACCGCCAAGTCCGTCCTCCGCGACCTGCTGCCCCCCGTGCTGCTGCGGGCACTGCGCCCTGCGCCGCCCGTGGCGTCGCAGTCACCCGATGCGCAGGAGGCGCTCAGCGATGAGTTCTACCGCACCTTCCTGCCCGCCGGCAGCCTGTGCTTCGACATTGGCGCCAACGTCGGCAATCGCCTGGCCTCTTTCCGCCGGCTCGGCTGCCGCGTCGTGGCCGCGGAGCCCCAGCCAGCCTGCCAGCAGGTCCTGCGGACCCGCTTCGATTCGGATCCGCTCGTGCACCTCGTTCCCTCGGCTATCGGCCGGCAGCCGGGCACGGCGGAGATGCAGGTCTCCGACCTCTCCGTGCTCTCGAGCCTCTCCCCCGAGTTTATCGCCGCCACGACGCGCTCCGGCCGCTTCGCCGGCATCCGCTGGGACCAGCGCCTGACGGTTGAGCTGACGACCCTCGACGCGTTGATCGCCGCCCACGGCCGGCCTCATTTCATCAAGATCGACGTGGAGGGCTATGAGCACGAGGTCCTCCTCGGCCTCAGCCAGCCAGTCAACCTTGTCGCCATCGAGTGGGCGCCGGAGGTCAGCACCACCACCCTCCAGTGCCTCGACCACCTGGCCCGGCTCGGACCCGTGAGTTTCAACCTCTCGTGGGGCGAGAGCATGCGCTTCGCGCGCCAGCGCTGGCTCAACCACGCGGAAATCACCACGCTGATCAATCAGTTCAGCGAGGAAACCTACCTCTTTGCCGACATCTACATCCGCAATCAGCCCGCATGATCCGCGTCCGGTTAAAGGGCCGCCTTGGCAACCACCTCTTCCAGGTGGCCACCGCCCTGGCCTTGGCCGACCGGCACCGCACTTCGGTCGTGGTCGATCCCTGCGACCTGCCGGAGGTGACCAGCGATTTGGTCTTCACCCGCCTGCCAGTCCTGCAGCTGGACTTCCCGCGCCACCTCGCGTCCGTCGCGGGCAACCTCCTGTGGCAGCGGGTGGCAGGCCGGACCACGGGCGCGATCCTGCACCGGCGAACCTTCCGCGAATCCTCCCCGGCCTTCGACCCGGCGGTTCTGGCGCTGCCAGGGGACGTGTGGCTCGACGGCTTTTTCCAGGACGAGCGTTACTTCCGGCCGCTGGCCGCGAGCCTGCGCGAGTGGTTCGGACCGGCGCGCTGGCTGGACCGGGCCAGCCTTCCCCAGTTGCGCTACATCCTAGACCAGCCGGCCGTGGTCGGGCTGCACGTGCGACGCACGGACTTCCTCGTCCATCCCGTCTTCAACGTGTGCGGCCAGGACTACTACACCCGCGCCATCCGGTTGATGCGGGAGCGGGTGCCGGGCGCGCGCTTCGCGATTTTTTCCGATGACCCCGAATGGTGCAGCGAGCATTTTGCCGCCCTCGATCCCCTGCTGGTGGACAACCGCGGCCAGCCCTACGCCATGCTGACCGACCTGGCTCTTCTTTCCGCCTGCCACCACCAGATCATCGCCAACAGCAGCTTCTCCTGGTGGGGCGCCTGGCTTAACGCGCACCCCGGCCGACAGGTCCTGGCCCCCGACCGCTGGTCCGTCGACGGCTCGATCCCCATCGAGACCAAATTCATGGCCGGCATGACCACCGTGGCCACCCAAGCGACCTGAGCTTCGCATGCCCCCCGTCCTCTTCCTGATCTTCAACCGGCCCGCGGAAACCCAGCGGGTGCTCGAGGGCATCCTTGCCGCAGGGGTGCGCCAACTTTATGTCGCCGCCGACGGCCCCCGGCCCGCCGTGCCCGGGGACGCGGCTCAGTGCGCGGCGGCCCGCGCTTTGATTCCCGCCACCACGGGTGAGCTGGTCGTGCACCGGCTTTTCCGGACTGAGAACCTCGGTTGCCGGGCGGCGGTGGCCGGTGCTCTCGACTGGTTCTTCGATCGTGAGCCGCATGGGATCGTGCTCGAAGATGACTGCCTGCCGCTGCCTGGCTTCTTCCCTTACATGGCCTGGGCCCTCGGCCGCTTCGCTGGCGACACCCGCATCTGGCACGTGGCCGGCATGGGCATGGAGAACAGCCGCGGTGAGCCCGCCGCCCTGGCGCCCATGCCTTTCATCTGGGGCTGGGGGACCTGGCGGGACCGCTGGCAACACTACCGGGTCGACCTGACCGCCACCGACGTGGAATTCCGTCGCCTGGTTACCGCGCACCTGACCACCGCACAACGGCGCGAGCACTGGCTTGAGAAATTCCAAGCGACGCGCGCCGGCGCAATCAACACTTGGGACTATCAATGGGTATACACATTGTGGCAGGCAGGTGGCCAGGCCCTCATTCCCGCCGCCTCCCTAGTCGAGAACATCGGCTTTACCGCCCAAGCCACCCATACGGTGCCCGGCGTGCAGTACTTCTTCGCCCCTACCAGCACCGCGCCATGGACCGAGCCGCCACCCGCCTGGAGCCCGCGGGTGGACCCGGATTTGCCGGAGCGCATCCAGCGCCGGGTCTTCCGCCTGACCCGTGGCGACGTCGCCCACCGGCTCGACCGTCTGGCTCGGAGCCCGGCGGTGCAAATCCCCGTTCTCGCCCTCCGCAACCTGCCCCGGCGCATCGCTCGGATCCTCCGTGTCCCTCTCTCCCATCGCCCCGATGAATAAACTCAACATTGGCTGCGGTCATCGCGCCCTACCCGGCTGGACCAACGTGGATTTCGTCAGCGTGCCCGGCCTAGTCCAGGCCCATGACCTGCGTGAACCGCTGCCCTTTGCCGCGGGCAGCTTCGCGCTGGTCTACCATTCCCACGTTCTTGAGCACCTTGACCGAGATGGGGCCCGGCGGCTCCTCCAAGAATGCCACCGCGTCCTCCAACCCGGCGGACTCCTCCGCGTCGTGGTACCCGACCTCGAGCAAAAGGCGCGACTCTACCTCGAGAAACTCGAACTCGCCGCCACCAGGTCCGAAGCCCGCACCCTCGCCGACCATGAGTGGACGGTGGTGGAGATGATCGATCAGCTCGTGCGCACCCGCTCCGGAGGTGAGATGCTGCGCTGGCTACAGGAGGCCGCGCCCGACTCTTTCGCCGCGCGGCGGATCGGCGATGAATTCCAGCGTGCGCAAGCCGGCGCTCGCCAGGTGGCGGCGCCACGCGGGCCGGCGCCCCGACCGGGCGTCCGGGAACGCCTGGCCCGCCGGCTCCGCCAGCTGGCCGGGGTAAGCGAAACCGAGTGGGACTGGCTGCGCTACCGCCGCCTCGGTGAGGCCCACCTCTGGATGTACGACCGGGTTTCCCTTGCCACGCTTCTGAACAGCACCGGCTTCACCGGCTGCGAAGTTACGACCGCGGGCACGAGCCGGCAACCGGACTGGGCGACGGATGGCCTCTGGCTTGACGTCGAGGCAGGTTCTCCCCGCAAGCCCGACAGCCTCTACCTCGAGGCAGTCAAGCCGCCCGCACCCGCCACATGATCGTGGTCCACATCGCCACGAGCTTGGCCGGCGGCGCTGGCCTGGGTCTGCTGCGTTACCATCGGGCCCTGCGCGCTCAGGGCGTGGACTCGCGTTTGCTCGTCCTCAAGCCACCCGCCGGTCTCGGGTCCGAGGCCGACAGTATCACCTGGCAGAAGCACCCCCTGCCCTTTCGCCTGGCCCAGCGCCTAGGCCTGGCGCACACGCCCGAGCAGCGCCTGCACCGCCGCCTCGTCGCGCTAGCCGGCCCGGCGGATGCCGCGGCCTATGAACTCTTCACACTGCCTCACAGTGATTACCGCCCAGAGGATCATCCTTGGGTCCAATCGGCGGCGGTCATCAACCTGCACTGGGTCGCTGGCATCCTCGATTGGCCACGATTCCTAGGTACCTGCACGCAACCGGTTGTCCTGACCCTGCACGACCAGCAGCCCTACCTCGGCGGGTTCCACTACGCCCTCGACGCGGCTGCGAACCCGGCGCTTGCCGTACTTGAGGCAGAGGTGCGGACCATCAAGCAGCGCGCCTTGCAAGATCACCGTCTGTGCGTGATCGCCAACAGCGCTTGGAATGCGACCGAGGCCGCGGCCAGCGGCTTCTTTCCCGCCGGCACGCCTATCGAAACCATCTTGTATCCTCTGGACACAACGCTCTACGCCCCACGCCCGAAGGCGGCCGCCAAAGCAGCCCTGGACCTTGCCGCGAACCAGCTGGTTGTCGGCTTCGCTTGCGAGAACCTCAATAACCGACGCAAGGGGTTTGCCGACCTCGTCGCGGCGCTGGCGTTGCTGCCTGCGGACCTACGGGGCAAGATCACACTCCTGAGCTTCGGCCGCGACCCGGCCACAGACCTGCGCGCTCTCGTCAACCTGCCCTGGCGCCACCTTGGCTACCTCGAGACCGAAGAGGCCAAGGTCGCCGCCTACGCAGCGATGGACTTGTTCGTCGCCCCGTCCCGTGCCGAGGCCTTCGGCCTCACCGCGATCGAAGCCCAGGCGACGGGCGTGCCCGTGGTGGCGACGCCAGTCGGCGGCCTGCTCGAAGCCGTGCCCACCGCCCGGGAGGACTACGGAGAGGGTTCGCCTTCTCCCGAGCACCTCGCCGCCGCCCTCGAACGCCTGCTCTCGGACGCAGCGCGCCGCGAACAGCGCGCCACCAACGGACGCCAGAGTGTGATCGCCCGCCACAATCCCGCCGCCGTAGGTCGCCAGTTGGCCGACTTTCACCGCCGCGCCTGCGCATGAGCCTGCTCAACCAACTGCCCCTGCCACCCCCGGGCCGCATCGGTTGGCCATGGACTGAGGAAACACCGCCTGCCTCCTATGCGGGCCGCACCTACTGGCCGCGCATCAGCATCGTCACCCCCTCCTACCAGCAGGGGGACTACCTCGAGGAAACCATCCGCTCCATTCTCCTGCAGAATTACCCCAACCTGCAGTATCTCGTCGTCGACGGCGGCAGCACCGATGGCAGCCGCGAGATCATCGCCCGGTACGCCCCTTGGCTGAATCATTGGGAAAGCGAACGCGATCGCGGCCAGTCCCACGCCATCAACAAGGGCCTGGCCCGGTGTGACGGCGATTGGTTCAACTGGATCAACAGCGACGACTGCCTGCTGCCCGGTGCCCTGGCGACCATCGGGGTGGCGGATCCCGCGCGCTTGATCTTCTCCGCCGGCGAATTGACTGGTCCGACCCTCGCCGAAGCCCGGCCGCTGGGTTGCACGAAAACCGGCCCGACCGTGGAAGAGGCGCTGGTAAACCATTACATCTGCCAGCAGGGCCTGTTCCTGCGCACCTCCGCCGTGCAGCAACTCGGGGGCGTGCGCGAGGAACTGCACTATGTGATGGATCTGGACCTGTTCGCCCGCGTGCTCCTGCGGGGCGGCCGCGCCTCGGTGCAGGAATCGTCCGCCCCGGTTGCCTTTTTCCGCCAACATGCCGCCGCCAAGACCGCCACGTCCGCCGGCAAATTCTTTGCGGAGGAAGAACGCGTGGCGGCGGGCCTCGCCCGGGCCGCCGGTCTGGGTGAACGGATCCTGCGCCACCTGCCGGCCGACGGGTCCCTGCTGTATGTGCCGGTCGCCGCCCCCCTCGACCCCGTCCGGCTTGAAGAACTCCTCGCCCGCAAGTATTGGTGGAACGGCACGGTCGAGGGTGCCTGGCGCCGGCACGAGTACACCGGGTTCAAGCGCGAAGTCCGCGCCTTCCGGCAAGCCCACCCAGGTCTGCAGGGCACGCGCATATCCAAGCTTCACTTCATGGCCCTACTCCCCGAGCCTTTCCTGCGCCTCCTATCCTTCCTGCGCGCTGCCTCCCGATGAATCTCACCCGCCTCCCCGCCGCGCTGGGCGCCCTAGCCCGAACTCTGACAGAGCAGGTCCAGCAGGACTGGCAGCGCCGCGAGATTCAATCCCGCTACCCCGGCGTGGCGATCGAGTGGCCGGTCCAGTTTGTCGTGGACGATTTTTCCGCACTGACAATTGCACCGGGGTCACTCATCGGCCCGTTCTCCGAGATTGTAGTCCTGCGTCAGTCCCCTCTCAGCCCCATCCCCGGCCGGCTCACCCTCGGCGCGGGCGTGCGCCTGGGCATGGGCGCCAACCTCCGCGCGGCCGGCGGCACCATCGAGATCGGTTCCGGCACACAGGTAGGCCAGCACGTCAGCCTCATCGCCTCAAACCATCTCATCGACCGGGCGGACGGACGCGTGCACGCGGATCGCTGGGATCCAGCCAAAACCGGTGTCGCGATCGGCCGTGATTGCTGGCTCGGGGCCGGCGCCATCATCCTGCCCGGGGTCACCATCGCCGACGGCGCCGTGATCGGGGCCGGCAGCGTGGTGACAAAATCCGTGCCCGCCCGCCAGATCTGGCACGGCAACCCCGCCCGTCCCGCATGAACCCCGCATCCTTCCCCCCCCGGACAACGGGCCGCATCCTCTCGCTGGTCGCCCGGCATGTCGGCGGCGTCGCCGTCTTCTGGGAGAACATGCGCCGGCAATTCCCCGAGGTGGACGTCGTGTATTTTGCCGAGGGTGAGCGCACCTACTTCGACGCCGCGACGCGGACCCTGCACTACTGCGTCTACGATCCGCTCACACATGTCTACCGGACCCTCGCTGCCCATATCCAGGTGGACCAGTACGACACGCTCGTGGCCAATGAGCGCTTCGAGCTGGAATTCTTCCTTTGGACCGGGACCGCGCGCCCCGTCCTGTTCATCGTGCACACCAACCACGAGCACTCCTACAGCCTCGCCTTCCGCCACGCCGGGCGTGTCGACCATTTCTTCTGCGTCTCGGAGACGGCCGCCGCCTACCTGCGGGCACGCGGCATCAGCCGCATCAGCGCTTTCCAGTACTCGACTTTCGTGGATGTCGCCCCGCTCCCCACGAAGGAAAATCGCGTGCTGTACGTCGGCCGCCTGGAGCCGGACAAGAACATCCTGGAAACGATCGAGCTGTTCCGCCTCTTCCGGCAGCAGGGTTATACCGTGCGGATGATCGGGGTCGGCAGTCTGGCTGATGACGTGCGGGCTGCCCTCGCCCCCGATGAGGTCCGCATCGGCATTCCGCGCGCCGCCGTGCTGCAGGAGATGGCCGCCGCCCGGTTCCTCTGCCTTAACTCCTACGTCGAGGGACTCCCCATCACCTACGCGGAGGCGATGCATTTCCGGCTGGGTGTGATCTGCAACTACGTAGACAAGACGAGCGCCCAGGTGCTGGGCGCGAACTACCTGCTGCACTCCACTCCCGCGGACCTGCTCGCGCGCATGGAGACGTTCACCTTCAGCGAACCGCCCGCGCCGCGCCGCATCAACCACCCGGAGCTCAACGAGGCATTCCTCCGGCAGCTCAAGGCCGTCCCCCGGGCCGCCGGCCCGCGCCCGGCTTTCGCCCCGGGAAGCTGGCTCGACCACACCTCGCTGCTGCCCGCCGCGCTGATCCGTTCCGTCCGCGCGTGGCGGATGCAACGCCTGACCCGCTCCTGATCTGCATGCCCGAACTCCCTCCTCCCCGCTGCTTCGCCACGGTCATCACTTGGTCCCACCTGCCCTACGTGCGGGCGCTTCGCGATTCACTGCAAGCAACCGGCAACCGGGAGCCCTTCCATGTCCTGATCCCCGACGCTCCCGCCGGCCTGCCCCCACGCAGCGAGGACGGTCTGGTCTTCGTGACGCTCGCCGAGCTCGTGCCGACGCCACCGGCGCGGATGGTATATTATTTCAATGCCTTCGAGCTCTGCAACACGCTCAAGCCCTTCCTCGTCGCCCACCTGCTCGGCACCGGCTGCGAAAGAGTCATCTACCTCGACTGCGATCTTTTTGTCACCGGCTCGTTCGCCCCGGTTTGGCAGCAACTCGACCAGGCCCCGCTCCTGCTTACGCCGCACCAGCTTGCGCCCCCGCCGCTGGATCTGCCCTATATCACCGAGATCGATATCGTCGACATGGGGCTTTTTAACGGAGGCTTTTCCGCCTGGCGCCGCGGGCCCGAGGCCGACCGCATGCTGGCGTGGATGCACTCGCGTTTCCCTGTCTACGGCTTCGCCGATCGCGCCCACGGCATGTTTGTCGACCAGAAGCTGCTGCCGCTGCTGGCCGAGTATTATCCAGCTGCCGTGAAGATCCTGCGCGATCCGCGCCTGAACATCGCCTTCTGGAACGTTCATGAGCGCGCAGTCCAGCCGGACGGACCTGGCCGCTGGTCGGTCGCCGGCCAGCCCGTGATTTTTTTCCACCTCAGCGGCTACCGCACCTCCCGGCCTGGCATCCCCTGCGTCTACATGCCGGACTCTTCGAACCACGCCCTGCTGGAGCGCAGCCCGTGGTTCAAGGACGTGCTCACCGCCTATCATCAGGGCCTCGCTCGCCACGAGAGCGGGCACCCGGCCGTGCCCTACCCGTTCGCCCGTTTCGCGGGCACGCGGCTGACCGCGGATTTCCGCCGATTGCTCTTCCGCACCGGCCGGCTGGACCGGGGTTCGCTGGATTACTGGATCATTTGGTTGCGCGAACTGCTCCGGCCACCCAAGTGGTTCCTTACGCGCCTGGTCAACTCCGTGCTAAATCGTGTCCGTTCCCGCTGAGCCGGCCGCCCCGCCCCGCGGGGTCATCATCTGGACCTCGGAACTGCCCGAGCCGCCGACGCCCGACTTGATCGAGCGCTTCGGTGTGTTCCCGCTCGAGTTTCATCACGGTGCCCTCATGGCCGGTTTCGACGTGGTCCGCGGCGACACCCTGCCGCGACTGCGCGGCGCCCTGGCCGCGGCGCGCGCCGCCGGACAAAAGGCCATGATCTTCGTGTACAGCCTCCGCGCCTACGATGTCCTCGCGCTGAGCCTGTACGCGCACCGGGTCCCGGTGGCGGTCTATTACCAGAACATCGCCCCCGAGCGCATGCCCTGGCTCAAACGATTGTTCGTGCGCCACACACTCGGGCGCGCCCGCCTCATCCTCGTGCAAGACACACTTCGTTTGGCGAGTTTTGCCGCCACCCACGGGGCCAGCCGCACGCGTTTCTTTCCCTGGATCGTGGACGATGTCTTTTTCCGGCCTGCAGTCCCCGCGCCGACGCGCACCGCCACCCTCTTCGTGCCCGGCGACCGGGGACGCCTGGACGACGTGGTACTGGAAATCGCGCGCCGCACGGGCCGGCGGATCATACGCGTGTCGCGCTACTATCCCGAACCGGTGCTGGCCGCCTACCGGGCCTGCCCGAACATCGAGCTCCACTACTACGCGCGCTGGGAACTGCTGCTGCGCTTCTACCAGGAAACCGCCCTGGTCCTGAACGTCACCGACGATACCGAGACCTCGGCCGGCATGACCTCCTTCCTCGAGGGCCTCGCGATGAATGCCCTGGTGGTCACCCCGGCCGGCCACAGCAGCGCGGGCTACCAATTCCCCGACGGTTTCAAGCCTTACCTGACCATCGCCCAACCCCGCAGCGTTGACGCGTGGATCGAGGCCATCGCCGCCGCCGATCGCCACCCGCGCATCTGGCCGGATGGACGCACCCCGCGCGACCTCTTCCTCAGCCTGTCCGGCATGGCGGCCGCGACCCAGCGCTGGCGCGAGCTGTTCGCCGAGCTGACCCGATGAACCCGCCGCTCTCACTCTTCTACGAGGAACCCGATCCCGATCGTTGGCTGCCCGGCGATCGGCATCCCCGGCGGTGGTTGCGGCGGATCATCCGTGGTCCCCGCCGCCCAGGCGGACAGGAGCGCGTCTTCCTCAACCTCTGCGCGGGACTCGACCGGCTGGGCGTGACCTATACCGTCAACCGTTACCGTGCGGCCCGCCGCAACCCCGGGATGCCGGTGGGAATCATCGGCAAGGCGCACGTCCTCGAGCTGCAACCCTGGCGCAACCCGATTCTTTTCGGTGCATCGGTGATGTCCCACCCCCTGGCCGACCCCGGCCTGCTTGCGCGCCACCCGAACCTCCGCCGCATCCTTGTGCCCGGGGAATGGATGCGCCGCATGTGCGTCCCGCACTGGGGCGACCGCGTCCACGTCTGGCCTGTCGGCATTGATACCGCGGCCTGGTCCCCGGCGCCTGGGCAACGCGATATCGATGTGCTGCTCTACGACAAGGTCCGCTGGGAGCACGACCGCTACACGCAGGAACTGATCGATCCGATCCGCACCCATCTCACGCTCCGGGGTCTCCGCGTCGCCGTGATTCGCTACGGCTACTACCGCGAGGAAGACTTCGCCGCCCTGCTGCAACGCTCCCGCTCCATGGTCTTTCTCTGCGAGCACGAGACCCAGGGCATCGCCTACCAGCAGACGCTGGCCTGCGGGGTGCCGATCCTGGCGTGGGACCGCGGCGGTTGCTGGCAAGACCCCGAATTTTATCCCGCCCGCGTGCAGTTTTCCCCGGTGAGTTCGGTCCCTTACTGGGACGAAAGGTGCGGCGCGACCTTTGCGACGGGCGCGGAATTTCCCGTCGCCTTTGACACCTTCTGGGCCCAGCTGCAAGCCGGCCACTACCAGCCCCGGGACTACATCCTGGCCAACCTCACGCTCGAACGCTGCGCCCGGCTCTATCTCGACCAGTGGTCCGCCACCTTCGGCCCGATCGCATGAGCAACGAACCCCTGTTTCTCTTTTATGAGGAGCCCGACCCTGACCGGTGGTTCCGCGGGGATCGCCATTTTCGGCGAATCGTCCGTCGCCTGGTGCGCGGCCCGCACAAGCCGGGCGGGGTCATGCGCTGGTACCTCAACTTGCGGGCCGGCCTGGACCGCCTCGGCGTCACCTACCGGGTCAACGATTACCGTGGCCTCGCGCAGACGCCTGGCGCCTGGGCGCACGTGATCGGCCAGCCGCATGTGATCAACCGGATCCCGGCCGGTCATCCCATCATCTATGGTCCGGCCATCGCCGATCATCCGCGCGACAGCGACTTCTTCGGCCGCGCCGACATCCGCCTGCTGCTCATACCCTGCGCGTGGTTCAAGGCCATGTACGATCGCGACCTGGCCTGGACCGGCCCCCGTGCCATCTGGCCCGCAGGCGTCGACACCGACCACTGGCAGCCCCCGCGGTCCCGGCCCCGGCAACCGAAGTGCTCCTGTACGACAAAATTCATTGGGAACGGGAGCACTATGAACCAACCCTGCTCACCCCGATCCTCACCGCCCTCCAGCAGGCGGGCTGCCGGGTGCACCACTTGCGCTACGGCCAGTACCAGGAAGAGGACTACCGGGCCCTGCTGCAGCGCGTGGGGGCGATGGTGTTCCTCTGCGAACATGAAACCCAGGGCTTCGCCTACCTGCAGGCGCTCGCGTCCGGGGTGCCGATCCTCGCTTGGGATCGCGGCGGCCTCTGGCGGGATCCGAACTACTACCCGCACCTCGTCCAATTTGCCCCGGTCTGCTCCGTGCCGTACTTCGATGAACGCTGCGGCCGCCGCTTTGCGGACCTCGCCGGCTTTCAGGACGAGCTGCCCGGGTTTCTGGCCGGAGTCGCCCGTCGCGAGTTCCGTCCCCGCGACTACGTGGTCGAAAATTTCCTGCTCGCTGACCGGGCCGCCGCCTACCTGAAATTGAGCGCCGGCATCCGCCACCCGGCGGTCCCCGCATGACTCCGGCCCGGATCCTCATCATCAGCAACGGCCACCTCTGCCGCAATCCGCGCGTGCTCAAGGAGGCGACAGCCCTCGGGCAGGCCGGCTACGACGTGACTGTCCTGACCATCCGCAACCATCGGCCCTCGGAGACCATCGACCGGGACCTGATGCGAACCGCGCCCTTCCGGCGCGAGACCGTCGACATCCTCCCGGGATATGACGCTGGCGCGGCCACTGTCCTGTGGCGTCGCGGGGTGGCCTGGGCGGCCCGCCGGGCCTGCGGGTCGCTCGGCTGGCAAAGTATCCACGCCCTCGGTCCGGCCTCTGCGCTCCTCGCCCGGGCCCGTCGCCTGCCCGCTGACCTCGTGATCACCCACAATGAGGTGCCGCATTGGGTCGGCACGCGCCTCCTCGCCACCGGGCGCCGGGTGTGCGCCGACCTGGAAGACTGGCACTCCGAGGACCTCCTGCCCGAGAGTCGCGGCGGCCGGCCGGTCGCCTTGCTCCGCCGCATCGAGTCCATCCTGCTGCATGACGCGGTCCACACCACCACCACGTCTCACGCCCTCGCCGGGGCGCTGTTCACCCGCTATGGGGGCCGCCAGGCGGCGGTCATTACCAACTCCTTTCCGCTCCAGTCCCGACCGCCGCTTGATCAGCCCGAGGGTCCGCCTGCTTTCTTCTGGTTCTCCCAGACCTTGGGACCGGGCCGCGGGCTCGAGGAATTCCTCGCCGCGTGGAGCCGGACGTCCCATCCGAGCCGCGTGGTCCTGCTGGGCACGCCCACCCCGGGCTATGATCAGCGCTTGCTCGCCCTGTTGCCCCCGGAACGTCGCAGTCAGGTGGCGTTCCTGGCCTTAGTCCCTCCGGACGATCTACCCGCGCTGATCGCCGGTCACCACGTTGGCCTTGCGTTGGAACAGGGCGATATCCCAAGCCGGAACCTCACCATCACGAACAAAATCCTCCAGTACCTCAACGCGGGGCTGGCCATCGTGGCCTCCGATACCGCGGGCCAGCGGGAGGTGCTTGCCCACGATCCCACCGCCGGGGTGATCGTCGATGTCCAGGACCCGGCTGCCTTCACCCGCGCCCTCGACGGGCTGCTCGCCGACCCGGTCGCGCTCGCCCGGCGCCGCCAGGCTGCCCGGGGCTTGGCCGAACGGATTTATTGCTGGGATCGGGAGGGGCCACGCCGGGTCGCCCTCATTGCCGACGCCCTGCGCGACACCTCGGAGCCAGCCACCCGCTGACCATGCCCGCACCCGATCCCCGGTCCGCGATTTTTGTCACCGCCCAGGTCGCCCTGAACGCAGAGGGCGGCGGCGTCCAGCGCTGCACGCATGAGTATCTCACCGTGCTGCGTGCCGCCGGCTTCAAGCTCCACCTTACCCCTTACCCATTCGAGCACCGCCTTTGGGTGCGTGTCCTGCGCAAGATCCGGCCGCAGCCGTACCGTGACGCCGTGCCCCGCGGTTTCGCCGACCGCATCCGCGAGGCGGCCCTCACCCACCAAGCCGGTTGGATCCTGCTCAACCAAAGCGAGGCCGCCCCGCTCGCCCTCGAGTTGGCCGACCTGCGCCAGGCCGGCTGCCGCATCGCCCTGCTGTCGCATGGCGTGGACAGCACCGACTACATCCATGTTGCGCGCATCCGTGAGGAACTCCACCGGGGCGCCCCGTGGAACAACCGCGACAATCAGTGGCTGGGGCTGACCCTCTTTGAGGAACAGCGGCAGCACCGCAATGTGGATGCCGTGCTCTGCCTGTCGGAAACCGACCGCGTCCAGGAACAATGGCTCGGTGCTGGGCGGGTGACCGTCGTGCCTCGGGTCATTGGCGACCGCCGCCTGGACTGGCAACCGGTCGCGGGTCGGATCGGCACGGTCAGCACGCTGACCCATGAACCCAATCTCGAAGGATTGGTCCTGCTCGGCCGCGAACTCGCGCGCACGCCGGTCCGCGGACTGCGCCTCCGCTTGGTTGGCTCCCCGCAGGCGCTTGGTCAGGAACTCGCCCGCCAATTTCCCTTCGTCGACTACTTGGGAGCGCTGAGTGATGCCGCGCTGGCCGAGGAGGCGCGCACGTGGTGTGCGTTCGCCAACCCCTTGTTCTGTTACCCCCGCGGCTGCAGCACCAAGCTGGCCCTGCCGCTGGAGTGGCGCCTGCCCGTCGCCACCACCCGGGCGGGCGCGCGCGGGTATCACTGGGACGAGACGCTGGTGCCGCTGGTGGAGACGCCAGTCGAACTCGCCGCCCTCATCCGGCGGCTCGCTGACCCGGTCGAGGCTGGGCGTCAGCGTCCGGCGGTGGACAATCTTGCTCTCCACAGTCCTCGCCCGGAGGATGTCGCCCGGCTGGTGCAGCACGCCCTGCGTTGACCTCAATCCCCTCGCTGCCTCTCGCACCTGCCCCCATGCCTGCACCCTCTCACCCGACCGCGTTTGCCTCGACGCCGCTGATCGGCTGGCGGCATCGCCCCAAGCTCTGGCTGAGGGTGCAATTGGGCCGCCTGATGCATGCCCGGTTGCAGCGGCGAGCCGCTCCGCTGCCCACCCGAAACACGGCGACGAGTCTGGTCATCGCCCCGCACCCGGATGACGAGGTCCTGGGCTGCGGCGGACTCATCGCACACCTGGTCGCCGGTGGTGAATCCGTGCATATCGTCTATCTCACCGACGGCTCGGCCTCTCATCCCGGGCATCCGGTGCACGATCCAGCATCCATCGCGCACTTGCGGACAGAAGAGGCGCGGCGAGCCACGGGCCTTCTGGGTGTGCCGGAGGCTCAGCTCACTTTCATGCATGCCCCCGATGGTCAGTTGCCGCACCTGCCACCCGCATTGCGAACCGGCCTGATCCAGCGTCTGCAGCTTCTCATCAGCCAACTGCGTCCGGACCAGGTGCTGGTCACTGCGCGAACGGATGGCAGCAGCGAGCACACGGCCGCCCAGGCCTTGACGGAGGAAGCGCTCGCCGGCCTGCCGGCAGGCCGCCCGCGGCTGCTGGAATATCTGGTCTGGTCCCGCTGGAGTCCACGGCTGTTGCAGACCGCGTGCCGCGCCCCGGCGACGGTCTTCCGTCATGCCCTGTCGCCCCGGGAGGCTGGCCTCAAGCACGACGCCCTCGGGGTCTTCCGTTCCCAGTTCGCGCCGCTGCCTCCTTGGACTCAACCGGTGTTGCCGCCCGGCTTCGCCCAGCTGTTCCAAGCCCCCGAGGAATATTTTCTCGAATTTCCCCACTGATCCCATGCCCAACCTGCTCCAACGCGCCTGGAACTTTATCCATTACCGCTTGATCCACGCCCCGCGGGGCGGAGGCAAACCGGTGCCGGCCACGGCACTGGACGAGGAATATCGCTCCGGCCACTGGGACCACTTCACCGGTCCGTCCGAGCAGGCCCGCCATGAACAACTGGTCGCCTTGATCTACGCGCATGCCCCCGGACCCACGCTGCTCGACCTCGGCTGCGGCAGCGGCCGGCTGGCAGCCATGCTGGATCCCCGCCGGATCAGCGAACACCTTGGGGTCGACCTGTCCGAGGAGGGCCTCGCCCGCGCCCGTGCGCTCGGTCTGGCGCACGCCCGGTTTGAATCCGGCAACTTCGAAACCTGGCGCCCGGCGAAACCTTACGACGTAATCACCTTCAACGAGTGCCTCGGTTATGCCCGGCATCCCGCGGTCACGGCCGCGGCCTTCGGCCGGCACCTCACGCCAGGCGGCGTGCTCATCGTGTCCCATTTCCGCTGGGGCAACTGGCGGGAAATCTGGCGGAGCGTGGAGAAGGAGTTCACGGTCGTCGCCACCGCGAGCGCCACCAATGACCAAGGTCAGGTCTGGGACCTCAAGGTGCTCCGTCCCCGCCCGCCTGGCGCCTGAATCCAACCCACCACCCGTGAAGAAAGTCCTCATCGTCAGCCCGCACTTCGCGCCGACCAACGCTCCCGACATGCAGCGCGTGCGACTGGCGCTGCCGTACCTGCGCGCCTGCGGCTGGGAACCGGTCGTGCTGGCCGTCGCGCCGGAGTCCATTGAGGGCGGCGTCATGGACCCGTTGCTCGAAACCACTTACCCCGCAGACGTCCGGATCATCCGGGTACGGGGACTCGCGCCCGCCACCACCCGTCGGTTCGGTTTCGGCGGATTGTGGCTGCGTTGCGGCCGGGCCCTACGGCTCGCGGGCGAGCGCCTGCTCGCCGGGGAGCAATTCGACCTCGTGTTTTTCAGCACCACCCAGTTCGACGCCTTCACCCTCGGACCACGGTGGAAACGAAAATTCGGCGTGCCCTACGTGCTCGACTACCAGGACCCCTGGGTGAACGATTATTATGCGCGCACCCACACCGCCCCGCCCGGCGGCCGGCTGAAGTTCGCCTTCTCCCAGTGGCGCGCCCGGCGACAGGAACCCACCGTGCTGCGCGAGGCGGCGGGCGTGATCGCGGTCTCGGACGCCTACGGGCGCACGCTGGCGAACCAATATCCATGGTTCCGCGCCGAGTTCGTCCAGTTGCTGCCCTTCGGCGCGGCCGCGGCGGACCTGGCGACCGCCCGGCAGCACACGCCCCGGAACCCGTTGGTCGACTTCAGTGATGGCTGTTTTCACCACGTATACACCGGCCGGTGCGGGCCGGACATGTCCATCTCGCTCACGATCATCTTCCGTGCCTTCAAGCTGTTTCGGGAGAGGCATCCCGCTGAGGCGGAGAAAATCCGTTTTCACTTCATCGGGACAGACTACGCCCCGCCGCCGCTGGGTCGGGAGTGGGCCATGCCCATCGCCCATGCCGAGGGTCTCGGTGCGTACGTTCGCGAGCACTGCTACCGCGTACCGTATTTCGATGCGCTTTCCTACCTGGTCAATGCCGGCGCCCTGCTCGCCGTGGGTTCGAATGATCCAACCTACAGCGCGTCCAAGATTTTTCCCTACATCCTGGCCGAGCGGCCGATGCTGGTCGTCTTCAACCACCAAAGTCCGATCCTGGCCTTCGCCCGGCAGACCGATAGCGGCTTGCGGTATGCTTTCACCGGTCCGGCCGATATCAGCCAGATAGCCGAGGACATCTGCACAACCTGGTTTGAGCAGGGTGGGATGAAACGGCTTCACTCCACGAACTTTCAGGCCTTCGCTCCGTACACAGCCGAGGGCATGACCCGGGCGCTGAGCGCCAGCTTTGAGGCTGCCGTGACCCAGCACCACGGAATCTGACACCCGTTGTCCTGATCCTGAGCCCAGCCTAGTCTCCACGCGCAACCCATGCAAACCAACCCCGACGGCCAAACGCTCGATCGGCACCTCACTTTTCAGGAAATCGTCTTGCCCCTGCGGCAACGTCTGCGGACCTCCCTCCTGCCCTTGGCGGCACTCTGCGTGCTCATCATGATCCCGCTTTGGTACGACAATAATCCCGGCCTCTTGGGCTACATCCTCATTGCCCTCGGTGCCTGGCTCTCTCTGGCGGTTTGGAGTGCCCATGGCATGGGTCTGCCCATGTTGCCGATGCTTGTCCTGCAGACGCTGTTCACCTTTGCGCTGCCGATTATTACCCGCAACGAAACCTTGGATCACTATCCTGCCGAGTTGCTCCTGCCGGCCGGCCTGGATGTGCTGTTGTTTTGCCTGACCATGACCGGGACTTGGGCGCTGTTAATCCGCCAACTACAACCGGGCGCACCCTACTGCTATGCCTTGCAGGGTTTCCAAAAGGATGGGGTAAAGAAGCTGCGCGGTATCGGCCTCACTCTTATCTCGGTCTTTACTGTATACCGGGTGGCTCAAATGATGCACCTGACCGATCCCTTGTTTGCCGCGCTGCCCTCGGGTAGCCAAGCGATTGTGAGTGCGCTGACCTCTGCCATCAGTGTCTGTGGCTTCTTCCTGGTCGCGATGCTCATTGGCGGTAACAGTATGGGCTCCGGGCAGCGGGTCGCCTTCTGGCTGATGTTCGCCCTGAACTTCCTCATGCTTTCGGCCGGATTCGTCCTGTCGGCTGGGATGCTGCTGATGGGAGCCGTTTTTATCGGCCTGCTGTGGGGGAGCGGCCGGGTACCTTGGCGTTACTTCGCTTTCCTCGCCATCATCCTCTCCTTTCTTAATTTTGGGAAATTCGTCATGCGGGAAAAGTACTGGGATCCGCAGACCGGGAGTGGAATGCAGGAGGTTGGCTTCGCCGATATGCCCGCCGTCTATTCGGAGTGGGCCGAAGCCAGTTATCTACTACTGACTGGCTCGTCAGATTCGCCCGCGTCGCAGACCGGATTCGGCCCCAAAGAGGAGAAGGAAGGCCAAAGCCTCCTGAGCCGGGTGAACAACATGCAGAATCTGCTCTTTGTCATGGAGACAATTAAATATGACAACGCCCCGCTGCTATATGGCGAAACATACACTCTGATTCCACCCTTGCTTATTCCGCGATTTTTTTGGCCGGACAAGCCACGCGCCCACGAGGGACAGATACTACTGAACGTGCATTTTGGTCGCCAGGATCTCCAAGCTACCTTCGGCACCTATATCGCCTGGGGGCTTTTGCCCGAGGCCTGCGGGAATTTTGGACCGATCTACGGAGCCATTCTGCTAGGCATCTGCCTCGGCGCCCTGGCGGCGTGGATTGAGGTGCAAACGTCCAACAAGCTACTCTTCTCACTGGAAGGCTTGCTCGGCTTGGTCATTTTCATGGGCGTCCTCAATTCCTACGAGATGGTGGCGAGCGTCCTGGTCACCTCGGTCTTCCAATCCCTGTTCCCCGTGATCCTTGGCTGCAGTCCTTTCGTGGAAAGGCAAAGTACGGTCCGCCCCGATGCTTATTGATGCCCCCAAAAGTGGCCGGCCGCCTACCGCGCGTTTGGCGATCGTGATCTCCCACCCGATCCAGTATTACAGCCCTTGGTTTCGCTGGCTGGCCGCCGCCGGCTGGAACCTCCGCGTCTTTTACCTCTGGGATTTTGGCATCGTCCCCCGGACCGACCGCGAATTCGGACGCCCGCTCACCTGGGATGTCGACCTGCTGTCCGGTTATGAACACGAGTTCATGCCCAACCGGGCCGCGCAACCCGGCACCCACCACCTGCGCGGGCTCGACAATCCCACGCTGCCGGACCGCCTGCGGGCCTGGCAACCCGATGTGGTTCTGCTTTTCGGCTACAAATACCTCACGCACCTGCGGCTGATCTTCGGCGCCCGGTACCCGTTGGTTTTTCGCGGCGACTCCCATCTCCTCGACGCCCCGAACCTCGCCTTCGCCAAACGCTGGTTGCTCGGCCTGATCTACGGGCGCTTTGCCGCGGTCACCTATGTCGGCCGGGCCAACCGCGCTTACTTCCGGGCGCTGGGGGTCGCGGAGACCCGACTGGTCCACGCGCCCCATGCGGTGGACGCCGCGCATTTCACCGCGACCCCGGAGCGACGAGCCCAAGCGGCCCGCCTCCGCACGGATCTTGGACTCGACGGCCATCGGGTCCTGCTTTTCGCGGGCAAACTCATCCCGAAAAAACAACCGCTTGAATTGCTTGAGGCCTTTCTGGCAGCCGGTCAGCCCGGCACCGCGCTGGTGTTCGTCGGCGACGGCCAGGAACGCGCCGCGCTCGAGACCCTCGCCGCCACGCGGCCGGACCGCTCCGTGCGTTTCCTGCCTTTCGCCAATCAGAGCGAGATGCCGGTGCGCTACCTGCTCGCTGACGTTTTCGTCCTGCCCTCCCGCGGTCCGGAAGAGACCTGGGGCCTGGCCGTGAACGAGGCCATGCACCTCGGTGTGCCTTGTCTCGTCAGCGACCGGGTGGGCTGCCAGCAGGATCTGGTTACGGAGGGGGAAACCGGCTGGGTGTTTTCGGCGCACGAACCCGGCGCCCTGGCAGCCGCGCTCGGCCGCGTCCTGGCGACTGATCCGACCGCGCTGGCCCGGATTCGTGATAATGGGGCCCAACGCATCGCCGGTTACACCTACGCCACCGCGGCCGCGGGTCTGGCGGAGGCTGTGACCGTGGCGCTTGCCCGCCGCTGATTCCCCGGCACCATCCTTCCGCATCGCCCGATGTCATCCGCCCCCTCACCCCACCTCGGCCAAGGAAATGTGAACCCGTATACCCGGGGCGAACATCTCCGCCGACTCGGCTGGTCGCTCGTGCAGGCTACTCTCTTCCGGTGGAGCCCGCGCCCTCTGCACCGGTGGCGCCTGGGACTGCTGCGTCGCTTTGGGGCCCAGATTCCCGATCTGACGGGCATCAAGGTCTATCCCACCGCCGAGATCATCTTCCCCTGGAAACTCACTCTGGAGCCGCACGCCGTCATCGGACCGTACGTCCGCGTCTACAATCTCGCCCCCGCCACCCTGCGCCGCGGGGCCACCCTGAGCCAGCACACGCACCTCTGTGCCGGTACGCATGATTTTCAGCGCTGGGCGATGCCCCTCGTGCTTGCCCCGATTATCGTCGGTGAAAACGCCTGGCTGGGCGCCGATGTCTTTGTCGGCCCCGGGGTCACCATCGGCGAACTCAGCGTGGTCGGGGCGCGTTCGGTGGTCGTGAAGGACCTGCCCCCCCGCATGGTCTGTGCGGGCAATCCCTGCCGGCCGCTGCGCCCACGCTCGGAACCGGTGTGACCCTGCCCATGCGTTTCTGCCATATCGTGCCCAGCCTCGAGGAACGCCACGGGGGGCCATCCAAGTCCGTGCGCGCGATCGCCGATGCGCAGGCGGCACTCGGGGCGGACGTCGACCTGCTGGCGACCCAACCTCCGCCCGCCACGCCGGGTCCGGTCGTGCCCGGCACCGCGCGCAATCTGAACTTTGCCCGCCAATGGCCGCGGCAGCTGTATCGCTCGTCCGGCCTGCGCGACCACCTCCGCACCACGCCCTACGCCTGCGTGCACAGCCACGCCTGCTGGATCCTCACGGTGCGGTACGCGCTCGCCGCCGCCGAGGCCCATCGGGTCCCGCTGGTGCTGTCCCCCCGCGGGATGCTGACCGAGTGGGCCTATCGTCATCACCGGGGGCGCAAAGTGCTCGCCAATTATCTGATCCATCCCGGCGCCTTTTCCCGGGCCACGGGTTGGCACGTCACGAGCCCCGAGGAGGCGGACGATGTCCGTCGCCTTGGATTTACCCAACCCGTGTGTGTCGCCCCCAATGGGGTCGTCCTGCCGGACGAGGCCGCGCTGGCCGGCGCCCGCCGTGCGTGGCAGCCGATGCTGGCGGCCGCCGGGCCGCGGCGGATCGCCCTGTTCTATTCCCGCTTTCACCGCAAAAAGCGCCTGCGCGAACTACTCGATCTCTGGCTCGCCGCCCCGCGCGACGGTTGGTACCTCCTGCTCGCTGGCTTGCCTGAGGAATTCTCCACCGAGGAGGTGAAAGGCTGGGTCACCACCGCCGGTGCCCAGGACCGCGTCGGCGTGATATCCGGGGCCGGCCGGCCGCCGCCCTACGCCATCGCGTCGCTGTTCCTGCTCCCCTCCCACTCAGAGAATTTCGGGCTGGTCATTGCCGAGGCGCTGGCGGCAGGCGTGCCGGTACTCACCACTGACACCACCCCGTGGCGCGGCCTGGAGCGCGAGCAGGCCGGCTGGTGCGTCGCTTGGCCGGATTACCCGGCCGCCCTGACCGCCGCGCTCGCGCAGCCCGTGGCCGCGCTCGGCACCCGCGGCAGCCGCGGCCGCGATTGGGTGTCCCGCGACTTCACCTGGGCCAGCAGCGCCCGCCGGTTGCTCGATTTCTACCGGGAACTCAGGCCTTGAGCGAACGAACCCAAACCTCGTCAGTGGTGCGCGATCCCCGGACGGCACTCGTGGAACGCGCGGTGTTTTTTCACCTGGCGATCCTCATCGTCGGTCTGTCGTGGGCCTTCGGCGGCCAATCCCCCTTCGCCCGACAGGCCCTCATGCTGTGGGGCACGCTGGGCATGCTGCTGTTCGGCACCGGCGCATTTCTCTCGCCGGGGAAGACGGCGTTCCGCACCGCCGTCCGCTACCTGTGGCCGCTGCTCCTCTTTGATCTGCTGACCCTCGTGAGCGCCTTCAACCCGTCAATGCAGAGCGTGATGCGCCTCGGTACCCCCTCGTTCGTGGTCGTCGACCCGCTGTACGCCTGGCTGCCGAGCAGCGCCCGGCCCGATCTCACCCTGCGCGAACTCTGGCAGTTCAATGGCATCGTGCTCTCCTGTTTCAACGGGTTCCTGTTCCTGCAGCGCCGCCGCCGGATCCGCACCCTGCTGGCGGTGATTGCCGGCAATGCGCTCGTGCTCGCGATCTTTGGCACCCTCCAGAAATTGGTCGGGGCCGATGGCCTGTGGTTCGGCCTGGTTGCGTCCCCGCAGCCGCTGTTCTTCTCGACCTTCATTTACCACAACCACTGGGGCGCGTTTACCCTGCTGAACCTCACGGCCGGTCTCGCCCTGCTGTTCGACGCCTGGCGCCGGGGCGGCCATCGCAACGTGCGGCATTCCCCCCTGCTCACCGGGGCGCTGGCCCTGGTGATTCTGGCCATCAGCCTGCCCCTCAGCGCCTCCCGTTCCTGCACCGTGCTCGGCGCCGCCTTGCTGCTTGGCGCTCTCCTGCACGCCTGCGCCCGCATCATCCGCGACCGGCGGCGGGGCGGCCAATCAACCTGGCTGGCGGTGTCCGCCCTGCTGCTCTTCACCCTCCTCGCCCTCGGGGCCACGGGCTATCTGGGCCGGCGGGTGATCAGCGAACGCGCCCGCTTGACCGACCAGCAGATCCGCACCGCCAGCGGCCTGTCCGAATTTGGCACCTACCGGGACAGCTATGTGGCGTCACGTCTCCGGGTTTACCGCGACACATGGCGCATGGCCCAGGCGCGGCCCTACACCGGCTGGGGGCTGGAGAGCTACGCCACCGTTTTCCGCATCTACGATTCATCCTACTACACCTATCGCGATCGCTTCCGCGCGCGCTTCAGCGAGGCGCACAGCGACTGGTTGCAATCGCTCGCGGAGAGCGGATTCGTCGGCACCGGCCTGCTGGTCCTCCTCGGCCTTGTGCCCCTGATCGGTCCCGCCTGGCGCAAGACAGGCTCGCCCATTCCTCGCTACCTGCTCACCGGGTGCGGCCTCCTCTTGGTGTATGCCTGGGTGGAGTTTCCCTTTGCCAATCCCTCGGTGATGACCGGTTTTTGGATCTCTCTCTATCTGGGGTGCCGCTACGCCGGGCTCGACCAACGCGGCGAAGCAGGACAAACCAGCCCCTGACATGGCCGACCACGCCCCCCTCTCCGTCCTGATCCCCGCCAAGAACGAGGCCGCCAACCTCGCCGCCTGCCTCGCGTCCGTCGCGTGGTGCGACGATGTGGTGGTCGTCGACTCCGGCAGCACCGATGGCACGCCGGAGATCGCCCGCGCCGCCGGCGCCCGTGTCGTGGATTTCAAGTGGGACGGCCATTTTCCCAAGAAGAAAAACTGGGCGCTGGCCAACGTGGCCTGGAAAAACGAGTGGGTCTTCATCATCGACGCGGACGAAAGGGTCACGCCGCCGCTCGAGCAGGCCATGCGCGCCGCCCTCGCCGGCCCCCACTCCGGCTGGTACGTCAACCGCCGCTTCTGGTTCCTCGACGGCTGGCTCAACCACTGCGGTTATTTTCCCAGCTGGAATCTGCGCCTGTTCCGCCACCGCCTCGGCCGCTACGAGCAGCCGGAGGGCGCCGCCGCCACCGGCTCGGGCGACAACGAAGTGCACGAGCACGTCGAGTTGCAGGGTTCCGCCGGCTACCTCGCCGGGGAGATGGAACACCACGCGTTTCCTGATATCGCCACGTGGGTCGAGAAACACAACCGCTACAGCAGCTGGGAGGCCCGCATGCAGACCCAGGGCAATGCCGCGGACGCCGCCGGACTTGACCCGGCCCTCGCGCGCAAGCGCCGCCTGCGCCGTCTGGCCTGGGGGCTGCCGTTCCGACCAACGCTGCGCTTCCTCTATCATTACGTGGTGCGCGCCGGCTTCCTCGACGGGTACCGGGGATTCGTGTTCTGCCGCCTGATGGGCTGGTACGAATTTCTCAACGCCACCAAGGCCGCGGAACTGCGGCGCAAATCGTGAGCGAGTCCCTGCCACGGGTCATCTTCGTCAACCGCGTCTACTGGCCCTCGACCGAGGCCACGGCCCAGTTGCTGACCGATCTCGCCGAGGGTCTGGCCGCCCGCGGCTGGACGGTCCACGTCATCGCCGCGGGCGGGGACTCCGGCCCGCGCAACGGTGTGACGATCCACCGCACCGGCCCGGGCGAACAGCACGGCGGCATGGTATCGCGCGCTTGGAACTTCCATCGTTTTCAGGCTTCAGCGCGCCGCCGGCTCACCACCCTCGGGCGGCCCGGTGACCTGCTGGTGGTCATGACCGACCCCCCGCTGCTGGTCACCAGCCTGGCCCCAGTCGCCGCCCGGCTCGGCCTGCGGCTCGTTCCCTGGGTCCAGGATATCTACCCGGAGATCGCCGCGGTCCATTTCGGACGCCTCGCCGGCTGGCTCCTGTCCCGGTCGCAAAGGCGGCGCACGGCCGCCTGGCTGGCCGCCCGGACGTGCGTGACCCTCGGCGAGGACATGCGGGCCATGCTGCTGCGCCAGGGTGTGCCGCCGGACCGGACCTGCCTTATTCCTAACTGGGCGCCGCGCGAACTCGATGCATCGGCCGACCGGGCTGCCATTGACGAACGCCGTCGCGCCTGGGGCGTGGCCGACAAGTTCGTCGTCGCCTATTCGGGCAACCTCGGGCGCGTCCACGAATTTGACACCGTGCTCGCCGCGGCCGAGCAGCTCCGGTCCACGCCGGAAATCATCCTGCTGCTCATCGGCCGCGGTGCCCGCCTGGAGGAGGTCGCCCGGTCGGCCGCCGCCCGCGGGCTGACCAATCTCCGGATCCTGCCACCCGAGCCCCGCGAGCGCCTGGCCGCGGCCTTGGCCGCCCCGGACGCCCATTGCGTGACGCTGCGACCGGACTACGGTGCCCTGGTCTACCCCAGTAAACTCGCCGGCGTGCTCGCCGCCGCCCGGCCGGTGTTGTATGTCGGCCCGTCCAGCGGCGACATCGCCCGCCTGATCAGGCAGGAGGGCTGCGGCGCGGCTTTTGCCCCGGGCGATGGCACCGGGTTGGCCGCCACCATCCGACGCTGGCACGCGGACCCGGCGCTGCCCCGTGACCTTGGGGCCGCCGCCCGTTCTGTCTACGTCCGCCGTTTCACCTACGACTCGGCGCTCACGCAATGGGAGCAAACGCTGCGCCAGGCCGGGACCGTCGCCTAAGTTCAGTTTGCCATGCGCCTCCCCCTCCGAGTTAATCGTCTGACATGACCCAGGGCCGACTCATCACCCTTGCCCTTCTCGGGCTGGATATCCTGGCGGTCTTCCTCGTCTTCAATTTTGTGGCGTGGACCCGCGGCGTGGCCAGTTGGGATGCGCCGATTCTGGCCCCGTTGATCCTGCCCGTTTTCATGCATGTGCTGGCGGTCTACTTGATCGACGGCTACAGCTCCCGCTCCGACATGATGTCGGTGACTTACACGAGCCTGCACGCGATCGCCCTGCTGGCGGTCGCGGTGCTCACGCTCCTGCTTACCTTCGTGGTCATCCCCTCGGGTTTCCCCCTGCAGGTCAGCCGCTTTGTCCCGGTCGCCGCCTCCGTGCTGCTGATGCCGACCACGCTGTTTTACCGGCGAATATTCTACCAGCGCCAGCAGGCGCGCAAGCAGCAGCGCTATTTTCTGTTCCTGGGCAGCGCGGAAAGCTGCCTCGCCTTCAAGGAGGAATGCCGGCGGTCCGGCATGTCGCAGGCGGTGCTGTACGCGACCCACGAAACCTTCGCCCGCACGGACTCGGAACGCACGGGGGTTTCCACCCCGCCGATGGGCGATGTGGTGCACTACCTCGCGGAGTACGAATCCAACCTCGACGCCATCATCCTGCGCGAATCCAGCCAGGACCTGCCGCCGGATGTGGCGGAGAAACTCATGCACCTGCACTTCTCGGGTGTCCCCACCTACACCCTCGAGCTCTTTCATGAGGTCTATTGGCGCAAGATCCCCCTCTACCGCCTCAACCAGACCTGGCTCTTCCAGCAGGGGTTCCAAATCGCCCGCGAACCGGTCTTTGAACGCCTGAAACGCGTCAGCGATCTGGTCCTCGCCGGTCTCGGTCTCCTGCTCGTGCTCCCCTTCCTGCCTCCCGTGGCCGCCGCGATCTGGCTGACGGACCGCGGCCCGATCTTTTTCCGGCAACCCCGCGTGGGCAAAAATCGGGTGCTCTTCGATGTCTACAAGTTACGCACGATGCGGTTGCACCAGACCGGCGCGCTCTACACCGGCACCAATGATCCGCGCATCACGCCGATTGGCCGCTTCCTGCGTGCCACGCGGCTTGACGAGGTGCCCCAACTTTGGAACGTGCTGGTCGGCGACATGAGCCTGATCGGCCCCCGCGCGGAATGGGTCAAACTCGTCGAGGAGTACGAAAGAAAAATCCCCTGCTACCACTTCCGCCATCTCGTCAAACCCGGCATCACCGGCTGGGCCCAGGTCAACTATCCCTACGGCGCCAACCTCGAGGACACCCTCCGCAAACTGGAGTACGACCTCTATTACATCCGGTACTTCTCCTTCGTCCTCGACGCCTCGATCGTCCTGAAGACGATCCATATCATGCTCTTTGGCAAAGGCCGCTGACATCCTCCCGCGCGCCGCCGCACCCACAGGTCGGAGCCAGGCCCTGGTGGCGATCGCCATTGTCGCCAGTGTGCTTCTCGCCTTCGCGGTGTTTTCCGTCCGTGGTTTCGCCGCCGTCGAAGCCGCCGGGATCCCGCCGGGCGTGGCTTTCACCTCGGGGTGGGAGGAGGAGAGCCACTATGCCCTCTGGCGGGTCTTGCACGACCAGCCGCTTTACGCCGACACCGCGCGGCCGCCTTTCGCCTCCGCTTATTTCAACTGGTTGTTCTACTCCGGCTACGCCTGGCTGCTCCGTCCGGCCGTGGCCCTCTGGGGCGACGCGTGCATTCCCTTCACCGGCCGGCTGATCACCGCGACCTTTACCCTGGCGGGTGCCGGCGCTTTTTTTCTGGTCGTGGGCCGTGCCCTGACCCCGCAGGGCCGGTTGCCTGCACTCGGTCTTGCCACGTTGGTTTTTCTTGGACCCCTGAGCGGCTGGTGGGCGCACACGGTCAGGCCGGACATGGGCGCGCTGATGCTCGAGACCATGGGTTTGGCGATTGTGCTACTGGGGGCACGCTCTCGCCCTTGGGCCGCCGTGCTCCTCGGCGGATTATGTTTCTATGGGGCCTGGGCATGCAAGCAGACCTACGTGTTTGGGGCCGGCACCGCGGTGCTGTATCTTTTTAGTCGGCGTTTACCCCGCCACGCCTTGGTTTTGAGCGGGGGCTGCGGGCTGCTTGGGCATTTGACGTTGGCGCTGCTTGGCCCCACCTACCAGGCAGCCTTCCGCGAAACCACGGTGGCCAACGCCTATTCCCTGAGCCTCGGCCTGACCAACACGAGTGACATGCTGCTCAAGACCGCCCCGCTGTGGCTTCTCGGCTGGGTCGGATTTCTAGCCACGATCGACGCGGATCGGCCGCTGGCAAAAGATCTCCGCCACTGTGGCCTGATTGGCCTTGGTCTGACCCTTCCGCTGCTATTCATCGCCAACTGCAAGCTGGGCGCATCCTCCTATTATTACTTACCCGTTTTGCCCATGCTGGGCTTGGTCGCCACGGGCGGGCTGGTGCACCCGCGGCGCCCCATGCTGTGCCTTGCCGGTTTCGCCTTGGCAGGCACGCTGTCACTCCTGCTCCTTTCCGGCCGCGTCGGCCGACTTACCCTCGACGAGCAGGCCGACGAACTGGCCGCCATCTGGCAGGTTTGGCAGAATGAAGCCGAACCGCGATTCTCCCACCGAACCAACCTCAACCTGCCCTGGCTCAACGCATCGTCGCCGCCTTTCGTTCTGGCCTACAACTATCAGGCGGACCGGCAGGCCGGACGGCGCTTTGCTGACGACGGCATCGGCGGACTGATCAGCCGCGGTTATTTCCGCAGCTTGCTCCTGCCGCGCGACACGGGGGAGGTCTATGACGGCGGGCGGCTCGACCGCTACCGCGGGGGAGAGACCATGGGCAACATGCGGATATTTCGCCTCGTCGAGCCAACGCCTGGCGCGCCTGGTTCCGGCCCGTCACCGTGAAGGATCGGCTGCGTTTAAATCTGGCTTTCCCCGATTCCGTCCATCCCGTGATACCTGCGCATGAAAACCTACGACTTCATATGTCTCGGCGGCGGTAGCGCCGGGTTCAACGCCGCTCGCGTCGCCGCCGATCTCGGCCTGAAGGTCGCGATCGTCGATGGCGCCCGCCTCCTCGGTGGACTCTGCATCCTCCGCGGCTGCATGCCCTCGAAGACCCTCCTCTACGCCGCCGAGGTCCTCCACCACGCCCGGCACGCCGGCCGTTTCGGCCTGAAGGTCACCGGCGCCCGCGCCGATATGAAGGCCGTCCATGCGCGCAAAAAGCGGATCATCGCTGATTTCGCCCGGTACCGTCTGGAGGCGCTCACCAGCGGCAAGTTCGATCTCATCCCCGCCTACGCCCGCTTCCTCGATCCCCACACCCTGCAGTTGTCCAACGGCAGCAAGATCCGCGGTCGCCATTTCCTCATCGGCACCGGCTCCCAGGTCAGCACCCCGCCCATCCCCGGCCTGAAGGAGGCCCGGACCTGGACCAGCGATGACGTTCTCGAACTCGACTACGTGCCGGAGAGCGTGCTCGTGCTCGGCGGTGGTATTGTCGCCTGCGAACTGGCCCAATTCCTTCGTCGCATCGGCAGCAAGGTGACCCTCGTCCAGCGCAGCCCGAACATCCTGCGCGACCATTCCGATGATGCCTCCTGCGTTGTGCAACAGGCCTTCCGCGACGAGGGCATCGCGCTGTTCACCGACACGAAGCTCGAGTCGGTGACCACGGACCGACGCGGGGCCTCGGTCAAGTTCCGCCATAACGGCCGCCTCGTCACCCGCCGCGCCGCCCATCTCTTCAACGCCCTCGGCCGCGAACCCCACACCGTCGGCCTCGGCCTCGACGCCGCCGGCGTCACCACGCGCCCCGGCGGCCAGGTCATCACCAACCGCTGGCAGCAGACCAGCGCGCCCCATATCTATGCCGCGGGCGACTGCTCCGGCCCGCATGAGATCGTCCACGTCGCCATTGCCCAGGGTGAACTCGCCGCCCGCCACGCCGCCGGGTTGAAAAAGCTCAAACCGGTCGACTACTCGCTCCTGCTCAATGTGGTCTTCACCACGCCACAACTCGCCACCATCGGAGTGCTGGAGCGGGATCTCGAGGCGCAGGGCAAGAAATTCCTGAAGGCCAGCTACCCCTTCAACGACCACGGCAAGTCTATCCTGATGGAAGCCAACTACGGTTACGTGAAGGTCCTCGCCGAACCGAAACGCGGCCGCATCCTCGGGGCCGAGATCGTCGGCCAGGACGCGGGTGAACTCATCCACTGCTTCTCCACTCCCCTCGCGATGCGTGCCACCGTCCATGACATGCTCCGCGCTCCCTGGTACCACCCCACCCTCGCGGAAATCATCACGTATCCTCTCGAGGAAATCGCCGGGAAGCTGTGAGCCGACGGGAGTGGACCACACCGCCACCGGCGACCTGGGCATGTGGTGCTGACGGGGCACCGGCCTAACCTGTTCAGCGCGTCAGAGGCCTGGTGACTGGCCCTGCGAAGGGACGTCGTCTGCCCGCATCTCCGGGGTCAGGGCCGGCGACGAATCCGACCCAGCTTTACAACGCGACGCGGGCGTAGTTTGCGCCGGCTACCGCCGCCGGTTGCCCGATCGGTGTGATCGGCGACTCTTTTTTTTCGCGCGACAGTGCGGTCTGCCCCTGCAAGCGGCTCAGAATGCCCGGGACCGCCTGCTGGCACAGTTCGATCAGGCGCTTTTCCATCGCGCCCAGATGGCGGTTACCCAGGTAGGTCAGGCCCCACTGCCGCCTCAGCGGTCGCGCCCCCAGCTGCAGGGATACCAGCGAGCCTTCCTGCAATTCCTTGCTGACCAAAAACGGGGAGAAAACGCCGACCGCCCGGCCCGTGCGCACCATCACGTTGATGGATTCATAGTCGGGCAACTGTACCGCGTGGCGCGGCGTGACCTGCTCGGCGTCGAGATGCTCCTTCAGCAGTTCGGCCGTGTTGTTGAAATCCTGGAAGAGCATGAGCGTGTCGCGCGTCAGGTCGTCGAAGGAGGCGCGCCCACTTCGCGCCCACGGGTGCGTGGCGGCGACGATGAACCGGAGTTCGTCCTCGAACAGCGGCACAAATTCCAGGTCGGGCCGGTGGCCCGCCCGCACCGTGAACGAGAGATCCAGCAACCCGGAGTCGATCAGCTGGAAGTTCCGCCGGTATTCTCCGGGCGCGATCAGCACGAGCCGGTTCGGGTATTCCCGGTGAAACAACGGCTGCACCACGGGCAGGATGATCTGCCGGGCCCGGTTGCTGACCCCCAGTCGCAGCCTTTCCTTGCCGTGCGTGGTGCGGGAGCTGACCAGCGTCCGCGCCGTCTCCATCTGGGCGAGGATCTTGTCGGTGTACTCCAGAAAGTGCTTCCCCGCCGCCGTCACCTTGACCCCCTTCCCAGTGCGATGAAACAACCGGCACTCCACCTCCTCCTCCAAGGCCTTGATCGCATGGCTGACCGCGCTTTGCGTCAGCGAAAGCTGTTGCCCGGTCAGGGTGAAACTGCCGGTGTCCGCCAACACACGGGCGGCGAGCAATTGTCTGCTGTCCAATACTGAGTTCATCACTGGCCCGTGATTAAGTGTGATCCAGCATGAGGTCTGGTTTAGGTGAGAAGATGGAGCATGCCGACGGAGTGTTTCGTTTTGGGGTTAACGGACGGCCAACCGGGTGGCGGCGGCCAGGGTAAATTCCTGCTGGTAAGAACTGAGGCGCTGGCGCAACGCGGCCATTTCGGCCGTGGCGGAGGGTTCACGAACGATGGGCAGAGCCCCGTGCGTCTCCATGCAACGGGCCAGGACCTCGGTTGCCTCCTGCTCGTTCAAACCGGTGCCATCGAGAAACAGCCCGTGGGGGGCCGGCAGTACGCGTCCGCTGGGGGCCAGCTTCACCACCGGCAGGCCGTGCAGCACCGCGCGTTGCATCGCCTGCTCGGCGCCGGGGGCAAAAAGTCCACGCCGATCGCCCACGCCAATCAGACCGCAGTTGGCCGGGGTCCGGCCGAGTCGCGCTATCTCCAACAAGATGACAAACTCAGCCGCACCTTCTTTGACTGGATCACCCTGGGACCAGCCCGACGTCCGCACTACATGAACCTGTGGTGCTGTCCCTACTTCGCCAGCGGTTGCCACCAGCGCGAGGCCCAGCGCGAGGCCGGCCGCGAACAAGTACCTGGATGAAGAGCGCATAGCCCCCCCCTTAGCATCTCATGTGCCGCGGGAGGGTGCACCGATGCGCTATGAAATAAATTCCTAGCGGTGCCTCACCCATTACTTCCGCTTCTCCGGCTGCGTTCCCCCATAAGCAAAACGGCCGGTCCCGCGGGGCGGGTCCGGCCGTGAATCAAACGAACGGGTCGAGTTCCTCAGCGGGTGCCGAGCGCGGTGCGGAGCTGCTCGCGCACACCCTCGGGCTGACGGGCGATCTCACTCTGGCAGATCTCATACACGCGCGGATGCGCCAGGGCCTTTTCCGCCAGGGCCATGCGCACCTGCGTGCCGAGCACCGGCTGATCAGAACCCAGCGCAGCGAGCACCTTGACGATGTGCTGCGGGTTACCGCTGGCGAGGAATGCGCCCCACTGCAGGTTCAGGGAGGAGACCGACTGCACCGGGGTCTCGCTCAGCACCGGCTGCTGCCAGGCCATCAGGTTCTCCACATCGGTGCGGATGTCGGCACTCGTGCCCTGGGCCGCTTGACGAACCACCTCGACGCCCTCCGGCAGGCCGGAGTACCACAACGCGGCCGCCACCAGGCGCTGGTGGGCGGCCGGCAGCTGGCGGAATTGATACATCCAATCGGCCGCCCGGTCCGGGTTTTGCGCAAAAACCGCGCCCAAGAAGCCGATGGCGGCGGCCGTCTGGCCTTCCTGCTCGAAGTGGCCCGAGCGGCTCAGCGCGTAGACCGCCGGGACCACCTTGTCGGCCTCCGGATTAAGATAATAGTTTTCCATCCAGCCCGACCAATCGGTCGTGGCGGCGGCGACCGGCGCAGCGGCGGCCAGGGTGAGAGCGAGGCTCAGCCCGCTGATGAGGAGTTTGGCGTTTTTCATGGGGGTATGTTGAGGGTGCTAGCTGACAGATGGGTTAATCCTGCCACGGATCAGCAGGAGGTATTTCTAATACGATAGGACCGGAGGGCCGACAGTAAAGCCGGCAGCCGATGAAAAGATTTCATTGGGTGCGTGGCACTTGCGCATGCTTCGTGCTGCAGCAACGGGCACACTTGAAAAAGAGATTTCTTATCACGGCACTGGGATTGGCAGCCGGAGGTTGCGTCGCCTTCGCTTTGTTTTTTCCGCAGCCCGAATCAGCGAAATCCACGCCGTCGGCCCCGCGCCCACGCGCGGGAACTCCGGTTCAGACCCTCGTGGTCGAGTCTGGCCCGGTGGAGGAATCCATTGTCGCAACCGGGACCGTGCGCGCCGAGGAGAGTGTCGATCTGCAGCCCGAAACCTCCGGCAAACTTCTGCGCATCCATTTTGCCGAGGGCTCACGCGTGCACGCCGGCGACCTCCTCGCGGTGATCAACGACGCCGACCTGCGCGCCTCCCTCCAGCGTGCCGTCTATCGGCAGGAACTTGCCGAACTCAAGACCCGGCGTATTACCGCCCTCGTTGACCGGGGTGGCGTACCTCAGCAGGAATACGACATCGCCGCCAGCGAGGTCAGCGTGCTCCGGGCCGAGGTCGAGCTCATCAAGGCCCAGCTCGCCCGTACCGAGATTCGCGCCCCGTTCGACGGGGTCATCGGCCTGCGCAGCATCAGCGAGGGTGCCCAGGTCTCCCCCACCACGCGCCTCACTACGCTGCAGGACCTGCGCCGCATGAAGGTCGACTTCACCGTGCCCGAAAAGCATGCCGCCGTGCTCGTCCCCGGCAGCCGCGTGACCTTCGCGGTGGCCGGTTCGGACCGGGTCTACACCGCCGAGGTGTACGCCGTCGAACCACGTCTCGACGAGGTCACCCGCACCCGGTTGATCCGGGCCCGCGCGCCCAATCCCGATGAATCGCTCATCCCCGGCGCTTTCGCCCGGGTCACCGTGCCCATCATGCGCCACGAGCACGCCGTCATGATCCCGACGACCGCGCTCGAGGCCGAGGCCGGGGAAAAATCGGTTTTCGTCGTCGAGGATGGCAAGGCACGGCGTCAGGTCGTCCAGACCGGCCTCCGGCGCGCGGACTCGGTGCTCATCACCGCCGGCCTGCATCAGGGCGATGTCGTTATCGTGGCCGGCACGCAATTGGTCCGCGCCGGCGCCGCCGTCGACTCTTCGCCCGTCCGCTGACCGTCATGCGCCTGCACGAAGTCTGCATCCACCGGCCGGTCTTCACGATCGTCCTGTCCACCGTAGTGACCCTCCTGGGCCTCATCGGCCTGCGCCTGATCGGGATCCGCGAATATCCGGCGACCGACTCTCCCGTCATCTCCATCAACGCGAACTACAGCGGCGCCAACGCCGAGGCGATCGAGGCGCAGATCACCGAACCCATAGAGGAAGCCGTCAACACGGTCGCAGGGGTGAAGTCACTCACTTCGACCAGCCGCGACGGCGCCAGTCGCATCCGCGTCGAATTCGAGCTCGGCGTGGACCTTGATGCCGCCGCCAACGACGTGCGCGACCAGGTGGGGCGCGCCGTTCGTCTCCTGCCACGCGACGTCGACCCTCCCTTCATTTCCAAGGCCGACGCCGACGGCGGCACCGTGCTTACCTTCGTGCTGCGCAGCGCCGGTCGCGACCTCATGTCGCTCACCGACGTAGCCGACCGCGTCAAGGAGCAGCTGCAGACCATCGCCCAGGTCGGCGCCGTCGACATCCTCGGCGAGAAACGTTACTCGATGAAGCTGCGCCTGAACCCCGACCGGATGGCCGCCCACGGTCTCACCGCGCTCGATGTCCAGGCCGCCGTGCGCCGCGAGAGTGTTGAGCTGCCCGGCGGTCGCATCGAGAACAGCCAGGCCGAGATGACCGTGCAGGCCGTCGCCCGCCTAGCCACGCCGGAACAGTTCAACCGCATGGCCATCCGGACGTCCGGCGACCAGGTGGTGCGCCTCGGTGACATCGGGACCGCCGAGCTTGCCCCGCTCAACGAGCGGATTTCCTTCACCCTGCGCGGCGTACCCATGGTGGGCCTCGCGCTGCGGGCCCAGCCGGGCGCCAACCAGATCGCCATCGCCGACGAGGCCTTCAAACGCCTCGAGGCCCTCCGGCAATCCCTGCCCCCGGATGTCACCCTGGAGATCGCTTCCGACAACACCCGCTTCGTGCGCCACGCCATCACCGAGCTGCGGGAGACCATCGTCCTTGCCCTCCTGCTGGTGGTCGGCGTGATTTACCTCTTCCTCGGCTCCTGGCGCGCGACCCTCGTGCCCGCCGTGGTGATCCCCATTTCACTGATCGGCGCCTGCTTCGTGATGTATGTCTGCGGCTTCTCGCTGAACGTGCTCACCCTGCTGGGTCTCGTGCTCGCGGTCGGCCTGGTGGTCGACGACGCCATCGTCGTGGTCGAGAACGTCCACCGCAAGCAGGAGGAAGGGCTCGCCCCGCTCGAGGCCGGGGCCGAGGGCACACGCGAGGTCTTTGTGGCCGTGATCGCCACCTCCCTCGCCCTGATCGCCGTGTTCTCCCCCATCGTGTTTCTCCAAGGCGCAACCGGACGCCTGTTCCGGGAGTTCGGCCTGGTGATCGCCGGCTCCGTGGCCATCTCGGCCTTCGTCGCCCTCACCCTCACCCCGATGATGGCCGCGCGCATGGGCCACGCCCAGGTCAGCCAGGGCCGGATCGTCGGTGGATTCAACGCCCTCGTGCAAAGGCTCCGCGACGCCTACCGCCACAGCCTCGTCTGGATCCTGCCGCGGCGCTGGGTCACCGCGGCCGTGCTGGCGGGGAGTTTTGTGCTCATCGCGCTGTTCTACCGCAACCTGCCGTCTGAGCTCGCACCGTTGGAGGATCGCAACCGCGTGACGATTTCCGCGACCGGCCCCGAGGGCGCTTCCTACGACTACATGCTGGTCCTCATGGAGGATCTGGCGAAACGCATCGACCGGGACACCCCTGAGGCCGCCCTCATAAACTGCCAGGTGCCCGCCTCCGGCGCGCGCAGCGGCACCGGGGTCGCCAACACCGGCCTCATCGAGCTGGTGCTGAAGCCGAAATCCGAACGCAAAGCCTCCCAGGCGGACATCGCCGAACGCCTCACCCGTCTGACGCGCCGCACCCCGGGCGCGCGCTTCAGCGTCTCCCAGGAGCCGAGTATCGGCAACCGCCGCGGCGGCAACGCCGTGCAGTTCGTGGTCCGCGCCACCAACCTCCCGGAGCTGCGCGACGGACTGCCCACATTCATGGAGGCGCTGGAGAACGAGCCCGCCTTTTCCAGCGTGGAGGTGGATCTGAAGTTCACCCGGCCGGAATTGCAGGTGCGCCTTGATCGCGAACGCCTCCACACCATGGGAATCTCTGCGACCGATGTCGCCCAGACGCTGCAAACCTCACTCGGAGCCCAACGCGTGGGCTACTTCAACCGTGACGGACGTCAGTACGAGGTCGTGCAGCAGGTCGCGGATGAATTCCGCACCGATCCCGGCATCCTCAGCCAGCTCAGCGTGCACGCTCCCGGAGGAAGGCTGGTGACCCTCGACAACCTGGTCGAGGTCGATGAAGCCATCGCCGCACCCCAGCGCTTCCGTTACGACCGCCAGATTGCAGCGACCGTGTCGGCCCGTTTGGCGGCGGGCTACACCCTCGAGGACGGTATCAATGCCATGAACCGGGTGGCCGCGTCCACGCTCCCGGCGGGCCTGAATACCGCGCTAACCGGTGGCGCCTTGGAATATGCCGAGAGCCGCTCGAGCCTGCTCATGAGCTTCGGTCTGGCCCTGGCCTTCGTATTCCTGGTGCTCGCCGCGCAGTTCGAAAGCTGGCGCGCCCCGTTCGTCATCATGCTCACGGTACCGCTCGCCCTCGCAGGGGCGCTCGGTGCGCTGTGGGCCTGCGGCCAGACCATAAACATTTTCAGCCAGATCGGCATGATCATGTTGGTGGGCCTCGTGACGAAGAATGGCATCCTCCTCGTCGAATTCGCCCAGCAACGCCAGCACGCCGGGGTCGCGCCCCGCGAGGCCGTGCTCGAGGCCGCCGACCTGCGGCTGCGCCCCATTCTCATGACGACCATCGCGACCATCCTCGGCGTGCTGCCGATCGCCCTCGCGCTGGGCGCCGGGGCCGAGAGCCGTGTCTCGATGGGCATCGGCGTGATCGGCGGCCTCGTCGTCGGCACCGCGCTGACGCTCTATGTCATTCCGTCCGTCTACTTGCTGTTGACCGGGTGCGACCAGCCCGCCACCGCGCCGGCTCCCACCACTCCTATCTTGCCCACTTTGGCCCCCGCGGAACACCGCGCCTGAATCCGAACCTACCATGTCCCTCCCCCTCGAATTGAAGGTCAACGGCCGCGCGTGCCCGGTGACCGACCATCCCGACACCCCGCTGCTCTATGTCCTCCGCAATGCCCTCGGCCTGAAGGGACCTCGCTTTGGCTGCGGACTCGCCCAATGCGGCGCTTGTACCGTCCATATCGATGGCGTCGCGGTGCGCTCCTGCGTGCTCCCGGTGGGCATCGTCGGCGGAGCGGAAGTAACCACCCTCGAAGGCCTCGCCCAGGACGATAAGCTGCACCCCGTGCAGGCTGCCTTTGTGGACGAACAGGCCGCCCAATGTGGCTACTGTATCAACGGCTGGATCATGACCGCCGCGGCATTCCTCCGCACCAACCCCCGCGCCACCGACACCGAGTTGGCCGAGGCTCTCAGCGGACTGCAGTGCCGCTGCGGCACGCACATGAGCTTGCTGCGGGCAGTCAAGCGAGCAGCCGCCACGCTGGCGGCGGAGGCCGCATCATGAACGCCCCCGATTCCCGTTGGACCCGGCGCGGCTTTCTGCACGCCACCGGCGTGCTCCTCGTCTCTTTTGCGCTTCCGCTGCGCGGCGCCGAAGACGACGAGGGCGGCGACAGTGGCCCGTTGGTCGATCCCACGAAGCTCGACTCCTGGCTCGCCGTGCAACCCGATGGTCGCGTGCTCGCCTCCGTGGGCAAGATCGAGGCTGGCATGGGTGTCAGCACCGCCTTCGCCATGATCGTCGCCGAGGAGCTTGATGTCCCCCTCGACCACGTAACCCTGCGCATGGGTGACACCGCTACCACTGTCGACCAGCGTGGAACCGGCTCCAGCAATGGCATCATGCAGGGTGTGCCCGCGTTGCGCCAGGCCGCGGCCGAGGCCCGCCGCGAACTAATCGCCCGGGCCGCCGCGCGCTGGGGCGTTTCCGCCGACGCCCTCATTGTCTCGGCCGGCGTGATCCGCTTGCGCTCGGATCTGTCCCGCTCCGTGACCTATGGCGAGCTGATCGGCGGCCAGCGTTTCGAACTGACGCTCACGGATACCGCCACACCGAAACCGCCGACCGACTACACGATCGTGGGCCAGGCCGTCCCGCGCACGGACATCCCGCCGAAGGTAACCGGCGCGTACACGTACTTGGTGGATCTGAAGCTGGACGGCATGGTGCACGGCCGGGTGATCCGTCCGCCCCACGCCAACGCCCACCTAGTCGCGGTAGTCCCGGGCCAGGATTTCCCGGGCCTGGTGCGGGTCGTAACCCGCGGGGACTTTGTGGCCGTCGTCTGCACCGAGGAATACCAGGCGGTGCGTGCCGCCGAGCAACTACAGGTGAAATGGACCGACGGCGAAGCGCTTTTCCCGGAAAGCTACTCCGCCCTGTATGCCCACCTCCTTGGCGCAACCCCGAAAAGCTCCCAGACCGAGAAGGGGGCCACCGGTGATATTGAGGCCGGCCTGGCTGCGGCCGCCACGAGGCTCGAGGCGATCTACGAATATCCGTTCCAATCGCATGCCTGCATGAGCCCGGGCTGCGGCGTGGCTGACGTGCGCGCCGACGGTGTGACCGTCTGGATGGGCGGCCAGAAGCCCTACCCGCTCCGCACGGCCGCCGCCGGCTGGCTGAATCGACCGGCCAGCGACGTACGCGTGATCTGGCTGCCGGGGCCCGGTTCCTACGGCATGAATGACGCCGACGACGCCGCGATGGATGCCGTCATCCTATCCGAGGCCGTTGGCCGCCCGGTGCGCGTGCAATACATGCGTGCCGACGGCACGGCGTGGGATCCGAAAGGACCGCCCATCACTGTGCGCCTCCGCGGTGGACTCGACGCACAGGGCGCGGTCCTCGCCTTCGACTACGAGGCCCGCGGCTTTTCCGGCCGGGTGCGCCCCTCCAGCACGTCGGAACCGGGCGATGCCCTGTCGGCCCAGCTCATCGGCGGTCTGCCGACCAAGAGCACCGACCGTTTTCAATTCTCCGCCGAGTCCTACGCTTTCCCCCACAAGCGGAAGGTTTCCCACCTCATCCCGTGGGAACACACGCTCAGCACCGGACTGCGCACGGCACACCTGCGTGACCCGGATGGCATGGCTGTGTGTTTCGCCAGCGAGGGTTTCATCGACGAACTCGCGGCCATCGCGGGCTCCGACCCCGTTGCCTTCCGTCTGAAATATCTGAAGGGTGCCCGCGACCGGGCGGTCGTGCAGGCCGCCGCGGAACGGGCCGGTTGGGACACGCGGCCATCGCCCAAGCCGGACCAGAGCGGCCCGTGGCGCACCGGCCGGGCATCGCCTACGCGCCGCGCAATGGCACGATGGTGGCGCTCGTCGCGGAAGTAGCCGTCAACCTCGAGTCGGGTGAGCTTAAGGTGAAGCGCTTTGTCGTGGCCCACGACTGCGGCCACGTGATCAACCCAAGCAGCCTGCTCGGCACGATTGAGGCCAACCTGGTGCAGGGCTTGAGCCGCACCCTGCACGAGGCGGTGCAGTTCAATGCACGCGAGGTCCTCAGCCGGGACTGGGTGACATACCCGATCCTGAACAGCACCGAAACCCCCGGCGCCGTTGACGTGGTCATGCTGAACAACCGCCCCGACACCAAATTGTACGGTGCGGGCGAGCCCGCCACCCGCCCCGTGGCGGCCGTGATCGGCAACGCCCTATTCGATGCCACGGGCGTCCGCGTCCGCACGATTCCCTTCACCCGCCCGGCGCTCGTCGCTGCTTTCCAGGCCGCCGGCGCAGTTCCCGCTTAGATCCGGAGGTTTGGCCGGCTTGATGGCCTGTCGGGGTGGTGCTTCCACCGACCTGAGGCGCACGGTCGTCGCAGCGGCGAACCAACGACAACGCACGGAGGATCAAGCACGCTCTACTCAACCGGAATCCCCAACCCGAGGATTGAGGGGAATAGGCGTCGGCCTCGAACCCCATGTTCGTAATACGAACATGACGAGCTCGTGCTGTTCCCGCGCGTCGGACCCGCGGCCGGTGGTCAAAAGAAACAGGCGGTGGTCTTGCGACCACCGCCTGAAACCCAGTAAATGTCTCAAACAAAGTACCCCGTCGGCGCGGAACTCACCGGTCGAGCCAGCGGACCACGCTGTAGGTAGCCGAGGCCAGTTGCTGCGGCAGCTCGACGTGGCCGTAGTGCGTCATCAGCGGATCCCACACGATGAGGCGGATCTCCCCCTTCGGATTCACCCGGCGATATTCGTTGGCGAAGAAGACCTCGGTGCTCTTCATCGGATCTTCGGGCACCCAGTGGTTGCGGTCGTAGTGGGCGACCGTCCAGACCATGCGGTCATAGCCGTCCATCTTGGTGTAATGGGTGGAGAACAGCTCGGCGCTGACCTCCTCGAGGTTCACTCCCCAGGGATTACCGGTCTTTACCAGGATCTGCTCGATCGAATACTCGATCCAGCCCTTGAGGTCGATTCCGCCGCCGTGTTCGATGCTTTGAATCTGCTGCTTGAACTGCGCCCGGCGGCGTCCCTCGGCCACGATCCACTTCTCCGCGATCTGGTAGGTGGAGTCGCCGGGTTCGTAGAGCGGATTCAGCCAGCGACTGTACCCGCCCGAGTACCCCTTGGCATCTCGACGGGAAAGCTTGTGCAAGGGCGTGCGCTCGCGCGGTCCGGGCGGCGTGCTCCCGGCCGCGACCGCCCGGGCCGGACGGGCGGAATCTTCACCGGCTGACACTCCCTCGCGAGCCTCACGAACCCGGTCCAGACGGGCCGGGCCACCTGACCCCCAGCCGAGGTACCTCCCGTTGGTCCGCGCCCGCAGTTCGGGATCGTTGTTGGCCAGCATTGCCATTTCACCGGAGGTCGAGTGACCGATCAGCAAAAGGTCTCCCGTCGTGTTCTTCATCAGCAGCTGCTTCAGGCCCTTCATCACGTTGGTGTTCGTGAGAAGACAGTTCCGGAGTTCGTATTCCTCCATCGAGAGCTCCTTGTCCAAGAGGTAGGCCGGTTGGCGCAGCTCACTCTTCACCGGCTCATCCCACCCGCCGTATTTGAAATTGCCCGGGATGGACACAATCATGACGTTGAGCTTCTGGGCGAGAAACTGGCCCCAGCCCGGTCGGTTCTTCAGGTCCACATAGAACTCATACACGTTGGCGGCACCGCCGTTCATGATCACGAGCCACGGGTACTTCTTCGCCTCGGGATCGAGCGAGGTCAGGCGCAGGCCGGTGATATCCCAATCGAGGTTATAGTGCTTGTAGCGCTCAACGCACCACTTCGCCTCATAGCCGAGCGAGGCGGCGGGGATCTTCTCCAAGTCCCGCGGATCAAAGGCCCCGCCGGGGGCCGCGAGGGCCAGGGCGGTGACCTGCTTGCCGCCGTCGGGCAACTCGAAGCCCGCCCCGAGCGACATGAAGGACGGCGTGTCCAATGACACGTACACGGACTTCGGGTCATCGAGGAGTGCCCATATCTTCTTTTCAACTTCAGGCGTCGCGAGGGCGGTGCCGGCCAGCAGGCAACCAATGGCGGCCAGCGTAAAAATACGGAAGGGTGATTTCATGTTAGAGTGTTGCGAGCGGTTCAGGAGCCCTGTTTCATCATCCAGTCGACGACATCGACGACACCGGCGGCGAGTTGCTCGGGGAGCTCGACGTGACCATAGTGGGTCATGTTCAGGTCCCAGCCGATCACCCGGACCTTGGCCGTCGGGTTGCGCCGAAGATACTCCTTGGCGAGGGTGACGTCGCCCCCCTGCCCCGGGTAAAGCGCGTTCCAATGGCCGTCGAGTTTGGCGACACACCAGACCATCGTGTTGTACCCGGTGGTCGGGGCGAAGCTGGTCGAGCAGAGATCCTTCTGGACATCCTCGACGTTGATCTTCCAGGGATTGCCGGTCTTGGCCAGGGCCCGCTCGATGGCGACCTCGACCTCACCCTTCATGTCAAAGTTGTCGCTGTGCTCGAGGTCCTGCAGCGGCTGCTTGAAATTCGCGCGGCGCCGACCTTCCGCATCGAGCCATTTCGTGGCGATGGTGAAGACCGAATCACCGGTCTCATAGAGCGGGTTGAGCCAGCGACTGTAGGTGCGGGCGTAGACCGTGGGGGTGCGACGGGCCATGACGTTCATCCAGAACGGGCCGGGCTCGGTCCACTTGCGCTCGCCACCTTCGCCGCCACCGCCCCCGGTGAGCGTGGGCGGAGCCTTGTAGTCGGGATTGGCGGCCTTCTGGGCGGAGACCACCGCCTTGAGGCTGACCGGGCCACCCGAGCCCCAGCCGAGGTAGCGGCCCTTGAGGCGGGCCTTGAGCTCGGGATCGGTCTCCGCCAGCGCGGGCAGCTCGCCGCCGGTCGAGTGTCCGACGATCAGCAGGTCGCCGGTCGTGTGGTTGACCACCAGTTGCTTCAGGCCCTGCAGGATGACCTGGAAGGTGAAGACCGAGTTGTAGACCAGCTCCTCGTCGTCCGTGAGATCGCGGTCGAGCAGGAACGCGGGCTTGCGGGTTGCGATCGGCTCGGCCCAGCCGCCATATTTGAAATTACCGGGGATCGAAACGATCAGCACATTGAGCTTCTGGGCGAGGAACTGGCCCCAGCCCGGCCGGTTCTTCAGGTCGATGAAGAACTCGTAGATGTTGGCCGCGCCGCCGTTGAGGATGAGGACCCAGGGCTTGTTTTTGGCCTCGGGGTCGTTGCTGGTCAGGCGCAACCCGCCGATGTCCCAGGGCAGGTTGTACCGGGTGTACCGCTCGACGAACCAGTCGGCCTTGTATCCGAGAATCTTCGGGTCGACCTTCGCGAGATCCCGCGGGTCAAAGGCGCCGCCCGGGGCGGCCAAGGCGAGGTCCGTGACGGTTTTACCGCCGTCGGGCAGCACGCCCATGTCGAGGGCGCGGAAGTCGGTCTCGGAGAGCATCACATAACTCGTGGGCTGGTCGAGCAGCGAGGCGATCTTGCCGCCCGAGTAATCGGCAAGAGCCGGGCCGGCGGCGAGCGCCAGCGTGAGGACGGAAAAAAGGGATTTCATGGTGGTGGAGCGAAAGGGGCTTATTTGTACCAGCGCACGACGCTGTAGAAGGCGGCCGCGAGTTGCTGGGGTTTCTCAACGTGGCCGTAGTGGGTCATGGGCAGGTCCCAGACGATGATGCGGACCTTGGCGTCCGGGTTCTTCAGGCGAAATTCCTTCGCAAGGAAGACCTCCCAGCTGTCCATCGGGGTCTCCGGCACCCAGTGGTTGCGGTCGTAGTGCGCGACGCACCACACCATCTGGTTGAAGCCGTCCATGCGGGTGTAGGCGGTGGAGAACAGGTCTTTCTGGACCTCGTCGATGTTCACGCCCCAGGGATTGCCGGCCTCGGCGAGGAGCACCTCGATCTGGCGGGTGACATCCCCGATCCGGCTCCAGCCGGCGGCGGAATGCTCGAGGTCCTGCAAGGGCTGCTTGAACATCGGGCGACGGACACCCTCGGCGGCCATCCATTTCTCGGCGATCTGGTAGGTGGAGTCGCCGGCCACGTAGAGCGGGTTGAGCCAGCGGCTGTAGCCACCGCTGTAACCCGAAGCACTGCGGCGGTTGAGTTCGTGCAGGGCCGGCGGCTTGCGCTCGCCGCCGTAACCGCGGCCCTTTTCCGGCTCCTTTACGGCCCGGATGGCGTGGACGCGGGCGGGACCACCCGAGCCCCAGCCGAGGAAACGGCCCTTCAAACGGGCGGCCAGCGCCGGGTACTCATAGGAGAGGAAAGCCAGTTCGCCGGAGGTCGAATGGCCGATCATGAAGAGATCGCCCGTCGTGTGCTTCATCATGAGCTGCTCGAGGCCGTGCATGATGAGACGGTTGGTATAGATGGCGTGGCGGACGTTGTTCTCGGCCATCGGGAGATCCTGGTTCAACAGGTAGGCCGGCTGGCGGTCATTGCTCTCGATCGGCTCTTTCCATCCGCCGTATTTGAAATTGCCCGGAATGGACACGATCATGACGTTGAGCTTCTGGGCGAGAAACTGGCCCCAGCCAGGCTGGCTCTTCAGGTCCACGTAGAACTCATAAACGTTGGCGGCGCCACCGTTCATGATCACCAGCCACGGGTACTTCTTCGCTTCCGGATCGAGCGAGGTCAGGCGCAGACCGGTGATGTCCCAATCCATATTGTAGAACTTGAAGCGTTCCACGCACCACTTGGCCTCGTAACCGAGGGTGGCGGCGGGAAACTTCTCCAGATCACGCGGATCAAACGCCCCGCCTGGAGCAGCCAGCGCGAGCGCGGTGACCTGCTTGCCCCCATCCGGCAATTCGAAGCCGACGCCCAAGGACAAGAAGTCCGCCCCCGGCAAGGAGGCGAAGATCTTGTCCTGGTCGAGCAAGGCATGGATTTTTTTCTCCACGGCCGCCGGATCGGCGTGCAACGGGGAGGCGATCGCCAGCAGGGCGACCACGGGACAAGTCAGGAAAGTAGATAAACGGGCCATGGGAAGGGAGCGAGGGACGGTTGAAAAAGAGTCGCGCCGGTCCCGGAAGGAGACCGGCGCGGGAGATCAGAAGGCGCGGCTGATGGTGAATTGGTAGCGGCGCTCGGGATTGACCGTGAGCAGCGTCTCGCTGCCGTTGCCGCCACTGCGGGCGCGGAAGCTGACGTCATCGGTGACGTTGAAGACGTCGACCTTGGCGCGCCAGTCGCCGAGCCGGTAGAAAAGGCCCACGTTCACCGTCCGGGTCGGCGGGAGCTTGAGCAGCTTGAAGCGGCCCGAGTAGGTCGAGGCGAAGTAGTTTCCGCTCAGCGTGAAACCGAAGCCGCTCGCATGCGTATAGATCGTGTTCAGGCCGAACTGGTTTTCCGGGACGCCCTGCTTCACATCGTATTGCACCGCTACTTCCTGCGGCACGACCAAGTTCAGCTTGCCGCCGTAACCGAAGGCGTCGGCGTAGTAGATGATCTGACCGGTGGCGGGATCAACGACATCCTTGAATCCGAGCCAGCTGGCGTTTAGCCAGATCGTACCGGCCGTGATGGGTTCATAGGTGGTACGCTGCACCAAGGCATAGGCCGAGGCGGAGAATGCCTTGTTCGGCACCCACTTGATTTCCATTTCGGTGCCTCGCGTCTTCGTCGATGAGACTTCGGCACTAATGATGGAAGAATCGGAATTAGGGCTGACGTCGGTGCGCGTCTGCTCGAACGCCGCGACCGTGACAAAGACGGTATTCTTCAGGAGGCTGGTCTTGATGCCAGCCTCGAGGATTTCGCCTTCACCGATGTGGCCGGCGTTGATCACCGCGTTGTCGAGGCTATTGTTGTTCGACTCCAGAGTCAGGCTGGACCGTCCGATGGTCGCATAAGGCACGACCTTCGGAATGCCCTTGTAGCTCAAACTGGCGCTCCAAGAGCCGCCGCGGTCCCAGCCCTTGGCGTATTCGTCAGCCGTATTCATGCGGCCGGGATTGGCAGAAGTGCCAGTGTTGGCGTTGAAAGAAGCGACGTTGAGATTCTCAGCCTCTGAACCGTCGATACGACCGCCGACCATGACGTTCAGCTTGGAGAACAGGTCGATGTCGAGGAGCACGCCGCCGCCAACCTCGGTGTACAGCGTGCGATACCGGCTTGTCCAGGGGGCACCGTCATTGTTGATGTCGTTGTTCTCGAAGGCGTGCGTGAAGTTGTCGTACACCGCGACTGGCAGCGTGGCGTCGACCCGGTAGCCGCCGCCGAAGTCACCACCCCAGCGGTAGCCGGTGGAACGCGTGCCGCGTACGTTGGCGGACACAAGACTGTTGACCTCAACCCAGTCCGGCAGTCGGGTGAAACGCTTGGTCATCGTGAACTTGTTCTCGATCACGTAGACGTCCTGTTTGCCGCCGCTGGGGGTGTTGGAGACCTTGTACTGGTCCTGGCTGTCGAAGAAGAGCTGGTTTTTGAAACCGAAGTCCGGGTCACGATCGTAGATGAGGTCGATGTAACCCACGATGAACTCGGCCTCCAGGTCGCGCTCGTAGGCGCTAGCGCGGCTATAGTCGACGGTGGCGGTGCCCACCGTTCGGGGATCGAGCACGAAGCCGATCGGGAGCTGGGCGGAAGTCGGCAGCGGCGAACCCACGCCTTGGGCGCGCAACAGACCGGTCGGATCAGCTGCGGGATTGGCGACGAGGTAGTCGTACATGGTCCGCGGGATGCCGGCCACGGTCGGGAAGGAACCGAGCGCGTAGTAGTTGCCGTTGGGATCACGCGGCCAGTTGAAGCGCTGGCTCAGCGGGGCGTTGTTGCCGCTCAGGTTGCCCCGCACCGGGGAACCGCGGTAGAGTTCGTAGTAACCGACGGACCCGTTGCCGTTCGCGTCGAGATTCTTCAGCGGCACACCGGTGATGACGGTGCCGTTGTCGATCCAGTCCTGCGTGATGCGGCCAGGAAAACCACCCGCCGTACCACCAAGCTGGTAGCTGAATCCGGATTCGAGGCGCATCTTGCCGACGGCGTCATCGAGACTCACCGCGGCCTGCATGATCTTCTGCGTCACCCCAACATCCTGCACGAAGGCGTCCGAATCTTCCACCAGGCCATATACATAAAAACCACCCTTCTTACCCGCGACCGACAGGGGGCCGCCATAGCCAAAGGTGGCCTCGAACTTGTTGTAACTGCCCAGCGTGAGCTGCATGGTACCCTCATTCTCGGTGAGATAGGCGCCCGTCTTGGCGCGGCCGGCCTTCGGCACCATATTGGTGTAGCCGCCAATCTTGCCCATGCCGTAGATCGGCGAGGGCGGGCCCTTCACGACCTCGATCTGGTCCATAGCGGCGAGCACCGAGCGACCGTGACCCTGGAGGTTGATGCGCTTCATGCCGCGGAAATAGGTGTCGGCTGGGACGTTTCGGACGTCGATCGCGCCTTGGATGCCGAAACGGGTGACCGTGAAGACGCCGGGCACCACGCGCACGAGGTCCTCGACGGCAGAGAGCGACATCTTGTCGATTACGTCGGCACTAATGACCGAGACCGAGCGCGGAGTATCCAAAATGGTCTTGTCGAATCCGAAGGCCGATCCGTTCGGCGTGGTCGGCATCACGCCGAGGGGATCGTTGACATTTCCATCGGTGACAAATTTCTCCAATACAAGGATCGGCTCGGCCGGCTTGGTGGTGTCGGCGGGCTTCACTTGGGCAAGGAGCGCCGCGGGGGACAGCATCAGGGCTGAAACGAACAACGCGTGGATGGGTCTAGACTTAGCCTTCATGGTTTCGCAGGTGGTTTGGTGTGTAGTGTCTGACAGGCTCTTGTTTAGCACCCGCGGTGCCACCGCTAGCCGGCGCGCCTCGCTATGAATTCTTTTCTTAAGGACCCATGGAACCCAGCCAGCGCAACGGCTTGACGCGCACCGGCGCGCGGCGCGGCGCGAGCGGCCGGCATCCGCAACGATGACCAATGCCATTTTTGCGCCGCTGCGCCGGCGGGTGCGGAGCGCGACGACGCCATGGAACCATGTCGGTGACGCCGGGAACTTCACCCACCCTGCCCGTTCCCTCGGCGGCGGGGGCACTCCTCCCTTGACTTGCCGCCGGTCGGGTTTGTGCTGGCGCGACCCCGCCCCGCCCCTCGATGACTCTCCTTCGCCGCGCCTGGCTCGAACTCGGCAACTTCGCGGCCCGCGACGGCCGCGCCACCTACCTCTGGCCCCGCTGGCTGGTCTTGCGGGCCATCGGTATCGTGTACCTGCTCATCTTCTGGGGCATTCACACCGAGGGCCGCGCCCTGATCGGTCCCGACGGACTGGCCCCGGTCGAACGCTTCTGCGCGCACCTGCGCGAGGTATTCCCCCACCCGCTCGAGCGGTTCATCCGCGCCCCCAGTCTCTTCTGGGTCAGCTCCGGCCCCGGCATGATCACCCTGCTCACGTGGACCGGGCTCGGCGCGGCGGCGGCACTGGTGCTGAACCTGTGGCCACGCATGGCCCTGTTTGCTTGCTGGGCCTGCTTCTTATCCTTCGTTTCCACCTGGGGCTTGTTCTCCCCCACCATCATCGACCAGTTGATGCTGGAGACCGCGCTGCTGGCCATCGTCTTTGCGCCCGCCGGGCTGCGGCCCGGACTGGGCGCGTCCCGCCCGCCCAGTGCCCTCGCGGTCTTCATGATGCGCTGGCTGCTTTTCCGCATCATGTTCGGCTCCGGGCTGATCAAGGCCTTCGCCGGCGACACCCACTGGCGCGACTTCACTGCCTTGGATGTGATGTACGAAACCAGCCCGGCCCCGACGATCCTCGGCTTTTTCGACCACCAACTGCCCCATGCCTGGCACGTGGGCGAGATCGGCCTGACCTTCGCCGCGGAGTTGCTGGCTCCGCTGCTCGCCGTGTTCGGTGGGGCGCGGGGACGCTGGGTGGCGCTGGGGCTCTGGGTCGCCCTGCAGGGCGGCATCCAGCTGACCGGGAATTTCGGCTGGCTCAACACCGCGGCCATCGCCCTTGGCCTGTTGCTGCTCGACGACCAGATGTTGGCCGCCGCCGCCCGCCGTTTGCGCGCGTCACGCCTGGCCGCCTGGTTCGAAGGCGCCCCGGCCGCCAAGGTGGCGCCGTCCCGCCGCTGGATGCACCATGGGCTGACCGCGCTGCTTTGGCTGCACTTCGGCTTGGGCCTCCATGCGTTCGTGGTCGAGGCCACGGGCCGGACCGTGATCGGCAAGCCCGACCCTCGCGAACGCCCCGTCGACTACCTGTTCCGCGATTTCCGCCTCGCCAACGCCTACGTGCCCTTCGCCAGTTTCCCTGCCACCAAGCTCGAGGTCGAATTCGCCGGCTCCAACGACGGCGGCGCCACCTGGCGCCCCTACCTTTTCCATTACAAACCACAGCTCGAAGATCGGATCTCGCCGTTCCTCGCCCCGCGCTTCGCCCGCTTCGAATCGTCCCTGCAGCTGGCGCTCTACGAGCAGTCCCCCGTGCTGCCGGGGGTCGCCCGGCAACTGCTCCGGCGCAACCCCGACGTGATGGGCCTCTTCCGCGACGACCCGTTCGAGGATCGGCCCGCCACGATGATCCGCATCGTGGTCTTTGAATTCAAATTCACCGACCTGCCCACGTGGCGGGAAACCGGCCGGTTCTGGACCAAGGGCTATGTCGCCGACTTCACCCAACCCCTCTCCCTCGACGCGGACGGCAATCTCACCGGTCCGCCCCCACCCGCTCCGCCCGCCGGTTGACTAATGGCTTCCGGCGCTGTCTGATGGTGCGGATGACGGTCACGCCCCAGGAAGATTTCGCTACCCGCCTCGACGCTGCCGTCAGCGACGGTACCTTCGCGCGCATCACCCTGGGCAAGCCGCGAGGCGAGGACCCCACGCTGCAGAAACTCATCGTCCGGCCGGTGACCCTGAAATCCGGGCCGCATCTCTCCTTCGTCTGGCGCCACGATACACGCGACCTGACCAAGAACCTTCCGCCCGCCGAGGCTGTCCGCGAGATCAGCCGGCTGATCGGCACCGTGTTCCACAGCGCCCACCTGGCAACCACCCGGCAAAGTGCCCAGCTCGAGTTCAACCGGAAGGGTGAACCCCGCCTGCACCTCGGCCGGGCCGTCGAGCCGCCGCCCGACACCGCCCACGACCGCGCGAAGCCCCGCTTGCTCGCACCCGATGCGCAGGACTGGCTGCAGGCGCTGGGCGTCACGAACGCCGCCGGCATCGTCCGTGAGGGCATGACCGACAAACACCGTCAGATCCACAAGTTCACGGAAATCCTTAGCCACCTCGTCGCGGAGGCTCCTTTGGCCGCCGACCGGCCGGTTGAGATCACCGACATGGGCTGCGGCAAGGGTTACCTCACCTTCGCCACCCACGACTACTTTGATCGCGCCCTGCAGCGCTCCGCCCGCATCTGCGGCGTCGAGGCCCGCCCCGAACTCGTCACGCTCTGCAACCGCATCGCCCACGACACCGGCCGCACCAAGCTCTCCTTTGTCGGTGGCACCATCCAGGAGGCCGAGCTCCCGGACCCCGATGTACTCATTGCCTTGCACGCTTGCGACACCGCCACCGATGACGCCCTCGCCCGCGGCGTGAAGGCAGGTGCCACACTCCTCGTCGTCTCGCCCTGCTGCCAGAAGGAACTCCGTCCGCAGCTGCACGCCGCGCCCGTGCTCGCCCCCGCCCTGCGCCACGGCATCTGGCAGGAACGCCACGCCGAGTTCGTCACCGACGCCCTCCGCGCCCTGCTCCTCGAGTGGGCCGGCTACGAGACCAAGGTGTTTGAGTTCATCTCGACCGAGCACACCGCGCGAAACCTGATGATCGCGGCCACCAAGCGCCCCGGCCTCGCCCGCGATGAGGCCACCGCTGCCAAGGTCCGCGACCTCGCCGCGTTCTACGGCATCAAGACCCAGGCCCTTGCCCGGCACTTGTCCTTTGATTTCTGACATGGACCTCACCCTGGCGTCCCTTGATGTCCCGCGCGAAGGCCGCAACGACCGCCCAGCCCAACTCCTTTGCGTCCGTGTCGAATTAGGCGCGATGCTCACCACCGTAAAACTCGCCCCTTGGCCGGCATGAATTGGGAATCCCTCGACTGGGAGGTGCTCGATCGCCTCCGTGAAACCTTTCTCGCCGGCGACAAAACCGGCGGGCCCTACTGGCATACGATCACCGACCTCGAGTGCTACGACTTCACCTATGGCGAGCGCATCGGTTGGAAATGGGACGCCATGCTCCAGGAATTGAAGCGACGCGGCTGGTCCGCCCCGACCGGCGGCACCGTGCTCGACTGGGGCTGCGGCAGCGGCATCGCGGGCCGGCGGGTGGTCAATTTTTTCGGCCCGCAGAATTTCACCCGGCTGCAACTCCACGATCACTCGGACCTGGCCATGGATTTTGCCGAGCATTACGGCCGCAAGGCCTTCCCGGGACTGCCGGTGGACCGGGCCACTTACCGTGACCTCAACGGTGACGAGCCCATCGGCCTCCTTGTGGTCAGCCATGTTGTGAACGAGCTGACCGATATCGCCCGGGCGGAACTGACCGCGCTCTGCGCCCGCGCCCAAGCCGTGCTTTGGGTCGAACCCGGCACCCACGAGGTCAGCCGCTTGCTTGGCGGCTGGCGCGAACAGCTCCGGGATCAATTTCAGGTCATCGCGCCCTGCCCGCATCAGGCCACCTGCGGCGTGCTCACGGCCGGCAACGAGCGGCACTGGTGCCACTTCTTCGCGCCCCCGCCCGTGGGCGTCTACGCCGACTCGGGCTGGGTGCGTTTCGGCCAGCGCGCCGGTATCGACCTCCGTTCCCTGCCTTATTCCTTCCTGGTCCTGGAGCGGAAAACGCCCGTTGCCCTCGGCAATCCACCCATCCCCGCCCCCTCGGTCATGATTGGCGAAGCCAGGCACTACAAAGGCTACGCCAAGATCTTCAACTGCGACGCCGGCGGCGTGGCGGAGCTGATGCTGCAGAAGCGCGACGCCCCCCTCCTCTTCAAGGAACTCAAGCATGGCGCCGGGCCCTCCCTGCACCACTGGTCCCACGAAAACGGCCGGATAACCCGGATTGAGTCGCCGTAACTATTGTCCATGCCTGCGTGTTCCTAACTGGAGCGGCCTTCCCCGGAACCCAAACCCATGACCGCCGTTCCCATTTCTCCCATGATCACCCTGCGCAATATCGAGAAGGTCTATCCGCTCAAGGGCGGCGTGTTCTACGCCCTCCGCCACATCAATCTCACGATTCAAGAAGGAGAATTCGTGTCCATCATGGGCCCGTCCGGATCCGGCAAATCCACCTTGCTGCATATTCTTGGCCTGCACGACAGCGCCTGGAACGGCGAGTACGACTTGGTGGGACAGCCCGTGCACCAACTCGACAAGAAGAAGCGGTTTGAACTCCAGAAGAAACACATCGGCTTCGTCTTCCAAAGCTATCACCTGCTCGACGACCTCACAGTGTACGAGAACCTGGAAATTCCCCTCTCTTATCGCGACATGCCCAAGAAGGAGCGCGAGTCCGTGGTGTGCGACGTCCTCGACCGCTTCGCCATCGTCGGCAAGAAGGACCTCTATCCCAACCAGCTCTCCGGCGGTCAGCAACAGCTGGTCGGCGTCGCCCGCGCCCTCGTGGCCAAGCCCTCGCTCATCCTGGCGGACGAGCCCACCGGCAACCTCCACTCCGACCAGGGCCGCGAGATCATGCGCCTCTTCAAGCAGCTGAACAGTGAAGGCACGACGATCATCCAGGTCACCCACTCGGCGGAGAACGCCACCTTCGGCTCCCGCGTGATCCGTCTGGCCGACGGCATGATGGTGCCTTAGTCCCCCTTTCTCCTGAGGGATCGGCTGGCCGGCCAGGGCCGATCCCACTGCCTGTCCTGCCTTGCTTGGAAACAGCCACCCGCGCCCGCCCATGAAACCGCTGCTCCTCCTCATCCTGCTCCCACTGTTCCTCCTGGCCCAGCCCGCCACTCCCCCGACGCTCTACGCCGTGCGCCTCACCACCGGGCCGGCCTGGGATGCCGCCAAACCGCCCCACGACCAAGCCGGCATGCGCGAGCATTCCGCCAACATCGCCCGCCTGCGCCGCGAGAGCCTGCTCGTTCTCGGCGCCCGCTTCGGCGAACTCGGCCTGCTGGTCCTGCGCCTGCCCGACGAGGCGGCCGTCCAGTCCCAGCTCGCACCCGACCCGGCCATCGCGGCCGGGGTGTTCAAGGTCCAGATCGACGTCTTCACCCCCTTCGCCCACGGCACCACCGCCTGGCTCACAACGCCCGAGGCCGTCCTGCTGCGCGCCTACCTCGAGGCCTTCAACCGCCACGACGCCGTCGCCGTCGCCGCCTTCTGCGCGGAGGATTTCACGTGTTATTCGGTGGATGGCGGCCAGACCTCGACGGATGCCACCAGCCGCGCCCAGCTCCGCGACTGGCTCGTCGGCTACTTCAAATCCTTCCCGACCGTGCGCTCCGAATTTCTCTCCGTCGAACAGACCGGGCCCTACCTCACCGTCCGCGAGCGCCCCTCGTGGGATGACAAGGAGGGCAAACGCGTCTCCCAGCAGGCCCATGGCGTCTACGAGATCCGCGACAACCACATACGCCGCGTCTGGTATTTTCCCTCGGTGAAGGACGCGCCCGGGGCCGCCTCAGCCAAGTAGCTGTCGGTCGGCGTCTCCGCATGCCGGCTGGCGGGGTTCGGAAACCCCGCGCTACATTTCCGAACTGCGGCTTGTGGCGATGCGTCCCGCCGGTCACGCTCCTCTTCCATGATTCCGACCCTCGGCTACATTCTTCTCGGCCTTGTCGCCGGTTTCGCCAGCGGTTGCTTTGGCATCGGCGGCGGCATCGTGATCGTGCCAGTGCTGATGCTGGCCTTCAAGGTCGACTACCATGTGGCGGTCGGCACCTCCCTGGCCATGATCATCCCGATCTCGCTGGCCGGCAGCGCCGCCAATTTCAGCCTCGGCAAGATCAACTGGCCGATCTTCTGGGCCTGCGCCGTCGCCGGTGCCGTCGGCGCGGTGCTCGGCTCCCTGTTCATCCAGAAAATCCCGCCCCTGTACGCCAAGCGCGCCTTCGCGGTTTTCCTGCTCTACGCCGCCGCGCGGTTGTGGACGAAGTAAACCGGCCTGACGCCACCTGGCCCGGGCCCCACCCGAGGAATTGGAATTGTGCTGCGTCCGGCCGCCGGCTTGGCTGGTGCGGCATGACCCCGCCCTTACCCCGCCTGGCCCTGGTTCTCTCCCTGCTGCTCGCCTCGGTCACCCTGCCGGCCCTCCCGGCCCAGGAAGCCGCCCAAACCCAGCGCCCCCGCTTCATCTACCTGCTGAGCCTCGTCGAGCGCCTGCACACGGACGCCGGCTGGACCAAGGCCGATGAGGAGATCATCAGCCGCCACTTCCGCCACCTGAAGGCCGCCACCGAACAAGGCCAGGCCATCGTCGTCGGCCGCACCCTCGAGGCGGGCGACAAGACTTTCGGCCTCGTGATCTTCGAGGCCGACAGCCCCGAGGCCGCCCAAACCTTCGCCGAGAGCGACCCGGCCGTCACCGGCGGCATCATGACCGTCGAAGTGCGCCCCTTCGCCTTGGTCCTGATGCGGAAAATGTAGCCACCCGGCGTTCCCATTTTCGGGATGGCGAAATCCCGACCCCGACCAAACCACCCCCTGCGCGCCGGCTTTGATTTATCGTTACTCACTGATAGATAGCTAGCTGCATTTATTCGGATGGCTGGCACAAGGGTTGCAAAGAGGCGGCATCCCTATTCTCGATGTCGAACCTCCGGAGTTTAATTTTCGCCCTTTGCCTCTCGATTGGAACCTGTCTGTCCCTGGCTGCGGCCGATGATATGCCGGCCAACGCGGAGCCCCTCTCCCTGGCCCGCGCGATCGAACTGGCCCTCGCCAAGAACTTTTCCATCCAGGTCGAGGGCTACGATGCCGCCATCGCCTCCGCGCGCGTGACCGAGTCGCTCGGCAAATTCGACCCGGTCCTCAGCGGGGCCTATACCACCAGCGGCAATCGGAACCCGTTGCTCACCTTCGATCCCACCTCCGGTGATCGCAACACGACCTACGACACCGCCGATTCGTACGACGTCGGCGTCAGCGGACTCCTTCCCTGGGGCCTGACCTACCGGCTCGGCGCCAGCACCACCAACGCCCGCGGGACCTTCAACGGTTACGCCGACAACTACGACTCCTTCGCCGGCTTCTCCGGTACCCAACCGCTGCTGCGCGACTTTGGTTTCGGCCCGACCCTCGCCTCGATCCGCATCGCACGCACCAACCGCGCCATCAGCGAATGGCAATACCGCCAGACCGTCATCGATGTCATCACCGGCGTCACCTACGCCTACCACGACCTCAACTTCGCCTACGCCGCCCTGCGCACCGCCACCCGCTCCCGCGATCTCGCCGCCGGCCTGCTCGACGAGAACGAGAAGCGCTTCAAGGTCGGCTCCATGTCCGAGTACGACGTCACCGCCGCCCGCTCCCGCGTGGCCGGCCGCGAGGAGGATCTCCTCTCCGCCGAGCGCCAGGTGCGCAACGCCGAGAACTTCCTGAAACAGCTCATCTCGGACGACCGCACCCCCGCCCTGCTGGGCCGCCGCCTCGCCCTGGAGCCGCCCGCCCCGGCGCCGATCGTCGTGGTGGACGCCGCCGCCGACTTCCGCGTCGCGCTGGAAAAGCGCCCCGACTACCAGCAGGCGAAGCTCTCGCTCAGGCGCAGCGACCTCAACTCCCGCCTCCAGCGCAATCAGCTCCTCCCCCGCGTGGACCTCGTCGGCAGCTACGGGTACAACGGCCTCGACGCCGACCGTTCCGCCAGCCGCCGGCAGGTCGAGGACAAGGACTACCGCAGTTACAGCTGGGGCGTGGTCGTTTCCGTCCCGCTCACCTTCACGACCGAACGCGGCCGCTACCGCGCCGCCAAACTCCAGCAGCGCCAGGCCGCGACCTCGCTTGAGCAGGTGGAGCAGGCCATCGTCGTCTCCGTCGGCAACGCCGCCGGCCAGATCGAGACCGCCCAGAAACGCATCTCGGCCAACCGCGAAGCGCGTGAACTCGCCCAAGCCACCCTCGACGCCGAGGTGAAGCGCCTGCGCGTCGGCCAGAGCAGCACCTTCTTCGTCGCCCAGCAACAGGAGCTCCTTTCCATCGCCGAGGTCCGCGAGGCCGCCGCGATGTCCGACTACCACAAAGCCCTCGCCGAATACGACCGCCAGCTCGGCCTCACCCTCGAGAAGCTCAACGTCACGCTGGATACGCCAAAGTAACGGGGCTAGGCGTGTAGGGCGGGATTTTCAAATCCCCCTTGCCCGACAACTCCATCACAGCCGAGGCGGGATTCGGCGATCCCGCCCTACAACTCACAATGGCCGGATCTTGATATTCCGAAACGACGCGTTCTTGCCCGACAACACGATGCGACCCTCGCGGTGCATGCCATAGGCCCGGACATCCTTGAACCGGCTCGCGGCCACCGCAGCGCGCCAGGCAGCCGTGTCGACCATGTAGGTCAGCACCCGCTCCCCATCCACCCAGTGCTCCACCTGGTTGCCGTAGACGGTCACCTTGCTGCGATGCCAGAGTCCGGGCTGCGGGGTGATCGTGCGCCAAAGTTCGGTGAGCCCGCCGTTGCCGCCCATGCCGGTCCCGCCGGCCAGCTCTACGAGCAGGCCCGATTCCTCGGGCATCGCGCGATCCTCGTCGGCCCGCAGGTAGACCTCGCACACGCCGCCCTCGTCGGCCTTCCAATCAAAGAGCAGTTCGAAATCCTTGAATTCCTCCTCCGACACCAGCGCCGGTCCGCCAGTCGAGGTCAGCCAGCCGTCAAGCACCGTCCAGTTTTTCGGCACCCGGTTCTGCCCGTAGCCGCGCCAGTCGGCGAGCGAGCCGCCATCAAAGAGAAAACGCCAGCCCTGGGACCGCTCGACCGCCGTGATCTTCGGTTTTTCCTGCGCGACCGCTGTCGCGCCCAGTAGGGCGCAGGCCGCGAGCAACAGCCGGGGGTAGTTCATGCGAGGAATATGTTCGCCCTATCCTGCCCGGTCAATGCCTGGCTGTAGGGCGGGATCGCCGAATCCCGCCTAGGTTCGATCACAATGCCACAGGCGAGGCGGGATTCGGCGATCCCGCCCTACAACCCCCACCCTCAGCCCGGCAGCTCGGCCGCCCACTTGAACACCAGCACTGACAGGCCCGGCAGCGTCAGGCTGAGCGATTGCTCGAAGCCATCCGCCGGGATCGTCGACGCCGTGCGGCCGCCATGGTTGCCGAAGCCCGCGCCGCCGTAGTAGGCGGAATTGGTGTTGAGCACCTCGCGCCAGTAGCCGCGGTGCGGCACGCCGACGTGATGCCGCGTCCGGGTGAGCGGCGTGAAATTGCAGACCACGAGCCAAGCCGTGCGGCCGGAGGGATCCGTGCGCAGGAAGCTGATCGTGCTGTGGTCGCCGTCGCTGGCGTTCACCCAGCGGAAGCTTTCCGGCCGGTAATCCGTCGTGCTCAGCACGGGTTCGCTGGTGTAGAGCCGGTTGAGGTCGCGCACCAGCACCCGCAGGCCCTCGTGCTCGGGGTGCTGCAACAACTGCCACTCCAGGCCGGTGTCGTAGTTCCACTCGGAGCGCTGGCCGAACTCGCTGCCCATGAAGAGGAGCTTCTTGCCCGGGTACATCCAGACGTAGCCGTACAGGGCGCGCAGCGTCGCGGCCTTGTCCGCCAGCGTGCCGGCGCCCATCTTGCCCAGCATCGAGGCCTTCAGGTGCACGACCTCGTCGTGGGAATACACCGTGATGAACTTCTCCGAATACTGGTAGATCATCCCGAAGGTCAGCTTGTCGTGCGACCACTTCCGGTGGATCGGGTCCTTCTGGAAATAGAGCAGCGTGTCGTGCATCAGCCCCATGTTCCACTTGTAGTCGAAGCCCAGGCCGCCCTCGGCCGTGGGATGGCTGACCTTGGCGAACGCGGTGGACTCCTCGGCGATCGTCAGCGCGCCCGGATAATAATGGTGCACGAGGTCGTTCACCTGGCGCAGGAAGCTGATGGCCTCGATGTTCTCGCGGCCGCCGTAGCGGTTCGGGATCCACTCGCCCTCCTTGCGGGAGTAGTCGAGGTACAGCATCGAGGCGACGGCGTCGACGCGCAGGCCGTCGATGTGGTAGCGGTCGAGCCACGAGAGCGCGCTCGCGATCAGGAAACAGCGTACCTCGTGCCGGCCGTAGTTGAAGATGAGCGTGCCCCAGTCCTGGTGCGCCCCCAGCCGCGGATCCGCGTGCTCGTAGAGGTGCGTGCCGTCAAACTCCGCCAGGGCGAAGGCGTCGCGCGGGAAATGCGCCGGCACCCAGTCCACGATCACGCCGAGGCCCCGCTGGTGCAGGTGGTCGACGAAAAACTGGAAATCCTCCGGCGTGCCCCAGCGGTGCGTGGGCGCGAAGTAACCGGTGACCTGGTAACCCCATGAGCCGGGGAACGGAAACTCCGCCACCGGCATGACCTCGATGTGCGTGAAGCCCATCTCCACCGCGTAGTCCGCCAATAACGGCGCGAGTTCGCGGTAATTGTAGGCGCGGCCCGCTTCGTCGAGGTTGCGCTTCCACGAGCCGACATGGATCTCGTAGATCGACATCGGCCGGTCGGCCTGCCCGGCCAGGGCGGCGCGGCGGGCGATCCAGTCCCCGTCACCCCACTGGTGGCGGTTGGTGGCGTGCACGATCGCGGCGTTGTTCGGCGGGCCCTCAAAGCGCGTGCCATACGGGTCGGTCTTGAGCCGCATGTTGCCCTGCTGGTCCCAGATCGCGAACTTGTAGAGTTCGCCCTCGCCGACGTCGGGGGCGAAGAGCTCCCACACGCCCGAGCCGCCCAGCGGGCGCATCGGGTGATAACGCGCATCCCAGCCGTTGAAATTGCCCACCAGGGACACCCGCGACGCTGCCGGCGCCCAGACCGCGAAAGCTGTGCCCGGCACATCGCCCAGCTTCCGGGGATGCGCGCCCAGCTTCTCGTAGATGCGGTGCTCGTTGCCTTCGTTGAAGAGATACAGGTCCTGCTCCGACAGCGTCGGCAGGAAAGAATAGGCGTTGTAGATCTGGTGGATGTCACCCCAGGTTGTCTCGTAGCGCAGTTGGTGACGGAAAATCTTCTTCCCCGGGATAAACACCTCGAAGAAGCCCTCGTCCGCCAGTCGCTCCATCGGCCAGGCCGGCTGCCCGGGGGCATCCAGCTCGATCACGGAGCAACGCGCGACGTCGCGCCGGAAGGCGCGCACGATCACGCCGGCCTTCCGTTTGACCTTCGCCGGGTGCATCCCCAGCCACCCGTGGGGGTTGGCCTGATGATTGTGGAGGAACGCTTTGAGTTCTGTTTCCGGAATGATCACGGGGTAGGACATTACACTGACCCGATCCCCCCCCGCGTCTAGCCGAAAGGAGCGCAGGACAAAATCTGCGGAGCTTCAGTCCACCAGTCCCGACACCCGGCTCGGCGACACTTTCGAGCACGGCTTCCCGGGGACTGCCCGGCGGCGAACACTTTCCCTTTTTCTGTGTCTTTGTGGGGCCGCGCGACCGGAAAATTGTCCTGCCTTCGCTCCCGGAAATCTCATTGCACCAGCCCGCCCCCGCCGCCACTTCCATTCCATGCCATCCGTCCGCGCCGTCCACCGCCTGCTCCTCCTCGGGACCACCCTGTTCCTAGGTGCGGCCGCCGCGTTCGGGCAGGCCGCGCAACCCGACCTGACCGGCCGGGATTTCACCTTCGACGCAACGACCCAGGAAGCCGTGTTCACCGGTGACGCCCGGCTCACCTACCCCGGGGTCGTGCTCACCGCCGACGAGATTCGTTTCAACACCGGCACCCGCACCGCGACCGCCCGCGGCCATCTCGTCCTCACCGCCAACTCCCGGCGGCTCGTGGCCGATGAGGGCACCTACAACACCACCACCGGCCAGATCTCCGCGCGCAACCTCCGCGTCGGCCAGTTCCCGGTCTATGTGACGGGCGAGACGGTCGAGGGAACGTTCGACGCCCTCGTCTTCACCAACGCCACCGTATTCTTCCGCGAGGACGCCGCCTACACCCCGGCCATCACCGCCTCGCGCCTGACCTACACCAAGGACCGCATCGTCAGCGCCGACGGTCTCGGCGTCGGCCTGCGCGGCCGCCAGATCTTCAGCCTGCCCCGCTTTGAGCACTCGCTCGACACCGACTTCCTTTCCTACGTCACCGCCCAGGTCGGCTACCGCGGACGCCTCGGGGTCTTCGCCGAATTGGGCTTCGACCTGCCCGTGGCCGAGGGCGTGAAACTCGGCGCCGATGTCGGCCTCTATTCCGCCCGCGGGGTCATGATCGGGCCGGCCGGCAGCTACCGGCACAACGACGCGGACGGCACGCTCCGCGGCTTCTTTCGCTCCGGTTACATCAACGACAGCGGCGCCCGCCGCACCGACGTACTCGGCCGGCCCGTGCCCCGCGACCGCGAGTTCCTCACCTGGGAACACCGCCAGACCGTCGGGGAACACTTCACCCTCGACGGCACCTTCAATTACTGGAGCGACTCCGAGGTGCTGCGCGATTTCCGCGGCAAGGAATTCCGCCGCATCCAGGAGCCCGACTCCTTCCTCGAGGCCGCCTACACCACGGACAACACTTCCCTCAGCCTTTTCGGTCGCTTCCACCCCAACCGCTACCACCGCGTCCAGGAACGCCTGCCCGAGTTTCGTTTCGACCTCCTGCCCTCGCCCGCCGCCCTCGGCGTGATCCAGCGCCTGAACGCCAGTGCGGCGGTGCTCGAATCCGACGCCTTCGGCACCGACCCGGCGCTGCGCACGTCGCGTTTGGACGCGTATTACGGCCTGGCCCGGCCCATCGCCCCGACGCCCTGGTTCACCTTCACTCCGGTCGCCGGTGCCCGCGTGACCCACTACACCGACGCCCTAGGCGCCCGCCGCGACTACACCCGCTCCCTGGGCGAGGTCGGCTTCGACTCCCGCCTGCTCGCCAGCCGCACCTTCGACTACGACAACGCGATCTGGGAAATCAACGGCCTGCGCCACCTCGTTGAGCCCCGCCTCTCCTACCGCTACGCCCCCGAGGCCGCCCGCGGCCGGGCCTACATCCCGCCCATCGACCGCCGCGCCTTCTCCACCTACCTGCAGCCGCTCTCGATCGCCGACTCCCGGTTCATCGACGATCTGTCCGCGCTGAACACCGCCCGTCTCTCCCTCGGCAACGTGCTGCAGACCCGCGACGCCGCGTACGGCTCGCGCAACCTCGCGGCCCTGACCTTTGCCGCCGACTACGCCCTCGACCCGGCGCCGGGGGTCCGGAGCTTGTCCGACGTGCACACCGAACTCGCGCTCACGCCGGCCCCGTGGCTGCGCTTCGAGGCCTACCACCGGCTCAATCCCCACCAGCCGAGCACCCAGGAATTGAACACGGGCATTGTGCTGATGGACCAGGAGTGGTGGTCACTGCGCCTCAGCACGCATTTCCTGAAATCCAACTACGAGGAATACCTGGTCACCTACCGCCGTCGCCTCAACGAAACCTTCGACGTGGAGGCTCTCTGGCGCTACGATGCCCGCAACAGCCGCCTGAACGAGCAAAGCTACGGCGTGTGGCACCGCATCGGCCAGACCTGGGCGGCGAAATACGAGGTCTCCTTCTACGACGGCCCCCGCCGGGAAAGCTCCTTCTCCCTCAGCGTCGAGGTCGAGCTGCTGAAATTCTGAGATCCGTTTTGAACCACAGAGACACAGAGGACACGGCGGGCTACGTGAGCTCCGCGACCATTTCCCGGCCTTGCTCTGTGTCCTCCGTGTCTCTGTGGTTCAATTAATCCCATGCATCCCGGTATCGCGGCCAACCAGCAGCGCCTGTTCCTCGCCTTCGTCGCCGAGCTGCGTCCCCATGTTCGCCGCGACAGCGCCCTGCCCCGGCGGATCAAGGAACTCCTCGCCCGCCAGCGCGCCATCGGCTCCCGCGACCGCAAGCTCTACCGCGAGCTCATCTACACCTGGCTCCGCTTCCTGCCGTGGACTGATCCGCTCCTCGATTCCGATCCGGTCACGGCGGCCAAGGTCATCGCCTGGCTCGCGCCCGAGCTGAAACCCACGTCGCCCTACCGCGCCGCCTTCTGCGCCGACTGGCCCGCCGTCCCGGCCACGCTCGCCGAGAAAGCCGAATTCTTAACCTCTCAGGTTTCAGGTCTGAAGTTTCAGGTCTCTGAGTTGCTTCCTTCCTGGTTCGCTGACCACTGCCCCGCCGCCTTCACGTCGCCCCACCTCGACGCCCTCAACGCCCGCGCCAATGTCTGGGTGCGCCTCCAGTGCATCGACCGCAACCTCGTGTTCGACGAGTTCCGCGGCAAGCAGTGGACTTGGGAAACCGCCCCTGATTTCCCTGACGCCCTCTGCCTGCCGCCCAACGCCGAGGTCGCCAACACCGATGCCTACCGCCGCGGTTTCATCGAGATCCAGGACCTCGGCTCGCAACTCGTGCTCGCCACCGCGCCCATCCCGCCCGGCGGCCGCTGGCTCGATGCCTGCGCCGGCGCCGGCGGCAAGAGCCTGCAACTCGCCCGCCTGCTCGGCGACCACGGCCATGTCGACGCCACCGACATCCGCCTGGAAATCCTCGAGGAACTCCGCGACCGCGCCCAGCGTGCCCGCCTGACGAATGTCCGGATTACGAACAGCCCCGATGCTGCCTACGATGGCGTTCTGGTCGACGCCCCCTGCTCCGGCTCCGGCACCTGGCGCCGCCAGCCGCACCTCAAGTGGTACGTGAAGCCCGAGACCATCGCCTCGTTCACCCGGACCCAGCTCGAGATCCTCACCACCCAGGCCCCGCGCGTGAAGCCCGGCGGACTCCTGATCTACGCCACCTGCTCGATGAGCCGCCACGAGAACCACGACGTGGTCGCCGCGTTCCTCCAGGCCCAACCGGATTTCAAGCCCGAGCCCGCGGCCGACACCCACGGCGGTACCTTCGACGGCCTCGGCACCACCCTGCTCCCCGGCACCCGCAACACCGACGGCTTCTACGCCGCCACGCTCCGGCGCTCAACGTAACCCCTCCGATATGGACGCAAAGCCCGCCAGCGAGCCCGCCAAGCCCCCACGTCAGTGCTACTGCGCCTCGCTCGACGCCGATTTCCGACAGAAGCAACACATCCCCGTCGGCTATTGCGGCATCTGCGAGCGCTGCGGCCAGCCGGGCCACACCCAACACTTCCCCGGTCCGCTGCCCTACACCGGCGCGTGGTGTGACCGCTGCGTGAAGATCGTTGCCCTGACCTGGCCCCTGAAGCACCCCGCTTTTTGGACGGTGCTTTTCATGGCGGTCGTCGCGGGGCTCACCTACTACTTCAAGAAATGACCACCCCTCCCGCTTCCGCTCGCCCCCGCCAGGTCTGCGTCCTCGGCAGCGCCGAACCCGGTTCCCCGGCGTATGACTTGGCCGCTTCCGCCGGCGAGCTCATCGCACGACTCGGCCTCACGCTCGTCAGCGGCTGCGGCAGCCCGGCTACTCGCGTGGCCGCCGAGCGCGCCCTCGCGGCCGGCGGCACGGTGGTCAGCATCGTGCCCTCCGACGACATCGGCCTCAAGGACTGGCCCTGCACCGTGTTGATCCCTTGCGGCATGGGCGACGCCCGCAACCTGCTGATGGCCCTGGCCGGCGACGCCTGTCTCGTGATCGGCGGCCGCGCCGGCACGAAATCCGAGGTCTGCCTCGCCTGGCTCCACCGTCGCCCGCTCCTCCCTCTCACCGGCTGCGGCGGCTGGTCGGACCGCCTCGATCAGGACCCGCCCGACGAGCGCGGCAACTCCCCCATCCTGCCCTGGAATTCTGTCGCCACCCTCGAAAGCCAGCTCCGGGCGCTCGGCTTGGTGACGCAGTAGAAAATTTCATCTCCTTCTGGAGCGTGGGCGACCCCGCCCCATCGGCCAGCGCGTCGCGGACTGATTCACCCCTCCCGAACCCCGCGCTTGCGAACCCGCGCCGGGCCGATTGGCTGACCGGATGCCCCGCATCCCCCTGGAGGACAATTTCACCGACGTCATCGGCAAGGCCCAACGCGGCCACCAACTCACCGACGACGCCCTCGCCCAGAAGGCCGGCATCCCCCTGGCCGATGTGCAGGCCGTCAAGGGCGGCGAGATCCGCGAACCAGCCCTCCGCGCCATTGCCAAGGCCCTGAATCTCGGACGCGACAGCCTCCTCGCCCACGCCCGGCGCGAGTGGTATCCCGAGCAGCCCATCTTCCCGCGCGGATTCGTCATGTTCAACACCCCGCACGAGGACATGACCGTGAACTCCTATCTCGTCTGGGACGTCAAAACCCGCCACGCCGCCGCCTTCGACACCGGGGCCAGCGCCGTGTCGATGCTCGACACGATCGCCGCCGAGAACCTGAAACTCCGCTACATCTTCCTCACCCATACCCACGAGGACCACGTGGCCGACCTCCCCCGCCTCGCCGCGACCGGTGCCGAGGTCTGGGCCAGCGAACTCGAGCCCGCCCCCCATCCCGGCGCGAAAACTTTCCAGGAAAACGCCCATTTCCACCTCGGCGAAATCTCCATCAAGACCCTGCTCACCTGGGGCCATTCGCCGGGCCAGACCAGCTACTACGTGACCGGCCTCGCCTGGCCGCTCGCCATCGTCGGCGACTCGCTCTTTGCCAGCTCGATGGGCGGCGGACAGGTCTCGTACGAGGCGCAGCTCCGCAACAACAAGCAGAAGCTCTTCAAGCTCCCGCTCGACACCGTCTTCGCCTGCGGCCACGGCCCGCTCACCACGATCAAGCAGGAGAAGAAGCACAACCCCTTCTTCGCGGGATGAAAATCCAGGCAGAGGTTGTGGCCACAAGAAGTCACAAAAAGTTCCGGCGGGAATCAATGCCTCGAGGCGCCTATGGGCGCACGGACGACACCTCGCTGCGACAACAGACCTTTTTGCGACTTTTCGGGGCTAAAATTCCGGAGGCTTGGGCGGCATGACTGAGCCTGCCCACGATCCCTATGCCGCGCTGCGCCACGCCGGCTACCGCCGATTCCTGACCGGCAATTTCTTGGCCAACCTCGGCCGCCAGGCGCTTGGCGTTGCCGCGGCCTGGCAGATCTACCAGTGGACGAACTCCGCCACGGCCCTCGGGCTCGTCGGCCTAATGAACGTCGTCCCGCTCATCGCCTTCGTGCTCCCCGCCGGCGCGCTGGCCGACCGGTATGACCGGCGCCTGATCCTCACCCGGGGCGCGGCCGCCTCCGCCCTGCTCTCGCTCGCCCTCGCCGCCGTCTCGATCTGGCACGACCAGATCCCCGCCCTCCCGGTCTTGGAAACGGCCAACGGCCTCCTGCGCCAGATCGCGCTCGTCTTCGAACGCCACGTCGACCCGGCCAGCCTGCGCTTCGACGACCCGGCGCTGCCGCTGCTCTATCTCATTATTTTGATGCAAGCCGTGGTCCGCGTGCTCGCCGGCCCTTCACGGGCCTCGCTGGTGCCGCTGCTCATCCCCACCAAGGCCCTCAGCAACGCCATCAACTGGAACGCCAGCGCCTTCGAGCTTTCCACCGTGATCGGTCCGGCGCTCGGCGGCCTTGTCGTCGCGCTCTGGGGCTACTCCGTGGTCTACCTGTTCGACGTGCTGGCCTCCTTCTCCCTCGTGGTCCTGCTCATCGGCGTGCGCCCGGCCGTCCAGCCCCGCAGCACCGCCGCCGCCGCGCAGGGCGCCCTCGCCGGCGTCGGCTTCATGTGGCGCAACCCGAACATCCTCGCGGCCATGTCGCTCGATCTCTTCGCCGTGATCCTCGGCGGCGTCACCGCGCTCCTCCCGATCTACGCCGACAAAATCCTGCACGTCGGCCCCGCCGGGCTCGGCTGGCTGCGCGCCGCCCCCGCCGCCGGGGCCATCGCCATGGCCATGTTCACCGCCCACCGGCCCTCGGCGCGTCGGCCCGGTCTCCTCATGCTCTGGTCCGTGGCGGGCTTCGGCGCCTCACTCAGCCTCTTCAGCCTCTCCACCGTGTTCTGGCTCTCGCTCGTCGCCCTGTTCTTCAGCGGCTGCTTCGACAACTACAGCGTGGTCGTGCGGCACTCCCTCGTGCAGCTGATGACCCCCGACGCCCTCCGCGGCCGCGTCACGGCGGTGAACCAGCTGTTCGTCGGCTCCTCCAACGAGATCTCCGCCCTCCGCGCCGGCCTGACCGCCGCGCTCTTCGGCCCGGTCGTCGCCGCCGGCATCGGCGGCCTCGGCACGATCGCCGTGACCGCCCTCATCGCCTGGCTCGCCCCGACCCTGAAAAACGTCCCGCCCCTCCACCAGATCCAAACGATCCCGGACGAGGATGAGCGGCCACTATAAACAGGCATGCAGGCGTTGGCCTCGTGATCGCCCCTGATTGCCCGCCTTCGTCCCGTGTTCGCGGCACTTCGGCGCGGCCCTTACCGGCTTCCGCATCCGGGCTGGCCTGCCAGCCGAAGCCACTCAGGCCATTTCGCCGGAAAAATTTGCTCCTTTTGCCAAACCTGTGAAAGGCCCCTTCGTTCTCGATCTGCTCGGCGAAGGCTGGAGGTGCGGGGCGGAATCGAAAGTCGATTTCGCGTCCATAAAGTAGGTCTCTCAGAGGGAAGCCATGGTTGGCGAAAGTGAAAAAAGAGGGGGTTTTAGCCACGTTTTATCTACGGCCACGGAGCAAACCGGACAGCCTCTCCGAGGCTGTGGACGGCAATGCCACGGTCTGTGCCGATGGTCCAATGGAGCGGCTCGCTTGAGTTTTCATCATGCCCGGTATTCAGGACCAGCGTTTCCATAGCGGGCCATTTGTGCCAATAGACCAACGGAGAATGCACGTGGCCCGATAGAACGAGCCGCGGCATGTGCAACATGTCGAGGACCGCTGGATCCCCGAAATCCTGACCCCTCTTGGCCACCGCCGTGGCCGAGCCCGCAGGCGGAGCGTGCGTCACCAGCACATCGACCCGCTGATTGAGGTCGAGGCTGCTAAGCCAACCATGCAGGTGGAATCTAAGCCCGCCGAAGACGACGGTGTCGCCGTCTGCGCCTACAACACGACTTCTTCCAGACCGTAGGTTCTGATCCACCGGCCCTCCGCCATAGCGTCTATCCTGGCGCCATAAGCTGTAATTGGGGTCACGACTAAGCTACCATACCACTCCTAAGAGGCAGGTTATTTTGAAATTCATCGTATTTAATCCTATATTTCGCGGTTGATGCGTTGTTATAAACTTCCCCGCAGTTGAAGACCTCACACTTTCGAAATTTGTGTTCAATGAGTTGGACGATTGTGAAGGTCCTGAAAACGGCATAGAAGTCTTTGCATAAAGAAAAGACGTGCCTGCTCACGGCGCCGTCGGTGCAGCCAGTATGCGACCAAACACCAGGCGCACGGGCCCGGTCAAACCGGCCAACCGCCGCGGCGCATCCGCCACCGGACCGTTGATCGACCAGGTGCGCCTCTGGGTTGCAGGCAGACCGGCCTCGTAGGCGAGCCGGTTGAACCAAGTGTTGGTCACATGAACCTTCAGCCGGTTCTCTCCGGCCCGCAGCGCAGCGCTGACATCGAGCTGGTGCGGCGCAGTCCAAGCGAGCGGCAAAATTTGACCGTTGAGTTCCACCTCCGCAATCTCACTCACCCTGCCGAGGTCGAGCCACGCCCGTTCGTTGCCCGCTAGCGAGGATACGGTGAAGTTGGTGGAGTACACCGCCGTGCCGGAAAACGCCGCGATCGCCGGATTCGCGTGGGCAGACCAGGGTTGCACGCCGTCCGCGAGATTCAGCTCGCTCGGCGCGTCCCACCCACTGGGAAACTGCAACTTCCAGCCAGCGTTCAGGACCTGTGCGGCGCGCACCTCGACACGCTCACTGATCGGCTCCCAGCCGCGGCCGCGCATCGTGTAGTTTCCATCACGCCATGCCACGAGTTTTCCTCCCAGCCCTGCCGGCGTCACCGTCAGGTCCGGCCACGGCTGCGGTATCCAAGGTTGTTCCTCCGCACCGGGTTGGAGGCCCTGCACCGGAAAGGGTACACCGGCCTCGGTGCGCGTGGCATCCATCCCATCCAGTAAAACCGTGCCATCCCGCTCGACCTGCTGCCACGCCACGGGCGCGGTCTCCGCCCGAAACCGCACAAACACGGAGCCCGCCGCCGGCAGATCGAGCGGCACTGAGGTGACGCCGCCCACCCTGGCGAAAACCGGCACCGGATGAATCTGGCCGGTCACGGCATCCCACAGCTCGGGTCGACCGGTGGCGCGGAAGCGCACGTTGGCGCGCAGCGGCGTCGCCCGATCGGCCGCGACGAAATAGATGTTCTCGCCGTCGACGCGCCGGTGCGTCCACTCGGTCGCACGCACGCCGGCGACGTCGGGCCCGCAGTCAATCTCCCCCAGCATGGTTTCGAGCGACACCCCCCAACGCAGCCGCCCCCGCCCGAGCAAAGCCTCGCCGCTGGGGCTTGGGACGTTCCCCCAAAGCGCGGACACCAACTGATCGAATGCCGCATCCGCGGCGGGTCCACCGGAAAGGTCTACGCGCTGCTGCGGCCTTTCCGCCAGCACGACCGCCCCGGCCTCCAGCATGCCACGCAGCCGCTGCAGCGTCGGCACGGTGAGTCGCCGCGCCGAATCCTGCGGCAGCCACAGCAGGCGCCAGCTCACGCCTTCCGGTGTTGTCAGCCGGCCCGCCTCATCCACCGAGATGCGGCGCAGCAGCGCATCCTGGTTGCACAGGTCGAACTTGTATCCACTCGGATAAGGCGTGTCGGCGCGTGGCTCCTGATCGAGATCATCACCGACATACCACAGCACATCGGCCACCGGCACGCCCTGTTGTAACATCGCCTGGCAGCGCGCCAGGTAGGTCGTGAACGCCGGCATGTGCTGCCACCAGGTCTGACCACGAATGAAGGGTGAACCGATGCGCGAGCCGAAGGAGGTGCCTGGCACGAGGTCGAGCCGCGGGTTGTGGGTGTAGGTGTGCAACACCAGGTGATTCACCCCGGCAGCGAAGGCGCGGTCCGCGGATGCCTTGAACTGAAAGGGGTGCTCGCTGTAATCGAGCAAGATGTTCGTGAACGCCTCGGCCGCGATCACGGGCTTGCCGTAGATGTGACCGGCTGAGACCGCGAGGGAGAACGGCTTGGCCTCCAGACCGCCCCAGTGGGGGTCGTTGGGCCGCCAGAATTCACACATCGGCACGTCGGCCGCCTGATAATACTCCAGCAGGTCGCCCGGCGTCACGTCGCCCGTCGCCGCCTCGAAGAACAGGCGCAGACCGCGCTCACGGGCCAGTTCGGCGAGCCGTCCGAAATAGTTGGCGACGAGCAGGTCGCTGATGGTCGCCCGCCAGTCCCGCAAAAAGCGCTCGGTGGTTAGCGGATCATCGATCACCCAGCCGGCCAGTGCCGGCAGCCAGCGGCGCAGCGCATACTCCCGCCGGGTGGCAAACTCGGCTTCCATCGCGGGCGTCCACGTCTGCGTGTAACATTCCCAGCTGTCGATGAGCATGCCCTGCAACCGGCCGCCATCGACCGGACCGCCCGGCGCCGAGACCCGGCCTATGTAGCCGGCAAAATGCTGCTCGGCCCCCAGCGGTGAAAGTTTGTCGCACTCCCACCCGGTCGCCTCAGGCGGTGCGGGCGTGTTGGTCACGCCGGTGTTGACGTGGCCGTAGCGCACGACGGTCCAACGCCCCTCCCGCGGCCGCCAGTCGAGCGTCCCGTCGGGACGCAGATGCTCGCTCAGGTCGAGCACGTCCGCCCCGCGCACCCACGCCGCCGGGCTCTGCCGCGGCGGGCCGCTACGGTCGAGGCTGCGCAACACGAACCCGGCCTGCCCCGCCCAGTCCTGCAGCCGTGCAGCGGTCGATAGACGCAGGTAAAGGAGCGCGAGTGGCTTGCGGTTATGGAAGACGAAACGATAAACGCGCGCCGGTTGCTCGTCCAACGCCAGCACCCAGGCGTTTTCCTGCGGTGGCCGATCCTGCCAGTTGCCCCGCGGCACCTCGCGGTCGGCCACGGTGCGCCAGGTGGGCGCGCCCTCCGCGGACTCGACCAACGCGCGCACTTGGATGCGGGCGCTGGGATCAAAATTACGCCGCATCGCGAAGCGCTCGATTCCCGGAAAACCGGCGCTGCGCAGCACCAGCGGCCCGGCGAACTCGACCTCGACCCACACCGGGTCCACACCAGCCGGTTCGATGCGCAGGTCCGGCACCTCCTCCGATCCAGCCCAGAGTTTCGCCCAAGGAAGATCCGGCCGATTGCTGCGGATCGCCACCGGCGCGACATTGCCTCCGGTATCGCCTTCGGGCGTCGGAAAGGCCAGCACGGCCACGTCGCGATAGTCCCGCCACTCCTCTTTGCTGGGTTGCGGCACGGGCAGGCGCAACGCCTCGACGCTTTCCGCACCGACATCCACCCGGCTCCACACAAGGTGGCGCATGGCGCGGTCAGGCGTGATCCACGGCCCGCCCGACATCGCCCATCCCGGACAGTTCTGCATGGTGAAGCGCAACCCGGCCCGCTTCGCCTCGTCGGCCACGTGCTCGAGCATGCCGTCCCAGGAGGGACTCAGTGTCTGGATCTGCGGTGTCACTCCCGGCCAGACCCCGCCCGCGCCGTGAAACAGCTGGATGCCCGCCAAGCCGGCCGCCGCCACGGCGTCAATGTCCGCGGTGAGACCCTCGCGCGACACGTTGCCGCCGATCAGATGGAACCAAGTCTCCGGAAATACGGCCCGCGGTGGAGCCGCGAACGTCGCGGTATCCATCGCGCGCTCCTCTGCCGGAAAAAGCACCGCAGTCGCGGAGATAGACGCGAACAGGATAAGGAATCGGTAGAATCGCATGAAACGGTGGGGCTGGTGCGGCTGGTGGGGTATTGTCGGCGATGCTAGCGGACTGGTCGCCCACACCGCCATGGGAATTTGCACGATGGATGTCGTTTTGCGTTTGCGACCAAGCCTACTGCATCAGGCCGCGTCGGCCACTTTCCGGCCGCCACGAGAGTATCGGATCGGCCGATCCACCGCCATGGGGTTCGCCCGCGTTGGTCGGTCCAGGAAAGGATCGCAAGCATGATGAGGGGCCGTATCCGCGAGGGGACTCAGTGCCCGGTGCCGGCGCCGATGTAGTTGCCGTAGCCGATGACGATGGTGGACAGCACCAGACCGCGAGCCCGAGGAAGAGAAGCCGCTTGGCCTTGGCACTGAGTCCTTCCACTCCCCCAGCATCAGGGCCCAGATCGAGCTGAAGATGATGATTGAGGCCAAGTGTAAAGGAAGAGCGCGGAGATGTGCGGGTGTCCACGCAGTAGCAGGTGTCGCCGCGGCTGCCGCGGCGGGTGAGGCGATAACGGGTCTTCATGGTTGAATTCACAACCACGACGATAGTCGAAAACGGTTCCGCCGTGTTAGCGGGTAGCGGGCGAGTTACTTCCCGTTAGCCCAAATTCTCTAGGAGTAGAAGATTTGGTGTCCGTTTTGGTGTCCGTTTCCATCTTTTCGCGCCTCCCGCCTTTGCAAGTATCGAATTTGCAGGCCTGAAAGGGAATGGAGGTGCGGGGCGGAATCGAACCGCCGAATAGAGCTTTTGCAGAGCTCGGCCTTACCACTTGGCTACCGCACCGGACCGAAACGAGCGCGGAACTTGGGACAGTTTTTCACGTTCCGCAAGAACTGAAATTCGGGCCCCTGCAAAGACCGAAACCAGTGAACCACAAAGACACGGAGGCACCAAGGTCGGATCAAATCCCCTCCTTTGTAACTTTGTGCCTCTGTGGTTCAAATCCATGGCGAAAGGCGGAAAAAGGTTTCCGCATTCAGGCTAGACTCGCCCCCACCCTTGCCGATTAATCGCCCCCATGGCCTGTACTGTTTTCACCATCGCCAACCAGAAGGGCGGCGTCGGCAAGACCACCACGGCGGTCAACCTCGCCGCGGCCCTCGCGGAACAGAAGATCCACACCCTCGTCGTGGACCTCGACCCCCAGGCCAACGCCACCAGCGCCCTCGGCATCGAAAAAACCGAGGGCAAGAGCCTCTACGGCCCCCTCCGCGGCGAGGGCAGCGCCTTCGAGATGCTCACGCCCACGGCCTGGCCCCACCTCGCCCTCATCCCCTCCGAGGTCGACCTCGCCGCCATCGAGATCGAGTTGGCCCAGCAACCCAACTACCTCATGCGCCTGCGCTCGGTCCTCGACCCGCTGCGCAACTCCGGCGGCTACCGCGCCATCATCATCGATTGCCCGCCCGCCCTCGGGATGCTCTCGATGAACTCCCTCGCCGCCGCCGACCACCTCCTCATTGCCCTGCAGTGCGAATACATGGCCCTCGAGGGCCTCGGCCAGATCCTCAAGGTCGTCGACCGCCTCAAGACCGCCGGCATCAACCCCACGCTCGACGTCGGCGGCATCGTCATGACCATGTTTGACAGCCGCACCAACCTCTCCCGCCAGGTCGTGGAGGAGGTCCGCCAGCACCTGTCCAGCAAGCTGTTCGAGACCGTGATCCCGCGCACCGTGCGCCTCAGCGAGGCCCCGAGCTTCGGCAAACCCATCCTCTCCTACGACCCCCACGGCCCCGGCGCCACCGCCTACCGCGCCCTCGGCAAGGAAATCGCCGCACGCTTCAAGTTGACGGAGAACGGCGCCTGACCGGAGCGAGCATCGAGTAGCGGGGAGTGAGCAGCCGGAAGTTGCCATCCCCCACCCGCTGGCTACTCACTACTCGCTACCCGCTACCCACTACTGTCCGATGCTCGCCACCCTCAACAAATACCGCGCCGCCTTCTCCGTCGGCCTGCAAAGCAACCTGGTCTACCGGGTGAACTTCGCCATCCGCGGCTTCTTCTCGTTTTTCCACCTGATCGTGGTGTTCATCCTCTGGTCCGCCGCCTACAGCGGCAACGCCAGCATCGGTGGCTTCAACTTCGCCCAGACCTTCACCTACTTCGTCGCCCTGATCGTGGTGCAGTTCATGATCGGCGCCTTCAACGAGGACTACCAGATCAGCGAGGACATCCGCAACGGCCTGATCAACCAGTTCCTGCTCAAGCCGGTCAACTACTTCGCCTACCGCTTCAGCCTCTACCTGTCCGCCCGCCTCGTCACCGGCGGGCTCATCCTGCTTCCCCTGATCGTGACCTATCCGCTGCTGCAGGATTACCTCGTGCTGCCGACCGACGGCTGGCGCCTGGCCATCGGCCTGCCCGCGCTGGTCATGTCGGCCCTCATCCAGTTCGGTATCGCCTACTGCTTCGGCCTGCTGAGCTTCTGGTTTCTGGAAATCCAGGGGCTCGTCATCCTCTCCATGGCCCTGGAATCCGTCCTCGGTGGTCAGATCTTCCCGCTCGACCTGATGCCGGAGTGGCTCTTCCGGATCTCCCAGTACCTGCCGTACTACTACCAGATGTATTTCCCCGTCGCGATCTTCACCGGCCGCCTAAACGACCCGGCGATGGCCCTCCAGGGCCTGGCCATCCAGGCGGCCTGGGTCGTGCTCATCCTCGGCCTCGGCCAGCTCCTCTGGCGCCGCGGCCTCCGCCTGCACACCGCCGTGGGCGGCTGAGCAAAGTAAGAAGTAAGAATTAGGAATTAAGAAACGACCCAATACCAATCCCTGGTCTGCCCCCCCCTGATCCCTTTCTTCCTTCTTAATTCTTAATTCATCCTTTTCCGATGAACCACTACTTCCGCCTCTGGCTCACCTCCGCGCGCTACTGCATCATGCGGACGCTGATGTTCCGCGCGGACTTCTTCATCTGGGCCTTGGTCGAGCTGTTCTGGATGGCGGTGAACCTCCTCATGGTGTCCGTCATCTACCAGCACACCGACACCGTCGCCGGCTGGACCAAATACCAGATGATGCTGCTCGTCGGCACCTCCCTGCTAATCCAGCGCTTCCTGATGGGTTTCTTCTGGAGCAGCATCTTCGAGATGGGCCGCAACATCCGCAGCGGCCACTTCGACTTCTTCCTCGCCCAACCCGGCAACGTCATGTTCATGGCCACGACGCGCAAGATCGATCCCGACAGCATGATCAACTCCCTCGTGGCCCTGTCGGTTGTCATCTACGCGGCGCGGCAACTCGGTCTGGATCCCTCCGCCACCGATCTCGCGCTTTACGCCCTCCTCGTGGTCTGCGGCGTCATCATTCACTACAGCATGCTCGTGCTCTGCATCACCCCCGCCTTCTGGATCACCAGCGCGCAGGGCATCGAAGGCAGCTACTTCACCCTCAGCGAGTTTTCCCGCCTGCCCCGGCAGGCCTTCCGCGGCGCGGCCAACATCGCCTTTGTCTGGATCCTGCCCGTCGTGATCGTGAGCAACGCCCCGGCCAGCATCCTCCTCCACGGCTTTGACGCCGGGATCGTCGGTTGGGTGCTGGCCATCACCGTCTTGTGGTTCGGTCTCGCCGTGTTTGTCTTCCAGCGCGGGCTCCGCCGGTACTCGAGCGCAAGTTCCTGAATCGGTCCCGTCGGGTCCGGCTAACGCCAAGAGCCAAACGTCAAAATGCCAAACCACCGTCCGACCCTGGCGTTTTCTGTTTGTTTGGCGTTTGGGAATGGGCCTTTGTGATCTCACTTTCGTGGCCAAAACAGATCCCAGTCCCGGCGAATTGGAAAAGCGGCTTGGTTACCGCTTCGTGAATCCGGCCTTGTTGCTGGAGGCGCTGACCCATGGCTCGTACCTGCAGGACGACCCCGCCGCCGGCCCGCACAACCAGCGCCTCGAGTTCCTCGGCGACTCCGTGCTGCAGTTCGTGCTGACCGACGCGCTCTACCGCGAGTACCCCACCGAACGCGAAGGCGTCCTGAGCCGCCGGCGCGCCGTGCTGTCCAAGGGCGGCTTCCTCACCCAGATGGCGCGGGACCTGGGCATCGACGCCGGCCTGCGCCTCAACAAGAGCGAGGAGGATGCCGGCGGCCGCAACCGCGCCTCGATTCTCGAGGACGCCTTCGAGGCCGTCGTCGGCGCCATCTATCTCGACAGCGACCTCGCCACGATCCGGCAGTTGCTGCTGACCTGGTACGGGCCCCTGCCCGCCCGGCTGGCGGTGTCCGAGGACGCCGAGAACCCCAAGGGCAGCTTGCAGGAACTCGTGCAGCCCGTGCACGGCAACAGCGCCCTCCGTTATGCGGTCAGCGCCACCACCGGCCCGCGCCACGCGCGCGTCTACGAGGTCGAAGTCTTCCTCCACGATCGCAAGATCGGCACCGGCGGTGGCTCCTCCAAGAAGGTCGCCGAGGAAGCCGCGGCCCGCGTCGCCCTGGCCACCCTCCGCGCTGACCCAGCCTGAGGGATTGCGCTTTGGGGCGAAATGCCCTTCGTAGCGCGTTCCCCGATGGGTTCCAGCCCCACGCCGTCCGATCGCAGGATCAAACTCACCGGAATTTGTCCGGCAGCGCACCCCCATGCCCTCGCGGAACTGCTCCGCCAACACCCCGCCCCCGTCTGGCTGCTGGTACACGAGGAAGCCGCGCGCTCGGATACCCTCGCCGAGGACATCGCCCTGTTCCACGCCGCCCACGGGTCCGCGGCCCCCTTGGAGATTCTCACTTTTCCCGAAGCCCAGGTCGAGCAGCGGGAACTTCGCGAATCCTTCAACGCCGCCAGCGACCGCCTCGCCGTCCTGAGCAAGCTCCGCGGTCTGGGTCCGTCCTCCGTCGCCGGCCCTCCGTCTTCTGCCCTGCTCGTCCTCGCCACCCCGGCCGCCCTGGTCCAACCCGTGCCGCCGCCCGAGGATTTTGCCTCCCGCGAAACCACGCTGCAACGCGGGGAAACGCGCCCCTTCCCCGCGCTGCTCGAATTGCTGCGCACCTTTGATTACGACAGCGAGGCCGTCTGCGAGGCCCCCGGCCAGTACGCCGTGCGCGGTGGCATCGTCGACGTCTACCCGATCACGGCCCACCAGCCCTACCGCCTGGATTTCTTCGGCGACACGCTGGAGGAGATCAAGACCCTCGACCCGGTCACGCAACGTTCCGGCGAGGCGGTCGCCACCATCACGCTGACGGCCGCCCCGCGGCATGACCTCGGCGGCTCCGCCTCGACGCTGCTCGCCTACCTCGGTCCCACCACGCACACCGCCATCCTAGAGCCCAAGGCCATCGAAGAACTCTTCGACCTCTCCCCCGGTGGCGCGCAGCCACCCGACGCGCTGGCCGGGGTGGCGCCGGGCGGCGGCACTCCCGCCTTCCTCCCACAACTCGCCGCTTCTTCCGCCCGGCTCTTCGGCCTCAGCGACCTCGATCTGGCCAGCGACCTCTTCGACGGCACCGCGCAGGAGGAGACCTGGGACACGGAATCCCTTTCCCACCACCGCTCCTACCCCGAGGAGCGTCAGCTCGCGCACGAACGCCTGCAGGCCGAGGACGGCGCCCGCCGCCAGTTCCTCGAACAGGTCGCCACGTGGCAGCGCGAGGGCTACGCGGTCGACTTCGTGATCGCCAAGGAAGGTGAGGAACAGCGCGTGCGCGAACTGCTGGAGGAGGACAAGGAACTCAAAAACCTAAAACCCCGCTACCTGCGCGGCGCGCTGGGCGAGGGCTTCCGCATCACGTTCCGGAACAACGCTGGGACCGAACTTGCGCGTGACAAAGCGACCGAAGTCGGGAGCAAGCTCGCTCCCACAAATCAGCCCAAAGGCGTCGTCGTCGTCTCCGAAACCGAGATCTTCGGCCGCCGCCGCCAGCGACGCTCCACCCCGAAGCGCGCCATCGCCGCGCAATCGGCCGTGGACCAGCTGCTCGATTTCTCCGAACTGGTGGAAGGCGACTTCGTGGTGCACTTGCAGCACGGCATCGCCCAGTTCCGCGGCCTCACCCGGCTGGAGACCGCCGATGGCGTCCGCGAGGTCATCTCCCTCGAGTTCGACGACCAGGTCACGCTGCACGTGCCGCTGCCGGAATCCCACCTGATCAGCCGCTACGTCGGCCTGTCGAAGGCCAAGCCGCAGCTCGGCCGCGTGGGCTCCGGCCGCTGGGAAAAGGCGCGGCAGGCCGCCGAGCGCGCCACCCTCGACCTCGCCGCCGAACTCCTCGCCATCCAGGCCAAACGCGAGGCGCAGCCCGGCCACGCCTTCGCCGAGGACAATGTCTGGCAGCGCGAATTCGAGGCCGCCTTCCCATTCACCGAGACGCCCGACCAGCTCAAGGCCATCGTGGCCGTGAAGGCCGACATGGAGCGCACGCGCCCGATGGACCGCCTGGTCTGCGGCGACGTGGGCTTCGGCAAGACCGAGGTCGCGATCCGCGCCGCCTTCAAGGCCGTGATGGGCGGCCGGCAGGTCGCCGTGCTCGTGCCCACCACCGTGCTGGCCCAGCAGCACCTGAACAGTTTCCGCGAGCGCATGGCCGGTTACCCGGTGGCCATCGAGATGCTCAGCCGCTTCCGCACCCGCAAGGAACAGGCCGACATCGTCGCCGCCCTCGCCGCCGGCAAGATCGACATCCTCGTCGGCACCCACCGCCTGGTGCAACCCGATGTGCAGTTCCGCGACCTCGGCTTGGTCATCATCGACGAGGAGCAGCGCTTCGGCGTGAAGCACAAGGAGGTCTTCAAGCGCTGGCGCGCCCACGTCGACATGATGGCCATGAGCGCGACCCCGATCCCGCGCACGCTCTACCTGGCCCTCACCGGCGCCCGCGACCTCAGCACGATCGAGACCGCCCCCACCAACCGCCTGCCCATCCAGACCATCGTCAAAAGCTATGACGAAAAGCTGGTGGTCGAGGCCATCCGCCACGAGATCCGCCGCGGCGGCCAGGTGTTCTACCTGCACAACCGCGTCCAGACGATCGACACCGTCGCCGGCCGCCTGCGCACCCTCCTGCCCGGGCTCACCATCGGCGTCGGCCACGGCCAGATGGGCGCCGAGGGCCTCGAGCGCATGATGACCGATTTCGTCGCCGGCACCTATCAAGTGCTCGTCTGCACCACGATCATCGAGAGCGGCCTCGACATTCCGAACTGCAACACCCTCATCATCGAGGGAGCGGACCGCTTCGGCCTGTCCCAGCTCTACCAGCTCCGCGGCCGCGTCGGCCGGTTCAAGCACCAGGCCTACGCCTACCTCCTCCTGCACCGGCACGCCCGCGTCCTGGACATCGCCCGCCAGCGCCTGACGGCCATCCGCCAGCACAACCAGCTCGGCGCGGGCTTCCGCATCGCCATGCGCGACCTTGAGCTGCGCGGCGCCGGCAACCTGCTGGGCGCGGAGCAGAGCGGCCACATCGTCGGCATCGGCTTCGAACTCTATTGCCAGTTGCTGCGCCAGAGCGTGGCCCGCCTGAAGGGCGAGAAACACGCCGCCCACGTCCGCGCCAACGTGAAGCTCGACTTCGTGTTCGTCGGCGAGGGCGCCGACACCGCCGCGCCGCGCGCCGAGGTCACCGGAACCTTCTCCGCCATGCGCCAAGCCGAGCGCATCGCGGGCGAGATCGACCGCATCCAGGCCCGCCTGCCCTCCGACTACATCGCCGAGACCCGCCTGCGCATCGATGTCTACCGCCGGCTGGCCCTGGCCGAGACCCCCAAGCAGGTGAAGGAACTCGAGCAGGAACTCCGCGACCGCTTCGGCCGCTTTGCCGAGCCGGTCCGGGCCCTCCTCCTCATCACCGAAATCCGCGTCCGGGCGGAACAAAAGGGCATCCTATCCGTCGAAACCGACGGCAACCGCCTGAAGTGCCTCCGCAATTCGGGCCGCCGCGATGATTTCATCCAACTGAGCAGCCGCTTTCCCCGCTTGACCGCCCCCACCCCCCTTGCAAGGTTGAAAGAAGTCATCACCTTCTTGCACAATCTCCCCGCTTCATGATGAGTCTCCGCCGTTTCCACACCCCGATCTGCAGCCTGCTGCTCGCCGCCAGCATGGTCGGACTGGCCCAGGCCCAGACCCCGGTGGACAACCTTAACTTGCGATACGCCAACGGGATAGTTGCTATTGCCGAGGAGAAGGTCATCACCGTCGACGACGTCCGCCGCGAAATCGGCCCCCTCGTCCCCGAGCTCCAGCGCCAGAGCCGCACCGAGCAGGAATTCAACGAGAAGCTCGAGGCCCTCCAGAACGACGTCATCCAGAACCTGATCGACCGCGTGCTGATCGTGAAGGAATTCTACAAGGACGAGAAGCGCCGCGTGCCCTCGAGCTACATCGACAACCAGCTGGCCGAGACGATCATCACCCAGTTCGAGAACGACCGCAGCAAGTACCTCGCCTACCTCCGTTCCCGCGGCATCTCCCAGAAGGAATACCGCCGCGAGCTGGAGGAGGACATGATCTACAATTTCATGCGCCAGCAGCAGTCGAAGTCCGGCAGCACCATCAGCCCGGTCCGCATCGAGGATTTCTACAACGAGAACAAGGAGCGCTTTTACCAGGAGGACAGCGTACAGCTGCGCCTCATCCAGATCGCCCGCGCCCCGGGAGAATCCGACGACGCCCTCCGCGCCAAGGCGGCCGCCGTGGTGGCCGAGCTCGATGCCGGCGCCGACTTCGGCGATGTCGCCCGCAAGTACAGCCAGGACTCGCGCAAGAGCCGCGGCGGCGACTGGGGCTGGCAGCGCCGCTCCGACCTCCGCAAGGAATTCAGCGACGTGATCTTCACCTTGGACAAGGGCAAACGCAGCGAACCCCTGCTCACGCCCGAGGGCGCCTTCCTCTTCCTCGCCGAGGACCGCAAGCACGCCGGCAACCTCCCGATCGACGAGGTCCGTCCGGAAATCGAGCGCGCGCTCGTCCAGCAAGGTTCCCGCCGCGCCACCGAGCGCTGGCTGGAAAAGCTCCGACGCAACGCGTACGTGAAGCACTTCTAAGTGCACCGCCCGTGGGCCAGCGGGTGATTATCACCCCGGCCCATGAGTCCCGATCCCGCCTACCCCGCCCCGCGTCTCGCGGACCTCGCGGTCAGCGAACGTCCCCAGGAACGTCTGGAAAAGCACGGCCCGGGCGCCCTGAGCGACGCCGAACTCCTCGCCATGCTCCTACGCAGCGGCCAGAAGGGACAGAGCGTCCTCAGCATGAGCCGCCAGCTCATCACCGAGGCGGGGTCGCTGGCCGGCCTCCTGCGCTGGCGCGAGGCCGACTACCGCCGCATCCGGGGCATCGGCCGGATCAAGGCCCTGCAGCTGATCACGGTCATGGAAATCGCCCGCCGGGTGTTGTCCACCGGCGAGCCCAATCCCGTGCTGAACCGGCCCGAGCTGATCCACGCCCATTTTCTGCCCCAGTGCACCGGCCTGGCCGTGGAGAAATTCTGGGTCCTGTGCCTGAATCGCAAGAACCGCCTCATCCGCCAGGTCGAGCTCACCTCCGGCACCGCGACCAGCTCGCTCGCCCATCCCCGCGAGGTCTTCCGCGAGGCCGTCCACCACGGCGCCACCGCCGTCGTCTGCGTCCACAACCACCCGAGTGGCGACCCCGCCCCCAGCGCCGCCGACGTGCAGGTCACCCGCCAGCTGCGCGAGGCCGCCCGGGCCCTCGATATCGAGCTCCTCGACCACGTGATCATCGGCCAGGCCCCCACCGACCCGCTCGGCCGCGGCTACTACAGCTTCCGGGAATCCGGGGTTATTTAAGCCGGCCGACCCTCTCCCGCGGATGACGCGAATGGACGCAGATTGAGCCAACCCTTCATCCGCGAGAATCCGCGATATCCGCGGAGATTCCTGCTTTCAGGATTTGGAAAAAACCGCTTGGCAAAGCCCAAATCGCCCCCATACCTTCACCCTTCGTTCTTGTTGGTGGAGTATCCAAGTGGTCAAAGGACGTTGACTGTAAATCAATTCGGCTCTTGCCGTTCACTGGTTCGACTCCAGTCTCCACCACCACTTTACAAAAGTCCCGTCCCCTGAAAAGGGGGCGGGATTTTGTCTTTTCCACCCCCGGCAGCCCCCCGCCGTCTTCTTGCCTTCGCGGCCCGGGTCGCAACTGTGCCACCTGTGACGGACACCCTGCAAGCGGCCTACGATAACCTGTTGGAGCACCCGATTGCCAACGGCCTCCTGCCCCACCTGCTAACGGTGGTCGGCTTCCTTCTCGCGATCTTCGCTATCGCCCGGCTGATGAGCGAGCGTAAGCAACCCGGCAATACCTTCGCCTGGCTCTTCGCCTTCGCCTTCATCCCCTATGTCGGGGTCCCCCTCTATCTGCTCTTCGGCGGCCGCAAGCTGCGCAAACTCGCCGAGCGCAAGGCCCGGCTCTGCCCGGTCAACCCCACCCGGGTGGACGTGCCGGAGAACGCCGGCTTTGCCGCCCGCGTCTTCGCCAGCAACGGCGCCAGCGCCCCGATCGGCGGCAATCGCGTGAATTTCATGCTCAACGGCGAGGACTCCTTCGCCGCCCTCGAACGCGGCATCCGCGAGGCCCGGGAAAGCATCCACATCATGACATTCATCCTCGGCCGTGACGAGGTCGGCCGCCGCATCGTGCAGCTCCTGGCCGAGCGCGCGAAGGCGGGGGTGAAGGTGCGCCTGCTCCTCGACGCCCTCGGCTGTTTCCCAACCAGCGGCCGGTTCTGCGATCCGATCCGGGAGGCCGGCGGCGAGGTTGTGCGGTTCATGCCCATGCTGCCCCTGCAGACCCGCTGGTCGGCCAATCTCCGCAACCACCGTAAGATCGCGATCATCGACCATCGCTTCGCCGCCGTCGGCGGCCGGAACCTTGCCCGCGAATACATGGGACCCACCCCACTCAAACGCCGCTGGCGCGACCTCGGGGCGGTGATCGAGGGACCCGCCGTGCGCCAGCTCGAGGAGGTGTTCCTCGCCGACTGGGCCTTTGCCAGCGACCAGCCTTTCAACCGCCTGCTGAAGGAGCTGCCGGAAGCCTGGCCAGCCGCGGACGGCCCGGCGGACCTTCAGGTGGTCGCCAGCGGCCCTGATGTCGCCGGTGACCCGCTCTACGAGGGTATCCTGTCCCTCGTGCAGCAGGCGCAGCGCAGCGTCTGGATCGTCACGCCGTACTTCATTCCCGACGAGGTGCTCCAGCGCTCGCTCATGGTCCAGGCCCGCGCCGGCCTCGACGTGCGCATCGTCGTACCGGCCCGCTCCAATCACCGCATCACCGACCTGGCCCGCCGGCATCACCTCAACGAGCTGCAAGCCGCCGGGGTCAAGGTCCTGCTCTACCAGCCCGGTATGAACCACGCCAAGCTCCTGCTCGTGGACGGCGAGACCGCCCTGTTCGGTTCCGCCAACATGGACCTGCGCAGCCTCTTCGTGAATTTCGAGATCGGCCTGGTCACCTATTCGGCCGCCGAGGCCCGGACGCTGCGGGAATGGATGCTGGAGGTCATGACCCTGAGCAAACCGATGTCCGACCGGAAAAAGAGCCGCCGCTTCCTCCCCGCCTTCGGCGAGGAGATCGCCCGCCTGCTGGCCCCGCTGTTGTAGGGCGGGTCAAGGCAATCGGCCGCCCGTGCGGTCATCCTGCCGGAGTGCCGCGATCCAAGTGTGGGCGGCCAGCTTGCTGGCGCCACGTGGGCGGCATCCAGTTCGTGGCGCGAGCAAGCTCGCCGCCCACCCGTTTTTTCCATCGCATCGCGGCGCGGCCCCAGGATGCGCCAGACACAGAAATTCAGGTGTCGCCCGATCAGGTCCAGCGACGGTTCTCCACAAAAAAGGCGGAGTCCGAAGACTCCGCCTGGAAAGCACTATAAACCCGAACTCAGGCGGCGGCGCCCGCGTGCTTGAGCAGGCGGGTGGCCTGGCGCACCTCGCGGCGCATTTCCTCGAGCGCAGCCCGCGCTTCCTCGAAGTGGGCGTTGGCGCGATCGGCGTACTCCGCGCGCAGCGCCGTAGCCTTCTCCGTGTATTCCAGCTTCAAGGCCGACCAGCGCTCACCCAGCTCATGCAGCTTGGCGTCGGAGGCCTGGAGCAGCTGGTGCAGCTTCTCGTTGCGGCTCACCACCGGGCAGGCGAGCGACACGGCCAGCCGGCGGCGGGCGTCGGTCAGCTGCGCGAGCAGGATCTTGTCCTCGGAGACGCGGCGCAAACCGCGCACGAGGCCGACCTTCTCCAGGGTCCAGATCGTCCACTTGGTCGGATCCCACTGCCACCACTTCACGCCGTTGCGGTAGTCGTGCTGAAACTCGTGGTGATAGTTATGGTAGCCCTCGCCGAAGGTGAAGATGGCCATGAGCCAGCTGTCGCGGGCGCTGCACTTGTTCGAATACGGCTGGCTGCCGATCGTGTGGCACAGCGAGTTGATGAAAAAGGTCATGTGCTGGACCGCCGTCGTGCGCGCCACGCCGGCGAGCAGGAAGCCGCCGAGGGCACCCGCCCAGCCGCTGTGGAGGTAGCCGAGCAGGGCCGGCAGGACGAAGCCGAAACCGACCGCGATGGCCACGTAGAAACGCTGCTGCAGCATCACCAGGCGGTCCTTGCGCAGGTCGAGGACGTTGTCCCACGGGGGCGGCGGATCGAGCTTGAAGAGGATCCAGCCGATGTGGGCGTGCCAGAAACCCTTGGAGATATCATAGGGATCATCGTCGTGGTCCACGTGCTTGTGGTGGCGACGGTGATCCGAAACCCAGGCCAGCGCACAGTTCTCAAAGGCGGCCGCGCCGAAGATGAGGGTCGCCAGGCGGACCGGCCAGCGGGCCTGGAAGGCGTTGTGGGCGAAGAGGCGGTGATAACCCAGCGTGATGCTGAGGCCCGTCGCGATGAAGAAGGCGAAGAACATCGCCACCTGGAAGGCGTCCACGCCGTAATGCCACAAGTACCACGGCACGACCGTGCAGGTCACCAGCGCGGTTCCCATGAGGAACGAGCTATTGACCCAGTTGATGCGATCGAAGGGAAGGTTGAGTTTCACGGGGGGTGAGCGTGTGACCGGCCCCCGGCGGCGCGAGCGCAATTTTGGATATATTCCGGGTGTAAAAACGGCTTTTTTTGAACGCGCCCGGGCCAGGCAGGCGCGTCGATTAGCTTGTAGCCCGGTCCGCTGAGCCCGGTCCGCTGCGATGCGCGGTAATTCCCGGGGTCAGCGACCCCGGCTACAACCGGACCCGTTCGGCCCTAGATCGCGCGCTGCGCGATGAAGGCTTTGATCGCCTCCGCCTCGGCGGGCAGGCGATGCTTCACCACCGGACGCGTCTTGAGCACCTCCAGGACCGGCGAGGTCGGCTCCTGCCCGATGGCGTCGCGAATGGCGGCCGGAAACTTGGCCGGGTGCGCCGTCGCGAGCACGATGCTGATGCGCTGCGGGTTGATGTCCTTGAAGGCGCAGGCCGTGTGGGGATCAACGATGTAACGGTACCGCTCGTATACCCGGCGGATGAGGGACGTGATCTCATCGTCGGAAGCGGACGAGGAGCTGAAGAGCGAGCGGTTGAGCAGGTCGAACCGGTAGGCGCCGGTGGCCTTGATCTGGGCCATCACGTTGTTCACGCGCGTGGGGTTCTCATCGAGCGCATAATACAGGAAGCGTTCGAAGTTCGAGGCCACCTGGATGTCCATTGAGGGCGCGAGGCTGGGATGAACCTCGCCGCTGCGGTACTCGGCGGTGGTGAAGAGCCGGTGCAGGATGTCGTTGCGGTTCGTGGCCACCTTGTAGCCCATCACGGGCACGCCCATCTGCTGGAGCAGCCAGCCCGCGAACACATTGCCGAAATTGCCGGTCGGGACGACGAATTCCACGTTGCCGCGCTCGGCCTCGGGCAGGCGCAGCCAGGCGTGGAGGTAGTAGACCGATTGCGCCAGCACGCGCGCGATGTTGATCGAGTTCACCGCCGACAGCCGGTGCTGGGTGGCGAAGGTCTTGTTGGCGAAGATGTCCTTCAGCACGCGCTGGGCGTCGTCAAAGCTGCCGTCGATCGCGATGGCGTGCACGTTGGCCGCGCCGGTGCAGGTCATCTGCCGCTCCTGCAGCGGCGACACGCGGCCCTCGGGATAGAGGATGAAGCTGGCGGCCTTCGGCTTGCCCAGCAGGCCGTGGATGGCCGCCGCCCCGGTGTCGCCGGAGGTGGCGCCGAGCACGTTGATGGTCCGGCCCGTCTGCTCGCACTCCCAGCCATACAGGTTGCCCAGGAACTGCAGGGCAAAATCCTTGAAGGCCAGCGTGGGGCCGTGGAACAGCTCGAGCACGTAGAGCCGGTCGTCGATCTTGCGCAAGGGCGCGATCTCGGGGTGGGTGAAAGCGCCGTAGGAGCGGTGGATCAGCTGCTGCAGGACCTCCGGCGGAACATCCGTCGCGAACAGGCCGAGAAACTCGGCGCACAGCTCGGTGTAGCTGAGGTTCCGCCAGCCCGGCAGCCGGGGCGAGATATCCGGCAGCGTCTCCGGCAGGAACAGCCCGCCATCGGGGGCAAGGCCAATGGCGACCGCCTCACGGAAGGATACGGGATCGGTCTGGCCGCGGGTGGAGACGTATTTCATCTTTCGTTAACGGTCATTCTGAGCGAAACGAAGAATCCAAGGGCATGCACGCAATTTCTGGATCCTTCGCTGCGCTCAGGATGACGAACACACACCAGGGCGGCATTATTTCTCCAGCCCGAAGGCCGCGTGGGCGGCGCGCACGGCCTCGTCGGCCTTGGCGCGGTCCAGCGCGACCGTGATCTTGATCTCGGAGGTGGTGATGAGCTGGATGTTCACCCCCAGGGCCCCGAGGGCGCTGAAGAGCGTGGCGGCCACGCCGGCGTGGGTGCGCATGCCGACGCCGACCACGGAGAGCTTGGCGATGTTGTCGAAGGCCTTCACCTCGCCGCCGCCGAGCTGCTTGAGCACGGCCGGGAGCACGCGCACGGCGTTGGTGGCGTCGTCCCGCTGGACGGTGAAGGTCAGGTCCGCCAGGCCGCCGGTGTGGCTGCTGTTCTGGACGATCATGTCGACGTTGATGGCCGCATCGGCCAGGGCCTTGAAGATGGTGGCCGCGGTGGCGGGTTTGTCCGGCACGTTGGTGATGGCGACCTTGGCCTGGTCCTTGTCGACGGCGACACCGCGCACGACGACCTTTTCCATGTAGGCGACTTCTTCTTTCACGATGGTTCCTGGGTTGTGGTTGAAACTGCTGCGGACCTCGAACACGACGCCGTATTTCTTGGCGAACTCGACGGAGCGGGACTGCATGACCTTCGAGCCGAGGCTGGCGAGCTCGAGCATCTCGTCATAGCTGATCTCCGTGAGCTTCTTCGCGTCCTTGGCGATGCGCGGATCGGCGGTGTAAACGCCGTCGACGTCGGTGAAAATCTGGCAGACATCGGCCTTGAGCGCCGCGGCCAGCGCGATGGCCGTGAGGTCGGAGCCGCCCCGCCCCAGCGTGGTGATCTGGCCGGTCTCATTGATGCCCTGAAAGCCGGCGACGATGACGACCTTCCCGGCCTTGAGGTCCTTCTGGATCGGCTTCGGCAGGATCTTCTGGATCTTGGCCTTGGTGAACACCTCGTCAGTGAAAATGCCGGCCTGCGCGCCGGTGTAGGACACCGCCGGGATGCCGATGGCATGCAGGGCCATGGCCGTCAGGGCGATGGTTTCCTGCTCCCCGATGGCGAGCAGCATGTCCATCTCGCGCGTATCAGGCCGGTCGGTGATGGCCTTGGCCTTGGCGATCAGCTCGTTGGTGACGCCGGAGCGGGCCGAGACCACGACGACGAGGCTGTGTCCCTCGTCACGGGACTTCTTGATGCGTTGCGCGACGTTCTTGATCCGGTCGATGTCGCCGACCGAGGTGCCGCCGTATTTCTGGACGATAAGAGCCATGGGAATAACCAGTTAGGAATGACGCGGCGGGGCGCGGCTTGGCAAGGCGCGATTGGCCACCTTGCGTCATATCGCCCGCCCCGAACCACTTGCGTGATCAGGCCGCGGGCGGCGATTTTTTCACGAACTTGGTCTCCGTGCCGGCCAGCAGGCGCTTGATGTTCTCCCGGTGCCGGATGATCACGAAAAGTCCCAACGCCGTCGCCACGAGGCTGAAGGGCAGCGAGGTCTTGCCTTGGTAGAGCCGGAACCAGCTGGTCGCCGGCACCGCCACGGCCGCCAGGATGGAGCCCAGCGAAACATAACGCGTGGTGGCGAAGGTCAGCAGCCACACCAGCGCACCCACCAGACAGGAAACGGGCATCAACACCACGAGGCCGCCGGCCGCAGTCGCGACCCCCTTCCCGCCCTTGAATTTGGTAAAACAGGAGAACGAGTGTCCCAGCACCGCGGCGATGAGGCCGGCAAGCCCGAGCAGGCGCTCCTCCGCCAGGACGATGCCCGGCAGTAGGGGCCAGGCGGCGGCGACGGCGCCTTTCACGGCATCGAGCACGAAGACGAGGTTGCCCGCCCGCTTGCCCTTGGGGCCGAACTTCTCGCCCAGCACCCGCTTGACGTTGGTGGCACCGGGATTGCCGCTGCCGACCTTGAAGATGTCGACGCCATACGCCCGGGCCACGAGGTAGCCAAATGGCAGTGACCCGAGGAAATAGCCGATGAGCGTGGTGACGAGTAGCCCGACTGGTGACATCAGAGGTTGACCACCAGAGCCTGCTTGATGGCCCGATGACTGGTCAACTCCTTAACCGTCGCCTCGGTCGGCGTGCTGTCGAGATTCACCACGCAGAGGGCGGTGCCGCCGGCGTTGTTACGGCTCAGGGACATGGCGGCGATGTTCACCTTCTCGCGGCCGAGCAGGGTGCCGACCATGCCGATGATGCCCGGCTCGTCGTGATTCTCGTAGACCAGCAGGGCGCCCTTCGGCTCGGCCTCGACCTCGCGGCCGTTGAGGGCGACGATCCGCGGGCTGCTCGCCTTGCCCAGCAGCGTGCCGGTGGCGGAAAAGACCTCGCCCTTGGCCGTGACCGCCTCGACCAGCATGAGCTCGGTGTAGTCCGTCTCCTGGTTGGACTTCACGACCTCCACCTGCACGCCCAGGCGGTCCATGACGAACGGGGCGTTGATGTAGTTCAGGCCCTCGCTGCTGATGCGGCTGAGGAAACCGCGCTGGATGGCGCGGATCACGGCATTGGCATCGAGCTCAAGGAGCTTGCCCCAGTAGGAAATGCGAAGCTTCTCCACGCGGTCGGTGGCGAGCTGCTGGACGAGCGTGCCCAGCTTGGAGCCCAACTCCAGGTAAGGCCCGATGATCTTCAGGGTCGCGGCGTCGAGCGACGGCATGTTGACGGCGTTGCGAATCACGCCGCCGGCGAGCACGTCGGCGATCTGCTCGGCGACCTCCACGCCCACGGCGTCCTGGGCCTCGGCGGTCGAGGCGCCGAGGTGCGGCGTGAGGGAAACATTCGGGAACTTGCGCAGCTCGCTGTCGGCGGCGAGCGGCTCCTCCTCGAACACGTCGAGGCCGGCGGCGGCCACGTGGCCGGACTTGAGGCCGGCGATGAGCGCCGCTTCCTTGATGATGCCACCGCGGGCACAGTTGAAGAGGCGCACGCCCTTCTTGCACTTCGCGAGGGCGGCCTCGTCGATCATGTACTGGGTCTGCTCGGTCAGCGGCATGTGGACCGTGATGTAATCGGCCTGGGCGAGGAGCTGGTCGAGCGTGACGGCCTCGATCTGCATGGCCTTGGCGCGCGTGGGCGACAGGTAGGGATCGAAGGCGACGACATTCATGCCGAAGGCCTGGGCGCGCTTCGCCACCTCCGAGCCGATGCGGCCGAGGCCGACGATGCCGAGGGTCTTCTTGAACAGTTCGATGCCGGAGAAGCTCTTGCGATCCCACTTGCCGTCGCGCATGGACGCCGCGGCCTGGGGTACCGGGCGGGCGCCGCAGAGGATGTGCGTGAAAGTCAGCTCGGCGGTGGCGATCGTGTTGCCGGAAGGCGTGTTCATCACAATCACACCGCGCTCGGTGGCGGCATCGACGTCGACGTTGTCCACGCCGACGCCGGCGCGGCCCACGACCTTGAGCAACGGGGCGGCCGCGAACACCTCGGCGGTGATCTTGGTTTCCGACCGCACGGCGATGGCGTGCACGTCCTTCACCAGTTCCAGGATCTGGGCCGGGGAAGAGCCGTAGGCCTCGACTACTTCAAAGCCCTTCTGCGCGCGCAGAAAGGCAACTCCCTTGGGCGAGATCTTGTCGGCAACGAGGATTTTCATGGAGGGGTCAGGAAAGCAGACCCCCCGGCCAAAATGCAACCTTCCAGACGGGGCGGACGGTACAGGACACGGCAATTATGACGCGCCCCACCTGCGCCTGACCGCTCAGGCCCCCAGCGCGGGGTAGTCGGTGTAACCCTGCGCGGTCCCGCCGTAGAAGGACGCGTTATCGGGGCTATTAAGAGGAGCCCCAAGCTGCAGGCGCCGGGGCAGGTCCGGATTGGCGATGAATTGTTTGCCCCACGCCACCGCGTCGGCCTCGCCGGCGGCCAGCACCTGCGCGGCGGTCTCGGCCGTGAAGTTCTGGTTGGCGATGTACACGCCGCCGAAGGCCCGTTTTAGCTGCGGTCCGAGTCGGGGCGCCTCCAGGGATTCGCGGGCACAGAGGAAGGCCAGCTTGCGCCGACCCAGTTCGCGCGCGAGGTGACCAAAGGTGGCCGCGAGGTCGCTGTCGCCCATGTCATGGGAATCGCCGCGCGGCGCGAGGTGGTACCCCACCCGATCGGCGCCCCAGACCCCGACCACCGCGTCGGTAATCTCAAGTGGCAGCCGGGCGCGATTCTCGATGCTGCCCCCGTAGTTGTCGGTGCGCCGGTTAGTCCGGTCCTGCAAAAACTGGTCCAGCAGGTAGCCGTTCGCCCCGTGGATTTCGACGCCGTCGAAGCCGGCCCGCAAGGCATGGGCGGCCCCTCGCCGGAAGGCGGCGACGATGCCGGGCAACTCGGACAATTCCAGCGCCCGCGGCGTGACGAAGGGCTTGAGCGGCCGCACGAGGCTCACGTGCCCGGCGGGGGCGATGGCACTCGGGGCCACGGGCAGTTGGCCGTCGAGATAAACCGGGTCGGAGATGCGGCCGACATGCCACAACTGCAGCAGAATCCGCCCGCCCGCCGCATGGACCGCGGCGGTGATGCGTTGCCAGCCGGCTACCTGGTCCTCGGACCAGATGCCCGGCGTGTCCGGATAACCCACGCCCATCGGATCCACGGCGGTGGCTTCCGTGAGAATCAGGCCGGCGGAGGCGCGCTGCACATAATAGTCCCGCATCAGGTCGTTCGGCACGCGGCCGGCGGAGGCGCGGCACCGCGTAAGCGGGGCCATGATGATGCGATTGGGCAGCGCCAGGGCGCCGACGCGGAGAGGATCATGCAACTGCGGCATGCCTCTTCGATACCCAGGCCGGCGCGGTCCGCAACTCTTCCGGAATTTTGTCCGCGGGAGTGTTGCCGTCTAAACGCGCCGGTTTCGTCCTGCCGCCTTACTGCGCACCCATGCCCGTGAAATGCAGGGCGAAGGCCCACTTGTCGGCGATCTCCTCGATTTGCTTCGCGACTGGCTTCCCCTGCCCGTGGCCGGCCTTCACGTCGATGCGGATGAAGGTCGGGTATTTTGCGCCAGGGTTGGCCGCCTGCATGGCCGCGGCATACTTGAAGGAATGCCCGGGATGCACGCGGTCGTCGTGGTCCGCCGTGGTCACCATGACCGCCGGGTACTGGACTCCGGCCTTCACGTTGTGCACGGGCGAGTACGCCGAGAGGTATTTGAAACCCTCCGGATCATCAGCCGAGCCGTAGTCGCTGGTCCAGGCCCAGCCGATCGTGAACTTGTGGAAACGCAGCATGTCCATCACGCCGACCGCCGGAAAGGCCACCCGTGCGAGGTCGGGCCGCTGATTCGCCACGGCGCCGATCAGCAGGCCACCGTTGGAGCCGCCGCTGATCACAAGTTTGTCATGGCCGGTGTAGCCGTTGGCCACGAGCCATTCGCCGGCGGCGATGAAGTCGTCGAACACGTTCTGCTTGCGCTCCTTCGTGCCCGCGAGATGCCACTCGCGCCCGTATTCGCCGCCGCCGCGGAGATTGGGCTGCGCGTAGACGCCGCCCAGTTCCAGCCAGGCCACGACCGACGGCGAGTAGGCCGGCTTCAGCGAGATATCAAAGCCGCCGTACGCGTAGAGCAGCGTCGGGTGCGAGCCGTCCAGCTTCAGCCCCCTGCGGTGGGTGATGAACATCGGCACCCGCGTGCCGTCCTTCGAGGCGTAGAAGATCTGCTTGGTCTCGTAGAGGGCTGCGTCGAACGCGACCTTCGCCACCTCGACCGGTTCGCTCCGGCCCGTGGCCAGGTCGTACCGGTAGGAGGTCGCGGGCGCGATGAACGACACGAATTTGAAGAACAGCTCGGGGTCGTCCAGGTCGCCGGTCAGCCCTCCCGAGTCGCGGGTATAACCGGAACCGGCGACGGTCCCGATGCCGGGCAGTGCGATCTCGCCCTGCGGCGCGCCATCGAGGCCGAACAGCGCCAGACGGCTGTGGGCATCGTGGAGGTAATTGATGACAAACTTCCCGCCGGCCATGATCGCGGTCTCGATGACATCGGGTGCTTCCGGCACAAGCGTGCGCCAGTTCGCCCGGGCCGGCTCGGCGAGGTCGATGGCGATGATCTTCTTGCGCGGGGCGTCGAGGTCCGTGCGCACAAAGAGCAGGGTCCCGCGATTGCCGAGCACGTTGTAGTCGGCCTCGAGTTCATCGATGAGCTTCACCACGGGCCCGCTCAGATCGGGCTTCAGCGGGTCTTGCAGATCCACGTAATACAACCGGTTGCGGGTGTCCGTGCCCTCGGATCCGTAGATCAGCAGATAGCGGCCGTCGTCGGTCACGGACGCACCCCACCCGCGTTGCGGGTAGTCCGGCGTGGCGAACACCTTCACATCCTCGCTCTGGGGCGTGCCCAGTCGGTGGTAATAAATCGTCTGGTTACCCAGCGCGCTGAACACCTGGTTCTCCGCCTGCTGCGGCTCCGGGTAACGGGAGTAGAAGAACCCCTTGCTGTCCTTGGTCCACTGCAGGCCCGAGAACTTGACCCACTTGATCACATCCGCCGTATCGGTCCGTGCGGCCACGTCCCGCACGCGGAATTCGTTCCAGTCCGAGCCCGCCACCGCCACGCCATAGCCAAGCCAGCGGCCGTCCGGCGACACGTCCCACTGCGTGAGCGATACGGTGCCGTCGGTCGAAAGCGTGTTCGGGTCGAGCAGCAGGACCGCCTCGCCCTCCAGCCGGTCCTTCATCAGGAGCTGCGGCTGGTTCAGCAGGCCGGTGTTGTAGGTGTAGAAGTAACGCCCGCCCTCCTTGAACGGCAGGTCGTGCCGCGGGTAGTTGTAGAGCTCCAGCAGACGCTGCTTGATCGCCTCGCGCTGGGGGAGCTGGGCGAGAAAATCAAAGGTGACCTTGTTCTGCCCGCCGACCCAGGCCGCCGTCTCGGCCGAGTCCACGTCTTCCAGCCAGCGGTAGGGATCCGCCACCTTCGTGCCGAAGAAATCGTCGACCTGCGGGCCGGACGGGGACGGCGGATAGACGGCGGCGGCGGCGAGTACAGGCAGAAGGGTCATAAGGAAAAGGCGGGACGGAATTTGCATGGGGCCAAGCAAACCCCCGGCCCCCACCGGCGCAAGCCGTGATGCTTCTCCCGGGTTGCACCTGCGGGCGCAGCGGACAGGCTGGGTCGCGTGAAGTACCCCGCCCTGCTCCGCCTCCTCGCCCTCTTCCTCGTGTGCGCCGTCGCCGGCCCGCTGTCCGCCACCCCCGATCACTGGGCCCAGGAAATCGCCGCCCTCACGGCCCAGGACGAAACCAACCCACCGCCCGTCGGCGGCGTGGTGTTCGTGGGCAGCTCCTCCATCCGGATGTGGCGGACCCTGGCCGAGGACTTTCCCGGCCTCGCCCCGATCAACCGTGGCTTCGGCGGCTCCGAGCTGGCCGACAGTGTCTTTTATGAGGATCGCATCGTGCTCCCTTACCACCCGCGGATCGTCGTGCTGTTTGCCGGCACCAACGACCTCAACAGCGGCAAAACCCCCGCGGCGGTGCTCGCCGACTTCCAAGCCTTTCGCGCCAAGCTCCACGCCGCGCTGCCCGCCACGCGGCTGATCTACCTTTCCATCACCCTCGCCCCGTCCCGGGCCGGCGTCCATGCGCAGATGCGCGAGGCGAACCAGTTGATCGCCGCGGATGTCGCCACCGACCCGCGGTGCACCTTCGTGGACATCAACACCCCAATGAGCGGGCCCGACGGCCTGCCCCCGGAGTCGCTGTTCAACGCCGACCGCCTGCACCTGAACCGCGACGGCTACGCCATCTGGACCAAGACGCTGGCGCCGTTTCTAAAGTAGGGCCGGTCTCCCGCCGGCCCAGGGTGATCGCGAACGAGATCCCCCCTTCCCGGACGCCCTTCCGCCGGCGTCCACTTTCCCTCATTGCCCCGGCCCCGCTTCGTGTCTTTCGTGCCTCCGTGGTGAATCCCGAACCTGTCCTCTCCCCCGCCGAACGTCTGCGCCGCCAGGTCGCCTTCATCGCCGAGGTCGACAAGCTGAAGGAAATCTTCCGCCAGACCATCGTCACCCAGAGCCGGCGAGCCGAGAACAGCGCCGAGCATTCCTGGCACTTTGCCCTCATGATCATGGTGCTCGCCGAGCACTCCAACCATCAGCCCCTCGACGTACTGCGCGTGCTGAAGATGGTGCTCATCCACGACCTCGTGGAGATCGACGCTGGCGACACCTTCGCCTACGACACCAAAAACATGGCCGACCAGCACGCGCGCGAGGCCGTGGCCGCCACCCGCATCTTCGGCCTCCTCCCGCCGGACCAGTCCGCCGAATTCCGCGCACTGTGGGACGAGTTCGAGGCCCGGGCCACCCCCGAGGCTCGTTTCGCCGCCGCCTGCGACCGCTTCCACCCGATGCTGCTGAACTGCCTCACCGACGGCCACGCCTGGCAGAAGCACGGCATCACCCACGACCGCGTCCACGCCCGCAACGCCCACGTGGCCGAGGGCTCGACCGCAATCTGGGAATACGCCGTCCGCATGATCGACGAAGCCGTGGCCAAGGGCCACCTGGCGCCCGGTCCGAAGTAATTCCTGGAGGACCCGCGTGCCCGGTGCCGGGCCGGTCAATTTCTGGGCAGTAAATGACAGCAGACGGCATGGCGCCTTTCTCGCCTGTCACGATCGGCCGGTCATGCTCCGTGCAACCCCTCCCTGCCATGCGCCTGCTCCTGCTTGCCGCCACCCTGCTCATCTCCTTGCCGGTCTCCGTCCTCGCCGCCGAAGCCCCGCCCCGGGAGCGCCTCTCCTTCAATGAGGGCTGGCTCTTCAGCCGCACCGACGCCGAATGGGTGCTCGGCCAGCTCGACTACGCCAACGCCAAGCCCTGGTTGCTGGCCTCGGCCGCCGACTTTTTCGGCCCCACCAGTCCGCAAACCGCGCGCCCGCGCGGCAATTTCGGCGGGGGCTTCACCCACGTGCAGGCCGACTTCGATGACCGCGGCTGGCGCCCGCTGACGCTGCCCCATGACTGGGGCATCGAGGGTCCCTTCAAGCAGGAATACCCCGGCGATACCGGCAAACTCCCGTGGTGGGGCGTCGCCTGGTACCGCAAGCACTTTGACCTGCCCGCCACCGATGCCGGCCGCCGCATCGTCCTCGAAATCGACGGCGCGATGGCCCACTCCCTCGTCTGGCTCAACGGCCAGTTCGTCGGCGGCTGGCCCTACGGCTATTCTTCCTACCAGCTCGACCTGACCCCCTACATCAAGCCCGGCCAGCCGAACGTCCTCGCCATCCGCCTCGACAACCCGACGGAATCCTCGCGCTGGTACCCGGGCAGCGGCCTCTACCGCAATGTGTGGCTCACCAAGACCAACCCGGTCCACGTCGCCCCCTGGGGTGCCATCGTCACCACACCCAAGGTCACGGCCGAAGCCGCGCAGGTCAGCATCCAGGTCCTTACGGACAACGACTCGGCCACCAACGCCGCGCTCAGCCTCAGCACCGAGCTCTTCGCCCTCGACGACACGGGCCGCAAATCCGCCGCCCTCGGCCAGCCCATCACGGTCACCATCGAGCCCGGCCGCCAGGCCTCGACCACCCAGACCCTCCGCGTGCCACAACCCCGGCTCTGGAGCGTGACCCACCCCCACCGCTACGTCGCCGTGACCAGCATCACGCAGGACGGCCGGCTCGTCGATCGCCTCGAGACGCCTTTCGGCATCCGCACCGCGGTCTTTGACGCCGATCGTGGCTTCCGCCTCAACGGCGAGGTCGTGCCGATCCGCGGCGTGTGCAACCACCACGACCTCGGCGCCCTGGGCTCCGCCATCAACCTCCGCGCCCTCGAGCGCCAGCTCGAGATCCTCCGCGCGATGGGCTGCAACGCCATCCGCACCAGCCACAACCCGCCCGCGCCCGAGCTGCTCGATCTCTGCGACCGCATGGGCTTCCTCGTCATGGACGAAGCCTTCGACTGCTGGGCCAAGGGCAAGAACCGGCATGATTACCACGTGCAGTTCCCCGACTGGCACGAGGCCGACCTGCGTGCCCTCGTCCGGCGCGACCGCAACCACCCCAGCGTCATCCTGTGGAGCATCGGCAACGAGGTCATCGAGCAATGGTTTGCCGACGGCCAGGAGGGCTGGAAACTGGCCGCCCGGCTCGCCGGCATCGTCCGCGAGGAGGACCGCACCCGCCCGGTCAGCGCCGGTTTCAACGGCGAGATCAGCGGCTACAACGGCTACCAGCACGTGCTCGACGCCATAGGCTACAACTACCGCATCAAGGAGTACGCCCGCTTCCGGGAGATCAACCCCGCCATCCCGCTCTTCGGGGCCGAGACCGCCTCCGCCCTCAGCTCGCGCGGGGTGTACTTTTTCCCGATCAGCGACGACAAGATCGATCCCGCCAGCCGCGCCGACTTCCAGGTCAGCAGCTACGATCTCTACGCCGCCCCGTGGGCCACCCCGCCTGACGTGGAGTGGCGCGCCGCCGACGCCGTGCCCGGCTACGCCGGCGAGTTCGTCTGGACCGGCTTCGACTACCTCGGCGAGCCCACGCCCTACAACGCCGACCTCACCAACCTGCTCAACTTCTCCGATCCCGCCGAGAAGGAGCGCCAGAAGCAGCTTCTCACCGAACTCGGCCGGATCCCCACGCCATCCCGCAGCTCCTACTTCGGCATCATCGACCTGGCCGGCTTCCCCAAGGACCGCTACTATTTCTACCAGGCCCGCTGGCGCCCCGACCTGCCCATGGCCCATCTCCTCCCGCACTGGACCTGGCCCGAACGCGCCGGCGAAATCACGCCCATCCATGCCTACACCTCCGGCGACGAGGCCGAACTGTTCCTCAACGGCCGGTCCCTGGGCCGCAAGCAACGCGGTCCGGGCGAATACCGCCTGCGCTGGGACGACGTGAAATACGCGCCCGGCGAGGTGAAGGTGGTCGCCTACAAGCAGGGCGCCGTCTGGGCCGAAGCGGTCCAACGCACCGCCGGACCGGCCGCGCGTCTCAAGGCGAAGGCCGACCGTCGCGAACTCACGGCTGACGGCCGGGATCTCTCATTCGTCACCGTGCGGATCGAGGACGCCGACGGCGTGCTCGCGCCCCGCGCTGAGAATCGCGTGGCCTTCGCCGTCAGCGGCCCGGCCGAGATCGTCGCCACCGACAACGGCGATCCCACGAGCTTCGAATCCTTCCAGTCCAAGGAGCGCGCCGCCTTCAACGGCCTCGTGCTGGTGGTCGTCCGTACCCAGCCGGGCACCACCGGCCCGATCACCCTCACCGCCACCTCCCCCGGCTTGGCCCCTGCCGAAGTCAGCCTGACCGCCAAGTAACGCGCCGTTCGCGACGCCCGCCTCGCTGCAATTGGTCCATGGAGGGCCCGGCTCCCGCTGGGCCGCGACTGAAGTCGCAAGCCCGCCACCTGCGGTCATCCGCCGCTGCCCTGTCCCCATCCGTACCCCACTGTGTCGGTGATGGCCAACCCGGCCTTGGCATTCGCGCTGCTTCGTATTCATTCTTGGCCATCTCTCCACCCATGCTCCGCCTCGCCACGCCCGCCGACGCCGCCGACATCACGGCCATCTACAACCACTACGTCCTGCACACGATCGTGACCTTCGAGGAGGAACCGATCACCGCCAAGGAAATGGCGCAGCGCATCACCGAGGTCCTCGCCACCGGCCGGCCCTGGTTCGTGTGGGAGGAAAACGGCCGCGTCCTCGGCTACAGCTACGCCAGCGGCTGGAAATCCCGCTGCTCCTTCCGCTTCTCCCTCGAGACCACGGTCTACCTGGCCGCCGACGCCACCCGCCGCGGTCTGGGGACGATCCTCTACACCGCGCTGATCGAGGCCCTGCGGAAGACCAAGACCCACGCCCTCATCGGTGGCATCTCGATTCCCAATCCCGGCAGCATCGCCCTGCACGAGAAACTCGGTTTCCAAAAGATCGGCCACTTCAAGGAAGTCGGCTGGAAATTCGACCAGTGGATCGACGTCGGCTATTGGGAACTGGTCCTCTGATCACCCGCTTGGGATCGAAAGGTGGAACCCGGCCTGCGGACGGGTTGAGCGCACACACGCCGACGTCGGACATCCCGCCCTCCACCTGATGGAATCCGCGGCCATCCGCGTGATCCGCGAAAAATCAGCTTAGGTCCCGAAAAGATCCGAACTCCGGGTCAAACAGCCGCCGGTAGGTCCGCACCACCATGCCATCCGTCTGGCCGGCGAGGAAGTCGCAGATCCGGCGGGCCTTCCCGTCCTGGGTCTTCTCGGTCTCGATCAGCCGGCTGACATTGGTGGGCAAAATCCGGATCACGCGCTCGTTGCGCTGGACGTAGTTTTCCCAGATCGCGTTAAAGAGGGCGTTGATGATGACCCGCGCCTTGTGCTCCAGCTGCTCGAGTTGCGGGCTCTCGAAAATGATGTCGTTGGCCATCTTCTTGAAGAACTCGGCCTCGGCGCGCGCGGTTTCCTCGATGACGAGGTCGTAGGCGTAGCGGTGGGTCTTCTCCGCCATGAAATTGTCCCGGGTCTTCAGCCGGCAGGCCTGGATGAAGTGACCGATCTTCTTGGAAAAGGTGTTTTCCAGCCGGTCTTTCCGAACGGCATCAAAGAACGAGTCGAGGTGCCGCTGCTCCAACGCCCCGATGGCCTCACCCGCCGCCCAGCGCTCCACGCGCTCCACGTTCAGGAATCCCGCGCGCACGCCGTCCACGATGTCGTTGAGCGAATAGGCCGCGTCGTCGGCCCAGTCCATGATCTGGCACTCGACACTCTTGAAGTCGTTGAGCGCCTCGCCGCGCATCAGCGGGCCGGGGATGCGGGCGCCGCCGAAGACCCACTCGCGCACCGGGGCCTGCGTGTCGTAGATGAAGTGATTGAGCGGCGGGGTCGCGAACTCGGTGTAGAGCTTCTTGTACTTGAGCACGCCGTCGAGCAGCGCGCGCGTGGGCTGCATGCCCTTCACGCCGGACTCGTTCTGGTACATGGTCTCGCAGAGCAGGTGCAGTGTCTGGGCGTTGCCCTCGAAACCGCCGCGGCGCTTCATCAGCTCCTGCAGCGTGCGCTCGCCGCTGTGGCCGAAGGGCGGATGCCCCATGTCGTGCGACAGGCTGCTGGCCTCGACGAGGTCCGCGTCGATGAAGAAGTCGTCGCCCAGCGGGTCGCCGCGGCTGAGCAGCCAGGCGCAGATGGACCGGCCGATCTGCGCGACCTCCATCGAGTGGGTGAGCCGCGTGCGGTAGAAATCGTATTCGCCGCTCAGGAAGACCTGAGTCTTCGACTGCAGCTTGCGGAAGGCGTGCGCGTGGATGATCCGGTCGCGATCGATCTGGAAAGGGGTGCGGTAGTCGGGCTTCCGGCTGCTGCCCCACTCCTGCATGTCAAAGGCGTTGTAGAAACGGTTTTTCGGCATGGGTCGAAGGCGGACGAAAGCAGGTGCCGGGCCGCGAGGCCAGCCTTATGGGGTGGCGTCGACCGGCAGGTCTGCCCGGGGGTGGAGCCCGACCTCCAGCCTTCGCCTAGGCTACGGCCGGCAGGCCGGGTGGGCTTGGTCGCGTGGCGTGATGCAGCGCAAGCCAACCTGCCCGGAGGTCAGGTTCCGCCAAAAATCACTTCTTCTTCCACGCCCCGCTGGCGTCTTGCACCCACACGCCCCCGCGGCTGTGGGCGGCGATCTGCTTGGCGCGGGCCTGGCCGACGGAGTCGGCGGTCGCGCCGGTCTCCTTGGCGATCAGGGCGTAGACCGCTTGGCGGTCGCGGTTTTCCTCGGCCACCACCGCCCCGGCCTCGGCGCCGCCGGCGCCGCGCACCTCGAGCAGGCCGCGGTTGTTCTCGCCGACCGTCTCGGCGGTTTTGAGCCGGTCGATCACCGGCAGGCGTTGCTCCATGCGGCGGCGGATGTCCGCGGCGCTCTCGGCGGCGAAAGCCGACACGGCGACGACACCAAGGGCGAACAAAAGGGTGAGGAAACGGAGGCGGTGCATGGCGTTCAGGATTTGGAAGGTTCGATGGTCGTGGATTTCTCGTCGAGGTCGCCGAAGAAGTCATCCAGCGCGCGCTCGACCCGCACGTTCACGTCCACCGTGATGTGGATCGGTTTGACCTCGATGGGCTCGGTCTTGACGTTGAGACAGCCACCCAGCAGCAGCGGCACGAAGGTGGTGGAAAGGAGCAGGCGACGGTGCATGGAAGGGAAGATCAGCTAGGTTTGACCACGGATTTCACGGTTGGACACGGATTAAATTCACCCCAGCCCGATTTGGGCGGGCGACCGGAACTGAAAGGGCTGATCCGTGGGCATCGTGCAATCCATGGTTAACTGGCCTCAATTGAGTCAGGTGGCTCAGGGTTTGGTTCCGACGCTCAAGCGCGAATCCATGCCCAGGTTGATGAGTTTCTCCAGCGGCCCGTTGACGTTGAGATCGAGGATGACCGGCGCCTTGACCTCGCGATCGACCGGTTCGCCTTTCAGGTGCAGCTGGGCCGAGCGCCCCTCGGGGGCATCGGTCGGGCGGATATCGAGGCGCAACTCGCTGATTCGCAGCCTGAGCAGGCCGGATTCGATCTTTTGCAGCACCGCAAAGGTCGGCGTGCCGGCGGATGCCCCGCCGGTGAGCAGCCCTTTGGCGTTGAATTCGATCTCCGCCTGGACGCCGGGCATCAGCCCGAGCCAGCCGGTCCCCAGGCGCAAGCCCTCCTTGGTGAGGCGCACCGGTACGCGCCCGTTCACCCGTCCGGTCGCTTTGGCCGGCAGGGATTCCGTCAACGCCATCACCTGCTCGACCTGGATGCCCTCCACGCGAAAGACCGCATCCAACTCCGCCTGGCTCGGCACCAGGCGGAAAGGTTCCGCGGTTACCCGCCCCCCCAGCGTCTCCAGGGTGGCGTGGTTCACGGTGAGGTGATCCATCCCCGCCATCGTGAAATCCGCCGCCAAGGCGCTCAGGGTGAGCTTGCCCGTCTGCACTTCGCGGATGCGCACGGTGCCGGCCTTGCCCACCAGCTGGGCCAAGTCAGAAAGTTCCAGATCGGCCTCGATGCCGGTCGCGGTAATGGCCTGCTTGGTCGAGGTTGCCCGGCCGTCACGCCAACTCACGCGCCCGGTCCCGGTCAACGCCCCGTCCGCCCAGCGGCCCTCGAGACTGCCGCTGACTTGACCTTCCACCGTCCAGTCATTCTCGGGCAACGGCAGGACCTGCTGCGCAAACGCGGCCCAGGGTTTGAGATCGAGCGCCAGTTCCGGCACCCGGAAAACCAGAGCTTCGGACGCCAAGTCGTAGGTGCCCTCCCCGCGCCCGGCCAAGCCCGGGGCGCTCACCCGCGCGCTGCCCGCCCAGATTTTTCCCGGCCCCGGCCGGGCCTCAATCGTGACCGTCAGGGCCTGATCCGCCTGTCCATCGGCCTGGATGACGACCTGCCCGTCGATCGAGATTTCTTCAAAGGGAAGGATCACCGCCCCCGCCGGCTTCCGTTCGGGTGCCGGAGACCGGGCGGGATCATGGAGGCGGATCGGCACCCGCGCCGACTCGACGCGCAGCGAGCCCAGCGAGGGCGTCCACCAGTGCGCCCGCTCGAGCGACACCCGCTCCGCGGTGAACGGCTGCAGGTCCAGCAGGAATCCGACATCCTTCATCACGACCTGCCATAGCGATGCCTGCGTGACTTCAAACCGGATCTCCGACGCTCCCGCGTGCTTGAGCACCGCGTCAAAGGCAAGCCCGGTCAGGAACAGCCGCGCCGCGACGGCCGCGACCAGCAGCAGGACGGCCAGGATCAGCGCTGACATGAGCAGCCTGGATCGAGAAAGGGTCAGGTTCATGGCGGAGGTGGGACCGCAACCGGCGGTGTTGGGTCCATGCTTGGGCGCTAAGCCTGCGCGGGGCGATGACAATGTGACCTCCGCGCTATGCCAGATTTTCGTCTTCCGGTTGCGCCGGGGCCATGCACGCTCGGGCCCGTGCAGCCCGACGCAGCTCCCTCCCCTCTCCCGCGGCTTGACCCGGCCGACCCGCGGGCGGCGGAGGTGCTGCTCCCCCTGGTCTATGACGAACTGCGCCGCCTCGCGGCCGCCCGGATGGCCCGCGAGGCGCCGGGCCAGACCCTCCAAGCCACGGCCCTCGTCCATGAGGCTTGGCTGCGGCTGGGGGGCGAACACCAACCCGCCTGGGCCAACCGCGCGCACTTTTTCGCCGCCGCTGCCGAGGCCATGCGGCGCATCCTCATCGACAACGCCCGCCGCAAGCTCGCCCTCCGCCACGGCGGCCAGCTCGAGAAACTCAGCGCCAGTGACACCGCCTTCGACCTGCCCGCCGCGGCCACCGATGACCGCGAGCTCCTGCTGATCAACGACGCGCTCGACGCCCTGGCCGCCCACGACCCGCGCAAGGCCGACCTGGTGAAACAACGCTATTTCATCGGCCTCACCCTGGAGGAGTCCGCCGAGGTGCTCGGCATCTCCGTCCGCACCGCCAAGCGCGACTGGGTCTACGCCCGCACCTGGCTCTACCACGAAGTCCAGCGCCTCCGCGGCTGAACCCCGCAAGAAATCCCGATGGCCCTTTTGCCCCTCCGATTCCGCATTGGTCCCGAAGCCGACCCTGCTTGAACCGCGACGAGGACATTTTTGCCGAAGCCCTGGAGCTGCCCGCCACCGCGCGGGCCGCCTACCTGGCGCGCGCCTGCGCAGGTGATCCGGTCCGACTCGCCCGCCTCACCGCCCTGCTCGGCGCGCACGACGCCGCACGCAGTTTCCTTGAACAGCCCGTCACCGCGCGCCCCCCAGAGCCGGCCACCGAGGCCCCGGGCACGGTCATCGGTCCGTACACCCTGCGCCAGCGCCTCGGCGAGGGCGGCTGCGGGGTGGTCTGGCTGGCCGAGCAGACCACGCCCCTGCGACGCACCGTGGCCCTCAAGGTCATCAAGCCCGGCATGGATTCGCAGCGAGTCATCGCCCGGTTCGAGGGCGAGCGCCAGACGCTGGCCCTGCTGACCCACCCCGACATCGCCCGCCTTTACGACGCCGGCACCACGGCCGCCGGCCGGCCGTATTTCGTGATGGAATACGTCGAGGGCATCCCCATCACGCGGTTTTGCGACGAACACAGCCTGCCCATGGCCGGGCGCCTGGAGCTGTTCGCCCGGGTCTGCGTCGCCCTCCAACACGCCCACCAACGGGGCATCATCCACCGCGACCTCAAACCCTCGAACATCCTCGTTGCGCTCCGGGACGGCCAGCCGGCCCCCAAGCTCATCGACTTCGGCATCGCCAAAGCCACCGCCGGCCGGCTCAGCGACGAAAGCCTGTTCACCGAGATGGGACTGCTTGTCGGCACGCCCGCCTACATGAGCCCGGAACAAGCCGAGCTGCGCGACGTCGACATCGACACCCGCAGCGACGTCTATGCCTTGGGCGTGCTCCTCTACGAGCTGCTGACCGGCCGGCCCCCTTACGATCCCAAGGAACTCGTGCGCGCCGGCCTGCTCGAGATCCGGCGCATCATCCGCGAGGTGGAGCCCCCGCGGCCCTCGACCGTCATCGGGACGCTGACCGACAGCGATCGCCGCAGCGTCGCCCGCTTGCGTGGCGCCCCCGCCCCGCGGCTGACGGCGGACCTGCGCGGGGACCTCGATTGGATCGTGATGCGCTGCCTGGAAAAGGACCGCGACCGGCGCTACGGCACCGCCGCCGCCCTCGCCGAGGACGTGCGTCGTCACCTGCGCCAGGAACCCGTCGAGGCCCGCCCGCCCTCCACCGTTTACCGGCTCCGCAAATTCACCGCCCGGCACCGCCTGGCTTGTGCCAGTGCCGCGCTCGTGACCGTCAGCCTGATCGGGGGCATTGTCGCCAGCACGCAGCAGGCCCGCCGGGCCCGCGCGGCCGAGCAGGTGGCCGCCGCCGAGCGCGACCTCGCGCGGGCCGCGCAGCAGGCAGAGACCCTCGCCCGCACCGATGCGCAGCGCCGCCAGGCCCAGGCCGAGGACCTGCTGACCTTCATGCTGGGTGATTTCCGCACGGAGTTGCAAAAGTCCGGCCGGCTGGAACCCCTCGCGGCCGTCGGCGACAAGGCCCTCGCCTACTTCACCGCGCTGGATCCGCGCGACCTGAGCGACGCCGCACTGACCCGTCAGGCCAAGGCGCTGACCCAACTCGGCGAGGTCCGCCTCGAGCAGGGCGATTTTCCGGCCGCCGGGCAGGCCTTCACCGCGGCCTTCGACCGGGCCGCCGCCCTCGCCGTCCGCCACCCGGCCAACGGTGACATGCTCTTCGAACGCGGCCAGGCCGAGTTCTGGCTGGGGCTGGCCGCCCGCCGCCGGGGCGACCGGGATTCCCAGCGGGAGTGGCTGCTCCGCTACCGCGACACGGCCCGCGCCCTCGGCGCCGCCGAGGGGCCGACGGCCCGCGCCCAGCTGGAGGCCGTCTACGCCCATCACAACCTGGCGGTGCTCGACACCGACACCGGCAATCTCGCCGCCGCGCGGGTGGGCTTCCTGGCCGAGCAGGCGCTCCTGGAGCCGCTCCTCGCGGCGCAGCCGGGCGACGGCGAACTGCGGTACAGCCTCGCGGACGTGGCGTCCTGGCTGGGCAGTGTCGCGGAACGCGACGGACGATTCGCGGATGCGGCCGGACATTACACCGCCATGGCCGCCCGCTACGCCGCGCTGGCGCGGGACGAGCCGACAGTAGTCCGCTGGCGACAGGAAGAAATCCATGCCGTGACTTTCCGGGCCCGCGTGCTCGCTGTCCAGGGACACCGGGCGGAAGCGGCGCAGCTGTTCGCCGAGGCCAGCACGCGGCAGCGCGCCCTGGTGGCGGAGGACCGCAGCAACCGGACCCGCCTTTCCGCGCTGGTCAGCCTCAACCTGCATCAAATCGCGCTTCTCCTCGATGCGGGCTCGACCACGGAGGCTTCGCTTCTCCTGGCTGAGGCGCAGGCGGCCGCCACCCCGTTGGCGACGGCCGAGCCCGCGTCGCTGAACTTTGCCCGGCTGCTGGCCGCGGCCCACCGGCAGTCCGCCCGGTTGGACTTCGCGGCCGGCCGTTTCCCCTCAGCGCGGGCTTCACTCGAAGCCGCGCGGGAAATCCTCGAACGCCTTCTGCAGGACAACCGCGCGGATCCCTGGGTGCGCCACGAGGCCGCCCTCGTCGCGATCCTCGCCGGCCGCGTGGCCCGCGCAACCGGCCAAGACGATGCGGCCCAGGCACTGTGGCGCGACGCCTATGCCCGGATCATACCGTTCACCCCGGGCAGCCATGACTGGCGCCTGCTGGAGCCTGCGGCGGTGTCCGCCCGGCTCGCCGGTCTGGCCGCGGCGGCGCGACCGCCCGCCGACCTCCTGAAAACTTTCGGTTACCACTCCGTCGACCCGCTCAACCGGGCGGACCTCGCGGAGGCCGAATCGTCCGCCACCTCCAACCCAAGTCAGCCGCCATGACCACCGCCGTCATCAACATCACCATCACACAATTCCGTCCGCTCGGGGCGTGTTCCCCATCAGCGCGATCTTCACCATCCCGAATCCCGTGCCCGGGATCAGCGTCAGCAACGGCAATGTCATCGTGCGGGGCAACGCCCCGGTGAACCTGGTCTTCCAGATCGCCAACACCGCCTTTGTCTTCATCGGCGCGGCTTTCGACTCGGAAGCACCCGACACCGATGTGGGGGCCTTTGAATTCCCGGTCATCACGATCAACCGCAGCCCCGCGTCCAACCTGCCGCCCAATTGCCTCAGTGTGGTCGACGCCAACCGCCAGCAGGACAAGGGCAAGAGCTACAGCTACGTCCTGCTCGTGCAGAACACCGCCACCGGGGAGATCGGGCTGATCGATCCCGCCATCCGCAACGATCCGATCTGAGCAGCGCATTATTTTTGACCGCGGTGGCCCTTTTGCCGCCGCGGTTACGCATTGGGGGTTGCCGGCCCACTCAGGCCGGCTCCTCCCATGCCCAAGATCATCCCCCCGGTCCGATTCCGCGCCTGCGGCCATCTCCAACTCTACATCGTGCCGGAGTCCGGCCTCTACCTGCTGGAGGCGCGGGGAGCCCAGGGCGGGGGCGAAGGCCTGGCGGGCGGGGGCAAGGGCGCCTTCCTCCGCGGGGTGTTTCATCTCAAGGAGGGCGAAATCATCCATCTCGTCGTGGGCCGGCCGGGACTCCCGGGCCGCAATGTCCCCGCATTGGGGGGCTCTGCAGATGCCTTCGACCTGGGCACTGGTCGTGAGCCGGAGGCGACGCGCGGCGGCGGCGGCGGCGGTGGCACATTTATCTGGAGCGGCACCCGCACCGGCACCCTGCCCGTGTGGCCGCTCCTCGTGGCCGGCGGCGGCGGCGGCGGCGGCAATGGACCGGGCGGTGACGCGGTAGTGAGCCTGGATGCGGGCCAGGGCCCCGGCACCGGCGGACGCAACGGGCTCGGCGGGACCAGTGATCAAGGTCCCTGCTATTACAGCGGCGGCGGCGGCACCGGCTGGCTTGATATCGGCGCCAACGGCTCGGGGCCGACCTACTGTCAGGGGGGCCGGCAATGGGAGGGTGGCGCGGGGGCCCGCTTCGGCGGATACCTCGGCGGGGACGGCGGCTATGGCGGCGGCGGCGGAGGCTCCTTCTTCGGGGCCGGAGCCGGCGGCGGCGGCGGCTTCAGCGGCGGCGGGGGTGGCGGCGGACGGATCGCCCTCGGCGGGGGCGGCGGCGGCGGTTCCTACAATCGCGGCCGCGAACAGCAGAACATCCCCGGCTTTCAAGCTGATGCCGGGGCCGCCGCCATCCTGTTTCTCTGCAGCCCCGTCACCCTCCACGCCCCGGGCCTCACCCATCAGCCCGTCCGCGCCTGACGCGGCCCACCCGGGCAGCACAATATCTGCACAGGGTCCGCGCTTGTCATGCGCCGGCGGGCCGCCAGTCTCGCGGCTCAATCCCCCTCTCCCCATGAACAACCCAAAGTCCGTCCGTCTCGCTGCGCGCTCCCGCGCGCTGCTCGTCCTGTCCTGCGCCACCCTCCTCACCCTCGTCGCTGCCCCCGCCGTCGTGGCCGCCGATGCGATGACCCTGCAGCCGCTGGCCGACAAGGCCCTGCCGCTCTCCGCCACTTTCGCCAAAGTGGAAGGCACCGAGGGCACGCCCTTCGTGCTGACCCTGAAAAACGATGGCCATGACGCGCTCACCGTGAGCGGCAAGGTCCTGCTCAGCGTCGTGCATCACGCCATGGACAAGGCGCGGGTGCTGCCCGAGCAGACGGTGGCGGCCGGTGCGGTGATGACGGTGAAGGATCTTTCCGGTGGCGACAAGGTGCTGCTCAGCGCCGCCGGTTACGCCCCGCTTGAGGTGGTCGTGCCGTTCAAGCTCTGAGCCGACCGAGTCACTCCATAGCCGGTCCGAGCACCGGATATTTCCAGATTGCGCGCCCGAAAGGGCGCGCTTTTTGTTGGAGGCATGAAGACCTCCCCCATGCTCTGCCGGCTGATCGCGGCGGGCCTGCTCCTGCTGGCCCTCCCGCTTTCAGCCGCCGACAAGGCCAAGAGCAAGGCCGCCAAACTGACCCTCGAAGACGTGGTTTTCGACGCCCAATACCTGCGGCAGGCCCTCGGGCCCAAGACCCTGCTGACCTTTGAGAAACCGGTGGCCGAGATTCCCGCCAGCCTGGCCGAGGCGCTCAAGACTTCCGGTCTCGCCGACGCCACGAAGTTCATGGTGCTGCCCCCGGAATTTGGTCCGCCGAAAGTGGTCGAATCGATCCCCTATAATTACCCGACGAAGCTCCGCCGCGGCCGGACCAGCGGCGAGGCCGACTTCCTCGTCCTGATCGGCGCCGACGGCAAGGTGAAGACCATCCATTGCTACCAGCACTCCGACCGCATGTTTGCCCTCGCGGTGGCCGCCGCGGTGGTGCGCTGGCAGTACGCTCCGACCAAGATTCAGGAAACGGCGCTGCCGGTGCTCCTGGCCATGCACATGTCGTTTGTGGGCGATGGATCAGACAACCAGCTTTTCCATCGTCCGGCCGAGCCCGAACCCATCCCGCCCCCGCCCACCTGACCCGCTCCCTAGCGCCGGGCGGGTAGGATGCGCAGGAATCGCTCCACGGCGCCATTCACCTGATAGGTAAACTCCACCGGGATTCCATCCACCCGGCCCGCCACCCGCACGCGCGCGGAGGTGCCCAAGGGCAGCCCCGGCGGTCGCACCTCAAACTGCAGCTGATCCAGCCGCAGCACCACACTCGCCGATCCCGCCGCCTTGAGCACGCCCGCGGTCGCCGCGGACATCGGTGCGCCGGAGCGCAACAACGCGGCGGCGTTGAGCTGGAGCTCCGCCCCTTGGCCCGGCTGGAGGGCCAGCCCGCCACCGCTGACCCGCACGCCATCGCCCTGGATCCGCAGCGGGAGATCACCCGAGACCCGGCCGGACAGCCGCGGCGTCACCCCGGCGGTCAAGGCCAGCAAGTCCGCCGCGCGTACGTCCGCCACGCGCAACCCCAGCGCGAGGCTGCGTTCATTCAGTTGGTAGTTGAAATCCTCCGCCGTGACCCGCCCGCCCAGAGCAGTCGCTTCCGCGCGCTTCACCCGGATTTGGGTGCCGTCCCAGAGGCCAAAATCCGCCGTGACCGCGCGCAGGGGGAGACGTCCGATCCGCAGATCGGCGACTCGCAGGGCCCCGAACTTGGTCCGCAGCTTCCACAGGTCGGAAAACTCGAGCTCCGCCTCCGCTCCTGTCACCGCGATGTCTTCCTTCCCTCCGCCCATCCGGCCCTCGCGCAGGTTCACGCGCGCCGTGGCGGCAAACCGTTTCGCGGTCACCTTGCCCTCCGCCACGCCGGTCAGCCTGCCGCCGAGTTCCCACGGTCCGCCCGGCAGCGGGACCAGGCGCTGGATCTGGCCGGACCACACCGCCAGGTCCAACTCCGCGCTCAGCACCTGAAAATCAAGTTCCTGCCCGGCCCGCAGCAACGCGCCGCCACCTGCCAGCCGGAACCCCTCGCCCTCGGCCACGAGGCTGCCCACCCACGACGCGGCGCTCTTCGGCTGGCTCTCCAGCGTCACCCGCACCGGCCGGTCCGGCAGGTTGGCCATGCGCACGAGCAATTCCCCCTCCAGCTGCAGCGAGCGGAATGGCGGGGGCACCGGTTCGTCCCCCAGCCCGCCGTCCTCGTAGGTGGCCCAGTTCCACGGATCCACCTGCGAGCCGTCGAGCACCACCGGGATGCGCGCCCCCGCGACCTGCACATCGCCGAGCGAGGCCATCCACCAGTTCGCGCGCTGGAGCGTGACCCGCCCCGCGGCAAAGGACTGGCTCCGGATTTTGAAATTCAGATTCTCAATCTCCACCCGCCACGGCGTCGCCCGAATGGCCCCGTGCCGGATCTCGGCCGCCCCAGCCATCCGCAGCACCGAGCGCACCACATAACCGCCCACCCAGTACCGGACCGCCAGGCCGGTCCCCAGCACCAGCCCGAGCAACGCCAGAAACCAATACAAGCGGGTACGGTGGGCGGGCAACATGGGAGCTTAAGACCGCCTGTCTGACGGACCGGGCGGGATGGCACAATCGCGGAAACGCGCGTGGCCGAGCTTCGCGCTTGGCGAAGGCGCCCCGACCGGTTTGGCTTCGTGCCATGGCCCGCAACCGATCCAAGCCGTCCTGGCGCGAACGCCTTCCCGGGCGGCGGCCCGAGGAACACTTTCACTGGCGCGGACGGGAGGTGTCCCGGTTGGAGAACCTGGCGGATGCCGCCTTCGGATTCTCGCTGACCCTGCTCGTGGTCGCCCAACAGGTCCCGACCGACTTCGCCGGCCTCATGAAGGTGATCCGCGGTTTTCCCGCCTTCGCCGCCAGCTTCGCCCTGCTGATCGTTTTTTGGAACGTCCATTACCGCTTCTTCCGGCGCTACGGGCTCGAAGACGGCTTCACCCGGGTGATCAATTACGCCATCCTGCTCTTTGTCATCTTCTCGGTCTACCCGTTGAAATTCCTCTTCAGTGCCTGGCTCGGTGGCACCGGCGGGATGCGGACCGCGGACGAACTGTTCATGGTCTACCGCATCTACGGCGTCGGCTTGGCGGCGGTCTGGTTGCTCTTCGGCTTGCTCTACTGGCACGCGCTGCGGCGGTGGTATGAACTGGGTCTGTCCGCGGTGGAGGTGGAGTACACCCGCCTCGATCTGGCGGGCATGCGCATCAACATCGGCACCTGTCTGGTGTCGGTGCTGCTGTCCTACCTGCCGGTCCCCCTGTGGCTGCCCGGCATGATCTACGGCACGCTGGGCCTCACGATGGCCTGGAATGGATTCCGCTTCGGCCGCCGGATCCGGGCGCTCATCGCCGCCGGCCCCGCGCGCGCGGCCTGAGCCGCGCGCCGTCCAGTCCTATCGCACGGCGACGGGCTTGATCTTCCAGATCTGCTCCGCGTATTCGCGGATGGTGCGGTCGCTGGAGAACTTGCCCATGCGCGCGGTGTTGAGGATCGCCAGCTTCGCCCAGTGCTTCGGGTTGCGGTAGGCGGCATCCACCCGGGCCTGCGCGTCGCTGTAACTGCGGAAGTCGGCGAGCAGCAGGTAGGGATCACCCCCGCCCATCAGGCTGTGGTGCAACGCACCGAAGGCCCCGGGCTCGCCGGGGGTGAAGTACTCGCTGCCGAGCCAGTCGATGATGGCACGCAGCTCCTCGTCGGCGTTGTACTTGTCCCACGGGTTGTAGCCCTTTGCCCAGAGCGCGGCGACCTCGTCGACCGTGAGGCCGAAGATGAAGATGTTGTCCCCGCCGACCTCCTCGCCGATCTCGACGTTGGCGCCGTCGAGCGTGCCGATGGTGAGGGCACCGTTGAGCGACAGCTTCATGTTGCCCGTGCCCGAGGCCTCCTTGCCGGCGGTCGAGATCTGCTCGGACAGGTCGGCGGCCGGGATGATCTTCTCGGCGAGCGACACGCGGTAATTGGGCAGGAACGCAACCTTGAGCTTCCCGCCGATGCGGGAGTCGCCGTTGATGCGGGCGCCGATGACGTTGATCGCGCGGATGATGTTCTTCGCGAGGTCGTAGCCGGGGGCGGCCTTCGCGCCGAAGACAAACACGCGCGGCACGATGTCGAGCCCGGGATTCTGCAGCAGGCGGCGGTAGAGCGCGAGGATGTGCAGCAGGTTTAGGTGCTGGCGCTTGTACTCGTGGAGGCGCTTGATCTGGACGTCGAAGAGGGCGTCGGGCGACACCTCGATGCCGCACTCCGCCTTGATGATGGCGGCGAGCTCGACCTTGTTGGCGCGTTTGACGGCCATGAACTCCTTCTGGAAGGCATGGTCATCGGCCGACTTCTCCAGCCCGCGCAGCAGGTCGAGGTCGCGCACCCAATTCTCGTGTCCGAGCCGCTGCGTGATGAGGTCGGAGAGGCGCGGGTTGCATTTCAGCAACCAGCGGCGGGGCGTGATGCCGTTCGTCTTGTTCTGGAACTTGCCCGGATAGAGCGCATCAAATTCGGGAAAGAGGTCCTGCTTCAGCAGTGCGGTGTGCAGGGCGGCGACCCCGTTGACCGTGTGCGAGCCGGCGACAGCCAGGTTGGCCATGCGCACCTGCTTGCCGCCGTTTTCCTCGATGACGGAGCACACGCGCTTCTTGTCGTTGTCGCCGGGCCACTTCACCTCGACCGCGTCGAGCAGGCGCCGGTTGATCTCATAGATGAGCTGCAGGTGGCGCGGCAGCACCTTCTCGAAGAGGCCGACGCTCCACTTCTCCAGGGCTTCCGGGAGCAGGGTGTGGTTGGTGTAGGCGAAGGTCCGGCCGACGATCTCCCAGGCGGCCTCGAAGGACATGTCCTCCTCGTCCACCAGGATGCGGGTGAGCTCGACCACGGCGATGGCCGGGTGCGTGTCATTGAGCTGCACGGCGACCTGGTCGGCGAAGTTGGCCCACGAGTTCGCGGGGTTGCGGAGATGGCGGCGGATGATGTCACGCAGCGAGCAGGCGACGAAGAAATACTGCTGCATCAGGCGCAGCTCTTTGCCGTTCTCGGTCTTGTCGTTCGGGTAAAGCACCTTGGAGACCGTCTCGCCCGAGGTCTGCTCGCGCACGGCCTCGAAGTAGCCGCCGCGGTTGAAGGCCGCCAGGTCGAAGTCCTCGGTGGACTTCGAGGCCCAGAGGCGCAGGAGATTCACGGTCTTGGTGCCGTAGCCGGCCGTGGGGATGTCGTGCGGGACGCCGAGGATCGTCTTGGTGTCGACCCAGCGGGGACGGTAGTTGCCGCGGTCGTCGAAGACGTTCTCGACCCGGCCGAAGAAGCGGACGACCTGCGCATATTCCGGGCGCACCACTTCCCAGGGGTTGCCGAAACGCATCCAATTGTCGGGATGCTCGACCTGGTTGCCGTTGACGAACTGCTGCCGGAAGAGGCCGAATTCGTAATAGATACCATAGCCCAGGGCCGGGTAGTCGAGCGTCGCGAGGGAATCGAGGAAGCAGGCGGCGAGGCGGCCGAGACCGCCGTTGCCCAGGCCCATGTCGACCTCGGCTTCGCGGATCTTCTCAAAATCCTGACCCAACGACTCGAGGGCCGAGCGGGCGCAGTCGAGCATGCCCGTGGCGAGCAGGTTGTTGCCGAACAGCCGGCCCATGAGGTACTCGAGGGAGAAATAGTAGATGCGGCGGGCGTTCTGGTCGTTGTGCACGGCCTGCGTGGCGATCATGCGCTCATGGATCGTGTCGCGCACGGCCAGGGCGGTGGCGACCCACCAGTCATGGGACGAAGCCGAACCCTCGTGCCGGGCCAGGGTGGAGACCAGGTGGCGGTGGATGAGGGATCGCAGGCGCTCTTCGGGCGAATCCACCGTCTTGGTGGCAGGGGCGGCGGGCTTCTTGGCGGGCTTGGCGGCTTTGGCGGTGCGCATAAAGGAAGGGATTGCTATCACATGCCGTGCCAACCCCGCAGGCAAGGCGGGACTCAGGGCGCCACCAAACTGTCACCGCAGGGAGTTTGTAATGCCCTAGCGCTGAAAGCGCCGGGACAGCTCCCCGCGGCTGAGCTCGAAATGCGTCGGCCGGCCCGTCGGGCTGGTGTGCGGGTGCTGGCACGCGAACAGCCGCGCCACCCGTTCCAAGGCCTCCTCCTCCCGCAGCGAGGCGGACAGCCGCACCGCCTTGCGGGCGGCCAACCGGGCCAACTCGTCGCGGGCGAGGTCCGCGCGCTTCTCGTCAAAGCGGCCTTCGCGCATCAGCCCGATCACATCGCGCAGGAAATCCTCGGCCTCGGCCGGCTCCAGCCAGACCGGGACGGCCTCGATGCGGAAAAAATTGCGGCCAAACTCCCCCACCTCGAGTCCATGCCGGTGCAGGAAAGGCAGCCGGTCGAGCAGCAGCGCGCTGGCGATCGCGTCGAGTTCCACCGGTACCGCGAAGAGCAGGCGCTGGCTGGCCACGCCGCCGATGGCAAACTGGGCCTGCAGGCGTTCGTACCACACGCGCTCATCCGCGGCGCGCCGGTCCAGCACCACCACGCCGCCCGGAGCCTCGAACAGGGCGTAGTCACCGTGGGCGATCCCCAGGAAACGCCAATTCATCAGCGCCGCCGGATCCCCGCGTTTCACGGGTGTCACCGGCGTCACCCCCGGATTCGCCGGCAGCGCCGCCGGGCGGGCGGGCGCAACCGGCAATGGGGCGTACGAGCGGAAAGGCTGCGCCATCACCGTGGGGGCGGCGGCCACGGGGGCCGGCATCGCGGGGGCAGCCGCGGCCGGCGGCACGGGATCACCCGGCATGGGCTCGCTCGGCGTCGGACTGCGCGGCGCGTCTGGCGCGGGGTCCGCCGCCGGACCGCCGAGTTCGCGCAGCGCCTGCAGGACGGCCCGGATCACAAATCCCCGCACGGCGCCCTCGCTCCGGAAGCGCACCTCGCGTTTGGCCGGATGCACGTTCACGTCCACCGCCGCGGGCTCCATGTCCAGAAACAGCATGGCCACCGGGTAACGGCCCTTGGCCAGCGAGGTGGCATAGGATTCGATCACGGCATAGGTGAGCGTGCGGCTGTCCACCGGCCGGCGGTTCACGAACATGATCATCTCGTGGCGGGTGGAACGGTTGACCCCCGGCCGGCCAATCAGGCCCGTGAGCCGCAGCCCGGCTTCGCTGGCCTCCACCGGCAGCAGGTCGGCCGCCAGCTGCCGGCCGAAGATCTCGGCCACCCGCTCCTCCAGCGTGGTGCAGCTCGGCGACTGGAACAGCACGCGCCCGTCCTCGATGAGGGTGAAGGCGGTCTGCGGACAGGCCAGCGCGTAGAGTCGCACCGTCTGGATGATGTGCGCCGACTCGGTGGCGTCGCTTTTGAGGAACTTGCGCCGCGCCGGCACGGAATTGAAGAGGTGCGCCACCGTGATCCGCGTGCCCGGTGCCAAGCCGCATTCGCGCACGTGCACGAGTTTGCCGCCGTTGACCAGGATCTCCGTGCCGCCGGCCGCATCCTCGCGCCGCGTGCGCAGCTCGAAGCGCGAGACGCTGGCGATGGACGGCACCGCCTCGCCGCGGAAGCCGAAGGTGTCGAGTTGGTCGAGGTCGGCCGTCTCCACGAGCTTGCTGGTGGCATGGCGCTCGAGGGACATCAGGGCGTCATCCTTCGACATGCCGCAGCCGTTGTCCTCCACCCGGATCAGGCTGCGCCCGCCGTGACTGAACTCGACCTCGATGCGCGTTGCCCCGGCGTCGAGGGAGTTCTCCACCAGCTCCTTGACGACCGCGGCCGGGCGCTCGATCACCTCGCCGGCGGCGATCTGGTTCGCCACGCGGTCAGTGAGGATGCGGATCGTGGGCATGGGAAAAAGCGCAACGTGCAGAAAAATACCGCCGACGGCGAGTCTATCGTTGCCCGGGTTCGGGCGGCTGGCCCGGGGTCCGCACCGGGTCGGAGAGCTTGACCAGCGAGGCCACCACGCGGAAGGGCCGGAACAGCCAGTCACCCTCCAGCAGCGGGTCCACGTGCCCGGGGTCCTCCTTCAACCGGTTGACCAGCAGCACCAGCCCCAGCGCCCCGGCCAGCGTGAAGACGAAGAACCCTTGGAACGCCCCGAGGTTCACAGAGGGCAAGGCCCCCTCGCCCTTCAGGAGGAGGCCCCAGGCGATGGGCGCCAGCCCGCCGAGGCAGAAGCACATCGCCCCATGCAGGGAGACCGGCAGGGCCCGTTCGGCGAGGGGCAGGATCTTGGCCAGGTAACTGACGTTGGCCGCCGTGAAGATGCCCGCCCCGGCCCCGAGCAGAAAATACAGGACCGGCATGAGGCCGAGCAGGACGGGACGCCACTGCAGGCCCGCCAGCCAACCGGCGGCCACCAGCGCGTAGAGCACAAAGGAAGCCCGCAGAAACGGTTTTGCCCCGGTCCGGTCGATGCGTGAACGCATGAACCAGTTGCCTGTGATCACGCCGGTATACTGCACGATCGTGCAACCCATGATCACCGCCGGGGAAATGCCCTCGGCGACCTTCAGGTAATAAGCCCCGAACGGCACCAGCGGGATCGTTACGACGTAGAACAACACCGCCAACCACAGATAGGGCCGGAACAGGCCCGGCCCGAAGAGATGCCGCGGCGTCTCGGTCCGAATGGTGGTGAGGCTCATCACCGTCGGCCGCTCGATATCGGGCAAGGCCCGCAGACACCGGAACGCCAGCCAGGCCCCGGCGATACTGAACACGTATTGCAGGGAAAACGCCGTGGACGCCGGCAGCCAGGTGAAGGTCGCCGCACACAGCAGGAGCGTGCCGATGGAGGCGGCCCCGCCCATGATCTGGTCGGTCGACCAGTAGCGCCCGCGCACCTCGGCGGGCACGAGACCCTGCAGCCAGGTGGTGATGGCCGCCGCGCCGACCGACCGGCTCACGGAGTAAAAGAACATCGCGGCCACCATCGCCGGGATCATCCACGGCAGGGGTTTGGCCGGTGCCAACAGGGCAATGCCCAGCGGTACGACCAAAAACCAGCTCCGCGCCCCCCACCCTGCCAGAGTCAGACGCTTGAAGCCAAGCCGGGGCAGCAGGACCGTGGCAAACACCTGGATCGGAGTCAGCAACAGCGGCCACGCATAAACCAGACCGGTCTCGAACGAGTCGGCCCCGAGGTAGGCCATGAACAACACGGTCGGGGTGGCCGTGGCGATCTGCCAGTTCATCGCGTTGAAGAACGCGAAGTACAGCCCCTGGCGGTAGGGATAAAGCCCGGGATCGCGCTGCGGGGTGAAGAACGCCATGGCGTCAGCGGCCGAGGTTCGGCCCGTGCCATCCATACCTGTGCGCACGCCAAGTCGCAGAGACGCAAAGAAGACTATTCATCATGGACAGGGTACCCTCCTTCGCGGCTTTGCGACTTTGCGTGAGACGGCATTTTGCGAAGGTCCGCCTCCACGTTTCCGCGATTTCAGGGGATCACCCGAGCAACTTCCGCCAGCGGGCGAACTGCCGCCGGACCTGGGCCGGGCCGGGCATGCCGGTGCCCGTGCGGCGGGCCATGGCCTTGGTCAGGTCAAAGCACTCGACCCAATCGGCCTTGAACGCCGCGTGCACCGTCTGCACGTCGGCGAGCGCGAGGGCGTTGAGGGCGACGCCCTGCTGTTCAGCGAGTTTGACGACCGCGCCCACCGCGTGGTGCGCGGTGCGGAACGGCACCCCGGCGCGGACGAGATAATCGGCCAGGTCGGTGGCGAGCAGCGCGGGATCGGCCACGGCGGCTGCACAGCGTTTCGTTTTCACCGTCATCCCGGCGAAGGTGCCGGCAAGGACGTCGAGGCAGAGGGCCGTCTGGTCGTGGCTGTCGAAAACCGGCGGCTTGTCCTCCTGCAGGTCCCGGTTGTAAGTGAGCGGCAGGCCCTTCGTGAGCACGAGCAGGGTGTGCAGGTTGCCCTGCAGGCGCGCGGACTTGCCCCGGATCAGCTCCATCGAATCGGGGTTCTTCTTCTGCGGCATCAGGCTGGAGCCGGTGCAGAAGGTGTCGGGCAGATCCACGAAGCCAAACTCCGCGCTCATCCACAGGATCAGGTCCTCGGCCATCCGGGAAAGGTGCACGCCCGCCGTGGCGCAGGCGGCGGCGAAGCCGATGAAGACGTCGCGGTCGGCGACGGTGTCCATGCTGTTCTGCGTGACGCGCGGCCGGCCGCGGGTGTCAACAAAGCCGAGGGCCCGGGCGGTGAATTCGCGGTCAATGGGCAGCGTGGTGCCGGCGATGGCGCCCGAGCCGAGTGGGCACCAGTTGGCCTGGTCCGCAATCGCGGCGAAACGCTCCGCATCCCGCTCGAGCATTTCCAGGTAGGCGAAGAGGTGGTGCGCGAGGAACACCGGCTGCGCGCGCTGCAGGTGGGTGTAGCCGGGGATCAGGACGGAGGCATTTTTCTCCGCCACCTGCAGGATGGCCCGCTGGGCGCCGGTGATCCGCGCGATGAGGTCGGCGCAGGCGGCCTTGAAATAGAGCCGCATGTCGGTCGCGACCTGGTCGTTGCGGCTCCGGGCGGTGTGCAGCTTGGCGGCGGCGGGCACGCGCTGGGTCAGCGCCTGCTCGATGTTCATGTGCACGTCCTCCAGCTGCGTCTGCCACTTGAATTTCCCCGCCTCGATCTCCCCCAGGATGGCGTCGAGGCCGCGGTGGATGGCATCCCGCTCGGTCTTCGTGATGAGCCCCACGTGCGCGAGCATGGCGGAGTGCGCCTTGCTGCCGGCGATGTCGAAGGACGCCAGCCGGTGGTCAAAGGAAACGGATTCGCTGAAACGGAGCATCAGCCCGGCGGGACCCGCCGAGAACCGTCCGCCCCACGTGGCTTGAGCCTGCTTTGCCATAGGGGGCCAAGCAACGGCCCGCCGTCTCCCTTGGCAACGCATATTTGCAGGTTGTAGGGCGGGGTCGCCGAACCCCGCCTCGAACGTGATATCGCATTCGAACGAAGGCAGGGTTCGGCGACCCCGCCCTACAACTGCCCGCCCCTTCTTTCCCATTTGCCTGCAACCTTCGGCGCCGCATCGTGACTCACCCATGATGTGCATCCGGATTCTGTGCTCCCTGCTGGTGCTGGCCGCTGTGGCCGGCCTGCGGGCGGACACCACCCGGCCCCTCGGCGAGTGGGACTCCGTGACGATGGCGCCGGTCAAGACGTCCATCTACGTCGGCAGCGTGGCGCTCACGACCGGGGAGTTCCGGCGCGAGGGCGACACGTTTTCCACCACCTACGAGGCCAAGGTCTGGCCCTGGTTTTTCTGGAGCGAAACCGGCCGCATCACCATCACGCTGCCTCCCGCCGATCTGGAGCGACTCGCCCGCGGGGAGCGCATCGAGTTCAAGGGCGAGGCCACCAGCCACAAGAACAAGCCCCGGTATGTCACCGGCCGGGCCGACCGAAAGAATGCCGCCACCGGCACGATCAAGGTGCGGATCGGCGTGGATGACACGGAGCTGATCTTCAACACCACCTACCGGTTCAACAACGTGGTGAAGTGAGAGCGTGGCCGGCGACCGGCCCCAACCTACTCCGCCCAGTGCAAAGTCACCGGCTTCTCCACCGACGGATGGAGACTCGCCGCGACCGGACAGTTGAGCGCGGCGTGTTCGAGGACGCCCGCGGGATCCTTGGCCTTGGAAAAGGGCAGCCAGATCTGCACGGCGAGCCGCACGATGCGGCGCGGCTTGTCGGCTGACATCTCCTTGGTCACCTCCCAGCGCAGACCCGGGATGTCGTACCCGAGCTTGAGTTTGGCCGCGATCGCCATGGTCGTGACCATGCACGAGGCGAGCGAGGCCGCCGTCAGATCGGTCGGCGAGAACGCCGCGCCGCGACCGTGGTTGTCCACCGGGGCGTCGGTTTCGATGACCTTGCCCGAGGGACCGTGCGTGAGCTGGCAGTTCAACCCACCCGTGTAAGTGCCGGTGCTTTTGACCATGGCGGAGGTAATCACAAAATTCGCCCCGAACACCAGAAAAGATCTTACCCAAACTGATCGCGGAAAGGCGGAAGGACGGAAGCACCGAGTCGACTTTTCCCCACTTTCGCGGTTCCGCTCCTCCGCGTTTTCGCGATGCTCAGATCTTGAAGTGCCGCAACCGCGCCGTGATGTCGGCCCGCAGCCGGTCGAGGTGAGCGAGGGTGAATTGCTCGACGGAAAGCTGGTCATCGTGGATCAGCGGCGTGAGATCCATCGCCCACGTGACGGCCTGCGCGGCGTCGGTGGCGTGCGAGGTGTGGAAGGTGGCGTTGGCCAGGCGCCGGCCGGCAATCGCGCGGTCATAACGCTTGCCGCCGGCGATCTGCGACTGGAACGCACCGATCAGCTTCGCCGCGAGGGCCGGACGCGGCGAGTCGTCGAGCAACACCTTGTCCGCGTCCACCAGCCAGTCGAGGTTGCGCCAGACTTCGCAGCCGAGGACCTGCTTGGGCCGCCGGCTCTTCGGCAGGCTGCGCAGGGCCTCGAGGCAACGCAGGAAAACCGCGACATGGGTGTCATGCTTGTCGGCGGGATTGTGCAGATAGACGACCTCCGCGGCGGCGGCGCGCAGGATGGCCGCCAGCTCCGTCCGCACGCGGTCGTCCTTGGCGTCCTTCACGACCTGACTCGGGTGTGCGAGCTGAATGACCGCCGCGTATTTCCCCAGCCGAGCAGCCCGGCGCTGCTCGTCGCGGCGCACGGTTTTCATTTGCTCGTCGGTATAGTTTGCGAACCGGCCCGTGCGCGGGCTGCCGGCGCCATCGGTCACGACCACGCCCGTGAAACCGCGGTCCTTCCGGCCGTGGCAGGTCGCGATGCCGTGATAGGCCATGATCTCGATGTCGTCCTGGTGCGCGGCGAGGCAGAGATGCGTGGTGCGCGCCAGCGCCGCGGCGAGGGGCCGGCGGTCCGGCACGAGGACATCAGCCGCGGGTTGGGAGAATTTCATGAAGGGGATCGGCCACAGAAAGCACAAATACCGCAAAAAGGGAATCCATGAACCACGCCAAGATCCCCTACCCGGCCCGGACCTGCAGCCACTCGACGGAGGTCGCCTGGCCGGTGGCGGTGAACTCCACGAGCGCGGCGGAGAGCCGGTTGTCGCCGGTGGCGATCTCGTAGCGTCGCGGCATCCCGTCGAGGAACCGGCCGAGCACGGGCTCGATCTGCCGGCCCAGCACGGATTCGTGCGGTCCCGTCATCCCGACATCGCACTGGAAGGCCGTGTGCCCGCGCAGGACCGCGGTGTCGGCCGTGGCCACGTGGGTGTGCGTGCCCAGCACGGCGGTGGCGCGGCCGGCGAGGTGCCAGCCCAGCGCCTGTTTCTCGGATGTCGCCTCGGCATGGATCTCAACCATGGCGCCGTCATAGGTACCGGCCAGTCTGGCGAGCAGCGCATCCGCCGCGAGGAAAGGACACTCGGCCTTCAGGCCCATGAAGGTGCGGCCGAGCACGGTGAAGACGAGCAAACGGAAGCCGTCCTTCGCGACGATCAGGTGGTCGCGGCCGGGATTGCCCGCGGGCAGGTTCGCCGGCCGGCAGACGTATTCCAGCGTCTTGATGTCGGCCTCGAAACCCTTCTGGTCCCAGACGTGGTCGCCGAGGGTGATCGCGTCGACCCCGGCCTCGCGAAGACTGGAGGCGATGGCGCCGGTGATGCCGGAACCGGCGGCGGCGTTCTCGCCATTGGCGATGATGAAATCGATGCCACGCTCCGCCTTCAGCCGGCCGACCGTGGCGGTGACGAGCTCGCGCCCGGGCTTGCCCACGATGTCGCCGATGAAGAGGAGCCTCATGAACTACGGCGCGAGGTAGCTGGCGTTGCCGGCGTTGCCGAAAGCCGCGGGGCTCAGGCGGGTCGCCTTGCCGGACTCGGAGTCGACGATGTAGAGGCTCTTGGTGTTGGCGGCGCGGAAGGTGCAGATGAAGTGGCGGCCGTCGGCGAGCCAGACTGGCTCGATCGCATCGGTCGGGGCCTTGGTGATGATCTTGCTGGAGCCGGCCTTCATATCAAACACCGCGGACTGGTAACCGCGGCCCACGCCGGCGGTGAAGACGATCTTGGACGGGTCGGCGGCGCTCCAGTCGGGCTCGGCGCAGTATTTGGAAATGTTCGTGGCGAGCCGGGTCGGCGAACCGCCGTTGACCGGGAGCGTGTAGAGCTGCGGACCGCCGGCGGAATCAGACACGTAGAGCACGCGGCCGCCGTCAGGCGAGAAGGTCGGCGAGGCCTCGACCGACTGGTTGTTGGTGAGGCGGCGGAGCTGGCGGGCGGAGGCGTTGCCCACGTAAACCTCGGGGTTGCCCTCGCCCGAAAGCACCATGGCGAGCCGGCTGCCATCGGGGCTGAAGCGACCGCCGCTGTTGGTGCCCTTGAAGCTGGCGAGCAAAGAAATGCGGCGCGTGGCGAAATCGATCTGGTAGATATCGGGGAAACTCGTGCGGTAGCTGGTGTAGACGATCTTCGAGCCGTCGGGCGCCCAGCGCGGGCCCATCACCTGCTTGCCGTCGCTGGTCCACTTCACGAGGTCGCCGAAGAACAGGTCGGCGGTGTAGACCTCGGGCTTGCCGGTGCGCTCGCCGACGAAGGCGAGTTTGCCGGCGAACCAGCCGCGCAGGCCGCTCATCTTTGTCACCGCCACGTCGGCGGCGCGCAGCAGGGCGTTGCGTTGGTTGGTCCCGGACACGGTCTGGGTATGGACCGTGGCGCCTCCGCGCGTGATCGTGACGGTCACGGAGCTGGCGCCGGCGGGGGCGAAGTTCACCGCGTAGCTGGCGCCGCTGGCGAGCAGCTTGAAGCGACCGTGGGCGTTGAAGGCGGTGAGCGCGAGATTCTGGAGTTCGGGGGAGGAGGAACTCAGCGAGAGGCCGAGCACGTTGGCGTCGCCTTTGACGTCGATGACGCCGATGTCGCGCTGGGCGAAGGCGGAGACCAGGAGGGTGCAGGCCAGGAGGAAGGAAATAGCGTTACGCATGGAAGGTGGGACGAAAAGTAATGAGGAAAGTTCGACGGGGTTTTTGTTTTACTCCCCGCACCCTACTCACAAGGTCAAAGCGCCTCGTTTTCCAAGCCATTTTCCCATCCCTGTGACCGCCGACACCATCAAGGAAGCCCTGAAGCAAGTGAAGTACCCCGGTTTCAGCCGGGACATCGTGTCCTTCGGGCTGGTGCGCTCCGCGGCCTTTGCCGACGGCACGGCCAAGGTCTCCGTGGCGATCACCACCTCGGATCCCAAGGTCCCGACGATGCTCAAGGCGGAGATCGAGAAATGCCTCCGCGCCCAGCCAGGCGTGAAGGACGTGATCATCGAGCTGGCCGTTTCCGCCGCCAAGGCCCCCCCGGCCCCTGGCCAGGCCAATCTGGGAGGCGGCACCACGCCGGCCGGCCTGAAGCACTCCGTTGCGATCGCCTCCGGCAAGGGCGGCGTGGGCAAATCCACCTTTGCGGTCAATCTCGCCTGTGCCCTCGCCCAGATCTTGGAAAAAAGCGGCCTCCCCGGGCGTGTCGGCCTGATGGATTGCGACATCTACGGCCCGTCCGTGCCGCTCATGATGGGGCTCGGCGGCAGCCGGCCCGAGGTGGACGGCGAGACCCTGGTGCCGCTGGAGCGCTTTGGCGTGAAGGTCATGTCCATGGGTTTCCTGGTGGATGACAACACCCCGGTCGTCTGGCGCGGGCCGATGATCATGAAAACTATTCAACAGTTCGTCCAAAACGTGAAATGGGGCGAACTCGACGTGCTGTTGGTGGATCTGCCTCCGGGCACGGGCGATGCCCAGCTTTCCCTGGTCCAGACCCTGCCGCTGGACGGCGCCATCCTCGTCACGACCCCGCAGCCGGCTGCCACCAACGTGGCGCGCAAGGGCGGTCTGATGTTCCAGAAGGTCAACGTCCCCCTGCTCGGCGTGGCCGAGAACATGAGCTGGTTCGAGGATGCCAACGGGCAGCGCCAGGCACTCTTTGGCGAGGGCGGCGGCGCCACCATCGCCGAGCAACTCGGCACGGTGCTCCTCGGACAGGTGCCGCTTTATGCGGACATCCGCGCCGGCGGCGACAGCGGCCAGCCGGTGACGGTGAGCGCACCCGGCGGACGGCCCGCGGCCGTCTTCCGCGAAATCGCCGCGGCGTTGCTGACCCGTTTGAAAGTGCCGCACGCGAGTTGACACGCGCGAGACGAGACCTCTACCGTACGCCCACATGACGCAGAAGCCGGGCCATTCACTGCCGACCAGACCAGTCTGGAACCCTCTGTATTGTAGCTGAGTTCCTCATGTCATCCGCTCCCCCCCATCCCACCGAGAGCAGCGACAGCCGCGAATTCGTAAAGCATTCGAGCCTTTACCAGGAGTTTTTGGCGGAGCGGGAGGAGATCCTGAAGCACAAGTGGATCGAGTCCGAGCGGCTCGGCTACGACATCGGTTTTGAACGCGCCCTGCTCGACTGGATCCGGAAGCACCGGGACAGCTGGCGGGCGGCCCGCCGGGCCCAACTCGCCGCCGGCTCCCCGCCGGTGCCGGTCGAGGCGAACAAGAAGTAACGGAAAGAGCCGCGGCGAAACCGCCGCAGTCAAGGTGTCAAGCAAAAGGCCGGTCCCGTGAGGAACCGGCCTTAAATTTTTACCTACAGGGGCGGTCTATGACCGCCGTCCGAGGTCGCAGCGAAGCCTTACTTGATCTCCTTGTGGAGCGTGTGGCGCTTGAGGAAGGGATTGTACTTCTTCTTCTCAATGCGCTCCGTGACGGTCTTCTTGTTGCGCTTCGTGAGATAGCGCGAGGGCGGCTTTCCCTCTTTACGGGCTTCGGTGCATTCCAGGGTGACGGTTTCTTGCATGGCTTTAAATGGGTTGGAAAGGTCGAGAGCAAAGCCGCGCCCCCCGCCCGTGCAACCTAAAACTTGTATCCGCCCAATATCGGCTCGATCCAGCCGGTCAGTCTTCGGCCGCAGCGCTTGGGCGCGGGTTTAGCTCGATCCCATCCAGCTTATGATCAGGCGCTTACCTTGTTTTCTGTCAACGGCATCATCACACCGCGACGGAACAGCGTCACCTGCCCGCTGCTCGACGAAACCACCAGGGCGATGCAATCGGCGGCTACCGAGATCGCGGCGGCCGCAGCGTGGCGCGAGCCTAGGCCGCTGGGCAGCGTGTGATTGTAGTCGGCTGCCTGAATCAGGGCGCCGGCGGCCTCCACCACCCCGTCCCCGCGGATCACGAAGGCCCCATCGATCGAGGAGAACTCCTTGACGGTCTCATCCATGAAGGGATTGAGGATGTTGCGGTCCTCGTCCTTGTACCCGAAAAAGGGATTAAGGACGAGCGGCTTGGTGAGCTTGCCGACCTTTTCACTGTCGCCGACGACGAACAGGCATCCCACCGGGCGACCCTCGCGACCCTCGACGGCGAGTTCGGTCGCCACGGCGATCACGCGTTCCAACACCTCGGGTTTGACGTCGGCCGGGAGCAGGTCGGCATGACCCGTGAGCAGACTGGAAAACTCCTTCTCCACATCCACGATGACGATCGAGTCGAACTGGTTGGAGTTGGCGATGCCGCCGATACAGCACAGGCGGTCCTTGAAGGTGATGAAGCCGCGCGTCAGCCCCACGAGGACGGCGCTGCGGAGCTGGGCGAGGCGCTGGTTGGAGAACGAGCGCACCTGGATGCTCTCATCGAAGCGCCCGGGCCGGGCCTCGCCCTCCGCCAGGTTGCGCGTGACGAGGATCGTCTTGATCGCTCCCTCGGTCTTGGGGGCGCGGATGCGGCCGGAAAACACGTCGCCAAAAACCATCAGGGCCTGGCAGCCGCCGCCGGCGGCGATCTTGCCGGCCTCGTGCAACACCACGCGGTTGAGCCGCGTCTGGGCGGCCGGCAGGGCTTTCTCCGCCACCCCGCCGAAGCCGGCGTAGAGGCGCTCGTACAGCGTGTCGAGGTCGGGGGCCTTGACCAGGCTCGTGACAAAATCGGGTTCCTTCAGCAGCTGCGCCAGGGCGGCGAGCAACTGCAGGTAGTCGCGCGTTTTGTCGTCGGCGATCAGCATGATCACCAAGTGCACCGGCTCGCTCTCAATCGTGCTGTCGTAGCGGATGCCGTAGTGGCTGCGGCCGACGGCGAGGATGTAGCGCCGGCCCATCTTCATGCGCACGTGCGGCATGGCCACGCCGAGGCCGAGGTAGGTCGTCATCGTGCTCTCGCGGCGCAGCAGGCCCTTGAGCAGCGTGTCCTTGTTCAGGTCGGGAAAGCGGTCGACCGTCAGGTTGAGCAGCTCGACCAGCGCGCCCTCCAGATCGGCGCTGCCGATGTCGGCCACGCGGCTGCGGGAGATGTATTTGTCGAGCCGCATGGGCTAGAAAGTCCGGGTGCCAGACAAACCGACCGGCCGATGGGGGATAGTGCGCGCCATGGGGGGAGCCGGGACTTGGGGCGGTTGGGATTGGCCGCGCGGGGCGCGGGTCACTTCTCCCACTCGAGCGCGCCTTTCTTGACCTCGTAGAAGAGGCCGAGCACCAGCACGCCGAGGAAGAACATCATCGGGGCCAGGATCGAGATGTGGTTGGCCAGGAAATCGCGGTACACGAACGTCCAGGGAATGAGGAACACGACCTCGATGTCGAAGAGGATGAACAGCATCGCCGTGACGTAGAACTTCACCGAGAAGCGCGTGTGCGTGCTGCCGTCGGAGTGGATGCCGCACTCGTAGGCGGCGTCCTTGATCTTGCTGCCACGCGCCCGCTGGCCGAGCAGGTGGCTCAGGGCGATCACGACGACCGTGATCACGCCGGCGAGCAGGATCTGGATGAGAAATGGCAGGTACGCGGTGGTCACGTCCGCAGCGTTCACGCGGGGGCGGACCGGTTCAAGGGGAAAGTTGGGGCCCCGACGTGGTCCGCGCGTGTTTCATGGTGGTTTTTCCAGCCTGGCCCTGCCAAGCATGAGGGCGGTCCATGCCCGATTCCCCCGCCCAAATCGCCCTGCTGGTCGTTGAGCTCGCGCTGCTTTTCAGCGGCGCGGGGTTGTTGCTCTGGCTGCTCGGCGAGCCCCGACGGCGCCAGCGCTGGCTCAGTCACCAACCCCTGCCCCACTGGCCGGTGACGGTGCCCGAGTTCCTGTTCGCCGGTCTGCTCGTCTTCGCGGGCGGCTTCCTGGGCCAGACCCTCGTGCAAACGCTCGCCGGCGCCCGCATCGCGGGGGCCACGGACCGGACCGGTCTGGAGCTCTTTGTCTACGGGGCGGCTTTCCACCTTGGCATCCTGGGCGGCTGCGCGCTCTTCCCGGTCCTGCGCCGCCGGCTCTACTCGGACTACGGCAGCCAGCCCGCGCCCTTCCGCCCCGGCCCGACCCTCCCCTGGACCGACATTACCCGCTACGCCGCCGGGACGGTGCTGGTCGCCCTGCCGGTGCTGACGGTGTTGAGTCTCGGCTGGACCGGGCTGTTGCGCGCGGCCGGGCTGCCGGATGAGCCGCAGGACCTCATCGGGATCTTCTCCGCCACCCAATCGCCGGTGATCATCGCCGGCATGCTGCTCGTCGCCTGCGGCCTGGCGCCGCTGAGCGAGGAGCTGATCTTTCGCGCCGGACTCTACCGCTACCTGCGCCAGCGGCTCGGCCGCACGCCCGCGCTCCTCGTCAGCGGGGTTTGCTTCGGCGCACTGCACGGCAACTGGGCGGGCTTCCTGCCGCTGGCCGTGCTGGGCATGATCCTCGCCCTCGCTTACGAGGCGACCGGCTCGATCCGCGTGGCGATCGTGGCCCACAGCCTGTTCAACCTGAACACCGTGCTGATCGTCCTCTCCGGCCTGCCCCAGGCCAGCCCATGAGCCCGTTCACCACCACCCGCTCCCGCTCCGTGGCCGCACTGGGTGAACGCGAGCTCATCCGCCGGATCCGCCGGTGGCTGGGCGATGTCTCGCCCGCCGCGCCCTTCGGCATCGGCGACGACTGCGCCGTGATCCCGGCGACGCGCCGGGCCCAGCTCGTGACCACCGATCCCGTGATCCATGGCCGGCACTTTGACGACTCGGTTTCCGCCCGGGCCGTCGGGGCCAAGCTGCTCAAGCGCAATCTGAGCGACATCGCCGCCATGGGCGGACGCCCAGTGGCCGCCGTGGTCTCGCTCGCCCTTGCCCCGGAGACCGGCACCGCGTGGCTCCGGTCCTTTTACCTGGGACTCGCCGCCACCGCCCGGCGTTACCATGTGAAGATCGTCGGCGGGGACATCACGCAGGCCCCGCGGGGATTCTTCGGGGCCTTCCTCACCCTGCATGGCGAAGCCTCCGGCCGCCTGATCACGCGTAGGGGTGCGCGTGTGGGTGATCAGCTGTATGTGAGCGGCCGGTTGGGTGGATCGCGGCTCGGCCATCATTTTCGTTTTGTCCCCCGCATTGCCGAGGGTGCCTGGCTCGCGGGTCGCCCGGAGGTCGTGGCCATGATGGATGTGAGCGATGGCCTGGCCAACGACCTCGCCGCGCTGACCCCACGGGGCCTGACCGCCGCTCTCGACGCCACGGCCATCCCCATCAGTCCCGCCGCCCGCCGGCGGGCGCGCCAGACCGGCGCTCAACCGCTCGCGCACGCCCTCGGTGACGGTGAGGATTATGAACTGCTCGTGGTCGTGCGGCCCACGGCCGCAACGACCCCGCTGGCCCGCGCCTGGTCGCGCCGCTTCCCCGCCCTCGGGCTCACGCGCCTCGGCGTCTTCGTGCCCACGGGCCGGCGGCCCGCCGGCGCGCTCAACCTCGCAGCCTACCGCGGTTATGAACATCTGCGCTAAACTCCGGGCCGGCGTGGTGACCGAATCCGCGGAGCAAACCCGCGCTCTGGCGGCCGAACTGGCCGCCGCACTGCCCCCCGACACTGTCCTCGCGCTGCATGGTGATCTCGGCGTGGGCAAGACGACCTTCGTGCAGGGCCTGGCGCAGGGCTTGGGTGTGACGGCCCAGGTGACGAGTCCGACCTTCGCGATCTACGCGGTCTATGCCGGGCAGCGGATGAAGCTCATCCATCTCGACGCCTACCGGCTGGAGCACGGGCGCCAGCTCGATGACCTGCTGCTGGAGGAATTCCTGACCAGCCCCTGGTGCCTGGCCGTCGAATGGCCGGAGAAAACCGGCACGTGGCTGCCGGCGGAAGCGTGGCATGTGACCCTCGCCATCGTCGACGGCGACCGGCACCGGGTGTGCCTGCAGTGATGCTTACGCGCGGGCGAGGTCGCCCGCACTCCAAGCATGGAGACACGGCGACCTCGCCGTGGCGGCGCAAAAAAAAGCCCGCTCTGTTCGAGCGGGCTTTTGAAGTTTGATCAGGCCTGGGCTTCGGGCTTGGGCTCCTCGGGGGCAGGAACCTCGGCAACCGGAGCGGACTCGGCCGCAGGAGCAACCTCCGCCGCCGCCGGGGCGGCGATGGGAGCGGGGGCGTCAGGGAAATCCACCGGATCGTGCTCATCCTCACCCGACTCGGCCTTTTTGGCGGCCTGGGGGGCCATGACCGGCGGGGCGAAGAGCTTGCCGTCGGAGAATTCGGTCACGTAACCCTCCATCACGAGCCAGCGCAGGTCGTTGCTCATCTTGCGCAGCTTCTCGGCCTGTTCGGGCGTGAGGGCGGCGAACGGAGCCTGCGACGGGGTGGACCCGGTGGCCGGCTCGGCGGTGACGGGGGCGGCCGGAGCGGCCGGAGCCGTGAGGTCGAACCCGAGGTAATGCTTGGGCAGGTCCTTCACGTGAGCCATCGGGTGCTTCTCGATGAAGTCGATCAGCGCCGAGATGCTCTCGGAGAAAACCTGGCCCGGCACGCGGAAGCGGCGCTTGACGGCGCACACATAGGAGACGCCGCGCGAACCCTTCTTGAAGATGGTGAAGCCCTCGCGGCGCAGGCGGCCGCGCAGCGCGTTGGCGGTGTCGAGGGGGAAACGGCGCTGACGCTCCACGTGACCCTCGAGGGCGCGCTGGATTTCACCCGGCGGCAGCTTCTCGATGTTTTTGCCGTGAAAACGGACGGACTCGACGGTGCGCACCACCCGGTCGCGGGCGTTGGTGAGCAGGTGCAGGCGCGCCTCCTCGATGCTGTCGAAGGCGATGACCGGCGCGGCCTCGGCGGGCGCCGGGCTCTCGGCGGGGGCGTCGGCCGCCGGAACGGCGGCCGGCTCGACCGCGGGAGCGGCGGCCTCAACGGGAACTTCGGCCGCGGGAGCGACCTCGGCGGCACCGGAAGCATCCGTCGGCTTGGGCGTGCGGGCGACCGGGGGCTTCCAGGTGTAGCGCACGGCCTTCTTCATCTTTTCCAGCCACGCGGCGGCGACCTCGGGCTCGCGGACGGACACGATGCTGTCGCGGAACCGGTCAAAGGACATGCCCTTGATCTTCGCCGCGTAATGCTGCTGCAGAATCTGCTGGTAGCGGTGGTAATTCGGCGGCCCGAGCAACTCGCCGGTGACACCGCACTTGTTGATAATGGGGTAGCTGCCCTTCGGCGGATCGACCTCAACCTCCTGCATGTCGAAGAACGCGCCGAGATTGTTGCTCAGGGCGTGCTGGACCGCGGCGTCCTCCGTGTCGAACGGGAGGTGGTCGGGCATAGACATGTAGAGCGGGCCGGGCTTCGCAGCCGGCTGGCCCTCGCCACCGACGGCCTTGGCGCGCTGGAGGACGATGACGAAACGGTCGTTCTTCTCGAGGACCGCCTTGGTGATTTCGAAGAGCTGGAAGGTGCGGCACGAGGCGCGCACGGCTTTCACGATGGCGGCAAAGCCGGTGTCTTCCGGGTAGCAGGTCGCGACGAAATACGGGCTGATGTACGGCGCACGGTCGAACGACTGGCCGCCGCCGTCGCGGCGGTCACCGCGGAATTCACCACGGAATTCACCGCGCGGCTCGCCGCGGAACTCACGGCGCGGGCCACCGGGGCCGCGATCGAAGCGACGCGGCTCGCCGCCGGGGGCCTGGCCACCGTCGGGACCCGGGCTCGCCGGGGCGCCACTGGGCGCGCCCGTGCCGGGACCGGCCGGCTTGCGGAAGGCCCGCCGGTCGCGGGGCTGGGCGCCCGGGGCGCCGGGGCCGTCCCGCCGGTCACGGCGGTCACCGCGATCGAAATCGCGTTCACGGCGACCCGGAGAAACCGGTTTTACCTCGGTCCATTGGGTCCCGAAGTTGAAGGACTGCAACTGGCTGAGGTCGATTTTGTTCAACCCCGGTTCGTTGGGTTCGTTGGCAGGCGTATTGTCGTCCATGAAGGGCGGAAAAACGGGCGTGGCTACCCGGTGTGGATCTTGGTTGTGCTTGGTGTTCCTCGCGTCCGGTCAGGCCCGCGGGAAAGGCAGTGTGCCTTACGAAGAAACCATGACGCAAGCGCATTTCGGTGCTTTACAAGCCGGGACAGATTTACCTAAGTCCGCTTTCCCATCGTTGGAACGCTCGGGTGGTGGAATTGGTAGACACACACGTTTGAGGTGCGTGTGCCGTAAGGCGTGCAGGTTCGAGTCCTGTCCCGAGCACCAGCCTTCGCCAAGCCTACGGCTGGCAGGCCAGCCTAGGTAAAGGGCGCGATGGGCGCGGGTCAGACCGCCGAAAGACAGCAGCGAAGGCTGCCGTCCGTAGGCTTGGCGGAGGACGGCGTTACGCTCAAGCTGTCGGCATGGTTTACGTTTACCTCATCGAGAGCGTCCACCAGCGGGAACAACACTATGTCGGGATAAGCCATGACCTGAAGCAACGCTTGGCCGATCACAACGAAGGCAAGTCGCCCCATACGCGCAAATTCAAGCCTTGGAACCTTGTTGCCTACATCGGGTTCGCCGACGAACCCACCGCCCGTGCCTTCGAGAAGTACCTCAAAAGCGGATCAGGAAAGACCTTCCTGAAAAGACACTTCTTCAGGGCGCTCAAAACGTGAGCCCCCGGCCCCTATGACTCCCCCCGCGCGCCAACACATTTGACCACCCGGCCTTTTTGACGAAGCTGTCGGCTCCATGACGCCCAACGCCATCAAGCAGGCCCTGCTCGAATCCTACGCCCAGGGTGGCGGCATCAACCACCTCGACGGCGCGAACCTGCCTTCGCAGGACCGCGTCACCGAGCTGGCGCGCGACCTGATGCACCTGCTCTTCCCCGGCTTCTTCGAGGACAGCGGCCTGACCCAGGCCGAGGCGGCCGTCTGGCTCGACCGCCTGCTGGCGAAGATCGCCACCCGCCTCACCACCGAGGTGGAAAAAAGCCTGCGCTATGCCGGCACCGCCGATGCCGCCACCGCGGCGCAGCACCTGACCCAGCAATTCCTGGGCTGCCTGCCCGAGGTCCGGCGCCTCGTGCAGACCGACGTGGCCGCCGCCTACTCGGGCGATCCGGCCGCACGCAGCACCGACGAGATCATCCTCGCCTACCCCTGCGTGCTGGCGATTTCGCTGCAACGCCTGGCCCATGTCCTCTACGCGCTCCAGGTCCCGCTCCTGCCGCGCATGCTCACCGAGTACGCCCACGAGCGCACCGGCATCGACCTGCACCCCGGCGCCCACATCGGCTCCCACTTCTTCATCGACCACGGCACCGGTGTGGTCATCGGCGAGACCGCCACGATCGGCACGCACGTGAAGATCTACCAGGGCGTCACCCTCGGGGCCAAATCCTTCGAGACCGACGGCAAGAACAACCCGGTCAAGGGCGTGAAACGCCACCCCGACATCGAGGACCATGTCACCATCTACGCGCACGCCACCATCCTCGGCGGCGACACCCGCATCGGCGCGCACTCCGTGATCGGTGCCAACGTGTGGGTCCGCGACTCCATCCCGCCCCACAGTGTCGCCCACTACAAGGAGACGAGCCTCGTCGTCCGCCCGCGCAAGGCGCACGAGATCCTGGTCGACGGTGCGGATTGGAACATCTGAGGTCGGCCCACGCGGGCGCGGGCTTTCCGGTGGAATTTCTCCTGCGGCGAATTCAGGGATGGGCGGGCGGCGAGCTTGCTCGCGCCACTCCGTCCTTGGCGGTGGCGCCAGCGAGCTGGCCGCGCACAATCGGCCGCACCGATCCCCGGCCGCAGCCCTGACTCGTCCGGCTCAGATCCGCTGCCGCAGTGCCAGCGCCCGGGCCACCTCGGCGGCGAAGAACGGCCCGCGGTAGACCAAGCCCGTGTAGAGCTGCACCAGCGTGGCGCCGGCATCGAGCTTCTCGCCCGCCCCGGCCTCGTCCATGATGCCGCCCACGCCGATGATCGGCAGCCGGCCGTTCGTCGCCCGGGCGATGTAATTGATGATCTCCGTCGAACGCCGGCGCACCGGCGCACCGCTGAGGCCGCCGGCCTGGTCCACGCCGGCGAAAAAGCCCGGTCGCGCCAGCGTGGTGTTCGTGGCGATGATGCCATCAAGGGCGAGATCGGTGATCACCCCGAGGGCCGCGTCGATCTGCGGATACGAAAGATCCGGCGCGATCTTCAGCAGCACGGGTCGGCGCGGTTTGCCGGCCGCGACGCGCGCCTTGTTCTCATCCACCAGGGCCGCCAGCAGCGGCTTGAGCCACGCGGCATCCTGCAGCTCGCGCAGGCCGGGCGTGTTGGGACTGCTGACGTTCACCACGACGTAGTCCGCGTGATCGGCCAGCAACCGGAAGCTGCCGAGATAATCCTCCAGCGCGCCGTCGAGCGGCGTGACCTTGCTCTTGCCGAGGTTGACGCCGAGCGGGATCGTGCGCCGGCCCGGGCCCGGTTGGCCCGCGAGGCGGGCGGCCAGCGCGGCCGCGCCTCCATTGTTGAAACCCATGCGGTTGATCACGGCCTGCTCCGCCGGGTAGCGGAAACAGCGCGGCCGGGGGTTGCCCGGCTGGGCGTGAAACGTGACGGTGCCAATCTCGACGTGGCCGAACCCGAGCGCGGCCGCCGCGGGCCAGGCGCGGCCCTCCTTGTCGAAACCCGCGGCCAGACCGACGGCGTTGGGAAACTTGAGGCCGAAGCACTCGACCGGCCGGTGGAGCGCCGGCGCCAGCCGGTGCAGGCGTTCGATGACCGCGCAGAGCGGGCGCACCCGCCCGAGCAGCGCGAGACCGTGAACCGCCACTTCGTGCGCGTGCTCGGGATCGAGCCGGAAGAAAGCGGGTTTTGCGACGTTCTGATAGAGCCAGCCCATGTGGCGCGGACTGTGGCACCCGGCCGGCAACTTTCAAGCCCCGCACCCGAACCTTTTTACCTTGTTATCCGGTTTTCCCCGACCACCCTCCGCTCCCTTGGATCAGGGGGGAAAACGACTGCGCGCAAATATTCCAACATTTTGCGTTTCAGTATTTGACAAGGCCTTCTGCCAGCCTTTTTGGTCCAGCCCAATTAAGTAAAAATTTTATGGCGAAAGGCTCCCCCCAACTCGAATGGTGCATTGTCCGTCTCGGCGAGGACCACAACTGGTGGGTGGACGAGATCAGCGATCCCGTCCACTGGGACGTGGACGGCCTCAGCATCATCGATCCGCGCCAGGTTGACCACATCATCGAGCTCATCGAGCCCCTGCGCGAGTATGGTTTCGATCAGGACCTCTTCGAGCGCGCCTTCATCCCCTTCCGCATCATCAAGGATCTCGGCAAGGGCAAGGTCCGCCTCTCCCGCATCAAGCAGCCGCTGCTGGAGTCCGAGGAGAAGCTCTTCGCGCTGCCCGACGTGATCGACGAGGAAAACGGGCCCTACGCCGATTTCCTCGACCATATCACCCGCCTCCGCGTCAAGATGCTCAACGAGGTTCTCGACCTCGAGGAGAAGCTCACCGTGGATGAGGTCGAGGACCAGATCCGCGAGGCCCAGAACAACGATTTCATCGAGGGCAAGGCCGTCCATCTCTTCACCGAGATCACCGCCATCCTCGACTACACCCCCGAGGGCCACGGCGACGACGACGAGGAGGGCGAGAAGGCCGCTCCCGCCGAGGAGGACGGTCTCCCCGATGTCGAGGAGGAGGAGGACGAGAAGATGAAGAACGACGCCTCCCTGAAGTGGGACGAGGACGACGAGGATGGCGACGACGAGGACAAGGAGAAGAAAGACGGCGACAAGGATGAGGACGACGAGGATGAGGACGAGGATGGCGACGACGCCGAGGAAGAGGACGAGAAGCCCCGCAGCTCCAAGCGCGGGCGTTAAAAGCCTTGTTGCCAGCCGGCGCACAATCCTGCACTGGATGAATCGCCGCATGACTTCCCGCCGACTGCCCGCCCTCCTGCTGACGCTGCTGAGTCTGCTCCTGACCGCCTGCGTGACCGACGACACCACGGCGGGCGGCACCAATCCCCGCATCGAGGCTCCCTCCCTGTCCGCCCAGCTGCGGCCCGGCGACACGATGACCATTTCGCTGCTCGGTATCCCCGAGCCCCAGACCACGAGCGTGCAGATCGACGAACAGGGTTTCGTCCGCCTCCAGTACATTGGCGCGGTCACCGCCTCCGGTCTCACCACCGCCGAGCTCTCCCAGAGCATCCGCGAGACCTACATCGCCAAGCAGTACTTCACGACGCTCGATGTCTCAGTGAATGTCACCGAGCGCTACATCTACATCGGCGGCGAGGTCCAGCGCCCCGGGCGCATCCCGTGGTCCCCCGACCTCACGCTGGCCAAGGCCGTGCAGTCGGCCGGCGGCTTCTCCCTCTACGCCAAGGAAACCAAGGTCACCCTGACCCGCGACCGTAAGGCCTACGAGTTCGACGTGCGGCTCGCCCAGCGCCAGCCGGAGCAGGATCCGCTGCTTTTCCCGGGGGACTCCATCCAGGTGCCCCGTTCCGCCTTTTGAGGCGGCTTCGTCCCTTCATGAGCCTCCTCCGCACCAAGTCCATCGCCTCGCTCCAAGCCGAGGCGTCCGCCGAACACGGCTATAAACGCACCCTCGGTCCGCTCAGCCTCATCAGCCTGGGCATCGGTTCCGTCGTCGGCGCGGGCATCTTTGTCCAGGCCGGTCAGTCGGCCGCCCTCTACGCCGGCCCCGCCATCGCCCTTTCGTTCATCGTCTCGGGCATCGCCTGCCTCTTCGCGGGCCTCTGCTACGCCGAACTGGCGGCCATGATCCCCGTCTCCGGCAGCGCCTACACCTACACCTACGGCAGCCTCGGCGAGTTCTTCGCCTGGGTCGTCGGCTGGTGCCTCGTGCTCGAGTACCTCTTCTCCGGCGCGGCGGTGGCGGTGAGCTGGTCCGGGGCAACCCGCGACATTCTGCGTGAATTCAACGTCGCGCTGCCGGACATCATCGCCCGGGCACCCCTCGACGTCATCGACGGCCGGCTCGTGACCACGGGCGCGCTCATCAACTTCCCCGCGGTGTTCATTTCGCTGCTCCTGACCTACATCCTCTACATCGGCATCAAGGAGTCCGCCAACTTCAACAACCTGATGGTGATCGTGAAGGTCGGCGTGCTGCTCGCGCTCATCGGCTACGGGATCTGGTATTTCTTCGGCCACCGGGCCGCCGTCCTGGCCAATTGGACGCCCTTCGTGCCGGCCAACACCGGCACCTTCGGGGAGTTCGGCTGGAGCGGCATCTTCCGCGGAGCCGGCGCCATCTTCTTCGCCTACGTCGGATTCGACTGCGTGTCCTCCGCCGCCCAGGAGACCAAGAACCCGCAACGCGACCTGCCCATCGGCCTGCTGGGCACGCTGGCGGCGGTCTCCTTCCTGTTCATCGCCGTGTCCCTGGTCCTCACCGGTGTGGTGCCCTACGCCCAGCTCAACGTCGACGCCCCCTTCATTTTTGCGCTGCAGCAGATCGAAGCCCCCGCCTACTTCCGCTACCTGATCGAGGCCGCGACCCTCGCCGGCCTGACCTCCGTCATCCTGGTCTCCCTGCTCGGGCAGCCGCGCATCTTCTACTCGATGGCCCGGGACGGCCTGCTCCCCGCCTACTTCGCGAAGATCCACCCGAAATACGGCACGCCGCACATCACCACCTGGATCACCGGCATCTCGTGCGCCATCATCTCCGGCCTGTTCCCGCTGAATGTCCTGGGCGAGCTCGTCTCAATCGGCACCTTGCTCGCCTTCGCGCTGGTCTGTGCCGGCGTGCTGGTGCTGCGCCGGACGCAGCCGGACCTTCCCCGCCCCTTCCGCACGCCGTGGGTGCCGGCGGTGCCGGTGCTGGGCGTCGTGATCTGCGTCCTGCAGATGTTTTCCCTGCCCGCCGTGACCTGGATCAACCTCATCGTCTGGATGGGGCTGGGGCTCGCGATCTACTTCGGCTACAGCCGCCGCCACAGCCACCTGGCGCGTTGAGCCGGTCTCCGGCCCACCCGCCGTGCGCCCGGCTCAGGTCCGAAAGTAATGCTCCCAGCCGGGGCGGGGCGCTTCCTGGACCAGCAGTTCGTTCGCCCGGTCGCTGTTGGTGAAACGCTTCACCACCGGATCGAATTCCAGCCGTCCGCCGATCCGTTGGGCGATCACGCCCAGGATGAAGACCTGCGAAAGCGGACCCGAGATGTGGAACGGCGACTTCGTCTCCTCGCGGCCCAGACAGGCCAGGGCAAAATTCTGGAAATGATCCGAGAACCCGCCCGTGATCCGCGGCAGGGTCGGCCCCAGCTCGCGCATCTTCTCCTCCGGGACGATGCGCAGCGTCTCGCCGTGAGTGCCGCCGAGGAAGGTCAGCTTTTTGCTGTAAATGAATTTGCCGTTCCGCTGCTTGAACGGCGTGGCCGCGTTCGCCATCTCCGGCGGCAGCGGCGGCAGGTTCGCCACCCCGTCATACCAGAACACCTCGACCGGGGGCATGGCGCCCCGGGCGGGAAAGTCGAACCGGATGGTCGTGGCCTGCGGGAAGATGAAATCGTTCGGGCCATCGCGCTTCACAGCCTCGATGGTGTGCGGCAGGCCCAGCGCCAGGAAACGATGGCAGGTGTCGAGGATGTGCGGGCCCCAGTCGCCGAATGCCCCGTTGCCGTAATCGAACCAACCCCGCCAGTTGCCCGGGTGCAGTCGCGCGCTGAAGGGGTGCACCGGCCGGTTGGCGTGCCACAGATCCCAGTCGATCGTGGCGGGCACGGCTTCGTGGCTCTCGTAGCCTTTCACGTCCCAGCCATGCCAGCGCCGCGGCGAATTCATGAACATGTCGACCCGCGTCACGTCGGCGATGATGCCGGCCTCCTGCCAGGCCTTGAACTGGTGGTAGTTGTTCCCCGAGTGGCCTTGGTTGCCCATCTGCGTGACCACGCCGCTCCGCGCCGCCTGGGCCATGAGCAACTCCGCCTCCTGGAAGGTGTGGGCCAGCGGTTTCTCGAGGTAGATGTGCTTGCCCGCCCGCATGGCGTGCATGGCGACGACGAAGTGCGTGAAATCCGGCGTCGCGATGATCACGGCCTCGAAGGTGTCGCCAGCCTGGGCGAACAGTTCGCGGTAATCCTGAAACAAACGCGCTTCCGGAAAAATCCCGCGGGCCTCGGCGGTGTGCTCGGCCATCAGGTCCACGTCACACATCGCCACGGCCTCGATCAGGCCGGTGTCTCGGAAGGTCTTGACCAGGTCGAGTCCGCGGTTGCCGATGCCCACGAAGGCCACCTTGAGCTTCCGGCCGGCCGGGGCCGTCTCGGCTGCGCGCACGAGGCGCGAGGGCGCCAGGGCCAGGGCGGTCCCGGCCGCCAGGGCGGAAGTAAGGAAACGGCGGCGGGAAGGATAGGCGAAGTCGTGACCGGGGGGTACGGGGACGGACATGGGGTAAGGGCAGAGGATATCAGCGCAGGGCTTTCGCAACTTCCTTGGCAAAATAAGTCAGGATCATGTCGGCCCCCGCACGCTTGATCGCGAGCAGGGATTCATCGCGGCAACGGGCCAGGTCGAGCCAGCCCAGCCGCGCCGCGGCGTGGATCTGCGCGTACTCGCCCGATACCTGGTAGGCCGCCACGGGCGTGCCGGTGGCGTTGCGTACCTCGCGGATGATATCGAGGTAGGCGCCTGCCGGCTTGACCATCACGATGTCGGCGCCTTCCGCCACATCGAGTTCTACCTCGCGCAGGGCCTCGCGGCGGTTGGCGGGATTCATCTGATACGTCGCCTTGCTCAGGAGGCGGGTGCCCGCGGCCTGGGCGCTGCCCACCGCGTCCCGGAACGGGCCGTAATAGGCCGAGTTGTACTTCGCGGAATAAGCCAGGATGCCGGTATCGCTGAAACCCGCGGTCTCCAGGGCGAGCCGGATGGCGCCGACGCGGCCGTCCATCATGTCCGAGGGGGCCACAAAATCCACGCCCGCCTCCGCCTGCAGCACCGCCATGCGGCTGAGGATCGCCACGGTGCGGTCGTTGTCCACGTCGTCCCCGGCCTCGTTGAGCACGCCGTCGTGCCCGTGGGTGGTGTAGGGATCGAGGGCGACATCCGTGATGATGGTGAGCTCGGGCACCGCCTTGCGCACGGCGCGCACCGCCCGCAGCACGAGGGTCTCGGGATTCAGGGCCTCGGTCCCCTCCTCGTTCTTGAGCTTGGGCGAAAGTTTCGGGAACAGCGCCACAGCGGGCACGCCGAGCTGGTGCAACTCGCGGCACTCCTTCACGAGATCGTCGATGCCGAGGCGAAACACGCCGGGCATGGAGGCGATCGGGTCGGGCCGGGCCTTGCCCTCGACCACGAACAACGGGGCGATCAGGTCCTCCACCCGGAGGACGGTCTCGGCGACCAGGGCGCGGCGGCTGGGCTGGCGGCGCAGCCGGCGGGGACGTTGCAGGAGCGAGAGCTTGGGAGTCTTGGCCATGGTGGGGAAACCGTCATTAAACCACAGATTCCGGGTATTTCACGCCAAACTTTCGGCCCGGGACCGCCCGAGTTAAACCGCTAATCGCCCCGAATCTCGCCCTTATCCCGATTCACGGGCGTTGGTTACCCTGGGGCCTAATCCAGTGTTGAAACCTTGGCGCTTTTTGCGCCTTTTGGGGCCGCCCCCATGCCCATCCACCTGTACGATTCCCTCGAGCGGAAGCTGAAGCCCCTCGCCCCCACCCATCCGGATGGCACCTACCGTTTCTACAACTGCGGTCCGACCGTCTACGCCGCCGCCCACATCGGCAATTTCCGCACCTTCGTCGTCAACGACGTCATCCGCCGCCTGCTCGAACTCGAGTTCCCCGGCCGCGTGAAACATGTCCGCAACCTCACCGACGTCGACGACAAGACCATCAAGCGCGCGCGCGACGAGGGCCGTCCGCTCGCCGAGGTCACACAGCAGTGGACCGACAAATTCCACGCCGACTGCGCCGCCCTGAACTGCCTGCGGCCTCACGTCGAGCCCACCGCCACCGGCCACATCCAGGAGCAGGTCGACATGATCGACGTATTGATGAAGAAGGGGAACGCCTACCGCGCCGCCGACGGCTCCGTTTATTTCAAGGTCTCCTCCTTCGACGGCTACGGCCGCCTGTCCCGCGTGAAGGAGCGCGAGCTCCAGGTGGGCTCCGCCCTCGCGCACAAGTCGCAGGCCGTGGACGCGGACGAGAAGGAGGATGCCACCGATTTCGCCCTTTGGAAGGCGCACAAGGCGGATGACGGCACCAATTCCTGGGACAGCCCCTGGGGTCCCGGCCGCCCCGGCTGGCACATCGAGTGCAGCGCGATGAGCAAAAAACACCTCGGCGACACCATCGACCTCCACACCGGCGGCGAGGACCTGCTCTTCCCCCACCACGAAAACGAAATCGCCCAGAGCGAATGCTGCAACGACACACTCTTCGCCCACCACTGGTACCACAGCAAACACCTGCTGGTGGACGGTGCGAAGATGAGCAAGAGCCTCGGCAATCTCTACACCCTCGACGACCTCAAGGCGAAGGGCTTCAGCCCGATGGCGCTGCGTTACGCCCTGCTTATGGGCCACCCGCGCAAGCAGCTTAATTTCACCCTCGACGGCCTGCATGCGGCCGAAAGCGCCCTCAAATCCCTGCGGGCCTTCCGCACGACTCTCGCCGCCACCGGCGGCGACGCCCAGGCCTTCGCTCCCGTGTTCGCAGCCTTGCACGATGACCTGAACACCCCCGGCGCCCTCGGCGCCCTGTTCACGATCATCAACCGCGGACCGGCCGGGGTGGACGCGGCCGCCTTCGACCGCGTGATGCTCGCCTTGGGACTCAATCTAGCCGCCAGCGAGGCCGCCAAGACTGACGTACCCGCGGAGATCACCGCCCTCGCCGACCGGCGCTGGGCCGCCAAACAGGCCAAGGACTGGGCCGCCGCCGACGTTCTCCGCAAGGAACTCACCGCCGCCGGCTGGTCCATGCTGGACGGCAAGGACGGCTACAAGCTCGAGCCGGTGAAGAAGTAGACCGCCCTTGTCGCAGCGGGCGCGGTGTCCACACCGAGCCCAGCCGGAGACCTAGAGTCTCCGTGATCTCTGTATTACCTCCTCTGCCTCTGTGACAAATCCGTCTCCGAGTGCGCGGTCCAACTCGGCATTGACACCCCGCCCCTCCCTGTCGCCAAATACCCCTTCGGCCCTGCAATCGTAGGCAGGACCAAACCCATACTCACCATGTCGATGACTCCGCTCGAAGAACTCCGCCACTCGGCCTCCCACGTGCTGGCGACCGCCGTCCTCCGTCTGTTTCCGGACGCCAAACTCGACATCGGTCCCCCGACCGACACTGGGTTCTACTACGACATCGACCTCGAGCACAAGCTGACCGCCGACGACCTCGTGAAGCTCGAGGCCGAGATGAAGAAAATTGCCGACGAGAACCAGCGCTTCGACCGCAAGGAGGTCTCCCGCGAGGAAGCCGTCGAGATCATCAAGGCCCGCGGCCAGGAACGCTACAAGCTGGGCCGCCTCGCCGACATTCCCGAGGGCGAGAAAATCTCCTTCTACACCAACGGCGAGTTCACCGACCTCTGCGCCGGCAGCCACATCCGCTACACGGCCAAGCTGAAGGCCTTCAAGCTCCTCTCCATCGCCGGCGCCTACCACCGCGGCGACGAGACCAACCAGCAGCTCCAGCGCATCTACGGCACCGCCTTCGCGACGAAGGAGGAACTGGCCGCCTACCTTACCCAGCTCGAGCAAGCCAAGCTCCGCGATCACCGCAAGCTCGGCCGCGAGTTGAAGCTGTTCCACATCGACGAGGACGTCGGCCAGGGCCTCATCCTCTGGACGCCCAACGGCTCGATCCTGCGCCAGCAGCTGCAGGACTTCATCTCCGCCGAGCTCCGCAAGCAAGGCTACTCGCAGGTCTTCACGCCGCACATCGGCCGCCTCTCGCTCTACAAGACCTCCGGCCACTTCCCCTACTACAAGGACTCGCAGTTCCCGCCCGTCATCGAGCGCGACAACCTCGACCAGCTCATCTCCTCCGGCTGCTCCTGCGCCGAGATGTCGAACCGCATCGACGCCGTCTCCGTGCACCTCGCCGAGAAGGTCAATAAGCTCACCGGCGCCGAGACCATCGGTAAGGATCGCATCCTACCCGACGACCAGCTCATCGACGGCTTCCTCCTGAAGCCGATGAACTGCCCGCACCACATCAAGATCTTCGCCTCGCAGCCGCACAGCTACCGCGACCTGCCCGTGCGCTTCGCCGAGTTTGGCACCGTTTACCGCTGGGAACAGTCCGGCGAGCTCAACGGCATGACCCGCGTCCGCGGCTTCACCCAGGATGACGCCCACCTCTTCTGCACCGAGGAACAGGTGCCGCAGGAAATCATCGGCTGCCTCTCGCTCGTGAAGACCGTGCTCACCACGCTCGGCATGTCCGACTACCGCGTGCGCGTCGGCCTGCGCGACCCCGACTCCAACAAGTACACCGGCGACCCGGCGAACTGGGACAAGGCCGAGGCCGCCTGCCGCGCCGCCGCCCAGACCCTCGGGGTGCCCTTCACCGAGGAGCCCGGCGAGGCCGCCTTCTACGGCCCGAAGATCGACTTCGTCATCAAGGACGTCATCGGCCGCGAGTGGCAGCTCGGCACCGTGCAGGTGGACTACAACCTGCCCGTCCGCTTCGACCTCACCTACATCGGCGCCGACAACGCCGCGCACCGCCCCGTCATGATCCACCGCGCCCCCTTCGGCTCGATGGAACGCTTCTGCGGCGTGCTCATCGAGCACTTCGGCGGCGACTTCCCGCTCTGGCTCGCGCCCGAGCAGATCCGCCTCGTGCCGATCAGCGACAAGGTGATGGACTACGCCCAGGCCGTCCTCGCCCAGCTACAGGGCGCCGACCTGCGCGTGACGCTCGACACCCACTCCGACAAGCTCGGCGCCAAGATCCGCCGCGCCGAGATCGACAAGGTGCCCTACGTCCTCGTGCTCGGCCAGAAGGAGGCGGAGGCCCAGAGCGTCTCCGTCCGCTCCCGCGCCAAGGGCGATGAGGGCGTGCACCGCGTCGACGACATCATCACCCGCTTCAAGCAGGAGGTTGCCACCCGCGCCCTCCCGGAAAAGAAGGTGGCCGCGGCGGTGCCCCCACAGCCCAAGGCCTGAGTTCACGCCAAGCCGCCAAGACGCAAGGTAGCCTCCCCTCCCTTGGCGGCTTTGCGCCTTTGCGTGAGAAACATGCCATGAACGAACCACCGGAGATCCCCGCCTGGAAGGAGGAGCTCGACGCCATTGTCGGCGCGCGCGCGCACGGGCAGCTGGCCGCGATCCTGCCGCGCCTGCAGCAGCTCGACGCCCGCCATCCGAACGTAGCTGAGATCGCCTACCAGCTCGCCTGGACTTGCGACGTGCTCGGCCGCGACGCGGAGGCCCTGCCTTGGTATGAAAAGGCCGTGGCTCTCGGCCTGCCCGGGAATGAACTGGCCGGCGCGCTGCTCGGCCTCGGCTCCACCCTGCGCCAGCTCGGCCAGTTCGAGCGGTCCGCGTCGGTCCTGCGCTCAGCCCAGCTCCAGTTCCCCGACAACCGCGAGTTCGACGCCTTCCTCGCCCTCACGCTCCACGCGGCGGGCCAATCCGGCGAAGCCCTGCGCGTCGCCCTCGATGCCCTGTGCGACACCGCCGAGGACCCGGGCATCCGCGCCTACCAACGCGCAATCCGGCACGCGGCGGCCAAGCTTTGACGCTTATCAGGAGGGCCCAGCTCCAGCTGGGCCGCGCCGCAGTTTGGAGGCGGGGTGCCCCCACCCCGCAAAATCCCCGCGCCGCGTCTGTCTCGCGGGGTGAGGGCACCCCGCCTCCCGCGAATACACCTCGATCCCCTCAGGACTGGACCGGCCTGCCCGCGTCAGCCGGCGCACTGAACGGGAACGGGACGGCCGTCCGCTCCTCCTCCGTCAGCACGGCCTGCGGCGGGGTGGAAACGGTGCTATCCGGCATGGAACGGATCACCTCGGGGGAATATTTGTAGACGGCCACCGGCTCGGCGATGTTCTTCAGGGCGATCTCCTCCACCTCGCTCGGCGGCAGCGTGAGTTTGCCCTTCACGATGAAATACACGATCTCGCTGAGGCAGATGCCGCCGTTGGGCGCCTTGGATTCGAGACGGGCGGCGATGTTCACGCCATCGCCGGCGATGCCCCCGTCGGGCAACAGCGCAACGTCGGCGATGTGGATGCCAAAGCGGTGGCGAAGCGCGTCCGGGTCCGGGTTGCGGTTGAAGGTGTTCTGCATGGCCAGCGAGAAGCGCACCGCCTGGATCGCGCTGGGGAAGATCATGAGCATGCCATCACCCATGGTGTTGATGAGCATGCCGCCCTGGCCGGCCCCCTCGGTCTGCATGCGCTGGAGATCCGTGCGGACCTTCTGGATCGTGCGGCTCTCGTTCGCCTGCATCAGGGCCGAGTAGCTCACCACGTCGGTGAAGACGATGGCCTGCAGCCGCCGGCTGTGGTTCGAGGTGGCCTTCTCGTGCTCGGCCGATACCCAGGCCTCGCGTTTCTTGAGATCCGCCTCGCGCGCCGAAAGCTGCTCGCTCAGGCGCTGCTGCGTCTGGTTGAAGAAATCCTCCTTCTTCCGGAAATCATCCTCCTTCTTCTCCAGCTCGGCGCGGAGTTCCACCAGGTCATTCTGCTCCATGAGGCGGGCGAACTGCTTCTGGTGGAGCATCCTCTGGTTCTTCAGGAGGAGCTCGGCCTCGATCAGCGCCCGGCTCTTGTCCTCCAGTTCGTGCCGGGAGGCATCCAGATGCTCCCGCTGCTCCAACAGGTTCCGCTCCAGCTCCGCGAGCTCGTCGGCGCGTTGTTTCAGCAGGGCTTCACGCTCCTCGATCTTGGTAATCAGCCCCGATTTGCTGGAAAGGGCCAGCTGGGGACGCTTGTCGATCGGTTTCGGGAAATCCATGGTGCGAAGTCGTGATAGCATCCGGCCCGGCCGAGGCAAGAGGGGAGACGCCCGCCCCGACCCCCGGGGGAAACTACCGCGACTGCAGCCGGATCTTGTTCAACCCCTGCTTGCGGCAGGTGTCCATCGCCTGGGTCACGTACCGCAGCGGGGTGTTCTCGTCGGAGCGGATCACGACGGTGATATCCTTGCTGACGCGGCCGATCTCCTGCGCGAGTTGTTCGAGCACTTCAAAGCTGGCGACCCGGCCGTTGACCTCCACCCCGCCCTCCTTGGTGAGGCTGATGGTCAGCGAATCCTTGATCTCGCTTTTGCCCGCCGTCTCCACTTTGGGCAGGGTCAGGTTCATCGTCGTCATCGAGCGAAACTGCATCGTGACGAACGCGAAAAACACGAGCATCACGAGCACGTCGATCAACGGCAGCAGGTTGAGCTCGGGCCGCCGGCGTTTCTTGAGCATCAACCCGCTCATGACTTCGCCTGGGTGGACAGCACGCGCTCGAGGAGCAGGTCGATCTTGGCCGCGTCGTTCTCGATCTTCCGCGAGAGGTAACCCGCCGGCACGATCGCCACCAGCGCCACCACGAGGCCGATCAGCGTCGCCGACAGCGCCAGGGACACGCCCTTGGTGAAGGCCGCGGGATCAGGCAGGCCCGTCTCGGGCGAAATCTGGCCGAACACGCGCAGCAGGCCCATGACCGTGCCGGTCAGGCCGAGCATCGGGGCCGCGATGTAGATGACGTCGAGGTACGGGATCCCGCGCTCCATGCGGTTGATCTCCAGCCGGGCGAAGGCCTTGATCGCCTCCGGGTCACCCTTGTGCCGGCCGGCATAGTCCACGATGCGGGCCATCACCGAGTGGCGGCCGCCCTGCGGGGACTTGCCCTCGATGATCGCATCCACCAGGTCGTCGGGCAGGACCGCCCCCTTCCGCAACGCGTAGAGGCGTTCAATGATGATGTAGACGGCAATGACAGAGCACAGGGAAAGCGGATAGATGAGCAGGCCGGCGCCCTTGATGATTTCGAGCATGGGATGGTTTGGGAAAGTGAATCGGGCTCTACGACGCCTACAAGGCGGAAAAGGTTCATTCGCCGGGCGCTTTATTTTCAAATTTTCCCGAGCGGAGCCGGCCGGCCAGTGCGGTCAGCTCGCTGTCGAGCTGCGACCGCGGCTCGACCCGCAGGGTGCGCCGCACCCGTTCCAGGGACCGCAACGCCGCCGGTACCTGCCCCTGCCCGGCCAAGTGAAGGAGAAACGGGGACACCACGACATCGTAAAAATCATGGCCGGCCCCGCGCCCGGCCGTTTCCAGCATTCGGTTAAAGACCTTGATCTGCGTGGCCATGTCATCGTTGGCCATGCTGCGTTTGAGGGTCGCGGCGGCCTGGCGGGTGCTGAGATCCTGCCGGACCGACTGGTATTTCTTGCCCAGCCGCTGTTCCTCGAAGTCGGCCAGGCTGCTCTCCCCCCGCTGGCGCAGGATGTCGATCAAGGCCGTCGAAAACGCGACCTCCAGGTCCGGGTATTTCTGGAACGCCAGCACGGCCTCGCGCAACAGCGCCTCCCGGGCCCGCAGGTCCGGGCTGCGGGCGCCCTGCGCCGCGAGCAGGATCTGCCAGCCGTTCACGTTGCGGCGGTCGCGGTTGACCGACTCGCGCGCCGCCTTCCACGCCGCCTCCACCTTGCCCTCCCCGAGATAATCGACCGCGAACGCGGCATGCAGCACCGAGAGCTTGTACGTCGGCAGTTCCCGGAAGCGTTCGGCGATGAACAGCAGCTCATGGTCATTGATGTTGCCCCAGGTCTGCGGATCGAAGGCCAGGCCGGTCACGTATTTTTGCTCGGCGTAGCGTCCGCAATCCAGCTGCCACTGCTGGTTCGCCCCGAGATAACCGAACCACGCATGGCGGCCGTCGAGTCCCGCCCCGCGGAACATGATCGTCGGCACGCCCTTCGCCTTGCCCGTCGTACTGGCAAAATAGGCCTGGTCCACGCAGATGCCGCCCTGTTGCAGGATCACGGGCAGGGTGTAGACCGGGCCGGGCCAGTTGTACTGGTTGGCGGCGAACCGGTCCTGCCGGTAGCGGATCAGGTCGTAGGCCCGGCCCAGGTCGTCCAGGCCGGGGGAGGCATTCTGCCGGGCCCAGTCGAGTTCGGAGAAAGGCGCGACGATATCGACCAGGAACTTGAGTTCGCTGGCCGGCAGCCGCGCCAGCCGGTGGAGGGTCAGGCCGGACCGGTCCAGCCGCGTCAGGTAGGCGAACAACTCCTCCGGGGGCGGGGGTTGGCGCCGCAGGACCTCGGCGGCGACCTGCCCATGTGGCCAATACGGCGACACCGGCACATCATGGACCACCGCAACCGCCAGGGCCAGGCTGCCATAGGCCGAGAACCGGGCCGGGTCCGCCTGATGGATCTTCTGCAGGATCGCCAGCACCTCCTGGGGCTGGTCAACCGGGGACAGCAGCTGGAAAAACTCCTCAGACAGCGCCGCGTTACCGAGCAGGGCCAACAGCAGTTCACGACTCAACCCCCCCGCGAGCGAGCCGGGACGGAGCGCGTAACTCGTCGCCATGTTCGGGTGCGCCACCCGGGCGGCGTCGATGGCTTGGATCCAGTCGGTGGTGGCCTTCTGGCTGGGCGTGCCCAGCAGGCGCGCCCAGCGGTACAGGTAGTACCACTGCCCCGCATAGCCGCTGTTCGCCTCATAGGCCTGCTGCGCGCCCGTCCGCAGCAGCGGGGTGATGCTCCCCCAGCCCTGCGCTGTCGCCTCATCCAGCAGCGTCGCAATCCGCCACGCCGAGGGCGCCCGCGCCAGTTCCTCGGCGGGCAGCTCCGCCGGGGTCTGTCCCATCAGCGGCACGAGCAGCAAAAAGCCGGGGAGCAAAAGTCGCATCAACACCCGGCCAGCAAAGCAAAACGCCGCCGGCGCGCAAGGTCGACGGCGGCGGGAAAACAGGGCGGCGGGGTCAGGATTTGACTTCGCTCTCGGCGGTCGGCGACTGCGCCTTGAACTCCAGCTTGTCGCCATTGCGGACGACGACGATGGGTTCGTTCTCCTTGACCTCGCCGCGCAGCAGGGCCTCGGCGAGCGGATCCTCCAGGTAGTGCTCCACGGCGCGGCGCAGCGGACGCGCGCCGTACTTCTCGTCGTAGCCCTTCTCGATGAGCAGGGTCTTCGACTCGGGGGAGAACTCGATCTGCAGGTTGCGCGCGGCGAGCCGCTTCACGACCTTGGCCGTCTCGATCTCCACGATCTTCAGCAGGTCGTTCTTGTCGAGCGGACGGAACACCACGAGGTCGTTGATGCGGTTCAGGAACTCGGGCTTGAAGACACGCTTGGCCTCCTCGAGCACCTTCTCCTTCAGCTTGTCCATGTCGTGGAAGTCCGACGCCTTGGCGGCGGCGAAACCCATCGTCGTCTGGCGCTGGATGAGCGAGGCGCCGACGTTGGTCGTCATGATGATGATCGTATTCCGGAAATCCACCGTCCGGGCGAGCGAGTCGGTCAGGCGGCCGTCCTCCATGATCTGCAGGAGCAGCTGCAGCGCGTCGGGGTGCGCCTTCTCGATCTCGTCGAAGAGGATCACAGAATACGGCCGGCGGCGGACGGCCTCGGTGAGCTGGCCGCCCTCCTCGTAGCCGACGTAGCCCGGAGGCGAGCCGACGAGGCGGGAGACGGCGAACTTCTCCATGTATTCCGACATGTCGATCTGGATGAGCGCGTCCTGGTTGCCGAACATCTGCGCGGCGAGCTGCTTGGCCAGCTCGGTCTTGCCGACGCCGGTCGGGCCCATGAACATGAACGAGCCGATCGGGCGGCGCGGGTCCTTGAGGTCGGCGCGCGAGCGACGCAGGGCGCGGGCGATGGCGATGGTGGCGGGATCCTGGCCGACGATGGCCTTCTGGAGGTCGGCCTCGAGGGCGAGCAGGCGCTCGCTCTCCTTGCGCTCCAGGCGGTTCAGCGGGATGCCGGTCCACTCGGCGACGACGCGGACCATCTGCTCCTCGTCGACGATGATGCGATGCTCGTCGCGGGTCTTCTTCCAGGATTCGATGAGCTCGTCCTGCTTGGTGCGGAGCTGTTTTTCCTGGTCGCGGAACTTGGCGGCCTCCTCGAAGTGCTGGGCGGCGATGGCCTGCTCCTTCTTGGTGCAGACCTCCTCGATCTCCTTGCTGAGCGCCTCGATCTCGGGCGGGCGGTTGAGCGTGGTGATGCGGGCGCGCGAGCCGGCCTCGTCCATCACGTCGATGGCCTTGTCGGGCAGGAAGCGGCCCGTGATGTAGCGGTCGGACAGCTTGGCGGCGGACTCGATCGCCTTGTCCGTGAAGGTGGCCTTGTGGTGCTCCTCGTATTTGCCGCGGATGCCCTTGAGGATGATGATGGTGTCCTCGACGGACGGCGGCTCGACCTTGACCATCTGGAAGCGGCGGTCGAGGGCGCTGTCCTTCTCGATGTACTTGCGGTACTCGTTGAGGGTGGTCGCGCCGATGCACTGCAGCTCGCCGCGGCTGAGGGCGGGCTTGAAGATGTTGGAGGCGTCCATCGCGCCCTCGGCGGCGCCGGCGCCGACGATGGTGTGCATCTCGTCGATAAAGATGATGACGTTCTTGGCGCGCTTGATCTCGTCCATCACGGCCTTGATGCGTTCCTCGAACTGGCCGCGGTACTTGGTGCCGGCAACCATGAGGGCGAGGTCGAGGGTGATGACCTTCTTGTCGGCCAGGATCTCGGGCACGTTGCCCTTGGCGATTTCCTGGGCGAGGCCCTCGACGATGGCGGTCTTGCCCACGCCGGCCTCGCCGACGAGCACCGGGTTGTTCTTGGTGCGGCGGCAGAGGATCTGGATGACGCGGCTGATCTCGTTCTTGCGGCCCACGACGGGGTCCATCTCGCCCTTGCGGGCCAGCTCGGTGAGGTCGCGGCCGAAGGCCTTGAGGGCCGGGGTCTTGACCTCTTTCTTCTCGTCGCCGGTGCCGCGCGGGGAAACTTCCTCGCCGCCGGCGCCAGCACCCGGGCCGCCTTCGCCCTGGCCGGAGGAAAATTGCGGGTCGAGCTCGCGCAGGATCTCGTTGCGGGTGCGCTCGATGTCGACCTCGAGGGTCTTGAGCACACGGGCGGCCACGCCCTCACCCTCACGGAGCAGGCCGAGCAGGATGTGCTCGGTGCCGACATAGCTGTGATTGAGGGCCTTCGCCTCCTTGCCCGCCAGTGCGAGGACCTTCTTGACGCGGGGCGTATAAGGGATGCTGCCGACCGGGGTCTTGGACTCCTGGCCGATGCCAACCTGTTTCTCGACCTCGGCGCGGACGGTCTCGAGATCGAGGCCCATCTTCTGGAGGACGCTCACCGCCACGCCCTGCCCCAGCTTGATGAGGCCGAGCAGCAGGTGCTCGGTGCCAACATAGTTGTGGTGGAAGCGGTCCGCTTCCTTGCGGGCGAGCGCCAGCACCTGCTGGGCGCGGGGAGTGAAATTGTTCATTGGTTCCATGAGGGAGGCCTTGGGTATCGGTTACTTGGCGGCGTGAGTGAAGTCCGGCGAGGGCACTTTGGCAAATTCAGAGCGCAGGCGGTCGGCCCGGAGGACGTCGCGCTGGGCGGGATCGAAGGCGCCCTTGGCGGCGTGCTGGACGTGGCCGGGCTGGCACTCGATGAAGAGGCGGTCCACCAGCGCGCGCTGGGTGTCGGCAAAGGTCCCCAGGTCGATGCCGAGGCGGATGAGCGAGAGCAGGTTCATGGCCTCCCCGGAGTTGAGCAGGTGGCCGTTCTGGAGGATGCCGTAGGCGCGGCCGATCTTGTCGAACAGCTTGTTCGGCTCCGTGCCGACGAGCCGCTCGCGGGCGTTGAGTTCCTGCTCGATGATGGTGTTCAGCACGCCGTGCAGGTGCTTGATGATCTCCTCCTCGCTCTCGCCGAGCGTGGTCTGGTTGGAAATCTGGAAGATGCTGCCGCTGGCGTCGGACCCCTCGCCGAACAGGCCGCGCACGGCCATGCCGAGCTGGTTCACCGCGCGCACGACCTTCTCCATCTGGGCGGAGATGACGAGCGCCGGCAGGTGCATCATCGCCGAGGCGCGGATCGCAGTGCCGAGGTTCGTCGGGCAGGCCGAGAGGTAGCCGAGCGTCGGCGAAAAGGCGAAGTCCATGTGCTCCTCGAGGTCGGTGTCGAGGGCGTTGATCGTGTTCCAGACCTTCTTGAACTGGAACCCGGCGCGCAGGACCTGGATGCGCAGGTGATCCTCCTCGTTGACCATCACGACGCAGGACTGGTCCTTGCTGATGACGATGCCCGAGCCGGCCTTCGCGTGGCAGAGCTCGCGGCTGATCAGGTGGCGCTCGACCAGGATCTGCTTCTGGAGTTCGTCCAGCGTCTCGACCGGGATGGCCAGCCCGCGCTTCATCTGCGGGAGGGCGGCGACGGCCTGCATGCACTGGTCGCGGATGTCACGCTTCTGCGTGTCGCGGGCCCAGCCCGGGAACGGGTGACCGGCCAGGTTGCGGGCCAGGCGGATGCGCGTCATGAGCACCACGGCGCTCTTGCTGGCGGCGGTGTCGGTCAGCTCGGACGGCGAATCAATGAGTTCGTTGATCTTCATTTGCCGGCGTTCTCCTGCGGCCCGGCCGACTGGCGGACCTGCGTGATCTCGTCCCGGTAGCGCGCCGCGTCCTCATACCGCTCGGCCTTGATGGCCTGGTCGAGGTCAGTCTCAAGCCGGGTCAGGCGCTCGTACAGCGAGCGCCGGTCCAAGGCGCGCTGCGGGACCTTGCCGGAATGCGCGCTACCCTTGTGCATGGTTTCGAGCATGGGCTCGAGCAGGCGGGTGAAATGCGTGTAGCAATCCGAGCAACCGAAGCGGCCGGTCTTCTTGAAATCCTGGGCGGTGAAGCCGCAGGCGGTGCACTTGACGTCCCCCGTGGGTTCCGGGTTGAGCGAGGCCTTCAGCAGGAGATCAGCCAGCGAGAAGCCGCTCGGGTCGGTGACCCCCTTGGCCTGCGCGCACGCCTCGCAAAGGTCCACCTTGTGTATCTTGCTGTTAACGATCTGGGTAAGATGGACGGTGGCGGGCTTGGAGCAGAGGTCGCACTTCAGTGGATTAGCCATGGAAAATTGTGTAAGGCAGGATAGCGCCCCGCCCGGGAAACGCAAATGGCCCGGACCGGTCCCTGTCCTGTTGCAAATACTGTGCCGCCCGCGCCGGCCGTGGCAAGCGCGGAGCCCGTCAGATCCGGGTGCCCTCGACCAGCACGCGCTGGCGAAAACCGGCCAGCACCCGGGCCGTGATCGGGCCGGGCTTGCCGCTCCCGATGACGCGGCCGTCGAGCTTCACCACGGGGATGACCTCGGCGCCGGTCCCGGTCAGGAAACACTCGTCGGAACACCACACGTCATACCGGGTAAGGTCGGCCTCGCGGATCGGCACGCCGATGTCCCGGGCCACATCAAAGATCGTGCCCCGCGTGATGCCCTTGAGCGCGCCGGAGGACGAGGCGGGCGTGATGATTTCACCCTGGTGGACGATGAAGACATTGTCCGCCGTGCACTCCGCGATGTGGCCCTGCGCGTTGAGCATGATGGCTTCGAGCGCGCCCGCCTGCTTCGCCTCGATCTTGGCGAGGATGTTGTTGAGGTAGTTGAGCGACTTGATGGTCGGGGGCAGCGCGTCCGGCGCGATGCGGCGCGTCGGCACCGTGACAATGCTCAGGCCGTTGTCGTAAAACTCCTGCGGATAAAGCGAGATCTTGCTGGCGATGATGAACGTGGTGGGATTCGCACACGACCACGGGGCCAGGCCCAGGTCGCCCACCCCGCGGGTGACCACGAGCCGGATGTATCCATCCTGCAGGTTATTGCGACGGCAGGTCTCACACACGGCCGCGGCCAACTCGGCCCGGGACTGCGGGATCGCGAGCATGAGGGCCCGGGCGGACAGCTCAAGCCGGGCAAGATGCTCGTCGAGCCGGAAGACATTACCGCCGTAAATGCGGATGCCCTCAAAGATGCCGTCACCATAAAGCAGCCCGTGATCAAAGACCGAGACCTTCGCGTCATTGGCATCAACATAGTTGCCGTCAAAATATACGACCATGGTGCGGGCATCTGACGGCAACCCGCCGCCCATGTCCAGTCCGGGAATCCAGAATGCGCTTGTATTTGGCAACCTGCCCGCAAACTGTGCTGGAAAAGCGGGCCGCATTCCTCCCACCATGCCTTCTCCAATGCGCCCTTCCGTCTCCTGCCGCGGCTTCACGCTCATCGAGCTGCTGACCGTCATCGCCATCATCGGCATCCTGGCCGCCCTGATCTTCCCCACCGTCAGCAAGGTCCGGGAAAACGCCCAACGCACCGCCGACGCCAACAACCTGCGCGAGATCGTGAAGGCAGCCAGCCTCTATGCCGCCGACAACAACGACCGGCTCCCCGACCCCACCGCGCTCGCCGCGCAGTATCCCGGCCTCGGCACCGGTCCCTATGCCTGGGCCGGCATCCTCGCGCAGCGCGGCCTCATCACCGACGCGCAATTCTACTTCGCCAAGAACGACCCCACCTTCAACGGCAACACCCCCGCCGCCATCGTGGACCCCACGAACCGCACCACCCTGTCGGCCGAATTCGCCGGCCGCATCCTGAGCTTCGAGTTTGTCGGCGGCCTGCGCCTCGGCGACGTACCCGCCACGCCCGTCGCCTTCACCCGCGGCCTGCAGGTGTCCGGCCTGTGGGACCCGGTCAGCGGGACCTACAAGGACACCGGCGGCCACATCGCCTTTTTGGGTGGCAACGTGCAGTTCTTCCCCAACCTCACCGAGACCGAAAACCGCCTGACCCTCAGTAATGGCACCAAGGGCGTGTCCGTGCGCCAGGCCATACCCGCCTCCGCCCGCATCTACGGCACCCCGCCGCCGGGTGGCCAGACCGTGGGTTCACTGACCGGGACCGCCGGCCAGACCCCCTGACCGGCCGGCCCACCCCCAAGTGGGTTCGGCCGCCCCGGGCCTTTTTACTTTCCCCCGACCGGCGTCCCCCTACGCTGACCTCGCCCACATGGTTCCCGCCCACCCCATCTACGTCATCGGCCACCGCAATCCCGACGCCGACTCCATCTGCTCCGCGATCGCCTACGCCGCCTTCAAGGAAGCACGCGGGGAATCCGGCTATGTCGCCGCCCGCTGCGGCAACTCCAACGCCCGCATCGACGCCATCCTCGAGCGCTTCCACACGCCCCTGCCCCTCTACCTCAGCGACGTCTCCCCGCGCGTGCGCGACCTCATGACGGTCAACCCGTACTCCGTCACCCTGGGCGCCACCTGCGCCGAAGCCCTGCGGATGATCGACCGCCACCGCCTCAACGTCCTGCCGGTCGTCACCGCCGACAACCGCGCCACCGGCACGCTCACGCTCGCGCAGCTCGGCCACTTCTTCATCCCGCGGCTCGACGAGCCCCGCGCCATGCGCCTGGTGCGCACCAGCCTCGCCCGCATCGTCGAGTCCCTCCAGGCCACCGTCCTGAACCTGGTCGACGGCGACCGCCTCGAGGAACTGTTCGTCCGCATCGGCGCGATGGACATCAGCACGTTCTGGAGCATCTCCGAGAAGGACGGCATTCCCGCCGACCAATCGATCATCATCGTGGGCGATCGCGCTGACATCCAGCGCCGCGCCATCGAGCTCGGCATCCGCGCCCTGATCGTCAGCGGCAACTTCCCCGTCGACCCCGCCATCACGAGCCTCGCCCGCGAGCGCGGCGTCAGCATCCTCGTCAGCGCCCAGGACACCGCCACCACCGGCTGGTTCGTCCGCACCGCCTCCACCATCGAGCAGCTCACCGAGCGCAACTTCGCGTCGCTCAATCCCGACGCCCGGATCACGGACATCCGCAAGCGTTTCGGCCAAAACGCCCCCCACGCCATGATGGTCACGAGCGAGGACCACACCCTCCTCGGCATCCTCACGAAGTCCGACCTGCTCAAGCCCGTGCCCACCCGCCTCGTGCTGGTCGACCACAACGAGCTCACCCAGGCCGTGCCCGGCGCCGACGAGGTCACCATCACCGAGATCCTCGATCACCACCGCCTTGGGCCGATGACCACGCCCCAGCCGATCCTCTTCGTCAACGAGCCCGTCGGCTCCACCTGCACGATCGTCGCCGACCAGTTCCGCCGCCACGGCCTGACCCCCACGGCCGATCTCGCCGGCATCATGATGTCCGGCCTCATCTCCGACACCCTCCTCCTCCAGAGCCCGACCTCCACCAGCAAGGACGCCGACGTGCTCAACTGGCTCCAGGCCCACGCCGGCATCAAGGCCGAGGAACTTGCCCGCCTGATCTTCAGCTCCGGCTCCGTCATCCTCGGCAACCCGGCCGACAAGGTCGTGCGCTCCGATTTCAAGGTCTACGAGGAGGAGGAGGTCCGCTTCGCTGTCTCCCAGGTCGAGGAACTCGGCTTCGACAATTTCTGGCAGCACGCCAAGCCCCTCGCGGTCGCGCTGGCCGAACTGCGCGCCACCGAGCGCCTCGCCTTCGCCGTGCTCCTCATCACCGACATCAACACCCAGAACTCGCTCATGCTCGTGAAGGGCGACGCCGACTTCATCCACCGCATCTCCTACTCGCAGGTGGAGCAGGACGAGGTCTTCGATCTCCCCGGGGTCGTCAGCCGCAAGAAGCAGCTCATCCCCTACCTCACCGACCTGCTCAAGGCCATGCACAGCGAGGGCGTCGTGCCGAGCAACCGCGGCCTCACCGGTTCTCCGTTCATCCGCTGACGTTCATCCGGCCGGGCGGGTCGGGACGCCCACCGCGGGTGATCACCGGCGACCTTCCCCTTCATGATTACCCCTTCTCGCTCCATGACCGCCCGCCTGACAGGTGGGCTCATCCTGCTCAGTTGCCTGGCCCGCCCCCTCGTCGGGGCGGATGACGTGGTGACCGCCGGCGAAACCCTCGAGCTGCCCACGCTGACCGTGACCGAGCAGCAGGACCTGCCGCCCGTCGAGTCCTGGCAGCACACCCGGATCGCGGATTTCGAGGTCCTGACCAACGCCTCCGAGCGGGAGACGCGCCGCCTCCTCGCCGATTTCCACAAGTTCCGGCAGGCCGTGCGGCTCGTGTGGCCGGTCTCGGCCCAGCGCGTCGTCTCCGCCTCCCTCATCCTCTGCGGCGGGAAAAACAGCTTCGATCCCTTCCTGCCCGCCGGCCCCGCGCGCGGCGACCAGCTGGTGCCGAGCCTGCTCCTGCGCAACCGCGAGCAGATCGCGATCGTGGTCGATCTCCAGACGCAGCTCGTGGCCATCAACGACCCGGCCGCGCTCCTCGCGACCGGCGGCGCGGCGGCCGAATATCAGGTCGACCATTACCGCCAGCTCTACCGCGAATACGTCCACTTCCTGCTCAGCCAGAGCGAGGTCCGTCCCCCGGCGTGGATGGAGGAAGGCCTCGCCCAGACGATCATGGACATCGAGCTCACGAGGAAGACCCTGATCTTCGGCAAGATCGATTCTTACAAGGGCAGCGCCTCCGGCGGCTCGCCGCTCGAGGCCGCGGCCGACGACGCCACGGTGGCCGGTGCCATCGTCGGCGAGCAACCGTTCAACATCGTGCTGCAAAACCGGCGCTTCATCCCCTTCGCCCGGTTCCTCGCCATCACCCACGACGACCCCGAGGCCGTCTCCCCGCTTGGCAACAACCTCTGGGCCAAGCAGGCCTACGCGTTCGTGCATTACTGCCTCTTCGGCGAGAAACTGAAATACAAGGAGGCGCTCGTGCAGTTTGTCGGCCGCCTCGCGCGCGAGCCGCTGTCGGAGGAACTCTTCCGCGACTGCTTCAAGGTCGGTTACGCCGACATGGAAAAACAACTGCGCGCCTACCTGCGCTACACCCGGCACCAATACCAGAAGTATGAGCTGCAGGACAGCGATCTGCTCGCCCCGGCCGATATCGCCCTGGCCACCGCGAGCCCGGCCCAGATCGGCCTGATCAAGGGCGACGCCCTGCGCCTCGCGCTACAGCCCGCCGCAGCCCACCAGGAATACCGCCTCGCCTACCGTCGGGGCAGTCGCGAGCCCGCGCTGCTGGCCGGCCTCGGCCAGGTGGATCCCGAGCCCGAGAACGCCCTGAAATACCTCAACGTCGCCACCAAGGAAGGTCTCCCCAGTCCCACCGCCCACGCCGCGCTCGCCCGCCTGCGGCTCGACGGGTTCAAGGCCGAGCAGGGCACGGACGGTCGCCTCACCAACGCCCAGATGGCCGGGGTCCTCGCCCCCCTGTTCAAGGCCCGCACCCTCCCGCCGCCGCTGCCCGAGGTCTATGCGACGATCGCCGAGGCCTGGTCCCTCAGCGCCGTCTCCCCCAAGCCGGAGCATCTCAAGGTCCTCGATGAAGGGATCCGCCTGTTCCCCCGCCACAGCGCCCTGCTCTACCAGGCCGCCGTGCTCTACCGTCAGGCCGGGGTGCCGGCCAATACCCGGGCCATCGCCCAACTGGCCCTGCGTTATCCCCAGGACGAGACGCAACGCGCCCGCTTCGAGGCCCTGCTCGCCGAGCTGCCCCCCGCGAATTGACCGCCGGCCCGCGCCGTCAATTGCGACATTGCCTCCCGGGCTGGGAATCCCCTTTCTTGGGCGGAATGTCCGAACAGCCCGCTCCCACTCCGCCTACCGCCCCCACCGACTTCATCCGCGATATCGTCGCCGGCCACGTCGCGGAAAACCGCTACGCCAAGATCGTCACCCGCTTCCCGCCCGAGCCCAACGGCTACCTGCACATCGGCCACGCGAAGTCCATCTGCCTGAACTTCGGCATCGCCCGCGAGCACCAGGGCCAGTGCAACCTGCGCTTTGACGACACCAACCCCGTCAAGGAGGACATCGAATACGTCGACTCCATCACGACCGACGTCCAGTGGCTCATCGCCGGCTGGGCCGACCACTGCCTCGGCTTCAAGCCCAAGGGCACGCATCCCGCCGCGATCACGAGCAACGGGCGGCCCGACCACTACCTCGCCCCGGTGAAACCCGGCCCGGCCAGCGAAGCATTTTTCGCCTCCGACTACTTCGACCAGCTTTACGCCTACGCCCTCGAGCTCATCAAGCGTGGCAAGGCCTACGTCTGTGACCTGAGCCCCGAGGACACCGAGAAATACCGCGGCGCGCCCGACCGCCCCGGCCAGGACAGCCCGTTCCGGAACCGCACCGTCGCCGAGAACCTCGACCTGTTCCAGCGCATGCGCGCCGGCGAGTTCCCCGACGGCGCCCGCTCCCTGCGCAGCAAGATCGACATGAGCGCGCCCAACATGTGGCTGCGCGACCCGCTCCTCTACCGCATCCGCCACGTCGCCCACCACCATGCCGGAGACAAGTGGTGCATCTACCCGCTCTACGACTACGCCCACTGCCTCAGCGACTACCTCGAGGGCGTCACGCACTCCATCTGCACGCTCGAGTTCGTGGACCACCGCCCGCTCTACGACTGGATCCTCGAGAACCTCGACCTGCCCCGCGCCCTGCCGCACCAGTACGAGTTCGCCAAGCTCCACCTCGGCTACACCCTCGTCTCGAAGCGCAAGCTCCTCACCCTCGTGAACGAGAAGGTCGTGCACGGCTGGGACGACCCGCGCATGCCCACGCTCTCCGGCCTGCGCCGGCGCGGCATCCCCGCTAGCGCGCTCCGCACCTTTGTCACCGGCGTCGGCGTCACCAAGTTCGACTCCGTCACCGAGGTCGCCGTCTTCGAGAACGCCGTGCGCACCGAGCTCAACGGCCTCGCCGCCCGCCGCCTCGCCGTGCTCAAGCCCATCAAGCTCATCCTCACCAACCTCGCCCCGGGCGAGGTCATTGAGTGCGACGCCACCAACAATCCGCAGGCCGAGCAGCCCACGACGCGCAAGGTCGCCCTCACTCGCGAGGTCTACATCGAGTCCGACGACTTTGCCGAGGTGCCGCCCCCGAAGTATTTCCGTCTGAAACCCGGCGGCGAGGTGCGCCTGAAATACGCCTGCATCATCAAGCTCGATGAGATCGTGAAGGACGCCGGTGCCATCAGCGAACTCCGCTGCACGGCCCAGCTCGACACCCGTCACGGGCAGCCCAACGCCGACAAGAAGGTCAAGGGCACCATCCACTGGGTCAGCGCCTCGCATTGCATCGACGCCGAGGTGCGCCTCTACGACCGCCTCTTCACCGTCGCCGAGCCCGGCGCCCAGGACGATTTCCTCAAGGTCGTGAACCCGAAATCCCTCGAGATCGTCACCGCCAAGCTCGAGACCTCCCTCGCCACCGCGAAACCCGCCGACCGCTACCAGTTCGAACGCCTCGGTTACTTCGCCCTGGACAAGGATTCCGCCCCCGACTCCAAGCTCGTCTTCAACCGCACGATCTCGCTGAAGGACACCTGGGCCAAGTGACCCCGTTGTCCTGTCGGGCGGGGTCTCCGGCTGCGCCGGCCATAGCCTCGGCGAAGGCAGAACCGCGCCTCGGCCGGCCCCCCGTAACCGCCGCGGCTCGATCACGCGGATGACCTAAAGAAACGCCGCGAACGTCCGATAGGGCTTCATGGTGTCTCTCACTCCGGTCGCCCATGGCCGTATCTTGATCGTCGATGACGATCGGTCCCAGCTGATGGTGCTGGAGGCCCACCTGCGAAATCTCGGCTACGCTACAACCGCCTTGCACTCGGTCCACGAGGCCAGCGCCTGGCTGAAATCCAGCTCCACCCTCGAATACGTCTGCGTTGTCACCGACTACTGGATGCCGGGCGGCACGGGCCTCGATCTGCTGCGCATCCTGCGCGCCGAGGACCCGACCCTGGCCGTCATCATCCTCACCATGTGCGGCGACAAGGACCTCATCGCCGGCGCCTTGCGGGACGGCGTGCACGGTTTCATGGAGAAGCCGATCGTGCCCCGCGTGCTGGCCGACCATGTGACCCGCGCCGTCGCCTCGACCCGCCAGCAGCGCGAATTGCGCGAGGCCACTCAGATTGCCCAGGAGGTCGGCCGCAACCAGCTGAAACTGCTGCGGCACCAGATCGCCAAGCTGGGCCGCCGCCTGCAAGCCCACTACCAGCCGTTCGGCGCGGTGAGCGGTGACTTCCTCAGCATCTTCCCGATGGACGAACAGAACTTTGTCATGATCGCCTCCGACACCTCGGGCCATGACATGAAGTCCGCCTACCAATCCTCGTATTTTCACGGCCTCGCGCGCGGCATGCTGCAATGCGGGGGCACCATTGAGGAGGTCTTCCGCCACACCAACAGGATGCTCCTCGAATCGGTCAACGCCGATGAGATCGACATCTCGCTGGCCGCGATCGCGTTCCAGGCAAACCTGGAAACCATGAGCATTCGGTGCCTCAACACCGGATTCCCCCAGCCCTACCTCATCGACGGCGAGGGCATGGCCAGCCCGCTGAGTGAAGAACCCAGCAACCCCCTGGGCTGGTTTCCCGACCTGCCGCACGCTTCCCAGCAAACCCAACCCGTAGGCCACATCGCCTTCTGGTCCGACGGGCTCGACGACCTCGCGGACCGGCTGCAACTCGATCCCCTGAGCCTGGTTTTCCGGCTGTGTCAGCCCGGCGAGGACAAGTCCAAGCTGACCATGCACGCCGCCGATGACATTGTCGTGGTCCGGGCCAGTTTCGGCATCGAGCAGTCGGTGGCCGACCAGCCCTTTGCCATCCTTGCCCAAACCTATCGCGGCGACCAACTCCCGGAAATAAACGAACACCAGACCTTCATCGAGAACAGCGTGCTGACCGCACTGCCCGGGGTGCCGGAGGACAAGCTTTCGGAAATTCTCGTGTGCCTGCGCGAGTCGCTGATCAACGCCCTGAAGCACGGCTGCAAGGGGGCCCCGGATGAATGGGCCCGGGTCCAGGCCTCGTATCACCCGTCCACCGGTTGCCTCCGCCTCCGGGTGTCCGACAGCGGCCCCGGCCATGATTTTGACCACAAACGCCATGAAGAGGCGGCGGCCGATGAACTCCTGACCGAACATCGCGGCTTGGTGATGATCAATAACCTGCCCGCCCAAACATATTTCTCCGGCAACGGCAGTATTGTGACGATGGATTTCTTCATCTAAATAGCTATGCACCCGCCCGTAACCGCCGCCAACTATGTCGCCGCGAGCGACATCTTGAGCACCAATGCCGAGGGCATTCGCGCGGATTTGGGCCGCATCGCTGCCCAGGTATCCGATAACTCGATCCTCACGATCGATTTGCGCGCCTGCCGTCTCGTCGACTCCGTCGGATTGAACCTCATCGTCTCCACCATCAAACAGTGCCGCACCCGCGGTATCAAAATCCGGCTGCTCGTCGCCCATCCCAACCTGCACAGGATCCTGACCTTCACCCGCTTGGGCCAGTATGCCGACATCGTGCGGGAATCGGCCGGTGCCTGAGTCGTGAACCCTCCTTCCCGCAGTCAGCGCCCCAGGATCATTCGCCTGATCAACCGGTGGCTCCAATCCCTCAAACGCCGGACCAAGGCGATCGCCCGGCCCGAGCGCCACGACGTGATCGACCACGCCAGTGCGCAGCTCCGCACGACCAATGGCCAGATGGAGCAGGTCTTCACCACCCTCGGCGAGACCTTCATCCCCCTGCACGGCCGCATCGAGCAACTGTTCAAGCACTGCGAGAACCTCGTGGCTATCGCCAGCGGCAAGCGCGACGGCATGACCCTGTTTCAAGAGGCCGTCCAGGTCCTCCACGGCCCGATCGAGTACATCGACTATTGCATCGGCCACCACGCCCGCCTGCTCGAGCTGTTCGCCCGCACTGAGCAACGCACGAAGGCCATGCTCGACTTCCAGCATCAGATGGAATCGATGCTGGCCCCGCTCACCTACATCGAGGTGCTGATCAAGATCGAGTCCGCCACCCTCGAGCAGGAACAACGCGACACCTTCATCACCGTGGTGTCGGAAATCGAACGCTTGCACACCCTGGTCAGCGAAACCTTCGAGCAGAACACCGCGCTGCTGGCCCAGACCCACGCCACCATTTCCCGGGTGCGGGCGAAGCTCGTGCGCGACTTCGACGAGCACTCCCGCCATACCGGCGCCCGGCGCACGCAGATCGAGGGGGCGATTGCCTCCCTCGACGAGCAGCTGAGCAACGATTCCCGGCGCGACGTGAAAATCCAGGTCTTCAGCCGGGAACTGACCCGCCGGGTCAGCGCCATCGTCACGGCCATCCAGACCCAGGATATCGTGAGCCAGAAAAGCGGTCACGTGCTCGACTCGCTGGCTGAGATGAAGACCGACGCCACCGGCCTCGGTCACCTGCTGGAGGTGCAGATCTCCCAGCTGGACCAGATCGAGCAGGACTTCCAGCGCGCCCAGACGGAGATCATCGACAACCTCGGCCACATCGTGACCCAGGCCGACGAGATCGACCGCAACGCCCTGACCCTGGACGAATTCACCCAGATGACCGCGTCCGCCGACGGCATGGTGCAGCAGTTGCTCGATGCGTTCACCGGCGTGCGGGGCATCGTGGTCTCGACCCTGGAACTGACCAGGGAGGCCAACGCCGCCGCCCGTCCCGCCAGCAACATTGCCAGCAGTCTCTCGACCACCCTGGGGGACCTGTCGATCAACATGCGGCTCATCGCGCTGAACGCCCAGGTGCGCTCGCTCCAGATCGACCAGGGCACCGGGCTGGAACTGCTGGCCGCCCGCACGGCCGGCATCTCCGCCGAAATCTCCGACGTCAGCGAACAGGTCGCCCGTGACCTCGGCGAGTTGCGCGACGATACGCGCGAATGCCTCGAACTCCTGGCCGAGTTCGAGCAACGGGGCACCGCGCAGCACGACCAGCTCGTCGCCCGGAGCCCGGAAAGCGAGGGCCGGCTCCACGAGCTGCGCGACCACGCGATCGCCGTCATGGGCAGCATCGGCGAGACCGCCGCTGCCATCCATCACGCCGCCCAGCAAGCCCATGCCACCATCACCGGCATGCCCGGGCTGATCGAGGCGATCCAAGGCACCCGCCAGAGTCTGTCGACCCTGCTCGAACGGGTCGGCCGCACGGACCAGGACCCGTGCCTCAAGACCAAGGAAAAACTGCGCCAGCACGCCAAACGCTACACCATGGCGTCCGAGCGCCTGACCCACCAGGGCCAGACCGCCCAGATGGGTCCGACGGGCCCCCTACTGGCGGCCCCGGATGTGGATTTGTTTGTAGAGATGCCGGCGGGCGCCGAACCCGTGACCCCACCGGTCCCGGAGCCCGCCCGCCCCAAGGCCACGCCTGCACCCCTGATCCCCGCCGGCGAGCCGGTGGCCAGCCTTGGCCACAACGTGGATCTCTTCTGAGGCGGGTGTTTTTTTACTCAAGTTGTTGGGCCGTCGGCCGATCACTCCCTACCGACTCCTATGAAAAAAACCGTGCTGGCCGTGGACGATGCGCTGACCATGCGTAAGATGGTGGTATTCACGTTGCGCACGGCCGGCTTTGAAACGCTGGAAGCCGCCAACGGTGTCGAGGCCCTGCAGAAACTGGCCGCCAACCACGTCGATCTGATCATCACCGACGTCAACATGCCGCAGATGGACGGCATCACGTTCACCCGCGAGGCCCGCGCCGCCCTCCGCGGCCGCCCCGTGCCCATCCTCATTCTCACCACCGAGTCGGAGCTGGAAAAGAAAAACCTCGCCCGCGCCGCCGGCGCCACCGGCTGGATCGTCAAGCCTTTCCAGCAGGCCCAACTCCTCGGGGTCGTCGGCAAGGTGCTGCCCGGTTCGATTGCGGCCGCCACCGTCGCCTGACCCGCCGCCCGTTTCTGTCTGCATGAACAACGACCTCCAGCAGCAGTTCGTGCGGGACATGCTGACCGAAAGTTATGAGGGACTGGACCGGTATGAACAGGTCATCCTGGAACTTGAGCAAGGCGCGGCCCCCGGCGACCGGCTCAACGAGATCTTCCGCGCCATCCACACCCTGAAGGGCACGGCCGGCTGCCTCGGCTTCGGCCGCATCCAAAAGATCGCCCATGTCGGCGAGGGACTCCTCGACCACCTGCGCGCCGGCCGGCTGCAGATCAACCCGGCGATCAGCTCCTCCCTCCTCCGCCTCTCCGACGCCCTGCGCGAGATCCTGCAGTCGATCGACACCACCGGCGTGGAGAGCACCACCGATCACGAAGCCCTCACCCAGACGCTGCAGGACCTGCGCGACGGCAAGGCGGCGGCGCTGCCGCCGATCCCCGCGGCCACCCCCGTCCCGAGCCCTCTCCCTCCGCCGGCACCGGTCGCCGCCTCTGAGACCGCGGCCACCCCCAACGCCACCTGGGGCCTCTTCGATGACGAACCCGCGGCCGCGACCCCGGCCGCCCCCGCCGCCGACGCCGCGAACTGGGGCCTCTTCGACGATGCCGCCGCTCCCGCCGCCGCGGCACCAGCCGATCTCCCCTCGGCCGATCTCCCCTCTCCCAGCGCGGCGCCCCGGGAGGCGCGGGCGGCTTCCGGCCCGGCCGCCGCCGGCTCCACCGTGCGCGTCGACATCACCCTGCTCGACAAGCTCATGAACCTCGTCGGGGAACTGGTGCTCGCACGCAACCAGCTCGGCCAGGTTTCGCTCAGCCGGCAGCACCGGCCCGAGCAGGTCGGCGAGATCTCCCAGCGCATCAATCTCATCACCGGCGAACTGCAGGAAAACATGATGAAGACCCGCATGCAGCCGATCGAGACAGTCTGGGGCAAGTTCCCGCGGATCGTCCGCGACATCGCCCAGGAACTGGGCAAGCAGATCCGGCTCGATACCTTTGGCGCCGACACCGAACTGGACCGCACGATTATCGAGGCCATCCGCGACCCGCTGACCCATATCGTCCGCAACGCCGTCGACCATGGCCTGGAATCCCCCGCGGTCCGCACCGCCGCCGGCAAGTCGCCGGAGGGGTCGCTGATCATGCGCGCGTTTCACGAGGGTGGCCAGGTCATCATCGAGATCATCGACGACGGCGCCGGTGTGAATATCGCCCGCGTCAAGGCCAAGGCTCTCGAGAAGAACCTCCTCACGCCCGAGCAGGCCGCCCGCCTCTCCGACCGCGACGCGGTCAACCTGATCTTCGCCCCCGGCTTTTCCACCGCGGAAACGGTCACCAACATTTCCGGCCGCGGCGTCGGCATGGATGTCGTCCGCACCAACATCGAGAAGATTGGCGGCTCGGTCGACGTCCACAGCACCCCCGGCCAGGGCACCACCCTCAAGATCAAGATCCCCCTGACGCTCGCCATCATCCCGGCGCTGCTCGTGGAGGTCGCCCGGCAGCGGTATGCCATCCCGCAGGTCAACCTGCTGGAACTGGTCCGGCTCGAGGGCGCCGCCGCCCGCGCCGCGCTCGAGCACGTCTACGATTCGCCGGTCTTCCGCCTCCGCGGCCAGCTCATGCCGCTCGTCTTCCTCGACCGGGAACTCAAATTGCCCGCCGGCCCACTCGACCAGGCCCCCTCCGACCTCCAGATCGTCGTGCTGCAGGCCGACGGCCGCCGCTTCGGCCTCGTCGTCTCCGAGGTGTGCGACACCCAGGAAATCGTGGTCAAACCCCTCTCCCGCCAGCTCAAGGGCCTGCCCATGTTCGCGGGCGCAACCATCCTTGGCGACGGCTGTGTCGCCCTCATCCTCGACGTGCTGGGCCTGGCCAACCACGCCCGCATCACCGGGGAGCAACCTACCACCGCCGTGGCCGATCCGGCCCTCGCCGCCGCCGGCGCCGGCCTCATGACCCGCCTGCTGCTGTTCTCCGTGCCCGGCCGCGACCACCTCGCCCTGCCCCTCGACAAGACCGCCCGGCTCGAGGAATTCGCCGCCAGCAAGCTCGAACGCTCCGGCACCCGTGAGGCGGTCCAGTATCGCGACGGGATCCTGCCGCTCGTGCGTCTCGACCGGGTCCTGCCCGGCGCCCGCGCGGTCACCGCCCAGGCCCGCCTGCCGGTCATCGTCTACCAGCAGGGCCCCGGCAAGACCGTGGGCCTCGTCGTCCACGAGATCCGCGACATCGTCGAGGACCGCATCCAGCTCCAGGAAGGCACCGCGGCCCCGGGCATCTCCGGCTCCGCCATCATTCAGGGCACCATCACCGACCTCGTCGACGTCCCGGCCATCCTGCGCGCCGCCGACCGTGCCGCCTGATTCCCCATGTCCACCAGCCGCCAGTACTGCACTTTCCTGATCAACCATCTGCTGATGGGGATTGATGTCCTGGAGGTTCAGGAGGTCATCCGCGGCCGCCCGCTCACCCCGGTGCCGCTGGCCCCGGACGCCGTGCACGGGCTCATCAACCTGCGCGGCCAGATCGTGACCGCCGTGGATTTGCGCCGCCGACTGGCGCTGCCCGGTCGCGCCCCGGAAGCCCCGACCATGCTGATCGTGGTCCGCCTCGGCGCCGAAGTGGCCGCCCTCATCGCCGATGATATCGGCGATGTGCTCGAGGTCGATACCGCCAGTTTCGAACTGCCCCCCGAAACCCTGTCCCCGGCCGCCCAGCACTTGATTATTGGCGTCCAGAAACTCCCCCAGCGCCTCCTCCATATCCTTGACGCCGCCCGCTGCGCCGATGTCGCCGCCTGAGCCCACCGCCCCCCTTTCACCCCCGCCCGCCATGAAACTAAGCCACAAGATCCTCGTCCCCGTCACGCTGCTCATCGTCGCCAGCATCGGGGCCATTTACCTCACCGTCCTCCGCATGGGCGCCAGCCTGGAGCGCGAGCGCTCCTACGCCCTGCTCGCCGCCGCCAGCAACATCCAGGCGACCATGGACCGCAACCTCTTCGAGCGTTACGGCGACGTCCAGGCCTTCGGGCTCAACACCGTGGCGCACCGCGACCTCACCAACCTCGGTGAGGCCGAGCGGGCCGAGCTCACCACGGTGATCAACAACTACGTCAAGGCCTACGGCTGCTACGTCTACAGCTTCATCACCGAACCCGGCGGCCGCATCGTCGCCATCAACACGGTTGACGCCACCGACCGGCCCCTCGCCGGCATCACCGACCAGCTGGGCCGCTCCGTCGCCACCACCCCCTGGTTCCGCGCCGTGTCCTCCGGCCAGTTCACGACCGGCAAGGCGGCGGATGGCTCCGCCCTGCTCAGCGGCACCGTGGTGACCGACCCGGCCGTCGACGAACTCGCCAATGCGCTCTACGGCGCCAAGGCCCCCGCCTGGACCATGACATTCACCGCCCCGATCCGCGACAACCGCGGCAACCTCGTGGGCTACTGGCACAACGCCTTCAATGCCTCCATGCTCGAGGAGATCGTCGCCTCGACCTACCGCACGATCAAGAACCAGGAGCTCGGCTCCGCGGAGCTCAGCGTGATCGACCGCCACGGCAACCTCGTCATCGACGTGGACCCCACGGAGACCGGCTACGAGCACACGCGTCCGGACGACCTGTTCAAGGTCAACTTCCTCAGCACGAACGAGAGCGCCGCGATCGCCGCGGCCAAGCCCGGCAGTCCCTACAGCGCCGTCGTCAGCGGTCGCAACGAGCGCATGTCCCGGAGTGCCGGCACCGACTTCATCCAGGTGGGCGGCTACGCCCGCAGCGTCCCGACCCTCGGCTACGTCGGCTCCGGCTTCACCACCTTTGTCCGCGCCGAACCCGCCGAGGCCTTCCGCGTTGCCCACACTTTGAAGAACACCGTCTTGATCGTCGGCGTCGTGGCCCTCGCCCTCGCCATGGCGCTCATGTACTTCCTCGTCCGTCACCTCGTGCGGTCGGTCAACCACGTCAAGGCCGCCATCGTCGCGCTTTCTCAGGGCAATCTCAGCCAGGCCATCCAGGTCAGCGGCCGCGACGAGGTCGCCGAAATGGCCCGCGCCTGCAACGCCACCAGCGAGGGCCTCAAGCGGCACTTCAAGGCCGACCAGGTCGACTGGATCCAGATTTCCGAGCTGCGCGTCCAGTCCGAGATGGTCAACCAGACCAGCATCATCTCCGTCTCCGACCTCAAGGGCGACATCGTCTGGTGCAACGACAAGTTCACCGAGGTCTCCCAATACAGCCGCGAGGAGCTCATCGGCAAACCCCACAGCAAGGTGCGCCACCCCGACATGGCCAAGGAGGTCTTCAAGGAACTCTGGTCGACCATCGGTCGCGGCCAGACCTTCCGCGGCGTGGTCAAGAACCGCAAGAAGGACGGCACCCCCTACTACGTCGATGCCGTCATCGCCCCGGTGCTCGGCGACAATGGCAAGCCGGTGAAATACATCGGCATCCGCTACGACATCACCGCCAGCGAGGTCGAGCGTCAGAACGCCAAGGCCATCCTCGACGCCATCAACACCAACTACGCCTACATCGAGTTCGACACCAAGGGCATCGTGCAACTCGCCAACGACAACTTCCTCAAGACCTTGGGTTACACCTTGGATGAGATCAAGGGCCGCCACCATCGCATCTTTGTCGACCCGGCCATCAGTGGCACACCGACCTACGCCCAGTTCTGGGCGGATCTGAACGCCGGCAAAAGCAATTCCGATGTGTTCAAGCGGATCAACAAGGAGGGCAAAGAAGTCTGGATCCAGGCGGTCTACGCCCCCGTGCTCGACGAGGTGGGTCGCGTGACGAAGATCGTGAAGATCGCCACGGACATCACCGCCGCCAAGGTGGAGTCGACCAACAACGACCGCCAGTTGGCCGAGACCAATCGCAACCAGCTGGTCATCGAGTTCGATGCCCAAGGCGCCATCCTTACGGCGAATGACAACTTCCTCCGCAGCTACGGGTACTCCCTCGGCGAGATCAAGGGCCAGCATCACCGCATCCTGCTCGACTCCGCCCAGTCGGCGTCCGCCGCCTATGGCCAGCTCTGGAACGACCTGAACGCCGGCAAGTTCATCACCGCCGAGTATCGCACCGTCGGCAAGGGCGGCCACGAGGTCTGGATCCAGGCCACGTACAACCCGCGCGTGGACGTGACCGGCAAGGTCACCCGCATCGTGTTGCTCGCGTCCGACATCACGCCGCGCAAGCACGCGGAAGCCAGCCTCAAGCAGACCCTCGAGGCCGTCACCACCCACTCCCAGACCGTCGCCTCCGCCGCGGAGGAACTCTCCGCCACCGCCAAGCAGATGACCGAGGCCAGCACGGCCTCCTCCGAGCAGTCCGACGTCGTCGCCGCCGGCTCCGAGCAGGTCAGCAAGAACGTCGGCACCGTCGCCACCGCCGCCGAGGAGATGAACGCCACCATCAAGGAGATCGCCCGCAACGCCGCCGAGTCCGCCCGCGTCGCCACCGCCGCCGTCAAGGCCGCCACCGACACCAACACCACCGTCACCAAGCTCGGCGAAAGCTCCAACGAGATTGGCGAGGTCATCAAGGTCATCACCTCCATCGCGCAGCAGACCAACCTGCTCGCCCTCAATGCCACCATCGAGGCCGCCCGCGCCGGCGAGGCCGGCAAGGGCTTCGCCGTCGTGGCCAACGAGGTCAAGGAGCTCGCCCGCCAGACGGCCGCCGCCACCGAGGACATCTCGCGCAAGATCGAGGCGATCCAGACCGACACCAAGGGCGCCGTCACCGCCATCGGTGACATCAGCCGCATCATCGGCCAGATCAACGATATCCAGTCCACCATCGCCAGCGCGGTGGAGGAGCAATCCGCCACGACCAACGAGATCGCCCGCAATGCCAGCGAGGCCGCCGCCGGCAGCGCCGATATGGCGAAGAACATCACGGGCATCTCCCAGGCCACCCGCGCCACCACCGAGGGCGCCCGCAACACCCTCAGCGCCGCCCAGGAGCTCTCCAAGCTCGCCGCCGATCTCAAGGCCATCGTGGACCGCAGCCACAGCTCCGGTTCGACCCAACGCCCGCCCGACCGCGTCGCCGCCTGACCCGGCTCCCACCGCCTCCTCCCGCCCTCAACCCACCGTCCCATGCGCCTCCTGATCGTTGACGACTCAAAAACCATGCGGAGCTTGCTCTGCTCCTATGCTCAGGACATCCAGGGGGAGACGGTCGAGGCCGCCGACGGCCTGGAAGCCCTGGCCCGGCTCGAGGAACAGGTGACCCCCTTCGACGCCGCCCTCCTCGACTGGGACATGCCCCGCATGAACGGCCTCGAGCTCCTCAAGGCCATCCGCACCGAGCCGCGGTACGACGGCATGAAGATCATGATGGTCACGGCCAACAGCACCCAGGATGGCGTCATCGAGGCCCTCTCCGCCGGCGCGGACGACTACCTCATGAAGCCGCTTGATGGGGAAATGTTCGCCGACAAGCTGCGCCTCCTCGGTTTGGTCCTCTAAATCCGCCCGGCCATGCCCAAGCTGCGCGCCCTTGTCGTGGATGATGCCGTCGTCATGCGCCGGCTCGTCGCCACGGTGCTCGAGTCCGACCCGGCCATCGAGGTCGCCGGCAGCGCCGCCAACGGGCGGATCGCGCTGCAGAAACTCACGCAGGTGAATCCCGACTTCGTGACCCTGGACATGGAGATGCCCGAACTCGACGGCCTCGCCACGCTGCGTGAAATCCGCCGCACCCATCCCCGGCTGCCGGTCATCATGCTCTCGCTCGCCACCCGCCGCGGCGCCGTCGCCACCCTCGATGCCCTCGCCGCCGGCGCCAGCGACTACGTCACGAAACCCTCCGACGTCGCCAATCTCGAACAGAGCATCGCGCTGCTCCAACACGACCTGCTCCCGCGCATCCACGCCCATTGCCGCATCGCCTCGCCGGCTCCGGTCCCCGCCACCCCCGGCCACGCCGCCAGCACCCGTCCGGGCGCCGCCTGCCCGCATGGTCCCGCGGGCGGGGCCGAACTGCTGGTGATCGCGACTTCGACCGGCGGCCCGAACGCCCTGTGCAAGGTCTTCTCCGGCCTGACCCGGCCCGTCCCGGTTCCGGTCGCCATCGTGCAGCACATGCCCCCCCTCTTCACCGAGACCCTCGCCCACCGGCTCGACACGCTCTCCCCGCATCTCCGCTGCAAGGAGGCCGCGGAAGGCGATATCCTGCAGGCCGGCCACGCCTACCTCGCCCCGGGCGGCCGCCATTTGGCGCTGGAACGCCTACCCGCCGGCGACCTGGTCTGCCGCCTGCTCGATACCCCGCCGGAAAACTCCTGCCGGCCGGCCGCCGACGTCCTTTTCCGCTCCGCCGCCGCGGTCGCCGGTGGCCACGTCCTCGCCGTGGTCATGACCGGCATGGGCCATGACGGTCTGCGCGGCTGTGAACACATCCACGAGGCCGGCGGCTCCATCATCCTCCAGGACGAAGCCAGCTCCATCGTCTGGGGCATGCCCGGCGCCGTCGCCCACGCGGGCCTCACCCGCTGCATCCTGCCCCTCGGGGAAATCGCCCCCCAGATCTCTCGTCAGCTCACCCTTGTCCCCGCCTGAACCATGGCAGATTTTCTCACCGACGTCGCCACCCCCCTGAGTGCCTCCAACTTCCGGTTCGTGGCCGAGCTGCTCCAGCGTGAAGCCGCCATCTCCCTCGAGGCTGGCAAGGAATACCTCGTGGAGACCCGCCTGGCCAGCCTCGCCACCCGGCACAATCACGCGAGTGTCAACGGCCTCGTCGAACAGATCCGGTCCGAGCAAAGCTTCGCGCACCTGGTCACGCCCGCGATCATCGACGCCCTCACGACCAACGAGACGCTCTTCTTCCGCGACATCCATCCCTTCGAGACGCTGCGCAAGCACGTCCTGCCCAAACTCATTGCCGCGCGCGCCGCCGAGAAGAAACTCACGCTCTGGTCCGCCGCCAGCTCCACCGGTCAGGAGGCCTACAGCCTCGCCATGCTCCTCACCGAGCATTTCCCGCAGCTCCAGGACTGGCAGGTGCGGATCATCGGCACCGACCTTTCCCCCACCGTCGTGAACAAGGCCCGCCGCGGCATCTACTCGCAGATCGAGGTCAATCGCGGGCTGCCTGCGTCCTACCTCGTCAAATACTTCCGCCAAAAAAGCGATGGCTGGCACCTGGCCGATGCCATCAAGGCCAAGGTGGAGTTTCGCGAACTGAATCTGATCCGGCCCTGGTCCTTCTTCTCCAAGTTCGACCTGATCTTCATGCGCTATGTCCTGATCTATTTCACGGTCGAGACCAAGCGCCAGATCATGCAGAACGCGCTCAAGAACCTCGCCCCCGACGGCTACTTCTTCCTCGGCGGCGCCGAGTCCGCCCTGACCGTCACCGACATCTTCACGCCGGTGACGCACGAGCGCACCACCTGCTACCAGGCGACGCCCCCGAAGTCCGCCGTCGGCTTCTGAGCGCACGGTTCGCCTCGACCACGGAGCGCCATGCCGTGAAATCCCTGAGCGAGATCTGCTGGGTGTAGGGCGGGGTCGCCGAACCCCGCCTCGAAGGCGATATCACGTTCGAACGAAGGCGGGGTTCGGCGACCCCGCCCTACATAATTTCACGCCGTCGCCGCGAAACGGCTCAGGCGCGCCAGCACCTTGTCCTTCCCCAGCACGCGGAAGATCGCCGTGATGCTCGGGCCGGCGTTGGTGCCGGTGACCGCCAGGCGCGCGACGGCCTGATAATCACCGAAGCCCAGGCCCTTGCCCTCGGCGAGCGCCTTGATGCCGGCCTCCACCGTGGCGTCGCTGGCGAAATCCATGCCCGGTATCGCCGCGATCAACTCCGCCAGGCGCACCTTCGGCTCCCCCTTGGCCATGACCTTGTCCTTCACCTTGGCATCGACCGGGAAATCTTCCGTGAAGAAATAGACCGTGTACGCTCCCAGCTCGTCCACCGATTTGATCTTCGGCTGCGCCAGCAGCATGATCGTCCGGAAGTAAGTCTCGTCCGCCATGACCGACGTCCCGGCGGGCTGCTTCGTGAAGCAATCCTTCGCCAAGGCCACGAACCGGTCGGCCGGCTGCTCCAGCAGGTAAACCATGTTCATGTTCGCCAGCTTCTTCCCGTCGAACTTCGCATTGCTCTGGTTCACCGCCGGCAGGTCGAACAAGCGGATGATGTCGGCGATCGGCATTTTCTCCCGGTCGTCGCCCGGGTTCCAGCCGAGCAGGGAGAGGTAGTTCACCAGCGCCTCGGGCAGGAAATAACGCTGCTGGTATTCCTCGATCAGCGCCCCCTTGTCCCGCTTCGACATCTTGCCCTGCCCCATCTCGGGCGACTTCAGGATCAGCGGGATGTGCGCGAACACCGGCGCGGCCACGCCGAAACCCTCGTACAGCCGCACGTGCTTGCTCGTGTTGGACAGGTGGTCCTCGCCGCGGATGACGTGCGAGATCTTCATCTCGATGTCGTCGACTACGTTCACGAAATGAAACACCGGGTTGCCGTCCGAGCGGAATATCACGAAATCCTCGTCCTCCTGCCGCTCGACCTGGCCGCGGATCTTGTCGTCGATCAACACGGGGGCGGTCTTCACCTTCTCGACTTCTTTTTTCCGGTGGTCGTCGAAGATCGTGTAGCGCTCGCCCAGCAGCTTGAACCAGATCGCCCCGTCCTTCTCGTAGGCGCGGCCGCTGGCAAGAAGCTGCTGCTTGTATTTCTCATACACGGCGCCGCGCTGGCTCTGGCGGTAGGGACCGAACGCGCCGCGCTCGCCCACCCCGTCCGGGTTCGGACCCTCGTCCCAATCCATGCCCAACCAGGTCAGGCTGTCGTAGATGAGCTTTAGGAACTGCTCGCTGTTGCGCGCCTGGTCCGTGTCCTCGATCCGCAGGACGAACGTGCCCCCCGTGTGCCGGGCATAAAGCCAGTTGAACAGGGCCGTGCGGGCGCTGCCGATGTGGAAGAACCCGGTGGGACTGGGGGCGAAACGGACGCGGACGTTGGACATGGGAGAACGGTCAGCTAGGCCGAAGCGCCGGGCCGTGTCAAAACCTGAGCCAGCGCCCCATGCGATACGGCTATCGCCCTGTCCCAACGCAGGCATGGCTACAAAAAGTCACGAGAAACAGGGAGCGAGTGCAGCACTCGATGCGTCTACAGGCGCGCGGTTAATTCCCGTCGCAGCGCAGAACTCTTTTTTGTGCCTCTTTGTGGCCAACCCTTCCGTTGCTTGGCTTGTGCTCCGTGCCCGGCCGCGCAAGCTGCCCCCAGCCCATGGCCCCGCCCCTGCCGCTCGATCCCACCGTCTTCACCCCGCGTTTCGCCGCCGCGGCCCGCCGCGCCGGTTTCGAGGCCACGACCTTTGGCGAGATCGACGGCCACCCGCTGATCGCCTACACCAAACACACCGCGGCGACCCGCCCCCGGATCTACGTTTCCGCCGGCATCCACGGCGACGAACCGGCTCCGCCCTGGGCCTTGCTGAGCCTGATGGAAGCAGGCTTCTTCGACGACACGGCCACCTGGTTCGTGTGCCCGCTCATCAACCCCACCGGATTCCTCCGGCAGACCCGCGAGAACGCCGCCGGCACCGACCTGAACCGCGATTACAAGGAACCTCAGTCCCCCGAGGTCCGCGCCCATGTCGGCTGGTTACAGCGCCAACCCGAGTTCGACCTCGTGATTTGCCTGCACGAGGATTGGGAGGCGCAGGGTTTCTACCTCTACGAACTCAATGCCCTCAACCAGCCGTCCCTCGCCCCGGTCATGATCGAGACCGCCCGGCTCCACGGCCCGATCGAGTCGGCCGCCGTGATTGATGGGCGGGAGGCCGCCGAGCCCGGCATCATCCGGCCCATCAACGATCCGCTCCTGCGCGATACCTGGCCCGAGGCCATCTACCTGCGGCATCACCACGGGCCGTTGCACTACACGCTCGAGACGCCCTCCGCCCGGCCGTTCGCGGAGCGCCTCACCACTCTATCGGCTGTCCTGCGGGCGGCGCGGGCAGCTTTTCCGCGATAAACGCGTCGATCAGTGCCTCCGCCTCCACCGCCGGCAGGCTCATCTCCCGCGCCGCAAACCGCGCCAGGTCCGCCGGCCAGGGCGCCCGCAGCAGGTAATCCATCCGCGCCGGCCGCAGGTCGATCGCCGCGCAATGCAACGCCTGACGCGTGAATCGCAGCAGCGCCGAATGCCGCGCGGTCCAGCCCTGCTCGGCGAACTCCAGGTAGAGCCGCGGATCCGGCCCGTAGAGCTTGTCCCCCACCACTCGATGGCCGAGCCAGGCGGCATGCGCCCGGATCTGGTGCTTGCGGCCCGTCACCAACTCCACCCCCGCCAGCGTGCAGCCTCCGCGCACCACCAACGGATGAAAGACCGTCGTCGCCGCCTGCGCCCCGGCCGTGCCGGCCGGGACCACCTGTTGTTTGACCGACACCCCGGCGGTCAGGTCGGGCCCCAGCCACTGGTCCACCGTGACCGGCCCTGGCAGTTCCCCTTCCAGGATCGTGACGTACGCCTTGCCGATCCGGCGCGCCAGCACCGCCTTGCCCAGCCGGCGGCCGGTCGCCTCGTCCTTCGCCAGAAGTACCACTCCAGATGTCTCCCGATCGAGCCGATAGACAAAGCGGATGGTTTCGATACCCAAGCCTTCGCGCACCGCCCCGGCCAGGCTCGACCACGGGCCGTTCTTCGAGGGATGCACCACCAGCCAGCCCGGCTTGTCCAACACCAGCAGCCGCTCATCACTGAGCAGGACCCAACCCGGCAGGTCCGCCGGGTTCACCAGGGGCGGAATCGTCGGCGGCAGGGGCTCGTCGGCATGGGTCATGCTCCCATGTTCAATAATTTTCCCGGAATATGCAGCCGAGAAGATTTGCCAATCCGCCCATGCCGCCTAGTAATCCTCTTTGTCGAATGAAGTGCTTGTTCCCAGTGTCGCTCGGCCCGGTTGGTCAACGGCCCGCACTATCGGAACCCCCTCAAGGAACGCCGGGAGCCCCCTCCCGCTCCACGCCCTTTGTTTCAGTCCAACCGAAGGAATAACCATGAACAAAACCAACAACTCCCACGACGTCATCGTGACCGGCATCCACCTCGATCTGACTCCCTCGCTGAAAGCCTTTGTGCAGGAGAAGATGGAGCGACTGTTTCGCCACGACACGCACATCGTGAGGATCCGCGTCGAACTCGAGTGCGACCGCCAGCATGACCACGCGCACAAGTTCGTCGCCAAGGCCCACGTCCAAGTCCGGGGCCCCGACATCAACTGCTCGGCCGAGTCCGAGGAGATGCACAAGTCCGTGGACCTGCTGATCGACAAGGTCGACCACGTCCTCCACAAGCGCCACGGCCAGCATAAGGACAAACGCAACCACCCGCGCCCGATCGAATTCGACGGCGTGGAACTGCCGAAGGCGATCTGAGCCTCGTCTGCCTCGATTTTTCCGGCCCGCGGCAACGCGGGCCTTTTTTTGTTTCCGTTTGCCCCGCTCCCTTCGACTGTCTTCACTGCGGCCATGCGCCCCCTACCCCTCCGGTTCGCCCTCGCCCTGCTCGTCAGCGTCCCCGCCTTCGCCGCCGCGGCGGAGGAGGGCTTCACCAGCCTCATGGACGGCTCCAGCTTCGCCGGCTGGACCCCCGCCACCGAAAACACCGCCACTTGGAAAATCGAGGACGGCGCCTTCGTCACCCGCGGCCCGCGCTGCCACCTGTTTTATACCGGCGATCCCGTCCCCTTCAAAAATTTTGAGCTCAAGGTCGAGGTCATGACCGAGCCCGGCGCGAACGGCGGCATCTACTTCCACACCCGCTACCAGGAAACCAACTGGCCCCAGGCCGGCTTCGAAACGCAGGTCAACAACACCCAGTCCGACTGGAAGAAAACCGGCAGCCTCTACGACCTCGCCAGCGTCGGCTTCGTCGCCGCCCAGGACAACGTCTGGTGGACCCAGCACATCATCGTTGAGGGCAACACGGTGACCGTGAAGGTGAATGACACGATCGTGATGCAGTACAAGGAACCCGCCGGCGCCCAGGCCGGCGCCGCCTTCGAGCGGAAACTCGGCACCGGTACCTTCGCCCTGCAGGCGCACGACCCCAAGAGCGTCGTCCGCTACCGCCACATCCGCGTCAAGCGCCTGCCGGACTGACCTTTGCCTACGCCCATCGCGAAAATTTCGACCGGGGTTTTCCCATTAAAATTCTGCTTGCTGTTGCTCCGGGAAATTCGCTTATTCGCCCTTCCTTCGTGCGGGCATAGCTCAACTGGATAGAGCGTCAGACTACGAATCTGAAGGTTTGGGGTTCGACTCCCTATGCCCGCACCACTTTCAAGCTCCGGCAATTCAACGAGTTGCCGGAGCTTTTTGTTGATCGCGATCCAACCTCGGCGGTCATACCGCCCTGGTTGCCGCCGGTGATGTTAGCGTAATGTTCCCCCGCTGGCACCAGTGCCTCGGGGTGGAACCCGGCCTCCGGACGGGTTGAGTGGAGGCACCGCAGCGATGTCGTTCTGTGCTGTATGGCGGAATCGCTGATCCCGCCTTATTCGATTGTGATAACGTGTTCGAGGCGGGGTTCGGAGACCCCGCCCTTCAGCACAAAAGCTGTCGTCGCTTGGGCTCAGATCACCGCCACCGCCTCCATTTCGACCAACAGGTCGTCGCGGCAAACGTCGGCGAGCAGACAGATCTTCGGAATCTTCGGCAACCCGAGCAACTGGGTGGTCCGCTCCCAGGCCTCCCACGCCGCGCGGTCCTTGCAGAACAAGGTCGCCGACGTGATATGCCCCAATCCCCCGCCCTGCTCGGCCAGCAGCGCCGAAATGCTCAGCAGGGTATCGATGCACTGGTGCTCGGCATCGCCGATATGCGTGCTGAGGCCCGCCGTGTTGATGCTGGCGGTGCCGGAAACATGGATGGTCTGCCGACCCTCGATTTCGAAGGCCATCGCCCGCGAGAAGGACGAGCCGTAGTTGAAGGAGGAATGCTGCTTCGCGCTGCGGTTCAGGGCGGTGGTCACCACGGCGCCCGGGAGGAGATTCTCCACGGCGAGCACGTCCATCACACATTCTTCCCCATCGCTCCGGCCCATGATGCCGGTGCTGGCCGGAAAGTCCGGCCCGCCTTCCACCCGAGGCCGTGCCGGCGGTAATGGTCGGTCCGCACGCGATTCATGTCGAGGTACCACTCCAGCAGCTGCGCCAGGTAGATCCACGTGCGTTTCACCTGCGTGTATTTCATGCCATGGGCGGCCAGCCCGGCGCCAACATTGGCAAACATCTGCGCAGCCTGCTCCAACCGCGACGGAGCGAGCGCGCCGCCCGGCCGCGTGCCGCGGACCGCGGGCAGGTGCAGCATGCGAAAGCCGGCGCCCGTCCACAGCCGGGCCCGACCCGTCACGTCATTCTCGACCGTGCTGACACAGGCCTGCCCATCGCGGGAGGCCACGCCCCAGATCTGCACCCCGGCAAAGCCACCCGCATGGAGCGGGGTGCCTTCGATCCAGGTGACCGGCATCGTGCGGTCAAGGCCGCGCAGCCGGTAGATGCTGTCCCGCTGGCGCAGCACTTCCTCGCGCACGGCGGTCAGGCCGTAGATTTTTTCCTGCACCGGCTGGATGCGGTGCTCGACCAGCGCGGCCGCCACGGCCGCGAACAGTTGCTCCGCCGCCGGTCCGGCCGCCACGGGGGATTCAGGGGAAGCCGTCACGTGGTATTCCGTGAAGGTTTCGCGTTCAGAGACGCGGATCTCAAGCCGGCAGGTGCCGGCGGGAGTGAGGTTCGTTTTCATGGTGTCGTTGGGGGTAAAGCGAGGGCGCGGGTCTGGCGTGATTCAGTCCACGCCGTGTTCCTGAAAGACGGATTTGCGGGTTTCCTCCGCCTGATGCCGCGCCTCGAGCGCCGCAATGCGGGTGGCGGCCTGTTTCGCCCAGCGCGAACCGGGCTCGAGGGCGATCACGCGCCGGTACTCGGCGATGACCTCGGGCGCGGCTTCCACCGCGGCCTCCCGCTCGCGCTGCTCGGCGTTCAGGTAGGCGGTTTCCTGCGTGGACTGGCCGCAGCCGGTCCCGGCGAGTTGCAGGATCAGCCACAGGGCAAGGGCAACGAGCGGTTGGCGGGTTGGCTTCATGGGGCGTCCTGGGCGCAACGAAAGCCCGTGTCCTGCGACCAGTAGTCGGGATTGGACCACAGGCGGCGCGCGCTGCGGTTGTTGAATTCGGTCTGACCGATCATCCCGGCCCCGGCGGCCCAGCAGCCCCCGCGCACAATCTTGCGCGTGTCGGGCTCGCGGCCCTGCTTGCGGGCGTTCTGGAGGTGATTCGCCTTGGGATCCGGCGCGGGCAGCTCGCCGTTCGCCAGCCCGACCGGCCCCCGCGGGTTCACGATACCGTCAGCACATTCCTGATAATAGGATTCACCAAACCAGTCCTCGCACCATTCCCAGACATTCCCGGCCATATCCAGACAGCCGTAGGGGCTGGCCCCCTGGGAAAATTGCCCGACCGCCACCGGACCGGCATCCACGTCCAACCCGGCCCGGGCCCGCGCGGGGTCCCACTCGTTGCCCCAAGGATAGACCCGACGGTCGGGGCCGCGCGCGGCTTTCTCCCATTCCGCCTCGGTCGGCAGCCGCTTACCCGCCCAGCGCGCATAGGCGGAGGCGTCGCGCCAGGTGACAAACGTGACGGGCAGCCGGCCCTCGGCCTTTATCCGGGCCTGCACGGCCGGGGCTGCAACGAGGCCGGCCGCCGTCCCGTCGGCGAGCGCCCGGTCCGCGCCCAGCAGCACCCGCAAGGCGGCCACCGCGGCCTTCCACTGCAGGGCATCGCGGGTGAGCCGCTCGGCGGCCGCTCGTTCAGTCAGCATTGGTGGACGAAAATCGGCGAAGACTGAGCCGTACCGCTGCTCGTAACGCGCGAGCAGGTCGACACAGGCGGCAGTCGAGATCCGGAACCAAGGACCCTCGATGACATCAAAGCGATCGGTGGCCCGGATGAAGGCATTGTACTCGTCCACCGTGACCTCGTGCCGGTCGATGAAATACGCCGATAGCTGCACGCGGTGCGCGGGCCGCTCGTCGAAATTGCCCTCGTCGCTACCCATTGTGAACTCCCCGGCCGGCACGTAGGCCATGCCGGCGGGCGGCACGGGATCGGCGGCGCCGGCGGCGAGGGTCAGGAGCAGAAAAGCAAGGACGCGGGTAGTCATGTCAGAGATCCTTGGCGCAGCGGAAACCGAGGATGAAGGTGCGGAACTCAGGCTCGCGCTGGGCGCGGATCGCACAGCGGGTGTTGCTCGGGAGGTTTTGGGAACTGCCCCCGCGCACCACGCGCATCGTGCCCGTGGCGGGGCCGGTCGGGTTCACGCCCGTCCCAGTCTGATAGGCGTCGGCCGCATACCAGTCGGCGACCCACTCGGCCGCGTTGCCGGCCATGTCGTCACAACCGTAAGGACTGCGGCCCGTCGGAAAGCTGCCGACCGGCGCGGGGTAGATGTAGCCGTCCTTTTCCCGGCCCGGCACCCGGACATCCGCGCCGGATCGTTCGCCCACGATGTTGCAGAGGCCCCATTGCCAGTCGTTGCCCCAGGGCCAGCGCCGTCCATCCGGACCACGGGCGGCGAGTTCCCATTCGGCTTCGGTCGGGAGGCGCTTGCCGGCCCACCGGGCATAGGCATAGGCGTCGAACCAGTCCACCCCGACGACGGGGGTGCGGTCGCCGGTGAAGGTCATCGGGTTGAACTGCGCGAGGCGCGTGAACTCCGGGTCCCGCAGGAGCGGGTTGAACTCCTTCCAGTAGCGGGGCGTGTGGTCCTTGCCCGGCGGCTGCGCGGGGTGCGCCCAGGCGGTGTCACCGTGCTGCTTCACGTCGGCCAGGAACCGGCGGTACTGGGCGTTGGTGACCTCGTGGCGGTCGATGGCAAAGGCCTTGAGCCGCACCGGCCGCTGCGGTCGCTCGTCCGCCAGCGCCCAGCCCTCCCAGGCGCGGGCCAGTTTGACCTCCGTGGGCTTCACCCGGCCGGGGATCAGGCGGTTGGCGGGCAGATCCGGGTGGCTCTCGGCCGTACCCATGAGAAATTCTGTGGCGGGGATGGCCATCATGACCGAGCCGTCCCGCTCATGCTTGATTTCCCGCGGCTGGATCGCCGGGGCATCTGCGGCCGGCGCGGGTTGGAATGCCAGCGCAAGGACCGTCGCCAAGAAAGTGCGGGCCGGGGTCAGGTTCATTCGATGGACTCCAGGTAGTTCACGAGATCGTCGATCTGTGTGGGGGTGAGCTGCGACGTGCCGCCATGCGCGTCGCTGGCGATGCGGCCGCCGGTCTGGAGGTGGACCTTGGCGGCGTTGGTGCCCTTGAGGATCATGTAGGTCTCGTTGAACCCGATCTCGCGCCGGCCGGGCCGCTCGGGCGAACCGCCGAACAGGGGCTCATATTTGAACCAGCGCAAGCCGGGCACGCCGGGCGCGGCGACGACCTCCCGCAGCGAACGGGCCATGGCGTTGTGCAGGAAGAGCGGCGGCCGGTCCCAGGCTCCGCGCAGCTGCAGCGGGGTGATGTGCTGGTTCTGGTCCGGTGTCTCCGCGCGACCGGCATCCCAGGGCTCGAGGTCGCGGCGGATCCCCGCGAGGTAGTCCAGCCGGTGCATGCTGATCAGGGTGAAGCCCGTGTCGCGCACGCTCAGCGGCACCTGCGGCGGCACGACCTGCCGCGGGTTGCCCGGGAAATCCTTCTTGGCGAAATGCGGCGCCGGATGGCACGACGCACACCCCAGCTGCGGGTGGTTGTACAGCGCCCGGCCGCGGTTGATCGAGGCGGCCGCTTGGTCATAGGGATTCGGCATCAGCCGCGGCTCATGCGCCTGCCACTCGCCGACGAACCGCTGAAAATCCCGTAACACAAAGGTCTTCCCGAAATATTTCAGTGACGTCCGCCGAAAGAACTCCGCGCGGCGTTCCTCAAGGTTCGATTCGTTGTCGGCCGACGAGGTGGTCTTCGACTGCACGTCCTGCACGGCCAGCACGGGGGTGTGCGCCTCGAGCCAGCGGTAATCCTCCCCGCGCGCGACCTCGGCCTTGAAGTCGTCGGCCGGGCAGTGCTCCATCAGCATCGAGCGCGGGTCGTAGACGGACAGGGATCCCTCCAGGAAAAACGGCTGGATCGCCCAGAGACTCTTCTGCTGCGGCGGCAGCATGGTCGTGCCCTCGACGAGGTTGCCGACCTTTGTCTGGCCCGCGAGATACTCCTGCCCCTGGATCTGGCTCACCCCCCAGCCGCGGCCATCACTGAGTTCCCGGTAATGGCAGCTCACACACGACTGGTCGTTGTCGCTGGTGAAGGCCGAGGTATGCACGAGAAACTCGCCGCGCTCGGCACTGGTCACACCGAGCGGGAGTTTAACCAACGCCGGATCAGTGGGTCGCTCCAATGACACGCCTGTGGCCCGGTCGATCACGGAGAGCGAACTCCCGTAGAAATTCGCGACAAAGAGCTTCCCCTCCGAAATCGTACCCGGTACGCCGGCGGCAATGCCGAAGGGCTGCGCACCCGTGCCGTAATTCCGGATCGGAGTCAGGATATCACTCGGGTCCGGTGCGTCGGGATTGACCCGCAGTTCCTGCACTTCGCCCGACCCCTGCATGGCCACGAAAATCCGGTCGCCCACGACCACCGCCTTGTCCGGCAGCGCCCCCACCACCCGCATGAGGTCCGGCGGGATGTCACCCTTCGTGTCCGGCAGCATCGACTCGGCGGTGTCCGAGGTATACCGCACCCAACCGCGGTGCGACTCGTAGCGGTCGGCGCGCAGCAGGTACCTGAGCCCGTCGGCGGGCGGCGTGGCCGGGATGCCGAGCCGACTCACGTTGATCATAAGGTAATCGTTCTGAATGTCGCGGAACTTGAAGCTGGCCGTGCCGTCGGTGGCCTCGAAGGGACCGAGGATCTCCTGCTTTTCCTTGGCGAAAACGGCGGCGGTTTCGGGATTGCGCCAGACCGTGTACTGGGAGGCCGCATTGGTGTTGTCCCAGGTCTCGCCACCCCAGGGATCGCGTTCCTTGGCCGTGCCGAAGCCGACACCCATCGTCGTGACAAACAGCCAGTCGTCCCCAGTCGCGGGCGACCGGATGATTTTCAGCTCATTGACCACATTCTGGATGTAGATCCCGCCCACCTCGCGGTTGAGCCGGGTGTCCACGATCGAGATGTCCTGCGTGCCGGTGTTGCCGACGAAGAGGTGGTGACCGTCGGTACCGAGGGCGACAATGCTGGGCTTGCTCCGCGGGTTGCCCACGTCGATGCCCGGGCCGATCTGCGTCCCGTCGATCCAGCGGGCGATGGCCTGGTAACCGGCGTCCCGCGCCGGGTCGCCGAAGACCACCGTCTTGTTCGCATGGCTCGCGTAGAGCGGCATCGTGTCCGCATACCCGCCATCGCGTGTGCGGGTGACGGCCCGCAGCAGCCGGCTCTCGACGGAGCGGCCCGGCACCACGTGATCCAACGCGGAAATGAAACTCGCCTTGAGGTCGGCCCCGGCCACAAAGCCACCGCGCTTGGTGTCATGGCACCCGGTGGTGCCGCAATATTCCTGGAGCACGGCGCCCACGCCACCCGCCGCGAAGTAGGCCTGGTCGTCCAGGCCGCCGATCACCCGCATCCGGGCGGAGAACGGCTCCGCCGTGGGGTCGATATCGAGGACGAAGACCTCGTCCAGATAACGGTTGGCCACCCAGGCGGTCCGGCCGTCGGCCGAAAAGGTCATGCCCTGCGCGTAGAAATCGAGGGGAATCTCGAGCACAACCTCGTCGCGGCGGGTGTCGATGACGCTGATGAAGTTGGAAAACCGGTTGCCCACGAAGAGGTGGCGGCCATCCGGATGCAGATGCAGGCGCATGGGGGCCGATCCGGGGGCGACGGCCTGACCCGCGAGCTTGAGCGGAATGCGACGGGTGATCCGGTCCGTGGCGACATCGTAGACCGCGACCTCGCTGCCCGGGCGCATCTCGGAGCCGAGCAAACTGATGTAGACCTTGGTCCCGTCCCCGGATACGGCGACATCAAACGGGTGGTCCCGTCGCGGCTGCGGCTCGGGCGCCGGGTGGGGATTCGGCACCGGGCGCAGGTTCTCCCGCGTCCAGGTCGCGCCATAGGCCCACTGCCGGCTCATCAGCCGGCCGAAGCGCGAGGGCGGATTGCCGGTATCCGCCGCCTGGACCGTCCGCGACAATTCGGGCGAGAGCGGGCCATAGGGCGGCTGCATGCCCCCGGCCGGATAGACCGGCGCGGGATCAGCCGCGGGCGGCGCGGCCTGCGCGAGCAACAACAGGACCGGCACCCCGAGTCCGGCCCACCCCATGAGCTTCATGTTTTTGACGGTCATCAGAGGGTCCTCACGTAGGCGATCAGGTCATCCAGTTCCTGCCGGCTGAAACCGCGCGTGCGGCCGTGCAGGTCGTCCGGGTTGTGCTCGGTGAACAGCGTGCGCAGGTCGGCGGCGCGGCCATCATGCAGGTAAGGCGCCGTGCGGTACGTGCTCTTGAGCGAGGGCGTGTCGAAGCGGCTGCGGAAATCGTTGGGGGTGCCGAAGCCCAGGTCGTGGAATTTCAAATCCGTGTAGAACGGCGCGGGATGGCAGACATCACAGCCGGCCGCGGCGAAGAGCTTTTTGCCGCGCTCCAGGATCACCGGGTCGTCATGCCGGTAGGGGCTCGGCGCCCGGTCGGGATGCGAGAGGTACTCGGTGATCGGGCCCTGCACGTGGGCCATCGGCACGAAACCCTGGAACCGCTCCCCCGCCCCCACTCCGTCGGCCACATCGGCGCGCACGCCGCTCCACATCGCCGGCGGGGAAAAATGGGTGTCCTGCAGCGATTTGTTGTTCTTCGCGTTGCCGAGGCCGTCGTTGGCGAGGTCCCAGTTCAGGCCGTCACTGGAGGTGTCCTCCTGGTGGCAGCTCGTGCAGCTGATCCAGTTCTGGTAGGTGATCCGACCGTCGTTGGCCATCAACTCGCCCTCCCGCCAGGTGCTCATCGCCTGGACCGGGCCGAGCGCGATCTCGGCGCGCTGCGCCCCGGTCTCCGCGTCGAGCACCGTGATCGTATCGCTGAAATAGTTGGCCACCCACAATTCGCCGGTGGCTTCGCTCAACGCGAGCGAACGCGGCCCCAGCCCGCCGGCGGGCAGGCGCCGGGCTATCCCGCGGCGGTGCAGGATCTCGACGTCCTCCTCCAGCAGCTGGATCTCGGTGGGCGTGCGCGTGGCGGCCGCCAGCGCCAGCGCCGCGGGCACATCGACGATCGCGATCTCATGGATGCCCGCCAGGCTCACGTAGAGTTTGCGGGCATCGGCTGACAGCACGAGCCCGCTCGGATTCGTGGCGCCGGAGAGCAATTGGTCGAGCAACAGCGTGACCCGCCGGCCCGGCTCCGCCAGGTCCAGCACGGTGAAGCCGTTGGAATTGATCCAGCCCCGTTCCATCTGCACGGTCGGCACCTCGTTGTGGGAAACTAGGTTGGTCAGGAAGGCCCAGCGGCCATCCGGGCTGCACACGATCTCGCGCAGCATGGACGCCCGGCCCATGTCGTACCGGCCGGTCTCCCGTCCGTCCCGAGCGTCCAGGATCGAAACCCACGGGGACAACCCATTCGAGACCGCCAGCCGCGCGCCGTCGGGCGTGAGCGTCGCAAAACGTGGCTGCGCGCCGACCGGGGTCTCGTGCACGGTCTGGCCGGTCTCCGTATCCAGGATCGATACCGTGCTGGAAACGACGTTGGTGACATAGAGGCGGCGGCCATCCGCCGAGACCGTCAGGCCGCAGGGCTCGTGGCCGGCGGTCAACGACCGCACCACGCGCCGCTCGGCGAGGTCCACCACATCAATCTTCCCGCCCCACGTGCAGCTCACATACAGCGTGCGCCCGTCGGGCGCATACCGCGCCTGCGTGGGGCGTTCGCCGACCGGAATTTCCGCAATCACCTGCCGGGAACGCACATCGAGCAGGGTAAGCAGGTTGGCGGTGTAGTTGACCACGCAGGCCTGCCGGCCGTCGGGGGAAAGCACGATATGCAGCGGCGACCGGTACACCGGGGAGGCCGGCCGGCCGGTCTCGGGAGGAAACGTCGGCCGCGCCGGATCGTGCCGCTCGGCAGCCGGACGCTCGGTACGGCGCCACTGGACGTAGCCCATGATCTTAGCGAGCTGGTCATCGGAGATCACGCGCCGGTAGACGGGCATCTGCACCAGCTGGCCCTCGAGGAAATGACGCGCCGCCGGGTTGTCCCACAGGCGCCGCGGATGACCGTCCAGGATCCACTCGCGCAGCTCACCCTCGTCGCGGACAATCTCCGCGTATTCGGCGCCATCCCAGGCGGGGATGTGGCCCTTGAAACTGCCGGGATTCGGCGCGCCACCGACGCCGCCAGGACCGTGGCAGGCGAAGCAGCCATACTTCTCCGATTCGACCATCCCCTCGTAGGCGAGCGCGGGGATGTTGGTGTCGAACGCCGAGACCGCCCGGAAGTAGGCCATCAAATCGTCCAGCTGGCCCGCCGACATCCGGTCGCGGTAGGCGGGCATCGGCAACAGCGGTTTGCGTCCCGTGTGCAGGTCGACGTCCTTCAGCCGCGCCGGCCGGCCCTCGAGGATCCACTCGACCACCTCCGCCTCATTGAGGGCATACGTGGCGACCGTCCGACCGTCCCAGCCGGGAACGACCCCGCCGCGGGCGCCGGGATCGGCCACCCCGCCCTTTCCATCCGGCCCGTGACAGGCAAAACAACCCTGCTCGCGTGCGATCCGCTCGCCGCGCAGCGCGGGCGTGGACTCCGCCGCGTAATGGCTGCGCACGAAAAGCACCGCCACCACGATCGCCGCGAGGGCGGTGACCCCGAGGCCGGCCCGGAGCACGGTCTTCGGCATATTACGCACGGTTGGGCGCACGGCAGGGGTGATCGTTCAGGGGCATGGCAATGAGGCATGATTGCAGATTTTTTGACCCGTCGCTCCGCAGTTATTGTTGATCGCATGACGACCCCGGCAACTCGCCCCGTTTTCACTGCGCTTCGCCCCAGAAACGGGCGCGCGCCTCGGCCCGCGTTGGCGAGTGTTGGGCGTATCTTGTTTTCGCGGCGCGCACCCTTGCATCGACCCGCTTCCGCGCTGAAGTAGGACGGCATCCCCCATGCCGATCCGTGTTTTCATTCTCTGCACCACGGCGCTGCTGCTCGTCATGCGGCTGACCGCCGCCGAGGAGTCCGGCAACCGGCTCCGGCACGAAAATTCGCCCTACCTCCTGCAACACGCGTCGCAGCCGGTGGACTGGTATCCGTGGGGCCCCGAGGCCTTCGCGCGGGCGCGCGCGGAAAACAAACTGATCTTCCTGTCGGTCGGCTACTCCACCTGCCACTGGTGCCACGTGATGGCCCGCGAGTCCTTCGCCGATCCCGCGACCGCCGCGCTGCTCAATGCCCATTTCATCTGCATCAAGGTCGACCGCGAGGAACGGCCCGATGTGGACCGGGTGTACCAGACCTTTGTGCAAGCCACCACCGGCGCCGGCGGCTGGCCGCTGACGGTCTGGCTCTCCCCGGAACTCAAGCCGCTGTTCGGCGGCACCTATTTTCCCCGGGATCGCGACGCGGGTCTGCCAGCCCTGCGAGACATCTCCACCCGCCTGGCGGATCTGTGGCAGCAGGCGCCCGACAAGCTCACCACGCAGGCCGCAACCGTGTGGCAGGCGTTGGTCACGGAATCCCGCCTGAGCGCCGGAGCGGGGCAGCTGCCCGTGGCGGAGCTGCGCGGGCGGGGCTTGGCTGCCGCGCAGGCCGCCTTTGACCCGGTGCACGGCGGCTTCGAAGGCGCGCCGAAGTTTCCCAATCCTGTGATGCTCGATTTCCTCCTGGATGAGGCCGCCACCGCCGCCGATCCCGCGCGACGCCAACAGGCGCGGAACCTGGCCACGCGCTCGCTGCACGCGCTCGCGGCCGGCGGCATTCACGACCAGCTGGGCGGCGGCTTCCACCGCTACGCCGTCGACGCGGCCTGGCGCATCCCCCACTTCGAGAAGATGCTCTATGACCAGGCCCAGCTGGCCGGCGTATTCCTCACGGCCTCGCAACTGACCGCGGATCCGACCTTTCGGGACACCGCCGTGGACACGCTCGGCTACGTGCGCGAGCGGCTCACCGCCCCGGAGGGCGGCTTCTACACCGCGGAGGACGCCGAGAGCGCCGCCCCCGACCAACCGGGCGGACACGCGGAGGGCGCCTTCTACGCCTGGACCATGGCCGAACTCACCGAGGTTCTCGGACCCGGCGACGCCGCCCTTTTCGCCTATGCCTATGGTCTGCAGCCGGAGGGCAACCTGACCGCGGGGACCGACCCCGCCCCGGCCGGCTGGAACGTGCTGTACCGCGCCCAGCCCATGGCCGCCGTCGCGCGACACTTTGAACGGCGCGAGGCCGAGGTGCAGGCCGTGCTCGATCGCGCCCGCGACGCCCTCCGCACCCATCGCGCGGCCCGTCCGCGTCCGCTGCGCGACGACAAGATTGTCACCGCATGGAACGGCCTGATGATATCCGCCTTCGCCCGTGCGGCGCAGGTGCTGGATGCGCCCGAACACGCCGCCACCGCGGCGCGCGCCGCCACCTTCCTGCACAACCAGCTCCGTGACCCCGCGACCGGCCGGCTCGCGCACTGTTACCGGGCTGGACGCCCGGACGGGCGCGGCTTTGCCGAGGACTACGCCTTCCTGATCCAGGGCTTGCTCGACCTGTATGAGGCCACCTTCGACGCCCCCACGCTGGCCTGGGCGGCGGAGTTGCAGGACATCCAAGATCAGCTGTTCTGGGACGAGACCGACGGCGGTTATTTTGCCAGCACCGCCGGGGCCGACGACGTGTTGCTGCGACTCAAGGTCAGCGACGATGGTGCCGAGCCCTCGCCCAACTCGGTCGCGATCCGCAACCTCGCCCGTCTGGCCGCCCTGTTGCACCGGCCCGACTGGCACGCGCGGGCGGCGCGGACCGCCCGCGCCTTTTCCGCGCAGCTCGCGCAGGCCCCTTTCTCCCTGCCCCAGATGCTCGCTGCGATCGGCTGGCTGGAAGGTACGCCCCAACAGATTCTCATCCAGGGCGAACCCGGCCAACCCGGCACCGCGGACCTGGTGCGGGAAGTCTGGCGGCGCTATCTGCCGCGCCGAGTGCTGGTCCGTATTGACCGGGTGAGCCGGGCTTACCTGGAGTCCCGGGTCGAGTTCATCCGCGCACTCCCGGACGATCCCGCCGGTGCACCGATGGCGTACGTGTGCGAAAATTTCGTCTGTCGTCTGCCCACCGGTGAGCCGGCCATACTCAGGGTGCAACTGGCGGCAGGCGAAAAATAAATTTCCCCCGTGTTACGCTGGCGCGGACCGGCGCCCGAGGGGCGCAGGGATGAAGTGCCGCCCCAGCGGGGTGAACCGCCCTCAAGGTCTGCACGCCCCTGACCAAATTCTGCGCAGCCGCCGCCCGCCGGCATCGGCGATAATCCGGCTGCGCCATGCGTCTCCCGCCGGCGCGACCCCACCAACCCTCCCTGCCTCTATGAAAGGTTCCGCGTTCCTCCCGTGCCTTGTCCTCACCGCCGCATTGTCCGGCTTTGCCGCCCTCGCGACACCCCCGCCGTCCGGCGAGCCCTTGGCCGCGCGAAGCGGCGGCTCCGCCAAGATGACCTTCACGGCGATCCCCGCCGCCGAATCCGGCCTGGCGGTGGAGAATCCCTATGACGACCCCGCGATGTGGGGCGCGCGCTACACCGAGTTCCAAGGGGGCGCCATCGGCAGCGGCCTGGCCGCCGGCGACATCGATGGCGATGGACTGACCGACCTCTTCGTGGCCAACAAGACGAAGCCGAGCCAGCTCTTCCGCCAGGTGGCGCCGTTCAAGTTCATCGACATCACGGCCGCCGCGGGCGTCGCCGGGCCGGCCGCCGCCGACGGCATCGGCTGGAAGACGGGATCCACCCTCGCCGATATCGACAACGACGGCGACCTCGACCTCTACGTCTGCCGGTTCAACGCCCCCAACCTGCTTTATCTCAATGATGGCCACGGCCGCTTCCGCGAGGCCGCCGCCGCCGCGGGCATCGCGCTCGTTTCCGGCAGCGTCGTCGGCGCGTTCGAGGACTACGACCGTGACGGCCACCTGGACCTCTTTGTCGTCACCAACGTGCTCGACGTCGACCGTTCCGGCGACGGCGAACGCGATTACCTGTACCGCAACCGCGGCGACGGCACCTTCGAGGAGATCACCGCCCGCGCCGGCCTCGCCCTGGATGCCGGACGCGGCCATTCCGCGACGTGGTTCGACAGCAACGATGACGGCTGGGCCGATCTCTACATCGCGAACGACTTCAGCGCCCCCGATCACCTCTATCGGAACAACGGCGACGGCACGTTCGCCGATGTGCTCGCGGCCGCCCTGCCGCATACCACCTGGTTCTCCATGGGCGCCGACGCCGCCGACATCAACAATGACGGCCTGACCGACCTGCTCGTCGCCGAGATGGCTGGCACCACGCATTTCAAATCCAAGGTCGCGATGGGCGACATGGGCGGCCTGGTCGACTACATGGACACCCTGCCCACGCCCCAGTACATGAAGAACGCCGTCTTCCTGAACTCCGGCACCGACCGCTTCCTCGAGATCGCCAAGATGACCGGCCTGGGCAGCACCGACTGGACCTGGTCCGCCCGCTTCGAGGACCTCGACAACGACGGCTGGGTCGACCTGCACGTCACCAACGGCATGGTGCGCCCCTTCGTCGATTCCGACCTACTCAACCAGATCAAGAAATTCGAGACCCCGCGCGAGGCCATCGCCCTGATGAAGGCGCAGCCCCCGCAGCGCGACGTCAACCTCGCCTACCGCAACGACGGCAACCTTCGCTTCACCAAGGTGCAGCAGGACTGGGGCCTCGCCCACGCCAGCGTGAGCTTCGGCTCGGTCTTCGCCGACTTCGATCGCGACGGCGACCTCGACCTCGTCTACGTCAACTATGAGGACACGGTCAGCCTCTACCGCAACGACAGCCCGGCCGGGAACCGCCTCGTCATCGCCCTGCGCGGCACCCGCGGGAACGCCCAGGCCGTCGGCGCACAGGTAACCGCGCTGACCGACCAGGGCCGCCAAACCCGCCGGCTCACCGTGGCGCGCGGTGCCCTCTCCTCCTCCGAGCCCATCCTGCACTTTGGCCTCGGCGCCAGCGAGACCGTCGCCGACCTCGAAATCCGCTGGCCCGGCGGTCTCGTCCAGCAAACCGGCCCGCTCGCCGCCAACCGCCGCTACACCTTCACCGAACCCGCCGACGCCGCCCCGCCCGACGCGGCCCGCGCGCACCGGCCCGCCGACGCTGGCCTGCTGGCCGACCAGGCCGCCGACCTCGGGCTCGATTTCCTGAACCAGGAACGCGTGTTCAATGACATGCGGCGCCCCGCGCAATCCCTGCTGCCCAACCGCATGAACACCCTCGGCGGCGGCTTCGCCCTCGGGGACGCCAACGGCGACGGTCACACCGACGTGTTCTTCTGCGGCGCCGCCGGCCAAGCGTCAGGGCTCTACCTGAATGACGGCACCGGACGGTTTCGTCGCTCCCGCCAGCAGCAGCCCTGGGACGACACCATCGAGCGCGAGGCCATGGCCGCCGTCTTCCTCGACGTGGACCGCAACGGCACGATGGACCTGATCGTGACCGCCGGGAGCACGGAGCCGGACAAGGACAGCGACCTACTGCGCAGCCGCCTCTACCTGAACAAGGGACATGCCCGGTTCACCGCGGCGGGCGCCGCGCAGTTCCCGGCCCCCGCCGTGAGCTCGTCCGTCGTGGCCGCCGGCGATTACGACCGCGACGGCGACCTCGATGTCTTCATCGGCGGCCGCGTCGTGCCGGGCGAATACCCGCGCACGCCCCCGTCCGTCCTGCTCGAGAACCGGGACGGAGCCTTTGTCGATGTCACGGACACCGTCTGCCCCGCCCTGCGCCAGGCGGGCCTGGTGACCTCCGCCCTGTGGACCGACGCCGACGCCGACGGCCACGTTGACCTGCTCCTCGCGGGCGAGTGGATGCCGCTGCGCCTGTTCCACAATGAAGGCCGCGGCGCATTCAGCGAGACGACGGAAGCCGCCGGGCTCGCGAAGCTCACCGGTTGGTGGAATTCCCTCACCGCCGCGGATGTCAACCACGACGGCCACCTCGACTACATCGCGGGCAATCAGGGCCTGAATTCGAAATACCACGCCAGTGAAGCCCGGCCGACCAGCATCTACTACGGCGACTTCGAGGGCAACGGCCGCTACGAGATCGTCGAGAGCGAGTACGAGGGCGACCGGCTCTACCCGGTCCGCGGCCGCAGCTGTTCTTCCCGCGCCATGCCGAGCCTGCGCACGAAATTCCCGACCTTCCGCGATTTCGGCGCCGCGCTGCTGCCGGAGATCTACCCCACGGAAAAGCTCAGCGAGTCGCTGCAACTGCACGCCACCGAGCTGGCCTCCGGCGTGTTCCTCAACGACGGCCACGGCCGCTACACCTTCCGCGCCTTCCCCCGCCTCGCCCAGACCTCGCCCATCTTCGGCACCGCCGCCGCGGATTTCAACGGCGACGGCTGGCTCGACATCGTGGCCGTGCAGAATTTCCACGGCCCGCAGGTCGAAACCGGCCGGTACGACGGCGGCATCAGCCTCCTGCTCATCGGTGACGGCCAGGGCGGCTTCCGGGCCGCCCCCGCCCAGGAAAGCGGGATCGCCCTCGCCGGCGAAGGCCGGAGCGTGGCCCTCGCCGACTGGGACCAGGATGGCCGGCCCGGCCTCCTGATTACGCGGACCAATGCCACGGTCATGGCGCTGAACCCCCGCACCGCCCCCAACGGCCGCAGCTTCCGGGTCGAACTCACCGGCCAGCCCGGCAACCCCGCCGGCATCGGCGGGCGGGTCACCGCCCACTATGCCGAGGGGCGGGCCCAAGTCATCGAACTCGCCGCTGGCTCCGGTTATCTCTCTCAATCCGAGCCGGTTGCGTTCTTCTGCTACGCGCCCGGCCAATCCCCGACCCGCCTCGAGGTGGTCTGGCCTGACGGCACGCGCACCACCCACGCCTGCCCGCCCGGCACGATCCGCCTCACGCTCAAGCCGACCGATTGAGCGGAGCCGCTGACCCGGCCGGGGGTCATTTTGTCGGAATCCAATAATCTTTGAACGATACGGTCCGGGGCACGTCTGACTTAGTGTTCAAAGGTTTGTTTGGTGTTAGGGTAACATTAGAAATAAAAAGGCCGCTCAGGGGTGAGCGGCCTTTATTTTGCCCGGGTGCGGGAAGTCAGGCGAAGCACTCGCGCCTGTGTTGGCCGAGGTGGCACCGGGCCGCCGGACCAGTTTCTTCCTTCGCGCATCCGATCAACCCGTCCGGCCTGTCCACCGTAGGCTGGGCGAAGGTGAAAGGCCGGGTTCAACCCCCGCGGGCGGACGCACCAGAGGGGACGTTCGCTGGCCCGCGCGGGCGCCGCCTCACTCGTCCCACTTCGTCCGCAGCTCGCGGATCTTGCGGACCACGAGCGTGACCACGACCACGAGAATCACGCCGGCCACAATCATCGTGTAGGTCTGCGTCTGCGAAAGCGCGCGGTCGAGTTGGGCGATGTCGTCCTTGAACTTGGCCCACAGCCAGTGTCCCAGCCAGACAAAGAACGGCACGCTGATCAGCGCCGCCAGGCCGTCGAAAAAGAAGAACTTCCAGAATTTGACCCGCGTGGACCCGGCGGTGAAGAAGATCGGGGCGCGCAACCCGGGCAGGAAACGGCCGACGAAGAGCACCCAGGAATGGTAACGGTCGAAGAGGTCCTCCACCTTCGCCTGCTTCTTCGCGGAGAAATAGCGCTGAAACCAACGCGCCGTGCGCAGTTGCGAGCCAAAATAGCGCCCGGCGATGAAAATGCTCGAATCGCCGATCATCACGCCGGCGTACATCAGGAGACTGACTTCGATCCAGCTCCGGCCATCAATCTCTCCCAGGGCGCCGGCTGCTACCAGCACCACATCCTCCGGCACCGGCAGACCGAGACCGCAGAGGAGTAGGACGATGAAGGGCCCCCACAAGGATAGCGGCGAATGCTGGAAGTACTTGAGGAGGGTCTCGAACATGCGCGGGGTACGAAAAGACTTCTAGGTTCCGGCTACCCGCCAATCTAGCAACTCCATTTGCAGGGTCCGGCGGCCATTGTAGTGGTTCCAGTTCAGCTGGACCGCGATTTCGATCGGTTGCCCGACGGGCGGCAGGCGGTCGGCGAGCTTCCACGCGACGCCGCTGATCCGGCGGCCGGTGGCATCCTCGCCGGAAAACCGGAAATGCTGTTCCTTGAACACGTCCGGGCGGTTCCGCAACCGGAGGCCGCGGACGCCGAAGACCGGCTCGGGATTGCCCATGCCGAAGGGATGCAGCTGCTCCAATTCGCCCATGAGCCGGTCGGTGACCTCGGTGGCGTCGAGCCAACCGGACAGCTCCAGGCCGGGCTCCCCCGCCCCCTGGTCCGAACGGGTGCGGATGACCTCGTCAAACCGGGCACGGAACTCGTCCAATCGCCCCTTCTTGAGCGCGACGCCGACCGCCATCGGGTGCCCGCCCCAGCCATCGAGGCAGTCCGCGCAGGCCGCCAGGATCTCGACCAGGTTGAAACCGTTGATCCCGCGCCCGGAGCCCTTGGCCAACTCCCCCTCGTTCCCCAGCACGATGGCCGGCCGGTGATACTTGCGCGAAATCCGTCCGGCCACGATGCCGACCACGCCCGGATGCCAGGCCTCGTCGAACAGCACGAGTCCGCTGGCCGCTTGAAAATGCTCCTCCACGTAACGCTCGGCGCGCTCCGTGATCTGCCGCTCGATGTCCTGCCGCTCGCGGTTCAGCGCGTCGAGCTGGCGCGCCGTCGCATCGCAGAAGGCCGGGTCGGCGCTGAGCAGCAGGTCCACGGAGAGCGCGGCGTCCGCCAGGCGGCCGCTGGCGTTGATGCGCGGCCCGAGCCGGAAAGAGACATCGGTCGGCACCAGCCCCTGGTCGGTCTTCAGCCCGGAAACCTGCATCAGCGCGATCAGCCCCGGCCGGCGGGTCTCGGCCAGTACACGCAGGCCGTGGCGGGCAAAGATCCGGTTCTCGCCGTGCAGCGGGACCAAGTCCGCGATGGTCCCCATCGCGACCAGGTCAAGGTAGTCCTTGAGCACGATGCTCAGCGCCACGGGGTGGTTCTCCGCCCGCAGTTTCTTCAGCAGCCCGTGGGCCAGCTTGAAAACGAGGCCCACGGTGCACAGGTAGTGCCAGGCCCCGTCATCCGGCGCGGGGTGGACATGCGGGTTGATCAGGATCGCATCGGTGGCCGGAGGCTCGGTCGAACGGTGGTGATCCACGATGATCACCTCCGCGCCGCGCGACCGGAGCAAGGCCACCTCGGCGCCCGAGTTGGTGCCGCAGTCCAGCGCGATGAAAAGGTCCGGGCAGCCCTGCTCCAACGCCCGCTCGATCGCGGTGGCGCTCAGGCCGTAACCCTCCTCGGCGCGGCGGGGCACCAGGTAGGCGGGCGTCAGCCCCAGCCGGCGCAGCAGGCAGACCAGGATCGAGGTGCTACACACCCCATCCACGTCGTAATCCCCCAGCACGGTCACCCGCTCATGGCGCTGCAGCGCCAGCAGCAGTCGGTCCACGGCCCGCTCCAGGTTCACCACCAGAAACGGATCGCCGAGGCTGGCGAGGGTCGGCTGCAGGAAGCGCACGGCCCCGGCCTCCGGTACCCCGGCGCGCAGCAACAGCTCGGCCACGACCGGGGTCGTGCCCAGGCTGCGCGCGAGGGCCCCCACGCTTTCGGCGTGGACCGGCGTGTAATTCCAGCGCATGGGTGGCGAAACCGCCCCTTACTCAGATGCGCGGGAGGAGCCGGCCCAGTCGTACTTGGGCGCGATGTCGTGGTGCGCCTCCACGTGCTTCCGGTCACCCTTGTGCCACCAGTAGAAGATCGGGCTGGCGATGAAGAGCGAGGAGAACGTGCCGGTGACCACGCCGATGAGCAGCGTGAGCGCGATGTCGTTCACGTCGCCGCTCGTCACGAAGATGAGCGTGAGCGCCGTGAGCAGCGTGGTGCCGCCAGTGATGATCGTGCGGGAGAGCGTGAGGTTGAGCGAGCGATTGATGATCTCGCGCAGCGTGCCCGTCGGGTTCAGCTTCAGCTCCTCGCGGATGCGGTCGAACACCACGATGGTGTCGTTGATGGAGTAACCCATCACGAGCAGGATGGCCGCGACCATGGAGGCGTTGAACTGCCGGTCAAAGAGCACGAAGACGCCGATGGTCATGACCACGTCGTGAATCGTCGAGACGACCGCGCCCATGCCATAGCCAAACTCAAAGCGGAACGCCACGTAGATCAGGATGAGCACGAGGGCCCAGAAGACGGCCTTGAGGGCGTTCCACTGGATCTCCTCGCCGACCGAGGCACCGATGCGGGTGACGCCCTCGTTCTTGAACTGGGATTCAGGGAAGGCCTGCTGGAGCTTTTCCACGAGCGGGGCGGCTTGGTCAAACGGAGTGGTGATCTTGAGCAGGGTCCGGTCGGAGCCGATCGGCTTCTGGTAGACCGGGTTGACCTCCTTGAACCCGGCGGCCTGGGCGGCGGCGCGGAGCGCACCGACCTCGACCGGCTTGGCAAACGAGAGCGCGACGGTGTCACCGCCGAGGAAATCGATGCCGTAGACATCCTTGCCCTTCACCGCGACGGTGATGACACCGACGGCGATCAGGAGCCAGGAGCCGATGAAGGCGATCTTGGCCTTCTTGAGGAAATCGTAGTTCGTGTTCTGCAGGACCGAGAACATCGGGAGCTTCTTGATCACGTTGCCGTGGACCAGGAACTCGAGCATCAGCTTGGAGACGACGACCGCGGCGAACATCGTGGTGAAGATGCCGATGGTGAGCGTGACGCCGAAGCCCTTCACCGCGCCGGTGCCGAGCACGATCATGATCGCGGCGGTGATCAGGGTGGTGAGATTGCCGTCGATGATGGCAGACCAGGCCTTGTCGAAGCCGGCCTCGAGAGCGGTGGCCAGCGACTTGCCCTGCTTCAGCTCTTCGCGCATGCGCTCGAAGATCAGGATGTTGGAATCCACCGACATGGCGAGGGTCAGCACGATGCCGGCGATGCCGGGCAGCGTGAGGGTGGCGCCGATGCTGGCCATGACGCCGAGGACGATCAGCACGTTGATGCCCATGCCCACCGCGGCGACGATGCCGCCGTAGGTGTAGAACAGCAGGATGAAACCCACGGTCAGGCTCGTGCCGATGATGAAGGCGAGCTTGCCGCTGGCGATGGCATCCTGGGCGAGCGAGGGCCCGACCTCGTACTGCTCCTTCACCACGAGGGGGATGTCCAGGGGGTTGTTGAGCACGTTGGCCAGGTCGACGGCCTCGCGCTGGGAGAATTGGCCGGAAATCTCGGCGGAATCGCTGTTGATCTCCTTCTCGACGCCGGGGGCGGAGTAGAGCTTGTCGTCGAGCACGATGGCCAGGCGGCCGCGGCGGCCGGTGCGCTGGCCCTCGTCGGCGATCGCCTTCGTGACCTGGGCGAACTGCGTGGAGCCCTCGGCGGTGAAGCGCAGGATGATCTTGAAGCGGCCGAACTCGTCCATGATCGGGTAGGAATCCGACACAGCCTCGCCGGTCATCTCGGGGATGCGCTTGACGTAAAGCTCCTCGGCGAAGGTCTCGCCGGTGCGGGTTTCCTGCTCAAGCGTCATGGCCGTGAAGCCCGGCGGGGCCTCCATCGGCGGCGCGGCAAAGGGATGGACCATCCGGAAATCGAGCCGGGCGGGCTTGCGCAGGCTGCTGAGGACCTCGGGGTTGTCGGTGGTGGTGACACCGGCGAGTTGGACCTCGATGCGGTTGGTGCCGACGGCGCGGATGATGGGCTCGGAGACGCCGAGGCCGTTCACGCGGTTGCCGATGATCTCGATGGCCTTGTTCAGCTTCTCGGTCCGGGCGTAGTCCGGCTCCTCCACGGCGAGGGTTTCATCCACCTCGAGGGTGAAGGCGACGCCGCCCTTGAGGTCGAGGCCGAGTTGGAGGCGGCCCTTGGACCGGCGGAGGAGCTCATTCAGGAGCAGCTCGTTGCGCTTCTCGACGTTCTTGAGCGACTCCTCGAGGCGAATCTGCGGGAAGAACTCGGAGAGGTCGATCTTGTCCTCGCGGCCGATCTGCTTGAGCGCCACGAAGGTGCTGGAGGCCTGGCCGGACTTCACGCGCTCGGCCACGCGGGTCATCAGCGTGGTGAACTGCGTGGGCTTGGCCTCGGCCTCCGCCTTGACGTAATCACCGAAGGGTTGGTCCTTCAGCGGAATAAGGTTGAACGCCGCCCACAGCACGATGATGGCGCACAGGGTCAGTTTCCACAGATTTTGACGGAACATGGTTGTTGGTTGTTAAAGGGGTATGGGGCGCGGCCCGCGGGCCGCGCAAAGCAGACAGGAAAACGGACTCAGGCCTTCTTGACGAGGGCGCTGATGAAGCCCTTGCCGACCTCGACCTTGGCGTTGTCGGACCCGATGCGGATCACGAAGCGGTCGTCCTTGACCTGGGTGATGACGCCGTAGATGCCGCCGGCGGTGACGACTTCGTCGCCCGACTGGAGCTCGGTGAGCATCTTCTCGTGCGCCTTCTGCTTCTTGCGCTGGGGGGCGATCAGCAGGAAATACATGGCCGCGAACATGAGCACCAGGGGCAGGAACTGCATGAGGGCGGAGGCGCCGGAGGGGGCGGGAGCGGTGGCTTGGGCGAGGAACAGGTGGAACTTAGTCATTGCGTCTTCGGGTGTTTTGAAAAATTTGAAAAGGGCGACTAAGCCCAGCCCGATTTTAAAAAGCAAGCCTAACCCCCACCCGTTCGTCGCCCTGTAAAATTGAAGACCAAATCCGCATCAAACTGGTCCGCCGCCCAGTCCGAAGAACACTACGGTTTCAAGCGCTGGGGCGCCAACCACTTTTCCGTGGATTCCGAGGGGTTTGTGCAAGTCCAGCCCCTCTCCGACGGCCGCGCCGTCCGCCTCATGGACGTGGTCGAGGAGGCCGCCAGCATGGGCCTCAAGGCCCCCCTGGTCATCCGCATGCAGGACACCCTCCGCCACCGGGTCACCCAGCTCAACGAGGTGTTCCGCAAGGCCATCAAGGAAGAGGGCTACAAGGGCGAATACCGCGGGGTCTTCCCCATCAAGGTCAACCAGCTGCGCGAGGTCGTCGACGAGGTGGTTTCCGCCGGCAAGGACTTCAACTACGGCCTCGAGGCCGGCTCGAAGCCCGAGCTCATGATCGCCCTCGGCATGCATGAGGGTGGCCAGCGCCTCATCATCTGCAACGGCTACAAGGACAAAGACTACATGCGGCTCGCCCTCCTCGGCCGCAAGTTGGGCAAGAAGATCATCATCGTGGTCGAGCAGCTCTCCGAGGTCGACAGCATCATCGAGATCGCCAAGGAGACCGGGGTGAAGCCCATGCTCGGCTTCCGCGTGAAGCTCCAGACCCGCGGCGAGGGCAAGTGGGCCTCCTCCACCGGCGACAACGCCAAGTTCGGCCTTAACACCGCCGAGATCCTCTTCGCCGTCGAGAAGCTCCGCGCCGCCAAAATGCAGAGCAGCCTGCGCCTGGTGCACTTTCACATCGGCTCGCAGGTGCCCAACATCATCACGATCAAGGCCGCCGTCACCGAGGCCGCGCGCTTCTACTGCCAGCTGGCCAAGATGGGGTTCCCCATGGGTTTCCTCGACGTCGGCGGCGGGCTGGGCATCGACTACGACGGCTCGCGCACGAATTTCGAATCCTCGATGAACTACACCGTGGGCGAATACGCCCGCGACGTCGTGTTCAACATCCGCGAGATCTGCGAGGCCTCCGGCGTCAAGGTCCCCGACATCGTCACCGAGTCCGGCCGCGCCGTCGCCGCCCCCCACTCCATGCTGGTCGTCGAGGTCTTTGAGCGCATCAACAAGCACGAGTCCCTCGGCAAGCAGCACCAGCCCAAGTCGCGCCACAAGATCGTGGACGATCTCGCCGTGCTCCTGAAAAACAAGGCCCGCCTCGGCCGGCTCGAGCGCTTCCACGACGCCCTCCAGAAGAAGGAGGAGGCCTTCTCCCTCTTCAACCTGGGCTACCTCGACCTCGAGAACCGCGCCGCCGCCGAGCAGATCTTCTGGCAGATCTGCGAGCAGATCGACAAGGAGAGCGACAAGGCCGGCTACCAGCCCGAGGAACTCCACGAGCTGAAGAAGCTCCTCGCCGACCAGTACGTCTGCAACTTCTCCGTCTTCCAATCCCTCCTCGACAGCTGGGCGCTCAAGCAGCTCTTCCCCATCACCCCGCTCCACCGCCTCAAGGAGAAGCCCACCGTCAACGCCGTGCTCGTAGACATCACCTGCGACTCCGACGGCAAGGTGGACCGCTTCATCGACCTGCAGGACGTGAAGGACTACATCACGCTCCATCCGCTCAAGGCCGGCCAGCCGTACTACCTCGGCATCTACCTCACCGGCGCCTACCAGGACATCATGGGCGACCTCCACAACCTCTTCGGGCGCGTCAACGAGGTCCATGTCTTCCTCGAGGACGACGAACCTAACGGCTACTACATCGAGGAGGCCCTCGCCGGCTCGCGCATCTCCGACGTCATCGAGGGCGTGCAATACCAGTGGGAGGAACTCTGCCGCCGCATCAAGCAGCAGATCGACCACGCCACGAAGAAGGACCTCATCAAGCCCCGCGAGGGCGTGCGCCTCGTCGAGTTCTACGAATCCCAGATGCTCGCGAAGACCTACCTCAACATCGAGCACACCGGGAAGAAGAAGCGGTAGACGGCCCGGTCCGATCAGGTCCCCCGCCGCTTACGCGCCCCACCCCGTTTTTTCTCGTGACCGCACGGTCTGCCTCCAACTTTGGCGCCTGCATGAGACTACCCCTGCTCTTCGTGTTGCTGGCCGGCCTGGCCCTGGCCGACGGCCGCCAGACCCTCAATTTCAATCCGGACTGGAAATTCCTGAAGGCCGATCCCGCCGGTGCCGCCGCGCCCGGTTTTGATGATGCCAGCTGGGCCCCCGTCTCGGCTCCCCACACCTACAACGACACCGACACCTTCGACAACTGGTCCCTGCCGGGCCACCGCGGCGAGCAGGAACAGTGGAGCGGCCGCACCTGGTACCGGAAAACCTTCACCGCCCCCGCCGCGTGGGAGGGGAAAAAGGTCTTCATCGAGTTCGAGGCCGTGCGCCAGGTCGCCGAGGTTTACCTGAACGGCCACCTCCTCGGCACGGCGAAGGGCGGTTTCACCCCGTTCGGCTTCGACCTCACGCCGCACCTGAAAATCGGCGCCGCCAACGTGCTCGCCGTGATGGCGGACAACCGCTTCATGAAGGATCCGCTCGATCCCAAGCTCGCCCCGCAGGCTGCCACGACCTCGGCCACCCACCCCAACCTGGCCCAGCTCTCGCGGGAACTGATGGAGAAGATTCCCGCGACCCTCGACGAACTGCAGGCCGACCAGATCCCCTGGAACAACCCGCACTGGCACCCCGCGCACGGCGGTATCTACCGCAACGTCCGGCTCATCGTCACCGACCCGCTGCACTTCGAGCTCCCGCTTTACAGCTTCCTCCAGACCGAGGGCCCCTACGCCTACGCGACCGGCATCACCGAAAAATCCGCCCAAGTCGGTTTGGAAGTCCCGGTCCGCAACGACGGCCTGACCGCCGCCGACGGCGAGATTCGCGCCGAGATCCTCGATGCCGACGGCAAATCCGTGTTCCGCGAGGCCGTGCGTGTCGTGCTCCCGGCCGGCGGCCACGTGAAGGTCAAGCTGGGCACCACACTGGCCAATCCCCGCCTCTGGGAGCCGGCTTACCCTCATCTCTATCGCGTCGCCCTCAAACTCCTGTGGCGCGGCCAGGTCCTCGACTCGACCGAAGTTCCACTTGGCATCCGGCACATCCGCTGGGACGCTGGCGTCGGTCTCTTCGTCAACGGCGCCCCCCTGAAGCTCCACGGCTGGGGCCAGAAGGCCACCAACGAGTGGCCGGGCCTCGGTGCCGCCCTGCCCGATTGGCTCCAATTCTACACGATGAACCTGATGCGCGAAGCCGGCGGCAATTTCGTCCGCTGGGGCCACGTGCCCGGCGGTCCGGCGCAGATCACGGCGGGTGACCGGCTCGGGATCATCGCCCTCCAACCGGGTGGCGACGGCGAGCACGACACCGTCGGCGGCGCCTGGGCCCTGCGCGTGGCCAACTTCCGCGACGTCCTCATCTACTACCGCAACAATCCGTCCGTCTTCATCTGGGAAGGCGGCAACCAGAAGGTGTCGCGCGAACACGCCGCCGAGCTCCGCGCCTTGATGGATCAATACGATCCCCACGGCGGCCGCGCCTATGCCCACCGCCGGGCGGATGCGATCACCGCCGAATTCATGGACGTCGGCATCGGTACCGAGGGCGGCCGCGAGATCGCCCGTCTGGCCGTCGTCGAGGGCGAATACAACCGCGAGGAATCCCCTCGCCGTGTCTGGGACGAATTCTCGCCGCCGAACTTCGGCTACCCCGAGGCCAAGGGTCAGACTTACCAGCTCACCTCCGAGCAGTTCGCCGCCAACCAGGTCGGCCACTACGTCAAGAAGCTCGGCGCCCCGGAGCACGCCGGCGGCGCCAACTGGATTTTCTCCGATTCCACCAGCGGCGGCCGCGTCGCCGTCGAGGTCGCCCGCGCCAGCGGCGAGGTGGACGGCGCGCGCCTGCCCAAGGAGGCCTATTTTGTCACCCAGGCGATGTTCCGCGACGATCCGCAGGTGCATCTCATCGGCCACTGGTCCTATCCCGCCGGCACCAAGAAATCCGTCTACGTCGCGTCCAACGCGGAAGCCGTCGAACTCTTCCTCAACGGTCGTTCCGTCGGGCTCGGCCGCATTTCCGATCGCCACTTGTTCACTTTTCCCGACGTGACCTTCGAACCCGGCGAACTCAAGGCCGTCGCCACGCGCGAGGGCCGGGTCGTTGCCACCACGGTGAAGCACACGGCCGGACCGGCGGTGGCCCTGCGTCTCACGGCCCTCACCGACCCCAGCGGCCTCGTCGCCGACGGCGCCGCCGTCGCCCTGTTCGACGTTAAGGCCGTGGACGCGCAAGGCCAACGCGTGCCGACCTTCCAGCAGCGCGCCGACTTCGAAGTGACCGGCCCCGCGACTTGGCGCGGTGGGTACAACAGCGGCAAGACCGACTCCATCAACCACCTCTTCCTCGACCTCGAGGCCGGCATCAACCGCGTCGCCGTGCGGGCCGGCCGCACCGCCGGGACCATCACGCTGACGGCCCGGGCGGAGGGACTGAAGCCCGCCACCCTCACCGTGGAATCACTCCCCTATTCCGGTGCCCTGCCCGCGCTTCCCGTATTCGCCCTCGGTCAGGCCCCGGCCCGCACGATCGTCGCCCCCGCCACCGACCCGGCAAATCGCCCCGGCCCGGCCATGCTCGGGAAATTCATCCAGACCCTGAACTACACCGGTCCCAACGCCTCCATCGTCCATGTCGAAATCGCCGCCCGCGAGGGCAAGAACGCCTACGTGAACGTCGACTCCCCGTTCCCGCTTCTGCCGGCCGAACTCCAAGGCGCCGATTGGATCCAGGGGGACAACCGCGATGCCCTCTACAGCGCGGTCGACCTGATCGAGCTCGCCGTGACCGGCACGAGCACGGCGTGGATCGCGCACGACGACCGCCTCCCCCGCCCCGCTTGGCTGACCAAACTCTTCCACCCGACGACCAGTACCCTCGTCGTCCTCGGCCAGCCCATGACGCTCTTCCGCCGCACCATTCCCGCCGCCGGTGAAAGCCTGACCCTCGGGGCCAACACCGAGAACACCGCCCTCACTGCGGGAAATCTCTACCTGGTCTTCGTCAGCCAGCCGTAGGGCCGGTGTCCGACCGGCCCGGACCAGCTGAAGACTGGTCTTACCCCGTATTCTTCAACCCGCCCGCGATGCCGTTGACCGTCAGCTCCATCACGGCGCGGATACCCTCCCGGTCCGGCTTGTTCAGGCGGCGCACGCGGCGGCGCTTGATCATCTCCACCTGCAGGTAGTTGAGCGGGTCCACGTAGGGATTGCGCAGCTTGATCGACTTCGCGAGCACCGGCTCGTTCTCCAGCAGGTGGGCCTGCCCCGTCACCGCGAGGATCATCTCCTCGGTCAGACGGAACTCCCCGGCCAAGCGATTGAACACGTTCTCGCGCAGGCGCGCGTCCTCGACCAGCGAGGCGTAGACCTTGGCGATGGACATGTCGGCCTTGCAGACGGTCAGCTGCGCGTTGTCCACCATCGTCTGGAAGAAGGGCCAGCGTTGATACATTTCGCGCAGCAGCTTGGGGCCTCCCTTGCGGCCGAGCACGGCGTGCAAGCCGCTGCCCAAGCCATACCAGCCCGGGAAATTGAAACGACTCTGCATCCACGAGAACACCCAGGGGATGGCGCGCAGGTCGCCCACGCTGATGCTGCCCTTGCGGCGGTAGGTGGGACGCGATCCGAAGTTGAGCTCGCTGATCTCATCGATCGGCGTGGCTTGCCGCCAGAAGGTCAGGAAATCCGGATCCTCGTGCACGCAGGCCCGGTAGGCCGCGAGCGCGGCCGCACTCATCTGCTCCATCGCCTGGGCCCAGCGCTTGGGTACGCGCCGCGAACCCTGCTGCGCCTCGTTCGCGCCCAGCAAAACGCCGTAGGCCATCTGCTCCAACACCCGGTGCGCCAGGTCCGGGTCGTGGTAGCGGGTCGAAAGCACTTCACCCTGCTCCGTGACGCGGATGCCACCGTCCTTAAGCCCCACCGGTTGCGCCAGGATCGCCTTGGCCGCGGGACCGCCGCCTCGGGCGATGCTGCCGCCGCGTCCGTGGAAGAGCGTGACCCGCATCCGGTGCTGCCGGCAGACGCGCATGATCGCATCCTGGGCCTGGAACAGCGCCCAGTTGGCCGTCAGGTAGCCGCAATCCTTGTTCGAGTCGGAATAGCCCAGCATGACGTGCTGGTGCCGGTTGTTCCGGGCCACCTCGGCGGCGTAGGCCGGGTGCGTGAACAGGGCGGTCAGGATCGCCGGGGCGCGACTGAGATCGTCGAGCGTCTCGAACAACGGCGCAATGGGCAGGTGCGCGCCCGCCAGCCGCTGCAGCCACAGGGCTTCCAGCACGTCTGACACCTCGTTGGTCATGCTGATGATGTAGATGCCGAGGGCGTCGGGCCCGTAATGCTGCTGGGCTCGTAACGCCAGGCAGAGCGGCTCGATGACGGTGCGGGTCTCCGGGCTCAGGGCGGCCACCCGGTCGGTCGTGAGCGCCACGGCACCCTTCAGGGCCGCGGTCAGCAGGGCCTGTTTGTCCGGCTCCGCCAACTGCTCGTAATCGGGACGCTGCAGCAGTTCCGCCACCGCACGGGCGTGCGGTCCCGAGTGCTGCCGCAGGTCGAGGCGCGCGGTGCTCAGGCCAAAAACATCCACGCAGGTGATCGCATCGCGCAGTTCACCACAGGCCAGCGGCGCGGCCCGGTCCCGCAAGAGGTCAGCCTCGATCTGCGCAAGGATGCCACGCACGGTGGCGGTCGTTTCCTGAGCGTCACCGGAGGAGTCCTCTGCCAAGGCCCCGGCCTCCGCCTGCGCCAGGAGCCGTTCCCGGAGGCTGCTCAGAATGATGCGATACGGCTCGCGCGGGTACCGTGAGCCCACCCGGGACATCATCGCGGAGGAGGACCGGCATTCGTCGGCCATGCGGCGGATGATGGGGGCGAAACGCGCCCGGCGATCCGAAACCGTCAGCGAGCCCGCCAAGCGGTAAAGCACATCGGCCAGCTTCCGGACCGCCATCCGCCGGTTCATCCGCAGGACCTCGGCCGTCACCCCCGCTGTCACCCCGGGATTGCCGTCGCGATCGCCGCCGATCCACGAGCCGAAGGAAAGCCAGCGGTTGGGCGCCCGCACGCCCGGATAATGGCGGTTGAGCGCCTCCTGCAGGTCGGCGTGGAGGCGCGGCAGCAGCCGGTAGAGGGTGCGGTCAAAGTACCACAGGCCGGTCCGGGCCTCGTCCTCCACCATCGGCCGCTCGGTGCGGCTGCGGTCGGTGAGCCAGAGGGAGACAATTTCCCGGCGGACGTCGTCCGGCGCATGCTGGATTTCCTCGAAGGTGTGGCTGCGCAACATGCCCGCCAGCGTGGCCAGCTTCTCCAGCATGGTGCGGCGCTTGGACTCGGTGGGATGGGCGGTGAACACGAGCTCGATGGAGAGCTGGCGCACGAGTTTCTGCATCTTCTGGGCGGAGACCCCGGCCTGCTTCAGCTCGATGACGGCGGCCTCGATCGACTCGCGCAGGGGCTCGCTGGCGTGGCCCGCCGCGAGGGCGCCGCGGTGGCGCAGGTTGCGCTCGCGCAGCAGGCGGATGCGGAAATTTTCCTCAGCCAGGTTGACCAGTTCAAAGTAGAGCGTGAAGGCCATGGCCTGGTTGAAGGCGTCCGCCGGCGTCAGCCGCCCGATGGTGTGGGCCAGTTCCTGCGCGGCGGCATGGTCCCCCGCGCGGCTGCTTTTCGCCAGCGTGCGCAGGGCCTCGACCATTTCCAGGGTGCGGGGGCCTTCAAGGGTGGCAATGGTCTGACCCAGCGTCGCGCCGAGACTTCTGATCTCGGCCCGTAGCTTGGCATGTTGATCCAGGGCGTGCGTGGGAGCCGGCATTCGGGGGGATGAATACGCAATTCCTGTGCCGCGGCGAAAGCGAAATTCAGCGCCTTCCGGTGTCATACGGGGGCCGCCCACCGGCCATCCCTCCCCCTTGTCCGGCACACCCTGTCGAAAGCATGGTCTTTTATTGGACTGACCGTATCCTTGGCCGACCGGTAAACTGACCAAACCATACTGCATTCATGTCTGTAAACTCCATCCCGCCATCCTTGCCTTCCCGGGTCCGGATACCTGGCTGGGTGGGTTCGGTGCTCATCGTCCTGGCGGGATTCGGCACCTACCACGGCAGCTTGGATGCGCCCTTCGTCTTTGATGACCTCCCCGCGGTGGTGCAGAATGAAACCATCCGGGATCTGGCCGACTTGGGTCAGGTGCTGCGCCCGCCGGCGAACGGCGCCGGCACGGACTCGCGGCCGATCGTCAATCTCTCCCTGGCCCTCAACCACGCGGTCGGGGGACTCGATCCCCGCGGTTACCGGCTCACCAACATCGCGCTCCACGTCCTCGGCGCGCTGGCGCTGCTGGGTCTCCTGCGCCGGACCCTGACCCTGCGCCGGGGGCCCGCGCGGCTGCGCCCCCTGGCCCGGCCGATCGCGTTCTGCACGGCCTTGCTCTGGACCGTGCATCCCCTGCAAAGCGAAACGGTGATCTGCGTCATCCAGCGCACCGAAGCCATCGTCAGTCTCTGGTTTCTGTTCATGCTGTATTGCTTCGTCCGGGCGGTGGAGCCCGGGGGACGCCGGGGGTGGCTCGCGGCCGCCTGGATTGTCTGCCTGCTCGGCATGGCCTCCAAGGAGGTCATGGTGGCCGCCCCCCTCCTCACCCTGCTCTTTGACCGGACTTTTGTGGCTGGGACCTTTCGCGAGGCCTGGCAGCAGCGCGGACGCTGGCATGCGGCCTTCGCGGCCTGCTGGCTGCTGCTCGTCTGGCTGGTGGTGGACTCCGGTGGCAGCCGCGGTGGCACCTCGGGCTTTGGGCAGGGGGTGTCATCCTGGACCTATCTGCTGACGCAAGCGCACGCCCTGACCACCTACCTCAAGCTCTCCGTCTGGCCGCATCCGCTGATCATCGACTACGGCGACTGGCTGGCCCCGGGCCTGCACGCCGTGCGCGGGGAGTTTTTGCTCATGTCCACCTTGTTCGGCGCCACGCTCTACGCGCTCGTGCGCCACCCGCGGATCGGTTTTCTCGGCGCCTGGTTCTTTGTGATCCTGGCCCCTAGTTCCAGCGTCTACCCGCTGCTGTCGCAGACCATCGCCGAACACCGGATGCACCTGCCCTTGGCGGGCGTGCTGGCGCTGCTGGTGACCGGCCTCTTCCGCCTGGCCCGGCAGCCGGCGTGGGTGATCTGCGTGCTGGCGGCCCTGGTCGCAGGCTTCGTCACGATCCGCCGCAGCGCGGATTACGCCAGCGAACTGACCTTGTGGACGGACACCGTGGCCAAGGCCCCCGGCAATCCCTGGGCCCGGTTCAACCTCGGGAAAACCTATTTTCAGCTCAACCGCCTCGCTGAGGCCGAGGTCGAAAACCGCCTCGCCACGCAGATGCGGCCGGACAGCGCCGATTTTCACTACGCCCTGGCCCTGACCCTGGAGCGGCTGGGCCGTGGCCCGGAGGCGCTGGCGGGCTATCAGCGGGTCCTCGCGTTGCAGCCCGATCAACCCCACGCCCATTTTCGCTGCGGCGTCGGGCTGCTGGCCGCCGGCCAGCCCGCGGCGGCGATCGGGCATTTTGCCGAGACGGTGCGGCTCGTACCCGACCATGCCGACGCCGAGGGCAACTGGGGCGCAGCCCTCTACCAGCTGGGCCGGGTGGACGAGGCGCTGCCGCACTTCCAGCGCGTGATCGCGCTGCGCCCGGCATCGGTGGAGGCGCACTACAACGTCGCGCTGCTGCTGCTTCAGCGCGGCCGCCCCGCCGACGCACTCCCGTACCTTGAGACCGCGGCACGGCTGCGTCCGGCGGATCGGGAAATCCAGGCGACCTTGGGTCAGGTCCGCCGCAGCCTCGGGGTCCCGCACCCTTAGCGCCACTCGTGGCGTGGGTAACGGCGGGAGAGCTCGGTCTTGATCTTCGGATACTGCTCCGTCCAGAAATTCGAAAGGTCGTCGGTCACCTGGATGGGACGCTGGTTGGGCGCCAGGACCTCGATCTTCACCGCCACGCGGCCGTGCCCCAGCGTGAATTTCGAGCTGACGCCGTAGAGCTCCTGGATGCGTGCGCTCAGGACCGGCGGGCCGTCCTTGGTATAGGTGAGGCGGGCCTTGCGGCCGTTGGCCATCACGAGCCGCTCCGGCAGGTAGTCATCGAGCACCGCCAGCTGCTCGGCCAGCAGCCAGTCGCGCAGGACGGGCATCACGGGCTTGTCCTTCAATTCGCGGGCGCCGTGGCTGCCGTAGCAGATTTGCTCGATGAGGGTGGCCCGGTCGGCGTCGGTGATGGGGTTGACCTCCAGCTCCGGCCACCATTTGGCGAGACAGTTCACGCGCACGATCCATTGCTCGACCGCCTCGTTCCACTCGGTGAGCACAATGCTCCCGGCCATCACCTCGCGGGCCAGGAGCGCCGCCGCCTCGCCCTCGGGCGGCTCCTCGGCCGTCGGCTTGGACTCCAGCACGAGATCGCGGAACCGGCGCTCCTTGCGCGCCAGGACGCGGCGGGCGGTCACATCATAGGAGACCCCGCCGGCATCGTGGAAATCCTCGGGGAAGATTTCCTTGAGCCACGCCTCTTCGACCGCCGTGCAGAGATTGAGGAGGGTGTTCACCTCGCCCCGGCTCTCGATCTCGGTGATCTCGGCCGCCACCAGCAGGGTGGCCTGGTCGATGCAGCTTTCGCGGGCGAGCACGCCCTTGCGCTTGTGCACCAGTTCGCAGCGCAGCGTGCCCTGGTCCAGCCGGCGGGCCAGATGGTCGCTGAAGCCGACCAGCACGCATTTCCGGACGGCCACGCCGTCGATGCGCTTCTCCGCGATGTCCAGTTTCTCGGCCTGGGCGATCTGCAGGAACTGCTCGAACAGGGGGCCGACGGCGCGCACGCCCTGGATATGGATGCCCAGCCGGCGGCAGGCGTCGGCGTTGTAGTTGGCCTTGTCGGCGTAGCGCCAGGCCCGCATCAGGAGGAAGAAGTCGGACTCGTGTTCCTCGCCAAAGAGATCGTCGCGGGCCTCCTGCGTGCGCTTGTCGACGTTGCGGAGGAGAAAATTCCGGCCCTGGGTGAGCGCCGCCATCAGGGCCACCGAGCGCACACACCCATAATCTTGCGCCGCCAGGAACATGCGGGCGTAGCGAGGGTGCATCGGGAAGCGGAGCATCTTCCGGCCGGTCGGGGTGATGGATTTTGCTGGAGCTGCACCGACCCCGGTGCGGTCTTCCCCCCGCGGCGAGGACGCCGCGGCGCCAATCGCCCCCAGATCCTCCAGGAGCATCTCTGCCCGTTCCAGCGCCTTGGGCTCCGGCTTCTCCAGCCAGGGGAAGGCGGCAATGTCATCGATACCCGCGGCCTTGAGCGTCAGGACCACCTCGGCGAGGTCGAGTCGCTTCACCTCCGGCAGTTCCTGCAAGGGACGCCGGGCATGCTCGTTCTCGGTCCACAGCCGCACGCAGATGCCCGGGGCCGTGCGGCCGGCGCGGCCGGCGCGCTGGTCGGAGGCGGCCACGGAGATCTTCTCGATCAGCAGCGTGTTGATGCCACGGTGCGGATCATAGCGCGCCACGCGGGCCAGGCCGCAGTCCACCACGGCGGTCACACCGTCGATCGTGAGGGAAGTCTCGGCCACATTGGTCGAGACGATGATCTTGCGCGTCTCGTAGCGGGCCACGGCCCGGTCCTGCTGCTCGGGCGGCAGTTCACCGTGGAGCGGAAAGCAGATGAACCCGCGCAAGCCGTGCGATCCCTGCACATCCTGCACCGTGCGGCTGATTTCGTAGGCGCCGGGCATGAAGACAAGGATATCGCCCGTGGTCTTCGCCGCGACCCGCTCGCACTCGCGCGCCGCGACGGCCCACACCGGATCGTGGTCGAAATCCACGGTTTTCGAAAGGTATTCGACCTGCACCGGAAAGGTCCGGCCCTGCGAAGTCAGCACCTCGCACGGCGCCATGTAGGCCTTGAGTTGCACCGCGTCGAGCGTGGCGGACATGACCACCAGCTTCAGGTCGGGGCGTTGGGACTGCTGGATCTGCAGCGCGCGCGCCAGGGAGATGTCGCCATAAAGATGCCGCTCGTGGAACTCATCGAAGACGATGGCGCTGATGCCGCGCAGCGTGGGGTCAAAAGACATCTGCCGGAGCAATATGCCCTCGGTCACAAAGCGGATGCGCGTCGCCTTGGACACGCGCGAATCCAAGCGGATCTGGTAGCCGACCACGTCGCCCAGCTGCGTGCCGACCTCCTCCGCCACGCGCTTGGCCAGCATGCGGGCCGCCAGCCGCCTCGGCTGCAGCACGACCACCTCCCCCTCCCCCAGCAGCCCGTGGTTGAGCAGCATCTGCGGCACCTGCGTGGACTTGCCCGACCCCGTCGGCGCCTGGACAATCAGGCGCCCCTGCCCCCGCACGGCCGCGACGATGCGGTCCTCGAGTTCGTAGATGGGCAGTTCGCGCGGTGCGGGCATGGATCGGTCGATTGAGCCCGACCGAGGTGACAGCGCAAGGCTAAGCCTCGGTCATCGGGCAACTCCCTCCCCGGCCACCTATTCCGCCTCGCGGACGCCGTCGGGCAGCGGCCAGAGCCGGCCTTCTGCGAGGAGGGCCCAGTGTTCGGCCGTTATCGGTTTCAAGCCGGCGGCACTTACGTTATAGCGGAGCAACAACGGTATTAATGACGGATCCTCCTCCGCGGCGATTTGCACCAGGCTGTTGATGAAATCGTAGGGGGCACCGTGAATGATCGTGCGGGCGAGTTCCGAGGTGGTGCGGGTGGAGGCAAACGCCAGCAATATCTTGGTTTTAGGGTCGAGGCGCCGCATGCGCTCCCGCGTTTTTTGTTCCTGATATTCTGCCCGGTGACTGCCCAGTGCCAAGGAGATCATGCTGAGCCGGGCCATGACTTCCTCCGGCACGTCGGTGCCCTCGGGAACGGATGCTAAGAGCTGCTCGGACTCGGCTTCCAAGGGCTGGGTGAAATCATCCTCCGGCACCGGGATCTCCAGGGCGGCCATCTGGTCGAGGATCTCCAGCATCCAAGCGGACTTAAAAGGAGTCGGACTGTCGTCGCGCCAGGCGGACCCGAAAAAACGTGGCGCATCGGCGTCGGCGATCAGCGTGTGCAGCGCGGCGCGTTCAGCATTGCCCGCGGTATCCTGCCGCACCATGCGCAGCAGTTCGGTCGTAATTACTTCCGGCTGCGCATGGGCCCGGACGGCATTGACATAAAGCGCGGTAAGTCCGGCCTCGTCCTCGGCCGACGGGAGCGCGGTCACCCGTTGCAGCCAACTGGTCGCGTCCTTGGTGCCAACGGCGGCAAGCCGGGCGCGCGTGCCGATCTGCGCGAAACCACTGCTGTCATCATCGAGCAATGAGTGGGTTTCGCTGCCGAGCGCAAAGCGGGTTTCGTCCCCTAGGACGGGATCATAGAGTTCGATCAAGCGAGTCCGGGCACCGGGAACTCTTTTCTGGTAGGCGAGCACGAGTGCGGCGAAGCCATTTGCTTCGCGACTCCGGGTATACCAGTCATTCTCTTTTTCGCGAAAGCTGAATGCGGACAAGCTCCTCAAATCCGTGACTAGCCGGGAAGCCGGCGGATAGGCCCAGGGAATCTCGTTGTGCTCGCGGCGGATCAACGTCGCGTAAGCCAACGCGGCCACGCCATCATCCGTGTGGTTGCTCGCAGCAGAATAAAGCGCTTTCTCGGCGGAGCGCTCGAACGGATTTTCGAGATCGGCGGTCAGTTGCACCGTCACCAAGGTCTCAGCCAGTTTCGCCCGTTCCGGCGAACCGACGGCGGCGGACTCGAACGCCGTGGTCGCCGCGAGCGTGGCCTCAGGCGGAGGGAGGACATCTCTCGCCGCCACACTCGGAATCGAATCCCATGGGACGGCGGTCTGAAGCGAACCCCTGGGGAGTTTCGCGACGCGAAGCAGCGCGCGACGTTGACTGGCATACTCTTCTGCGGCTTGACCGGTGAATTGCCCGGCCAGGTAAGCCACCGGATCAGCCAGCCGATCAGATTCACCCGCAATGAGTCCATCGAGCACGGCAAAGAGCCCGTGCTTGTCCGAATAGTCCGAAGTAAAATCAATCAGGAGATTGGCCGCGACGACTCGTAAATCCGGGGAGATTTCCTTCCAGTCCAAAGTAAGCGCAGCCAGCTCAATCACCCGGTAAGTCGGCGGGTAGACAATGCCAGACATCGCGTATTCGCGATCGGTGCCCGTGGCCGTGTGGTAAGCCAGGGCCGCGGAGTGAATGCGCTGGGCCGCACCCACCATGGCGTGGGCGAGCAAAGACCTCACCCCGGGTTCCGCCGAGAGCGGCTCAAGCAACCGCAGGAAAAGGAAGGGCCGCCGCTGCGCGTCCGTGTAGGATTCATACGCTTCCGAGTCCGCCAGTTCGACCGCCAGTTCGTCGATGGCCTCGTGCATGATCCGTTCGGTGTCATTGGCAGGCTGCGCCAGCGGGTCGAATTCCTTTTGGTGCCAATAGCCGGTCGCATGTTCCCGCGCGATGATCGCGACGAGGTAAGGCAAATAGAGCGGATTGCTGCGGTCGTTCGGCCGGCGGCGGTCATCGTCCAGCCACGTGCCAACCTGCGCCCATTCGCCCAGTTCCATGCCGAGGATTCGGGCGATGAGCCACACGGTGGTCGGATCGGTAACGCCCTCCTTGTTCTCCAGCAGTTTTTTCACCGCGGGCCGGGCTTCGGGGATCAGACCGCCTTCGGTCAGGAGGAGCAACGACCGCACGAAATCCGCTGGTTCACGGGAATATTCCGGGAGTTTTAATTCATCGGCGGACTCCCCCAGGATGTCCTGCCGGATGCGTTTTATCCGGGCCATCGTCGGCGCTTCATCCCTTCTCGGATCATTCCACTGCCACCGGGCGTTCAGCTGCCGGGAGGCTTCGCCCGCGATCACGAGCCGACGCCAGGCCGCGGGAGAGATCCCGAGGTCCGGGAGTTTTTCACCCTCTGCCACCCGAAAATTGGTCAATTCCTGGATCGCCGTCCAGGTGGCCAGACCATCGGGCTCACCCCGGACGGCCGTTGTAACTGCCGTGATGTATCGCTCCACGGCCGGGGCTCCGGCGTGGAGCAGAAATCCCGTCACCCCGGAATGGAAAGGGTCTTCGTTGGCCAAATCCTTAATCCTTTCCCCGACCAAGGCCGTCTCGTCGTGATCCCGGATGAGGCAGTCCCAATACCACAGTGCTTTCAGCTCCGCGGCGCGCGGATCGTTTTCCGCGATTTTCCCCTCGAGCACCGCGCAAGTCAGGTCAAAGTCCGCCTGCAGCGCCTGTCGCAGCCACGGCGAAGCCTGAGCCCGGTTGCACCAACCGTCCAGGGCCTGCTGGAGGGTTTGCCGGGCCGTGGCGGAAAGGACGAAGCCCGTCTTGCCATTGAGCACGGCGCGGACCTGCGCAAACCAGAGGCCGGGATAAGCGGACCCGTCAGACAGAACCAACCGTATGGCCAAGCTCAACCAGACTTGCGCATCGAGTGCGGAGGGCACCAGCGGAACCGCTCCCATGACAGGCGCGGGATAGGATTGGAAGCCTTGGGTCCAGATACTCTTTCTGACCATCGGAATATAGTTTAGCCTCATCTGCGGCAGTTGCCCCAACTCAGGTGCCTGGCAGGCGGCTGCGACCAGCAGGGCCGCCACCGTTTTTTCCTCAAAGTCAGGATAGTCATCCACGGGCCGGCCATTGATCACCTCCGCCAGCAGCGCCGCCGCGAGGCGACGCTGATCCTCGTCCAGTTTGCCGTCCGGGGTCGCGAGAGCGCACGCCAGCACAGCCCATCCTTTATCGTAGCCGTAGGCGCCCCGGTTGCCGGGGCCGTTGGCCGCATTCTTCCGGTCCGCGCATTCCGCCAGAAACCGGTCGACGAGAATCCGGCCACGACCGCTCAACGCGGCCGCGGTGCAAGCGATCCCGGTGAGACTGGCCTGCGTTAGATCACACTGCCGGTAAAGGTCCATGCCGACAGCGAAGAGTTCCGCCTCAGTGCCCCGGACCTCATTCAGTCCGGAAAGTCTTTGGCCCTGATGGTAGTCAGAGACCAGCGCCCGGGCAATGGGCTCGGCATCGGCGGGCACGATCAAGCGGGTTCCGTTGCGCTGGGCTTCGCGTGCGGCCTCGAAGGTCCGGATGATCGGTCCGTAAACCTGGTCGAACGCTGCTTTGTCCGATGCCCATTTATCCCACGCGGCCTTGTCGGCCTCCGCCTCCCGATTCAACCGGGCTGCCTTGCCCGTCATGAATTGTCCGCCCACCACCACGATCTGCGCATCCTCGCGCTCCTGCCGCCGGCGCTCTTCAAGCGCGGCCTGCACCTGCTTTCTCTCCCCTTCCGCCTGCTGGCGTTTCTCGGACAACTGCTTGTCCTTCGCCTCCTGTTCGGTCTTCAGTCTCGCCTCTTCTTTCGCCTGCAACTCGCGCAGCCACAAATCCAGGGGGCCCGCTTCGCTTGGGCCCGAGACTCCCTGCGCGTTCTTCCGGTAAGCCTCAAGTGAGGCCCGGGACTGTGCGTTTTGAGCCGCTTGGAAATCCTCGGAAATGTAGATCCGTTTCCCGTTCTTGTCGGTCCAGTCCGCCGCCTGACTTACGATCGGGACGGCGGTCAAGGTCGCGAGCAGAAGAATCCGCACGGGGGACAGGAGGTGTTTTTTCATCGCACGGATAATGACGGAGGGCCGGCGCTGGCACCGTGCCTCATTCCCACGGGAAAAAGCCCGTGGCTTACTGCTGCACCAGCGCGAGCAGGTCTTCTTGCGCGGCCTTCGCCATGGCGACGACCTCGTCGTGATACGCCTTGGGATCGGTGAGCGTGGCCGTGAAGGTGAACTTCATGTCGGCTCCCGGGGCGAGGCCCCACACGCCCTTGCCCTGCGAGGCCGAAGTGAACGAAAACAGATCCGTGGCGCCGAGCAGCGGCTGGGCCAGCGTGACCACGACATCGCCGTCCTTGGCGGGCACCGGCTTCGCCCGGGAGGTCGTCTGGCCCTTGGGTTTCCCGGTGGGTGTGCGGAAGGCGATGCGTGTGTGCGTGGCCCGGATGCCAACCTGGGGGAATATCTCGGCCGTGTGAGTGTTGGTGACCGACGAGCCGCTGTGGGCCGATCCGGCGCGGAACATGCGCCCGCTGGTGCCGGCTTTCGCCGAGCCGAGCGTCACCAGGTAGGTGGCCTTCACCACGTGCGCATTGAGTTCCTTCGCGAGGGCCACTTCGAGTTTGGGCAGGTCGGCGGTGTAGTAGGTGCTGTTGGCGGTAAGTCCGCCGGTATCCTTCGATGACCACCCCTTGATCACGCCCTTGAACGGATAGGGAAACGTCCCGACTTCAAGCGAAAACGGCACGTACGGCTTCAGGCTGCTTGCCTCGACGAGCATGACATCGCCTTCCATGTTACCGTACTTGGAGAAATTACTAAAGGCGGCCAGTTTGACGATCTGCTGATACGTGGGACTGGCGAGCACGGTGGCCTCGGGCACGACTTCAAAGCCGTGGGCGGCCAAATCGGTCCGCAACTGCGCGTAAATTTCGTCGGTGATCGCGCCGAGTTCGGCGGGATCCATGGTAGGCCAGACCATTTTGGCCTCGGTATCGCTCTTGTTGGCCAGGATACCATTGGTGTCAGTCCGGTTGGACGTGGATGCCTGAAATGACACCAGCACGCTGGTGATGGCGACGCGCTTGGTTCCAGCCAACCCAGCCGCAGAACTGTCGGTGAAGACCGCCGAAGCCGAACTAGCCGGGGCCGCAGCTTGAATCAGGGCGTTTGCGCCTAGGCAGGTGAGGACAAGCAAGCCAACGCGGGCTAAACCGTTCGCGAGGCGATGATGAGGCCGGTTCATCGAGGTGGTCATAGATACTGTAATAGGCAGCGAAATTGTCTGGGAAACCGCCGCGCCGGTCATGCTCGCGGCATATCCCGTCTATGCCAGTCAATTGGCCCCGCATGCGTATGTATACGTACATGGAGCGGGGGCGCTGTGATCGCGGGCATCCGGCCCTGATGCGGTCAGGCTCGAAAGATCATGGTTGGTGAAACCCGCCGTTGGCTGAACGGCCGTCCCCGGGCCGGTGCGCATGTTTTTCCACGAATCGCTTTCTGAACCTGCCAACCGGACAGGCAGGAGAACCAGCCGAGGCGCCACCGGTTCAATCCTGATCATCCGGATCGCGTCTGGAGGGCCGGGACGGAATCGCTTGCCCCGCTTCCCCGTTGGTGGTCCCCTGCCGCCATCAGACCATGCGCTTGCACCCGTTCTATAACGCCGAGCGGCAGCTGCGAAACGGGTGGTGGATTGCGCTCTTCTTTTTGGTGCTGGCCGCGCTGCTGATCCCCGCCCTCTTGCTCGCCCAGGAGGCCGGGACCGAACTGTCCCCACTGCACCAGGCGGCGATCGTGGCCCTGGCCTCCGGCGTCTGCCAGCTCGGCCGGCGCCGGCCTCAGCGGGAATTGTGGGGGCGATTTGATCGCCGCTGGCTGGCCCAGCTGGGCTTGGGCGGCCTGCTGGGGGCCGCGCTGATGCTGGCACCGGCGCTGTTGTTGGGGCTCGGCGGCAGCGTCGTGTGGAGCCCCAACCCGGCCGGTTTTGCCGCCTTTCCCTCCCTCGTTCTCCTTGGCATCTGGGTGGCCATGGCCGAGGAGCTGATGTTTCGGGGTTTCTTTTTTCAGCGACTGGTCGCCGGTCTCGGCCCGTGGCCGGCGCAGTTGCTGATGGCCGCTTATTTTCTCCTCACCCACCTGAACAACCCCGGGATGGCCGGCACCGGCAAACTGCTCGGCAGCGTGAACATTTTCCTGGCCTCAATCCTCTTCGGCCTGGCGTATCTGCGCACCGGCAGCCTGGCCATGCCCCTCGGTCTGCATTTCATGGCCAACCTGACGCAGGGCGCGGTCCTCGGGTTCGGGGTCAGCGGAACAGAGCAACCGGGATTGCTGGCCCCCCACTTTGATTCCGCTCCGGACTGGGTGACCGGCGGTTCATTTGGGTTGGAGGCCAGCGCGCCCGGCCTCACCTTTGTCGTGGGCGCCATCGTGCTGCTTTACCGCTGGCAGCCCCGGCTTCCCACGCCCGGAGCGGCCGCCCACCCCGCTACCCAAGACGCGGCGAACAGAGGTTAAGCCCGGGCGCGCCTGCGCGAGGAACCGCCTGCCCCCGGACCGTCGGCGATGGCCGCGGCGCCAAGCGTTGTCGGCCCTACTTCGTACGCCGCAGCTTCGCCGCCCAGTCGTTGATGATGCCTGGCTCGCCCACGGGGAAGGACGGCGTCGCGAGCTTTCCCTCCGCATCGACCTCCAATTCCGGGGCCTCACTCCAGCCGCCCTGGCGCGGGTTGAACCAGGTCCAACGGTAACGCGCCCCGGGCGGAAAGCCCGCGAGCTGCGCCGGTCCGGACCGGTTTTCAAAATAGAGCAGCGCGAAATCACGCTCCGGGGTGCGCATCATGAATGACCAGCCGTCCAGACCGTCGTCCAGGGGATTGGCGGTCGAGCGGGTGGACAGATCAGCCGAGGCGAGCTCGAGATCCTGATAACGCACGCCTTCCGACAGCACGAAGTCACGCAGGTGCTTCATTTGTCCTCCCGACTCGTAACGGAGGGCGGTCCAGATATGCGGACGCCAGCCGGCCGGCTCGCCAGTGCTTGTCAGATCGTAGGCCGCGGTGCCGTGGACATGACCGGCCAGACCGCCGGAGAGGAACGAACCGTACATCATGGCGCGCGCGAAATAGTTATCGCGGTCCGAATTCTCCGCCGGGGTCTCGCCGCCGGGTCGATTGATGGCGTGGTTCCAGCCCGTATAATAAGGTTCCAGGTTGGCCGCGGGATACGCGGGGGTCAGGCGGAAGATTTCCTCGAGCGAGGCGTAGATCGCATGGTTGCGCGGCTTGTTGCCGACCGTATGCATGGTCAGCCACGGGGCGGTCTCGCCGTGTCCGAAGACCTTGTGGGTGGCGCTGTCGATCAAGACGGTGTAAGGCTGGCCGAACGGCAGCGGACCGTAAGTTTTCCAGTGATGCGTAAGGGCGGCATTGAACTCATCCGCGGTCAGGCTGAAGTCCTTCGGGATCCAATCCAGGTGGATGCCGCTGAACACGAGGTTGTAGGCACCGTAGCGGGCGATGAGGTACTGGACGAAGCGCGCATAGGAGACGTTGAAATCGAAATAGGCCTTCCAGGCCGGGGCGTTGTCACGGCGGATGGTCTCGAGGAAGGGCACGAATCCCTCGTCGGCCAGGTGCCGCATCTTGCGGTCGAGGCTGCGGAAGTACGCAGGGTTGATGCGGTCGAAGTTGGCGAGACCGTCGTCGCGATCCGGCATCATCTCAAACGGACGGTTGCCGTCCTCGTCATGCATATCCTTCGCGGTGGTGGTCGCGCCGTCCGCCGTGGAGATCCGGGCGTTGGGCGCCCAGTGGCCGAATTTTTCCCAGGCGTTGCGCAGGTAGATGCCGTCGGCGTTGGCAAAGGTCGCGCCGCGGTGATCGGCCGCCCAGTTGGGAAACGCCGCGATGAAGCTCACGGAGTTGTACCCCTGCCGTTTGCGGTAGGCCACCGCCTCCTCAAAGCTGATGCCGCTGGCGGGCTCGTAGTCCGGGGTCGCGGGCGCCCCGCGCCACGGCAGACGCCAGGTCGAGGCCGCGAGCCAGGTGTCGCCCACCAGGAAAAACGGCGAACCGTCGGCGTAGGTCAGGGCGTGACCACCGGCGGCGGTGCGGACAAAGCCCCGGCGGTTGGCATTCGCGGCCATTTCCGCGTCCGTCCAGGCAATGGCCTTCAGTTTGCCGGCCCCGCGATTCAGACCGGCGTCGGCCGGCTGGTTGGAGCCCGAGCGCCAGTGCCATTCCCCGGGAGCCGTGGTGACGAAACGCACCTTGAAGGTCCGCCCGCCATCCCAGAAGCCGTACACGCGCTTGGCGAAACCGGGGCCCTCGAGCTCGATCCAGCAATCCACCTCGGCGTAGGGATTGGCGTAGTCCGACGCCGCCTGGAAGGTGATCTCCTGCGTTTCCCACACGTGCACTTCGCCGGATTCAGGCAAGGCGCGGAGCATCACGGGGAGCAACCCCAGGACAACGAGACGGGCGAGCAGGCGCAGGGGGCGGGGCAACATGCTTTCTTGTCGGCGCCGGCGGACGACGCCGCAAGGCCGCAGTTCCCCCTTGTCCGTCGAACATGTGAACAACCGGGGAGCAAGCGGATGCGCACAAGTTATTCACCGGTGGAAAAACCGGAACCCGCCCGCGGGGGTGAATAAGATGGGAGGAACAACCCCGTGACTTTTCGCCGTGCGGGACGCATGTTGCATCCGTTCCTTGATAGAACAGTCGAAGCACGGCGGCATGAAAAACCCGCCGGGAGCACGACTGGGATAATCCCGGGCAACCGGGGAAAGGCGGGCGTTAATTGGTGACGCCCTCCCCTCCGCGGCGCGAGCCGCCGGCAGGCAAATATCACCAGTTCCTCTGGACGGCGTCGCAGCCGTTCCAGTATTGCGACATAGGAGCTGTGCGGCGAGGCGTGACCTAGAAACCACGTCCGAGCCGAGTCAGGTCCAAGGCCAGTTTCGGGCCTTGCACCGATGCAGTTACCCAGAGGGTTATGGTTGCTACTGTATGACCAGGACGCAGCGCGTTGTTCCGGTGGGTCCACCCCACCAAAAGGCCCGGCCCGCAAAGGCGGGGCGCGAAAGGGACAAGGCGCAGCGGGGAGCGGGCGAGTCTGGCAAAGCTCGCAAAACCTCCTCATTGGGGCGGTCCCGTAAAGCGGGATCACCCAACTGCAAATCGAAAGCAACCTGAGAGGTAAGAGGTCAGACCCGTTACACGGGGCCAACGCCCGGCCAAAAGCCGGGGCCGTCCCCGTGGCAAGGTGCTGGTGCGAAATGCCACGTTGCAGGCGTGCCAACACCCGTCCGGCGAGTTTCCCATCGGCAGATGGAGCCGAACCGGGCGGAGAGGCCTCACTCGAAAAATTCCGGAGCAGAAATGTCCGGGACGGTCCCGCTATGAGACCGACAGCATCGCATGCCGCGATGAGTAGCGTCGGGAAGCACACGGCCCGCGAAAGCGAGGCGCCCAATGTTGTGCGAATGGGGAAGAGTGCGTGGCGAGCACCCACCCCCGATTTTGGCCCGGGTTCCGCAAGGAACCCGGGCCTTTATCTTTAGTAGACACCCCTTTTCAGCGCGCCGGGCCCAACTTTATGCCCGGAACCATGGCTCTAGCCATGGCCCGGCGCGCTGACTTCAAGGGAGTTAGGTAACTTTCGAAGCTCCGTCAGAGGCGCCGCCTCGACGTCACACAGCTTCCTCAGGTTCAGCCTTGCCAAGCCCCGGGCCGGGACGCACCGTGACCGTTTTCCCATTTTAAACAGGTCCGCCCGAACATGAACCAGAACATCCGCAACATCGCCATCATCGCCCACGTTGACCATGGTAAAACCACCCTGGTCGACAAGCTCCTCAAGGAGGGCGGTGTCTACCGCGCCAACCAACGCGTCGAGGAACGCGCCATGGACTCCATGGACCTCGAGAAGGAGAAGGGCATCACCATCAAGGCCAAGAACACCTCGGTCCACTGGAAGGACAAGATCGTCAACATTCTCGACACCCCCGGCCACGCCGACTTCGGCGGCGAGGTCGAACGCGCCCTCCGCATGGTCGACGGCGTGCTCCTCGTGATCGACGCCTATGACGGTCCCCAGGCCCAGACCCGTTTCGTGCTCCGCAAGGCCCTCGCGCACGGCCTCAAGGTCGTCATCGTCATCAACAAGATCGACCGCGAGAACGCCGACCCGGCCAAGATGTACGACAAGGTGCTCGAACTCCTGATGGAGCTCAACGCCACCGAGGAGCAGTTCGACGCCCCCGTCGTCTATGGTTCCGGCCGCGACGGCTACATGATGTACCACCTCGGCGAGGAGAAGAAGGACATGACCCCCCTCTTCGAGACGATCATCGAGCACGTCCCGCCCCCGTTCGCCAAGCCCGACGAGCCCTTCCACATGCTCGTGTCCAACATTGATTGGAGCGACTACGTCGGCCGTATCGCCGTCGGCAAGATCCTCGGCGGCACCGTCCGCATCGGTGATGCCGTCAACGTCATCCGCCATAACGAGACCAGCAAAAAAATCCGCGCCAAGATCACCAAGATCTTCGAGTTCACCGGCCTCGGCCAGCGTGAGGTCGAGAGCGCCGCGGCTGGCAACATCGTCGGTCTCTCCGGCTTCGAGGACGTCGACATCGGCGACACCCTCGATGTGCGCGAGGAGGCCCATGCCCTCCCCTTCACCCAGATCGACCCGCCGACCCTCGAGATGCAGTTCTGCGTCAACGACGGCCCGCTCGTCGGCCAGGAAGGCAAGCTCGTCACCTCCCGCCAGCTGCGCGAGCGCCTGATGCGCGAGCTCAAGGTCAACGTGTCCATCCAGATCGAGGACTCCGACAAGGCCGGCATCTTCAACGTCAAGGCCCGCGGCGCCATGCAGGTCGCCGTGCTGGTCGAGACGATGCGTCGCGAGGGCTTCGAGCTCCTCGTCTCCCGCCCGACCGTCATCGAGAAGATCGGACCCAACGGCGAGCGCCAGGAGCCCTACGAGACCGTCTGGATCGAGGTACCCGATGAGTGCGTCGGTTCCATCATGCAGAATCTGGCGAACCGCAAGGGCCGCCTGACCAACATGGAGAAGCTCTCCCACTCCACGATGCTCGAGGCCGTCATCACCACCCGCGGCCTCATCGGCATGGAGATCGACGTCGTCAACGCCACCAGCGGCCGCGGCGTGCTCAGCCACTTGTTCAAGGAATACGGCCCGCTCGCGGGCGAGGTCCTCACCCGCATCACCGGCACGCTCATCGCCACCGAGGCCGGCGAGACGACGGGCTACGCCCTCGTCATGTGTCAGGAGCGCGGCAAGCTCTTCGTCAACCCCGGCGAGCAGGTCTACGAGGGCATGATCGTCGGCGAGAATCCCCGTAACGAGGACATCGCCATCAACGCCGTGCGCGAGAAGAAGCTCACCAACTTCCGCTCCCAGGGCGAAGGCGTGGCCTCCGGCCTCACGCCCGCGACCAAGCTCTCGCTCGAGCGCTCCATCGAGTACATCGCCGCCGACGAGCTGGTCGAGGTCACCCCGAAGAGCCTGCGCCTGCGCAAGCGGATCCTGAACAACGCCGCCCGTCAAAAGGCCGCGAAGTCCGGCAAGGCCTGAGCCGCCACTCCCCTCCCCGACCCGCAGCCGCAAGCTGCGGGTCTTTTTTTACCCGCCTGATCCCGGCGAGGCCGCCGGGGCTCCGTTCAGGCATGCGGCAGTGCGGGCGAGCCCGCCCGTGCGATCGTGCGGGGCCCCCGCCCGGCTTACTTGGCCAGCCCGGCGACCCGCTCTTTTGCCGCGATCACCTTGGGATGGTTCGCCCCATAGCGGGCCGATAATACATCCAGTTCAACCCGCGCCAGGCGCAGCTCGTGTGAGTCCGACCCCGGCGCCCGCAGATGCTTCTCCAAGGCGTTCACGCGCACCTGGGCGGTCACCCGGCGCGGGTTCTTGTCCCCGTAGCGCAGCGACAACGCGGCCAGTTCGGCCTGGGCTTCCAGCAGCTCATCCGGGGTCGCCGGATCGGCGCCAACCGATTTTTCCATGGCCTTCACCCGGGCCGCCTGGGCCTGGAGCTTCGGGTGTTTCTCCGCGTAACGGGCCCTCATCACGGCCAGCTCCACCCGCGCCGTGCGCAGGATAGCCGGCGCCGGCGTGTCCGCCTGGCGTTCATATTCGGCCACGCGCAGCTTCTGCTCGATGACCCGGGGATGCCTCTCGGCGTATCGCGCCGTCACGTCAGCCAGCTCGGCGCGCGCCCCCGCCAGATCCTCGGCGCCGGCGGCCTGGCCGCCCAGGAGCAGGCCGATCACAAACAGAGGGCGGAAGAGTGGTCGCATCATGCTGGGGGAAGAAACGGAATCCACCCGGCGGCACAATCGCAATCCTCAGTGCGCCGTGGCCGGCAGGCTTTCGGTCTCGCGTTCGATCTCCGCCGCCTTCTTCAGGCCATGAGCGCTGGAGTGGCCGGTGAAACGGACGCAAAGCCGGTCCATCAGCACGTAGACGATCGGGATCACATAGAGCGTGATAAGGGTGGAGAGCGTCAGGCCGCCTACGACGACGATGCCCATCGGGTTGCGCGTCTCCGCCCCCGCGCCCGAGGCGAAGGCGATGGGCACGGCCCCGAGCACCGTGGAGATGGAGGTCATCAGGATCGGACGGAAACGGATCGTCGCCGCCTCGAAGGCGGCGGTCATGGCGTCCTCGCCCTTCTCCACCTGCAGCTGGTTCGCGAACTCCACGATGAGGATGCCGTTCTTGGCCACCAGCCCGATCAGCATGATCAGCCCGAAACGGGAGAAGAGGTTGTCCGTCATCGCCACGCCCCAATAACGCGTGGCGTAGAGCACCAGGAGGCCGCCGGCCACGGCGATGAACACACCGGTGAAGATCGTGACCGGATGGATCCACGACTCGAACTGGGCCGCCAGGATCAGGAAGGTGAACAGCAGGGCGAGGCCGAAGAGGATCAGGGTGTCGTTGCCGCTCTCGACAAATTCCCGGGTCTCGCCGTCCCAGGCATAGGTGTAGCCCGCCGGCAGCGTCGTCTCGCTGAGGCTGTTCAGGAAGGCGACGCCATCACCGATGGTGCGCCCCTCGCTCATCTGCGCCGACACCGTGACCGACCGCAGCCGGTTGAAGTGCGGGTAGCTCTCCGGCACCGTGTTCTCGGACCAGCTGACCACATTGCTCAGCTGCACCAGCACGCCGTCGGTGGAGCGCACATACAGGCGCGACAGGTCGCTGGGCGTGGCCCGGTTTTCGTCGGTCACCTGCACAATGGCGTAATACTGCTGGTTGCCGCGCTGGAACTCGGTCACGCGGCGGCCGCCGAGCAGGGATTCGAGCGTGGAGGCGATCGCGCTGATCGGCACCTTGAGATCGGCGGCCTTGGCCCGGTCGATCTTCACGTCGAGCTGCGGCTTGGTGGGTGAGGGATCCACCCGCGGTTGGATGAACTGGCCGCTCTCGCGCATCGCCTTCAGGTATTCCCCGCCCAGCCGCTGCAACTCGTCGAAATCACTGCCCAGCAGCACGAGTTGCACGCCGCCGGCGCCGCCCCGGGGGCCGCCACCGAACGGGCGCACGGGATTGGCCACCGCCTGGCCGCCGGTGACCTCCCTTTGGAAATTGCGCCGGAGCTCCGCAACGATCTCCTGCGTCTTGCGCTCCCGTTCCTCCCACGGCTTGAGCGTGGCGAAGACAAAGGCCCGGCCGCCGTCGCCCGTACGGTGGAAGGTGCGGTCGATTTCGGGGATCTTCAGGATCATCTGCTCCATGTCCACGGAGTAGAGCCGCAGGTATTCGGGCGTCGCCCCGATGGGCGCGATCAGGTTGGCGGTGAAGATGCCGCGATCCTCAAGCGGCGTGAGCTCCCGCTGGAGCTGGGTATAAAGCGCCATGCCGCCGGCCGTGAAAAGCAGCGCGCCCAGCAGCACCAGCGGCTGGACCCGGAAAGCCCCGCGCAGAGTCCGCTCGAACAGGCCGTTGAGCCGGACAAAGAAAGGTTCGGTCTTCTGGTAGAACCAACCGTGCTGCGCCTGGCCGTCCACGATCTTGGGCCGCAACACCCGCGAGCACAGCATCGGGGTCAGAGTCAGGGCCACGAAGGCCGACACCAGGACCGACACGGCGAGCGTGATGCCGAACTCGAAGAACAGCCGCCCGGTCTGGCCGGATTGGAAGGCCACCGGCAGAAACACCGCCGCCAGCGTGAGGGTGGTGGCGATCACCGCGAAGGCCACCTGCCGCGCGCCGAAGATGGCCGCATGGATGGGGCCCTCCCCTTCCTCGATGCGCCGGTAGATGTTCTCGAGCATCACGATGGCATCGTCGACCACGAGGCCCACCGCCAAGACCAGCGCGAGGAGCGTGAGCGTGTTGATCGTGAAACCCATCCAGCTCATCACGGCAAACGAGCCGATGATCGACACCGGGATGGCGACCAGCGGCACCATGGTCGCGCGCCAGTCGCGGAGAAAGAGGAAGATCATCAGCACGACGAGCACCGACGCCTCCCAGAGCGTCTTGTAGACCTCGCGCACGGAGCGGTCGACGAACACGGAGCTGTCAAAACCGATGTCCACGTTGATGCCGTCCGGCAGGTCGGCCTTGATCAGCGGGATCATTTTTTTAACCCCGGCGGCGACATCCAGCACGTTGGCTTGGGCCTGCCGGAGGACCTGGACGCCCACCGTGGGCCGACCCTTGAAATAGGCCTCGGAACGGTACTCCTCCGCCCCCAGCTCCACCCGGCCGACATCGCTGAACTTGACCTGATAGTTGCCCCGGGTCGCGAGCACCAGGTTTTCAAATTCCGCGACCTGGGTCATGCGCCCTTCGATGCGGACCGGAAACTCGCGTGAACTGGACTCGATGCGGCCACCGGGAATCTCGACGTTTTGCTGGCGGAGGGCGTTCTCCACGTCGCCCACCGTGAGCTGGTGCGCGGCCAGGCGGTCGCTGTCCACCCACAGGCGCATGGCGTAGCGCGGCCCGCGCACGCCCACCGTGCCGACGCCCGGGATGGTCTGCAGGCGTTGGATCGCGATGCGCTCGACCAGCTCGACCAGCTCCAACCGGCTGTAGCGTTCGGAATTGAAGGCGAGCGTGATCACCGGCGAGGAATCCGCATCGGCCTTGGTGATGACCGGCTCATTGATTTCGTCGGGCAACCGGCCGCGGGCGCGGCTGACGCGGTCACGCACATCGTTGGCCGCCTCGTCCACACTGCGACTCAGGCCGAACTCGACCGTGATGCGGGACGACTCCTCCTGGGAGCTGGAGCGGATGACGCGGATGCCGTCGATGGAGGCGATTTCCTTTTCCAACGGCTCGGTAATCTTGGCCTCGACCACCTCGGCGGAGGCCCCGCGATAACTGGTCTCGACCGAGACCACCGGCGAGTCGATCAGGGGGTACTCGCGGACCGGCAGCTTGGCGAAGCTGAGCAGACCGATGAGCACGACGAGGATCGAGGCCACGAGGGCCACCACCGGTCGGCGGATGGAGACATCGGAAAGGATCATGGCTCAGTTGCCGATGCGAAACTCGGGGCGCAGGGGGCGGGGCTCGAGCTTCACCCCGGGATAGAGCACCAGGGCGCCGACGCCCGAGGCCACGATCTGGTGCTGCTCGGTGAGCGCGCCGGGTTTGAGCGGCGCAACCTCGACCAGGCCGGTTTCCCGCAAGCCCAGCTGCACGCCGACAAAATCGGCGACCTTCCCGCCGTCCTTGTCCTGCACGACTACCACCTGCGGCCCGGCTGGCGTGGTGAGGATGGCCCCTTCGGGCACGGCCAGCACCCCGCCGCGCACCTGCAGCACGATGTCGATGTTGGCAAACATGCCGGGCTTGAGCCCGCTCGTCTCGGTGGCCAGATACCCCTTCACCTGGCTGGAGCGCGTGGTGCGGTCGATCACGGAGGAGATGAAATAAACCTCGCCGGCGGTGCGGATTTCGCCCGCCGGGGTCTGCGCCCTCATGGTGAAAGCCGAGCCGGGCCGGATGCGATCGGTGAACCGCTCGGGAACCTGGAAATCAACCTTCAGCCGCGTGAGGTCGTCGATGGTCGTGATGGGGGTGGACCCGGTGGCGTAATCGCCGGGTGAAACCGTGCGGGCGCCGGCGATGCCATCGAAAGGCGCCTTGATTTCCATCTTGGCGAGGCGCACCCGCAGCAGCTGCAGCTCCGCCTCGGCTGAGGCATGGTCCGAGCGCATGCGGTCGGCCTCGGCCTGCGACATCGAGCGGGCCTGCGTGAGGTCCTCGCTGCGTTTCAGGTTGAGTTCGGCGAGATGAAACCGCGCCTCGGCCTGCGCGAGTTGGGCCCGGAGCTCGGCATCATCAATGCGCAACAGCACCTGGCCCCGCGTCACGCGCTGGCCTTCGTCAAAGAGCACATCGCGCACCTGGCCGGAAATCTCCGCGCGGATCTGGGCCGTCTCGTTCGGCGCGAGTGAACCGACGAGGGAAAGGGATTCCACCATGTCGCGCCGCGCCACTTGCACAACTTCGACCGGCTGGCGCTGGCCGCCGGTGGCCGGACCGCCCGCGGCGGCCGTTTTTTTAGCGCAGCCGGTGAAGAGCAACCCCGGCAGCAGCAAGACAGGCAACCAAGCGGGGCGAAAGGGGGTAGGCATACGGCCTCCCACACTTGTCAGGAACCACCCCGGCGCAAGAGACAATCAGCCGATCACCTTCGCGTAATCCGCGGCGTTGAGCAGGGATTCCGCGGCGGCCGGATCAATCAGCTTGAGCTTGAGCATCCAGCCCCCGGCATAGGGGGCGCTGTTGACCTGCTCGGGATTCGCCTCGAGCGCCTGGTTCACCTCCAGCACGGTGCCAGCCACCGGGGCGTAAACATCCGAGGCGGCCTTGACGGATTCCACGACCCCGAAGGTCTCGCCGGCCTTGAGCGCAGTGCCCACCTTCGGGAGCTGGACGAAGGTGATATCACCGAGGCTGTTCTGCGCATAATCGGTGATGCCCACGAGGGCGGTACCGTCGGCGGAAAGCTTCAGCCATTCGTGGGACTTGGCGTATTTCAGATCGGAAGGGAGGTTGCTCATGGAAGTGGTCTAGTGCTTCTTTAGTGGGACGAACGGCGGCTTGACCAGATGCAAATTCAGTTTCGTGCCACGGATATCGACCATCAGCAGGTCCTGGGCCGCGGCCGCGTCGATCAGCGCGGATCCGATCGCTTCGTTAAGAATGGGTGACAGCGTGCCCGAGACCACCTGCCCCACCTCGTTGCCGGCCGCGTTCAGCACCGGACTGCCCGCCCGCACGATGCGGCGATCGCCCGTGCGGAAGAAAACGATCTTCTTGGCCAGGCCCTTGGCCTTCTCCGCCTGCAGCGCCGCGGAACCGATGAACGGGCCCTTGTCGAACTTCACCACCCAACCCAGTCCGGCCACGAGCGGATTGATGTTCTCGGTGATCTCATGCCCGTAAAGCGGGAATCCCGCCTCCAGACGGAGGGAGTCACGCGCCCCCAGCGCCGTTAGCTCGAGACCGTGCGGCAGCCCGGCCGCCAGCACGGCCTCGGTCAGCCGTTCCACGTCACCGGCCGCACAATAAAGTTCGACGCCGTCTTCCCCGGTGTAACCGGTGCGGCTGATGATGCATTTCACGCCGGCCACCTCGCCATCGGCAAAATGGTAATACTTGATGCCGCTCAGGTCGCTGCTGGTGAGCGCCTGGACGATCGCCACGGCCTTCGGGCCCTGGATGGCGATCTGCCCATAGTCGGCCGAGCGGTCGGTCACGGTACAGGCGAAGCCCTTCACCTGCTCCTGCATCCACGCGATGTCCTTCGCGATGTTGCCGGCATTGATGCAGAGAAAATAGTCGTCCGGCCCGCGCATATAGACGAGCAGGTCGTCGACCACCCCGCCATGCGGGTAACACATCACGGTGTAGAGGACCCGGCCGGGAAACAGCTTGCTGCAATCGTTGCTCACGAGGTGCTGCAGGAACTTGAGCGCCTCGGGCCCCTTGACCTCGGCCTCGCCCATGTGGCTCACGTCGAAGAGGCCGGCGCGTTGGCGCACCGCCTTGTGCTCCTCGAGGATGCTCCGGTATTGCACCGGCATGTCCCAGCCGGCGAAGTCCACCATGCGTCCGCCTTGCCGGCGGTGAAAGGCGTTGAGGGGGGTCGTTTGCAGCACGCTCATGGGATGAAGAAGCCAGTCCGCCGTGCCGGTCGCAAGGCAACAGTGCTCCGCTGGTCCGCAAGTAGCCGGGTTACCCGACTTGAAAGAGATTGTGTTCACCCGCCGGCCTCCTCTGCTCTGGTGGCATGCTTGGCTGGCCCGTGATCGCCCAGTGGGTTCATACCCCCCACCCGTTTCTCATTCGCTTCGGCGAAGGCTTCGGCCTTCGTTACTACGGCCTCGCGTACCTCCTGGGCTTCGTCGCCGCCGCGTGGCTGCTCCATCGCTATGAGCGCGCGGGCCGCTCCCCCTTCGCGCTCCCGGCCATCAGCGACCTGATGACGTATTTGATCGCCGGCGTGCTGCTCGGCGGCCGGCTGGGGTACTTTTTGCTCTACCAACCCGGCACCTTGCTGACGGAGCCACTCGCCTTCTTCCGTGTCTGGGAAGGCGGCATGGCCAGCCACGGGGGGTTTCTGGGGGTGGTCGTGGCCCTGATCCTCTTTGCCCGGCGATCCCAGACCTCTTTTTTCCTCCTCAGCGACCTGATCGTCAGCACCGGGGCCCTCGGACTGGGTCTCGGCCGGTTGGCCAATTACCTGAACGGCGAGCTCTGGGGCAAAGCGACGGACGTACCCTGGGCGGTGATTTTCTTGCAGACCGGCGGGGGCAATGTGCCGCGGCATCCCTCTCAGCTGTATGAGGCCGCCTTGGAGGGTTTCCTGTTGTTTGCCTACCTGCAGTGGCGTTTCTGGCGGAGCCCCGCAGTACGCACGCAACCGGGCCGTCTCACCGGCGAGTTCCTGCTGGCCTACGCCCTCGCCCGCGTCGTCTGCGAGGCCTTCCGCGAACCCGATGCCGGGCTCATCCTCGGCCTGAGCCGCGGCATGTTCTATTCGCTCTTCATGGCCGTCAGCGGGCTGGCGATCATCGCCACCCGCGGTCGGTCACAGGGTAAAACCTGAGGGGATCACCGCGCCCTTGCAGACGCAGAGGATGCCATCGCGGATCACCACCCCGTGCGGGTAGTCGCCGTCGGGCTTGCCGTCGGGTGAAAGCGTGACGCCGTCGCCGATGCGGGCGTTCTTGTCGATGATGGCCCGCTTGATGCGGCAATTGCGACCCACGCCGATCGGCGGGCGGCCCCGGGCCTTGTCGGACTCGACCTCCAGTTTGGTCTGGTAGTAGTCCGAACCCATCATAACCACATCCTCGAGATCGGAATTTTCCCCGAGGACGGAACGGATGCCAATGACACTGTGCTTGAGCGTGGAATCCGTGACCAGGCAGCCGTCGCCGATGACCACATGGTCGATGGAGCAGCGGTTGATCTTGGACGCCGGCAGGTAACGGGCATGCGTGTAGATCGGCGCGCTCCGGTCGAAGAAATTAAAGGGCGGCAGCGGTTGCGCCAGCGCAAGATTCGCCTCGAAGAAGGCGCGGACGGTGCCGATGTCCTCCCAATAGCCCTCGAAGATGTAGCTGTAGAGTTTCTGCTGACCCAGCAGGGCCGGAATGACCTCCTTGCCGAAATCCTTCATGTCGTTCGCCAGCGCGCGCTTCAGGACGTCGCGGCTGAAAACATAGATGCCCATGGAGGCCAGGCAGCGCTTTTCGGGACAGGGCTCCAGCTTCGCTTCCAGCGCCGGGCTGACCGTGAGACTGTTGATGACGGCCGGATCCTTGGGCTTCTCGACGAACTCGGAAATGGAAAGGTCGTCGTTCACCCGCATGAGGCCCAGGCCCTCGACCTTGGAGACCGGGAACGGGATCGCCGCGATGGTGACATCCGCCCCGGTGGCCACGTGCTGGTCGATGATCTGGCGAAAATCCATCCGGTACAACTGGTCGCCCGAGAGGATCAAAATCAGGTCGTGCGCGTGGGCGTCGAAATGCTCCAGGTTGCGGCGCACCGCGTCGGCCGTACCCTCATACCACGAGGTGCTCAGGTTCGTCTGCTCGGCGGAGAGCAGGTCGATGAAGCCCGCGCCAAACGGGTCGAAATGAAAGCTCTTGTTGATGTGTCGGTGCAGCGACGCCGTCAGAAACTGCGTGAGCAGGAAGATCCGGTTGTAGCCCGAGTTGAGGCAGTTGCTGATCGGGATGTCCACCAGTCGGTACTTGCCCGCGAGGGGCACCGCCGGCTTGCACCGTTCCTTCGTCAGGGGAAAGAGCCGCGTGCCGCGACCGCCGCCCATGATCACTGATAAGACTCGTTTGGATTCCGCCATAAATTGGGGTGTTCTAATTCCTTGCGGTATCATTTGAAGGTCCCCAAAAATCTCCAGCCAAAACCAACTTATGTGCGGAATCGTCGGCTACATCGGCAGGCAAAAAGCCTCCACCATCATCCTTGAGGGCCTCAAGCGCCTCGAATATCGCGGCTATGATTCCGCTGGCATCGCCATCCAGAATGACGGCCGTTTCGACCTCGCCAAAAAGGCCGGCCGGGTCGAGGGCCTGATCAAGGCCACCCCCGCCCAGAAACTCGCCGGCACCACCGGCATCGGCCACACCCGCTGGGCCACCCACGGCGGCGTCACCGACGCCAACGCCCACCCCCATATCAGCAGCGACCAGAAGATCGCCCTGATCCACAACGGCGTCATCGAGAACTACGCCAGCATCAAGAAATTCCTCGTGACGAAGGGCTACACCTTCCAGTCCGAAACCGACACCGAGGTGCTCTGCAACCTCATCGCCTACCACTACCAGAAGGAACCCGCCACCAGCGAAGGCAGCCGCTTCCTCGAGTCCGTCCGCAAGACCCTGCGGCACGTCCAGGGCACCTACGGCATCGCCGTGATGTGCGGCGACTGCCCGGCCGAGATCGTGGCCGCGCGCAAGGGCTCCCCCCTGATCCTCGGCGTGGGCGACGGCGAGTACATGCTGGCGAGCGATGTGTCCGCCATCATCAGCCGCACGCAGAATGTCGTCTACCTTAAAGACGGCGAGGTGGTCCACCTGACCGCGAAAAGTTTTTCCATCAGCACCCTCGACGCCGAGGACGTGTCCCCGGTCATCGACAAGATCACCTGGAACATCGCTGATGCCGAACTCGGCACCTACACCCATTTCATGGAGAAGGAGATTTTCGAGCAGCCGGCCGCCCTCGAAAACACCATGCGCGGACGCTTCTCGGAGGACGGCAGCACCGCCCAGTTCGGCGGCCTCAACATCTCCGCCGTGGACCTGCGCCAGGTCGACCGGATTCATTTCCTCGCCTGCGGCAGCGCCTGGCATTCCTGCCTCGTCACCGAGCACCTCATCGAGCACTTCGCCCGTGTGCCCGTGGAGGTCGACTACGCCTCCGAGTTCCGGTACCGGAACATGCCCCTCGGCAATAACACCCTCTTCTTCACCGTCAGCCAGTCGGGCGAGACGATCGACACCCTGGCCGCCCTCCGCGAGGCCAAGCGCAAGGGCTACAAGGTCCTCGCCGTCAGCAATGTCGTCGGCTCGACCATCGCCCGCGAGGCGGATGGCGGCGTCTACCAGCACGTCGGCCCTGAGATCGGCGTCGCCTCGACCAAGGCCTTCACCTCGCAGATCCTGCTGGGGGCGATGCTCGGCCTCTACCTTGGCCGCATGCGCGACATGAGCTTCAGCGACGGCGTCGAGATCGTGAAGGCCCTGAAGGGTGCACCCGACCTCGTGCGCCGGACCCTCGAACAGGCCCCCCACATCAAGGCCATCGCACAGCGCTACGCCCATTTCCACGACTTCCTCTTCCTCGGTCGCCTTTCCCTCTTCCCTGTCGCCCTCGAGGGCGCGCTGAAGCTCAAGGAAATCTCCTACATCCACGCCGAAGGCTACCCCGCGGCCGAGATGAAGCACGGCCCCATCGCCCTCATCAGCGAGAAATGCCCGTCCGTGTTCTTCGTCTCCTCCGGCGAGATGTTTCACAAGGTCATCTCCTCCATGCAGGAGATCAAGGCGCGCAAAGGCCCGATCATCGCCATCGCCACTGAGGCCTGCGAACTGCCCGAAGGGCTGGCCGACGAGGTGATCCGCATCCCCGAGTGCCACGAGGCGGTGCTGCCCGTGGTGGCGACTGTGCCGGTCCAGCTTTTGAGCTATTACATCGCCGACGCGCTGAAACGGGATGTCGACAAGCCCCGCAATCTGGCCAAGTCGGTGACCGTCGAATAGCCCATGCAAGTCACCCCCACCCGCGCCGCCTTCCTCGAACTCAGCCGCCAGGGCAACGTCATCCCGGTCTGCACCGACCTGCTGGCCGACCTCGAGACCCCGGTCTCGGCCTTTGCAAAGCTCCGCGGCACCGGCCCGGCCTTCCTGCTCGAATCCGTGGAGGGTGGGGAAAACGTTTCCCGTTTCAGCTTCATCGGCTGCAACCCGCGCCAGATCATCACCGCGCGCCCCGGCGACGCCGATCCCCTGAAACTGCTCGAGTCCGAACTCGCCGGCTACAAGCCGGTCGAGATCCCTGGCCTCCCCCCCTTCACCGGCGGCGCCGTAGGCTACCTGGGGTATGAATTCATCCACAGCGTGGAGCCGTCCGTCCCGCTGGCCGCCCGCGATGAACTCGGCGTACCGGCCATGTGGTTCATGTTTTGCGACTCGGTCGTGGCCTTTGACCGGGCCCACCAGACCATGCGGCTCATCGTCAACGCCCACGTGGGCGCTGACTCGGGCGCTGCGTATGATGCCGCCTGCACGGAACTGCTGCGCCTGCAGGCCGCGCTGGGCCGGCCCTCCCCCCTCGCCCCCGCCACCCTCGGGATGACCGGCCCGGTGCAGGTCCCGCCGGGCAATTTCACGCAGGCTGCTTTTGAGAAAATGGTGGATGACTCCAAGGAGTTCATCCGGGCCGGCGACATTTTCCAGATCGTGCTCTCCCAGCGCTTCAGCCGCGCGTTTACGAAGACCCCGCTCGATCTCTACCGCGCCCTGCGCACGGTCAACCCGTCGCCCTACATGTTCCTGCTCGACACCGGCGACTTCGCCCTCGTCGGGGCCTCCCCCGAGGTCCATGTGCGTCTGACCGGCCGCAAAGTCGAGATCCGTCCCATCGCCGGCACCCGTCCCCGCGGCAAGTCCACGGCCGAGGACGTCGCCCTCGAAAAGGAACTGCTCGCCGACGAAAAGGAAAAGGCCGAGCACCTGATGCTGGTCGACCTGGCCCGTAACGACATCGGCCGCGTCTGCGCTTACGGCACGGTCAAAGTGCCCGAATTCATGACCATCGAGCGCTACTCGCATGTCATGCACATTGTGTCCCAGGTAGAGGGACAACTAGCGCCAGAACGATCCGCTTTTGACCTCATGCGTGCCACCTTTCCCGCCGGCACGGTCAGCGGCGCCCCAAAAATTCGCGCCATGCAACTTATTGCTGAAAAAGAGGGAACCCAGCGCGGCAGCTACGCCGGCGCCTTGGGCTATTTCAGCTACGATGGCAATCTTGACTCCTGCATAACTCTCAGGACAGCATTGGTTAAGGATGGTCAGGTGCACATCCAGGCCGGGGCCGGGGTGGTGGCCGATTCGGTCCCAGCCGCGGAGTATCAGGAGACCATCAACAAGGCCTCCGCCCTCTTCAAGGCCATCGCCTTGGCGGATCGGTTGTCGAGTTAAGGCATCTGCCGGGCACCATCCCGCGTAGTCTGTGTCAGATGAGGGGCTGGGAATTAAATCCCGGCCTCAGGCATCTTAAATGCAAGGAACAGCAGAGTAACCACTCACCTGTCCCACTCGTCACCACCCTTTCATCATGCCCACTCGCAAAAAGACTACCCAATCCACGCGGGAATCAGTCCCGACCTCTGCGAACCGCCCGATCACCCCTGCCCTCTCCATTCCGTCTGCTGACGAGGGCCTGACCGTCCGCCCCGAGATCACCCCCGCCGCCCCGGCCTCCCAGTTTGATGTCGCCTCGCCTGTCGACCGGCGCGATGAGCGGTCCAATCTCCAGCTTTACCTGAACGAGATCCGTCTGACGCCCCTCCTCACCGTGCAGGAGGAGATCAAGCTGGCCGCCCGCATCAAGAAGGGCGACAAGGCCGCCCGCGACCACATGATCAAGGCCAACCTGCGCCTCGTCGTGAAGATTGCCTACGACTACAACCAGATGGGCCTCCCGCTCATGGACCTCATCAGCGAGGGCAACCTCGGCCTGATCAAGGCCGTCGAGCGCTTCGACCCCGCCAAGGGCGGCAAGCTCTCCACCTATGCTGCTTGGTGGATCAAGCAGTCCATGAAGCGCGCCCTGGCCAACCAGTCCAAGACGATCCGCCTGCCTGTCCATCTCGTCGACAAGATCTCCCGCATGCGGAAGATGATCGCGAAGCTTACCGACGAACTCGGCCGCGAGCCGGAGAATGAGGAGATCGCGGCGGAATTGCAGATCCCGACCGCCAAGGTCGCCCTGCTGAAGACCGTCAGCGTCCGCCCCGCCTCCCTCGACGCCCCCGTCGGCGAAGACGATGGTTCGGCCACGCTCGGAGACCTCGTGGGCGATGATGCCGCCGTCAGCCCTTACGAGGGTCTGGGCGACAAGAATCTCCGCGAGGATCTCAGCGCCATGGTCAACTCCCTCGACCCCCGCGAAGCCAGCATCATCAAGCTGCGCTTCGGCTTGGACGGCGAGAAGGAGCTGACCCTCGAGGAGGTCGGCAAGAAATTCAAGGTCACCCGCGAACGCATCCGCCAGCTCGAGTACCTCGCCCTGGCCAAGATCCGCCGGCAGATGCAGAGCCACAACCGCATCCGCACCGCGGATGAGGTCGAGGAAGAGCGCTTCGCCGGGGAACGCGCCGATGCCATCCGCGGTCTCGTCGCCCGCCAGACCGAGCCCGTCAATTAACCGAGACGTCCGCCCAAACAAAACGCGCAACCCTCCAGTTGCGCGTTTTTTAATGCCCGAAATCCACGGGCGCGCCGGCGTCGCGCCAGTTCCAGCCTGCAGGGTCGTTGTTTGCGGCGACCTTGCCCGCGGTCACTTCTTGATCGGTTTCACCCGCAAGTAGGCGACGTCGTGGGCCGCGAGCTGCTTCTTGAAGGGCTGGGCCGTTGTGCCGACGTCCTGCTTGTCCCAGATGTCACGCACGGTGCACTCGCCACCGAGGAACCAGAAGCCGTGGCTGAAATCGATCTCCAACTCGGCGGTCTCGTCGCCGCTGTTCAGCAGGGCGATCGCCCACTCGCCGCCAGCCAGCTCGCGCACCCAGATCTCGCGGCCGGGCTCGCGGCGGAAACGCCAGCCCTGCTTGCCGAGGGGATCCTGGTTGATGGCCAGAGCCTCCTTGTCGGTCAGCAGCGCTGTGATCTCGGGCGACATCTTGCGCACATCGTTGCCAGCCATGAGCGGGGCGGCGAGGATGCCCCAGAGGCTGAAATGGGCGCGGGACTCGGCGAAGGTCAGGCCGGCGTTGCCGACCTCCAGCATGTCCGGATCGTTCCAGTGGCCCGGGCCGGCGAATTTGCCGATGCCGTTGTTCTGGCCGTCGGCCGGCTGGACCTGCGAGTGCTGCAGATCGAGGATGACCTTCCAGCCGTTCTCCCAGCGCTGGATGCAATCGTAACAGTCGGTGATGTCGCCGGTGGTGCGCCAAAGGTGGCCGACGTCCTTCGCCCATTCCCAGGGCTTGCTGCCGCCCCACTCGCAAATGCTGAAGACGATCGGGCGCTTGGCGGCCCACAGCGCATCGCGCATGCGGGTGTAGGCGTCCTTGGGGTTCGCGTCGCCTGCCGTGCACCAGTCGTATTTCAGGTAGTCCACGCCCCACTCGGCGTATTTGAGGGCGTCCTGAAATTCATGACCCCAGCCGCCCGGATAACCCGCGCAGGTCTTGCGCCCCGCGCAGTTGTAGATGCCGAACTTGAACCCGCGCGCGTGCAGCCAGTCGCCCAAGGCCTTCATGCCGCTGGGGAACTTGACCGGGTGCGCCTGCAGGTTGCCCTGTGCGTCGCGCTCCATCGCCGACCAGGTGTCGTCGAGCACGATGTAGACGTAGCCCGCGTCCCGCATGCCGTTTTTGATCATGGCCTCGGCGGTCTCCTTGATCATGAACTCGTCGATGTTGCTCGCGAAGGTGTTCCAGGTGTTCCAGCCCATCGGGGGCGTGAGCACGAGGCCCTCGAATTTCTGGGCAAACGCGGACGTGACGAGACACAGGCACAGGACAATCAGCTTTCTCATGGGGATCGGGGTTAGGGGAAATCCGTCCCTAGACCACCCGCGCGACTGTCGAAGTTCAAGCTCGTCCACCGCCTCGGCCTTAGAACGCTTGTCTGACAGTTAAGGTTGTTTCCGGCGCACGCGGCCCGGAGTCGGTCCAGTCAAAGACCGGCCCTACCCCCCAAAAAAAAGGCGCCCCGCTTGCGCGGGACGCCTTGGAAGTCTGGAGACTCGACCGGCCTTATTCCTTCTTGGCGGCCTCGTCGAAGATGTCGCCGAGGTTCGTCATGTCGGAGGCGCCGGAGCTCTTGGAGAACTGCTCGTAGGTCGCAGTTTCCTGCGCGAGCTGCTCCGCCGAGTAGTTGGCGGCCTTGATCGAGAGGCCGATGCGGCGCGCCTCACGGTCGATCTTGATGACGCGGGCGGACACCTGCTGCTCGGGCTTGAGCACGTCCTTCACCTTGTCCACGCGATCTTCCTGGATCTGCGAGATGTGGACGAGGCCGTCGATGCCGTCCTTGAGCTCCACGAAGGCGCCGAAGGTGGTCACCTTGGAGATGACACCCTGGACGACGTCGCCGATGCGGAAGAACGAGTCGATGTCGGTCCACGGGTCGGTGGCGAGCTGCTTCATGCCGAGGCTGATGCGCTGCTGGCCGGCGTCCACGTCGAGCACGATCGCGTCCACTTCGTCGCCCTTCTTGAGCATCTCGGACGGGTGGTTGATCTTGCGGGTCCAGGACATGTCGGAGACGTGCACCATGCCGTCGATGCCTTCCTCGAGTTCGACGAAGGCGCCGTAGGTGGTCATGTTGCGCACCTTGCCGCGGACGCGGGCGCCCACCGGGTAGTTGTGGCGCACCATATCCCACGGGTTCGGCTCCAGCTGGCGGAGACCGAGCGAGATCTTCTGCTCATCCTTCTGGATGCCGAGGACGACCGCATCGAGCTCCTGGCCGACCTTGAGCAGCTCGGAGGGCTTGTTGATGCGCTTGGTCCAGGACATCTCGGTGATGTGCACGAGGCCCTCGACACCGGGCTCGAGCTCGATGAAGGCGCCGTACGGCACGAGATTGACGACCTTGCCGTGGATCTTGGAACCGACCGGGAACTTGTGGTCGATGTTGTCCCACGGGTTGTTCTTGGTCTGCTTGAGGCCGAGCGACACGCGCTCTTTCTCGCGGTTGATGTCGATGATCATCACCTCGATCTCCTCGCCCTGCTTCAGCAGCTCGGACGGGTGGCCGATGCGGCCCCAGCTCATGTCGGTGATGTGCAGCAGGCCGTCCATGCCGTCGAGGTCGATGAACGCGCCGAAGTCGGTGATGTTCTTGACCACGCCCTTGCGGACCTGGCCCGGCTGGAGCTTCTCGAGCAGGTCGCGGCGCTTGGAGACGCGCTGTTCCTCGATGAGCTCGCGGCGGGAGAGCACGATGTTCTTCCGCTCGTGATTGATTTTGAGAACCTTGAAATCGTAGGTCTGGCCGACGTACTGGTCGAGGTTCTTGGGGGGCTGGATGTCGATGTGCGAGGCCGGGAGGAAGGAGTCGACGCCGATCGAGACGATCAGGCCGCCCTTCACCTTGGTCTTCACGCGGCCGGGGACGATGGCGCCCTCCTGGCACTTCGAGAGGATGTTTTCCCAGTTCTTCTTCTGCTGCGCCTGCTCGTAGGAGAGGATGGGGTTGCCCTCCTTGTCCTCGAGCTTCTCGAGGATGACCTCGATGGTGGAGCCGATCTGGAGTTCACCGAGATCGGAGAACTCGTTGGCGGGGATGACGCCTTCCGCTTTGCCGCCGATGTCGACGACGACTTCATTGGCGCGGATTTCAGTGATGACGCCCGAGACGATGCTACCGGCCTTCAGTTTGTCGAAGGTGCTCTGGGCGAGCAGTTCTTGCATTAGCGAACTCATGATGACGATGTTCGGAAAGTCGGCCGCGTGCTCCGGCACGTCCGGCAATCCGGGGTGGATCCTTGCGGATCCGCTGGTTGAGGGTTGGACTGTCTGACAAGCCGGTGGGAGCGTGCGGCAACACCGGCCTGACCTAAGAACGCCGCGTAAGGGGCAAAAAGTCCCCGATCCCCCTCCGCCCGGCAAGAGAATAATCAGTTTTTCTCGACCGCCCGGTCCGTCGCCCGCTCCACCAAAACCTGCTGCAGCGTAGCGAAATAGAGCTGGTAGAAGCCATGGTCCCGCAGCCCCTGCTGCCGCGTCCCGCCCATCGAGGCGCTGACCGCCTCCTCGGTCAGGCTCAGGGCCACCTCGGATTGGCCGGCCTCACCCTGGGTGATTTTGAGCCGGGCGATCATCTGCCGGGAGTCACCAAAGGTCTCGCTGGTCCTGATGGCACTCGCCGCCTCGACGCGGCCCATGGACGAGCGCGTCAGCACAAAATCCAACCGCTTGAAGGCCTTTTGGGCCGCGAAGTAGACTTCCTCGACTTCACCTGGCACCGACTGCACCTGCGGCGGCACGGTCTCGAAGCGGTCGGAAAACGAGGTGGATTCACAGCCGGCGAATAGCAGGGCGGCCAAGGCGGCCAGAAGCGGGAGGGTTTTCATGGTTTCAGGCCGGCTGTTGTTGCGAAATGCAGTGCAGGGTGCCGAGACCCCAGATCAGGTGATAGCAGTCGATGGGAATGACCTCCCGGCCGGGGAAACAGTTCCCGATGATCGCGCAGGCGGCGGCGTCGCGCTTCGGCTGCCGGAACTGCGGCACGAGCACGGCCCCGTTGATGATCAGGAAATTCGCGTAGCTGGCCGGCACCCGCTGCCCGCGGAAAGCGAGTTGCGCTGGCATGGGCAGTTCCACGATTTCAAATTTGCGCCCCCCCGGCGTGCGGAAACCACGCAGCCGCTCGAGATTCTCGGCCAGCAACCGGTGGTTGGGGTCGCGCTGCTGGGGTTCGACGCAGGTGATGAAACCGTCGGCCTTGAAGAATCGCGTGATGTCATCGATGTGCCCGTCCGTGTCGTCGCCCACGATCCCCTCGCCCACCCACAGCACCTGCTTCACGCCCAGGTAGTCCCGGAGATTTTGCTCGATCTGCGCCCGCGTCAGGTGCGGATTGCGGTTCGGATTCAACAGGCATTGCTCGCTCGTGAGCAGCAGGCCGGCCCCGTTTACGTCGATCGAGCCGCCTTCGAGCACCAGATCGTTTTCAAACCGGCGGAGTTTCAGTTTCCGGGCGATGCTGGGCGGAATGAGGTTGTCGAGGTCGTAGGGCGGGTACTTGCCGCCCCAAGCATTGTGCACCCAATCGGTCACCGCCACCTCGCCCGTGCGATCATGCTTCACGAAGATCGGGCCATGGTCGCGACACCATGCGTCGTTCGTCGGGTGATTGTAGAAGGTCACGCGCTTCATGTCCGCCCCGGCTTTGGCACACAGGCGCTTCGCGCGCGGTTGAAGCGCGGCGGCACAATTGATCCGCACTGCCTCAAACCGGCTGATCTGCCGCACGATTTCGGCGAACACATACGGAATTGGCCGGAACTGCCCGGGCCAGGTCGCGTGGTTGTGCGGCCACGACAGCCACACGGCCTCCTGCGGCTCCCACTCGGCCGGCATCCGGAAGCCGAGCGCGGCGGGCGTTTTTTTCACGGCCATGGCTTAGTCAATGAATCGCTTCGTGATGTCGCCGTACGCGTCGATCCGGCGGTCGCGCAGGAACGGCCAGTGCGTGCGGGTGGTATCCACGCTGCCCAGATCCACCGGGACGAGCAGGATTTCCTCCTTATCCACGGAGGCCTTGGCCAGGATTTCGCCGCTCGTGCCCGACACAAAGCTCTGCCCCCAGAACTCGATGCCATCGCCGCCCACCGGCCTTTCCGTACCGATGCGGTTGATCGCGGCGACAAAGCAGCCGTTGGCCACGCCGTGCGCCCGCTGGATCGTCTCCCATGCGCCGTGCTGGTTCTGGCCGTACTGCTTCTTCTCTTGCGGATGCCAGCCGATGGCCGTGGGGTAAAACAGGACCTCCGCACCCTGCAACGCCGTGAGCCGGGCACCTTCGGGATACCACTGGTCCCAGCAGATCAGCACGCCGATCTTGCCGTATTTCGTCTGCCAGGCCCGGAAGCCCGTGTCCCCGGGCGTGAAATAGAACTTCTCGTAGTAGAGCGGATCGTCCGGGATATGCATCTTCCGGTAGATCCCGAGCAGCTGGCCGTCCGCATCAATGATCACCGCCGTGTTGTGGTAGAGGCCGCCGGCGCGCTTCTCAAACAACGAGGCCACGATCACCACGCGGTATTTCTTCGCCAGCTTCTGAAACGCCGCGGTGCTCGGCCCCGGGATGGACTCGGCCAGCTTGAAATTCGCATGGTCCTCGCTCTGGCAGAAATACTGGGACCGGAAGAGCTCCTGCGTGCAGATGATCTTCGCCCCGCGCTTGGCCGCCTGTTCGGTCAGGGCCAGGGTTTTACGGAGATTCTGCGCCGGGTCGGCCGTGCAGGCATGTTGGAGCAATCCGAGCGTTACCTTCATGGGGGCAGCGAAGGTTCCCAGCCCGGGAATGACAAGTATTCTATGCCCTCAGATAGGCTTAAGTAGGCTTTGACAAAGCCCGGGCGAATTGTAAAAAGGGTACCAGTCCCTCTCCTCTCAATCCACTCTGTCTATGTGCGCCGAACCCCGTCCCCTCATCGTCGTGGTCGAAGACGAAGTCGAACTTTCCAAGATCATCGCCCAACACTTGGAGGAGGCGGGCATGAATGTGCAGATCTACCCGCGCTCCGTGCCGGCCCTGCGCTTCCTGCAGCATAACTTCGCCAACCTCCTGCTCCTCGACGTCAACCTCCCCGACGGTTCGGGCTTCGAGTTGATGAAACAGCTCAAGGACCAGGACATCACCACGCCCGTTATCTTCCTCACGGCGAACGCGCACGACGAGTCCAAGATCCAGGGCCTGAACATGGGCGGCGATGACTACATCACCAAGCCTTTCAGCTACAACGAGCTCATCGCCCGCATCCGCGCCGTGCTGCGCCGCACCGAGTCCCACGCCGATTTCAACGTCACCAAGAACGTCCGCACGACCGACGGTCCCTTTGAGTTCCTCGGGGCGCAGATCCATCCGGAGCGCCTCGAGATCGGTTTCCCCAACGGCACCACCCTCAAGACCGGCCGCAAGGAACTCGGCATCCTCGCCTACCTCCACACCCACCGCAACGTGGTGATCACGCGCAAGGAGCTCATCCATTCCGTCTGGGGCATCCACGCCGACATCCGCAGCCGCTCGCTCGACCAGTACATCGTGAAGGTCCGCGCGGCCTTCGGCAAAAACGGCATCTCCCTCGACTGCTTCAAGACTGTCCACGGCATCGGCTACATCTTCGAGCCGCCCGCCGCCTGACGTAGGGCCGGTCTCCGACCGGCCCCTGCGTTCGTCCAGACAAGTCCAGTCTGAGACTGGCCCCTACTTAAAGCAGATTGGCGTTACTCTGGCTTAAGCCAGCTCGCAGACCTCGCGCACGCTCTTCATGGCATCCGTCAGGTGGTCGCGCCGCTTGTAGCCGCCAATCATGCTCGCCTTGCCTTCTTCGAGCCGGTTCAGGAGCGACGTCAGGAGCTCCGTGTTGTAGGACTGCATCACGAGGTCAATGGCCCGTTCCCGCCCCACTTTGGCGATGATCTCGAGCATGGCCTCCTTCTTATCCAAGTCGGAATTGCTCATGCCAGCGAGTGTGCTCCCGCCGGCCGGTTTGGCAAGACCGACCGCCCCTCCCCCGCCCTCAGAATAACTCGGTCTGTCCCGTGTAGCGCTTCTCCGCCTCGGCCAGGGTGGATTTCATTTCCATCGCCACCAGCAGGGGCAAGAGCTTCGCCGGCTGGGGCTCGCCCCGCGGGACCGCCGGGAGCGGCGACCGGCCGCTGAGGGTCGTGAGTTTCAAATTCAACCGCAGCCGGTCGGCGTTCTGGGCCACTGCTTCGCGGAACCGATCGGGTTTCAGGCCGGCCGCGCCGGCGATGATGCCCTCGAGAGATTTGAATTCCTCAAACCACTTCGCCGCCGTCTTGGGCCCGACGCCGTTGATGCCGGGAATATTGTCCGACGTGTCGCCGATCAGGGCGAGGTATTCGGCGATCTGCTCCGGCGGCACCCCGAATTTCTCGCGCACGCCCGCCGCGTCGAGCACCCGCCAGCCGAGCTTGGGATTGGCCGTCGGCGGGGGCAGCAGGATCTTGATCCGGTCATCCACGCACTGCGCAAAATCCTTGTCGGCGCTGACGATCAACACCTCGTGCCCGTCGGCCGCCAGGGTCCGCGCCTGCGCGGCGACCAGATCGTCGGACTCCACCCCGTCCAGTTCCACGCCCACCAGCCCCATCGCGCGCGTCAGCTCCTTGATCACGGGTATCTGCTTCTCCAGTGGCTCGGGCGTCTCCTTGCGCTGTGCCTTGTATTCGGGGTGCAAGGCCAGGCGGTCCTGCGAGCCGCCGAGATCGAAAAACACCACCATCGCGTCAGGCTTCTCCTGGTCCTGCAGCCGCCACATCGTCTTCACCCAGCCGTGCAGCGCCCCGGTGGGAAACCCGTCCGCCCGCGTGAGCTCGGGCATCCCGTAGAACGCGCGGAACGCCATGTTGTAGCCGTCGACCAAGAGCCATTTCGCCATGGCCCGACCAAAGCGGAATACCGCGGGCCGTAAACCAATTTCAGTTTTCCCCGGCCGTCGCGGCGGTGACGGCGCAAAAAATGCGGAGACCCCGCCGCCCGGTTTCCCAAGGGATGCGGAGACGCGTCGGACGTTTTCGGCTAAAAAGGAAAATCTTCCCCGCGGCCGCCCGGTTTCCTGTCCTTCCGCCCAGCCCCACTCCCATGAACTTTCCCCTCCGTTGTTGGCTCGTGCTTGGCCTCCTGCCGCTCGTGTCCGTCCGGGCCCAGTGGGCCCAGCAAACCGTCGTCGCCCCCTCGGCCGTCAGCTTTGACGCTACCATCAGCGGCGGCACCACCTTCGTGGCCTATGAGTCCGCCGGCAACATCTACGTCACGGCCAAGGGCTATGGTGAGGCCGGGTGGTCCGCGGCTAGCCTGCTCGGCGCGGGCACGGCGCCGTCAATCACCACCGGGACCGGGGGACTCAACGTGGCTTACCTGGTCGGCAACAACGTGAACGTCAGCGCCAACTCCGGCTCGGGCTGGTCCGGCGCCGACCTTGGTAACATCAACGGCTCCTTCCAGGTCCAGCTCCGCACCGACAGCTCGGGCGCCATGTATCTGCTGACGAACGGCTCCGGCACCGGTGGCCGCGGTTCACTCGATCTGGCGACCAACACGGGCAGCGGCTGGGGCGGCGGATTCACCAACCTCGCCTACGGCTGGTACGACTCCGGGAGCGGCAACTACTACCATCAGGGCGTCCTAGCCGCGTCGCCCCACGCCGCCGGCTACCGCCTAGCCTACGAAATCAACAACTGGGGGGGCAACGCCAGTTGGTCCGACAAAGGCATCACCACCTCGGGCTTCGCCTCGAACGCCTCGGCCGGCGCCAGCTGGAACGGTTTCGACATGGTACTCCCGGACGGCGGCCTCTTTTTCAACGCGTCGGGCGGCCTCTTCGGGTACCTCAACGGCGGCAACGCCTACGCCACCGTTTTCGACGGCACGACTTGGAACGGCGCCGTCAACCTCGGCGCCGCCAGCGGCCTGAGCGTCAACGGCGCGGACCATTCCCTGGTCGTGTTCTCCTCCTCCGGAAACCTGATGCAGTGGGATGGCACCACCACCGCCGCCGTGAGCTACCTCGCCTCCCCGCTCGCCGGCACTGCGCCACTCCTCGTGGATGACGGTGCCACCGCTCACTTGCTCTACCTCGACGGCGGTGGCCAGCTGACCTACCTGCAGGCCATCCCCGAGCCCGCCGGCTGGGCCGCACTCTGCGGCTTGCTCGCCTTCGGCGCCCGGATGTGGCGCCGTCGCCCGGACGGTTCCGCCCCAGCCAACCGGGCCTAACGGCGGCGGCCGCCGGTAGATTGCCTCGATGTTTATTATTCCTTACGCGGCACCGCGCCCGCCGGGGTGACGACCGTCGGGTTCTGGTAAAGGCTTCCGCTCGGCGTCCCGGCCACCGCCTGCTTTTTCAGCGCGCCGCCGGGATTGACGAGATTCGCAGTGACAAAGATCAGCAGATTCCGCTTTTGCGAGCTCTCACCCTGACTGCGGAAGAGCCGGCCGATGATCGGCATGCTGCCCAGCACGGGCACCTTGTCGTCCACCTTCTTCACCTCCTCGCGGGTGAGGCCGCCCATCACCAGCGTGGCGCCATCCCAGATGGTCACCCGTGTGCTGACCTCGCGCACGGCGAAGATCGGCTGGTAGAAGCCCGGGGGCACGGTGACGGTCGTGCCGCCCGAGATCGCGACACTCGGTCCGCCGTATTCTACGAAACCCTCGAACTCCGTGACCTTCGGGTTGAGGTCGAGGCTCACGCTGTGGTCGTCCTCCTCCACCGTGGGCGTGACGCGTAGCTCGACGCCGACGTTGCGCGTGGTGAATTCCTGCGGTGTGCCGGAGGTGATGGAGACCCCGGCCGAGCCGCCACCGGAGAGGCTGCCGGTACCGACCTGCGATTGGATCTGGCCGTAGCTTTGCGGATAACGCAGCTCCTGGGCGACAGTGATGGTGGCTGGGTTGCCCGAGAGCACCGTGAGCTTCGGCGCACTGAGCAGTTCCGTACCGCTCTTCTGCGCGAGGGCGCGCACGATGGCGTTGACATCGAAGTCACCGATGATGCCGGTGATATTGGCCAGCGGGGCGGCACCGGCCCCCAGCAGGACGCCGCCGGGGATCGTCGGGGCGGACGCGGGCAGATTCAGCCCACCCGGCGGCTGGCCCTCGCCCGAGATGGAGATCTGCTGCGAGGAGGTGGCGTTCTTGAAGGCATCGGCCAGCGACCGGGTGATGCCCGAACCGGTGGTGTATTCGGCCTGGGTGGCGTTCAGCGCCGTGGCGCGGGTGGCCAGGTTCCATTGCACACCCAGCTCCTCCAGCGCGCCCTCCTGCACTTCCATGAACTTGGCCTCGATCTCCACCTGTCGCACGTTCTGGTACCGGGTCAGGATGTTGCGGATCCGCGTGAGATTGCGCGGCGTCTGGGTGACGATCAGCTGCGACCCGTCGAAGGCGAGGGTGCTGCCCGGCACGGCCTCGAAGCTGACGCCGGCGAGTTGCAGGAAGCTGCGGATCGACTGGCCCTCGGTCTCGACGGCCACGGGAGCGGCGCTCTCCCCGTTCGGCGGCCCCGGGGGCCGGCCGGTCATCCGCAGCACGGTGGAGCGAGAGACCGGGAAAAACTGTGTGTCCAAGGCCGTCTGGTCGCCGCCGGGGCGCACGACCACGGCATCGGCCTGCACCTCGTACTGGTAACCCGCCGCGCCCGTGATGAAGTCCAGCACGCGCTTGAGCGACAGGTTGCGCAGCGTGATGCTGACCGCCGGATTGGTGCCGGCGGGGTCGAGCAGCACGATGTTCACGCCCTTCGGCTCCGCCCCGGTGCGATCAAATTCGGCCGAGATCACGCTCAGGGTGTTCACCACCCGGCTGAGTTCCATGCCGCTGAAATTCACCTCGGGGAGCACGATGGCATTGAGCCGCGCCCAGACGGGGGAAATCGCGTTGTCGGCCGCAGCCAGCCCCGGACCATCACCCGTGACGGCGGGCCGGCGCCAGGCCTGATCCACCTCGGTCAGCATCTGGCCGCGCGAGCGGTTCCGCTCATCCGCGATGCGGTTTAAAAAATAGCCGGCGTCGGCATTATCCTCCTCCCGCTGCTGCACGGCGCGGAAGGTCTGCTCCGCCGCGACCGGATCCCCGGCCAGATACTGGCTGCGCCCCTGGGCCACCAGCGCATGCACTTCCGGCTCCCCCTCGGGCGCGGCCGGGGTCACCGTCCCGCCGATCACCGTCACCGTCTTGGTCGGGGTCCCGTTCAATCCGGCCAAGAGACCCTGGGCCGTCTCATTGCCCGGACTGAGCGCGAGCAAGGCCTCGAGTTTTGCCCGGGCGGTGGCGGTATCCCCGGAATCACGGGCATGTAGCGCCTCCGCCATAAGCTGGACCTGCGCCTCGGGCATCACGGGCGTGACCGGTGAGGCCGCCTGCAACGAGGCGAACGCGAGGAGGGCGACCAACTGGACAAGGCGACGGACGGGAGGGTTCATGCAAAGTTACTGGCCATGGGCGGCGACCCCACGGGTGGCGGGAGCAACCAAGGGCTTCGGCCGCGCGGCCATGTGCTCCGGGGTGGGGCCCGACGGACGGAGGATTCTTGTTTCCGGCACGGCCAGGCCGGGCGTACTCCGGGCGACGATGACCTCAGGCGGATCGAGTTGGATGCGTTCGATCCGGTAGGTGGCGTCGGAATCGCTGAAGCTGTCGCCGGCCTGCAACTCGCGCGCGGGCCCCTTGCCGTCCGGCGCCTGGAAAACCGCCAGCGGGGTGTCGGTGAATTTCGTCTCGCGACTGTCGAGCAGCACCTCGGCCCCGGTCTGCTCATCCAGCAGGACGGCCTGCGCCGCGATATCGTAGACCGGGCCAGGGGCGTCACTCTCGATGGCAATCTTGCGCACGTCGAAGCGCTGGAGGGTCAGACCGAGCGGCTCCAGGCGCCGGCCCGGCCGCACCAGCAGGGTCTGCGGCACCTCGGAGCTGACGAAGGCCGCGAGATAATCACCCGGCGCACCGATGTAGCCCGCCAGTTGCAAGCGGTAGGGCGCGCGTTTCACTGCCAGCAGTTCCAGGCCGAAGACGGTTTCCGTGGCCTCCGCGGCATACTGCGGCGGGGTGACGGCAAAGGACCGCGCCGCGGCATTGTAGTAGATAACCGGTGGCGTGAAGACCTCGTAGCGCCAGTCCGCGCCTTCGGACTGGGCCGATGGGGAGGTCCAACGATGTTTTGTCAGGGGCAAACCCGGCTCGAGCCGCGGCGGAGCCTCACCGGTGAAGACCGGTTGCTCCGGCTCGGACCGGACCGCCTGCAGGGCCGGTTGTGCCTGCCACACCCAGGCGCAACCCGCGAAGACCACGCCGCTGGCCGTCGCCAGCAGCAGTTTTTCGTAATGATGGGTGATGAGCTGGCTCATGGGGCGGGATTCACGGCTCCGGAGGTCAACAGAACGAATTCCACGATGACGGCAAACTTAGAGAGACTCTGCCGGACCACCGGCTGCGGGGCATCGGCCGCCACGGGGCGTACGGAGCCGGTCGGCGGCAGGGGTTCGACCTCGATGCTCCGCACCACGACCGGGTGCGGCAGCGTGGCCAGGCCGGTGAGGAATGTGCGCAACGTGGAAGTCTGGCCGGTGAATTCTAGCCGGACCGGTTCGGTGTCCACCAAGCCGGCCTCCCGCAGGGAAAGCCCGGGATCCATGATGAAGAAATCGTCCGCCCCGCTCCTTCCGTCCGGGGACGCGGCCGCCGGCGCAGTGCGCTGCACGCCGAGCACGGCCAGCGGCCGGGACTCGAACAGCGGCTCGAGGAGGCGCCGGACCGCATTTTTTTGCCGGTGCACCGGCCCAAGCAAGTCATCCGCCGGCCCCTCGTGTGCGTAGGTGGCGAAACCAAAGTACTCATCCGGCCGCAGACTCACGCGGGTGGTGATCGCCTGCGCCCGGCCCTGCTCCACCAGGCCCGCCAGCGCAAAATAGGCGTCCATCGATTTGCCCGGGGGCGGGCCGTCGAGGGAATCGGGGGCCCGGGGCCGCAACTCTTCGCGCAGATCCGCGAGCTTCCGCCGGACCTTCTCCAACTCGGCGGCGATGGCCGCCTCGTTTTCCGGGGTCGGGGCGGGAGATTGGCGCGCGAGCCAGTCGCGTTCCTGCTTTATCTGCTCGAAAGCGGCCTGCGCCCGGGCGGCCTCGCCCCGGTAATGCTGCAGCAGCCAGGCCTCCATCGCGACCACCACGAGGGCCAGCAGCACGGCAAACAGGAGAAAATGAGGCCGTAAACGATTCATCGGTCAGAGCGGGTGTGCCGGATCAGTCACCAAGACGAAATCAAAGCGCAGGATGCCGGGCTGGCTGTTGTCAAATCGCTCACCTTCGACCGCCGTGATGTACGGTGAGTCGGCGAGCCCGGCGAGGAGCGCCCGGACGCGGGTCAGCGTCTCGGGACTGACCTTGGCAAGGGGGTTGGTCTTGTCGAGCATCCGGCCCGATACCACGAGTTTCAACGGAGTGGCCCCCACCGGCGGGATCGTCTGGAGTCGCTCAAACCAGACATCCTCCACCTGCACGAGCCGTTGCTGAAAATCGGCCAGCAGGCCGAGCCAGCCCGTACGCCGTTGCTGGATGTTTTCCAGGCGGGTGGCATCGTGCTGCAGCGCGGCCAGCTGACCAAGGGCGGCCCGGTTGCGCGCCTCGCGTTCGCGGGCCGGGGCAACCGCCGCCTCGATCGCCGCGGTTTTGGCCCGGGTCGTGGCGGCCAGATTGTGCACGTGCAGGATGGGCGGCACCCCGGCAACCGCCACGAGCGCCACGGCGGCCACCAACCAAGCCTGGCGGCGGCGCAGGCCGGCCCGCCGCCGCCGCGACGCGGGCAGCAAGTTGAGTGTGGGATGCGGCGGACATAACTCGATCGCCGCGGCCCCGACCAGATCCGTGAGATCGCAGGCCTCAGGTGCTTGCATGGCGCGGGTCGCGGAAGGACTCACCTCCACGCTCCCCAGGATATCGAGACGTTCCACCGGCAGTTTCAGCCGCGCGCCGATGGCCTCCGGTAGACCCGTGCTGCGCGCCATGCCGCCGGTCAGCACGATGTGTTCCGGCGCCCCCAGCCCGCCTTGTCGGGCAAAATGCATGACCGAGCGCGTGACTTCCTGTCCGAGCCGCGCGGCGAAGTCGTCCGGCGTGACCGCATCGGCTTCGCCGACAGCCCGCCGGCCGGATAGGCTACCGCCCCCGAGGCTCAGGGTCCGTGGCGCAAAACGCGCCGCGTCGACCTGTAGCAAGGTGGTGGAACGCGCCCCGAGGTTCAGCACCAGCGCGGGCGAGCCGCTGCCCGGCCGGACCAGCCGGTAGCTGGCGAGCGTCGTCAATGCCGCCGGCAGGATCGCCGCAATGTCGAAGCCAGCCTCGTCCGCGGCGGCCACCAGGAAGTTGACCGCGTCGAGTTTGACGGCGGCCAGCAGCAATTCCAGTCCGTCGGGGCCCTCGTGCACGAGCGCCGTGTCCCAGGCCACTTCCGCAAGATTGACCGGGATGCCCTGTGCTGCCTCGAAACGGACAATCTGGTCCCGCTTCGCCGCACTGACGCGCGGCGTGCGCACGAGCTTGGTGAGCGTGAGATGCGGGGGCAACACCAGTACCAAGCGACCGGCCAGGTTCACGCGCGCCCGCAAGGCCCGCAGTGCCGCCGCGGTCTGGCGCGGCCAGGTGTCATCCGCGGAGCCAGCCGTCGGCAAGAGTTCGACCGCGTACTCTTCCAACCGAAGACGACCGCCCACCAGGCCGAAAATCGCGAGGGCCGTGCGGCTGGCACCGCAATCAATGATGGTGAGTGGGCTCGATAACACGTGCGAAGGAGTATGGGGGCCCGTGATAAGATTTGTTTGCCGGAGATTTCGCAAAGGTCACGCTCATTTGCCGAACGATGTCCTCTCCCCTGCCCTACAAGATCAGCGTCCTGGTGTTTATCGAAAACCGTGCCGGCGAGCAGTTGCTCATGCTGCGCGCGAAACAGCCCAATCTCGGCGTCTGGACCCCGATCGGCGGAAAACTGGAAATGGCCACCGGCGAGTCGCCACTGCAGTGCGCGATCCGGGAAACTGAGGAGGAAACCGGCCTGGTCGTGCGCGAGGACGCCATGCACCTGTTCGCGATGATCGCGGAAAAAGCCTACCAAGGTGACACCCACTGGCTGATGTTCCTTTTTCGCTGCAAGACCCCCATCGAGGCCCTCCCGCCCGATATCAAGGAGGGCCGGTTCGCCTTCCATTCCCGCGAGGCCATCAAAAAACTGGCCATTCCAGAGACCGACCAGGCCGCGCTTTGGCCCATTTTCGACCGTTATCGCGACGGGTTCGTATCCTTGCGGGCGGATTGCTCCGTTTCGCCCATTCAGATCAAGATTGAGCAGATTGTGGCTGCCCAGTGACAAAGTGGGGCAAATCCCGCCACCACCCAAACTTTCGCTTGTCATTCCAAAGCTTTCCCTAAGAAACGGCTTATTCGTCCCGATATTACTTCAAACTTGAACTATTTCCTGTGAGCAAGAAATCGCCCTCCCCAAAAAAAGCCGAAGACGCCGGCTACAACGCCCGCACCGCGCACATCAACGCCAAGCTCGGCCACGACGAATTGATCGCGCTCTATCGCGACATGGTGCGCATCCGCCGCTTCGAGGAGCGCTGTCTGCGCAGCTACCAGCAGGGCAAGATCGGCGGCTTCCTCCACCTTTATATCGGCCAGGAGTCCGTCGCCATCGGCTGCGTGTCCGTCATGGGCAACGACGACCATATCATCACCGCCTACCGCGATCACGGCCACGGCCTCGCGGTCGGCATGGGCATGAATGAGATGATGGCCGAGAACTACGGCAAATACACCGGTTGCTCCAAGGGCAAGGGCGGCTCGATGCACTACTTCGATCCTTCCCGTCGCTTCTGGGGCGGCCACGGCATCGTCGGCGGCCAGATCCCGCTCGGCACCGGCATCGCCTACGCGCTCAAGTACCAGGGCCGCAAGGGCGCCTGCATGGCGTTCATGGGCGACGGCGCCGTTAACCAGGGCGCGGTCCACGAATCCTACAACTTGGCGGCCCTCTGGTCCCTCCCCGTCATCTTCATCGTCGAGAACAACGGTTACTCCATGGGCACCTCCCAGGAGCGCTCCTCCGCCGGCCCGAGCCTCGCCCAGCGCGCCGAGGGCTACGGCATGAACTGGGACATCATCGAGAACGGCCATGACATCCTCGAGGTCCGCGACAAGGTCGCCGCCGCGCTCAAGCTCGCCCACGAGAAGTCCCTCCCCAGCGTCCTTGAGATCCGCACCTACCGCTACCGCGGCCATTCTGTCGCCGATCCCGACACCACCTACCGCGACAAAAAGGAGATCGAGGAATACAAGTCCACCAAGGACCCGCTCATGGTCTTCCAGAACGCCCTCCTCGCCGAGAAGGTCCTGAACGAGGAGATCATCGCCAAGATCGACGAGTCCGCCCGCGCCGAGGCCGAGAACTCCGCCCAGTTCGCCGAGGCCAGCCCCTACCCGACCGTCGATGACCTCCAGAAGGACGTCTATTGGGAGGCCGATAATCCCGCGGACCGCAAATCCCAGGGCACGCTCTTCTTCAACTGAGCCGGGCGCCGCGCGATCCAGATCTCTAATTTCAAATCTCAAATTTTAGCACCATGCCCGTCATCACCTACCGCGAAGCCCTCCGGCACGCCATGGCCGAGGAACTCGAACGCGACCCCAACGTCGTCATCATGGGCGAGGAAGTCGCCCAGTTCAACGGCGCCTACAAGGTCACCGAGGGCCTCCTCGCCAAATTTGGCCCGAAACGCATCGTCGACACCCCGATCTCCGAGGCCGGCTTCATCGGCATGGGCCTCGGCGCCTCGATGCTGGGCATCCGCCCGGTCATGGAGCTGATGTTCTTCAGCTTCTACTCCGTCGCCTTCGACCAGATCTTCAACAACGCGGCCAACGTCCGCTACATGTCCGGCGGCCTCATCAACTGCCCGATCGTCCTCCGCGGCCCCGCCAACGGCGGCACCAACGTCGGCGCCACCCACTCGCACACGCCCGAGTCCATCGCCGCCTATCACCCCGGCATCAAGGTCGTCGTCCCCTCCACCGCCGCCGACGCCAAGGGCCTGCTCAAGTCCGCCATCCGCGACAACGACCCTGTCATCTTCCTCGAGAACACGCTCCTCTACGGCGAGACCGGCGAGGTCCCCGAGGGCGAGCACCTGGTGCCGCTCGGGTCCGCCAAGGTCATGCGCGAGGGCACGGACATCTCCATCATCGGCCACGGCCGCGCCATCCAGATGGCCCTCAAGTCCGCCGACCTCCTCAAGGAGAAGCACAACATCAACGCCGAGGTCATCGACCTGCGCTCCATCCGCCCGCTCGACGAGGAGACCATCCTCGCCTCCGTGCGGAAGACCAACCGCGCCCTCTACGTCGAGGAATCCAAACCCTTCTGCTCCGTCGGCGCGATGGTCGCCTGCCTCATCCAGGAAAAGGCCTTCGACTACCTCGACGCCCCGGTCCTCCGCGTCAATTCTGTGGACTCCCCCGCCATTTACTCGCCCCCGGTCGAGAAGCTCCAGCTCCCCACCGTCGACCGCATCTACCAATCAGCCCTTGCCGTGCTGAAGTAGCGAGTAGTGGGTAGCGAGTAGCGGGCATCACGCTCCGAAAGCCACCCCTGACTCACGCCCAATCTAGCCAACGTCATTCCCTTCAAAACCCGCGCCGCGAGCTACTCACTACCCGCTACTCGCTGCTCACTACTACTTCCTCCCATGGCCGACATCATCGATATGCCCAAACTCAGCGACACCATGACGGTGGGCACGCTGGTCAAATGGCTCAAAAAAGAAGGCGATACCGTCAAGGCCGGTGACATGCTCGCCGAGGTCGAGACCGATAAGGCCACGATGGAGCTTGAGACCTTCTTCACGGGCACCCTCCTCAAGATCTTCAGCCCCGCCGGCTCTCAGGTCGCCGTCGGCGCCCCCCTCTGTGCCGTCGGCAAGCCCGGCGAAGTCGTCGACGCCCCCGCCGCCCCGGCCCGAAGGCCGCCGCTGCTGCGGCGACCCCGCCCCCGAGTGCGCCCGCCCCGGCCCCCGCGCCTGCTCCGGCTCCCGTGCCCGCTCCGGCGGCGACCCCAGCCCCGGTACCCGTCGTGGCCCCGGCCGTTGCCGTGAGCGCGCCGGCGTCCGATGAGCGCCTGCGCATCTCCCCCCTCGCCCGGAAAATCGCCGCCCAGCAAAGCGTCGACGCCTCCCGCGTCACCGGCACCGGCCCGCACGGCCGCATCGTCAAGGCCGATATCCTCGCCGCCGCCGCGAATCCCGCCCTCCTGAAATCCGCGGCTGCTTCGGCTGGAGCCGCGGCGACCCCGCCGCGGTCCGGCACCCCGTTCACCGGCGGCGCCGTCGCCGCCAAGGGCCCCATCCAGGAAGAACGCCTCGCTCCCGTTTCCACCATGCGCGGCGTCATCGCCAAGCGCATGGTCGAGTCCACGACCACCATCCCGTACGTCTACCTCGACATCGAGATCGACGCCGAGCCGCTGCTGGCCGTCCGCGCCCAGCTCAACACCGGCCTCGAGTCCCAGGGCGTGAAGCTCTCCGTCAACGATTTCATCCTCAAGGCCAGTGCTGAGGCCCTCCGCCGCGTGCCGACCGTCAACTGTTCCTGGGAAGGCACCCACATCCGCCACCACGGCGCCGCGCACGTCGCCTTTGCCGTGGCCCTCGAGGACGGCCTCATTACCCCCGTCGTCCGCGACGCGCACCTCAAGAGCGTCTTCCAGATCAGCACCGAGGTGAAGGCCCTCGGCAAGAAGGCCAAGGACAAGAAGCTCGCGCCCGCCGACTACACCGGCGGCACCTTCTGCGTCTCCAATCTCGGCATGATGGGCATCCCTAAGTTCACCGCCATCATCAACCCGCCCAACGCCGCCATCCTTGCCGTCGGCACCACCGTCGCCAAGCCGGTCGTGAAGAACGGCCAGGTTGTCGCCGGCCAGACGCTGACGGTGACCCTGAGCTGCGACCACCGCGTGTTCGACGGCGCCGTCGGCGCGCAGTTCCTCGGCGCCCTCAAGGACCTGCTCGAGAAGCCGGCCCTGCTGCTGGTCTGAGCCCTTCCCGGCTCGGTTCGCTCCAAGCACACCTTCCCGGTGTGCTTTTTTTGTCTTTGATTGTGCAAACTTGGTGAATACGCCCGCCCGGTACACTTGGTGGTTTACGCAGGCGCGCTCCTTGGTGCTGCTGAGGGCATGGGTTCCCCGTTAAAGCGCCGGAACAACAATCCTTGGATGGATCAGGACCGGCAAAACCAACGTCGGGTCATCGCGACCGGCGTGCTCTTTGCCTTGATCGTACTGGGCGGCGTCGGCCTGCTGGTCTACGCGCTGGTCCAGGGCTGAGCCGGTCGTCGCCCGCGCCTGATCCCGGCCCTCGCCATCTCCCCGTTGACCATACGCTCGGTTTAAACAGGGTAGCGTCTGCCGGGCCATCCTACCCCATGAATCTCCAACCTGTCCTTTCCGCCCCCACCGGCCTCGTGCTGCTCCTCGGCCTGCTGCTCGCCGGCCCGGCCGCCGCGCAGACCGCGTTCCAAAAGGCCGCTGGCAAATTCCTGCACAAGGACGTCGATGTCATCAGCGTCACCGACATGACCGAGGCGGGCCGGGCCTATGCGCCCGCCACGCCGACCCAGCCGGTGTACTACAAGCTGGTCTATTTCGGCTACACGCATTTCGACGGCACCCGCGTCTGGGCCGGTGAGTCGATCCCCAAGAACAAGGACGTCCTCACCTGGATGATCGAAGCCATGCGCGCCCAGGGCTACCTGGTCGCCGACGCCGCCCATCCGCCAGAACAGCTCCTCGTCTTCAGCTGGGGCATGATGGAGGGCGGCAAGGACCGCCCCGCCCTCGGCTTCCTCGGCGGCGACAAACTCAACCTCATGTGGGAGCAGGTCCAGTATGGCGGTTTCGTCGATCCCCGCGTCCTCCTGCGCGGCATGATCCGCACCGGCGTCGCCGGCAAGGTTTGGGACATCGCCGAGAGCGACCTCTTCCTCGGGGCTGTCCGTTCCTTTACGCTCGATGCGATGGAGAATCCGAATCCCACCCTGCTCTGGGAAACCCGTTTCGGCTGCCCCGCCACCGGTCTCGCCATGGACCGGGCCATGCCGCTGCTGGTCGCCGCCGCCGCGATGAACTTCGGCCGGGAAACCACCAAGCCCGTGACGATCAACGCCACCGAGGCCTTCTCGGGCAACGTGACCTTGGGTGAATTCATATTCCTCGGCGAGGCCGACACCCTGCCTGCACCGCCACCCGCAACCACGCCTGCGCCGGAGCCCGCCCCTGCGGCCAAGTAGCCCGGTCAGGGACCCGCGCGGGTCAGCCGCTCCACCACCAGCGCCTCGAGCCCGGCCACGTCCACCTCGAACACCACCTCGACGACCGGTTCGCCCAGGCCCGGACCGCGGCCCGGCGCCCAGCTAAGCGTGTTACCGTAGCCCGCTCCATCCGCCGCCGTGTCGACATCCACGGCCACACGCTCGCGTCGCGTTGCGAGCGCAGGTTCCAGCCAGACCGCGGCCGCGATCTCGTCCCACAGGGGAAATGATTCCACATGGGCGGCCACATAACGGGCCACGGGCGTGGTGGCGGCGGCAACGGCCTGAATCATCCCGGGCCGGAACAGCGTCCGCGTCGACGGATCGACCGGCACCTGCACGATGCGCCGCCAGGGGGACCGCAACACCGCGCTCGCGGCCTCGGGGTCCCAGCGGAAATTGAATTCCAAACGCGGGGTGTAGACGTACTCGAGCGCGAACGCATTGTCGGCCGGCCGCGGGTTGAAGCTCCCGCCCATAAACACGAGTTCCTTCGCGCCCGCGGCAAACCCGTCATCGAGCCGGCTCGCCAGGGCGAGGTTTGTCATTGGCCCCATCGCGAGGATCGAGACCTCGCCGGGATAGCGGCGCACCTGCCGCACGAGGAATTCCGCCGCCGTTTCCGCCGCCGGCTTGAGCGCGGGATCGCCCTCGATCAGCGGCGGCACCACCTCGGGCCCGTGCGGCTCCGGCCGGCGCACCAGCACCTCCTTGGACCACTCCTCGGTCCAGGCCCCCTTGTAGAAAAGTTTCCCGTGCCGTGCCTCCCAGCGCTTCGTCGCCTCGGCGGAATTCACCAGCGGAAAGGTCGCGCCCGGCACCACCGGAATCTCGGGCCGCCCGATGAGCTCGAGCATGCGCAGCGTATGGGCCACGTTCTCCTTCTGCCAGCCGTCCCCGCTCTCAACCGTGATACCCAGCACCTCGACGTCGGGCGACTGCAGCACCATCAGGATCGGTTGCAGGTTCGGCCCGCCCGGCCCAAAGGCATCCTGATCAATGATGACCTTGCGCCGGGGCGCGGCCAGCGCGAGGATCGGGACCAGGAACAGAAATAGGATTTTAGCCACGGATTTCACGGATGAGCCACGTTGCTGAATCCGTGCCAATCGGTGAAAGCCGTGGCCAAATTGCCTCAACCTTCCGCGCGCTTCCGGGCGTCGGCCTCGATCAGCGCCTTGAGCGCATCCAGCGAGGCCTTGGTCTGTGCCTTGGCGGCGGGCAGGTCGGCCGCCGACTGTACCGGGCCCGAGGCAAAGAGGTAGAATTTCATCTTCGGCTCCGTCCCGCTGCCACGCGCCGCGAAGGAGTAGCCGTTGGCCAGCGTCACGATGTACAGGTCCTGCATCGGGATCTGCTCGTTGTCGGCATCGAAGAACTTTTCGCGGCCAAAGTCCTGAAAGCGCGTGACCTTCGTGTCACCGAAGGCCGTGGGCGGGCTCGCGCGATAGGTGTCGAGGATGCGCTTGATCTTCGCCGCCCCGCTGGCGCCCTCGTAATAGATGTTGATCACGCCCTCGAGGAAGAAGCCGTAACGCAGGTAAATCTCGTCCAGGTAGGCCGGCACCGTCAGCCCGCGGGACTTCACCCACGCGCACACCTCGGCAAACATCAGGCAGGCCGAGTTCCCATCCTTGTCGCGCACGGAATCGTTCGGCAGGTAACCGTAACTCTCCTCGGTGCCAAAAAGGTAGAAGCTGCTGTGCTGCTGCAGCAGGCGCGCCCGCTCGCGGAACGGAGTGGCATCGTAGTCAAACCCATGCCCCATCGCCTTGACCAGCTGCTCCTCGTACCCGCGCATCTTCGCTGCGATCCACTTGAAGCCGGTCAACGTGTTGATGACCTTCACGCCGTGTCCCTTGCCGATGGCGTCCTGCAACGGGGTCGTCACAAAGGTCTTGATGAGGCAGGCGTGCGGGGTGCCAGCCGGCGGAATCCAGCCGAGTTCCTTGTACTTGCTGATGCGGTAATCGGCCAGCAGCGCGCCGACCTGGTTGCCGGTCAGCAGCTCCATTTTCCCGGCCGCGTTGCGGACGGCGACGCCCACCCGGTCGGCATCGGGATCCGTGGCCATCACGACGTCGATGCCTTCCTTCTCCGCCAGTGCCACGCCCAGCGCGAGCGCCTCGGCGTTCTCGGGGTTCGGCGACTTCACCGTCGGGAAACGGGCGTCGAACGCCGCCTGCTCCGGCACCTCGGTCACACGCACGCCCGCATGAATGAGCGCGGGCACCGTCGAGACGCCACCCACCCCGTGGATGTTGGTGTAAACCACCTTGAGGCCGGACTTCCGCAGCAACTCCGCATCGATCACCGCCTGGGCGGCCACGGCGAGATAGGCATCATCCGCCTCGTTGCCGAGCGTCTTGACCAGCGCCAGATCGCTCACCAGGTGCTGCTTCACCTCGGCCAGGGTCACGCGGTCCACCTCGGCGATAATGGCCTTGTCGTGCGGCGGGGTCACCTGCGCCCCGTCCACGAAGTAGGCCTTGAAGCCGTTGTCGTGCGGCGGATTGTGGCTGGCGGTGATTACGACGCCGGTGTGCGCCCCGTAGTGGCGCACCGAAAAGCTTAGCTGCGGGGTGGACCGCGGGCCGCTGAAAATCAGCGCCTCGCCGCCCAGCCGCACCCAGGTGGAGGCGGCCAGTTCGCAGAAATGGCGGGAAAAGTGCCGCACGTCGTGGGCGATGACGATCTTCGGCTTTGCGCCGCTGTGCTGGGTGGCGAGATACTTCGCCACGTAGCGGTGCAGGCCCATGACGGCGCGCACCAGCGTGAAGTCGTTGAGCAGGTTGCTGCCGACGTTGGCGTGCGCAGGGGAGCCCTGCGCGTTGATCGTGCCGGTCTCCGCCGCGGCGGCCTTCACCCCGATCGTCCGCCCGCGCATGCCGCCGGTGCCGAACTCGAGGTAGCGGTAGAAGCGGTCGTTGAGCTCGCTCCACTCCCCGCGCGCGATCAGCTCGTGCAGGCTTTCCTCCGCCCAGGCCGGCAGGCCGGCCTGCAGCCAGGCCCGGAGGTTGTCGGCGGCACTCGTGAGCAACTGGCCGTTTTTCACGGCTTGGACAATCTGGTCGGAGGTGGTCATGGGAAAAGTGGGGAAACCGAAATTTGCTGGCTGGAAACGGAAAAGCAAAGGCCTAAAACAAGCCGTCCGCCGGGTGGCGCGGCCTGGGATCTTGCCGCGAAAACCTATTCGAGATAAAGTCCCTCGACGACGGCGGGCTTGACCGGGAGCGCCTGCCAGCGCTCGGCGAATGTGGAGGCATCGTAGCCAAAGAGCGGCGAGACCTCGATGCGGGCTTGCGGCAGGCCGGTGGCGTCGGTTGCGACCGGGACACCCGCTCCCTGCAGCCAGCGCGCAAATTGCCGCATCTGATCCTCCCGGCTGGTCCGGGGTGAATCCAGGCCGTCGGCATTCTTGACCGGGCTGAAGTCATCCGCGCGCGCGGTCTCGATCACAATGGAGTTGCGCGCAAAGGGGATCGCATCGAACACAAACATCTCAAATTTAACGCCGTTCGCCGCCGTGGGCTTCACCGGCTGCCCGGCGGCATCGATGGTGGCGATCTTCTTGTCCGCCCGGTGAAACGGCAGGGCGACATCCTCGCCCCCCACCGCCAGTCGCCGCGCGAATTCCCGGTCGATCACATGGATCGCAATGCTGCCCGCGCCATACCGCAGGGTCCGATCCGGGTTGGTCTCGCGCTGCATGCTCAGCGGCATGTCGCTGTACTCAACGACCACGATCTTGCCGTCCTGGAGGCAGAAATGCCCCACCTTTTCCTCCGGGTAGGCCTTCGGCACCATCTTGCTCGACATCTCCGCCCCGGCGCCGAGGTGAAAACCGATGAAGGCCGGATCCACACAACGCACCAGCGGGTTGTCCACCTGGAAGTAACTGAGCGTGTCCACCCCTTCCGACTGCATCAGGTCGAGCGCGCCGCTGCGGTGGAGCGCGCGCAGCGAGCCGCCGTGACCGTCGGGACTGAGGGCGAGCGTGCCCGGGGTCTCGAGCAGGATTTTCCCATCATATCCGACCGCCGGCATCCGCCCCTGCCGGAAGAAATGCACCCGGCCCGGATCGAGGCCGAAGTGCCGGTTCTCGGCGAAAAACACCTCGGTCTGCGCGTGGTTCGCGTGGCTCGTCATGATGAACCAGTGCAGCGGCCGGCCGTAACGGAGACCGCTGGCCTTGATCTTCTCCGCAAAAACCTGAAACAGCGTCTTCGCCTTCAGCGGCGTGACGGCGAAGGTCCCCTTCGGTCCGTCATAGCCCAGGCGCGTCCCCTGCCCGCCCGCCACGGTGAAAGCCGCCACCCGCCCCGCGCGCAAGGCCGCCTCGCCCCGGGCCGTGGCCGCCGCCCACTGCGCCGCGTCGCCGCCGTGCTCGGGCAGCAGGATGCAGGGCGCCGGCGCCAGCCCGTCCAGGTTCGCGCCGCCACCCGCCGCCTTGAAGACCAACGTGCGGTTCAACCGCTCGATCTCCGCCAGATCGACTTCCGCGGCTTGCGCGGCCAGTTCGGCCCGGGCGGTCGCATCCAGCGACTCCCAAAAGGCAAAGACCTGGCCTTGGCCGGCGGCGCGATAGGTGGAAATCAGGGAGTCGGTGTTCATGGAAGGGGTTTCTCAAAGCGGAAGACAAATTCATCGCCCTTGGCGAAGCCGAGTTTCTGGCGGATGATCCTCTCCAACAACGCCGGGTCGTGGCGCAGGCGCTCCAGATACTCGGTTTGTTCCTTCAGCTTCGCCTCGGCCGCCGCCAGACGGCGCAGGTTGGCCGCCTCCTGCAACTGCAGGGCCTTGAGCTCCCGGTTCATTTCCACGAAAAAGACCACCGCCCACAGCGCGATGCCCGTGAAAAGCACGGCGAAGGTTCCGTTGACCAGTTTGCTGGGATTCATCCGGGAAGAAGGCGGCCAGATAAAGGTGCGCGCCGGGGCTCAGGCAACGTTTTTCAAAGCCGGTTGACGTTGTTTTGGCGTGCTTTTTCCCGTGCAGCCCAAATACTTGCCGGACGATGTATCAAAGCTACTACGGTTTTACGGAAATGCCGTTCCACATCACTCCGGACCCGAAGTTTCTCTACCTCAGCAACACTCACCAGGAGGCTTTGCAGCATCTGAAATACGGCGTCCACGAGAAAAAGGGCTTCATCGTGCTCATCGGCGAGGTCGGCTGCGGCAAGACCACCCTCTGCCGCAAATTCCTCAGCGAGCTCGACCCGGCCCATTACGACACGGCCCTGGTCCTCAACCCCCGCGTCACCGAGACGCAGATGCTGAAGGCCATCCTCACCGAGTTGGGCGAACCCAACCTCGCCCGCAGCAAGAACGACCTCGTCGCGCAGATGAACCAGGTCCTGCTCGACCGCATCGCCAAGGGCCGGGAGATCGTCCTCATCATCGACGAGGCCCAGAATCTCTCCTTCGAGGTCTTCGAACAGGTGCGCCTGCTGTCCAATCTCGAAACCGACAAACAGAAGCTCCTCCAGATCGTGCTCATGGGCCAGACGGAGCTGAAGGACCGCCTCGCCGCCGAGGAACTGCGCCAGCTCCGCCAGCGCATCCTCGTCCACTACGAGCTCCGCCCCTTCACCCGCGACGAGATGGACCGCTACATCTCCCACCGCCTCACCGTCTCCGGCAGCATGGGCCGCCCGCATTTCACCTCCTGGGCGCTCCGCCGGCTCTACAAGTCGAGCCGGGGCATTCCCCGCATCATCAACAATCTTTGCGACAAGTCCCTCCTCTCCGCCTTCATCCGCGAATCGGACGAGGTCAACTACTGGGACGCCCGCCGTGCCGCCCGCGACTTGGAGCGCCTGACCGACTGACATGAGCCTGATCAACGACGCGCTCAAGAAAGCCCAGAAACAGCGGACCGGCGAGGCGCCGCCCCTGGCCGCCATGCCCACCATCGGCGGCGAATCCCCGCGGCACATTTCCCGCCGCGGCAAACCGGCCTCATCCACCCCGCTCTATCTTGGGCTCGGTGGGGCGGGTGTGCTCGTCGTGCTTGTCGCCGGATTCTTCCTCCTGCGCCCCTCCTCTGGCCCCGTCGCCCCGGCTCCGGCGGAAAAACCCGCGGTGATCGTCCCGGCGAATATGCCCCCTCCGGCGATCGCCGCCACCACCCAGCCCGCTCCGGCCCCGACCACCCCCAACGTGTTCGTCGTCCCGCTCGCACCGCCGCCCGCCGTGGCCGAGCCGCCCGCCGCCCGGGTGGCCGAAACCCGGCCCGCCGCCCAGCCCGCCGCCCCAACCGTTGCGGAGCCCGCCCGCGCCGCCACCCCTCCGCGTCGACTGGACGCTCGCGCCACCACGTACATCGAATCCATCCGGGTCGCGGGCATCCGCGCCTCGGCCACTGATAGCAAGGTCCTGATGAACGATCGCGTCTATCGCGCCGGCGACCTGGTCGAGCATGAGATGGGCCTGAAACTCATCGGCATCACTTCCTCCTCCCTCACGTTCGAGGATCCGACCGGCGCCCAATACACGCGCAATTTCTGAGCCCGGCTCGGGCCGCTCGGCGCGGACCCGCGAGCTTGCTCGCGCTCTGTGCCCGCCGACCGGAGACAAACGGCCTTCGCCTGGAACTCAATAGGCCGACTTCGGCGGCAGAAAAACCTGGCGCAGCGTCTTCAGGGTAATCTGCACGTCCAACCACATCGACCAATGCGCGATGTAGTACAAATCGAGCCGGATCCGCTCGTGGAGTTGCTCCGGGGTCTGAATTTCACCCCGGTAGCCTTCGCTTTGCGCCAAGCCCGTGATCCCGGGTTTCACCCAGTGTTTCGAGCGGTAGGAACGCACCTGCCGCTCGAATTCCTCGTCGAGCACCGGCATCACCGGCCGCGGCCCGACGACACTCATCTCCCCGATCAGGACGTTCCAAAACTGCGGGAACTCGTCCAGGCTGTGCCGCCGGAGAAAACGCGCAAACGGATAGATCCGGTCATCGCCCAACCGGGCCTGCCGGCCCTCTGCCCGGGGATCGGCCGGAGCCAGTTCCATCGACCGGAACTTCAACATGGGAAACTCCGTCCGCCCTTCGCCCGACCGCGCGCGGACATGAAATAGCGGTCCGGGTGATTGGAACCGTTGCACCACCCACACGACCAGCATCAACGGCGGCAGCAGGCACACCACCACCGGCAGCGCCACCAGCACATCAAAGAGCCGTTTCAGCGCCCGGTTCAACGGATCCTCCAGCGGCTCGTCGTGCAGCGTGAAGAAATGATGCCCGCCTTCATCCGAGGACACCACCGGATGCCCCAAGACCTCCTCCACGAGATGGTGCACCAGCAAGCGGCAACCCTGCGCTTGGCACTGCTCGACAATCTGCCGGGCGATCAGCGGATTGGCGGGCACCTCGAGCAGGATCACCTGCGCGATCGCCTTCTCCGCCAGCACCCGCGGCAGCTTGTCGACGGCCCCCATGAAGGGCGCCGCTGAACTCCGCGCCGGGGTCGCCAGCTCATCCAGCGTCAGGAAACCCGCCGGCAGCACCCCCAGGTGCATGCGTTGCTTCAGCCAGTCATCCAGCATCGGCAGGGTCTCGGCCCGCCCGATGAACAGCGTGGGGATCCGGGCCCCGCTGCCATACAAAAATCCCGCCAGCCGCCGCGGCAGCCAGCCATGCAGGAAAAACAACCCCAGCCAGGTCCAGGCAAGGAACGAGCCGAGAAACAACCGGCTGATGCTGCGGTCCTGCGTGGCAAACATCATGGCAAACACGGCCAGGGCCATCAGCCCGACCTGGGTCGTGGCCAGCCCGGCCGCCTCCGCCCCACCGAGCCGGGTCAGGCGGGACTCGACGCCGCGGATCCGCTCGGCGCCGGCCAGCAGGCCGATCACCACGCACAGGAAGTACTGCAGCAGGTTCACCTCCCGGCTCAGCTTCACCACCGGCACGTACCGCATGATGAATTCCGCATAGAGCCAGAAGAACACCGCCACCCCCAGCAGGAGGGCGGCGCCGTGGATCCTGACCAGGCCCCGGTGACGATTGGCAAGCATGAGCGGTAACCGCGGCAGTGTGCGGGCCGTCTGGGGACCGGCAAGCTTCCGTTCGTGCGCCTCTCCCGACATTTCTCGCACCGGGGATTGCGCCCTCCCGGCGGGCGGGCTATCCTTTTCTCCAATCCATGGCCTTCCCCCGACTTTTCCCCACCCTGCTCACCCTTGCCTTGCTGGGCGCCGCCGGCGGCAGTTATTACTACTACCAGCGCAGCCGGTCGGTCGAAGCGCCGCCCTCGTACAACACCGCCACGATCGCCCGGGGCAATGTCCGGCAAGTGGTCACCGCCACCGGCCAGCTCGATGCCGTGCTCTCGGTCGATGTGGGCAGCCAGATTTCGGGCCTGATCGTCAAGCTGCACGCCGATTTCAATACGGTGGTGAAAAAGGACCAGATCATCGCCGAGATCGATCCCGCCACCTACCGCCAGCGCCTCCGCCAGGCCGAGGCCGACCTCGCCTCGACCAAGGCCAGCAACCGCCTCCAGCAGCTCAACACCGAGCGCACCCGTGAACTCGCCGCGAAGTCTCTCGTCACCCGGCAGGAACTGGACCAGGCCGAGGCCCTGCTTGCCCAATCCAACGCCTCGCTCCTGACCCGCGAGGCCTCGGTCGAGAATGCCAACGTCGATCTTGCCCGCTGCACCATCCGCTCTCCGATCGATGGCATCGTGATCTCGAAGCAGACCGAGGAGGGCAAGACCGTCGCCGCCAGCCTCAACGCCCCCACGCTCTTCACCATCGCGAACGACCTCGCCAAGATGCAGATCACTGCGGCCGTCGCCGAGGCGGACATCGGCTCGGTTCAACAGGCCCAGTCCGTCACCTTCACCGTCGACGCCTTCCCCAACCGCAATTTCACCGGCCAGGTCACGCAGGTCCGCAACGCCCCGAAGATGGCCAGCAACGTCGTCACCTACGAGACCATCATCAGCGTCGATAACCGGGACCTCAAGCTGCGCCCCGGCATGACCGCAAATGTCTCCATCATCGTCGCCAGCCGCGAAAACACCCTGCGCGTGCCCAACTCCTCCCTGCGGGTCCGGCTACCCGAGGCCGTCGCCGCCAAACTCGCCGCCACCAGCCCCACCCCCGCCGCCGGCGCGGCCAGTCCCGCGGCCCCCACCGTGGCCGCGGCCGCCACCCCTCCCGCCGGCGAGCGCCCGCCGCGCGAGAACGCCAGCCCCGGCGAGGGCGGCGGTCGCCGCGGTGGCATGCTGGGTGCCGACGCCACGCCCGAACAGCGCGAGAAGGCCCGCGCCGTCATGGCCGAGGTGGGCATCACCAATTTCCGCGAGGCCACCCCCGAGCAGCGTGAGCAGTTCCGCCGGCTCATGGTCGAGCGCGGCCTCGCCCCGGCTCCCGCCGCCCCCGGCGAAGTGACCGTCATTACTCGGACCGTTTACCGCCTGCCCGGCGGGGACAAGACCGCCCTTCCTCAACCCGTTTCGATCAAGGTGGGCATCACAGATGGAATCACCTCCGAGGTCATCGACGGGCTCGCCGAGGGTGATGTCATCATCACCGGCCTCGCCGCGGTCGGCAACGCCACCGGCACCGCCCCCGCCGCCAACCCCTTCGGCGGCCAGCGTCGCTTCTAGGCCCCATGTCCGCCATCGTCCAGCTGGAGGCCATCCACAAGATCTACGAATCGGGCGAGGTGCCGGTGCACGCCGTGCGCGGCGTCACCCTCGACATCGGCGCCGGCGAGTTCGTCGCCATCATGGGCGCCAGCGGCTCGGGCAAGTCCACCCTCATGAACCTGCTCGGCTGCCTCGACCGGCCGACGCGGGGCCGCTACCTCCTCGGCGGCACCGACGTCTCGGGCCTCGACCGCAACCAGCTTGCCGACCTGCGCAACCAGAAGCTCGGCTTCGTCTTCCAGGGTTTCAACCTGCTCTCCCGCACCACCGCCCGCGAGAACGTCGAGTTGCCCATGCTCTACGGTCGGCGCCGTTTCTCCTCCAAGGAGATCCATGACCGCGCCTTGCGCAGCCTCGACATCGTCGGCCTGTCCCCGCGCGCCGACCACTTCCCCAGCCAGCTCTCCGGCGGTCAGCAGCAGCGCGTCGCCATCGCCCGCGCCCTCATCAACGAGCCCCAGATCCTCCTGGCCGACGAACCCACCGGCAACCTCGACTCCAAGACTTCCGTCGAGATCATGGGCGTGTTCCAGAAACTCAACGAGCAGGGCATCACCATCGTCATGGTCACCCACGAGTTGGACATCGCCCACTACTGCAAGCGCAACCTCATCATGCGCGACGGCCAGCTCGTGAGCGACACCGCCGTCGCCGGGCGCCTCACCGCGGCCGTGGAAATGAAACGCATCCTCGACGCCGAAGCCGCCGCCAAACTCACCGCCTGACATGATGTTCTTTTCCCGACTCCTGCTTCCAGAGTGGAGGGCCCGCGTCCCTGCGGGCCGCGATCACCTCACATAAGCGACTAGCTCGAATCGAAATCCCCCATGCGCTTCATCAACGTCATCAAGGTCGCCTTACGCGCCCTCCGACGCAGTGCCCTTCGCTCCGTGCTCACGGCCCTCGGCATCATCATCGGCGTGGCCGCGGTCATCGCCATGGTCAGCATCGGCAACGGCGCCAAGTCCCAGGTCGAGGCCTCCATCGCCAGCCTCGGCCAGAACCTCATCAACGTCTTCCCCGGCAACTTCACCTCCGGCGCCGTGCGCGGCGGCTGGGGCAGCGCCAGCAGCCTCACCATCGAGGACGCCGAGGCCATCCAGCGCGAGGTCGCCGGGGTCGCCGCCCTCACGCCGGAGCTCCGCGACCGCACCCAGGTCCTCGCCAACGGCCTCAACTGGAACACCCAGGTCCTCGGTGAGGATGTCGCCTACCTCGACATCCGCCTCTGGTCCATCGCCGACGGCGAGATGTTCAGCGAGTTCGACGTCCGCTCGGGCAACAAGGTCTGCGTCATCGGCCGGACCGTCGCCAACCAGCTCTTCCCCGACAGCGACCCCATCGACCAGAGCATCCGCATCCGCAACATCCCCTTCAAGGTGGTCGGGGTGCTCGCCGCAAAGGGATTCAATTATTTCGGCCAGGATCAGGACGACGTGCTGATCATTCCCTACACCAGCTACCTGCAGCGCATCGCTCGCCGCCCCAACCTTAATTCCATCCTCGTGCAAGCCGTCTCCCCCGACGTGATGAGCCGTGTGCAGCAGGATATCACCGACCTCCTCCAACAGCGTCGCAACGGCCGCGAACCCGACTTCACCGTCCGCAACCAGCAGGAACTCGCCGAGGCCGCGACGGCCACCACCAAGACCATGACGGTCCTCCTCGGCGCCATCGCCGGCGTCTCGCTCATCGTCGGCGGCATTGGCATCATGAACATCATGCTGGTCTCCGTCACCGAACGCACCCGCGAGATCGGCATTCGCCTCGCCGTCGGTGCCCACGGCCGCGATGTCCTCACCCAGTTTCTCATCGAGGCCATCATCCTCAGTGTGCTCGGCGGCGCCCTCGGCGTGCTCCTCGGCATCGGCACCTCCCAACTCGTGTCTCACCTGAACAAGTGGCCGGTCCTCATCTCCACCAATGCCATCGTCGGGGCGGTCGCCTTCAGCGCCGTCATCGGGGTCTTCTTCGGTTTCTACCCCGCCCGCAAGGCGGCCCAACTCGACCCGATCGAGGCGCTGCGCTACGAGTGAACTCACGCGGGCGGGCTCACCCGCACTCGCGCGACCGTTTGACCGCCTCCCGTCCCAATCCCGGGAATTGCGGCTCCCGCCCCCGGCCCGATCTAGCCGCCGGCTAAAAATGCGGATTTTGTCCGCTCTACTTTATCTCATTGGAGATCCGACCACTTGGGGGACCGCGCTGACACTTGGCACGCGCATTGCAATTGTCCGCGGCATACACATCGCCATGAAAACCATCGCCTCCATCCTCTCCCGTTTCGTCGCCGCCGGCACCGCCGCCGTGGCTTTGCTCACCCTCACCGGTCTGGTCCCCGCCGACCTTGGCATCGCGACCCTCGCGACCCTCGGTCTCGCGGCCATCGCCCTCCTCGACTACTCCCGCCCGGTCGCTTCGCTGACCGTGCCGGCGCAGATCCTCCGCCCGACCCTGCCCTCCGCGGTCAAGGCCCCGGCCGCCCGACTCACCCGCCGCGCTGCGTAACCTGAATGGCGGTCTGTGACCGCCGCCTGACGCCGGTGTCCGCCATTCTTGACACTTGCCCCTTGTAACTTGTCACTTCCCTCAATGTCCGCTCACGACCCCGCGCCCCACCGCATCCTCGTTGCCGACGATCAGCCCGATGTGCTTGAGGCGCTCCGGCTCCTGCTCAAGGCCGAGGGTTACCAGATCGAGACCGTCAAGTCGCCCGCCGCCGTGATCAAGGCCATCGAGGCCCGCGACTTCTCGCTCGCGATCATCGACCTCAATTACACCCGCGACACGACCTCGGGCCAGGAGGGCCTCGACCTGCTCGCGAAACTCCAGGCCGCCGATCCCACCCTGCCGGTGGTCGTCATGACGGCCTGGGCCAGCGTTGAGATCGCCGTCGAGGCCATGCGCCGCGGCGCCAAGGATTTCATCACCAAGCCGTGGGACAACCCGCGCCTGATTTCCATCGTCAAGAATCAGATCGAGCTCGCGGGCGCCGTCCGCGCCTACCGCCGCCTCGAGCAGGAAAACCAGATCCTCCGCGGCAAGGGCGGTCCCACCCTCATCGCCCAGTCCGCCGCCATGCGGCCCGTGCTTGAGATCATTTCCCGCGTCGGCCCTTCCGACGCCAACATCCTCATCACCGGCGAAAACGGCACCGGCAAGGGCGTCGTCGCCCAGGCCCTGCACGCCGTCTCTGTCCGCGCCGCCAAGGCCTTCATTTCCGTCAACATGGGCGGCCTGCCCGAGGGCGTGTTCGAGAGCGAGCTCTTCGGCCACGTCCGCGGCGCCTTCACCGACGCCAAGGCCGACCGCGCCGGCCGCTTCGAGCTCGCCGACGGCGGCACGCTCTTCATGGACGAGATCGGCAACATCCCGATGAGCCAGCAGGCGAAGATCCTGCGCACGCTCGAGACCGGCGAGTTCGACCGCGTCGGTTCTTCCCGTACCTACCGCGCCAACGTCCGCCTCATCTCCGCCACCAACTCAGATCTCGCCGCCGAGGTCACCGCCGGCAAGTTCCGTCAGGATCTCCTGTTCCGCCTCAACACGATCCATATCCACCTCCCGCCGCTGCGCGAGCGGCGCGAGGACATCGCCCTCCTCGCCCAGCACTTCCTCAAGCAGCACGTCACCCGCTACCGCAAGGCGATCACCGGCTTCGATGACGCCGCGATCGAGGCAATGAAGGATTACGCCTGGCCGGGCAATGTCCGCGAACTCGACCACTCCGTCGAGCGCGGCGTGCTCATGACCCAGGGCAAGGTCGTCCGCGCCGCCGACCTCGGCCTCAATGCCGCCCAGTCCGCCCCGCGGCTCGACGACATGAGCCTGGAGGAGGTCGAGGCCTTCCTCATCAAGAAGACCCTCGCCCGCTGCGACGGCAACGCTCGCAAGGCCGCCGAGGAACTCGGCCTGAGCCGTAGCGCCTTTTATCGGCGGCTCGAGCGCTACAAGCTGTAGAATATCATAGGCCCTATAGGACCTATAAGCCCCGTAGGGCCTATAAACGCCATTATCGCTTTGCCCCACCAGCGCGATTTTGCGGCCATAGTGACGTAGCCATGGCCCCTCCCCGCAAACGCCGCGTCGCCCACGAGAACCTCGTGTTCTACTACACGCTGCTGGGCGGACTGCCGGCCGCGGTCGTTGCCTTCACCCTGCTGCTGGCCCATGACTACACCCCCAAGGTCCAGTGGACCCTCGGCCTGCTCATCGTCAGCTGCTGGCTCGGGTTCGCCCTCGCCGTGCGTGAGCGCGTCGTGCGCCCGCTCCAGACCATGGCCAACCTCCTCACCGCGCTGCGCGAGGGGGATTTCTCCACGCGCGCCCGCGGCGCGAACCGCGACGAACCGCTGGGCGACGTCCTCGCGGAAATCAACCTGCTCAGCGGCACGCTGCAGGAGCAACGCCTCGGTGCCCTCGAGGCCACCGCCCTGCTCCGCACCGTCATGGAGGAGATTGACGTCGCCATCTTCGCCTTCGACGCCAACGAGACGCTCCGGCTCGTCAACCGCGCCGGCCAGGAGCTGATCGCCCAGCCCGCCGAGCGCATCCTCGGCCGCCCGGCGCGGGATCTCGACCTCGCCGACTGCCTGGTCGGCGAGGGCACGCGCGTGCTCAGTCGCACTTTTCCCGGTGGCACCGGCCGCTGGGGCATGCGCCGCACGGTGTTCCGCGAGGGCGGCCTGCCTCACAGCCTCGTGGTCATCGCCGACCTGAGTCAGCCGCTGCGCGAGGAGGAGCTCAAGGCTTGGCAACGCCTCGTGCGCGTCATCGGCCACGAGCTCAACAACTCCCTCGCCCCCATCAAGTCCATCGCCGGCTCGCTCAACACCATCCTGCGCCGCCCGCAAAAAGCACCGGATTGGGAGGACGACATGCGCGGCGGCCTTGAGATCATCGAGTCCCGCGCCGAGGGCCTGAACCAGTTCATGCAGTCCTACGCGCGCCTCGCCAAGCTGCCCGCCCCGAGCAAGCAGCCCTGTGAGATCGGCCCGCTCCTCCGCCGGGTCATCGCCTTGGAAACCAGCGGGCAGGTCGAACTGGTGGACGGCCCCGCGCTCACCGTGCACCTCGACGCCGCCCAACTCGAACAGGTCATCATCAACCTGGTGAAGAATGCCGTCGAGGCCGCCTTCGATCCCGGTCAGACCGCGGCCCCGCCTTGCCGTGTCCGCGTCGCTTGGCAGAAGCTCCCCGGCGCCTTGGAGATCACCGTCACGGACGACGGCCCCGGCCTCGCTAACCTGCAGAACCTGTTCGTTCCCTTCTTCACCACGAAACCCTCGGGCTCCGGCATCGGCCTCGTCCTCTGCCGCCAGATTGCCGAGAACCACCACGGCACCCTCACTCTGGAGAATCGCACCGATCACACCGGTTGCCTCGCCCGCTTGCGCCTTCCCTTCTGAATCGCCGCGTCCTGGGCCCGCGATAGCTTTCCGCCACCCCCAATCTTACGCCACCATGCAAGCCCGTTCCTGGCGTTTCGGCCTGACCACCTTCCTCTGTATTGGCGTCGCCGGTTATGCCCTCTGGGCCTACGGCGGCGGGGTGCAACGCGTGCCGGTTCACCCCGACATGGCCGCCGTGTTCGACGACCATCGGGTACTCATTACCGTCCACGCCGTGGGCGCTTCGCTCGCCCTGCTGCTCGGGCCGTTCCAGTTTCTCGACCGCCTGCGCGCCCGCGCCCCCCGCCTGCACCGGTGGCTGGGGTACGCTTACCTCCTCCTCGGCGTCGGCGTGGGCGGCACCGCCGGCGTGCTGCTCTCGCCCTATTCCTTCGGCGGTCTCGTCTCACATTTGGGCTTCGGCCTCCTTGGCTGCCTCTGGCTTCTCACCGGGCTGATGGCCGTCGTGGCCGCAAAGCGTCGCCGCTTCGAAGAACACCGCCTCTGGATGCTGCGTAACTTCGCCCTCGCGCTCGCCGCCGTCACGCTGCGCTTCTACCTGCCCGCCTCCGTCATCTCCGGACTCCCTTTCGAGAATGTCTATCCCGCTATCGCCTGGCTCTGCTGGGTCCCCAACCTGATCTTCGTCGAGTGGTTTCTGAAGAAATCCACCTCCGCGGCCTGAAAATCACATCCCACAATTGGGACGGTCACATCCCGGCTTCGCTCTGAATGAGGTATGCGATCATTCCTTGATTTATCGTTAGTTCCTGTTTCGTAGCTGTTTAAAGCTATGCCGTGCACTTGGCACGCGCGGTGCAATTAGGCGCGCAACCAAGACCCGCATGGACATCGCCCGCCCCAACGTCGCCAAGGAAAAACGCCGCAAACGCATCATCTACGCCACCATCGCCGGCGTCGTGCTCATCGGCATCACGGTCGCCCTCGGGCGCCTCAAGCCCGCGGCGCCGTCGATGCCCAAAAATCTCGTCTGGATGGGTGAAGTGAAGCGTGGCCCCATGGTCCGCCAAGTGCGCGGCCTCGGCACCCTGGTCCCAGAGGAAATCCGCTGGATCGCCGCCCGCACCCAGGGCCGCGTGGACAAAATCGTCATCCGGCCCGGCGCCCCGGTCGAACCCGGCACCCTCATCCTCGAATTGAGCAATCCCGACGTCGTGTCCGCCGCCGCCAACGCCAAATCCCAGCTGCTCGCGGCCGAGGCCCAGCTGGCCGGCCTGCGCGTGACTCTGGAGAGCGGACTCCTCCAGGCCGAGGCCGCCGCCGCCCAGGCCAAGTCGAACTACGAGCAAGCCCGCCTTCGCGCCGAGGTGGACGAGGATCTCTTCAAGGACGGTCTCGTCGCCGCGGTGCAGCTCAAACTCACCCAGGGCACCGCCGCCCAGGCCGCCATCAACAACGAGATCGAGCAGAAACGCTACGCCTTCGCCCAGCAATCCATCAAGCCCCAGCTCGCCGTGCAGGAAGCCGAGGTCGAGCGCCTCGCCTCCCTCTCCCGTCTCCGCAACGAGGAACTCGAGGCTCTGCAGGTGCGCGCCACGATGTCCGGCGTGCTCTCCGCCCTCGGCACGCCCAACCTCCCGATCGAAGTCGGCGCCCAGGTTCAACCCGGCAACAACATCGCCCGTGTGGCCGATCCCCTCAAGTTGAAGGCGGAGGTCCGCATCGCGGAAACCCAGGCCAAGGACATCGCCATCGGCCAGCTCGCTTCCATCGACACCCGCAACGGCATCGTCGAGGGCCGCGTCTCCCGCATCGACCCGGCCGTGCAGAACGGCACCGTCACGGTCGACGTCACCATCGTCAACGCCCTCCCCCGCGGCTCCCGGCCCGACCTTTCGGTCGATGGCACCATCGAACTCGAGCGCCTCGATGACGTGATCTATGTCGGCCGCCCCGCCTTCGGCCAGGAAAAGAGCACCGTCGGCATCTTCAAGGCCAACGGCAGCACCCAGACCGCCACCGAAGCCTCCCGCATCCAGGTCCAGTTCGGCCGCAGCTCGGTCAACACCATCGAGGTCGTCTCCGGCCTCCAGCCCGGTGATTGGGTCATCCTCTCCGACATGTCCCAGTACGACTCCAACGAGCGCGTGAAACTCGACTGAGGCGCCCTCTTATCAATTTTGGATTCTTCAATCTAGCTATCCGCTCCGTCCGCCATGGTCCTTCCCATCCTCGTTCTCTCGCTCCTCACGCTGCTGATTGCCACCGAACCGGCGGAATGAGCCGCATTTCTTAATTAATCCCTCTTACTTCATCCTTTCTGTAACCTCCCGCCCCCCACACGTGTTCTCCCCCCAACCCGAGCCCGTCCGTAAACTTAAATCGTAATTCCCAATCCTGCCTCCCATGTCCGACTCCCCCTCCCTCATCAAACTCGAAGGCGTCACCAAGGTTTTCCTCACCGACGAGGTCGAAACCCACGCTCTCTCCGGCATCCACATGGACATCCGCAAGGGCGAATACGTCTCGATCGCCGGTCCGTCGGGCTGCGGCAAGTCCACCCTCCTCTCCATTCTCGGCCTCCTCGATACCCCGAGTGACGGCAGCTACATCCTCAACGGCCGCCCGGTCCAAGGCCTCACGCTCCCCGAGCGCGCCCGCATCCGCAACCGCGAGATCGGCTTCATCTTCCAGTCGTTCAACCTCATCGGCGACCTCACCGTCTACGAGAACGTCGAGCTGCCCCTCACCTACCGCGGCATGCCCGCCAACGAGCGCAAGCAGCGCGTGACCGAGGCCCTCGAGAAGGTCGGCATGGGCCACCGCGCCAAGCACCTGCCCTCCCAGCTCTCCGGCGGTCAGCAACAGCGCGTCGCCGTCGCCCGCGCCCTGGCCGGATCCCCCGCCGTGCTCCTCGCCGACGAGCCGACCGGCAACCTCGATTCCAAGAACGGTGACGCCGTCATGGAGCTCCTGCGCTCCCTCCACCAGAGCGGCTCCACCATCGTCATGGTCACCCACGACGCCCGCTTTGCCCGCAACGCCGACCGCACCATCCACGTCTTCGACGGCCGCGTCGTCGAGGAGCAGCGGGAATCCGATCCCACCCGCGCCTGAGCGCGGGTCCGTAGCGAGCCGCAAGGAGCGAGGAGTGGGCATGTAACGCAGGTCGATTCCACTCGCTGCTCACGGCCCGCTACTCGCTACTCCCATGAAGTTCGCCTTCCGCTCCCTGCTCAAGTCACCGGGTTTCACCCTGATCGCCTTGGTGACGCTCGCCCTCGGCATTGGCGTGAACACGTCGATGTTCAGCCTGATCGACGCGCTGCTCTTCAGCAACGCGCCGTTCCCCGCCGCCGAGCGAATCGTCATGCTCCAGCGCACGACCCGCGCCGGCGACGAGAACGACTTCTCCTACCTCGAGCAACGCGAGGTCCGGGAAAAGACCACCGCCTTCTCCGCCCTCTCCTCCTTCACCCGCGACTTCTCGGCCGTCGCCGAACCCGGCCAGCCCGCCGAGCGCCTCAACGGCATCCTCGCGGACGCTGAAATGTTCGCCGCCTTCGGCGTCCAGCCCCAAATCGGACGCGCCTTCTCCGCCGAGGAAACCCAGCCGGGCAAGGATCAGGTGGTGCTGCTGGCCCACGGCTTCTGGCAGGAGCGTTACGGCGGCGATCCTTCCGTCATCGGCCGCGTGCTCCGCATCGACGGCGATCCGCACACCATCATCGGCGTGATGCCCGCCAGCTTCGAATACCGCTTTCTCTGGGGGGACTGCGCCTTCTGGCGTCCGCTCGCCTACACGTCGGAACAGATCAAGGGCCGCAACTACCGGGTCTTCAGCCTCGCCGGTCGCCTCAAGCCCGGCGGCACGCCGGAGCAAACCGTGGCCGAGCTCGGTCCGCTCGCCGCCACGCAGGAGCGCGACTACCCGCAGGATTACGCGGGCCTCCGCTACCGGGCGCTCCCGCTCCATGAGGCGCTGATGGACGACGAGAGCCGCAAGATCTCCTGGATGCTGCTCAGCCTCTCCGGCTTTGTGCTGCTCATCGCCTGCGCCAACCTCGCCAATCTCCAGCTCGCCCGCGCCACCGTCTCCATGCGCGAGTTCGCCATCCGCGCCGCCCTCGGCGCCTCCCGCTCCCGCCTCATCGCCCAGCAGCTCACCGAGTGCCTGCTTCTGTCCGTCACCGGCGGCGGGCTCGGCCTTCTCCTCGCCCTCTGGATCAACAGCCTCCTCGAGGCCAGCATCCGCATCGGCGAGAAGGTCGGCACCTTCAAGCTGCCCATCGACGGGGGCGTGCTCCTGCTCACCATCGCCGCCTCCGTCCTCACCGGGATCGTCTTCGGCATCGTGCCCGCCTGGCTGGCCTCCCGCACCGATGTCGTCGGCGCCCTGAAATCCTCTTCCCGCGGCTCTACGTCCGGCCGCAGCCAGCACCGCATCCGCCACCTGCTGGTCATCGCCGAGGTCACCCTCGCCCTCATTCTGCTCGGCGGCGCCGGCATGATGCAGCGCGGCTTTGACCGTATCCTCACGCGCGAGACCGGGTGGGATACCAGCCGGGTCCTCACCGGCGTTCTGCCCATGCCGGAGAAGCGCTACGAAACTCCCGAAAAACGTGTCGAATTCTACCGCACCATCGAGCAGCGCCTCACCGCCCTGCCCGGCGTCGAAAGCGCCGCCCTGACCACCGCCCTGCCCCTCTGGCATTATGGCAACACCCGCCAGATCACGCACGACGGCCTCGCTTCCGCCGATCCCACGACGCTCCCCCGGGCCAGCCTCGTCATGGTCACCGCGCGCTACTTCGAAACTCTGGGCATCAAGCTGGTCGAGGGCCGGGTCTTCGCCGCCGATGTCAAGGCGGGCGATCCCGAGCAGGTCGTGGTCAACGAGACCCTCGCCCGGCAGTTCTGGCCGGACCGGAGCGCCCTCGGCCAGCGCGTGGGCCTGGTCGACGGCGGACAGACCAAATGGGCCGAGGTCATCGGCATCGTCCGCACCGCCGAGTCCGCGGCCAGCTTCACCAATCCCCCCAGCGTCCTGCACGTCTACCGCTCCGTCGTGCACGAACCCTGGACCTGGATCCGCTTCGCCGTGCGCAGTGAGAACCCGGGCGCCCTGATCGAGAGCGTGCGGCGCGCCGTCGCCGAGGTGGATCTCGACCTTCCGGCCGACCAGCTGATGACCGTCGGCCAGTTCGTGGACCGCCAGCAGCACAACCTCGTCGTCGTCGCCCAGCTCCTCGGCGGCTTCGCCCTGCTCGGTCTCGCCCTCGCCTCGGTCGGCCTCTACGGCGTGATCTCCAACATCGTCGCCCAGCGCACCGGCGAATTCGGCATCCGGCTCGCCCTCGGCGCCAAGCCCGCCGACGTGCTTAAGCTCGTGCTCAACCAGGGCCTCGTGCTCACCGCCATCGGCCTCGTGCTCGGCGCGGCTGGCGCCTACGGCCTGGGCCGCTTCCTCGCCTCCTTCATGCCCCGTATGATCGAACCGGATCCCCTGACCCTCACGGCCACGGCCTTCCTCCTCTTCCTCGTCGCCGCCCTCGCCTGCTGGCTCCCGGCGCGCCGGGCGACCAAGGTTGACCCGCTCGAGGCGCTGCGGGCCGAGTAAGTAAGAATTATGAAGGAAGAATTAAGAATGAGAACCAGCTGCTTTCTTTCTTAAATCTTCCTTCTTCCTTCTTCCTTTCTCCCATGCGCCCTTCGCTCCTACTGTTGGCCGCCTGGCTGGTGCTCCCACCCCTGTCCGCCGCACCCCGCCACCGTCTCCTGCTCCGTGAGTCCGCCATCGCCGCGCAGGCCGGCGACAACCCCACCGCGCTCGCCCAGCTCCAGGAAGCCGCGCACCTGCGCCCCGACTACCCGCGCATCCAGCTCAATCTCGCCCGCATCCACGCCGCGATGAATCAGCCCGCCGAAGCCATCGCCGCACTCACACGCCTGGCCGACATGGGGCTGCAGATGACGGTCGCCACCGATCCGGGCCTCGCCTCGCTCCGGGATTTGCCGGCGTTTCAGGCCGTCGCCGCCCGCCTGACGGCTGGCCCCGCCGTGCCCCCGGCCACCGCCACGGTGGCATTAGTTCTCCCAGACGTCACCGGCATCATCGAAAGCTGCCTCCTCGATCCAGTAACACGGCAATGGTATTTCAGCGACGTCCGCCATCGCTGTATCTGGCGCCGCGACCCGGGCACGGACGCCCTGACTCGGTTCACCTCTCCCGAGGATGCCTTGGACGGCGTTTTCAAAATAGCCCTCTCCCCTGATCAAAGCACGCTCTGGGCCGCCACCGCCACCATCGGCGTGATGACCGGCCCCGATGCCGAGGATGGCAAACGCACCGCCCTCGTTGCGATCGACTTTGCCACCGGGCGCGTGCGCGCCCGCCACCCCGCGCCCGCGGACGGACGCAAGCACCTGCTGGGTGACTTCGTAATTGCCGCCGACGGCTCCCTCTTCGCCACCGATTCCATCTCCCCCATCATCTGGCGACTCCCGGCCGGCGGCACCGCCTTGGAGCCTTGGCTCGAAAGCGACGACTTCCTGAGCCTGCAAGGCCTCGCGATCAGTTCCGACGGCAACACCCTCTACGTCGCCGACTACGCCAACGGCATCTGGCGCGTCCCCCTGGCCACCAAGTCCCCGGCCCTCCTGCTCGCCCCGGCCGACGCCACATTCTTCGGCATCGACGGCCTCTACGCGGTCGCCGGGGGCCTGCTCGCCGTGCAAAACGGCATCTCCCCGCAACGGGTGCTGCACATCGAGCCAGCCGTCGCCGCACATTCACCCGCCCGCGTCCTCGCGCTGGGTGGACCGGAGCTGACCGACCTCGCCTTGGGTCAGGTCCTGGCTGGCCGCTTCCACTTTGTCAGCGGCAGCGGGTGGGCCTTGTTCGACCCGCCCGCCGCCACCGCACCAACGGAGCGCACCGTGCTGATCCATTCCCTGGCCCTTGAATAGCCCACTCGGGGTGCAAAACCAGCTACCGCCCGATATTCCTGCAACCAGCGTCCGGCCGCCGTGTTCTCGGGGGAACACCGCGTGTCTATGTCTTCCCTCCTGCAGGATCTGAAATTCTCCCTCCGTCTTTTGGCCAAATCCCCCGGCTTCTCCGCCGCCACCGTCGCCGTCCTGGCCCTCGGCATCGGCCTGAATACCGGGATGTTCACCTTCATCTACAACCTGGCGTTCAGCCCGCGCCCCCTCGCCGACCCCGACCGGATCGTTCAGGTCTACACCCAAAACCGGAAGAACCCCGAGGACTTCCGGCTGTTCTCCCTCCCGCTCTGGCGCGAGCTCAGCGGGCGTCGCGATCTCTTCACGGACGTCATGGCCTTCAATCATACGCTGGTCGGCCAGCAGGAGGGCACGGAGACGCGGCGGGCCTTCGCCTCGATCATCAGCGCCAACTACTTCGCCACCCTCGGCGTCCCGCTGGCGCGCGGCCGGCCCTTCACCGCGGAGGAGGAACGCCCGGGCGCGGCCCTGCCGGTCGTGATCGTCAGCCATGCCCACTGGGCCAAGTCCGGTTTCGCCCCCGACATCCTGGGCCGCACCCTGCGCATCAACGAGCGCACCTATACCATCGTCGGCGTCACCCCCGTGGGTTTCACCGGCACCACGATGTTGTTCGGGCCCGAATTCTATTTCCCGCTCGGGGTTTTCGAAACCCTGGAAAATTTCACCCAGGACGAGGCGCGCCGCGCCCTGGATCGGGCCGACACCTACAAGCTCTTCCTCGTCGCCCGGCTGGCGCCCGGGGTGGAACGCTCCGCCGCCACGGCCGCCCTTGATGCGCTCGGGACCCACCTCGAGCAGGCCTTCCCGGTGGAGTTCAAAGACCAGACCGTCACCATCGCCCCCCTCGCCCGGCTCGGCACGAGCTCGGCCCCGCGCTCGGAAGCCGGGGTCCTGGTCTTTTGCTCGGTGCTGATGGGCCTCGCTGGCTCCGTGCTCCTCATCGTCTGCCTGAACCTCGCCGGCCTCCTGCTGGCCCGTGGTCAGAGCCGGCGCAAGGAATTCGCCATCCGCCTGGCGCTGGGTGGCCGTCGGCGGCAACTCGTCCGTCAGCTCTGCCTCGAGGGCCTGGTGCTCGCCCTCCTCGGCGGCGGCCTCGGGATCCTGATCGCCCAGGCCAGCCTCGACCTGATCGCCGCCTCCCTCACGACGCGCCTGCCGATCGGCCTCTTCGGCCTTTCCACCGGCTCGGGCGCCGTGCTGGCGGCGACGGCCGTCATTTGCCTCGGCGCCACCCTCGCGTTTTCCCTCGGGCCCGCGCTGCGGCTCTCGCGCGGTGACGTGCTCTCCGACCTGAAACTGCAGTCGGGTGAGAACGCCCCCGCCCCGCACGTGGCCTGGTGGCGGCCCCGGCACCTGCTGGTGGTCACCCAGATCGCCCTGTCGCTTTGCCTCCTGATCATCGCGGGCGTCTTCATGCGCACCGCCGCCCTCACCACGAATGCCGAGCACGGCTATCGGGCGGACAACACCGTGGTCGCAGAGTTGGACTCGGGCCTGGGCGGACTCGACGAGGCGCGCAGCCTGGAACTCTTCCGCTCGGCCCAGGAACGCCTCGCCTCCCTGCCCGGCGTGCAGGCCGCCGCGATCGCCACCATCGTGCCCTACGGCTTCGTCAACATCGGCCGCTCCGTGCGGCGCGACGGCCCCGCCCTGCCGGACGACGCCAAGCCCGTCACCGCAGCCGAGGGCCGCGCTTACGACAGCCGCTGGAACTCCGTCGGCGCCGACTATTTCACCGCCATGGGGCTGGCCCTCAAGCAAGGCCGCCCGTTCTCCCCCGCCGAATGCGCGCAGCCTGGCGCGCCGCGCGTCGCGGTCATCGACGAGATCCTCGCCCGCCAGCTCTGGCCGGAGGGGGACGCCCTCGGGCAATTCGTCCGCTTTAATGGGGAAGCGCATGTCGCTATCGGCCCGATGCAGGTCGTGGGCATCGTCACCGCATCGCAGACGAACTTTTTCGAGGATGAACCCTCGGGATCGATCTACGTGCCTTTCGCCCACGGCTTCGCCTCCAACGTCCACTTTCATGTGCGCCCGGCTGCCGACACCGAAGCCGCCGCCGAGGCCTTGGTCGCCCCGGTGCGTGCCGTCCTCCACGAGGCCGCCCCCGGCGTGCCGGTGTTCAAGGTCCGCAGCTTCCGGCAGCACAAGGAAACCTCCATGGAGGTCTGGGCCGTCAGCCTCGGCTCCGTGCTGCTCGTCACCTTCTCGGGCTTTGCCATGCTGGTCGCGGTGGTCGGCATCTACTCGGTCAAGTCCTACCAGGTCTCCCGCCGCACCCGCGAGATCGGCATCCGCATGGCCCTGGGCGCGCGGCCGGGCCACGTGCAGGCGCTGATCCTGCGCGAAGGGCTGGCCACCGCCTCGCTCGGCATCGCCGCGGGCCTGGTCCTCGGCCTCGGCCTGAACCGCGTGTTCGCCTCCGTGCTTGTGGGCGCCAAGCCCTTCGATCCCGTCGTCCTGCTGGGCGCGGCCACCGCCTTCTTCCTCGCCGCCACCGTCGCCTCCTGGCTGCCCGCGCGCCGCGCCACCCACGTCAACCCGCTCGAGGCCCTCCGCGCGGAATGACGGACGGCCGCGCGTCCCGCCCTCAGGCGACCGCTGACCCGGCCGCCGCCCCGGCCGTGGGATTGCGCCCGAACCGCGCCCGCACCCGCAGCCGGATTCGGTCCAGCCACAGGTAAACCACCGGCACCGTGTAAAGCGTGAGCAATTGGCTCACCGCCAATCCACCGACAATCGCGAGACCCAGGGGACGACGCATTTCCACGCCTTCGCCGGTCGAAAGCACGAGCGGCAGCGCGCCCAGCAGGGCGGCCAGGTTGGTCATCAGGATCGGCCGGAGCCGCAGCTGCGCCGCCTCATAGATCGCCGCCTGCGGACTCAGGCCGTCCTGCCGCTCCCGCACGAGGGCCACGTCAATCATCAGGATCGCATTCTTCATCACGATGCCGATGAGCAAAAACAACCCGAGCTGGGCGATCAGGGTGAACTCCGTGCCCGTGAACCGCAACGCCAGCAAGGCCCCCAGTCCCGCCGACGGCAGGGTCGAGAGGATCGTCAGCGGGTGCACCAGGCTCTCGTAGAGGATGCCCAGCACCAGATACACGGCCACCAGTACGGCCAGGATCAGCCAGTGCTGGTTCTCCAGCGCACTCTGGAAGGTCTGCGCCGAGCCCGCCATCCGCACCTGCACATCGGTAGGCAGCATGATCCGCTCCATCGCCCGGTCGACTGCCGCCAGCGCCTCCTGCAGCGTGACGCCGGGCGCCAGCGAAAAGCCGATGTTCTCCGCCACGAACTGCTCGCGGTGCTGCACCCGGTCCTCCACCAGCGCGTAGTCGTAGCGCGTGAAGGCCGACAAAGGCACCCGCGAGCCGTCCGCCGCGATCACCTGCACCTGGTCGAGCACCACCGGATCCTCCGTATATTGCGGCTCCAGTTCCATGATCACCCGGTATTGGTTCAGGCGGTTGTAGAGGGTCGTGATCTGGCGCTGGCTGAAGGAATTGTTCAGCACCTGCGTGATCATCCGGGTGTCCACGCCGAGCCGGCGGGCTGCCTCCCGGTCGATGTGCAACATCACCTGCTTGGTCCCGCCATCGTTCGGGGTGTCCACATCGGTCAGTTCCGGCAGTTCCTGCAGCGCCTGCGCGATCTTCCCCTCCCACTGCCGCAACAGCGCCACCTCGCTCGTGAGGATCGCCAGGTCGTAGGACCCCGCGTCCGAACTGCGCGGAGGCTGGATATCCTGCGTCACGTTCATCCACAGCATGCCGCCGGGCACCGGCGGGGCCTGCAGGCGCAGCCGGTTGACCACGTCCCGGGCCGCCTCCCGTTCCTGCCGCGGTTTGAGCCGGATCATCATCCAGGCGTTGCTGACGCCCGTGCCGCCGCCGCTCATGCCCATCACGTCCTGCACCGCGGGGTCCGCCATCACCATTTTCCGGTAAGTCTCGATCTTGGGCTGCATCACCTGGAACGAGAAGCCGTCGTCCCCGCGCGCGAACCCGCCGAGCTGCCCGGTGTCCTGCTCCGGCAGGAAGCCCTTCGGCGCACTGTAGAACAGCGCCAGATTCAGCGCGATGATGCCCACCAGGACCAGCAGCGTCAGGGTGGTGTGCCGCAACACCCAGCCCAGTGTGCGGCCGTATCCGCCCCGCAACCGCTCAAAGAAGCGGGCCCCCGCATCCCGCAGCGGCCCGCTGCGGCGCTCGTGTTTGGCCTCCAACCAAACCGCGCACAGGCTCGGCGTGAGCGTCAGCGAGACCAGCAGCGAGACCAGCATCGCCGCCGCCAGCGTGATCGAGAACTCGCGGAACAGCTCGGTGACCAGCCCGCCCATGAACAGGATCGAGATGAACACGACCACCAGCGAAAGATTCATCGCGAGCAGGGTGAACCCCACCTCCCCGGCCCCCGCCACCGCCGCCCGCAGCGGCGACATCCCTTGCTCGATGTGGCGGGTGATGTTCTCCAGCACCACGATCGCATCGTCCACCACCAGCCCCGCGGCCACGATCAGCGCCATCAGAGACAGATTGTTCAGGGAAAATCCGTAGAGATACATGATCCCGAAGGTGCCGATGATGGAGACCGGGATCGCCACGCACGGGATCAGCGCGCCGCGCGGGCTGCCGAGGAAAAGAAACACCACGAGCATCACCAGCCCGGACGCGATCACCAGCGTGCGCTGCGACTCGTACAACGTGCCGCGAATGGAGGGCGAACGATCCATCACCACCGCCAGCTGGGCATCGTCGGGCACCAGGGCGCGCAGACCCGGTAACTGCGCGTTGATGGCGTCGATCGTGGCGATGATATTCGCCCCGGGCTGGCGGCTGACCATGAGCAGGACCGCCGGCTGGTCGTTGTGAAAGCCGCTGCTGTAGCGGTCCTGGACCGAGTCCGTGACCTTCGCCACATCCCCCAGCCGCACGGGGGCGCCGTCGGTATAACGGATGATCAAGGGCAGGTAGTCCTTGGCCTGCCGCAGCTGGTCACTGACCTGCACTTGCCACTGGCGGCTCCCTGACTCGATCATGCCCCGCGGCTGCAGGGAATTCGTGTCGCTGATGGCCCGGCGCACCTCGTCGAGTGCGATGCCATGGTGGGCCAGCGCATGGGGATTCAGTTGGACGCGGATCGCCGGCAACGAACTGCCCCCGACCGTCACCTCGCCCACCCCGTGCACCTGCGAGATCTTCTGGGCCAGGATCGTGGCGGCGAAGTCGTAGAGGTCGCCGGGCGCAATGTTGGGTGAACTCAGCGCCAGCGCCATGATGGGCGCGGCCGAGGGGTTCACCTTCCGGTACGAGGGATTACCCGGCATACCGGCGGGCAACTGCCCCCGCGCCGAGTTGATCGCCGCCTGCACGTCGCGGGCGGCGGCGTCGATGTCGCGGCCCATCGCAAACTCCAGCGTGATGCCCACCCGGCCCTGGCGGCTGCTGGAGGAGATTGAGGTCACCCCGGCGATGCTGCCCAACGCGCGTTCCAGCGGGGTCGCCACGCTGGCGGCCATTGTTTCCGGACTCGCCCCGGGCAGCGCGGCGCTGACCTGGATCGTGGGAAAGTCCACCTCGGGCAGCGGCGCCACCGGCAACAGATTGTAGGCCAGCGCCCCTGACAACACGAGCGCCACGGCGATCATGGTACTGGCCACGGGCCGACGGACAAAGGGGGCGGAGAGGTTCATGGTCGGGCCTCCCGCCGCCTTTCCTTGAGGGTCGGACCTTGGTCCGGCCCAGAAGAAAAATGGATCTGCCTTGGGTTGGTCATGACCGTAACTGCGTGGGTTCGGCGTTAACCGGCAGGGTTTCCTCGGTGGCCTTGCCCTTCGCCCGTCGCGCCAGCCGGTCAAAGAAGAGATACACCACCGGCGTCGTGAACAAGGTAAGCACCTGGCTCACCAGCAGGCCGCCGACCATCACGAGGCCAAGGGGCTGACGCAGCTCGGCGCCGGAACCCGTGGACAACATCAGCGGCAACGCCCCGAAGAGGGCCGCGAGAGTCGTCATCAGAATGGGCCGGAAGCGCAGCATGGCCGCCTGGTGGATCGCAGCCCGCGGCGACATCCCCTGCTTGCGTTCCGCCTCGAGCGCGAAGTCGATCATCATGATGCCGTTCTTCTTGACCAGGCCGATCAGCAGGATGATGCCGATGATCGCGATCATATCCAGGGGCCGGCCGCTGATCCAAAGCGCCAGCAGCGCGCCGACTGCCGCCGACGGCAGGGTCGACAGGATTGTGATGGGGTGGATGGCGCTCTCGTAGAGCACGCCGAGCACCAGGTACATGGTGATCACCGCCGCCAGGATGAGAAAAAGCGTGCTCGAAAGGGAGTCGCGGAACGCATGCGCCGCGCCCTGAAACCGCAACTCGATCGCGACGGGCAGCTCCATCTCCTGTTCCGCCCGCTCGATGGCCTTGACCGCCGCGCCGAGCGAGGACCCGGCGCCGAGATTGAACGAGATGGTCACCGCCGGAAACTGGCCGATCTGGTTCACGAGCAGTGTCGTGTTCCGCTCGGAAATGCGCGCCACCGTGGCCAGCGGCACCTGTCCGTTGCCCCGGCTGTTCACGTAGATCCCCTCGAGCGCCTGCGGGCCGGTGGCGAGGCGCGGATCCATTTCCAGGATCACGCGGTACTGGCTCGACTGCGTGAACAGCGTGGAAATCTGTCGCTGCCCGAACGCGCTGTAGAGCGCATCATCAATGCTCGCCACGCTGACCCCCAGCCGGCTGGCCGCGTCACGGTCGATCTCCACGAAGGCCTGCAAGCCGCGGTTCTGCAGGTCGCTCGCCACGTCCGCCAACTCGGGCAGCTCCTGCAGATGCGCTACCATCCGCGGCGTCCACTCGTGTAGCAGCGTCTCATCGGGGCTGGTCAGGGTAAACTGAAACTGCGTGCGACTGACCCGGTCCTCGATCGTCAGCTCCTGCACCGGCTGCAGGAAGAGCCGGATGCCGTCCACCTCCAGGGCGGACTCCCGCAGGCGGTCCACCAGTTCCATCGCGGTGACGTCGCGCTCGCCGTGCGGCTTAAGGTTGATGAGCATGCGGCCGCTGTTGAGCGTGGAATTCGTGCCGTCCACGCCGATGAACGAGGACAGCCCGCGCACCGCGGGATCCGCGAGGATCTTGGCCGCGAGCGCCTGCTGCCGCTCGGCCATGGCGGCGAAGGAGATCGATTGCGGGGCCTCGGTCACGGCCTGGATCGCCCCGGTGTCCTGCAGCGGGAAAAACCCCTTCGGCACCACCACGTAAAGCAGCGCAGTCAGGGCCAGCGTCCCGAGCATGACCAGCATCGCCGGACGCTGGTTGTCCAGCACCTGATTGAGCATCACCCCGTAGCGGGCGATCACCCGGTCCAGCAATCCATGGCCCGCGTGCTCCCCGGGTTTCGGCGTCGGCAGCATGCGCGCACACATCATCGGGGTCAGCGTGAGCGAGACGACCAGGGAAATGAGAATCGAGACGGCCAGCGTGATGGCAAATTCATGGAACAGCCGGCCCACCACCCCGCCCATGAACAGCAGCGGGATCAGCACCGCGATAAGTGAAACCGTCAGCGAGATCAGCGTGAATCCGATCTGGGAGGCTCCTTTCAGGGCCGCCTCCATCGGCGACGCCCCTTCCTCCCGGTACCGGGCGATGTTTTCCAGCATGACGATGGCGTCATCCACGACAAAGCCCGTCGCGATGGTCAGCGCCATCAGCGTGAGGATGTTCAGGGAGTACCCGGCCAGGTACATCACGCCAAAGGTGCCGATCAGCGATAGCGGCACCGCGATGCTCGGGATGATCGTCGCCGCGACGTTGCGCAGGAACACGAAGGTCACCAGCACCACGAGCACGATGGCGAAAATCAGCTCGTGCTGCACCGACCTGACCGAGGCCCGGATGCTCTCCGTGCGGTCCGTCAGCACGGCCAGCTCGGCTGCTGCCGGCAGGCTGGCCTCAAGTTGCGGCAGCAGGGCCCGCACGCGGTCCACGACCTCGATCACGTTGGCGCCGGGCTGGCGCTGGACGTTGATCAACACGGCGGGCTGCTCATCGGCCCAGGCCGCCAGGCGCCGGTCCTCGGCGGCGTTCTCGATCCGCGCCACCTCACCCAGACGCAGCGGGGCCCCGTCGCGCCAGGCGATGATCAGATTGCGGTATTCCTCGACCGAGCGGAGTTGGTCGTTCGCGTCCATCAGGATGGAACGGACCGGGCCGTCAAAACTGCCCTTGGGTTGGTTGACGCTGGCCGCGGTGATGGCGGCACGGACGTCGGAAAAGTTCAGGCCGCGGGCGGCGAGTTCGCCGGGATTGATCTGCACGCGCACGGCCGGACGCTGCCCGCCGGCAAGGCTCACCATGCCGACCCCGGGCAGCTGGGCCAGCTTCTGCGCGATACGGGTGTCGACGAGGTCGTGCACCTCGGGCAGCGGCAGGGTGGCGGACGTCACGGCCAGCGTGACAATGGGCGTGTCGGCCGGGTTGACCTTGCGGTAGATCGGTGGCGCCGGGAGGTCGTTAGGCAGCAGGTTGTCCGCGGCGTTGATCGCCGCCTGCACCTCCTGCTCCGCCACACCCATGTCCAGATCCAGGGAGAACTGCAGCGTGATCACCGAGGCCCCGCCCGAGCTGGAGGACGACATCTGGTTCAGGCCCGGGATCTGGCCGAACCGCCGCTCCAACGGCGCCGTGATCGAGCTGGCGGTCACCGCCGAGCTCGCCCCCGGGTGAAACGTGAACACCTGGATCGTGGGGAAATCCACCTGCGGGAGCGCGGCCACCGGCAACAGGCGGTAAGCCATGATGCCTGTCTGCAGCAACGCCACCATCAGGAGGCTGGTGGCGACCGGGCGAAGGATGAACGGCCGGGAGAGACTCATTTTTTCTTCCGGACCACCGGGGCCGGCGCTGGATTTGCCGCCGGGGTGTCGGTCACCACCACGACATCGCGGCCTTCCCGGAGGCGGTCGATGCCCTCCAGCACGACCGCGTCCCCCGGGGCCAGGCCGCTGGTGACCGCCTGCTCCAGGCCTTCGGCCGCACCCAGCACAATGTCCCGCACGGTGGCCTGGTTCTTCTCATTGATGACAAAAACATACGTACCGCGGGAGCCAAACTGCACGGCCGCGGACGGAATCACCACCGCGTCGGTGAGCGTGCGCACCTTGAGGCGGATGTTGACGAACTGGTTCGGGAACAGGCTTTCATCCTCGTTCGGGAACTCGGCCTTGATCTTCAGTGTGCCGGTGGCGAGGTCGATCTGGTTGTCCACGTTGGTGAGGGTGCCGCGGGCCAGCAGTTTTTGTTCGCCCCGGTCCCAGGCCTCGACGGCCAGCTGCTCGCCCGCCCGCAACGGCTCGAGGACTTTCGGCAGGTCGACCTCGGGCACGGTAGACATCACCGCGATGGGTCGGGTTTGCGTGATCGTCACCAGCCCGGTGGTGGTGTTGGCGCGGATGAGGTTCCCCTGATCCACGCGCCGCAAGCCAAGGCGACCGGCGATGGGCGCCTCGATCCGGGTGTAGGCGAGCTGGAGTCGCGCATTGTCCGCGGCCGCTTGGTCGGAAGCCAGCGCCCCTTCCCGCTCGCGCACGAGCGCCTGCTGGGCCTCCATCTGCTGGCTGGTCACGAGCTGCTTTTCATAAAGCAGCTGGAAACGTTCCAGATCGGCGCGGGCCGTCTGCACCTGCGCCTGGTTCTGGCGGAGCTGGCCTTCGGCCTGCGCCAGCCGGATCCGGTAGGTCTCAGGGTCGATCTCCGCCAACAATTGGCCTTTTTCCACCCACTGTCCCTCGGCAAAGTGCAACCGCATCAATTCACCATCCACCCGGCTTTGCACCGTCACGGTGTTGAGCGGCGTCACCGAACCGATGGCCTTGAGGTGCACGGCCAGATCCCGCCGCTCGGCTTTGACCACCCGCACCGGCATGGCGGGGGACTTGCCGGTGCCGGCCCAGGCCGGATTGGGTCCCCAGCGGTTGCCCTCTGGCTTCTTTTTGAGGCTGAAATACCAGGCGCCCGCCACAAAGAGCAAAGCGACTAGTGCATAAATGAACCAACGTTTGCGGGAGGGAGCGGTGAGGGCGGACATGAGGTTGAGGGCGAGACGTAAAAACCGCTGCGAACGTTTCATCAGCAACGACTTTACCTTGAAATAGTCTGCCCTCCCGGGATCGCAAACCGCGTCACTCGATTTTCTGACCCATAAGGGTGACAAGCGTGTGACTGACCTTCCCCCTAATGCCCCTGCGCCGCGTTGCCACGACGGGCGCCCCCAGCTTGGTTCCCCAGGGCGCGGCGCCCCCGCTCATCGGGCCCGGCTGCGACATTAACTGGAAGAGTTGACTGTAACTTTTCCCTGATTCCGGGGTACTATGAGGCACACCATGAACACGCACTTATTCCGCCCGGCCGGCTTGGTTCTGGCCCTTTCCCTCCTCGCCACCGTCGTCTCCGCCAAGGTCACCGAAAAATTCACCCAGACCTACCCGCTCGACGCCAACGGCTCCATCCACCTCGAAAACGTCAACGGCTCGGTCGAGATCATCGCCTGGGACAAAAATGAGGTCGCCCTCGAGGCCGAAAAGACCGCCCGCGACCAGGAAGGCCTCGACCGCATGCATCTTAAGATCGAATCCTCCCCCCGCCGCCTGAGCATCCGGACCGAGCATGAGAAGAAATGGAAATTCTGGGAAACGATGAACGCCCAGGTCCACTACAAGCTCATGGTCCCGGCCGGCGCCACCCTCGACCGCATCGAGGTGGTCAACGCCGGCATCCGGGTGACCGGTGTTAAGGGCTCCGTCCGCCTTGAGGCCGTGAACGGCAGCGTCGAGGCCGACGGCCTCAGCGGCCCCGGTCATTTTGAAACCGTCAATGGCACCGTCCGCGTCAGCTACGCCGCCATGCCCACCGGCGGCGGCATCGCCCTCGAGACCGTCAACGGCACCTGCAAGCTCATGCTCCCCGCAGACGCCGCCTTCGACCTCGACACCGACACGGTCAACGGCCGCGTCACCTGCGATTTCCCGATCACCCTCGAAAGCTCCGGCAAACGCGAGCTGCGCGGCGCCGTCAATGGCGGCGGCGTGCGCGTGACCCTCGACTCCGTCAACGGCGGCCTGAGCGTCAACCGCGGCAAGTAAGCCCAATTTCCCCCTGTCTGGGGCGCACCTCGCGTGCGTCCCTTTTTTTGCGTCCTGCTTCAGGTGGAACCCGGCCTCCGGACGGGATATCGCCGCCCGCTTGCCCGGCCCCTTGCACCCGACCCGGCAGCTCCCTCAAAAATCCTGCAGCCGGGACTCGCACGCCACCGCCGGGGCCAACCGCTCCAACACCTCACCGAGCAGGTAAATCGAGCCGGTCACCACGACCGTGTCCCCCGGTTGGCCCACCGTGCAGTTCTGCGGATTGGGAAAAATCTCCGCGAGCTCGCCGCGTCGCACCCGGGACCGCAATTCCGGGGGGACCAGGCCCAGCATGTCCTCGAATGGCGTGGCCCGGTTCTGATGGGGCGTGACAATCCACACGGCGGCCGCATGCCGTAGCACCACCTCGAGCAAGGCCTTCGCCCGGAACTCCCCGAGTGCCCCGGCCACGACGACCGGTTTACGTCCCGTCTCGGCGACGAGGCGGGTGAGATTCTTGTCCAACTCTACCGCCCCCTCGGGATTGTGCGAGGCGTCGAGGATCAAGGCCCGCCCCCCGACGCTCAACCGCTGCCAGCGGCCGGGCCAATCCACCCGCGCGAGGCCGCGCGTGATGTCGTCCGCCGTGGGGGGAATCCGGCCTTTCGCTTTCGCCAAGTCTACGGAGGACAGGCCTGACGGGTTGGCCCCGGGTTCCGTGGCCGCGCTCCACCGTTCAATGAAGAGTCGCGCCGCCAGCGTCGCCGTGGCCGCGTTCCAGCGCTGGCAGTCCCCCTCCAAATTGGTGACCGGATAGTTTCCCTGCGCCTCGCCAAACACGTCGCGCACCGAGTGCACGGGCGCCCCCCGTTCCGTCGCGATCTCGCGCAGCACCTGCTCCGCCTCGGCTGGCATGCGGCCGATGACGACCGGGCGCCCCGGTTTGATGATGCCGCCCTTTTCCCGCGCGATCTGCGCCAACGTGCCGCCCAATTCCGCACAGTGATCCAGCCCGATTGAGGTGATCACGGCGATCTCCGGTCGCACCACGTTCGTCGCATCGAGCCGCCCGCCAAGGCCGACCTCGATGACGGCCACGTCGGCGCGCTCCCGCTGGAATTGCAGGAACGCCATCGCGGTCATGAATTCGAAAAACGTGGCATGCTCATCCGCCGCCTCGGCCGCGGCTCGCTCCGCCACCGGCCGGAGTTCCCGCGTGTAAGCCACGATCTCGGCCTCGGTCAGCGGCTGACGGTCCACCTGCACGCGCTCGCCCAGCCGCACCAGATGCGGGGAGGTGTAGAGCCCGGTGCGCCAACCAGCCGCGCGGAAGATCGCCTCGAGCATGGCCGAAACCGAACCCTTCCCGTTGGTCCCGGCGACATGGATCACCGGGTAACTGCGCTCCGGATGCCCCAGCGCCGCCGCCAGCCGCTGCATCCGGTCGATGCCAAATTTCACCCCGCCGGCCTTCAGGCCGTAGAGGTAATCCTTCACCGCGGCGTAGTCGGAGAGTTGGTCAGCCATGGATTTCACGGATGCGCACAGAGGGGGCCTTCACTGGGCTTAGGGTGACGATGCTCTGCCCAAGGGCAAATCGGCCGGATTTATCCGTGCCTCTCCGTGGAATCCGTGGCCGCAGACTCAAGCCGTCGCCGCCGCCGGGAACGGTGCCGCCGTCGACACCCGGTGTTCCTTGAACTTGTGCGTGTGCAGGGCCTGCAGGAGGCTGGTCAGCCGGTCCTTCATCTCCAGGCGGCTCACAATCTGGTCCACCAAGCCATGCTTGAGCAGGAACTCGGCGGTCTGGAAACCCGCAGGCAGCGTCTGCTTCGTGGTCTCCTTGATCACGCGCGCGCCGGCGAAGCCGATCAACGCACCCGGCTCGGCGAGGATCACGTCACCCAGGGTGGCGAAACTGGCGGTCACCCCGCCGGTCGTCGGGTAGGTCAGGATGGAAACGAACGGCAACCGGGCCTCGGCCAGGCGGCCCAGCGCGGCGCTGGTCTTGGCCATCTGCATGAGACTGAAGATGCCCTCCTGCATGCGGGCGCCACCGGAGGAGCTCACAATGATGCACGGGGTCTTCTTCTTGAGCGCGCGCTCGATCGCCCGCGTGATTTTCTCGCCCACGGCCGCGCCCATCGCGCCGCCGCAGAACCGGAAATCCATCACCGCGAGCGACACGGCGATGCCGTTGATCTTCCCGGAACCGCAGATCACCGCCTCGGGCAGGCCGCTGTCCTTCTCGTAGCGCTTGATGCGATCCGGATAGGGCGCGGAGTCCACGAACTTCAGCGGGTCGGCCGATTTCACGCCGGCGTCAAATTCCTCAAAGGTCCCTTCATCGATCATGCTCGCGATCCGCGCGCGGCAGCCGATCGGGAAATGATAGCCGCTCTTGGCCACGACCATGAGGTTGGCCTCAAGGTCCTTGTTGAACACAATCTCGCCGGAAAGCGGACACTTGGTCCACAGGCCCTCGGTGTTGACCTTCTTCTTGGTGTTTTTGGCCGTGCCCGTCTTGGCCTTGGGCAGGTTGGGTTTGGAAAAATGCGACATGAGAAAGGGGGTCAGCCGTGACCGAAGGTGACGACGTCGAGCCTCAGCGCCCCGCCGCGACGAAGCACGGCAGCGCAGGAATTGAGAGTGGAGCCCGTTGTAAAAACATCATCGACCAAAAGGTAACGAAGCGACGGATTAAGCGTGGCCCCGGGGGCCAAAGCAAAGGCATTTTTCAGGTTCTCCCGACGGGCCTCCCGGTCAAAATGGGTCTGGGTCGGGGTGTCCGTTATCCGCCGGAGCAGTTCCTTCACTTCCGCCTGTCCATCTGCAGCTTGCACCGCACAATCGGCCAGCAAACGACTCTGATTGTAGCGGCGTTCCCGGTGTTTCCGGGGGTGCAGCGGCACCGGTACCAGCACCGCCCCACGCACATAGTCCGCATAGCCCGAAGCCCGCCGCATCGCGCTCGTGATATCCCCCAATACATGGAGTCCCGCATGATACTTGAGGGTGTGAATCAGCGACCGGCCGGAGCCCTGCAGCAGAATCGCCGTGCGCCCTTCGCCAAAACGCGGGGCCAGGGTTTCGCAATGCGCGCAGCGCCGGTTCTCCTCCAACGCCCCGAAAAATGGATGCCCGCAGGTCGGGCAAAAAGGGGGCTGCACCACATGTAACCGCGCCGCACAGGGTCCGCACAGGTGCCGGTACCACCCCGCCTCCACCACCCCGCCGCAATCCACGCAGCTCGGCGGAAACAACACGTCGATCCCGGCCCGGTAGATTTTTTTAGCCACGTATTCCACGGATACTCACGACTCAGGCCCAATCTATCCGCGACCAGTGGCGCGCTCCCCGGCCAAAACCGCCTGAATCGAGGTCAGTAGATCACTTTCACCATGAACAACCCCTGCGGCGGCGCGGTGACCACCGTCGCGATGCGCCGGCGCGACTTCAGCAACGCGGCGATTTCCGCCGCCGTGAGTTTGCCCAGGCCGACATTCACCAGCGCACCGGTGAGGCTGCGCACCATCTTGTACAAAAATCCATCGGCCTCGAAGGTGAAGGTCACCCGAGGGCCGCGCCGTTTCACCTCGAGCCGCCGCAGATCACGCACCGTCGTCTCGTAGGTCCGGTCGTTCTCGCCGGAGAAGGCCCAGAAGTCGTGCTGGCCCCGCAGGACCTTCGCCGCCGCCAGCACCGCCGGCCAGTCCAGGTCACGATTGAGTGACCAGCTGTAATTCACCTCAAACGGATCGGCCTGGCCGAGGTTCAGGTGGTAGCGGTAGACTTTCCCCTTCGCGTCGAACCGTGCATGGAAATCCGGCCGCGCCCGCCGCAGCTGCTTGAGACAAATGCTCCGCGGCAGGCCGGTCTGCAGCGCCTTGCGCAGCTTCTCCGCCCCATGCGCCCAGGGCGCATCAAAGTGAAACACCTGCGCGTGCGCATGCACGCCCGAGTCGGTCCGCCCGCTGCCTTCGATCCGGATCGGCCGGCCGAAGATGGTGTTGATTTGCCGCTCGATCAGGTCCTGCACCGTGTTCCCGCCCTCCTGGCTCTGCCAGCCATGGAACGTCGTCCCGTCATAGGCGACGACGCACTTCCAACGGGTCGGTTTGATTTTTGGGGCCACGGATTTCACGGATGATCACGGATAGATTCCTTAGCCATCCGTGTCCATCCGTGTCATGCGCGGCGCTGAAATGCCTTATTCCGGAATCGGCGGCGGGAATTTCTGGTCCAGCCAGTCCTGCAGGATCAGGCACGCCGCCCGCGAGTCGATCAGGCCCGAGTCGCGCACACCCCGCCGGTCCTTCTTCGCGATGCTGGATTCCGCCTCGGCGCTGGTCAGCGTCTCGTCCACGAAGTGCACCGGCAGACCGAACTCGGCCTGGAGCTTCGCGCCGTAGGCCTCAACCTCCTTCGCCTTGAATCCGACCGTGCCGTCCATGTTGTAGGGGAAACCCAGCACCAAATCCGTGATCCGGCGCTGCCGGACCACCTCACCCAGCTTCTGCCAGCGCACCTTCTCGTCGGCATACACCAGCGCGGGCAGCGGCGTGGCTACCCCCAGTTCGTCCCCATGGGCCAGGCCGACGCGTTTCGTCCCGTAATCGATGCCGAGGCAGTGCATGAAAAATTAACCGCGAAGGGCGCGAAGTGACGCGAGGGTACAGCGATCAATCCCGATGATAAATTTTCCGTTCGCGTTCATTCGTGCCCTTCGCGGTTACCCTGCCGTTGGGATTCGGTTCACAAAAACTTCTTTGTCTGCGGATCCTCGCCCAGCCGCTTCAGCAGGGCCTTGATCTCCTGCGCCTTCTCCTTCGAACACACCAGCGTGGCATTCGCCGTGTACACCACGACCAGGTCGCTCGCGCCGACCACGGCGGTCAGGTGCCCGTCGTCGCTCACGATGATGTTGTTCGCGCCGCCTTCGACCATCGCCAGCCCGCGCAGGACGTTGCCGGCGGCATCCGGCGTGAAGTGCTTGGCGATCGCCGGCCAGGCCCCGACATCATCCCAGTCAAAGGTCGCGGGCACGACGACCACATTGGTGGATTTCTCCATCAACGCGTAATCCACCGAGATCCGGGGCAGGGACGGGTAAACCTCCGCCAGCGCCGCCGCCCAGCCGCCGGCGGACTGCGCCGCGACCTCCAGCTTGGTCAGACCGACATACAGCGCAGCCGCGTGGGCCCGGAAGGCCGTCTCCACGACGGGCACGCGCCAGACAAACATCCCGGCATTCCAGAAATACTCGCCCGAGGCCAGGTAGGCCTGCGCCGTGGCCAGATCGGGTTTTTCCACAAAGCGCTTCACCGCCAGCACCGGCCGGCCGCCCACCGTTTTCCACGCCCCACCCTGCTGGATGTAGCCAAACCCGGTCTCAGGCGCGGTCTGCTTGATCCCGAGGGTCACGAGCACGTCGGCCGCCTCCGCCGATTCAAAGGCCACCCGGAGCAGGGTCGCATACTCCGCCACGTCATGAATGACGTGGTCGGCCGGCAGCATCGCGAACGCCGCCCCCGGGTTGCGCTGCTTGACCAGCAGCATCGCCAGGCCGGTCGCGGCCGCGGTGTCCCGGCCCATGGGCTCGGCCACGACATTGCCGGCCGGCAGATCCGGACAGGCCCCGCGGCAGCCGGTGAGCTGGGCCTGGGTGGTGATGACGAAAATGTTTTCCCGGGGGACGATTCCCGCCACCCGCTCCACGGTTTGCGCGAGCATCGACTTGTCCCCGACAATCGGGAGCAGGTGCTTGGGCGTGGCGGCACAGCTTTGAGGCCAGAACCGTTCCCCGCGGCCGCCGGCCATGATGACGACATAACGATCAGACATGAGGCCCTATAAGCCTGCTGCTCCGGCCCGGTTCAAGCCCTGATCCGCGGTTAACGGGATTGTCATTCAACCGCCCGGCGCTTTGATTCTCCACCCCATGGACACTCCCCTTGAAATCGATGTCACGACCGCCGCCCGCCTGCAGGCCGAGGGCGCCCTGCTGCTCGACGTGCGCGAAGCCAGCGAGGTTGCCACCTGCGCCATTCCGGGCAGCCAACACCTCCCCATGGGCCAGGTCCCGGCCGCCTTGGCGGCCCTGCCCAAGGACCGCCTGATCCTCGTCCAGTGCCACCACGGCGGCCGGAGCCTGCGGGTCACCCAATTCCTGCGCGCCAACGGCTTTACGCAGGTCACCAATGTCGCCGGCGGCATCGACGCCTGGGCCCGCGAGATCGACCCCACCCTCGCCCGGTATTGAGCAAAACCGACGCCAGTTTGCCGCGAGTTTGCGTGGGGAGAGCGGTCGACCCGGCCCGTGTGCCCCGCAGGGGCAGGAAAGCCCCTAAAATACCTTCTCAGACCGACGCTTGACTAATGCGCGCCCTTTCGGGCACAAACACCGCTCACTTACTTCATCTATGGGTCAACAACTCAACAAGCACATCAAAAAGAAACGCCGCGTCGCTTACCACAAGCGCCGCAATGCCAAGATCCAGGCCGCCATCAAGGCGTCCAAAAAGAAGTAAGGCCCGCCGGCAGCACCCCCACTTGTCGCGGCCCCGCCTGGTCGGGGCCGTTTTCATTTGGCCTGTCCGCCAGCCACCCTGCCCACGCCGGATCGCATGATCAAAGTCAGCCTCATCTCCCTCGGTTGCGCCAAGAACCTCGTCGATAGCGAGATCATGGTCGGTCACCTGCACGAGGCCGGCATGACCGTGATCCCCGAGGCCGAGAAGGCCGATGTGGTCATCGTCAACACCTGCTCCTTCATCGACTCGTCCAAGGAGGAGTCCATCGGCCACATCCTCGAGGTGCACCAGCACAAGGGCATGAAGAAGCGCCGCAAGGAACAGAAGCTCATCGTCGCGGGCTGCATGTCCCAGCGCTTCTCCAAGGACCTCTCCTCCGAACTGCACGACGAGGTCGACGCCTTCATCGGCCTCGACCAGGTCACCAAGGTCGCCCCCATCATCCAGGAAATCTACGCCAAGGAACGCGGTCAGGGCGAATCCAAGGCCGCCCCGGCCAACTTCATCGAGGGCAAGTCCACCTACATCCCGGACTATAACACGCCCCGCTTCCGGCTCACCCCCGCCCACTTCGCCTACGTCAAGATCGCCGAGGGCTGCAACCACCCCTGCACGTTCTGCATCATCCCGCAGATCCGCGGCCGCCACCGCAGCCGCACGGTCGACAGCGTCGTCCAGGAAGCCCGCCGCCTCGTGCAAGAGGGCGTCAAGGAACTGAACCTCATTTCCCAGGACACGACCTTCTTCGGCATGGACACCTGGGAACAGCGCCCGAATCCGCGCACCCCGGTCGACTCCTCCCGCGGCACCGCCCTCACCACCCTCCTCCGCGAGCTTAACGCCATCGAGGGCGATTTCTGGATCCGCCTCCTTTATACGCACCCGGCCCACTGGAGCGACGAGCTCATCCGCACCATCGCCGAATGCCCGAAGGTCGCCCGCTACATTGACATCCCGCTCCAGCACATCTCTGACCACATGCTGGAGCGCATGCAGCGTGAGACCAGCGGCGACTACATCCGCAACCTCATCGGCCGCATCCGCGCCGGCATCCCGGGCATCGCCGTCCGCACCACCTTCATCGTCGGCTTCCCCGGCGAAACCGACGCCGACGTTGCCGAACTCTGCACGTTCATCGAGGAAACCAAGTTCGAGCGCCTCGGCGTCTTCCGCTACTCCCAGGAGGAAGGCACCCGCGGCGCCAAGATGCCCGATCAGATTCTGCCCAAGGTCAAGGAAGCCCGCTGGCACCAGCTGATGTCCCTCCAGCAGCGCATCGCCGCCGAGGTTTCCAAATCCTACGTCGGCCGCACGCTCCGCGTCCTCGTCGAGGAACCCGGCGTCGCCCGGGGCGAGGCCGACGCCCCCGATATCGATGGCCGGATCTACGTATCCCGCGACCTCACGGTGGGCGAATTTGTGGACGTCAAGATCACCGGATACCACGATTACGATCTGCTCGCCCTCCCCAAAGGCCAGCAGCCCAAAGAGTTCAAGATCGCGAAGCAGGCACAGTGACCTCCTAGGGTTTTTACCCTAAAGACCGGGACAAGACAGCCGATAACGAGTCATCGGCGTATTTCGATTCCGGGCGAGTGGTCAGGCGTGCGCGCAGGCACCGGACGAGAGGCGCGGCCGCCATGCTCCAAGCCCAACATCTCTTCCTCACCTTTCGCGGCGATGCGATCATCCTGCTGACGTTTGTCGCGATCGCCTGCTGGATGCTGCGGCGCCGTCTCTCGCAACGTGGCAGCGGGCCTTGTATCTCATGCCGCTTCTACTTCGCCGCCCTTGTGCTCGCGGTCCTGGGCACCGTCGCCGCCGAATGGGCCGGACGCAGCCGCATGGACAGCCTCCGGGAGTTGTTCGCCGGTTTCGGTCCGACCTATGCCGCCGAACTGTCGCAGCACGGCCACGATCGGATCAACGAGGCCACTCTGGCGGACGACCCGCTCTACCTCGAGATCATCAACCATCAAAAAACCTGGCTCGCCGCCAACCGCACGATCGCGGACATCTACACCTACCGCCAGGATGCCGCCGGCCGGATCCACCTCATCGTCGATTCGGAGACGGACTACGACCGCGACGGCAAGTATGATGAGGATCGAGAAGCCCGCACCCCGATCGGCGAGCTCTACGACGAGGCCACCCCGAAATTCTACCAAGCCCTGGCCGGAGAGACCGTGTTCGAATCCGAGATCATGGCGGATCGCTGGGGCGTCTGGGTCTCCTCCTTTGCCCCGATCTACAGTCCCGACGGCCGGATCGAGGCCGGGGTGGGTATCGACTACCCCGCCGAGACCTGGCTCAAGGCCCTCGGCAGCATCCGGGCCCTCGTGCTCGGCATCACCCTGGTGCTCGTCGCCATCCTCCTCGCGAGTGGCGCCTTCATTTCCCGCCTCCGCGCCGAGATCGAGGAACGCAAGGAGATCCAAAACCGGCTCGAGCAGGCCAGCGAATCCGCCTTCGCCGCCAGCGCCGCGAAAAGCGAATACCTCGCCCTGATGAGCCATGAGGTGCGCACCCCCCTCAGCGCCATCCTCGGCTTCGCCAGCATCCTCGCCGACAGCGAGCTCAACCCCAAGCAGCGCCGCTACGTCGACACGATCAACCGCGCCGGCAGCGGCCTGCTCACCCTGCTCAACGGCATCCTTGACTACACCAAGGCCGAGAGCGGCGCCATGAAGCTCGAGCACATTGCCTGGGCCCCCGCCTTGCTGGTGCACGAGGTCATGGAACTCATGTCCGCGCATGCCGCCCAAAAGCAGCTCCAGCTGAATTTCGACAACCAGCTACCGGAAACCCTCACCCTCTTCGGTGATCCGACCCGGATCCGCCAAATCGTGCTGAACCTGCTCAGCAACGCCCTGAAATTCACCACCCAAGGCTCCGTCACCGTCCGCGCCACTTGGCAACCGGACCCGGGCACCGCCCAGCACGGTCGCCTCACGCTGGAGGTCGCCGACACCGGCGTGGGCATCCCGGCCGACAAGATCCCCCTGCTCTTCCGCGCCTTCAGTCAGGCCGACACCTCGACGACCCGACACCACGGCGGCACCGGCCTGGGCCTGGCGATCAGCAAGCGCCTCAGCGACCTGATGGGCGGCACCATCACCCTCCAGAGCACCGTGGGCCAGGGCACCACCTTCACGTTCATGTTCGCCAGCGACTCGGCCGATGCCTGCGGTCTTGGCTACAAACCCGCCGCCGGCGACACCGCCCCGCCGGTCCCGCTTTGGACCCGGGCCCTCGTGGTGGACGACGCCCGCCTCAACCGCGAGTTGCTCAAGGTCATGCTCCGCCGCCTCGGCCTCGAGGCCGACCTCGCCTCGGGCGGCCCGGAAGCGGTCAAGCTCGCCGCGGCCAACCGGTATGCGATCATCTTCACCGATCTCGAGATGCCGGAGGTGGACGGCTTCGCCACCGCCAGCCAGATCCGCGCCGAGGAGGCTCCCGGCCGCCATGTGCCGATCGTGGCCGTCAGCGCCCTGACCGCCCCCGGCACCCGCGAGAAATGCATCGGCGCCGGCATGGACGACTACCTCATAAAGCCCGTCTACCTGCCCGCGCTGAAATCCACCGTCGAGGCCCTGCTGCCCGGCTTCCGCGCCGCGAAGCCCGCCGATCCCACCGTCCCGGTCCGCGACCGGCCCGCCGCCTAGCCCTGATCATGCCGACGGCGTGATCGCCCGGCGACGTCCCACCGCGGGGTGGAACCGGGCCTCCGGACGGGTTGTTCGCCGCCCGCCCTCTATCCGTTGCCGGGCGCCCGGTTTTCCGCCACAAACGTCCCGATAATCCCGTCGAACGAGCCGTTGGTGAAGAACACGACCAGCTGCGGCTGGGCCGCCCCCCGGATCGTGGCCGTGAGTTTTTCCTTCAAAGCCGCATTGGTCTCCGCGGTGTAAGCATGCACCCCTTGCACCTCGAGATGCTGGAGCACCGCCTCGACATCGAATCGCTCCTCCGCCTTCAGCTTCTCGGCGCGGCTCACCGCCCCGATGTACACCTCGTCGGCCAGAGCCAAAGCCCGCGTGAACCCAGCCTGCATCACCTTCGTCCGCGCGGTGTTGCTGCGCGGTTCAAAGACCGCGCTCAACACCAGCCCCGGGTACCGGGCGCGGAGGGACGTGATCGTCTCCGCCAGCGCCGTCGGATGGTGGCCAAAATCCTCGATCACTTTCAGCCGCGGCGTGTCCACCAGCAGTTCCTGCCGGCGCTTCACTCCGCGGAAGCGGGCCAACCCATCGAGCTTGAGCTGCGTCGGGTCGTCGGGAAACAGCGCCAGCGCCGCCGCCACCGCCGCCATCGCGGCGTTCCGCGCGTTGAACAGGCCCGGCTGGTTCCACCGCACGACCTGCGGTTCCTCGTCCCGCCAGACCAGGGTGAACGTCACCCCCGCCGGTGACTCGGCAAAGGCGGTGATCCGGACATCATTCCCCTCGCCGGTGCCAACCTTGATGACCCGCGTCCACGGGAAGGCCCCGAGTGCCCGCAGGTTGTCATCGTCGCCATTGATCACAATCCAGCCGTTGCGCGGCACGATGCGCGCCAGGTGCAGGAAGGTGCGCTGGACGTCCGCCAGGTCGCGAAAAATGTCGGCGTGATCGAACTCCAGGTTGTTCAGCACCGCCACATGCGGGGCGTAGTGGATGAACTTGCTGCGCTTGTCGAAGAACGCGCTGTCGTACTCGTCGCCCTCGATCACAAAGGGATCGGCCGCCGCGCCGAGGTGGTTGCCCACCGGCGGGTCCTGCGGCACACCGCCGATCAGGAAGCCCGGGTCGCGGCCGTTCTCGCGCAGCAGGAAGGCCGTCAACGCGGTGGTCGTCGTCTTCCCGTGCGTGCCGGCAATCACGATGTTCTTCCGCCCCTTCAGCACAAAGTCCGCGAGCAGCGCCGGCAGCGAGGCGAAGGCCAGAGCCCGCGTGTCCAGCAGCCACTCGACCTCGGGATTGCCGCGGGACATGGCGTTGCCGATGACCACCAGGTCGGGCTTCAGCCGCTCCAACCGGACGGGATCGTAGCCCTCATGCGCCTCGATGCCGGCCGCCGCCAGCACGGTGCTCATGGGCGGATACACTCCCGTGTCGGCCCCGAGCACCTCGTGCCCCGCCGCGCGCGCCAACAGCGCCGCATTGCCCATCGCCGTCCCACCGATACCCATGAAGTAGATTTTCATCGTTCGTGCTGGAAAAACTGAACCACAGATGAACACGGATGAACACAGATAAAGCCCAAACTGGCCCGGCCTGCCGCCGTGGTCACATCAAGCTCATCGCATCCACATCCAGGATCTGCGTGACATCGTCGGGCCATTTCATCTCGGCCTGCAGCCGCACCAACTCCGGCACGACCTTCGTCGCCCGGGCGCAGAAATACCAGATCTGGTACCGGTACTCGTCCTTCACTTTCTCGATCGGGGACGGCGTGGGCCCCCGCATCTCGACCGCGCTGCCCAGCGCCTTCTCCACCTGCTTCACCCAGTGCTCGGCGTAAAACTTGATCTTCTCCGGGTTCTTCCCGCGGAAGAGATGATGGATCAAATGCCGGTACGGCGGATACTGGAACTGCTTCCGCACCCCCAGCTCCACTTCGGCGAAGCCGTCAAAATCCGCCCGCTTCGCGTACTGGATCGCGTCGGCCTTGGGCGTGAAGGTCTGCACCACCACCTCTCCCGACCGGTCGCCCCGCCCCGCCCGGCCCGCCACCTGCACCAGCAGTTGAAAGGTCCGCTCGTTCGCCCGGAAATCTGGCACATGCATCGACAAATCCGCGTCCACCAGCCCCACCAGCGTGACGTTCGGGAAATCCAGGCCCTTGCCGATCATCTGCGTGCCGATGAGCACGTCGATCTTGCCCGCGCGGAACTCCGAGAGGATCTCCCGGAACCGATGCTTCTTCGACATCGTGTCCGTGTCCATCCGCTCCATCCGCGCCCGCGGCAACACCCGCCGCACCGCCTCCTCCACCCGCTGCGTGCCGAGGCCGCGCCACCGAATGTCCGGCGCCGCGCAACTCGGACACACCGCCGGCGAGCCGCGCTGGTGGCCGCACAAATGGCACTTCAACGTCTCATCCGCCCGGTGATAGGTCATCGCCACGCTGCAATGCGGACACTGCTCCACGTGGCCGCACTTCCGACACTGCATGCTCGACGAGTAGCCGCGCCGGTTGATGAAAAGGATCGTCTGCTCCCGCCGCTCGAACCGCGCCTGCATGTGGTTCACCAGCAGCCGCGACAAGGTCACCAGCCCGCGCTGCCGCATCACCTCAATGCGCATGTCCACGATCTGGATGTCGGGCATCTTTTTGTCGTCGACCCGCTTGGTCAGCACATCAAGCCGGTACTTCCCGCTCTTGACGTTCGCGAACGACTCCAGCGACGGCGTGGCTGAGCCCAGCAGGCAGGTCGCCCCGGCCAGCTTAGCGCGATAAACCGCCACGTCCCGACCATGATAGCGCGGAGTTTCGTCCTGCTTGTAGGCCGGCTCATGCTCCTCATCCACGACGATCAGCCGCAGGTCGCGCACCGGTGCAAAGATCGCCGAGCGCGCGCCAACCACGACGCGCGCCTTGCCCGAGGCCAGCGCCGTCCAGCCGTCCAGCCGCTCGCCTTCCCCCAGATGACTGTGCCACACCACCGTCTGGTGCCCGGCCGCCTCAAACCGCCCACGCAGGCGCGACACGGTCTGCGGGGTGAGCGCCACCTCGGGCACCAGGTAGATCGCACTGCCCCCCGCCGCCAGCACCTGCTCGACGGCGCGCAGGTAGACTTCCGTCTTCCCGGACCCGGTCACCCCGTGCAACAGGTGCACGGCAAATTTGCCTTTCGTCAGGCTCTCGCCCACCGAGTCCACCACCGCGGTCTGCTCCGGATTGAGCTTCGGCGGCAGCCCCGTGACCACCTCGCCGCCGCTCCAGTTGTCCGCGTAGGCCACGCGCTCCACGTGCCGGACCTCTTCCCGCACCAAACCGCGTTTCACCAGCGCCGTGACCACGGCGGCCGTGACGCCGAGGCGCGACAACAACAGGGATTTCTTCACCAGTTGAAACTGCTGCGCCAGGAACTCCGCCACGCGGGCCTGCTGCGGCGCCTTCTTCTTCAAGGCCACTAGCTCATCGGGCGTCGCCGGCCGCGCGAGACCGAGAAATCGCTCCTCCTTCAACCGCGTGCCGTCCCGCACCGCGGCCGGGATCATGGCCTCCAGCACGGACTCCATCCGCGCAGCATAATACACATGCATCCACTTCGCCAACGCCAGCAGGTCGGGGGTCAGCGCCGGATAGTCCTGCATCACCTCCAGAATGTTCTTCAACCGCTCCACCGGCACGTCGGCGATCGTGTCCGCCTCCAGCACCAGCCCCACCTGCGGCCGGTTGAGGATCGGCACCCGCACCAGCGACCCGCGGTGGATTTCCGCCCGCAGGTGTTCCGGCACCTTGTAGTGCAGGAGCTTGTCAAAACCCGCCAGCGGCTGGACACCCACGATCATGGGGTCCAGTGAGCGTGGGCCGCCGGGACGAGGCAATGTGTTTTCCGCCCAACCCTATTTCCCCGCAATCCATGCCCACAGATTGATTTTGACAGGTCCCGCGCCCCCCGCCGACATACCCGTAGTGAGTGACGTATCCGCCCGCGAAAAATTCCAAGCCTACCTGACTGAGCAGGGGCACCGCGTGACCAACCAGCGCCTGGCCATCTTCAACGCCGCCATGGCCCAGGCCGACCACTTCACCGCCGAGCAACTGCTCGACCGGGCCCGGCTCATCGACGACTCGGTCTCCCGCGCCACCGTCTACCGCACCCTCCCCCTCATGACCGGCAGCCACGTGCTCCGCGAGGTGGACATCGGCACCGGTGAGAAATTCTACCGTCCCGCCACCCAGGGTGGCAGCAGCCAGGTCGCCCAGGTCGTGTGCGTGGACTGCGACAAGATCTTCGAGATCAGCGCGCCCTTCATGGAATGGTACGGCAGCACCGTCTCACTGAAGCTCGGCCTCAAGCCCATCACGCAGCGCCTGCAGGTCAGCGCCCAGTGCATCGCCTTCCGCGGCAATGGCCGCTGTCCGAACCGGACCAAGAAGTGACCAGCCCTTTTTCGGCAATCGCCCCATCATGTCCCGGTCCCCCAAGCCCGATCCCCAGTTCGAAATCGAGTTCTACGAGGCGGTCCACCGCCGCTGCCCCGCCTACACCGAGGTCGTCGGCCTGCTCGGCGGGCTCTACACCAAGGTCGGGCGCATCGCCGACGGCCTGAAGATGGACCGCAAGCTCGTCCGCCTCGAGCCCGACAACGCCACGGCCCACTACAACCTGGCCTGCTCCCTCGCCCTCTGCAAAAAGCGCCCCGCCGCCCTCCAGTCCCTCCGCAAGGCCGTCTCCCTCGGTTACGATGACGCCGACTGGATGCTCCAGGACCCCGATCTGGAAATCCTCAAGACCGACCCGGAATTCCGGAACCTCCTCGGCCAGCTGAAGCCCCAGAGCTGAAGCGGATCGGCCGCTTCCCACCAACCCGGGCTCGACTTGTCCCCCCGCCCCGCCTCTGCTCCCCGGCCATGCACCTGACGCCGGGACGCGCCCTCCTCGCCAGTCTGATCCTGGGCCTGCTCCCGTTGCGCGGCACCGACGCCCCGCCGGCAGCCGCGCCGGAACCCACCCCGCCGCCCGCCACCGAGGCTCCCGCCCCCAATCCGTTTTCCAACGAGGAACTCGCTGACCGCCTGCTCGAGCAATCCGAGGGCCACTATTTCAAGCAGGAGTATGTCGAGGCCATGCGCGCCCTCGACATGGCGCTCCAGTTCTCCCCCAACGAGGCGCGCGCCGCCCTGGAAAACGCCCTCAACCTCCAATCCTCCGGCGACGCCGCCGGTGCCCTCCTCGCGTTCCAAGACGCCTTCCGCCGCTACCCCAAGCTGGTCAGCATCTTCACCGGCCTCGGCTTCGTGCGCAACGAGACCGGCGATTTCTACGGCGCCCTCCGCGACTTCACGATCGCCATCGACCTCATGCCGGTCGCCTACCTGGCCTATTCCGGCCGCGCCGAGGCCAAGCTCGGGCTGGATGACTACCCCGGGGCCATCGAGGACTTCAGCGTCCAGATCCGCGCCGCCCACCCCTTCTCCCTTGAACGCGTCTACCTCAAGCGCGGCCAGGCCCGCCTCGCCCTCGGGGAACTGGAGGCCGCGGGCGAAGACTTCGCCGCCGCCCTCCGCACCGACCCGAAATTCCCCGCCGCCCATGTTTTCCACAGCTACACGCTGAAATACACCGGCCATATGCCCGAGGCGCTCGCCGCCCTGGACCAGGCCGTCACTCTCGCCCCCGACTACAGCCGCGCCTACAGCGCCCGCAGCTGGGTCCACCACGAGTTGGGCCACACCGAAGCGGCCCTCGCCGACGCGGATCGCTGCATCAGCCTCCTCCCCGATGTCCCGGAATACGTGCTCAACCGCGCCATGCTGCACGACATGCTCGAGAACCCGGACCTGGCCCGCGCCGACTACGCCCGCGCCCTCACCCTGGCCGAGGACAAGGCCAACAACGTCGTCTGGTTCTACGCCAGCTTCCACCTCGACCTGCTGACCCGCCGGCTCGAGGGCAAACCCACCGACGCCTACCTCGCCGACGCCTTCACCTGGCCCGACTGCTGGCAGAAGCGTATCGGCCTCTACCTCGCCGGGAAGATCAACGCCGAATCCCTCCTCAAGGACGCAGCCCAGGCGCAGCGCCTCCCCGAGCGCAACAATCAGGTCTGCGAAGCCCATTACTTCATCGGCATCATGGCCCTTCTGGCCGGCGACCTCCCCACCGCCACGCGCCACCTTGAGCTCTGCGTCGCGACCAACGAGGTCCAGACCGTCGAACTCGGCCTCGCCCGTCTCCACCTGCGCCGCCTGGCGGCCAAGGCGCCTTAGCCGCCCGCGGTCCCGGTGGGCCAGCGTGCTTGCTCGCGCTCCGGGCAGCGCCGCCAGCCGGCTGCCGGTGCCCGTGTCGGGAACCGTAACGTAGTCCCCTCCGCGGCACTTTTCCGGTTGCGCCGGGTCCGGCCGGGCCCTCGACTCGCCCCGTGGTTGCCGAAGCCGATTATCGCATCAAACTCCCCGTCTTTGAGGGTCCCCTGGACCTGCTCCTTTTCCTCATCCGGAAGAGCGAACTCGATATCTACGACATCCCGATCACCACGGTGACCAAGCAGTACCTGGACGTCATCTACGCGATGAAGGAGCTCCAGATCGAGGTCGCCGGCGAGTTCTTCGTCATGGCCGCCACCCTGATGGAGATCAAGAGCCGCATGCTCCTGCCCAAGCACCAGCAGGCCGTCGACCCCAACGCCGACGATGATGACCTCGATCCCCGCTGGGAACTCGTCCATCAGCTGATCCAGTACAAGAAATTCAAGGAGGCCGCCGGCACCCTCGGGCAGATGTCCCTCGACGCGCAGAACATGCTCCCGCGCCCCGCCTCCGCCTTCGCCCCCGCCTCCGAGCGCCCGCTCAAGCACGGCGACCGCATCGAGATCTGGAACACCTTCAATCTCGTCCTCCGCCGCCTCGCCGAGAAACTCGTGGTCGGCGAGATCCACGCCGAGCAGGTCACCGTCGCCGACCAGATGGAATACCTCCTGGAACGCATCAAGACCCAGAAATCCTTCGTCTTCTCCCAGCTCTTCGCCGAGAAGATCACCCTCCGCCGGCTCGTCGCCACCTTCCTGGCCGTGCTCGAGCTCACCCGCCTCAACAAGCTGCGCGTCCAGCAGGACGAGGCCTTCACCGATATCGTCTGCACCGCCGTCGAGGCCTCCGAGATCCCGCTTGAAACGGATGCCGTCCCGGACACGTTGCCTGCTCCCGATGAAGAAAGCTCCCCGACGCCGTAAACCCAAGTCCGCCCACCTCCTGGGCGTGGGTCTTGACCATGCGGATGGCCACAAGCGCCTGACCCGGGCCGAGGAGTTCACCATCGTCGGCGGCTCCGAGGAAACCCACGGCCGGATGACCGAGACCGTGATCAAGACTTTCGAGACCCTGAAAACCCGCGGCAAGCACCTGCACGCCGTCGAGCCCCAGGAACTCGCCGAGATCATCCACAAGTCCACCCCGCGCTGAGGGGTAGCACGACCCGACCTCTTTCCCTCAGCCTCCCCCATCATCTTCCGCGCCCGGCTTGCCTTTCCCGCCCCAACAACTTAACTCATCCCCATGTCCGACAAAATCGCCCACCTCGACACCGCCAATTTCGCCGCCGCCGTCGCTGGCGCGACGCCCACTCTCGTGGATTTCTGGGCGCCGTGGTGCGGGCCCTGCAAGGCCATCGCCCCGATCCTCGACGAGCTCGCCACCGAACTCGACGGCAAGCTGAAGATCGCCAAGGTCAACGTCGACGACAACGGCGAGCTCGCCGCCCAGTACGGCGTCCGCGCCATCCCGACCATGCTCCTCTTCAAGAGCGGCCAGGTCGCCGACCAGTACGTCGGCATGATGGACAAGACCTCCCTCAAATCGAAGCTCGCCGGCAAGATCTGACGTCAGTCTGAATCTGACCATTGTAGGGCGGGGTCGCCGAACCCCGCCTTTTTTGCGCCCGTCGCCCGACCCAAGGGCCGGACCTCACGCTGCAGCCCGCCGCGCGGTCTACCTCCCCGCGACCACGCCCACGCTCAGCAACACCCCGAACGCCGCCAGATACAGAGCCGTCCGCCCGAGCAACGCGATCTGCTCCGCCGGTTCACTCGAGCGCGCCAGCCGGTGCGTCAGCGCCATCGCCTGCGGCGTCAGCAGCAGCGGCAGCAAAATCGGCCAGCGGTAGCCCCCCGTCACCAGCAACGCCACCGGACACAAGAGCGCCACGAGGTGCGACCCGGCATACTGCCAGACGGCAAACCGGCGCCCGAAGCGCACCACCAGCGTCCGCTTGCCGGCACGGGTGTCGGTCTCGACGTCCCGATAATTGTTCGCGACCAGGATGTTCGCCGCCAGCAGCCCGATGGCGGCCGCGCAGGACACGACATCCGACGTCACGCCGCCTGTCTGCACGTAAAACGTGGCCCCGACCGCGACCAGCCCGAAGAAAATGAACACGAAGACATCCCCCAGCCCGTTGTACCCGAGTGGAAACGGCCCGCCGGTGTAGGCGACGGCGCACACGATGCTGAGGATGCCGATCGGCAGCAGCACCCACCCGCCCTTGATCACCAGCACCAGCCCCACCGCAAACGCCACCCCGAGCACCCCCGCCGTCGCCGCCAGCATCCGCCCCGGCGCGATCAGGCCCGCCGCCACCGCACGCCGCGGCCCCACCCGCGCCGGCGTGTCGGCCCCTTGCACGAAGTCAAAGTAGTCGTTCGCGAAATTCGTCCCGATCTGCACCAGCACGGCAAACGTCAGGCAGACCACAGCCTGGACATAATCCGCCGCCCCGTGCGCCGCCGCCAGCGCCGTGCCGACCATCACCGGGATCACCGCCGCGGGCAACGTCCGCGGCCGCGCGGCTTCCAGCCAGGGTCGCCAGCCCGCGGTCGCAGTCATCCGGAAACCCCCGCGGTCGCCCGGGGCTTCCGCGAGAAAATCACCACCGGGCGCTTGGACAGCAAACTCGCCAGCGGCACCAGCAACACCAGGCCCGCCGCCATCGCATTGGGCATCGACGGGGCGCCAAACACCAAACCCAGCCCGAGGAGAATCATCCCATAGGCCGTGAGAAAGAGACGCGGATTCGGGATCGCGGGGTTGATCGCCAGCACGAGGATGAACGAAAAGAGCCCCGTGTAATGGGCGGGGAACCCGGCGCTGAGGCCGACGAACCAGAAGATCGGCGCAAAGTAACTCAGCCGCCCCCCGTCGAACCGCACCGCCTGGATGAATCCCGCCACCAGCAGCACCCCGCCCTGAATCAGCAGCAGGGTCGTCGCCGCGTCCGGGCCCGTGGCGGTGAAGGCAAAGGTCGACAGGCCGTACCCGCCGGCGAGGCCGCGGAACAGGTCGATGTAGTTGCGAAAGGTCGTGAACTCCTTCCCCAGGTGGACCGACTTGTCATCGGGGTCGCGGGCGCCCCGGCCCGTCAGCTTTTCCAATGCGCTTTCCGACCGGCGACGGCGCTTGAACAACCGGGCCCCGTTGCGCAGCCATTGCCGGGGAAACCACAGCATCGCCAGGGCGCCCAGCAGGTAGGGCCAGTGGATCAGCAGTTCGTCGTTCATGAATGGCACCACTCCAAGTGCATCCCCCGGCCTTGTCAAAGGCTCATCACCCGCCCGTCAGGCGCTCCAGCTCTGCAATCCGCTGCACCACGACTTCCCGCCGGGCCGCCGGGTCGTCCGCCGGCAACCCCGGCAGGATCTGTCGCAGCCAGGCCAGCGCCTCCGCCGGTCGCCCGAGCAGCCGCAACATCTCGGCATGCAGCCGGGCGGCTTGCCAAGGCGCCCCCGGCTGCTCCGCCGCCAGCCGGAACAACCGCGCCGCGCCCTCCCGGTCCCCCAGCACCCGCAGCCGGAGGTCGGCCATCTCGAGGTAAAGCCCGGCCGCGGGTCCGCGCCGCCGCACGCCGGTGTCCAGCCAGGCCAGCGCCGCCTCCGCCTGCTCCCGTTCCACCCGCTGCCGCAGCGCGAGCGGCGCATCCGCCGTCAGGCGCCATGCCGGAAAATCATGCGCGATCATCCGCGCCGCATTGAGCCAGAAATACAGGGGGCGTTCATCGGCCGCCACCGTCCGCTCCAGCCAGACCCGGGTCTCGACCGGATCCTGCCGTTCCCACGCCAGGTTGGCCCGCAGCCAGTAGGCCCCGGCCGCAGCGGACCGCATCCCCCCCAGCACCGCCACCGGGATCCCACCCGCCGCCGCCAGCCGTGGGACGTCACCCGGACCCAGCAATCGCGGCTCCAGTGGCCGCAGCACCCACCCTGCGGCCAGCAGCAGGAGGGGAGGCCACACCTGGTGGCGCCGCTTAAAATTCACGGTGCGAGAAGACATACGCCGCGAGTCCGCCAAAGAGCATCAGGTACGCCAGCCAGTAACCCGCCAGCGCCAACAGGCCCGGCAGACCAAAGCCCGTCCCCGCGAGCAAGGGCGCGGGATCGAACAGCCCGAGATTCGGCCAGACCCGCAACCAGGCCAGCCAACCCTCGGCCGCCGTGAAGGGTCGCAGGTGCGCCGCCACCGCGAGCATCAGGCCGGCCACACTCGCAAACAGCGCGGAGCCCGCGTAACTGCACACGAGCAGCGTCATGGCGGCCACGAGCGAGATCTTGAGCCACACCAGCGCGCCCGCCTGCAGGAGCAACGGCAGCGGCAGGGAAGCCACCCCGAGTTGGGCCCCCGCCCAAGGAGGATGCCGGCCAGGACCAGCGTCAGGCCGGCGGTGTACAGCGCCAACAGCGCCAACACGCCCGCCAGCTGGCCGGCGAGGTATTCCCCGCGCCGCACCGCGCGCGTCAGCAGGCACGCGGCCACCCCGCCCTCGATCCCGCGGAAATACAGGTGAGCCATGCCCAGCGCCGCGAGCAGCGTGCCGAACAGGCTGATCACCCCGAGGCCGAAATCCGCGATGAAGGTCAGTTCCGCCGCCCCAAAATTGAAGTCCTGCAGACCCAGCGCCAACAACACCAGCGCCGCCCCCGCCCCGCCGAAGAGCACTGTCAGACGCAACCGCAGCGCCTCGGCCAGGGTCTGCTGCGCCACGAGCCGCCCGCGCCGCAGCGCCGCCCCCGCGGGGAAGGGATCGGTTTCAGACGTCGGCATGGATTTTCTCCAGATAGAGTTCCTCCAGCCGCGACGCCCCCGCCACCGGCCGGGTCTGCGCGCCCAGCAGCTCGGCCGTGGGGCCGCTCACCAACAGCCGGCCCCGCCCGAGCAACGCCAGCCGGTCACACACCTCCTCGGCCTGCGCGAGCAGATGCGAGGTCAGTACCACGGCACACCCCTGCCCCGCCAGGTCACGGATCAGGCGCACCAACGCCAGCCGGCCCTCGGGGTCGAGCCCGCTGGTCGGTTCGTCGAGCAGCACGACCCGCGGCTCGTGCAACACCGCCTGGGCCAGCCCGAGCCGCTGCGCCATGCCTTTGGAGTACGTGGCGATCCGCCGGCCGGCCGCCGGTCCCAGCGCGGTCCAGGCCAGCACCGTCTTGATCCGGGCCTCGGCCCGCGCGGGTGGCAGTGAACTGAGGCCGGCACAATACTGCAGAAATTCCTCGCCCGTTTGATGCGGGGCGAACCGGACCGCCTCTGGCAGGTAGCCCACCAGGGCCCGTGCCCCGGTGCTGCCGGCCTCCGCCCCCATGATCCGGCACCGGCCGGTGGTCGGGACCAACAGGCCCGCCAGGGCCTTCAGCGTCGTCGTCTTGCCCGAACCGTTGGGCCCCAGCAAGCCGAGGATCTGCCCCGGCGCGAGTTTGAGCGTCAGGCCCTCGACCGCCATCACCCGCTCGCCCGGCCCGCGGCCGGCCGCATGCCTTTTCGAGAAGCCGTCCAATTCCACCGCCCAGTGGTCGCCAATCAGCATGGTCAGCGCATGGCAAAACCGACGAATTCCGGCGGGCGGGTGCCGCTGGTCTGCTCAACCTTGCGGACGTGGCCCTCCATCCTTTCCTGCACCGCCGCGATGAAATCCTTCACCTCCTGCGCCCGGCCCTCGGCCTCGAGTTGCACCCGGCCATCCGCCAGGTTGCCCACCCAGCCGGAAACATCGAATTCCTTGGCCACCTGCAGGGTCTGGTAGCGAAAGCCCACGCCCTGCACCCGGCCGCTGAAATAAACCGTCGCATGATAAACCCCGGACATGGCGCCAGCAAAGCCCCGGGCCCCAGCGTGACAATCCTTTCCGTCGCAGGGTGACCGGACAGAGACCAGCCTGCGGGCGCTTGACCGCACCGTGGTCGTACCGGAGCCTGTAGACCCTCGCATGACCCACGCCGTTGCTGCCCTCACTTTCCGCCAAAAGGTCAAGACTTTGCCTGTTCTGGGCGGGGCGCTGGAGGGATTGTGGCGGGGTCTCACGGGCCGGACCTCACTGGAGTTTGAGCTCCGCCGCAGCCGCAAGCTGCCGCCTGATGCGACGATCGTGAAGATCGGCTCCAACGATGGTTTCCAAGATGACCCCACGGCGGCCCTGCTAATCAGCCGCCCGCTGATGCGCTGTGTCTTCGTCGAACCGGTGCCCCACCTGCTTGACGGTGCCCGTAGGTGCTGGGGCAACTCTCCGCGCTTCACGTACCTGGCCGCGGCAGTAAACGATGGGTCTCCCGCCACGTTCTATTACGTTGATCCCGCGGCTAAATCGCTCTTCCCGGATCTGACCGTTGAACCCGACCTGTTGGGGTCACTGGACAGGAATCATATCCTCAAGCACCCCGATTGCGCCCGGCTTGAACCTTACATCCGCGCATTGCCGCTCCGAGGCCTGACCTTGGAGGGGGTCTTCGCCCAAGGTGGCGTGAGTCACCTGGATGTTTTGCATATCGACGCGGAAGGGTGGGATTGGAAAATCCTTCGCCAGCTGGATCTGTCGATCCGGCAGCCGACTTTCATCATCATGGAATACATCCATCTCGACCCCACGGAGCAGCGGGAGGCTCGCGCCCGATTTGATGACACGTATGAGTGGCGGGTACGGGGCACCGACTGGGTGTGGGAGAAAATCGCCTAGCCATGCAGCTTCAGGATGTTGCGAAGGCAACCTCCTGCGCACACCAGTCGCCCGCGTGCGCCGGCCGGCCGGACCGGAATTTTATTTGCCAGCCGGCATGGTCTAAGCACTCTTTGCCCCGACGCCGCAAGGCGCCTTCCTTACATGATCAATCCTGAATCCGACGGGCTGTTCGATAACGACTGGGACGATTGCGGAGAACTTTCCTGGAGCGAGGCTGACTGGCAGAAATACCTCGCCAACCAAGAGACCGCCGTCCGCGACTACATCAAGCATTACGACCAGTTGCCCGTCTCGATGGACCGGATTGACGAAGCGGCCCGCCGCATGGGCTGGGAGCTCGCCGAGCCTCCCGAGGCCCTCGACGAGGAGGTCGACTTGGATGAGGTGGGTGAGATTTTCGACGGCGAATGGGACCCCTATACCCTCCACCGCAACCCGGTCTATATTTCCACCCGCGCCCTCTACCTGAGCCTGCTGGCGCACTGGGAGCGTGTCGCCACCCAGCCTGATCGTGTCTCCCCCGCCCTTGGCATCACCCTGCAGTCCCTCCTCTACCGTGGTCACGAACAGGCGCTCCAGGCCGTACAAGCCCTCGAAATGGGCGACTACACCCTCGCCGTCGTCCTCTTCAAGAAGGCCCTTCGTGAACTCAATCTCACGCTGGCCCGCCTGAACGAGCCCGACGCCTCCGCCACCCCGCATGCGCTCCGCTTTAAGGAATACGCCACACCGCGCCTCTTCGACCTCCGCGAGATCTGGCTCCGCGTCATGAACGAGTGCCGCCAAAACCACGGCGGCAAGATCCAGCCGGAGTAAAACCCGGGATAATCGGATCCCTGTAGGGCGCACCTTGCGTGCGCCCATTTTTTTATTCTGGAGCCACGGCGACCCCGCCGTGATTTCGCTCCTCCCTACTTCCCCTTCTTTTTGCCTTTCCGCCCGTACCCGGCCTGCTTCTTCCCGGTCGACTTGTAGTCCCCTGACTTCAACGCGTTGATCTGGTCGCGCAGCAGGGCGGCGCGTTCGAACTCCAGCTTGTTCGCGGCCACCTGCATGTCGTCCTCCAGCTCCGCAATCACCGCCGCCACGTCGTCCGCCGACTCCGCCACCGCCTCCGTGTTCAGGTCGGTGCCCGTGCCGTCATAAGTGTGCAGGCTGGCCTGCACCCCGCGCTTCACGCTGCGGGGTGTGATGCCGTGCTCCTGGTTGTAGGCGAGCTGCTTGGCGCGACGCCGCGTGACCTCCTCCATCGTCCGCTGGATCGAGTCCGTGATCTTGTCCGCGTAGAAAATAACCCGCCCCTTCTCGTGCCGGGCCGCCCGTCCCGCCGTCTGCATCAGGCTCGTGGCGCTGCGCAGGAAGCCCTCCTTGTCCGCATCCAGCACCGCCACCAGCGCCACCTCGGGCAGATCCAGCCCTTCGCGCAGCAGGTTGATGCCGATCAGCACATCGAAGTTGCCCTTGCGCAGATTGCGCAGGATCTCGACCCGCTCGAGGGCGTCGATGTCGGAATGCAGGTATTCCACCCGGACCTTGGCGTCGCGCATGTAGGAGGTCAGATCCTCGGACAAGCGTTTGGTGAGCGTGGTCACCAGCACACGTTCTCCTTGCTCGACCGCGAGGCGCACCTCGCCGATCAGGTCCTCCACCTGGCCCTTGGTGGGCCGGATCGTGATCTCCGGGTCCAGCAGGCCCGTCGGCCGGATCACCTGCTCGGCGATCACCGTGGACAACCCCAGCTCAAAGGGCGCCGGCGTCGCCGACACGTAGACGGTCTGACCCGTGATCTGCTGAAATTCGGCGAAGCTCTGCGGCCGGTTGTCCAGCGCCGAGGGCAGGCGGAAACCGAAATTCACCAGCGTCGACTTGCGCGCGAGGTCGCCGTTGAACATGCCGCCGATCTGCGGGATCGACACATGGCTCTCGTCCACGAGCGTCAGGAAATCCTTCGGGAAAAAGTCCACGAGGCAGAACGGCCGGTCGCCCCGCTGCCGCCCGGTCAGATGCAGGGAGTAGTTCTCGATGCCGCTGCAAAAGCCCATCTCCTGCAGCATCTCGAGGTCGTAGGTCGTGCGCATCCGCACGCGCTGCGCCTCGAGGTACTGCTGCTTCTGCTCGAAGAAGGCTACGCGCTCCTCCAGCTCGGCCTTGATCCGGCCGAGGGCGACGTCCAGCTTGCCGCGCGAGGTCACATACTGGTTCGCCGGGTAGAGGTCGAATTGGTCGATCTTGCGCAGCACCGCGCCGCTCACCGGCTCGAACTCGGTCAGCGCCTCGATCTCGTCGCCGAAAAACTCCACCCGCAGCCCGTGCTCCAGGTAGGCCGGCATCACGTCCACCGTGTCGCCACGCACCCGAAAGGCGCCGCGCTTCAGGTCATAGTCGTTCCGCTCGTACAGATTGTCCACCAGCCGCTCGAGGAACTTGTTGCGGTTCAGCGTGGCGCCCCGCTGCAGGCCGATGCGCATCGCGAAAAATTCCTCGGGCGAACCCAGCCCGTAGATGCACGAGACGCTGGCCACCACGATCACGTCCCGCCGGCTCACCAGCGAGCTGGTCGTGGCAATGCGCAGGCGCTCGATCTCCTCGTTGATGGACGAGTCCTTCTCAATGAAGGTGTCGCTCGAAGGCACGTAGGCCTCGGGCTGGTAGTAGTCGTAGTAGCTGACGAAGTACTCGACCGCGTTCTCCGGGAAGAAGGCCTTGAACTCCGAGTAGAGCTGCGCCGCGAGCGTCTTGTTGTGCGAGATGATCAGCGCCGGCTGGTCCAGCTGCGCGATCACGTTCGCCATGGTGAAGGTCTTGCCCGAGCCCGTGACGCCCAGCAGCGTCTGGTGCCGGTTGCCCGCCCGCAACGACTCCACCAGCGCCTGGATCGCCTGCGGCTGGTCCCCGGTGGGCTGGTAGTCGGAATGAAGTTTGAACAAGGGCATGATCCGGCGGTTGGCTGATCTCTTGAAAGGGACTTACGGGACGACGGACAATAACATAGCACGCTGACAACCCTGTGTCAGCAGCCGCCCCCGGTCATTTCCCGCCGCCGGCGGTCCCACCGGACCGGAATGGAAGCCAATTGCTAAACCCGTGCCGCCTGCCATGCTGCGGCCAACAAAAAACCGGGCCCCGGCCCCTACCCCATGGCACTCAACAACACGATCTACCAGTCGCCTGTCTTCCAACAGGCCTGCACCCAATTTGACCTCGCGGCCGACATCCTCGGCCTCGACGCGGGCCTCCGCGAACGCACCAAGCGCCCCCGCCGCTGCGTCGTCGTCTCCATGCCCGTCCGGATGGACGACGGCCGCATCGAGATCTTCGAGGGCTACCGCGTCCAGCACAACCTCTCCACCGGCCCCGCCAAGGGCGGCATCCGCTTCCACCATGACGTCTCGCTCGGCGAGGTCGCCGCCCTCGCCATGTGGATGAGCTGGAAATGCTCCCTCGCCGGCCTGCCCTACGGCGGCGCCAAGGGCGGGGTCGTCGTCGACCCGCGCCTGCTCTCGGCCAACGAGCTCGAGCGCCTCTCCCGCCGCTACATGCAGGAAATCCTGCCCTTCATCGGGCCCAACGTCGACATCCCTGCGCCGGATGTCGGCACCAACGAGCAGGTCATGGGCTGGATGGTCGACACCTATTCCAACCACAAGGGCCACTTCGACCCCGGCGTGATCACCGGCAAACCCATCGCCCTCGGCGGCTCCCTCGGCCGCCGCGAGGCCACCGGCGAGGGCGTGGCCTGGTTCGTCAAGTCCTACCTCCAGGACCTCGGCATCGAGCCGGAGAACACCACCGTCGCCATCCAGGGCTTCGGCAACGTCGGCAGCGAGGCCGGCCACGCGCTCTACCACTGGGGCGCGGAGATCATCGCGATCTCCGACTACACCGGCGGCGTCCACAACCCCAAGGGCCTCGACCTCAAGGCCGCCCAGGCCTGGATCGCCGAGCACAAGACCCTCCAGGGCTTCCCCGGCGGCGAGCCTATCACCAACGAGCAGCTCCTCGAGCTACCCTGCACCGTGCTGATCCCCGCCGCCCTCGAGCGCGTCATCACCGACCAGAACGCCGCGAAGCTGAAATGCCGCATCCTCGCCGAGGGCGCCAATGGCCCCGTGACCAACAAGGCCGACGCCATCCTCGCCGAGCGCGCCGACATCGAGGTCATCCCCGACGTCCTTTGCAACTCGGGCGGCGTCATCGTCTCCTACTTCGAATGGCTCCAGAACCAGCAGAACTACTACTGGTCGAAAAACGAGGTCTTCGACAAACTCTACCGCATGCTCGCCAAGGCGAAGGCCTCCGTCGAGGAGACGAAGAAAAAGTACGGCTGCAGCCGCCGCACCGCCGCCCTCGTTCTCGGCATCAGCCGCGTCGCCGAAGCCAAGGCAAAACGCGGGCTGTTCCCCTGACCCCCGTGGGCCAGCGAGCTCGCTCGCGCTCCTGGCTTGCGCCGCGCTCTGCCTGCGTCCGCGTCAGCGCACAAACAGCCAGCCCACCAGTGCCAGGATCGGCAGCAGCACGGGCAGGCTGTACTTGAACACGTACCCGAAGAAGGTCGGGACCTTCACGTTCGCGCTCTCGGCGATGCTCTTGACCATGAAATTCGGGCCGTTGCCGATGTAGGTCATGGCCCCGAAGAACACCGCGCCCAGGCTCACCGCGACCACAAAGCGCGGGGCCTCCACCAGCAAGGCGGCCACGCCGGCCCCCGGAGCCACCAGGCTCGCCTCGGCCAGCTTGAGGAAGTTCAGGTAGGTCGGGGCGTTGTCGAGCACGGCGGACAGCGCGCCCGTCGAGAAAAAATACTGGAGCGGATGCGCGAAGCCAAATTCCCGGCCGTGCTGCCCGAGATAGTCCAGCGCGGGCATCATCGTCAGGAAGATGCCGATGAAGAGCCACGCCACCTCCTTGATCGGGCCGAAGCTGAACTCGTTCTTCCCGTGCACCCCCGCCGCCGTCAACCGGTACGAGGCCACCGCGGCGGCGATCATCACTCCCTCGCGCAGGAACGGCACGGACGGCAGGAACACGGCACCCACGATCACCAGCAAAAAGAGCACGTTCACGCCGCCCTCAAACCGCCAGGTGTCCGCCGCTTCCGCCCGGGCCCGGAGTGCCGGGTCCAGCCGGATGAAATTACGCCGGTCGATCAGGTAAAACACCCCGAGCAACAGGCCCAGACAACCCAGCCAGGGCAGCATCGCATGCTCCACCAGCCAGAAAAATGGCACCCCGCGCAGGTAACCAAGGAACAGCGGCGGATCCCCAATCGGCGTCAACGCGCCGCCGCAGTTGGCGATGATGAAGATGAAAAAGACGATGTGGTACGCCGTGATCCGCGGCTGGTTCATCCGGATCCAAGGCCGGATCAGCAGCATCGAGGCCCCAGTGGTCCCGATGAGGTTGGTCGCCAGCGCCCCCACGGTCAGGAACACCACGTTCTCCACCGGCGAGGCCGACCCCCGCACCTTCAGGTGGATGCCCCCGGCCACGACGAACAGCGAACCGATCAGGCAGATGAATGAGAAATACTCCTGCACCGTATGCAGGATCGTGGTCCCGCCCGCCGGCACCTGTAGCAGGTAATAGGCGCCGACCACCAGGCCCAGGCCCAGCGCGACAAACGGGTAATAATGCTCCCAGAAGTGCTTCACGCGGGCCGGGCTCAGCGGCATCACCGCGATGAGCAACAACAGCAGGCCAAAGGGAATGATCAGGGCCGGCGGGATCTCCGTCGGACTCCCAGACGCGACCGGCAGCATAATGGACATGGGCGGGAGCATGCAGGAGCCATGCCGGCCGCTCAAAGCACCATAAAGGAGAATGCCACGATAGCAGTCGGCACCATGGCGCCCAACAGCAGGCCGAATGGCGACACGCCGCCCGGGAAATACCGCTGCAGGATGGACTGGCCGGCGGGATTCGGGGCATTGGCGATCACCGTCAGGCCGCCGCCCGTCACGGCCCCGGCCACGACCGCATACTTCAACTCCTCGCTGAAGCCCGGCACCAGGGTCGCCAGGTAGGTGATAAGGGCATTGTCATTGAAGGCCGTGAGAATCGTCGCCCCGGCGAACAGCGGGACCTCCCCCAGGCTGCCCAGCACCGGCTCAATCCACCACCCTTGCAGGCCGCCGTGGATCACCAGACCCCCGAGGAAAAAGCCAACCAGCATGGGGCCGCGCAACTCCACCTTGCTCTGGTGGTGCGCCGTCGCCTGGGCAAAGGCCAGGAAGAACAGGAAGCCACCCACGAACAACACCGGATGATGGGCCGCCCAGACCGTGAAGCCCAGGAACAGCAGGTGCACGCCCGTGACCCAGGCCGGGACGGGCTCCTCCACCCGCTCGCCGGACCGGTCCGCCGGTTTCAGCGCGAGCAGCTCCTTCCGGAAGATGAGGAAATACACCACGTTCGAGATCACGATGCCGCTGACCGCGTGCCAGCCGAAATTCGTGATCATGTACGTGAAGTCCCAGCCCCACGCCGCCGCGACCATCAGCACGGGGGGCGCCGCGAAGTGCGTGAGCGTGCCGCCGATGGAAATATTCACGAAGAGCAGGCCCAGGGTCGCATACATCAGCTTCACCGACGGCTTCAGGTCGTAGAACTGCTTGCCGAGCAGCAGGGCGGAGATCGTCATCGCCGCCGGCTCCGTGATGAACGAACCGAGCAGGGGGGCGACCGTCAGGATCGAAAACCACCAGGCCACCGGCCGGCCGCGGCCCAGCGAGGCCACCAGCCGCAGGCTCTGCTCCGCCAGCCGCATGACCGGCCGGGTCGACGCCAGCGCCATGATCACGACCACAAACATCGGCTCCGTGAAATTGACCGTCTCCGCCAGGTAAAACACCGCCGTGTCCATGCCTTTCATGGCGATGATCGCCCCGCCCAGCACGAGTACCCAAATGCCAAACACCGCCTCCACCTCCCCGAAGAAATGCAGGATCTGCCCGAGGAAACTCACCTCGTCGGGCTGGCCGTCGCCGTCGATGTCCTGCGGCCGGTTGCGCCGTTTGAGCATCGCGTGGTGGCGCTCCTCGACCACATGCGCCCAGTGCCGGATCTTGGCCGTGGCAAAGGTATGCAGCACGGCCAGCACGAAGATCACCGTCGCCACGACGTTGAAGGGCTCGGCCGCGGCCCGGGCCCGGATCACCTCCAGCACGCCCATCCCCTCGGGCTCGGCGTAGCTGGCGAGGTCGCGGGGAAACGGCTCGGCCGGCGCAGCGGTGGCCGCGAACCCGAAAACTGGCGTCAGGAGCAGGATGCTGATCAGCAGGGAGGTGCGTGGCTTCATGGGTGCAGGGGCCTCGGCCCGGGTTGGTTAGGCGAGCAGCGTGGTGAGCTCGGCCAGGGACTTGATGTAGGCGTGCGCCCCGGCCTTCACCTTGGCGCGCTCCGCATAGCGACCAAATCCCACGAACAGGTCAACCTCATCACGCGTCTCCAGGTCGCTCACCCCGTCCCCCACGGCGACAGCGCGGACCGGGCGGAACTCAGCCTTCAGGGCGCGGACGATCTCGGGCTTCCCCCCCTTGCGCGTGGCGGGATGTCCGGCGTCAAAACCGGTGTAGTTCCCCGCCGCATCAAATTCCAGCCGCACGGCCTCGATCCGCGTGATGCCCAACAGCCGGGCCAGCGGCTCGATGACCTGCGTGTAGCCCGCACTGACGATCACCGGGGTCCAGCCCGCGGCCCGCAGCGCGGCGAGGGTCGCCACCGCGGTCGGCTCGATATCCTTGATGTAAAGCTGCCCGATCGCCTCGGCCTCGGCCCGGCCGGGACGGATGATCTCGAGCCGGCGGGCGAACACCGATTCCAACGGGATCTTCCCGTCCATCGCGTCATTGGTCATCGCCGCGACCTCCGCCAACACGGCGGGCCCGCGCAGCCGAGCCAACTCATCCACGCCCTCAATGGCGCTGAGCGTAGAATCGCAGTCGAGACAGAGGAGTTTGCAGGGTTGGGCCACGGCACACACGGAACACACCGCTGCGCCGGAGGAAAGGCTTTTTAGCCCGGGATGACTCGGATACCCACCGAGGAGCCGGACCACCGGAACCTGTCATCCTGAGCGAAGTGAAGGATCCGAGTGGTTCGGCGGTGGGCGGTGAGCTTGCTCACGCCCCAAGCAACCCGTGACGTTCGTGGCGCCAACCCGACCCGTTCCCGGGTCATCCGGCAGAAAGGGGGAGCCTGCGCTCCGCGCGGGCTTGATCCAGTGCGACGCCCGGTCTTGCCCCACGCCATCATCCGCCTTCGCCCTCCGGGCTATGGCGCGATTGTTTTCCGGCCGGGCCGGAAAACAAAAAAGCCCTCCGCAACGGGAGGGCTTCGGGGGACAAGTCGGCCGGCGCCTTACTTGACCTTGGTGGCGCGCTTGAACTTCGTGGTGAACTTCTCGACGCGGCCGGCCGTGTCCACGAGGCGCTTCTCGCCGGTGTAGGCGGGATGCGAATCCATGGTCACGTCGCGCACGACGACGAAGTAGTCCTGGCCGTCGATCTTCTCGGTCCGGGCGGACTTCATCGTCGACTTGGTCAGGAATTTCTTGCCGGTTCCGATGTCGAGGAAACAGACGTTGTTGAGAGCGGGATGGCCTTCGGTCTTCACGGTAAAAGGGGGAGGTTAATCAGCCTTGGCGCGCCTTGTAACGCGGCTCGACCTTGTTGATGACGTAAATCTTACCCTTGCGACGGACAACCTGGCAGGCCGGGTGACGTAGCTTGGCGGATTTGATGGAGGAAACAACTTTCATAAAGGAACAGAAGAAGGGGGGCCCGCGAAGCCGTGTCAAAGGAAAATATTTTTTCCCTCGCAAGTGGCTCCCGCCCGCAGTCGCGGTCACGCCTAACCCGCTGATGCCCCTAATTTACGGACGGGTCATCCGGTGCGTCGGCCATCAGCTTGAGATCCGGGTCCAGATGGCTGATCAGCCCCCGCCACAGCGGCACCCCGTCATGCTTCAACAACCAGTCGCCCTCCACCGGGGTCGTGACCCAAGTATCGTGCTGCAATTCGTTTTCCAACTGGCCTTTGCTCCAACCGGCATAACCGATGAAGGCCCGCATGGTGAGTCCCGGCCGGCCGATCAATTCGTGCGCCTGCTCCACCTCGATGCCAAAGGTCAGCTGAAAGGCCTGGTCGGCCACGATCCATTGCCAGCTCACGAGAATCAGGCTCTGCGGATCCACCGGTCCCCCGGCATACAGCGGTACCCCGGCCAGCGGACTGTGGGCGAACTCCGCGTTCACCTCGCCCAGCTGCTTGCCCATCGGCCGGTTCAGCACCACGCCCATGGCCCCGGCTTCGTCATGCCCGGAGAGCAGCACGACCGTACGCCGGAAATTCGGGTCCTCCAGCCCCGGATGCGCGAGCAGCATCTGCCCCGCGAGGCTCTGGGTTTTCCCGGCATGGCGGCGTTCCTTCATCGCGATCCGCAGCCCGTCACAGCTTGATGACCTTCACGCCGGCCTCCCGCAGGATCGGCTGGACCAGCGGGTCGTTGTGGTAGTCGTCGTGGTACTTGATCTCGGCGATGCCGGAGGCCGCGAGGATCTTGGCGCAATTGATGCACGGGTAATGGGTCACGTACGCCGTGCACCCGTCGACGCTCGAGCCGCGCCGGGCGGCGTCGGCGATGGCGTTCTGCTCGGCGTGAACCGTCGCCTGCTCATGCCCGTCCCGCATGCGCGAAGCGTGCGGCGTGCCCGGCAGCCAGCCGTTGTAGCCGGCCGCGATCAGGCGGTTCTTGCGCTGGCCCGACGAGACAATCACGCAGCCGACGTTCAGCCGTTCGCAGTTGGAACGCGAGGCGATCAGCTTGGCCGTGGCCATGAAATACTCGTCCCAACTCGGCCGGTGCGGGAAGGACTCGGTGGCCTGGGCGATGAGGTCGATGGGGCTGGGGGGCGAAGCTTTCTTGGCCATGATCAGACCCAAGTTGGCCGCCGCCCCCTCACTGGCAACCCTTCTTCACCGCCCCGCTTCCGCCCCGCCCCAACAGCCCGCTTGCACGCACCGGCGCCCTCCCCCAGCCTGCCGCCATGGCTTCGCTCTCCCAACTGGTCGAATACTGCGACAAACGCACCCGGCGTCCTTCGTTCAAGGACTTCCCCGGCGCGCACAACGGCCTGCAGGTCGCCAACGACGGCCGGGTCACCCGCATCGGCGCCGCCGTCGACGCCGGCCTCGTGCCCTTCGAGCAGGCCGTCGCGCGTGGCGTGGATTTTCTCATCGTCCACCACGGCCTCTTCTGGGGCGGCGTCCAGCCCCTCACCGGGGGTGTCTATGGCCGGTACTCCGCCCTGGTCCGCGGCAACTGCGCGGTCTACTCCAGCCACCTGCCCCTCGATGCCCACGAGGATCTCGGCAACAACGTGCTCATGGCCCGCCAGCTCGGTCTGAAGCCCCGCCGCCAGTTCCTCCCCCACGAGAACGAGCTCATCGGCTGGATCGCCCCCAACCGGTTCAAGCGCGCCCAGCTCTGCGCCCGGCTCGAGGAACTCTACCCGCGCGTCGTCTCCATCGAGTGCGGCTCCCCCACCCCGAAGCTCGTCGCCTTCTGCAGCGGCTCCGGCAACGGCGCCGTGCCCCACCTCGTCGCCGCCGGGGTCGACACGCTCATCACCGGCGAGCTCCGCGAGGAGTGGTTCAACTACGCCCAGGAACACAAACTCAACCTCATCTGCTGCGGCCACTACGCCACCGAGACCCATGGCGTGAAGGCCCTCGCCGCCGAGCTCGCCAAAAAATTCCGCCTCCCCTGGGAATTCATCGAGACCGACAACCCGCTTTGATTTCACCCGCGGACAACCCAGGCAACCCAGTCTTGCCTCCGCCCCCTTTTTCTCTCTTCCCTCCGTTTCCTCCTGTGCGCGCGTCCTCATGAAAAAATTCGCCATTCTCCACGGCCCCAACCTCAACCGCCTCGGCCGCCGCGAGCCGGCGGTCTACGGCACGGCCACCCTCAAGGACCTGGAGAAACTCATCCGCACCGAGGCCCGGGTGCTCGGCGTCGGCGTCACCTTCTTCCAGTCCAACCACGAGGGCGCCCTCATCGACCGCATCCACGCCCTGGCGGACGCCGGCATCAACGGTTACCTCGTCAACTTCGGCGCCTACTCCCATACCAGCATCGCCCTCCACGACGCCCTGAAGAGCGTCGCCCCGCTCCCGGCCATCGAGGTGCATATTTCGGACATCAAGAAACGCGAAAAATTCCGCCGCCACTCGATGACCGCGGCCGCCTGTGTCGGCATGGTCAGCGGCCAGGGCTTCCCCGGTTACCTCGAGGCCCTGCGGCGGCTGGCGGCGCTCTGAGGCCATGGGACAGTATCTGCCCGACTTCGCCGAACCGCGCTGGTTCGTCTGCCACACCAAGCCCCGCTGCGAAAAGAAATTTGACGACGCCATGGGCCGGGAGGGTTTCGCCCACTACCTGCCGTTGATCAAGAGCGTGCGGCGCTACGGCACGCAGAAAAAGACCTTCACCAAGCCCCTCTTTGCCGGCTACGTCTTCACCCGCATCGAACCGGAGCGGAAGGCCCGCATCTACCAGCAGGACCTGCTCGTCCGCGCCATGCTGGTCGAGAACGAGGCCAGCTTTCTCCGCCAGCTGGAGGATGTGAAGCTCATCTGCGCCTCCGGCCTCGAGGCCGCCGTCCACCCGCTCATGCGGAAGGGCACCCACGTCAAGGTCGTCGGCGGCCCGCTCCACGGCCTGGAGGGCTACGTCGACGACCCGGCGAACCCGCAGGGAATCGTCGTGTCAGTGGACGTGCTCCAGCAAGGCCTGCTGGTGCGCCTCCCACTCGAAAGCCTCCAACTTCTGCCCTGATCCATGCGTCGCCTTCTGCTCCTCCCCCTCCTGCTGGCCGGGCTGTCCGCCCCGGCCCAACCGGTCCCCGCGGGCAACATCACATCTCCGCAGGAAAATCCGCCCCTCACCACCCGCATCCGCGGGCTGTTTGACTTCGACCTCCCCACCATCGATCCACCCGGCACGATCAAGCTGACCCTGCACCCGCACGTCGGCGACCTGTTCCGTCGCGACACCATGCGGCTCGACACCGGCTTCCGCTGGGCCATCAACGACCGCCTGGAGATCAGCCCCGAAGCCGCCGCGTATTTCACCCACGGCTTCCGCGGCAACGGCGGCTACGGCATCGCGGAAGTGCGGCTCGGCGCCAAATACATCCTGCCCGAGTGGCCCCGCTCCAACTTCGAGACCAGCCTCTTCGTGAACATCGAGACGCCCGTCGGCAATCCGCCGGTCGACCTGACCGACGGCCTGAACCACTTCGCCCCTGGTTTCCTGATCCAGCACCATTCCTCGCACAACCCGCGCCTCACCACCTTCTCCGGCGCCGGTTTCGATCTCATCACCGCAAGCGACATCATCGGCACCCCCGCCCTCAACCAGCCCCGGGATCACGCGCTGAACTTCACCGCCGGCGCGATCTACGACCTCGGCTGGATCAAGTGGACCCTCACCACCACCTACGCCACCACCGCCGTCATCGGTGACACCACCGACCACTTCCTTCACGTCCGGCCCGGCTTTCTCTGGTACGTGCCCCGGAAATACACCTTGAATTCCAAGACCCAGTGGATCCTGGGCCTGGGCGCCCGCGCCTCCTGGGGCCCTGACGGCTCCCAGTTCAGCACCAACAGCCGCGTCCGCGCCGAGGTCACCTTCCGCCAGTTCATGGACAACGTGCGCAGCCGCCGCACCGCGCCCGACACGAAGTGAAGCCCGCGGGACTTCACTCTTAGGGCCGACCTCAGGGCGGGCTGTTCGACCATCGGCGTAGAATAACCTGCCCGAATGCGGGAGGGCTTTACGCCCCGACGTTGCCCCCGCCCTCATCTCTTGCCGCGCCTTAGCCCACCGGGCGACGGCGGGTCACCACCACGTCGCCAGCCACGCGACCCCATGCAGCGCCCCGCACGCCGCCAGCGCGGCCACAAAATCATCCGCCACGATTCCCCACCCACCCGGCCAGCGTTGCAGCCGGGAGATGCCGAAGGGTTTTAAAATATCGAACAACCGGAACAGGCCGAACCCCACCCCCAGCACCACCCACACCGGCCAGGCCGCCGGATACCCGCTCTGCCAACCGAGAAAAACCAGGGGCATGACGATGAACTCATCCAGGTTCACCTCGCCCGGATCCTTTTTGTTCATGCGCTTGGCCGCCTCGCCCGTGATGCCGACCGCGAGATAGCTCAACGCGACCGTGATCAGCAGCGTCGGCACCCACCCGATCCGCCCGAAAAACACCAAGGTATAAAACACCCCCGCCAGCGACCCCCAGGTCCCGGGCGCCGGCAACCGCGCCCCCAGCGGTCCGAGCGTGGCGAGCCCCACGACCAGCCCGGTCGGCAACACCCGCGGCCACGTCGGTTCAGTCAGTTTCATGACAAAAGAATTTTAACCTGCCTTGGATTCATCCGGCACGATCCGTGTCATCCGCGGCGAAATTCAGTCCAGCACCACGTGCCCGTGCCGGCGGAAATACGAATAGCCCGAGGTGATGGTCAGCACGGCCGACAACACGAACAGGCCGATGCCCGTCCAGTGGATCACCTGCACGATCAGCCCCTCGCTTCCCCGGAACAGCTCGCCGAAATCCCGCTGGAACATCCGCGCACCCATCAGCCAGCCGATGGCGTTGAGCTGGATGAAGGTCTTCACCTTGCCCCCCTGGTCGGCCTCGATCGTGATGCCTTTCACCGCCGCCGCCATCCGCATGCCCGACACCGCAAACTCGCGGCCGAGGATGAAGAGCAACAGCACCATCGCCGCCACCTCGTGGCCCATGAAATACCCGCCGACGACGAGCGCGATCATCAGGCCGATCACCATCACCTTGTCGATGATCGCATCCATGAACCGCCCGAACGACGACACCTCGCCCCGCGCCCGCGCCACCATGCCGTCAAACCAGTCGGTCAGCGCCGCCGCGATGAAGAGCCAGAACGCGATTGTCGCCGCCCACTGGAATTCACGGTTCATCAGCCACACGATGATGAACATCGATGGCACGCGGGAAACGGTCAGCCAGTTGGCCACGGTGAAACGCATGCCCGAGTCGAGCGCGCCCCGGCAACCTTGGCAATCCTACGATTTCCCGCCCCCATGCAGCGGCGGTCTATGACCGCCGAAGCTTCGCGCCACCGAACCGCCGCCCGCCCGCCCTCCGGATTTCACACAAAACGTCCTCGCCATTCCGGACCACCCGGCAATCCTGACCGAGGTTCGTATGAGACACTGCATCTACCCCGGTACCTTCGATCCGATCACCAACGGCCACCTCGACGTGCTGGAACGCGCCGCCAAGCTCTTCGACCGCGTCACCGTCGCCGTCGCCTTGCGCTCGGCCAAGAACCCCCTCTTTCCCGCCGAGCAGCGCGTCACGCTCATCCGCGACAACCTCGGCCACCTCCCCCACGTCACCGTCGTGAGCTTCGACGGCCTGCTCGTCGACTTCGCCCGCCAGCAGAAGGCCGACGCCATCATCCGCGGCCTCCGCGCCCTCTCCGACTTTGAGTTCGAGTTCAACATGGCCCTCATGAACCGCCACCTCGAGCCCAAGGTGGAAGCCATCTTCGTCATGCCCAACGAGGCCTACAGCTACACCAGCTCCACCCTCGTGAAGCAGATCGCCCACCTCGGTGGCGATGTGACCAATTTCGTCCCCGTCAACGTCGCCGCCGCCCTCCGCGCCGTGGCCGTGAAGTAACTCGGGGCCGTCGCGCTGATCCCGTGGGCGGTGAGCTTGCTCACGCCACATCCGGCTACCGTCTGGTGCCAGCCCCGTGACTGGCTCGGGGCCCTGAGCATGTCGAATGGGCGATCTGGCGGCCCACCTGGCGATTTCAATCGGACTTCCCTGCCGCCGGCATCCCCACCTGCCGCAGCGCCTCATACGTCGCGATCCCGGCCGCCGTCGACAGGTTGAGCGAACGGAGCTCCCCATTAGCATGCGGGATCTTCACCCGTTGCGCATCCGCCAGCTCCGCATGCAGCCAGTCCGGCGCCCCGGCCTCCTCGTTGCCAAAAACCAGCCCGTCCCCGTCGGCATACCGCACGTCCCAGAACCCCCGGGTCGCATGGGTCGTAAAGAGCCACAACCGCGCCGGCGCCGCCGGACTGGCCTTGAACGCCGCCCAGTCGGCATGGTGGTGCACATCCAGCGAAAACCAGTAGTCCATGCCCGCCCGCTTCAGGTTCTTGTCCGTCACCTCAAACCCCAGCGGGTGGATCAGATGCAGCCGCGACCGCGTCACCGCGCACATCCGGCCGATGTTGCCGGTGTTCTGGGGAATCTGCGGCTGAAACAGGACCACATGCAGCATCTCGCCATGCATGCCTTAATCCGCTGGACGGCAAGCAGTTTTCCCTGCAAACAAGTGCGCTGCCCGGGCCACGGCAAACCGCGTATGTCATCATCCCCCGCCAAGAATGGAGACAAAATTGTCGTGCTCGTGGACGACGAATTTTCCTACATCGACCTGTTGCAGCAGTTGCTCAGCGAGCACCTCGCCTGCCCGGTCCATGGTTTCACCAAGCCCGCCGACGCGCTCCGCGCGATGCCCAAACTCAATGTCGGCATCATCATCACCGATTACCAGATGCCCGACATGAACGGCCTCGAATTCGTGGCCGCCGTGCAGAAGATCAACCCCACCATCCCGGCGGTCATGATCACGGCCTACAACATGTCGTTCACCCCGCGCGAGCTTGCCGCCGTGCCGTCGCTGAAATGCGTCGTCCGCAAACCCTTCAAATGGACCGCCCTCGCCGAGGAGGTCGTGAAATACTGGCCCGACGCCAACCCGCCGAAGGTCATCAGCTCGACGAATCCCTTCAAGCACGCCTGAGCCAGGTTGATTGTAGGGCGGGGTCGCCGACGGAGGCTTGGCGGAGAGGGCGCCGCAACCCCGCCTCGAACGTGATATCATACTCGAACGAAGGCGGGATTCGGAGATCCCGCCCTACATCCCCTCACCCCCGCTTGACGATCTTCAACCCGTCGTTGTCCGCATACAGCGCATGCACCGTGGCCGTCAGCTTGTGCGCGGTAAACGCCGCCGCCATCGCCCGGCCCACCTTCGCCGCATCCTTCGGCCGCGCGACGCACAGCACACTTGAGCCGCTGCCACTCAGCCAGCCGGTCAGCGCCCCGGCGGCGACGCCGGCCTCGATCGCGGGCTTGGCCCCGGGGATCAGCGGCAACCGGTAGGGTTCGTGCAGGAAATCCTTCACCGCGTGCCGCAGGCGGTCGTATTCGCCCGTGAGGAAGGCCGCCACGACGTACGTTGCGCTGTTCACGCTCTTCACCGCATCGAAGTACGGCAGCTCCTTCGGCAAAATGCCGCGCGCCTTCTTCGTCTCCAGCTCCTGGTTGGGCGAGGCCACCACGAAGCACAGTTCCTTCCCGATGGGCTTGCGCAGCACGCCGAGCAGTTCGCCCGTGCTCGCGTCGCACCGCGCCACACAAAAGCCCCCGATCACCGCCGGCGTGGCGTTGTCGGGATGGCCCTCGAGCTGGGTTACCAATGAACAAAGGTCGTCCTTGCTCAGCTTCGCACCGGTAAGTTCGTTCAACCCGGCCACCACGCCCGCGCGCAGCGTGACGCTCGAGCCCAGGCCACGGGACATCGGGACCTCGCCGCGGATGGCGAGGGTGTAGCCGATCTCCTCGACCCCGGCCCGCACGAAGAACAGGCCGGCGGCCTCGTCGGCCATGTCCAGGCCGTGCGTGTCGCTGGCCGCGCCCGGACGGGAGCCGCGCCAGTCGCCGCGGGTCAGCGTGATCTCGTTGTAGATGCTGAGGGCCATGCCCAGCGAGTCGAAGCCCGCGCCGCAATTGGATGTGCTGCCGGGCACGCGGACGGTGACTTCGGCGGGGAGACGGCGGGAGCGGAGGACGGGGAGCTTCATCGGCGGGAGTGGAGGGCGCGGCGGGCTTCGAGGTTCTGTTCGCGTTTTTTCAAGTCTTCGCGCTTGTCGAACTGCTTCTTGCCGGTGGCGGTGGCAATCTCAACTTTCACGAGCGCTTCCTTGAAATACATGCGCAGCGCCACGATCTGGCGGCCCGCGGTCTCGACTTCCTGCAGCAGCTTGCGGATCTCTGGCTGGCGCAGGAGCAGCTTGCGCGGCCGCCGGGGCGAGTGCTGCGACAGCCCGCCGTGCGAATACTCCTCGATGTACGCGTTGTAGAGCCAGACCTCCCCCTTCTCAATCCGGGCGAAGGCGTCCGTGATCTGCGCCTTGCCCGCGCGGATCGACTTCACCTCCGTACCCGTCAGCTTCACCCCCGCCTCGAACTTGTCGTGCACGAAATAGTCCCGCAGCGCCTTGGCATTGCGCATCTCGGTATAACGGGTGGGATCGTGCTTCTGGGCGGCCATGAGACGGGATCAACATGCGCCGTCGGCGCATGTCGGCAAACAAAGAAGCGAGGCCGGAGCCTCGCTGGGTGGAGCGCGTTGCCCTCAACGCGCTTAGGCGTTGCTGGGCGAAGGCGGGTGCCCTCAACGCGCTAGGAAGGCGACACGCCGGCTCAGGCCGTGTGCAGCTCGTAGCTGATCTTGCCCTCGGCGACCTCGCGCAGCGCGATGTCCTCGGGGCTCAGCTTCTCGAGCGATTCCACGAGGGGACGGCTGCCGCGGCGAAGCTGCTTCACGCGGCGCGAAACCACGTTGATCAGGATGTTCGGGTCGTTGATGACTTTCTGGGCCTCGCGGATGTATTCGTCTCTCATGGATGCGGAAAAAGGAAGGGAAACACCTAGGTTTGGCCCCGGGAGCGTCAAGGGCTAAGTTGTTGCCGGGCTGGATCGCTCATCCTGCCGCAGCCGCCTGGGGCTATCCCCGCCCCCGGCCGGATTTTGGCTTTGCGGAAAACGCAGGGCTGGTGAAGCTTCCACCATGTTCGTCGCCTGGACCACCACCGAACACCGCGCCGACGCCGACCGCCTGGCCCGGGGCGCCGTCGAGGCCCGGCTGGCCGCCTGCGCCCAAGTCGAGGGCCCGGTCACTTCCCACTACCACTGGGAGGGTAAAATGACCCAAACCGAGGAATTTCGGGTCTGTTTCAAGTATTTGCCGGGCAACGCCTCCTCCCTCAGCGCCTGGATCCACCGCCACCACCCCTACGCCGTTCCCGAGTGGATTGAGGTCAGCGCCGAAAACGTGGGCGAAAAATACTTGTCATGGGCTATCGCGAACTCTACTTCCCTACCCTTCCAGCAGACAAAATCACCTTAAACCAGCATCCCTTTATGTCCCAGCATCCCAGTCTCAAGGCCCCCGGCGGCGGCGTGGTCGTCAAACGTAACGTCCTCAAGCGCTTCGAGCGCGTCGCCCTGCTCAAGAAGCGCGGCCAGTGGAAGGAGGGCGATCGCGTCCAGGGTCTCCGCAAGACCAAGGCCGACGTCTAAGCGGTCTTCCAACTCACCCTTTGGGGCAGGCTCGCTCGCGACCTGCCCTTTTTGTTGCCCGCCATGTTCGACCTCGCGAAGAAGCTGTTCGACTTCATCCTCCACATCGACCGCCACCTGGCGGAGATCATCGCCGCGTACGGCGCGTGGACCTACGGCATCCTCTTCCTGATCATCTTCGCGGAGACCGGCCTCGTCGTGATGCCGCTCCTGCCCGGCGACTCCCTGCTCTTCGCCGCCGGCGCCTTCTGCGCCAAGCCCGAGACCGGCCTCAACGTCCACGCCATGGCCGCGCTGCTCTTCGTGGCCGCCTTCCTCGGGGACACGCTCAACTACTGGGTCGGCAAGAAAATCGGCCCCGCCGTCTTCAAGCGCGAGGACTCGATCTGGCTCCGCAAAAAGCATCTCGAGCGCGCCCACGAATTCTTCGAGAAATACGGCGGCCGCGCCGTCATCCTCGCCCGCTTCGTCCCCATCGTCCGCACCTTCGTGCCGTTCATCGCCGGCGTCGGCGCGATGACCTACCCCCGCTTCCTCGCCTACAACCTCATCGGCGGTTTCATCTGGATCTACTTCTTCACCTACGCCGGCTTCTTCTTCGGCAACCAGCCTTTCGTCCAAAAGAACTTCAAGCTGGTCATCCTCGCCATCATCATTCTGTCCGTCGTGCCCATCGTCGTGGAATTCTTCCGCGAATGGCGCAAAGCCCGCTCCGCCCGCCCGGCGGCCTGATCCGCCGGCCCCCAGTCCCCGTGGGGGTTTTCTCCCAACCCACGGCGCAACTGGTTCTTGCCTGTCTTCGGCAAAGGTCTTTCATGGCCGGTACACACCATGGCCACCCCGAAGATTCTGGTCGTCGATGACCAACCCATCAACGTCCAGTTGCTGAAGCGCAAGTTGGAGCGCGAGGGAATGAATGTGGCCACCGCCTACTCCGGTCAGGAAGCCCTGAACCTCGTCGCCGCCGACAAGCCCGATCTCATCCTCCTCGATGTCATGATGCCCGAGATGGACGGCATCGAGGTCTGCACCCGCCTCCAGGCCGACGACGAGACCAAGTCCATCCCCGTCATCTTCATCACCGCCCGCACCTCCAAGGAGGGCAAGATCGAGGGCCTCGGGGTCGGCGCCGTCGACTACATCACCAAGCCCATCGACCTCGACGAGACCCTCGCCCGCGTCCAGACCCAGCTCCGCTTCGTCGCCATCAACCGCGAGCTCATCGACCTCCAGCGCCGCCTCGGCGACTCCCGCCGCACCGCCACCATCGGCGCCGTCACCCAGGGCATCGCCCACAATCTCAACAACCTCCTCGGCGTCGTCATCGGCTACGTCGACCTCATCAAGGCCTACCACGACAAGCCCGAGCTGGTGAAAAAGAATTCCCAGCACCTCGAGGACGCGGTCAACCGCATCGTCGGCATCATCAAGCAGCTCACCGGCCTCGTGGTGAAGAACCGCCCGCCTCTCATCCGCGCCAGCCTCGTCCGCATGGTCGACAGCGGCATCCGCCGCTTCCAGATCGAGCACAAGATCGACCGCCCCGTCACCGTCGAGAACGGCGCCGGCGAGATCCTCATCGACACCAACGTCGAGGTGTTCGAGGAGATCCTCTCCAAGGCCCTCATCAACGCCTGGGAAAGCTACGGCGACGCCCCCGACGAGGACCGCCTCATCAACGTCCGCACCGAGATCATCGACAAACCCGAGGAGGGCCGCTTCGCCCTCATCAAGGTCGAGGACAAGGGCCGCGGCATCGATCCCGAGATCCGCGAGCACGCCTTCGAGCCTTTCACCAGCACCAAGCACACGGTCGGCGTGGGCATGGGCCTCACCATCGCCCGCCACTCGATGCGCAACCTCGGCGGCGAGGTCACCCTCACCGACCGCCCCGGCGGCGGCGCGATCTGCATCATCCGCCACCCCCTCGAGCGCCGGAACAAGTAACCGGCGCAACGCGCCGGTGGTTGTCCGTATTCGGTTGCTGGCTGTCGAATGGAGCTGCGGCGAACTCGCCGCGGGCCTCCTTATCGCCCCGCGATGCACTCTTGCCCTTCCCCCCGGCCATTCCCACTTTCCCTCCCGTCCCCGCGCCGTAAATTTCAAATCTCAGATTTCTAATTTCAGCCCCTCCGCCCTCTGTCATCCGTCCTCTATCCTCAGTCCCCCGCCCCCATGCCCTCCCCCCGCATCGCCTTCCTCGGCGCCGGTAACCTCGCATCCGCCATCGTCCGCGGCCTGCTGGACGAGAAGGTCTGCGCGCCCGCCGACCTGGTCTGCACCAGCAAGGGCGGCGAAACCGCCCGGAAGCTCGCCGCCGACACCGGCATCGGCCATGAGGCCGACCTCGCCCGCCTGCTCGCCGGGGCCGACACCGTCATCGTCGCCTTCAAGCCCCAATCCCTCGCCGCCGCCGACCCGCGCCTCGCCGAGCTCACCCGCGGCAAACTCGTGCTCTCCGTCCTCGCCGGCAAAAAACTCGCCACCCTCGCCCGCACCTTCCCGCACGCCCGCGCCCTCGTGCGCACGATGCCCAACACCCCCGCCGCCATCGGCGCCGCCTTCACCCCCTACTGCTCCCTCGCGCCCCTGGCCGAGGCCGACCGCGCCCTCGTTGAGCGCCTGCTCAACGCCCTCGGCCAGTTCGCCGCCCTCGACGAATCCTATTTCGATGCCCTGACGGCCGTCGGCGGCAGCGGCCCGGCCTTCCTCTTTGAATTTGTCGCCGGTCTCCGCGACGCCGCCGTCGCCGCCGGCCTGCCCCCCGACGTCGCCTACCGCGCCGCCCTCGAGACGACCCTCGGCGCCGCCCGGCTCCTCGCCCGCAGCGGCCAGCCCCCCGAGACGCTCCGCGACAAGGTGACCTCGCCCAACGGCACCACCTATGCCGGCCTCCAGGTCCTCGCCCAGCGCGACTTCCGCGCCACCCTCCGCGACACCATCGCCGCCGCCACCGCCCGCGCCGCCGAGCTGTCGAAGGATTCCTAGTTCACGCAAAGCCGCCAAGCCGCCAAGGAGCCCACTCCTCTCTTCTTCGCGTCTTAGCGCCTTTGCGTGAGACCCTGCCTTGGTGCCTTACGGCGCCGCAAACGTCCCCACCGGCACCTCGACGTTCGCCTTCATCTCGTCGATCACCATCACGTAGACCAGCCGCCCATTGGACGTCGTCTCGATGCGGTGCGGCTGCAACACGCCGGCCACCGGACGGAAGTCCTTGAAGAAAGTCTCGATCGTCACGCGGCCCTGCTGGTTGGCCCGGTACACCGTGCGCTTCACCACCTCGTGGTTTTCGGTGTCCACCCACAGGAAGAAGATGTCGTCGCTGGGGCTCATCATCAGGAGCTTGTAGGCCCGGCGCCCCTCGATCGTGTCCTCACCCGCGTAGTCCACGGAATACTTTTTGGCCGCGTAGTTCACGAGCGGGCCGTCGAAGTCCGCATTGGCGATGTAATCCTTCGCATCGGGCGCCGGCATGGCCTGGATCGCGCCGCCCTTGTGCTCCGAGTGACTGATCCACGGCGGGCTCTCCCCATCGTAACCCTGGATCACCCGGCGCACCGGCGAAAAGCTGTCCACCCGCAACCGGTTCGGCCGCTCCGCCGTGAGCGTGAACGGCACCATCTCCCCGCTGATGAAGGTCCGCCCCTCCGCCCGCAGCGACTTCACCGCCGCGAGCTTGTCGCCCGCCCGCTCCGCATGCTTCTGCGCAATCTCCGCGCCTAGCTGCGCCTGTCCGCTGACCGCCAGCGAGAGCAAGGTGAGCCCGAGGATGCATTTTCGAATGAGCATTCCCCGCCACAATGGGACCGGAGTCGCCCGTGGCAAGTAACAGGTATAAAGGTGGAACCTGACCTCCGGGCAGGTTGGCTCGACCTCCCGCCCCCGTGTCACCTGCCCACGCCCTCAGCGCTTAGCCCTAAGCTCCCCGCCGTGACTCCTTGCTCCTTGTTCCATGCCACTTGGTACTTGGCAGCGTGGGTGTTCCCCACCCAACCTGCCCGCATGGGCATGGAATTCGGCTGGTGGGACAAAGACGAGGAAGGCAAGAAATGGCACATCAAGGTGCGGTTTCATGGCGGACACGTCGTGTTCAACCGCAAGCATGGCCACCACTCCTCCTGGGAGCTCTTCGAGCCGAAGGACGAGCAATGGGACCGCCTCCTCAGCGAGGCCGAGCGCCGCCTCCCCCGCCGCCTGATGAGCACGAAGGAATTCAACGACCTGAAGGGACAGAGACCGCAGTAGTGGCGGCGGCGCCGCCCGTTATCGGTGGTTCGTTGTTGGTTGTTGGGCCGATCCTGAAGCCGCCGCGACCCCGTTGCGTTACTTCCCGTGGGCCAGCGACCTTGCCCGTTCGACTGGCACAGGGCCTTGAGCTTGCCGAAAGGGTCGCGCTCCGGTGTCTGTCGTAGGCCAGTTACCTAGGTCGCGCTCCGAACCCTGCGCGAGCCAACTCGCCGCCCACCCGACCCGATCTCAGGCCTCAGGTCTCAGGATCCAGCCCCCAAATCCTCACACCCTCATACCCTCGCGCCCTCACACCCTCTGATTTGCCAGCAAATCACCCTGAGCGAAGTCGAAGGGGCCCGGCCCCAACAACCAACAACCCTCAACCAACAACCGCCTCACCCCAGGTGAGGCCTCACCCTCGGCCAGATATAGTGCAGCGCCGGCGCGATCTCCTGCGGCCGCTCCACCAGCCAGCGGTCGATCTCCTCCTTGGTGAACCAGTCCCCGCGCTCGATTTCGTCGGGGTGCAGCACAAACGGCCCCTCCGCCTCCACCAGGTAGGCCCACACAAATTCCTGCCCCGTCTCCGGCCGCGCCTCGATCTTGAACAGCGGCCGCGGCGGCTGGTCCGGCCGGCACCCGAGCTCCTCCTCCAACTCCCGCACGGCCGTGCCGTCGTAGTCCTCGCCCGCACCCACATGCCCCGCCGCGGAGGAATCCCAGTAGCCCGGAAACAGATCCTTCTGCCTCGAGCGCTGGTGCAGAAACACCCGCCCCGCCCGGTTCACCACGAGCAGGTGCACCGCCCGGTGCCGCAGCCCGAGCCGGTGCACCTCACGCCGCCGCTCCTGCCCGATCACGCGGTCCTGCTCATCCACGACATCAAAGAGTTCCTCCAGATTCTGTCCCATCCCTCGACCCTAGCCCTCTCGCCCCCAACACGTCACTTAATAAGTGACATCTTCTGGATCCGTACGAGCCGCCGCACATGTCACGTATTAAGTGACGTGTTCACCTCCTCGGCGCATCCGTATACCTGTCTCATAATAAGTGCCAGCTGCCCCACCGACGGCGCTTCGCAAACATGTCACGCAATAGGTGACACATCATCCGGCCTTGGACGACTGACGATTGTGGCACCGTTTGTGTGACAGGCGACACCCGCCGCATCCTCAACCCGGCGGCTTCCCCCGCTCCACGAGCACCAGCCAGACCAGGAGCTGGAGCGTGCGCTCTGCATCGGGCATTTCCCCACCGCCGGTCACGTAGGCATTGACGCGTTGACGGGGCAGCCCGAGCAATCGCCCGAGATTGGCCTGCTTGCCATATTTTCTGAGGTGGGGTCGCAACCGGCGTTTGAGTTCGTTCCAGAGAGGCGTACCCGCCCCCGGCCGCAGCGTGCCGCCGCCACGTCGGGTGCGACGCTTCGCCTCGATGCGGAAGGCCTTGGGGGCTTCTTGGGCCATGACTAATGCCGCGGTCAGCAAGGCCCCGATGGGGCCGCCACCCGGATCGTCCACCGGGCTCGAGAGAGCATAGCGATACATACCCCCAAGCTAGCCCCAGCGTGGGCGACTATCCGACCCATGAAACGGCCTTAGATCAGGTCGGCCCCCATCCCATGTCACTTAATACGTGACATGTTCCGGAGGGGAGGATCTTCGTGCCTGTGGCGGAGCAACCGGCCCACAGGGCGCGATCGACTCAACCCGACCGGGTCCGCGGGGGTGCGCCTCATGCCCATGGGCATAGCTCCGCCCGGAAATACCCGGAACCACACCTGCACGACGGGGTTGAACATAGCATGAACTCTCTCCCGACCCCTAGCCCGGACGCCCATCCCCACGCCGACATTGCCCAATACGCCCACCAGCTCTGGCAATCCCGGGGCTGCCCCACCGGCTGCGACGACGAGATCTGGCTCGAAGCCGAGCGCAAGCTGGGCCGCAAGCCCAAGGGGGACCCTTTCGGTGCAGCCACCCACGCTTCGACCGTCGCCGACAACCTCGCCTCCTACCAGGTCTCGCCCGCCCAGGCCGAGAAGGAGGCCATCACCCTCGCGCTCCAAAAACACGAGGCCCGCGCCCCCCAGACCGCGCACCACTCCGCCCCCCACAGCAAGCCCGCCGTCACCGGCAAGCCCGTCTGGCCCAAACCCCACTCGAACTGACCCGGCCGAGTGGGCCCCGGCCGACCATTTGAAATTTGAAATCACAGATCCCTGTCGTCGTCCAATTTCAGGTCTCAGGTCTCAGGTTTCAGGTCTCAGGTCTCGCCCGCCCCCCCTTGCCGCGCCGTAGCCCACCGGGCGAAAGCGGGTCACTCTGATTTGCCCCGGCAAATCACCCTGAGCGAAGTCGAAGGGCGTCGAGCCAAAGACCCCCGGGCGCGGGCGGGTCACTCCCGCGCCACCGCCACATCCTGCGCGACCTCGTCCCGGATCCGCGCCCAGTGAAACAGGTTGTCCGGGTTCGTATGGAAAAAGTTATGGTTGTAGTGCGTGAGCGGCATGTCGCGGTACAGCGGCCGCGTGATCTTGACGACCTCGTCCCAGTGCCCGACCGCCTGCTCCAGTTGCGCGATCGCCACCTCTTTGTCCGCCGCCGCGCCACCCGTACGGAAACGCTGAAGCGCCACCGCGCCCCGCAGCTTCGCCGCCAAGTGCAAGCCGAGCTGCGCCCAGGTTTGCACGTCCGCCACCTCGTAACGCAGCGTGGCGTTGCCGGTCGTATCGATCCCCGCCACCAGCCCCAGTGCCTCGCGGCAATCCCGCTCGAGCAAATCCGCCAGCACCGGGGGCGTGATCCGCTCCGGGCCGTAGCTCCCGCCCTTGGCCAGCGTCGCGACGTAATCCTTCACCGACACATACGCCGGGTCCATCACCGCGTGGCCGATCAGCTCATCCACGCCGATGTACTTCGTGTACTCCCCTTGCAGCGCCAGGAACCCCTCTCCGTAGAGCGTGAAATCCCAGCGTGAATCATACAGCGAGCCCAGCCGCATCTGGGTGTTCGAGGCCAGCGCGTAGGCCCGCAGCAGGTTGTCCCCCTTCGCGCCATAGCGCCGGTTGAACTCCCCTTGAAAGACCGCGTCGGGCGTGTCCGGGTTGTAGAGCAGCCGGCCCCACAGCTGATAAAACAGCCACTGCCGCTCGAAGGCCCACTTCCAGTCCACGGGATCCTTCACCGCCGTGAAATAGTCCAGCGCCGGGATGTAGCACTCCGAACCCACAAAATACCCGCCGACATAGTCCTCCACCGCATTGAGGCGGATATGCTGGCGGATGAAATCCGGCACGCCCCAGCGCAGGGCGAAGAAGTCCTCGTTCCGGGCCATCCACGTGACCTTGTAGTTCTTCGGCGCCGGCTTGAAATACGTGTCCCCCAGCTTGCCGCCGTGCACCTTCACGAACTTTGGCGTCGTGTGGGCATGCGACCAGTTGAACTTCATCTCCACCCAGATCGGCCCGTCAAACCGGTCGCCCAGCTGCTCCATCGCCGCTCGCGTCACCTGCTCGACCTCGTTGCTCGTGCCGCCGGCCGAGGACAGCCCCGACGAGAATGGCACGCGGTGAATCAGCTTCACCTTGCGGTTCGCATCGAGCATGCCCGCCACGATCACGTCATCCATCCACTTCTGCCGCTCGAGCGGCGTCATCCCCGCCATGCCCTCGCCGTGCGAGAGGCCGATGCCGTCGAGGTCCGGGTATTCGTTGAGAACCTGCGTCACGCTCTCCCGGATATACCGGCGCACGATCTCCGAGGTGTCGCCGTCCACATAGTAGTGCGGGTAGAAATTCTTCTTCGCCACGCCGTGCGCCGCCGCCAGCTCCTTGCTCACGAAGATGCTCCAGTGGACGATGTACGTGTCGAGCCCGCGCTCCTTCGCCAGCCGGAAGATACCGCGGTAGAGCTGCCGCCACTCCTCCTGCTCCACCTCCGACCACGGGCTGGCCTCCGGGAAGTTCGCCGGCCGCACCATGAAGGTGAACGGGTGCAGGTTCCACAGGCTCACCACGTTGAAACGGTTGGCGACCATCATGTCCAAAAACGCCTCCCAGTATTTCAAATCCTTCGCCACCGGGATGTGCTGGCTGAGCGCCGAGCTCTCGCGGTAGGTCTCCCACGGCAGGTTGTATTTGATGCCGCGGAACTCCAACCGCGGCTGGTCCGCCGCGGCCTTCACCTCACCCAGCGGCGTGCCCTGGCGCAACGAGTCCGCGAGCGCGAGGGTGCCATAGATCAGGCCGCGGGCATCACCGCCGTACACCGTGATCACCTTCCCCTCCGGGATGATCAGAAACGCCTCCGGCCCGAGCCGCTCGCGGTGGATCGCCAGGCTGACCAACCGGTCATACCCCGCCCTCTCCGCCAGCACCTCATGGCCCTGCCCCCGCAACGCCTCCCCCAGTTTCCGCGCCGCATACGCCGCCTGCGGGCTGCCGGCCTCATGCAACACGTACACGCGCTCCGCGCGGACCGTAACCGTGAAGACACAAGCCAGCAGAACCAGGATGCGGGGTATCATCGTGCGACCACTGAATCACCCCGCGCCCGATTCACAAGCGGGAGATTGGCCGGCGTCGCGGCGGCGCGGGGCAATTTGTAGGGCGGGGTCGCCGACGGAGGCTCGGCGGAGATGGCGAAGCAACCCCGCCGTGAACGTGATATGGTCATCGCAGAAAGGCGGGGTTCGGCGACCCCGCCCTACATCACCGCCTGATTCGTCGTGGGCCGCGCCCTTGCCCGTTCGGCTGACTCAGGGCCGTGAGCTTGCCGAAAGGGTCGCGCGCCGCTACCCGCCCGAGCCAGCTCGCCTTAAGCCTGCCGTTCTACTGTATGGTCGTCGCTTGCGACGTCCTCGCGCGCTAAGTCGGCGGAAGCCCCGACCTTATGCTACTCCCCCCATCGCCGCCTTCACCCGCGCCGGCGTCATCGGGAGTTCGAGCAGGCGGGCGCCGGTCACGTCATGGATCGCGTTCGCCAGGACCGCGCCCATCACGATGACGGCCGGCTCGCCGCCGCCCTGGGCCGGCTCATCCATCAGGTCGAGGATGACGGTCTCGATTTTCGGCAGCCAGGAGAAGCGCGGCAATTCGTAGGTGTCGAAATTCGTGTCGAGCACCACTCCCGCCTTGAAGCGGATTTCCTCCGTCAACGCATAGCCCAAGCCCATCATGATGCAGCCTTCCATCTGCTCCTTCGCGCCGGCGGGATTGATCACGCGGCCCATGTCCTGCGCGCAGAGCACGCGCTTCACCCGCACCGCGCCCGTCACGGGATCGACCGCCACCTCGGCGATCGTGGCCACATAGGTACCGGCATCCAGGCCGAGCGCCACCCCGAGGCCGCGCCCGGTCACGCCCTGCCCCGGTTGCCAGCCCCAGCCGGCCGCCGCCGCCTCAAGCACCCGGCGGGCGCGGGGGTTGGTGAGATGACGCAGCCGGAACTCGATGGGATCGACCCCGGCCAGTTCCGCCAGGCGGTCGATATGGGACTCACGGGCAAACGCGTTGGTGCTGCACCCGGGGGCACGCCACGCGCCGATCGGCATCGGATGTACCTCCGGCGGTCCGTTGAAGTTGCCCACGGCGCTGATCCGGTGGTCGGGCACATCGTAGAGCAGGTCCGACCCCCGGTCGCCGGCAAACCGCACGGCGTAGTCCCAGAAAGCGATCCGCCCCGCGTCATCGAGGCCAGCCGCCACCCGCACCACGGCCGCCGGACGGCTGTTGCTGAGGGAAAACTCCTCCTCGCGCGACCAGGCGACCTGCACCGGCCGCCCCGTGGCCCGGGCCAGCCGCGCGGCCTCCACGGCCTGGCGGTTCATCGCCTTGCCGCCAAAACCGCCGCCCACAAACGGGGTGATCACCCGCACCTGCTCCTCGGGCACCCCGAGGACCTGCGCAATCTCCGCCCGCACGCCAAAGGGATTCTGCGTGGAGGCCCAGACCGTGACCTTTCCGTCCACCACCTGCGCCAGCGCCGTGTGCGGCTCCATGGCGGCATGGGCCACATAGGCATTGAAATAGGTCGCCTCCAGCGGCCGCACCGCCCGGGCCCGGCCGCGTTCCAGCTCGCCGGCCTGCTTCACCACCCGCGACGGGACCTCAGCTTGCGCCAGATGCGTGTAGAGGTTGCCGTTGTCGAGGGTCGAGGGCGAGGGGTCGAACTCCGCCTGCAGGTCCGGCAAGGCCTCCTCCGCGCGCTCCGGCAACTCATGCAACACGGCCACGAGATCCGGTTCCTGCACCACGAGGCAGCCGTCGCGCCCGTGCACGGCCGAGGCATCGATCCGCCGCAAGGTCGCGCCGTGGGCCGGCGGCCGCAGGATGCTGGCATAGAGCATGCCCGGGAGGCGGAGGTCGCCGGTGTATTTCGCCTTGCCGGTCACCTTGTCGCGGGCATCGCGCCGGCGCAGCGGTTGGCCGACCACCTTGAATTCGGACGGTTGCTTGAGCACCGGGGGCACCACCAGCTCGCGTTCGATCCGCCGCCCCTGGGTGAGCTGTCCATAACTGATCCGGCGCGAGGGATCGCTCGTCACGCTCACCACGCCCTGCCGGACGGTCAGCCCGGTCACGGGAACGCGCAGGGCTTCCGCCGCCAGCTCGAGCAACACCGTGCGCGCCGCCGCCCCGGCCTGACTCCATTGGAGGCCAAAGACCCGCGTGGTCAGCGAGCCCCAGGTGCCTTGGTCATAGGGACAGAGATCGGTGTCGCCCATCACGATGTCGATGTCATCCACCGCCACATCGAGTTCCTCAGCCAGCATCTGGGGCAGCGAGGTGACGGGCCCCTGCCCCATCTCGATCTTGCCCGTGAAGCAGGTCACGCGTCCGTCCTCCCCGATGCGCAGCAGGGCGTTAAAATCGATCGTCCCCTTCGGGACCACGCGGGGCTTGGTCTGGAATGACGCTTCCGACTCCTCCTCCCCCAGCGCGTGGCCCACCACGATGCAAATGAAGAGGCCGGAGCCAAAGCGCTTCAGGAAGTTGCGACGGCTGGCGGAGGCCGCCACCAGACCGACCGGAGAAGGGGTGACCGGGTTCATGGGACGGTTGCCTCCCGCATGGCCGCCGCGGCCGCCAGGATGGCCTCGACGATGCGCTTGTGGGCGCCGCACCGGCAGAGGTTGCGATCCATGCCCTTGAGGACGTCCTCGTAAGTCGGATTGGGATGCGTGCGTAGGAATCCGTAGGCCGAAAGAATCATGCCGGGGGTACAAAAACCACATTGCAGGGCGTCGTGCTCGACGAAGGCCTGCTGCAACGGATGCAGGGCCGTTCCCTTGGCCAGGCCCTCGATCGTCACGACCTCCTTGCCCGCCACGGACTTGATCTTCGCGCCGCAGGCGCGGACGGGCCGGTCGTTGACCAGGACGGTGCAGGCCCCGCACTCGCTGACGCCGCAGCCATGTTTGGCGCCCGTCAACTCGAGTTCCGTGCGCAAGACCCACAGGAGGGTCCGCTTGGGATCCACGCGCAGCCGCACCGGGCGGTCATTGAGCCGGAAGGAGACGGTTTCGATCATGGGAGGGGGAGCGACCGTGAATTGCCGCGACGGGGATCATCGCCGGCCGGTGAATATAGTCCCGGCCCCCCCCGTGATCGCTGCACCCCTTGCCCAAAGTCATGCAGAATTTGCGAGCAAGCGGTGCGCGGTTGCTCGACGACCCTGAAGCCGCGAGCCCCCCGGCCCAAATCTCAAATCTGAAATCTTGCCCCCCTTGCCGCGCCGTAGCCCCCCGGGCGAAGGCGGGTCAACTAACAACCAACAACCGCTAGGCGCGCCTCGCGCCTAGCTCCCGCCCCTAGCAAATCACCATCAACCGCGGCTCCCCCGCGATCGTCGCCGGGGCGCGGTGCACGCAGGGCGGCACCGGGCTGCCCGGCCAGTCGACGGCGATGCGCCAGAGATTCCTGATCCCGAAGGAATACGGCTGCGCCCCCGGCTTCGGCGCATAATGCAGATCGTAGCAGTGCTCGTGCAGAAATTCCTGGAACCCCTCGTCATCCGCCCCACCGTAGGTCCGGAGCAGCTCGGCCCGGATCACCGCGTCGTCCACCTTCCGCCGCGTCTCCTCGTTACGCAGACCCTCGCTCGGCGAGCCGTGATAGGTGCACAGCCAAGTATCGGCCTCGACCGGCGCGCTGTCCGCGTGCCAGGAAAACACATCTGTTACTACCGGCCCCGCCTCCTCATCCCGCGGGTAGCCGTAAATGCAATTCAACACCGGATCGCGCTCCTGCTCCCGCAGCCAACGCAGGTCCTGGAGGATGACCGCGACCGCCTCTTTTCCCCGGGCGCTCAGTGCCAGTGCTTTCAGCCGGTCTTCGTCGACCACGTCGATGGCTTCTTCATCGTGACGCGCCGCCGCCAGCGCCCGCACGACCTCCGCGAAATCCCCCGCCAGTGTCCGCTCCCAGCACAACGCATTCACGCCGTCCGCCAGGCGTGCCGCCGCCAGTTCCGCAAACGATCCCACCGCCCGGATGCGGTGGTAGGGAGGAAGGGGCTGCAGGGAATTCACGCAGGAATAGACCTATCGGAACCCCCAGCCCACAAAAAGCACATAATCCATAGAAGCCGAGGTTCACCACGAAGACACAAAGGTTCGAACCCAGGAAAGTCTCTCTGTGTCTCCGTGCCTCTGTGGGTCAATTATCCATGGGCCAGCGACCTCGGACGCGCTCCGAATCCTGCGCGAGCTAGCTCGCCGCCCACCTCCCCGTCCTCGGTCTTCCGCTTCTCCTGCCTCGACCCAACAACCAGCAACCAACATCCGACAACTGATTCCCTTCAGGTCTCAGGTTTCTCCCCCATCCTCAGTACTTCTGCAGCAACGCCAGCAGCTTCCGATCCAGCTTCTGCCCGTGCCAGTCTTCGTAGACCACGTCGGCCCGCCCGGAGTTCAGGACGCCGAAATCCCCGTCGAACTGCCACAAGGCGTAGCCGATGCCGTTTGTCGTGAGGATGTCCAGCACGTCGCCGAACCACGCCAGGAAGACCTCATGTGGCGTCTTATTCCAGCACCCGCACTCGCCGCAATGCACCCCCACCCCCTGCTCCTTGAGCGCGATCCAGGGCTGGTAGAATTCCTCCAGCATCGCGCGGCTGAGCGTCTCCGTCCGCACCGACGTCTGGCCCGTGGCGGCGTCGACGTTGCGCCACTCGATCTGACCCGGCCAGCGAGGTTCGGGCAGATTGGACACATCCTTGAAAGCCCAGGGTGCCCGGTAATGCGAGATGATGCCCGGGTGATAGCCGCGGCAGCTCTGGCCGATGTCCAGATCGGTGATCTCGGGGATGACGCGCGTGCCCACGTCGTTGCCGTCGGCGATGACCAGATGCGCCGGATTCGCCGCCCGGATGGCGCCGGCGGCCGCCAGGGCCACGCGACGGTAGACATCACCCGGCACGGAGCTGCGGGCCGAATGCTGGTCGTTCATGTCCTCCCGCATGCTCGGTTCGTTGACGAGGTCGAAGCTGATGCGCTCGCGGGACACCCCCGCATAGCGTTTCGCCCACAGGGACCAATGGGCGCAGAACGCGTCCAGCGCCTCCTGGTCGCGCCAGAGGTTGTAGGGCTCGTGGAACCCGGCGTTCACACAGTACCCCGGCGCCCGGTGCAAGTTGAGGCTCACGTGGAGGCCGTGCTTGTGCGCGAGGGACACCAAGCCATCGATCTCGTCCACCCGCCGCGGGTCGAAGCGCAGCACATCCTCGGGCGTGACATTCCGCGTGCGGTCGATGTCCAGGTAGTATGGGTAAGCCATGGGCAGCCGCACAAAGTCGAACCCCCAGTCCGCGATCCAGCGGAGGTGGTCCTCCGTCGTCCCCCCGCGCCGGTGCGTCGGGTCGGGCGAAAAGAAATCGAGCAGGTTAAATCCCCGCCAGCGGGGTAGCCGGTTCGGCTGCCGGTTTGGGGCAGGAGTTGAAGTCGAAGCCGTGGTCGCGCCGAAGGCCGCTAGGCCCAGTCCGGCGAGAGCAGTGGAAGCAATAAACGCCCGACGATTGAAGGGGGTAGTCATAGGCAACGGGGTAGACTCCCACGCTATCGCCCCCGCCCGCCGTCACAAATCGCAAATGCCAGATCTCAAATCTGAAAACGCGGATCTCAATGCAGGAGGAAACAAGTAACAAGTATCAGGTATCAAGTGACAGGATTACGGATGGGAAGTCGTTGTTGGTTGTTGCCCGATTCTGGAGCCGCAGCGACCTCGCTGCGGTACTAACCGTGGGCCAGCGACCTAGGTCGCGCTCCGAATGCCCCCTCCAATCCTCGCACCCTCACACCCTCATACCCTCTCGATCCCGCCCTCTGATTTGCCCGGCAAATCACCCTGAGCCATGTCGAAGGGCGCCGCTCAGGCATAAAAATATCACAAGCGGGGCAGGACCCGGTTAAATGGTTCGGAGGGCTTATTCGGCCTCGTTCCACCCCGGCACTGTCTCGCTTGTGATGGGAAGACTATACTCCCTCTCGTGGCCGGCCACCATCAGGGCAACGCTGGGCGACCGGTCCGGCCATCCCCCGAGGTCCGCGCCCCGCAGACCTCATTTCAAATTTGAAATCTGAGATTTGAGATCCCCAATCCTCACACCCTCATACCCTCGCACCCTCAACTCCTCTGCTTCGCCGCGCCGTAGCCCGCAGGGCGAAGGCCGGCTCACCTCACGCCCCACACCCGCTCGATCATCGCATACCCTGCCGGATCGTAGGCCTGCAGTTCCCCCCGGACGAAGGGGAAGAAATCGTTCCGGCCGAAATAAGCTTCGGACAACTCCGCGAAATACTCGCGGTCATTCTCGAGGGCGTAGGCCTTCCGCGGCGAGGGTTCTCCCACGTAGTCGACCGACTGGTAAAGCCCCGCCCTCAGCGCCTGCTGGTAGGCCGGCTTGATGAGCTGGGTCATCCCCGGCGCCAGGTGCTGCCAGCCGTGGGCGTATTCGTGGAGCAGACAGGCCGGCTGGGTCTCGACGAGCGTGCGGAATTCACTCCAGTTGAAGATCTCGATGCTGTTGGCCATCTCCGCCGGGTAGCCGTTCTTCACCAGCCACTCGCGCGACGGGTGGTGCGCGGCGCCCCAAGCCCGGTGCTCGCCCTTATGGACATAGAGCGGGATCTGCCGCAGCCGTTGCAGCTTGTCGGCCGGCAGCACGCGGTTGAGCTGATCGATCTGCGCGCGAAGCTTCGCCTGGAAATCCCGCACCTCCGCCGGCACAGCCCCCGCAAAACAGTCCGCCTTGGACCGAACCTTAAAGCCCGCGACCTCCGTCTCCGTGTAAGGCGACTGTCCGCGGACGACCCCGAAAAAGCCCACCATCAAGCCAAGCAGGAGCTGCAAGCGCATCGCTCTCATTCAATGCCGCGACTCCGCCCGGCGCCAAGCGAAGAATCCGGGATCGCGGAAACGCGGAGGAGCGGAAATACGAAAAAGTCCATCGTCCGCCACGACCAATCCTGCTGCCGTGTTCCAGCCCTTCGGGCGACGGCGGTTGCTCCGCGCTTCCGCTCTTTCGTGCCTCCGCGATCTTCTCCCGCTCCGGATTCAGCTCCACTGCTCTATGCCCCGATCAACCGCCACCCCGTCCGGACGGCCCACCACCCCATCAGATAATCCGCGGCCAGGGCCTGGTGGATGAGCACGATGAGCCAGAACATGAACTGGTAGGACCCCTTGGCCGTCTTGTGGCGAAAGAAGCGCTGGGCCAGAAACGCCCCCGGCCAGCCGCCGATCAATTCCAACAGGTGGAGCATACTCTCCGGTTCGCGCGAGCCTTGGCTCTGAGCGCGCCGCTTATCGAGCCAGGTGATGAACACCGCCAGTAGGGAGATGGCTGAGACCCACCCGGCCGCGTAGGCCGCGAACGTCGGCCCCAGCCCCCGATAAATCGCCCACCCCGGCAGCACGAGCAACCCCGCCAGCAAGAGTAAGTGCAAAGGCGAGAGCAGGCTCCGGTCATTACCGCGTTCGGGCTTCATTTGAAGATCCTGTCCTTAAAAACAGCCAGGACACTGAAGACCAGGAGCAGGACGGCCATGATGAGAACGAGCTTGGGCATGCGAAAAGAAGCAGGGAGCGACTTATCCACTAATCCACACTAAATCGGCTCCAATCCCGGATTTTTCACGCAAAGTCGCAGAGCCGCTAAGTAGGGACCAGGGACACTCTCCCTCTTCTCTGTGACCAAAATCGACCAACCCACTCGTACCCGGCCCTTGCCGCGCCGAAGCTCGCACAGCGAAGGCGGGTCCGACCTCTGCCCTCTGTCCTCTGACTTCTACCCCTACCCGCGGCGCGCCGCCTCGATCTTCGCCACGTCGATCTTGCCCATGTCCATCATGGCCGCGAAGACGCGCTTCGCTTCGTCCCCGCCGGCGATCATGGCTTCGGTGAGCACTCGCGGGGTGATCTGCCAGTTCAGACCCCACTTGTCCTTGCACCAGCCGCAGTAGCTTGCCTGGCCGCCGTTCCCCACGATTGCGTTCCAATACTTGTCGGTCTCCTTCTGCGAGTCGGTGGCGACCTGGAACGAAAACGCCTCAGTTTGCTTAAAGGCGTCGCCGCCGTTGAGGCCGAGACAGGGGATGCCCATCACGGTGAATTCCACCGTCAGGACCTGCCCCTTCTTGCCCCCGGGAAAATCACCCGGTGCCTTGTGCACGCCCGTCACCTTGCTCTTCGGGAACGTCTTGGCGTAGAACCTCGCCGCCGCGAGAGCGTCCTTGGTGTACCACAGGCAGATGATGTTCTTGGGCTTGGATTTCATGATTATGTTGGGGTGTGGTTATGGCCTCAGCTTTCAGGTCGGGTTTCCCGACCTTCACAATCTTAACGAACGAAAGACCCGAAAAAGGACACGATCGGCGAATCACGCAAAGCCGCTAAGTCGCTAAGTGGGGGCCGGGTAGGTGACGTGATCTTTGTCATCGATAGCTACCACGCCGCGTTTCTTCAGCTCGGCGATCACACCTTTCATCCCGCCGGCCGGTAGCGAGGGCTTGAAATAGGCCGCGATGGAATGCTCCAGTTTAGTGCGGTTGGAAGCCTGGCTTCTGCGTAGATGCAGGATGAATTTGGCCATTTTATCCGCCGCCCCTTTGGGCGTGGGTGTCACGGGCAGCTGAACAGGAGCCTCGACCGGCATCACCATGGGGAACGGCGGCCTCGATGATCCCCCTTTCTTGGGCGCGACAATGGGCATCTCTTCGAAGGCATCATATCGGTCCACGCGTAGGCCGGTTCCACGCAAGCACGACACCACCAGGTCGAAATCCTTGTCTTTTGACACAATGTAGAAATCGGCCTCCCGATGACGGGAACACAAACCTCCCAGATAGCCCGATAGTTTCTTATCCAAGGCGTTCGGTGTGGATTCGCCCACTTTGATCAAACGCACTTCCGCCGGGTGATGGATGACCTGCCTTTCGAGGCTGGCGGACAGCTTCTTCTGGTTCTCGCCCAGAAAAAGCAGCAACACCACGTTATCGACCGAGAGGCGATCGAGATCGACTTTCGTGACGTTCTGAAAATCGACTAAGACGAAGTGCATGGGATGGGACATAAGGTTGAAGCCGTGTTCATAGAACAAGCGGGCTCGTTACTCTGTAAACATACTCGAATACCACCCGTGGCCCCGGACAGTGACGAAAAGCTAGAAGGCCCACGCGGCGAGCCAAGGACGAATTCCTCAGGCCCCCGTCGCCGGATGCCGGGCTGCGTGGAGCACAGCCAGCACCACGACGGTGCGAGAAACCTCGTCCACCTCGTAGAGCACCCGGTACGGGAATCGCTCCGGAAAGCGCCAGCGAAGATTCCGGGACGGATGTTTACGGGCGCCCAGGAGCGGATTCTCGCCCAGACTGCGCCACACCGCGATCAATTCATCGATAAGCGCATCACCTAGGCCAGGCCGCTTGCTCTCATACCATGCCGCGGCCTGGAGCACATCATCCTCGACGCGTGGATTAAACACCACCTTCCAGGTCATGGCCCCTTGCGGGCCCGTAGACGGTTTTCCATTTCTTGCAGGCTGATCGCAGCCGCCGGATTGGCGTGATAGTCGGCGGATCGTTCCCGAACCAGAGCTTCATCCGCAGGTGACAGCGGGAGGTCGTCGAGTTCCAAGGCCCGACGCATAAGCAACTGGCGTTGCTCGACGGTCAGCGCGGGCAGCTCGGCCAAGACCTCGTTGAAGCTCATGCCCGCACCCTAGCCGATCCCCTCCTCCCCGCAAGCCCGGTTTGGGGTTACGCCATTGGGGCATGCGGGGAAGATGGATGTGACCCGGTAATCACCCCTCCCAGACCCGAGGTCCGAGCCCCTCGCTCCCATAGAGCGGCCACTTGCCGCTCAATACTCCACATCCCGGCAACGGGCCTCGAGTTTGGTGGCGATGGCGGCGATCTTGGCGGCGTCGAGCACCGCCGGGCCGCTGGGGAGAAACTTGGTGAGGCCCTTGGGATTGGTGACGCGGCACATCCGGGTGGCCCGCGACGGACGGGGCTCCACGAACCATCCAGGCAGGGTCAGAATCGGGGTCACGTGGACGCGCTCGTCGGTCTCGGCCTTGATAACCTTGGTCAGCTCCATCGCGTTGCGCTCGGCCTGCTCCAGGCCGTGATTGTCGTTGCCCCAAGGCCACTCGAGGTCGCGGCCGTCAAAGAAGACCCGGTGATCGTCGAATCCTGGCCGGGCGTTCCCCTTGCGGCGGGTCTTGGTCTCGATGGCAAACACGCCCTGCGGCCCGATGGCAATGTGGTCGAGGTTGAACTTGGTCCCGTTGTTCTGGAACGGCACGTCATGCAGAATGCGCCACCCCTGCCCCTTCAAAGGCTCCAGGTGCTCCGCCACGATCCGCTCGCCGAAGTAACCGAGGTAGCGGTTGCTCATCTCTTCGGTCTTCTTGGCGAACCAGCGCACGGCCACGTAAAAAGAGCCGATGAAGACCAAAACCGTGAGACCCAGCCAGGCCCACTGAAGAATATCGGGCATTTTCAGGGTCAGCGGCAGCATCGTGCCCACAATGAGCGCCGGCACTCCGGCAGCGGTTCCAAGCCACAGAGCGAAGTCCTCTTCAAACTTACTGAAAATCTTCAGCTGGGTTTCCCCGGCAGTGCGCAGTAGCCGTGTGTCATCGCCAAACGGCTTGCGCGTCTTCCGTTGCCGCCGCTGCCACCACACGAGTGCGAGGGCGCACACGATAAAGAAAAAGAAATAGCCAACAGCGAAGAATCCTTGGGTCCAGGTCATGATAGAGGAGAGAGTAAACTGATCTGTCCGTGTTCCACGGACAATTCCAACAGGCTAGAACGCCAGTCCAGGGAGCCAAGAGCGAACTGCCCTCACCTCCTCGCACCCTCATACCCTCAAACCCTTCAATCCCCCCAACAACCGACAACAAACAACCAACAACCACCCATACTCACCACGGCTTCTCCACCGTCCCCGCGTTCACAGCCGCCCAGAACGGAGCCAGATCGCTATCGGTCTTGGCCAGATCGCGGTAGGCCACGTCCCGGTTGACGGCGGCGCGGAGCAAGCCGAAGGCGTTGGGGATATCGCCCTGCTGGGCGGCATAGCAGGCGAGGTTGAACCAGATGACCGCCTCGTGGGGAAAGCGCCGACTGGCTTCCAGCAGGATCTGCTCCGCCTTCGCGATGGACTGCGCCCGCCGTACCGCAAAGGCCAGGCTCACGGCATATTGCGGCTCCGTCGGATCCTGCTTCTGCAACCGCCGCAGCAGCGGCACCGCCCGCGCCCACCGCCCCGCCGCCAGATGCAACTGCGCCCGGAACTGCGCCACTTCTGGCCGCCCCCGAAACGTCTTCGGAATGAGCCGCAGCGCCCGATCCGCCGCCGTGTAGTTCTCCAGCAACAGCCACCCCTGCGCCCGCTCAAAATGCTTGGCGAACTTCAGCTGATCCTCACGACCCGTTTCCATCCGCCATGCCTACTGGACAGCTTGCAGCCCGCAAGTGCATTGCCGGGATTGCCGGCTATATCTTAACTGAATTTTAGATCCTGCAGAGCCTTCAAGATATCTGGCTTCATCTTGTGCATGGCCCGGACCATGGCGCGCAGATTGTTTCGGACAGGCAATATCATCTCCTCCTAGCGTTCCAGATCCTTGCAGGCCGAAATACATCCCTCTTCGGTATCAAAGCGATGTCGCAAGAGTAGCGTATGAACCAGTTCGTTACGTTCGGTCACCAGGTCATCCAGCTCTTTCATCATGGATTCTCGCTCCTTCAGAGTGAATTTGAAGGTTACTCTGAGGCTTATCGATATCTCATTGCTAGGTTTCTGAGGAATCGTGTCCGGATCAAATGGCGTGAGGTGATGGTCAATGAGGGGATCGATCAGCTGCCCGAGCGTCCGTTTGTCGGGTTTTGCGCCACGCTCTGCAATCAGCCTCTGCAGTTGACTGGCTGTAATCTGCAAGTGGCCATCATGAAGAAGCGTTTTCAGCGTCAGCTCGATCTCCTGGAAAACGAACAAGTTCCGGCCAATTCGACGATAGGCTTCGTTTAGCACCTCCTGATGTTCTTTGCCCTGCTGCACTGTCACCTCTCCCATTTCGTGAAGTGCAGCTTAAGGCGCTCCACCGTGTGCCGCCATTTTGGGGTCGTGGGCTGGCAGACGGTGTTCTGGTTGCCGAAGAGTCCGACTTCGTTGATCGCCTTTTCAACAGACACTGTATCAAGCCACTCGACGCGGACGAAGTGCTCTGCTTTCTCAGGGTCCTCGGCTCGCTCGCGAAGGCGGGCGGCGGTGGAAAGCACTGCCAAGGCGGGCTTCTCCCCTGTCGAGGTCTTCACCTTGAAGTCATTGACCGAAACGACCGGCTCAAGGACGCGTCCAACGCCGAGGTAGCCGGTGCCAGGGTCTTTCACCCAAACGCGGTCGCCGGGAGACAGGAGCTTCAGAGTCTGGGTATACCAGCTCCCGCCGCCGGCGCTGATGAAGCCAAATTTCCGAGCGTCCTCCCAGGTGCGAGACCCGCCGGTGCCGAAGGAGACATAGTATTCGCCATTCCAAGGTTCTTTCTCGCCCTTCCTCTTGGTGGTGGTTGAGGCGACATTGGCCTGCGTCTCGCCTGGGTCGATCAGCCACGCACGGCTGAGGAGTTGGTCGGCACCATGCTGGAAGACCTGGAAGAAGAGGACGTTGATGGCGATCTCGTGGTCGTTGAGATACTGGACGATCCGCTCGCTGGCATCATCGAGCTCGGCGGCGACCACGACGATCTGGTGGGATTCGTTCAGGGTCTCTTCATCGAGTTCCACGCCAAAGCGGGCCCGGAACGCGTCGCTCAGGCTGCCCCCGCCCGAGAAGCGCTGATAAATCTGGGCAATTTTATCGGTCGTGAGTCGCTCGACCCAGAAACCATAGTCCAGGGCCTGGGCGACGAGGTCACGCGGTGACCGGCCGCGCTTAAGTTCGATCAGAACGAGGGAAGCGTCCGGGGCGATAGCAAGGAGGTCGATGCGTCCCCCGAACCCTGTCTGCTCCTGCCGGCCGATGAGCATCCATTCGGCAGATAGAATGCCCGGCTCGCGGACGATCATGTCCTCCAGTGCCTGCTCGCTGGATAGTTTGGTGGTGTTAAGCGGCGTCGGCTGGGCTCCGACTTTCCAGATGGCGTGTTGGATGGGCATGGGTACGTTCAGAACCAAGGCATCTGCATTACGGCTTTTGCGAAAGCGGGCTTCATCAGGATCAGCCACTCCTTGTTCGCGAGCTTATCGCGTTTAATAAAATCGGCCAAGACGGATAGATCCGCGACGGGTAAACCCAATTTTTTACCGACGCGATTCCCTAGCAGCCCGTATTGCAGGTTCATGCCACGCCAACTCTTGTAGTCCGCTTTCTCTGCAAGTTTCCGCGCAGTGGAGACGTGATTGGGTGCTTTGGCGTGAGCCCGAAGGAGTTGCTTCATCTTTCGCGACGGATCGGGCATGGCGTTAAGCGCGCGAACGAATTGTGCGGTGGTGGGCATAATATTTATGCGGTGGTGAACTCGACAACGAGGGCGGCCATTTAGTGAGTCTCGATTGCGATGGAAAGAATTCCCCCGCCCTTGTGTCGTTCGACGACATCTGAGACTCCCTCGGGGCGCTTCCTCAAAAAGGCAATCACACACGCTTGTCCAATGTTTGCCGCCTGCCGCTTGGCGTCCGCCTGTTCGACAGCATCCCGGATGACGTTGCGAACATTGTTTGCGAGTCGGGGAAACTTGGTTTCGACCAGAACCTTTCGAGGGCCAAAATCCAAAATCATGTCGGCTCGATGCCGACGTCCACCCGTGTTAATTTCGGCCTCGATTGTTATCCTGGCTGCTGCGCTTTGGTGAAAGTACTGAGCAACAAGTTGAATCGCTTGCGCCTCGTTCTCGATGGGCGGCTTCGGGCTCTGTTCAACCCATCGTTTGAGAGTGAGCAACACTGCTTCAAGTTCGACTGTAGTGCCCAAATACGAAAGCCAATCACGAACACTTGCCATCACCAATTCCACGTCCATGGCCGTGACCTTCCGCCCCGAGTGTACCACCTTGTTTCGAATCTCCTTGGCCTTCTTATAGCCGTCCCAAAGTTCCGACGACTTATTGATAGGCAATCCGGTTGCCACCTGCGTCAGAACTGACAGACGGCTGTCAAAGTCCATTCTAGTTTTCTCCTCCAGCCACTTCACCAAGAGCGGGTCAAGGCGGCCTTCAAGAGAACGAAACACAGTCCGCTGAACAAAAGCTTCAAGCGCCGTAATCGATTCGAGAATCGCCCCGCGGAAGAGCTTGGGGTCGCCAGAGGCGTACATCGCTGATGCGTTCGCGAGCAACTCATCGGGCGTGTGTAGTTCTGCTGATGGAATGGCGGTCATTAGCTATGCGCGGCGGTGAGTTCGGCGACGAGGGCTGAGAGTAAGTTCGCGGCGGTGACGCGGGAGGCGGCGAGCTGCGTTTCCAACGCCTCCACCAAGACCATCAGTTGCTCTACTTTCGCCACGATCCGGTGTTGTTCGGCGAGAGGTGGTATGGGGATAAGAAAATCGCGCAACAAGCCGAGATTCAAACCTTCGTAGGCAATGCCTCGTAAGTTTTCATCGACTCGGTCTTGGAAGAAGGGCGACGCGATCACATTGAGGAGGAATGTGGGATCGATCTCAGTGTGAACGGGAATCACGGCGACCTCGCGCGCAATATTGTAGCCTTTCAGCTCTGGTGGAACCACTGCGCAGCCTCCAAGGGTTCCGCGGACATTGATCAAGACTTCGCCGCCTTCGAGAATCGTCCGGCTAAATTCGGACGAGAGCTGTTCCGTCACTTTCCGAATGCCGTGCAAATCAATTCTACGAAAGCGGACGTTGCTACAGCGAAGGATGAATACACCGCCTTGCTGAGGCTCAGCACCGAGTTTGATGACGCCGTAAGAAATGCCTCTTTTCGGGTTCAAGATGGAACCCAGTCGTGATGCCGACCAACCTTTTGGAAGCTCGAATGGAAGTTCTACAACGTCGTCGTTTGGCTCGGACTGGTTCGCACGTATCTTGGACGAGTAGTCCGAGTGAATACGTTGGAGAATCACCTCACCCGGTTCGTCGTTGGGGTCTTGAGGGACGAGTTTGCCTTGGACGGCGAGGGCGAGGATGGATTTGCGGAGGTCGGCGGGGGGGATGGCGTAGGACGGGTGGAAGAGGAACGGGAGGTTGGCCGGGGTGGGCGCATCGGCGAAGCGGGCCAACGAAGCGCGGGCGATCCCGGCAAGCCGGGACTCCTTCTCCTTACCTAGCGCCTCCAGCCGATCACACAATGCCATCAGATTACCCACCTTCGCCACGATCCGCTTCTGCTCAGCAAGGGGCGGGAGAGGAACCGCGAGAGACCGCATGTGGTCGCTACTCATTGAAGAAACAGCAACGCGACTTGAAACCTTCTCAAGTGCGCCGCGGATGAAGTCGGACCGAATTAGCAGGTCGATGTAGTCACGCGCGACCGGCGGAATCTCCAGTACTTTTGCTATCGCCACATTGAATGCGCCCTCAACGGTTCGACAAGTGTTCCCGATGTTGCCATAAGCGGCCATCACGATTTCGCCCTTCTTCACGAGTTTGAGGTGCCTAGATTCTGGAACATACACCGCGTAATCGTCAGTGCGAAAATCGCGTTGCTGGATGAAGCGGACATATCCAAGACTGGGTTTGTCCTTAAACAAACTCTTGGGCGGATTGTGCCCACGGTATGACGATGAGATCTCACCGAACCTGACCCATGCCCAACCGGCGGGGCATTCAAATGGAACATCATCGTTGGTCAGTGGTGGCAATGCCTCAACCCGTCGGATGGTGCCGTCCTTGACGAGTTTGTCGCGCGACTGCCTAACCTCAACCAATAGCTCGTCCGCAGGTTGCTCGATTGAGTTCTGCCGAACAAGATTCCCAGTGACTGCCAAGTGCAGAACCAGATCTCGCATTTTCGCCACCGCATCAGGCGCGTCGGCGAACTGGTCGAACTTTGAGAAGAAGGTGGTGAGTTCCATCACGGAAAAAAGAGGGCAGTTTTGGGCAACCGCCTCTACCTGGAGAGCGCGTGCTGCAGTTCCTTCTTCAGCGTCGCGCGCGTAGCGGCGATCTGGGCGAGGAGCTTTTCGTATTCTGGCAGGAGGTGGTCCACGTCGCCGGGGCCGTCGTCGGTGGCATGCGGGTTCTTGAGGTCGAGGTTGAAGTTGCTGGCCTTGATCGTGTCGAGAGAGACGCGCCAGGCCTGCTCGTTTTCCACACGGGACTTGAAGCCGTCTTTTTCCTCACCCCACCAGGCGCGCTCGGCCTCGAACTCCTCAATGCGGATGGGTTTGCCCTTGTTGTAGCTCTTGGCGCCGGGTGGATAGGGGTGCTCGTAATACCAGACATCGCGGGTGGGCGCGCCCTTGGTGAAAAAGAGGAGATTGGTGCGGATACCGGTGTAGGGACTGAAAACGCCGTTGGGCAGGCGGACGATGGTGTGCAGGTTGCACTCGGTGAGGAGGGCTTCCTTGATGCGGGTCTTGACGCCTTCGCCGAAGAGGGTGCCGTCGGGCAGCACGAGTCCGGCGCGGCCGCCGGGCATGAGGATCTTCATGAGGAGCACGAGGAAGAGGTCGGCGGTCTCGCGGGTGCGGAACTCGGCGGGGTAGTTGGACTCGATGCCGTCCTCCTCCATGCCGCCGAAGGGCGGGTTGGTGACGATGACGTCCACGCGCTCCTTCGGACCCCAGTCGCGCAGGGGGCGGGCGAGGGTGTTGTCGTGACGGACGTTGGAAGGGACGTCGATGCCGTGTAGGAGGAGATTGGTCATGCACAGGACGTGCGGTAGGTGCTTCTTTTCGATGCCGGCGAAGCAGTCCTGGATGGTGCGCTCGTGGGCCGGCGTCTTGGCCTGCTTGCGGAGGTGCTCGATGGCGCAGACGAGGAAGCCACCGGTACCGCAGGCGGGGTCGAGGATGGTCTCGCCGAGGCGGGGGTTGACCTGCTCGACGATGAACTGGGTGACAGCGCGCGGGGTGTAGAACTCGCCGGCGTTGCCCGCGGACTGGAGGTCCTTGAGGAGTTTTTCGTAGATGTCGCCGAACATGTGGCGGTCATCGGAGGCGTTGAAGTCGATGCCGTTGATCTTGTTGATAACCTGGCGCATCAACGTGCCGTTCTTCATGTAGTTGTTGGCATCCTCGAAGGCCATGCGGATGAGGCCGGCGATCTTGTCGCCTCCGCCGGTCATGGCCTTGAGCTTCGGCAGGAGGGTGTTGTTGACGAAGTCGAGCAGGGCGTCGCCGGTGATGCCCTCGGCATCGGTGGCCCAGGTGGACCAGCGAAGATGCTTGGGGAGGGGTGACTTGTAGCTGTCGCGCACGAGCTCCATCTCTTTTTCCCGATCATCGAAGATCTTCAGGAAAAACATCCAGCCGAGCTGCTCCAGGCGCTGCGCATCGCCGTAGGTGCCGGCGTCCTTGCGCATGATGTCCTGGATGGTTTTGACGAGGTTGGAGACGTTGGGCATGGGTGGGCGGAAAGTTTAGACGATGATTTCGGGAGTCTGACTGCTTCCAGTCTTAATTGGATTTATCGCAAACTTCCAACGAGTGGTCTCAAGCAAAGATGAGCGGACCACGGGAATGGCACTGCAACCAGGTAGATTTTTCAGCACCTTTGTTACGGTTTTGGCGACAGTCTCCGGTAACCATGGGCTAAGGGTTATCATCCGGATGCAAGAAAGTTGAATCGGAATCGCCTTTGTTCGCTCCTCCTTGCCTTTATTTTCGTAGATAATTCGGAACTCCCCCTCGTCCTCAAAAGGTTTTCGTTTCAAAAACGGCCAGTCTCCTAACTTAGGACGTCGCGAGACGACATCATTGATAAAGGCATAGTCGACTTTCCGAAGCATAAAACCTTCTGCAGGAGTTAGGCCATCTAGCAACATAGCCTTGTCGAACTCAACGCAAACACCTCCTGACCCGGCAGAGAATACTTTCCAATGATGGAAGGTCTCTCGTTTGGTGGAAAAGCACAGCGCCAAGACCGTCTTTAGCTTCTTCTCATCCTTATAGCGCTCGAGGTAGAAAGAATCACTCCGATCCTCCCATGAGCTTGGCTTCAGAAGAACAATTTGTCTATGGACAAGAATATCCAGAAGAACCGGTAGGCTAGTATAGCGGTTAAGGAACGGCCGCGCGGGTGGCTTTGTAATTTTCAAATTCATGCCACTTGATAGAGCGCCGTTTCGAGCTCGCGGACGGCAGCAACGTAGGAGGGTTTGCCACCGAAGAGGGCAACGATCTCCATCGGGGTTCCATAGGCGGTGAGCGGGTCGACCTTGAGGATCTCCAGCGACTCGACGCTCTTGAGGCCGCTGTCGGCATATTTCTGGAGCAGGGCATCGAGCACGGCGCGGGCCTGGCCGCCATACTTGCCGAAGACGTTGCGCTTTTTCACCTTCTCGGCGCGTTCCTTCCGGGTTAGCGGCGGAGCTTCGAAGGCGACGTGGCAGACGAGGTCGAAGGCGTCGTAATCACGGCCGACCTGCTCGGCGAGCTCGTCGAGGAAGACACCCTTGGCCGCAAGTTCTTCGAGGATCGCCTGCTTCCGCTCGGCGTCACGCCAGACGGTGAGGAAATCCTCGAGCGAGGCGTAGGCCGAGCGGACGGTCTTGCGGGAGTAGTCCTTGAGCGACTCGGTGATGAGCTTGCCGTTGGCATCGAGATACTGGACCCGCTCGGTGGCGACACGGACCTCGACGTTGTTGACGTAATATTTCGTCCGGACTGGGCCTGGCTCTGGATCACCAAATCCACCTGGCGGTTCCTTCACCACCCCACCCGGCGGCTCCTCAAGACCATCCTCGGGATCTTCGTCCGGTGGGACCGGAGTTTCACCGGGACCAGGCGAGTAGATCTGCATCGGCTCGCCGTCGAAATCCGGGTCGGCGAAGAGGGCCGTCACCTGCCGGAAATCCATGATTGTGAAGTAGAGTTTGCCGTAGTCCTCGTTGATCCGGGTGCCGCGGCCGATGATCTGCTTGAACTCGGTCATGGAGGCGATGCTGCGATCCAGGACAATGAGGTGGCAGGTCTGGGCATCGACGCCGGTGCTCATGAGGCGCGACGTGCAGGCGATGACCGGATACGTGGACTCGGGATCGATGAAGTTGTCGAGCTGGGCCTTGCCCTCGTCGTTGTCGCCGGTGATGCGCATCACGTATTTGGCGTTGGCGGCGGCGAGGTCGGGGTTGGCGTTGACCATGGCCTGTCGCATGCGCTCAGCATGGTCGATGTTTTCGCAGAAGATGATGGTCTTGGCGAAGCGGTTGGTGGCCTTCAGGAACTCGGTGACCTTGGCGGCGACGAGGGTCGTGCGCTTTTCGAGGACGAGGTTGCGGTCGTAGTCCTTGGAGTTGTATTCGCGGTCCTCGATGATCTGCCCGTATTTGTCGGTCTGCCCGGCTTCCGGCCGCCAGCCGTCGAGATCCTTGTCGAGGCCGAGGCGAACAACCTTGTAGGGCGCGAGGAAGCCGTCGGAGATGCCTTGGCGAAGGGAGTAGGTGTAGATGGGTTCGCCGAAGTATTCGATGTTGGAGACGGTCTTGGTCTCCTTCGGCGTGGCAGTGAGCCCGATCTGGGTCGCAGAGCTGAAGTATTCGAGCACCTGCCGCCAGGCGGCGTCATTATCGGCGCTGCCGCGGTGACACTCGTCCACGACGATCAGGTCGAAGAAGTCGGGGGAGAACTGCTTGTAGATGTTGCGTTCTTCCTCGGTGCCGGTGACGGCCTGGTAGAGGCAGAGGTAGATCTCGAATGCCTTGTCGACGGTGCGATTGGTAATCTTGGTCATCGCCTGGCCGAATGGCTTGAAGTCGTTGGTCTTCGTCTGGTCGGCGAGGATGTTTCTATCGACGAGGAAGAGGATGCGTTTCTTGGCGCCGGACTTCCACAGCCGCCAGATGATCTGGAAAGCGGTGTAGGTCTTGCCCGTGCCGGTCGCCATGACGAGCAGGATGCGGTTTTCGCCCCGGGCGATGGCGTCAACCGTGCGGTTGATCGCGATGTGCTGATAGTACCGGGGGATCTTGCGCGAGCCGTCGTCGTAGTAGTCTTGGGTGGCGACGGCTTCCTGCTTGGCGGAGAAGCCCTTGGCCTGGCGGTAGCGGGCCCACAGTTCCTCCGCCGTGGGGAACTGATCGAGCGGGATCTCGCGCGTGACCCGACCGCTCGTGACCGTGCGGTCGTGTTCAAGGAATGCGTCACCGTTGGAACTATAGGCAAAGGGCACGTCGAGAATCTCAGCATACTCCAGCGCCTGTTGCATGCCTGCGCCGACCGAGTGGTTGTTGTCCTTGGCCTCGACAACCGCGAGGGGCAGGTTCGGTTTATAGGACAGGATGTAGTCGGCCTTCTTGGCCTCGCCCCGTTTGACCGTTTTGCCTCGAACGATGACCCGCCCTTTAGTGAAAAATGCTTCCTCTCGAATCTGGGTCATCAGATTCCACTTCTCACCATTCAGCCCGACGAGTGCGGGTGTTATGAATTTGGAACGGATGTCCGCCTCGGTGAGAGATTTCTTATCCAAGTCGGGCATGGGTAAAGCAGTGGCGCGAAACTGTCGGCGGGCCCGTTGATTGCCAAGTCGCTTCGACTCGTTCAACACCGGCGGTTTAGCGTTTTGACGCTACGGCGCTGGGCGCCGGGCGCCAGTCTGAAGTCGGAAGTTTAAGTTGAAGTTCAAGATTGGGCCATTCTCAGGGTGTTCCGGCAGCGGGGGTAGTTGCGGCAGCCCCAGAAGCGGTTGCCACTGTCCCTACCCTTCTCCGCGGTTTTCAGGATCATTTTCACCCCGCAGCTGGCGCAGGTCGGCGTCGTGTAGTCGCCTTCGGTGGCGACATCGAAGAGCTGCAATTGGGCCGACAAAGGCAGCTGCAAGATATGGAAGAGGAAAGCTTGGCCATCGACCAGCTCAAGATTGGGGTTGGCGCGTCCTATCGCCATCGCGTCGTCGGTATAGGTGCCGGTGGTGTAGAAGGCGCCACTCGATACTTTCTGCAGCGTCATCGCCCCATAAAATGCGCGGACTAGGTCCACGCCGACCCGCTGGTTATTGAAGGCCTTGCATTGGATCACCCGCTTGAGCAACCGGGTGCCTTTTTCATACACCAGCACATCAATCCCGCCATCGGCCCCAAAGCCGGTCAGTTCCGCATCGTGCCCCAGCTGCTTTTCATAGGCTGCAACCACATGCTCAAAGCGGTGCCACTCCATCTGCTTCAAAAGGTCCATCGACCAGCCCTCTCGCAAGGGATCTGGCCGTGTGCCACTTGGCATTAAAGGCATTGGCAGCAACGGCGGTTCGGCCGGCGATCCGCGTCCAAGAAACCGAATCTCCTCTTCCCTCTTCCTCAGCTTCTCTCGGTGAATGACACTAAGAGCGCCAAGCAAGGCAAAGCCAACGCCCATAATGATCAGCATTTTTTTGAGCCCGGCGAAGGGATCAACAGGGGGCCGGACGATGGCCTTGGCCATCGGCGGAGGCGCCGGAGGTTGGAGTGCAACCTGCGGCTGAGCCTGTTTGGCAGGGCTGGGCCCGGTCGATAAGGTCGGCCGCGCATTAGTACGGTCAACATTGGGACCGAGCATTTCCTCGGGTGTGGGTACTCTCACCTGAACAGGTGCGCTGGGAGCGGGCCGCGCCACGGGCGCCACTGATCTCGGTCGAGTCGGAGCTTCCACTGGCTTCGCCGTCAATTTCTCAACCCGCCCATCGACGAGCAAAATCGTATAGCCGGAATAGTTCAAAATCTCCCGTCCCGGACCTGATGAAGAGCTTTTTGGCCAGCCAAGGCTATCAATGACCTCCTTCTTGGTCGCACCAATCGGAACCTGGGCAAACGCCGTGACGACGAGGGCAAGAAAGAGGAGAGAGCGGAGCATGAGTATGCAAAATCGCCGGAAGACGCCGGCGGGCGTGGCCCAAGGCCAACGTACAGGTGCGGCCAGGGGTGGGAAGATATTTGTTGTTGGCTGGTGGTGGTCCGTTGTTGGGACGGCATCCCGAACAGCCCTCAACAAACAACCAACACCCCCACCCTCGCCCCCGGCGTTTTGCGCCTCTTGCGTTTTTCGCGGCTAAAGGGATCGGGCGTTCCGCCAAGGCACGGCCCGCACGGAGTCGGGCCCTCTAGGGGGACACGAAGAAGGCGGGATTCGGCGATCCCGCCCTACAACAAAAAAAAGGGCGCCCGGAGGCGCCCCTTTGTGGCCAAGAAAATTTGTGGTCTGCTGTCTGCCGTCCGACGTCTGCTTGCCGCGCCGTAGCCCTGGGGAGAAGGCGGGCCCTCAGTGCCTCCCGCGGTAGCCGCCGCGATAGCTGCGGTAGTGGCCGCTGTAGCGGGGGTAGTAGTGGCCGTGGCTGTTGTGGCCGGAGATGTAGCCGATGCCCAGGCCGACGGTCAGGGGGAGCCAGAAGTCGTCGCGGTAGTCGCGATAGACCACGCGGGTGCGGGGCGTGCGGTCGACGTAGATGATCTCAGGCTCACGCTCCACCACCGTCCGCTCCACCACCGTGGTGGTCGGGGTCGTGCGCGTCACGCGGCCAACCACGCGGTCAGTCGAACCGGCGGAAGAAAGGAGGGCGTAGCCGATCGAGCTCTTCAGGCCGTCGTCGTACTTGTAGGTGACCACCACCCGCTCGGCGGTGCGGTCGATCCGGTCGACGGTCAGGCCGTTCGTGGCGGCGCTGGCCATCAGGTCGGCCGGCTCGGGCAGCTCGCTCAGGTAGACCCAGTGGTTGACCTCCGGCACGTCGGCCGGGGTAGCTTCCGCCGCGCGGCTGGTGGTCGTGAAGAGCAAGGCGCAAAGAGCAATGGCCAGAACCGGGAAGCTGAGGACGGAGGGCAGATTACCAAGGACAGGGGACGGTGCACAAAGGACAGAAGAGTATGATTTCATGGTGGAGCCGGATGGACGTATGTGACCGGGGGGAAATTCATTTGTTCGCGAGATTGGCGCGAACAAATGAATTGAGGATTGGAGGGTATGACCCGCCTTCGCCCTTTGGGCTTCGGCGCGGCAAGGGCATCCTTGTTTGCGGGGATGAAGTGGGCGGGTTGTTGGTTGTTGGTTGTTGGTTGTTGGTTGTTGGGGACTAAATGTCCGTTAGTGATTGGTGGTTAGTATTATTGGTGATTTTATCCGTATCCATCCGCGTGATCCGTGGTTAAAATCCGGAGGATCGGGGGTTGGAAGCAGACGGGGGCGTTCAGACCCTGCCCCAATCGAGCGATAAGTCACGGCCCGCACGGATCCGCCTTCGCCAAGGCTACGGCGCGACAAGCTCGGGCCCTCCAGGCGGACGCGGAAAAGGCGGGATTCGGCGATCCCGCCCTACAACAAAAAGGGCGCCCGAAGGCGCCCCTGCTCTCCTATCCTCAAACCCTCACCTCCTCATACCCTCACACCTTCATTTTCGGGAACTTCACCCACTTGGCGCCCTTCTTGGAGCTCTTCACCACGCTCTCGATGAAGGCCAGGCCGGCGACGCCGTCGTCCACCGTGGGGTAATCGTAGCCGGCTTTCGGGGCCTTGCGGCCGGCGACCTGGTCGGCGATCGCGGTGGCGGCGGCGCGGTACACGTTGGCGAAGGCCTCGATGAAGCCCTCGGGGTGAGCAAAGGGCGTGCGCGCGGCGCCCTGGGCGGCGGCGGACAGGTAATTGTTGCCGCGACGGTGGACCTCCTGCGGGGCGTCGGCTTTCTTCCAGATCAGCTCGTTGGGGTTCTCCTGGAACCATTGGAGCGAGCCCTTCGTGCCGAAGACGCGGATGTTGAGGTTGTTCTCCTCGCCGCTCGAGATCTGCGAGGCGTAGAGGATGCCGCGGGCGCCACCGGCGAAGCGGATCAAGCAGTTGCCGTCGTCATCCAGCGGGCGGCCGGGGATGAAGGTGCTCAGCTCGGCGCAGATCTCGTCGATCTCCAGGCCGGTGATGTAACGGGCGAGGTTGTGCGCGTGCGTGCCGATGTCGCCCATGCAGTTGGAGGCGCCGGACACGGACGGGTCCATGCGCCAGTTGGAAATGGCGCCGTCGCCCTGCTGCTCGAGGGCGGTGATGGCGTAGCCCTGCGGGTACTCGACGACGATCTTCAGGAGCCGGCCGAGTCGGCCGCCGCGGACCCACTCGCGGGCCTCCTTCACCATCGGGTAACCGGTGTAGTTGTGCGTGAGGGCGAAAACCAGGCCGCTCTTCTTCACCAGCGCCTGCAGCTTACGGCCCTCGGCGAGCGTGAAACACAGGGGCTTGTCGCACACCACGTGGATGCCGGCCTCGAGGAAGGCCTTGGCCACGGCGTAATGCGTGTTGTTGCGCGTGACGATCGACACGAAGTCGATGCGCTGGTCCGCGGGCAGCGCGGCCTCGCGCTTGGCCATCTCCGCGTAGCTGGCGTAGACGCGGGACGGATCGAGGAAGAAGTCCTCGCCGGAAGCCTTGGACTTCGCGGGATCGGAGGAGAAGCAGCCGGCGACCAGGTCGATCTCACCATCGAGACGGGCGGCCATGCGGTGCACGGCGCCAATGAAGGCACCGCGGCCACCGCCGACCATGCCCATACGGAGTTTGCGATTAAGTTTCATGGGAGGAGGAAGGAGTTGTTGGTTGCTGGTTGTTAGTTGTTTTGGGCCGGTACCCTGCTTGCCGCGCCGTGGCTCTGGAGGAGCCAAGGCTGGGGCTCACCTTGCCGCGCCATAGCCCGGAGGGTGACGGCGGGTACTCGCTACGCCGCGCCTCAGAGCGCGACGGGCTTCCCGGTGGCGGAGGACTTGTAGGCGCCGTCGATGATGCGCATCAGGGCCAGGGCCTGCTCGGGGGTGTTGAGCGGGGCCTCGGCGCCCGTGATGGCGCGGACAAAGTTCGCGGCGGAGCGGATGCGGCCCATGGCCTCGTCGGGCGGGACGAGGATGCTGCGGTTGACGGGGCGGCCGTGCTCCTGCGAGTAGAGTTCGCAGCTGTCGATGCCGGTGGCGTCGATGCCATCGACCCCGAAGAGGCGGCGGACCATGCCGCCGGCTTTGGTGCCCTGGAAGGTGACGGACACCTCCTCGCGCTGGTTCATCTCGGCCCAGGAGACCTGGAACGACATGGCCTGGCCGGTCTTGAAGGTGATGAACCCGTGGGCGGCGGCCTCGACATCGGTCACGCCGTTGGCCACGTCGGGGATGCCCCAGGGGCCCTTGAAGGACTTGTCGGTGATGTGGGTGTCGAAAGTGCGGGCCAGAACGTGCGCCGGGTCGGGGTAGCCCATGAAAAAGAGCCCGAGGTCGATCATGTGGAGGAGATCGATGAGCGGGCCGCCGCCGGAGAGTGCCTTGGTGGTGAACCAGCCGCCGAACCCGGGGATGCCGGTGCGGCGGATCCAGCGGGCCTGGCAGGTGTTGATCGTGCCGACGGCGCCGGACGCGACGTAGTCCATCATGGCGTAGCTCTCGGGCCGGGCGCGGTTGTTGAAATTGAACATCAGCTTCTTCTTCGCCTTCTTGGCGGCGACGAGCATCTGCGCCATCTGCTTGGCGCTCAGCGCGGGGGGCTTCTCGCAGAACACGTGGCGGCCGGCCGCCAGGCACTGGAGCGCGAGGGGCGCGTGGAACTTGTTGGGCACGATCACCGAGACGGCGTCGAGCTCGGGCATGGTCTTGAGCATGACGCCCACGTCGGTGAAGACGCGGGTGATGCCGTGCTTGGCGGCGGCCTTCTGGGCGGCCGCCTCGTTGACGTCACATAGGGCGATGACCTCGCCGCCGCCTTGGCGGAAGCCGGGCACGTGATAGTTCGCCATGCCGCCGGCGCCGATGATTCCGATTTTGATGCTCATGGGATTGGGGAAGGAAGAAGGATGAATTAAGAAGGAAGAAGGAGGAGGCGGAGAAACCTGAAACTTGAAACCTGAGACCTGAGGATGAAGGCAAAGACCAAAAAAACCTGTCGCTGATTGGACCCCTTTCAGGTCTCAGGTCTCAGGTCTCAGGTCTCGGTATTGGGCCTCGCCGCGCGGCTTACTGGTTTTCCTTGTCGAAGGCGGCGTCGAAGGCGATCTGGCTGCGGGCGAAGTCGAGCTTGCGGAGGAAGGCGCAGGACTCGGCGGCGCCGTGCTCGCGATCCATGCGGATGTCCTCCCACTCGACGGAGAGCGGGCCGGTGTAGTTCACGTCGTTGAGGGCGACGATGATCTCCTCGAAGTTGATGTCGCCGCGGCCCACCGAGCGGAAATCCCAGAAGCGACGGGCGTCGCCGAAGTTGGTGTGGCCGCCGAAGACGCCGGCCTCGCCGTTGCCGTGGCCCCACCACACGTCCTTCATGTGGGCGTGGAAGATGCGCGGGCCGAAGGTGCGGATGAACTTCACGTAATCGACGCCCTGGTAACCGAGGTGCGAGGGGTCGTAGTTGAAGCCGAAACGCTTGTGGCCCTTCACGGCCGCGAGGGCGCGCTCGGCGCTGGCGATGTCGAAGGCGATCTCGGTCGGGTGGACCTCGAGGGCGAAGTTGGCGTTCTGCTTGTCGAACTCCGCGAGGATCGGGGCGAAGCGCTTGCCGAAGTCGGCGAAACCGGCGTCCCAGTAGGCCTGCGAGGTCGGCGGGAAGGCGTAGATCGAGTGCCAGATGGAGGAACCGGTGAAGCCGTTGACCACGACCGGGGCGCCCTTGGTCGCGCCGGGCTTGGCGTCGAAGAAGCGGCGGGCGGCCTTGGCGGTGAGCATCAGCTTCTTCGCGGCGCGCCGGCGCACGCCCTCGGGGTCGCCATCGCCCCAGACATCGGGTGCGAGGATCGCCTTGTGGCGCTCGTCGATCAGGTCGCACACCGCCTGGCCGACGAGGTGGTTCGAGACGGCAAAGCAGGTGAGGCCGTTATCCTGCAGCAGCTCCCACTTCTCCTTGATGTATTTCGCGGACGAGGCCGCGGCATCGACATCGAAGTGGTCGCCCCAGCAGGCGAGTTCGACGCCGTCGTAGCCCAGCTTCTTGGCGAGCGGGGCCAACTTGGTGAGAGGCAGGTCGGCCCATTGGCCGGTGAAGAGGGTCACGGAACGAGGCATGGTGAGGGAGCGGTTGAGGGATTAGACGTTGTCAGCGAGGGTCACCGCAACGCGCGCAGTGACCCAAGCGAGAAGGATCAAGGGACAGGTAACAAGGAACGGACGGAACAAGTAACAGGGATCAAGTAACAAGTTTCAAGAGGGGGACTGGCTCGTTTCTTGGCACTTGTTACTTGAAACTTGTCCCTTTCCCAGCGCGGCGCCGGGCTCAGTGGGCCGCAGCGGCCGGCTTCTTCTTCATCACGGCGATGAGGATGAAGACAACGGTCAGCACGACCGGGAGGACGGCGACCTGGCCGAGGGCCTGGAGGCCGGCGGCGGACTGGATGGTAGCGAGGGCGTCGCCGGTGGGGGCCTCACCCACGGGCATGCGGGCGGCGATGCCGGCGTCGTACCAGCGGCCGATGATCGGGAGCACAAAGCTCACGGAGAGCATGCCGGCGCCGCCGATGATGGCCATGCCGAGCGCGCCGGTCTTCGGGTAGTTTTCGGCGACGTAGCCGACCATCGTGGGCCAGAAGAAGCACACGCCGAAGGCGAAGACCGTGGCGGCGGCGAAGAGCATGTTGCCGGTCGAGTGGCTCATGGCGTAGAGGCCGAGGGTCGAGAGGATGGCACTCATCACGAGCATACCGATGGGCGAGAGCTTGTGGACGAAGGGACCGGCAAACATGCGGCCGACGGCCATGATGCCGTTGATCCAGACGAGAACGAGGATGCCCGAGACGCCGGCGTGCGAGAGAATATTCGGGATCCACTGGCCGGAGCCGAGCTCGGTGGCGGCGGTGAGGAGCATGCAGGCCACCATAAGGATGAAGCCCGGGGCGACGCAGGCCGCGAACATCGAGCCGGTGGACTCACCGCGCTGCACGCGCTGCGTCTGGGGCAGCGCCTGGCCCATGAACATGAAACCGTAGGCGGCGAGCGGGATCAACATGGTGGCGAACTGCGCCTGCCAGCCGAGGCCCATCTTGGCGAAGACGAAGGCGAGCAGGCCGCCGATCACGATGCCGCCGGGGAACCACACGTGGAAATGGTTGAGCTTGGTGGTCTGGTCCTTCGGGTAGAGCGTGGCGACGAGGGGATTGCAGGCCGCCTCGACCGAGCCGTTGGCGATGCCGAAGAGCAAGGTGCCGGCGAAGAGGCTCCAGAAATCCCAGGCGAAGATCGTGAGCAGAATGCCGGCGAGGTGGCCGACGAAGGCGATGCCGAGGATCTTCTTGAAGCCGAGGGTGTCGACGAGCGGGCCGCCGAACATCATGGCGAGCGTGAAGCCCCAGAAGGCCGTGCCGTTGACCCAGCCGGCCTGCTCGTTCGTCAGGTTGAACTGGGCGATCCAGTCGCCGGTCGCGCCACCGCGGATGGCGAAACTCATGGCAGTGGTGATCAGGGCGGCGCAACTGGCCGTGAACAGACGGGAGGGATTCATGGGGTATCGAGGGGGTTGGGGTGCAAAAACCGTCACCAGTGAAAACAGTTTACGCCATTAATGAACACCAAAATTTTTGATGAAGTAGTGAGTAGCGGGTACTGAGTAGCGAGTAGAGGAATCGCAGCCTCTTGTCGGTGGGTTGCGATATGAAGGATGAGACCGCCCTCGGGGGCGGAAGCATCGATCGCACTGGCGCACTCCTCGCTGCCCACTCCTCGCTACTGGGCGGCCAGCAACCCGCGGATGTAGCCGGCGGATTCGGTGAGGCCGGGGACCGGGTCGTTGGGGTCCTTCTCGTATTCGAGCCAGGCGCCATGGGCGTAACCGGTGGCCTTGAGCGCACCGAGGATCGCGCGCAGGTCCAGCTTCCCCCGCCCCATCTCGATTGGCGTGTCGCCGTGCTGACCGACGGCGGCGATGGTGTCCTTCAGATGCACGTCATAGAGCCGGTCCTTGCAGGCATGAATCATCGCCACCGGGTCCTCGCCGCTGCGGTAGCAATGACCGACGTCGAGGCAGAGCCCGAGGCGCGGGTCGAGCGGGGCGATGGCGTCCATCACGCCTTTGACTGACGGCCAGGACTTGTCCTCCGGCCCGTGGTTGTGGATGGCGGCGCGCAGGTCGTATTCTTGGACCAGCTTGTTCAGAACCGGCAGCGCGGCCGGCTCGGGGCTGCAGCTGAAGAGCGAAATGCCGAGGGTTTTCGTGTACTCCATCATGCGGCGGATCGCGGGCTCGTCGTTCTTAAGGTAGAGCACGCCGCAGCAGGCCACCTTGATGCCGGCGGCGTGGATCCGGTCGGCAATGTCGCGCCACTGGCCGGGTTGGTTTTCCCACGGCGAATGAGCGCGGTGCAGGGAAATCGTGTCGAGCCCGGCGCGGTGCACGGCCGCGACCATGTTGTCCAGCGGCAGGCTCTTGAGGGTGACGGTGGCGACGCCGAGCGTGAAAGCGGGCGTTTCACGCGGACGTTGGCTGCCGGTTGAGGGTTGTTGGTCGGCAGCCGCCAGGGCGCGGGCGCCGAGGAACGGCAGAGCGGTGGCGGCGAGGGTCCTGAGGGCGGTGCGGCGGTTCATGGTAGGGGAAGATTAGGTAGTGGGTAGCGAGTAGCGGGTAGTGAGTAGATGCTCAGAAATCGGCGCTCCGTGATGCTCGCTACTCGCTACTGGCTACTCGCTCCTTCAACGGTCAAACCAAACCCAGCTTCTCCAGTACTTCTCGCGGGGGACCCTTGAACTCGGCCAGGGGCGTGTTGCCGCGGTAGCCGAGGTCGTACATGCCCTCGGGGGTGGTGAAGAAGCCGCTGGCCGTGAGGTCGCGGAACTTGGCGAAGAAGCGGGCGCCCTCGACGTGCTCGGGCTTGGCGTCGGGGGCGTGACAGACGTCGTCGGCGATCGCGGCCATCTGCGCCGGCGTCAGGTCGGCGAAGTCCGCGCCGAAGCGCCGGCGGGACTCGGTGTCGATCCAAGCCAGGCCGGCGAGGACGGTCGCGCGATCGGCCTGCTGGTCGGGATACGGCGAGCTGATCCACTCGTCGATGAAGTCGTGGACCATGAGGTCCGCCGCACTCGGGACGGAGCCTTCGGCCGGGATGATGAGCCCGCAGAGGGCCGCGGCGGTGCGGCGCTGGGCGTCGGTCATCGTGAGCGGCCAGAAAGCGCCGGGGCGTATTCCTGGTTGAGGAGCGGGTCGGTGCCGTAGCCCTTCGTGGCGGGGGCGGCGGCTTGGGCGGCGAAGGCCCCGCGGTCGGTGACAGCCAGTGTGGCCGAGGCGGCCAGCATCCACTTGATGGCCGCGCGACGGTCGAGACGGGGAAGATGGGGATTCATGATGGGAATCTCAGATTTGAGATTTGAAATTCGGGATGGCTGGCCACGGCCGCTTAGAAATTCCCCTTCTTCATCTCGGCGAGCATGTGTTCGCCGGCGCGCCAGGCCAGGGCCATGATCGTGATGGTGGGGTTCTTGTCCGCGTTGGACGGGAAGGTCGCACCGTCGGTCATGTAGAGGTTGGGCACGTCCCAGGTCTGGCACCATTGGTTGGTGACGGACTTGGTGCGGTCGGAGCCCATGATGGCGCCACCGACCTCGTGGATGACGCGGCCGCCGATCTCGATCGGGTGGTCGGGGCTGATGCGCTTGCGGTTGCCCGAGGCGCCGAGGACCTTGCCGCCCATGGCGAGGATGATGTCACGGAAGGTCCGTTCCATGTGCTCGGCCTGCTTGCGCTCGTGCTCGGACCATTCCCAGGCGAAGCGGAGCACGGGAATGCCCCACTTGTCCTTCACGACCGGGTCGAGCTCACAGTAGGAACCCTCGTTGGGGATCATCTCGCCGCGGCCGGAGAAGAACATGGTGGAGCCGTAGAAGCGGCGGGCATCCTCCTTCAGTTTCAGGCCGTAACTGCCACGGGTGTAATTCTGCAGGCCGGCGCCCGCGCCCATGCCGGGCATGGAGCGGCCGCCGCCGAACTCGATGTGATAGCCACGGGCGAAGCCGAGGTCGCCGCGCAACTGCGGACCATAGAGCCACCACGGGGCGTAAACGTGGAGACCGCCCGCGCCGTCCTCGTTGTGCGGCGGCAGGTTCTCCAAGGCGGGGATCTGGCCGCTGAGGCTGGCGCCGACCGTGTCCATGATGTACTTGCCTACGAGACCGGTGGTGTTGGCCAGGCCCTGGGGGAAGCGGGCGGACTTGGAATTGAGGAGCACGCGCACCGACTCGCAGGAGCTGGCGCCGAGGACGACGACGCGGGCCTTGGGCCGGTGCTCGAGGCCGGTGGTCTTGTCGATGTAGACCACGCCGTCGGCGAGGCCCTTGGCGTTGAGCGTCACCTCGCGCACCATGGCATTGGCCACGATGTCGAGATTGCCGGTGGCCAGAGCAGGCGGCAGGTGGACGGTGGTGGACTGGTACGTGGCGCGGATGGCGCAGCCGCGTCCGCAAGGCGTGGCCCAGAAGCAGGCGGCGCGCTCGCTCATGGATTGGGCGAGGATGCGCTGGGCCTTGGGGTTGCCCGGGTGGAGAATCTGGGAGAGCTTCTCGCCGTCCTGGCGCTGCGTGAGCACGGCGCGGTGGATCGGGATCACCGGGATACCGAGCGGGGCCATGTGTTTCTTGGCCAGCAACTCGCTGGCGCGGGGGGCGGGCGCGGGCTGGAGGACGCCGGGAGAGGAGTCGGGCGTGTTTTCCATGCCCTCGTTCTCGCCGTAGACGCCGACCAGCATCTCGGCCTTGTCGTACCAGGGCGCGATCTCGTCGTAGGTGAAGGGCCAGTCGAAGCCGAGACCGTCGCGGCTGTAGGGCTTGAAATCGTAGGGGCCGTTACGCAGCGAATGGCGCGCCCAGTGGTTAGTGCGGCCGCCCATCATGCGGGCGCGCCACCACTCGAACTTTTTCGCCGGGTCCTCCGAGATCTGCGTGTAGGGCTCGTCGGGAACGGTCCAGCCGCCGTCGACCGTGGCGTCGTGGAAACCCATGTGCTTGTCCGGTGTGGCCACGCCGCGCAGGGGCGCCTGACCGTTGGTCTGAAACATCGGCGTCTCCTTCACCGGGTCGTAGTCGCGGCCGGCCTCGAGCATCAGGACGCGGGCTCCCTCCATGGTAAGCGTGTAGGCCGTCTGGCCGCCGGCGGCGCCGGAGCCAACGACAATGACATCATAATCAGACCTGACCTGGGCGGAGGTAATGAGCGGCATGGGGTGGGCCGGGTAACGTGGGTGGACCTACTGAGGCCACGGCGTGTAATTCAGCAAGGGCAAATCCGGTCTGCCCGGGCCCGGTCAGGCCACCTGCCCCGGGCGCCGCCATAGATCTCAAATCTTTGGCAAGATTTCTTGGCCCGGACTATCCCCGCGGATAACGCAGATGGACGCGGATGGGCTGAATGGCGAAATCAGTTCCGGAAATCCAGGCAGGACGGCCTCGTCTGCCTTCATCCGCCCGATCCGCGCTATCCGAGGAAATAGTCTTGGTCGTACCCGGCTTTTTTTCGTGTCCTTTCGCGGACTTCGTGGTTCATCCTCCCCTTCCCCCTTTTCCACCATGGCCAAAATCGAAGTCAATCAGGTCGCCGAGATCCTCAAGAAGCACAAGCTGGACCCCTCCATCCTCCGCGAGATCGTCGAGGAGATGAACGAGATCACCGCGCCCGCCGCGGATGAGGACATCAAGCCACCCGCGCCCAAGAAGCAGTTCGTCATCGTGCTCTCCGACATGGACGGAAAGCTGCCCAAGAAGGACCTGACCGGCTGGGTCGTGCAGATCGCGGAAAACGCGAGTCCCTACACCACCACCGACCGCATCTTCAAGGGCGCCTATGATTTCAACGCCTCGAAGAAGGGCCGCCTCCTGCCGGTGAAATCCGTCGGCGAGGCCCTCGAGAGCGCCAGCGCCAAGTATTTCAAGGAGTCCGAGCTCTGGGTGAAGACGAAGCTGCCCGTCGCCGTCGTGGTGACCGACAACGTCCTTCCCAAGGACGAGTTTAAGGTCGAGAAGGTCGACCGCCGCCGGAAGCTCGAGGAGGAGTGAGCCGCGCCGCGGCTGGCAACCAGACCGGCTCGGGATTATCTGATCGCACCGCCCGCCCCATGCCGGATTCCCGCCCGCTCGTCGCCTGCTTCGGGGAAATCCTCTGGGATTTCCTGCCGCGTGGGGCGTTCCCGGGCGGGGCGCCGTTCAACGTCGCCTATCACCTGCACCGCCTCGGCCTGCATGCCCACCTCATCAGCGCCGTCGGCCAGGATCTCCTCGGCGACGACCTGCTGCGGCGGCTGCGCGCCTGGGGCCTGGAAACGGACGGCGTGACCCGCCACCTCGGTCTGCCCACGGGCCATGTGCAGGCCGTCCTCGACGCCACCGGCAGCGCCACCTACGAGATCACCCAGGAAGTCGCCTGGGACCAGATCATGCCCGGGGAGGACAGCATCCGCGCGGCCCACGGGGCTCGGGCGCTGGTCTTTGGTTCGCTGGCCCAACGCTCGCCCGCCAACCGCGCCGCGCTCAACCGGCTGCTTGCGGTGCTGCCGGCGGACGCGTGGCGCGTGCTCGATGTCAACCTGCGCCACCCCCACGACGACCTGACCCTGGTCCGAGAGCTCGCCCGGAAATGCACGCTCCTGAAACTCAACGCCGGCGAGGCGGCGCGCCTCACTGACGACACTCCCCTGCCCGGCCGTGAGGAAGCCCACGCCCGCGCGTTGGCCGTGAGTTGCGGGAATCCCTTGGTCTGCGTCACCGCCGGAGAACACGGCGCCGGCCTCCTCGCCCACGGCGCCTGGCACTGGGTAGCCGCCCGGCCCACGACCGTCCGCGATACCGTCGGCGCCGGCGATGCGTTCACCGCCGGCCTGCTCGCCGGCTTGCTCCGTCACGATGAAAGCCCCGCCGTCGCCCTCGAGCGCGCCTGCCGTCTCGGTGAGTTCGTCGCCGCCCGGGACGGTGCGACCCCGGCGTATGCGACAGATGCGCAGGGTTTGCCGGTGGGATAAGAGGAAAATCCCCATCCCGCGGGCGAGGTCGCCGGCTCTTCATGCGGCGGGGCGGGCACGCGATCCCGGGGTGCTCAGGGCCCGCCAGCAAAAAGCCGGAGCCCGTGCTCCGGCCTTTCGCTATGGCCAACGGAAAGGCTGACTCAGTTCGCGTACTTCACACCGCACCCGTAGGCACGCGTGACCGGGGTGGCGACCGGCTTGCCGGCCTTGAGGTCGGCGAAGGCGGCCTGCACGTAATTGGTCGCCCGCTTGATGTCCGCCGGGTTGCCCGAGCTGATGCTGTCGATGGCGCCGGCGTAGACGAGCGTCCCAGCGGGATCGATGATGAACAGCGTGGGTGTGTGGCGGGCGTCGTAGCGTTTGCCCACCTCGCCGGTCCGGTCACGGAGGTAGGCCGTGAAGGCGGCGTTGTTTTTGCGGCTCCAGGCCACCACTTCCTCCGCCTCGAAATCACCCTGCGCGCCTTCATGGCCGGAATTGATCGCGAACCATACCGCCCCCTCCGCCACCACCGCTGACTGGGTGGCGGGGAGGTTGCCGCTCCGGTCGTAGTGTTTCTGCACGATCGGACACTCCGGGTTGACCCATTCGAGGACCACGGTCTTGCCGCGGTAGGCCGACAGCGCGTGGGTCTGGCCGTTGACATCAGTGAGGGTGAAATCCGGAGCCGGTTGCCCGACCGCGGGCGCCGCCTGGGCGGCCAAGCCGAGGACCACCGCAGTGGCCCCGGCGAAGAGGAGTGAGGTGAACGATTTCATGGCGTGGAACAGCGAATCCTAGCCAGAAAACCGGCCCCGTCAAAGGACCGGAGCCGGCGAATTGCGCGTTGCGGGCGGGACCCGACGCCCTAGTTTGCCCGCGTGACCGGCTGGATCGCAGATTTCATTATGTTCTGGTGGGCGCTCCTTTACTGGAACGCCCGCAAGACCTGGTTCCGCCTGAAGGGCCCCACCCGCGACAGCTGTCCCTGCCAGGTCTTCAGCGATTCCGGCCACGCCCTCGACTCGCGCTGCAACGCGGTGACCCACTGGCGCCAGCCCGCGCGGTTCCGCCGCGTCTGCCCGCTGCTCACGGAGACCAAGGAAGGCTGGCGCTGCGGCGTCGATGCCGAGCGCGTCCGGCCGTTCTGGGGCCGCGCCGCCCTCTACGGCGGGGCTGCCTTTCTCAGCCTTTATCTCGCCGCCACCTTGGCGGTCTTCGCCTTCCTCCGCACCGCCAGCTATGATACCAGCTACCTGACCGTGGTCTGGCCGCCGCTCTGGTCCGAACTGCGCGGTTCCCAGGAAAAGCTTTATGCGACCCGGGCCCAACAGGCCCTGGCCAAGGGGGATTATGCCGAGGCGATCCTCGCCCTGCAGCTGGTCTGCGAGATCAACCCGCAGAACTACCCCGCCGCCCTCACCCTCGCCACCCTCAGCCAGATCGCCGGCCAGCCTTATGTGGCCGAGCACATCTACGCCCGGCTGATGCATGAGGTGCCCGAGCAGCGACCGGCCACCGCGCAGATCTGGATCCGCGCGCTGCTCGCGCGGGGCGACTACCCCCAGATCAAGCCCCTGGCCACTGCGATGCTCAGCGAGGATTCCGGCCGCCGCGAGGCCTGGCTCCACACCCTGCTCTTCTCCGCCCGCCAGACCCGCGACCAGTCCGCGCTCGAGACCCTCCTCAATCACCACACGGATCTGCCGGAGTGGTGCCTCGAACTCGCCCGCATCGAACTGCTCCTGCTCCAGCGCCACCCCGACCAGGCCCTGCCGCTCCTGACCCGCGTCCACGGCCGGCCCGGCAGCCCCTACCTGCCTTACTACCAGGCGGAGACGCTGATGGACCTCGGCCGCTTTGAGGCGGCGAGCGACCTGATCAATGCCTATGGTTCCCGCCTCCCGCTCGAGGAAGCCGCCTTCCTCCGCCTGCGCCTCTTCGAGGCCCAGAAATGGACCTCCTTGATGGGGCCGGAATACGACAACCTGCTGAGTTACCCCATGACGCCGCGGCTGGCGGCTCAGTTTTGTGCGTGGTTCATCCGCTCACCCGACGCCGCGGCCTTCACCCGCTACGCCGAGCGCTTCCAGCGGCACGGCCCGCCCTTGAGCAGTGACACCCTGCCCCTCTACCACGCGACGTACCTCGCGGCGATCGCGTGCAAGGACACAGCCCGCGCCGAAGAACTGGCCGGGACGATCACCCGCTTCACTGCCGCGAACGCCAAAGCGGTGAGGGCGGTCGGCGACCTGCTGCTGCAGGGTGCCGGCCAGCAGCAGCTCTCCCAACTGCTCCCGCTCGTGCCGCTGCCGGTGGAGGTCATCTACGTGGTGCTCGACCGCCCGACCGCCCCGGCCCGCAAGCCATGACTTCGGCCGCCCTTCCCGCCCCCCCGGCCGCCCGCGTCCGGTTGCCCGCGGGCATCTTGGTCATGCTGGCCGCACTCGGCGCCAGCGTCATCGCCTACAGCCTCCATCTGTGGCCGGAGTGGAGCCGGAACCCGGATCTCTCCCACGGTTTTTTTGCCCCGTTGATCTTCCTGCTGCTCCTGTGGGAAAGCCGGAAACAGGGCCCTTGGCGCTGGCTGCCCGCCCGCCCCTGGGCGCTCGGCCTGCTCACCCTCACCGTCACGGCCGGGCTGGCACTGGTGGGCCTCGCCGGGCTCTTCGCCGCCACCTTGGCGTGGAATCACGCGGTTGTGCTTTTCCTGCTCGCCGCCGCCCTGTCCGCCTTGCTGGGGGCGGGACTGTTGGTGCTGGCCGACGAACGCGTGCGTCTGCTGCCGCTCAACTGGATCAGCGTCACCGCCCTGCTGCTGTGGCCGATGGTCGCCCCGATCCCCGACGGCACCTACGCGCGCCTGACCTTCTCCCTGCAAAGCTGGGTGACGGGCGCCGTGATGGATGCCCTGCAGATCCTCGGCATCCCCGCCCGGCAACATGGCAACATCATCGAACTCGCCCGCACCACCGTGGGCGTCGAGGAGGCCTGCAGTGGCGTGCGCAGCCTCATTTCCTGCATCTACGCCGGATTCTTCTTCGCCGCCTGGCAGGTGCGGCGGCCCGCCCGGCGCCTGCTCCTGATCATCGCGGCGCCCGCGCTGGCCCTGGGCATGAACCTGCTGCGCTCGCTCACCCTCACCCTCTTGGCCAACCACGGCACCGACATCAGCGGCACCTGGCATGATGCCACCGGCTTCGCGATCCTCGGGGTCACCGCGGCCATTCTGGCCGGGCTCGCCGTCCTGTTGGAAAGTCGCGACCCACCGGAGACCCCACCAGCCGACCGCCCCATCACCCTCCCGCTCGGTGCCCTGCGGGTGTTCTGGACCGGCGCCGCCCTGGTGCTCGGTTTGGGCGGTTTCTTCTACCTCAATTCCCGGTCCATCACGACCATCCAGGTCCCGGAATCCGTCCCTTTCGCCCGCCTGCTCCCGGCCGAGGCCGCCGGCTGGCAAGTGGTGACTCCCGACGATCTCTACCGGTTTTCCGACATCCTCCGGACCGACTATCTCTCGGAACGCACCTACCTCCGCACCACCGAAAGCGGGGGGAATACCCAGCTGACCGTGTATGTCGCCTACTGGCCCGCCGGCCAGACCTCCGTGAGCCAGGTGGCTTCCCACACCCCCGACGCCTGCTGGCCGGGGGCCGGCTGGTCCAGCATCACCGCCGGCTCGGACCGCCGGCAGGTCATCACCCAGCCCGGCATGCAGCTCTCCCCGGCGGAATACCGCCTCTTCAAAACCGACCGCGGCAGCACCCAGCATGTCTGGTTCTGGCATCTGTTTGACGGCCGCGTGATCGACTACCGTGATCCGTACTCGCTGTCCGCCCTCCTGCAGATCGCGCTCAAATACGGTTTCAGCCGCCAAGGCAGCCAGTACTTCGTCCGCATCTCCAGCAACCGCCCCTGGTCCGAGCTCGCCGACGAGCCGCTCCTGCGCGAGATCCTGACCAACCTCGATCAAGTCGGATTGTGAGCCATGCCCTTTGCCGTCACCAAGCAGGAACGCTTCATGCTCGCCGTGCTCACCCTCCTCGTGGTGCTCGGGCTGATCGGTCTCGCCGTGCTCTGAGCGCCGCCATTGGGATTGCCAAGTCCGGTGATTTCATGAGCTTGGCATCCATCCGTCCGCCCCACGCGTAAACCATGCAATGCTCCTCTGCAGTGTCCCTCCGCTTGGCTTCCTCGGGTTTGAAAAAAACCGGGCGGAAACCCCGCGCCCGCGTCGCATGAGCCAGAACCAGCCCAACGACCCCGCCGGAGAGGACCGCAGCCGCGAACAGGCCCGCCTGGTCGCCGCCATGGCCCAGGGTGACAAGGCCGCGATGGGTTCCCTTTACGACCAGTTGTCCGGTCCCCTCTATTCCCTCGCCTACCGCATGCTGGGTGACGCGGGGGAGGCGCAGGACCTGACGCAGGACATTTTCCTCCAGCTCTGGCGCACCGCCGGCAGCTACGATGCGGGCCGCGGGAGTGTTTTCTCCTGGGCCGCCACCCTGGTCCGCAACCGGGCGATCGACCGCATTCGCATGCGCCAGCGGCGCAGCGAACTGCTCGCCCAAGCCGCGCCCGACCTCCAGCCCACCGCCCCGGGCGGCGACGCCGATTCGGCCGGAACGCTCTGGCTGCAGGAAAAAGCCACCGCCGTGCGCGCCGCCCTGGCCGAGATCGCCCCGGACCAGAAGCAGGCCATCGAGCTGGCCTTCTTCGGCGGCCTTACCCAGCAGGAAATCGCCGCCCGCCTCAACGAACCCCTCGGCACCATCAAGGCCCGCATCCGCCGCGGCCTGCTCAAGCTGAAGGACCGCCTTCCCGCCCGGTTATGATCACCGAACGCCACGAAGAACTCGCCGCCCTGCGCGCCCTCGGCCTGCTCGAGGAGCCGGAGCGCCTGGCGTTCCGGGCCGAGCGTTCCGCGGATCCCCAGGTCGAGGCGCTCGCGCGCTCCCTGGAGAACTCCGCCACCTATCTCGCGCTCGCCGCCCCGGCGCGGACTCCGCCGCCCGAGCTCAAGGCCCGCATCCTCGCCGCCTGCACGGGTCCCGGCCGCACCGCCAGCCCGCCGACGCCCCTGGCCCCGGTCACGCCCTTCCCGCTGCTGCGCCTCATACCTTGGGCCGCCGCCGCCCTGCTCACGATCTCCACCGCCTGGCTTGTTTCGCAAAACCTGGCCCTGCGCTCCGCCAACGACGCGTTGCTCACGCAACAGCGCCTAGCCCAGGTCGCCTACGAGACCGCGCAGAACCAGCTGGCCGAGCGCTCCCTCCTGGCCGAGACCATGATCAACGACCTCGGCTCACGCCTGCGCCGCTCCGAGGATCTCGCCCGCCTCAAGGTCTCCGCCCTCGCCTCGCTCGCCGGCAACACCGCCGAGGCCCAGGCCATCGCGGTCTGGGATCCCGAGCAGCAGGCCGGCCTCCTCACCTTCGAAAAGCTTCCGGTCATCGCCGATTCGCAGGATTATCAGATCTGGGTCGTCGACCCGGCCTACCAGAATCCGGTCAATGGCGGCGTCTTCCACGTCGCGGCCGACGGACGGGTCGTCCTCGCCTTCCGGCCTGATCAGCCCGTGACCAAGGCCACCGCTTTCGCCATCAGCTTGGAGAAGAAGGGCGGCGTCCCCAAGGCCGAGGGCCCGATTGTCCTGCTGGGCAAGCTGCCCAGCATCTGAACCCGACCGGGGGCCTTGGCCCCCTGGCGGGACCCGTTTCCCCACGGTAACTTGGCACTTGTCAGACCCCCGGCGGCCGTAAGAATTCGCGGCCAATGATCATCAAACCGAAGGTCCGCGGCTTCGTCTGCGTCACCGCCCACCCCGCCGGTTGCGCGGCCCACATCCAGCAGCAGATCGACTACGTCAAGGCCAAGGGCCCGATCAAGGATGGCCCCCGCAAGGTCCTCGTCATCGGCGCCTCCACCGGCTTCGGCCTGTCGTCCCGCATCACCGCCGCCTTCGGCTCCGGCGCAGCCACCCTGGGCATCTTCTACGAGCGTCCTTCCGAGGAAGGCCGCCCCGCCACCCCGGGCTGGTACAACAGCATCGCCTTCACCCAAGCCGCCCGCGCGGCGGGTCTTTACGCCCAGAATATCAACGGCGACGCGTTCTCCGACGATATCAAGAAACAGGCCCTCGCGATCATCGCGCGTGACCTCGGCCAGGTTGACCTCGTCGTCTACTCCCTCGCCTCCCCCCGCCGCCAGCACCCGCGCACCGGCGCCGTGCACAAGTCCACCCTCCAGCCGATCGGCACCGCCTACACCAACAAGACCGTCGACACCGACAAGGGCATCGTCAGCGAGGTCACCATCCAGCCCGCGGATGAGGCCGGCATCGCCGACACCCTGGCCGTCATGGGTGGCGAGGATTGGGAAATGTGGATGGACGCCCTGAGCGAGGCCAAGCTCCTCGCCCCCGGCGCCACCGCGATCTCCTATTCGTACATCGGGCCCATCCACACCTGGCCGATTTACAAGGACGGCACCATCGGCCGCGCCAAGATCGACCTCGAGCGCGCCGCCAAGGCGATCCACGCCAAGCTTCAGGCCACCGTCGGCGGCCGCGCCTTCATCTCCGTGAACAAGGCGCTTGTCACCCAAGCCAGCTCGGCCATCCCGGTCGTGCCGCTGTACATTTCGATTCTCTACAAGGTCATGAAGGCCGCCGGCACCCACGAGGGCTGTATCGAGCAGATCCAGCGCCTCTTCGCCACCCAGCTCTTCAACGGCCAGCAGCCCACCTTCGACAGCGAGGGCCGCGTGCGCGTCGACGACTGGGAGATGCGCCCCGCGATCCAGGACGCCATCTCGGCCATCTGGCCCCACGTCACCACGGAAAACCTCGTCGAGCTGACCGACATCACCGGCTACCGCACGGAGTTCCTCAAGATGTTCGGCTTCGGCCTCCCCGGCATCGACTACGACGCCGACATCGAGCCGCACCTGCCGATGATCTGAGCGTCGGCAGGTAACAAGGAACACGGGTCAAGTAATCGGCAGACCGACTATCGGGCCCCTTCCTCTTACTTGATCATCGTTCCTTCCCCGAGCCATGCGAGTGGTGATCCAGCGCGTCAGCTCCGCCCGCGTGACCGTCAGCGAGCGGGTCACCGGGCAGATTGAGCGCGGCCTGCTGGTCCTGGTCGGCATCGAGGCCGCCGACACCGCGGCCGATGGCCAATGGCTCGCCGAGAAGCTGGTGAAGCTGCGGATCTTTGACGATGCCGACGGCAAGATGAACCTCTCCCTCCTCGACCTGGCCGCCGCGGAGACCCCCGCATCGTCCTCCGCCCTCCGGCCCCTCATCCTCCTGGTCAGCCAGTTCACCCTGCACGCCAGCTTGGCCAAGGGCACCCGCCCGTCATTCCACGCCGCGGCCCGGCCCGAGCTGGCGCGTCCATTGTACGAGGGCCTGATCCTCCAGCTGGCGGCGGCCCTCGGCCGCCCGGACGGCCACGGCGTGCAGACCGGCGAATTCGGCGCGTTGATGCAGGTAGCCTCGGTCAATGACGGCCCCGTGACGCTCTGGCTCGACTCAAAAGTACGGGCCTGACCTGAGAAAAAACTCGCGTCCCGGATGGCACTTTTTTCCCTGAATCCTGTCAGTGGGGGGACCATGAAAACCCTAACCAAAACCTCCCTCCTGTTCACCGTGGCCCTGACTGTGGGTGCGGTCATGGCCTCCGCCGAGGAAAAATCGGCCAACGTCACCGTGAACTTCCATGAGTCCGACAAGTTCACCGATGTGCGGACGTCGCTCGGCAGCGGCACTGATGAGTATTACCTCAAGGAACTGCGCCGCCATGTCGAAAAGCTCGCCGCGAAGCAGCTCGCCCCCGGGCAGAAGCTCGAGGTGACCTTCACCGACATCGACCTCGCCGGCGACTACCTGCCCACCCCAGCCAAGAGCCAGGATGTCCGCATCATCAAGGAAATCTACCTCCCGCGCATGAAGCTCTCCTTCCGCCTGCTCGATGAGACGGGCAAGGTCATCAGCGAGGGCGAGCGCCGTCTCAGCGACATGAACTTCATGAGCAACATCAACCCCATCGGCCGGGGCGAACCGCTCTACTACGACAAAGCCCTGCTCGACGATTGGATCCGCAAGGAATTCAAATCCTGAGCTGCCTCCCGTCTCAACCCTCCCTGCCCGGCCCTCGTGCCGGGCATTTTTTTGCCCGGGCCCGCCCTCGGCCCAAGGTGGAACCCGGCCTCCGGACGGGTTGTTCGCGCGCGCCAAAACCGCGCCAGCCGCTCACCCCTCGAATTCCGCCACGCTTAATGAGCGTCCGTTGTCCTTCCTTCCGAACTGCAGGATGTACGGCGCGGCCCGTGTGGCCCAGGCATCCGCCTTGGGATAGGCGGCCGCCCCGTCAGCCCAGCACTGGCGCAGCATGTCGGTGTCGATGACCCCGGGATTCAGCGGCACCGCGGCCAGGCCCGCCGGCAGTTCCTGCGCGAGGGCCAGCGTGAGGCCCTCGATCGCATACTTGGAGGCGCAGTACGGCGCGACCTCGGGCGAGGTGCTCCGGCCCCAGCCGGAACTCAGGTTCACGATCACGCCCGAGCCCCGCGCCACCATCGCCGGCACGAAGTGACGGATCACACAGGCCACGCCCTTGAGGTTCACGTCGACGAGGCGGTTGAATTCGCCCGCCGGCACCTGCCAGAGGGGCGCCGGGGTGTTCACCACCGCGGCGTTGTTGATCAGCAGGTCCGGCGCGCCATGCACCGCCAGCACCTTCTCGGACCAGAGCGCGACCTTGTTCTCCTCGGTGACATCCACCGCGGCAAAATCATGCGGCGCCGGATGCGTGAACCGCAGGTTTAAAATCTCCGCGCTGCGCGCGCACCCGATGACGGTGTGCCCGTGGGCGATGAACCACTCCGCCAAGGCCCGACCGAGGCCGCGGGTCACCCCGGTGATGACGATTTTCTTGGAAACGGATGCGGACATGACGACAGGCTAGTCCGCGAGCCCAGCGGAGCAACCCATGATAATCACTGCAGGCGTCCGTGGGTAAAATTCGCGCGGAACGCCGGACCCAGCCTCACCGCGCCCAGTCCTGCGGCGGGGGCGCAGGGAACGTGCTCGTAAGTCGAACCGCCTGGCCCGTGCGCAGCGCGGAGTGAACCGACTCCATGACTTCAACGACATGGGCCGCGTGCGCGCCCCCGGTCGGGTGCGCTGCGCCGGTGCGCAGGCCGCGCCACAATCCGACCACGCCGGCCGCCCAGTCGACATACCACCGGCCGGTGCCAGCGGATTCCCGCACGGGCGGCACGCGCCGGTAACTGCCTCCGTTGGCGCACACCCGCACCGGCGCCGTGGCGGCAAACCACTCCGTGTTGATCGAACCGGCATCGCCATGGAAATCGAGCGTGGCCTGCCATTGCGTCGCGTTCATCACGTAGAAATTCGCCGTCAACCGCACCTGCAGGCCGCCGGCGAACTCCAGCACCGCCGCCGCCCAGTCCTCCGTCGTGATCGTGAACGGTTTCCCGTCCTTGGTCCGACGGTCCGGCAGCAACACGCCCCCGCCCGCCGTCACCTTGGCCACCGGGCCGAACCAGGCGGTGAGCAGGGACAAAGGATAGACCGCGACATCAAACACCGGTCCCGCCGCGTAGAACGGCGCCGGATTCGGATGCCAGCTTTCGATCCGCCCCCAGTCCACGGTCGCGTAGGCCACGCGCGGCGTGCCGATGCGGCCGTCGCGGATCAGCTTCCACGCCGACTGCTGCGCCTCACCGAGCCAGGTGACCGGCGCACAGCTCAGGCGCAGGCCCTTGGCCTCGGCCAGGGCGACAAGTTTCTTCGCCTCGGCGTACGACGGCGCGAGGGGTTTCTCGGAGTGAACGTGTTTGCCCGCCTCCAGGCACTTCGTGACGACCTCGACGTGCGCCTGCTGGATGGTGAGATTCACGACGGCCTCGACCGCCGCGTCCGCCAGCACCTCGTCGAGGGTGGCGTAAGCCTTGCCGCCGTGCTTGGCGACCCAGTCCCGCGCGCGCGCCGGATCCAGGTCCTGCGCGCCGAGGATCTTGATTTCCGGACAACGCCCCAGAGCCTCGCCGTATTGGCCGGCGATGTTGCCGCAGCCCACCACGACGATGCGCAGCGGCTCGGCCAGGTTCCTCGGTGTGACCGCATCCCACCACTGCTCGACGCGTTCCCGGCTTTCCCGCGCGTCCTCGCGCGGGTCGAAGGTCTCCGGCTCGTGCTCGATGCCGATGGAGCCCCGGAAGCCGGTCGCGCGCAGGTGCTCCACGATGGCCCGTATCGGCACGATGCCATCGCCCAACCGGCACGTCTCATGGCCCATGTCTGCAAATTCCAGCCCGGTCTTCTCCGCGCGCCGCGGTTTCACATCCTTGAGGTGGATGGCAAACATCCGGGAGCCGAGATCCTTGAGCGCCGCCAGCGCATCCCAGCCCGCCGTGCCACACCAGCCGGTGTCGAGCGCGATGCCGACGACGTCTTCGTCCCCGGCACCGAGCCGCGCGAGCAGCTCGGCCGAGGTTTTTTCCGGGTGGTTCTCGATGGCGTAGCCCACGCCGTGCTCCCGCAGGATCGCCACGGCGGCGGCGCGGTCGGCATGGAACAGCTCGCAGTGGCCCACGAAATACGGAATATCCAGCGCCACGCACAGCCGGCACGCGCCCTCCAGATCCGCCGCGCCGCCCATCACCCACGCCGGGTAACTGCGCACCGCCAACCCGTGTTTGCCGAGCAGGGCCTTGGCCGTCTCCACATGCTGGAGCGTCGCCCAGCGCCAGTGCAGGTGCGCGCACCACAGGTCGATGGACGTGAAGCCCAGCGCCTTGATCTCGCCGAGCATGGCGTCAAACCGCGCCTCAAAGGTGTCGAGCGGCGCGAACCAGTCGTTCGACGCCTTGTCACCCTGGCCCCACCCCTGGTCCATCCGATAGCCCAGCGGGCGTGCGACAAGGTTGGCGGTGATGAAGGAAGGGGTAGGTAACATGGCGACCAGTCTAACGGCCGCGCGCGGAATGTCACGGCGAGGTTGCCGTGCAGTCCGGGTGGAACCCTCAGCCCACCGGCGCCTTCGTCAGTTCGCCGTTCACGAGCCGCCAGACCCCCAAGGGGTTGGCGTTCTGCAGTTCGGCCGGCAGCAAGCCGTCGGCGAAGCCCTGGTAGCAGACCGGCCGCGCCCAGCGGCCCAGCGCACGCGTGCCAACCGACGTGGTGCGCCCGCCGTCACTGGTCGCCGGGTAAGGCCCGCCGTGCACCATGGCATGGCTGACTTCCACCCCGGTGGGATAGGCGTTAAACACAATCCGGCCGGCCTTGGTGGCGAGAATTTCGATCAAGTCATTCTGGTCCTTCGCCTCCTCGGTTCCCACGTGCACGGTGGCCGTCAGCGAACCCTCGAGGTGCGTCGCCACCGCCAGCATCTCGGCGCGATCCTTACACCAGACCACCAGCGAACTCGGCCCGAAAATCTCGGCCGCGAGCGAGGGATTGCCCATATGGACCATCGCCTCGGTCTCGAACCACACGGGGGCCGCGCTGCACAGCGAGGTCGCATTGCCCTGGGCGAGAACCTTGACCCCGGGCTGCTGCGCGCGGGCGGTCGTGTGGGCCACAAAGCTCTTCCTGATGCCCGGCGTGAGCATCACGCCCTCCAGGGTCGCGGCGAGGCGCGCCGCCAGATCCTTCACAAATTGCTCCGCCGCCGGCGTGCGCTGCAGGACGATCAATCCCGGATTGGTGCAAAACTGGCCGACGCCCAACATCGCCGAGGCGTAAAGGCCCTCGACCATCCCCGCCGCGCGTTCGCCGATGGCGCCGGGCAGGATGAAAACCGGGTTCACGCTCCCCATCTCGGCATAGACCGGAATCGGCTCGGGCCGCGCCGCGCCGAGATCCGTGAGGGCGCGGCCGCCCTTCACCGAACCGGTGAAACCGGCCGCCTTGATGAGCGGGTGCTGCACGAGCGCCTGGCCGACCTCGAAGCCCGCGTCGAACAGCAGGGAAAACGTGCCCTCGGGCAACCCGCAGTCCCGCACGGCGTGCAGGATCAGGCGGCCGGTCAGTTCGCTGGTGCCGGGGTGCGCTGGGTGCGCCTTGACGATGACCGGGCACCCCGTGGCCAAGGCGGAGGCGGTGTCCCCGCCCGCCACCGAATAGGCGAAGGGAAAATTACTGGAGCCGAACACCACGACCGGGCCGAGCGGACGCATCATCGACCGGTGATCGGGCTTGGGCAGCGGCTTGCGCTCGGGCAGCGCGGTCTCGATGCGGGCATCGAGCCAGTCGCCGCGTTCGGCACTTTCGGCGTAGAGCCGCAACTGGCCGGCGGTGCGGGCGACCTCACCCCGCAACCGGGTCTCGGCCAACGCCGTCTCCTGCATGGCGCGCGCCACGAGGTCATCGACCTTGGTCTCCAGGTTGGCCGCGATGGCGCGCAGGAATTTGCCCCGGGCCGCGCCCGACAGGCGCGCCAACGCGGGGGCGGCGGCCGCCGCCAGTTCAGCAGCGCGGGCCACGTCGGCGGCGCTCGCCGACAGGAAGGAGGGCTCGATCGGCGTGCCTTTCGCCGGGTCGAAAGCCTTGAAGGAAGCGCCCATGGCGCCACTGGAACCGAAGCCGATGAGGGAGCCGCCGTCTGGTTTCATAGGGGTAAAGCCGCGGAGTTAGGCGAAGCGATCCGGATTAAGCAAAGTCAGATTGATCGAAGGTTTGCGCTCCCTAATGACCTCGGCGACCAGCCGCCCGGTCACCGGGGCCAGCGTGACCCCCAACATGGCGTGGCCGCAGGCCGCCGTCAGGTTGGTCCAGCGCCCGAAACGGCCGAGATAAGGCAAGCCGTCCGGCGAGACCGGCCGGTAGCCAAACCAGGGCCGGAGGCCGGCAAAGTCCGCCGGGGTGAATTCCGGCATGTACGCAGTGACCCCGGCCACGATCTGCTCGATGCGCTCCGGCCGCACCCGGTCGTCATGCCCGGCGATCTCCATCGTGCCGCCGAACCGCAGGGTGTCCCCCATCGGCGTGACCGCCACGCGGCGTTCCTTCAGGATAAAGGGCTTGGTGATCCGGAAGCGTGGGTTCGGCAGCGTGAGGCTGTACCCCTTGCCCGCCTGCATCGGGAGGCGCAGGTCGAGCCCGCCGAGCATTCCCGAGGACCACGATCCGCCCGCCAACACGAATTCATCGGCGACCAGGTCGCCCGCCGTAGTCTGCACGGCGGCCAGCCGCCGCTCCAGCGTGCGCCAGCCGTAGATCGTCGTGCTCCACTGGAAACGCACCCCCATCTCCTGCAAGAGCGGGGTCAAAGCCGCGCCAAACCGGGCTGGCGTGAGGTGGGCATCGATCGGGAAATAAACCGAGCCGGCAACGGCGAGCTTCACTCCGAGGCCAAGCGCGGAGGTCTGCGCGGCGTCCAGCACGCGCGCCTCCACCCCGAGCTCGTTGGCCACCCGCGCCAGGCCGTTGGCCTCGTCGTCGAGGCTTTGCTGGGTGCGACACACATTCAGCAAGCCGTCCTTCCGGAACTCCGAGCGGTGGCCCGTGATTTCGTCCAGTTCCTCGTACAGCGTGCGGCTCTCCAGGCAAAGGTCGCGCAATAGCGGCGCCGCCCGCTCGACCTGGCGGCGGTTGCTGGCGCGCCAGAACAGCCAGGCCCACCGCATGAGCTCGGTGTCGAGCCGCGGCTGGATGTAGAACGGGCTGCGGGAATTCAGCATCCATTTCAGCCCCTTCCATACCATGCCTGGCGCCGCCAGGGGAATGACATGGCTGGGCGACACATAGCCCGCGCTGCCGAGGGCACAGTGGTCATGGTCGGCCTGCGACCGGCGCTCGATCACCGTCACCGCATGCCCGTCCCGCGCGAGGTAATAGGCCGTGCATAGGCCCACGATGCCGCCGCCGCAGATGATGACGGATTTGGACCGGCGCATGGTCAGCGAGGCCGAATGCCTCCCCGTAGTGCCGGCCTGAAGGGCAGACTCTTCATGCCATCCCCCACGCAAACGGATCGGCCGGATCAACGAGGAGCGTCCCCTCGCCAATCACGTAGGCCGTGCCCGTGATGCTGGGGATGATTTTGTCGCCCTGTTTCCGGTACTTCGCGCGGATGACGCTGCCCAGGATGCCCTCCTGCACCCACTCCGTGCCCGCCGCGACCTGCCCGTCGGCCGCGAGACACGCCAGCCGGGCGCTGGTGCCCGTGCCGCTGGGCGAGCGGTCGTAGGCCGAGCCGGGCCCCAGGACAAAATTGCGGCTGTTCACGCCGGGCTGCGTGCCGGGACCGAAGAGCGCGACATGATCCACCTCGGGAAAACCGGAATCGCTCACCGCCTGGCGGATGCGCGCGCAGTAATCCGTCAGCTGCTGCAGATTGTCCAGCGCGAGCCGCTGGTCGTGCTGCTCAATCACGCAAAACCAGTTGCCGCCGAAGGCCAGGTCCACGTTCACATCGCCCACGCCGGGCAGGTAGAGGGGCAGCTCCTTCTCCCGGCGGTAGGCCGGCACGCTCTCGAACGTGACCTCGCCGCCCGCCCCGAGCTGCGCGGAGACCGGCCCGGCCGGGGTGTCGAGTTTCACGGGACCGGGCTGGATCCGGCCGAGATGCGCCAGCGCCACGACGGTGCCGATGATCCCCTGGCCGCACAGGCCGAGGAGGCCGGCGTGGTTGAAGAAAATGACGCCAAACTGGCAGGACTTGTCGTGCGGCTCGACCAGGAGCGCGCCGACCAGGGCCTGCGAACCGCGCGGCTCGCCGACGATGGCGCGACGGTAGGCATCGTGGCGCGCCTGAAATACCTTCACCCGGTCCGCCAGGGGACCGGCGCCGAGGTCGGGACCGCCCGCCAGCACCAGCCGCGTGGGAGCGCCGCCGGCGTGGGCATCGAGAATCTTGATCGGGAGGAGTTCAGCCATGGAGGAAAGACATGAGACGTTCACGCCCGACAAGAAAAGCAAAAAGCCGGCCGCCCGAAGGCGGCCGGCCGGAGAGCGGGGCCGAATGGGCCTAGACGGCTGCGGAACCGTGCTCGTCGGTGCGGATGCGCACGACGTCCTCGAGCGGCAGGACGAAGATCTTGCCGTCGCCGATCTTGCCGGTCTTGGCGGCGCCGGAGATGGCCGCGATGGCCGGCTGCAGGAGCTCGTCGCTGACGGCGATCTCGAGCTTCACCTTGGGCAGGAAGTCCACGGTGTATTCGCTGCCGCGGTAGATCTCGGTGTGGCCCTTCTGGCGGCCAAAGCCCTTGACCTCGGTGACGGTAAGGCCTTCCACGCCGGCTTTGGCCAGCGCTTCTTTGACCTCGTCCAGCTTGAACGGCTTGATGATGGCGATGATGAGTTTCATGTAAGTGAGAAGTTGAGGTTAGAGGATGTAGCCTTCCTCGCTGTGATCGGTGATGTCCAGGCCCTGCTGTTCGGCCTCCGCGGTAGGCCGCAGGCCCAGAACCGCCTTGACGATGTAGGCGATCACGACGGTCGCCACGATGGAGAGCACCAGCGTGATGCCGATGGCCTTCAATTGCGCCACCCACAGCCCGCCGTCGGTCACCAAGGCCGCCAGGCCGTTCTTCTTGGCGTAGCCGTCGGAGACCAGGTTGGAGTTCACCTCGGCGGTGGCGAGAAACCCGGTGAGCAGCGCCCCGAGGGTGCCACCGACCGCGTGCACCCCGAAGGTGTCCAGCGCATCATCGTACTTGAAGAGCGCCTTCAGCTTGGTGCAGGCGAGGAAGGGCACGATGCCGGCGAGGACGCCGATGATGATCGAGCCGGTCGCGTCCACGAAGCCCGTGGCGGGCGTGATCACGACCAGGCCGGCCACGATGCCCGAGCAGAAGCCCAGCACGGAGGCGTGGCCGCGGGTGATCTTCTCCAGCGCACCCCACACGAAGCCGGCGACAGCGGCGGCCAGCGTGGTGGTCATGAAGGCGTTGGCGGCGACGCCATCAGCCGCGAGGGCCGAGCCGGCGTTGAAGCCGTACCAGCCAACGTAGAGCATGCCGGTACCGACCATGCACAAGACCATGGAGTGCGGGGCCATCTTTTCCTTCCCGAAGCCCAGGCGGGGCCCGAGGATGAGGCAGAGCACCAGGGCAGACCAGCCCGAGCTCATGTGCACCACGGTGCCGCCGGCGAAATCGATGGCCGGGATGGCGGCATCAGCGTTCCACACGCCGTTCATCAGGCCGGTGGCGCCCCAGACCATGTGGGCGAGGGGGAAGTAAACGACGAGCATCCACAGCGTCACAAACAGGATGACGGCCGAGAACTTCATGCGCTCGGCGATAGCGCCCACGATCAGCGCCGGCGTGATGATGGCGAACATGAGCTGGTACATCGCAAACACATTCTGGGAGATCCAGTACGCGTAGTTGGTGTTGGGAGCCGAGGTCACGCCCTTGAGTAAGAGGAACTCGGTACCGCCCAGGTAGGGGCTGCCGAAGCTGGTGCCGAACACCAGGCTGTAACCGAAGGCCCACCACAGGATGGTCACCAGGCCGGTGATACCCAGACACTGCGCGAGCACGGAGAGGACGTTCTTCTTACGGACCAAACCACCGTAGAAGAGAGCCAGGCCGGGCAGGGTCATGAACAACACCAAGGCGGCGCAGATCATCATGAAACCGTTGTGACCAGGACCAGCCACGCCGGCGAGGCCCGCACCGGGGTCCGTGTTGTTCACATAGGCGGCGAAGGCGCCGTCCACCGCCGGGGGGGCTTCGGTGGGGGCCGCATCTTGGGCAAGCGCGGAGGAAGCCCAGGCAGACGCGAAGATCGCGCCGACCAAGGCCAGGAGGCGAAGTCGTTTGGGTGTCGTTGGATGATTCATGATCGCTTCGTTATTAGCAGCTCCGATGCCATGAATTCCCGTATTTGCGTCCTATGCCGACATGAAGCGGTTTCATGCGGCACGCCGAATCAGCCATAATCCATTCATTACCTATTATTTGCTAAATGCATAGCCTGACCAATCCGGGCGCAACTGTGCCATCCCTGAGACGGCATGAAGAACCGGTCGACTCGCGGGTCTATGAAGGTGCCGCGATCCCGCCGGATCGAGGAAAGCCCGATTGCCGCCAGCCACTCGCAGCCAAAACAAAACCGGCGCCGTTGGGACGGGGCCGGTCGGATGAAACGGAGGCGGTTGCGGGTCAGATGGCCGCGTCGCCGTGCTCGTCGGTGCGGATGCGGATGACGTCATCCACAGGCGAGATGAACACCTTGCCGTCGCCAATCTTGCCGGTCTTGGCGCCGTTCACGATCGCGGCGACGACCTTGTCCTTCACATCGTCGGCCACGACGATCTCGAGTTTGATCTTCGGGAGGAAGTCGACGGTATATTCACTGCCGCGGTACACCTCGGTATGGCCCTTCTGGCGGCCGAAGCCCTTCACCTCGGTGACGGTCATGCCTTCCACGCCCACCTGCGTGAGGGCTTCTTTGACGGCTTCGAGTTTGAACGGCTTGATGATGGCGGTGATGAGTTTCATGGGGTCAGGGGTTTTGCCCTGATTCTCACCGGGTGACCCGGCGGCGCAAGCTTACATCTTTCGCATTCCCTATCGAAGGTGCCGCATTCATTGGGGCCCGGCCCAGGTGGAACCCGGCCTCCGGACGGGTTTGCAGTACGCACGTCAAAAGAACCCGTCCGAAGGCCGGGTTCGTCCTTCGCCGACCTTACTGTTGCGGGATCACCGTCTGGATGTGCAGTTCCTTGAGCTGCTTCGCCGTGACCGGCGTCGGGCTCTGGGCCATGAGGTCCTGCGCCTTCTGGGTCTTAGGGAAGGCGATGACATCCCGGATGCTCGTGGTGCCGCAGAGCAGGGCGCACATGCGATCCAGGCCAAAGGCAAAGCCGCCGTGCGGGGGCGCGCCATAGGTGAAGGCCTTGAGCATGTAACCGAAACGGCTCTCCACGACGTCGGCCGGGATCTTGAGCACGTCCTCAAAAATCTTCTTCTGCAGTGCGGGCTGGTGGATGCGGATCGAACCGCCGCCCAGTTCCATGCCGTTGAGCACGCAGTCGTAGTGCTGGCCGCGGACCGCCTTCGGGTCCGAGTCCAGCAGCGGCACGTCCTCGGCCACGGGTGAGGTGAACGGGTGGTGCGTGGCCGCGTAGCTGCCCTTCTCCTCGTCGTAGGACATGAGCGGGAAATCCACGACCCAGAGGAAATTCCACTGGTCGGCGCGCAGGGTCATCTTGCCACGCTTCACGAGCAGCTGGGCGGCTTCGAGCCGGGTGCGGCCGAGGATCGCGCAGGCACGCTCCCACGGGGCGGCGGCGAAAAACACGATGTCGCCGTTCTCGATGTTCAGGCGCTTCGTCAGCTCGGCCTTCTCGGTCTCGCTGAAGAATTTCACGATCGGCGACTTCCACTCGCCGTTCTCGACCTTGATGAAGGCGAGGCCCTTCGCGCCGAGGGATTTGGCAATCTCCTCGAGCGCGCCGATCTCACCCTGCGTGATGTCGGCGAGGCCCTTGGCGTTGAATGCCTTCACCGAACCGTGGGCGGCCACCGTCGAGGCAAACACCTTGAAACCGGAACTCTTGAACGTGTCGCTGAAGTCGGCCAACTCCATCCCGAAGCGGGTGTCGGGCTTGTCGACGCCGAAGCGGTTCATGGCGTCCTTGAACGCCAGGCGCGGGAACGGGGTCGGGAGGTCGTGATTCAACACGTCCTTCCAGACTTTCTTCAGCATGCCCTCCAGCAGGGAATACACCCCTTCGCGGTCGATGAAGGACACCTCAAGATCCACCTGGGTGAACTCCATCTGGCGGTCGGCGCGCAGGTCCTCGTCCCGGAAACAGCGCGCGAGCTGGAAATACTTCTCCACGCCCGCGACCATCAGGATCTGCTTGAATTGCTGCGGCGACTGCGAGAGCGCGTAGAACTGGCCGGCGTGGATGCGCGACGGCACGAGGTACTCGCGGGCGCCCTCGGGCGTGCTCTTGAAGAGCGCCGGGGTCTCGACCTCGTAGAAGCCCTGCGTGTCGAAGTAATCCCGCACCGACTTCGCGGCGCGGTGGCGCACGGCGAGGTTTTTGCGCATCTTCGGGCGGCGCAGATCCAGGTAGCGGTACGTGAGGCGCAGGTCCTCGTTGACCTTGTCGCCCCCCGCGTCGGTCAGCGGGAACGGCGGCGTCTCGGAAATATTGTGCACCGTGAGCTCGGTCGCATCGATCTCGATCTCGCCGGTCGGGATGCCGCGGTTCATCATCGCCTCGGGGCGGGACTCGACCTTGCCCGTGATGCCGATGACGGACTCGGCCTTGAGCTGCGCGGCCTCGGCGCGGAGCGCGGAGTCGAACTTCACCTGCGTGATGCCCTCGCGGTCGCGGAGGTCGACGAAGATGATGCCGCCGTGGTCGCGGACGGAATCAACCCAGCCGGCGAGCGACACGGTCGCGCCGAGGTTGGTCTTGGTGAGTTGGGCGCAGTGATGGGTGCGAAGCATAGGGCGTAACGTGCAACCAAACGGCCCGCCCCCCCGGGGCGCAAACAGAATTTCCTCCCGTATGACAGAGGAAGGCCCGGTTGCCGCCGGCCTCGCAGAGGCCGGTCCGGGGTCAGCGACCCCGGCTACAGCAGCCATGCCCTCCCCCGCCCTGATTCCCATTCTTAAAGTCCCTGCGGGAGCCTGCTTGCAGGCGATCGGTTTACCGCTTGAATTGGACGCCAGCCGGCTCCTACCCCGATCAGTCTACCCCCGCCCCACCCCATGAAAAGCGCGATCAACCTGAAACTCAGCGTCATGATGTTCCTCCAGTTCTTCATCTGGGGGGCCTGGTACACCTCAATCGCCGTCTACATGACCGCCGAGGGCATGGGCAGCCTCACGCACTGGCCTTTCACGGTGAACCCGATTGCGGCCATCGCCGCCCCCTTCTTCCTCGGGCTCGTCGCCGACCGGTTCTTCGCCACCGAGAAGGTGCTATCGTTCCTGCACCTGGCCGGCGGCGTGGTGCTGCTGGTCACGCCGTCGCTTGCCGGCAACCCCGTGGAGTTCATCCTCGCCCTGCTGGTCTACAACCTCTGCTACATGCCGACGCTCGGCCTCAGCAACTCCCTCGCCTTCCATCACATTGAGGACCAGGAGAAACAATTCCCGCGCATCCGGGTGTTCGGCACGCTCGGCTGGATCGTCGCCGGACTGGGTGTCTCCCTCGTGCTCAGCCGGGTGCTGGGCACCACGGCCGAGCGCACCGCCGCGCCGCTCTACACCGCTGGGATCGCCTCGATCCTCCTCGGCCTTTTCTGTCTGTTCCTGCCCGCCACCCCGCCCTCCGCCAAGGGCCGCCGGGTCTCGATCGGCTCCATCCTCGGTCTCGACGCCTTCCGCGAACTGGGCAGCGGACCTTTCTACGTGTTTCTCGCCAGCTCGTTCCTGATCTGCATCCCGCTGGCCGCCTACTACAACTTCACCCAGCTCTTCCTCGGCGCCGCCGGCGTCACCAACATCGCCGCCACGCAGACACTGGGGCAGATGTCGGAGGTCGGCTTCATGCTCCTGATGCCCTTCTTCTTCGCCCGGCTCGGCGTGAAATGGATGCTGATTGTCGGCATGGGGGCGTGGGTCGTGCGTTACGCCCTCTTTGCCCTCGGCGCGCCCGACCAGGTGCAATGGATGGTCATCGGCGGCATCGCGCTGCACGGCATCTGCTACGACTTCTTCTTCGTCACCGGCCAGATCTACGTGGACAAGAAATCCTCCCCGGCCGTCCGCGGCCAGGCCCAGGGTATGCTGGTGCTTGTGACCTACGGCGTCGGCATGCTCATCGGCGCCCAGATCGCGGGGCGCGTCTACAACGGCTTCCTCGGCTCCGCCCCCGCCCTCACCGCCGCGCAATGGCAGTCGTTCTGGTGGATCCCCTCCGCTTTCGCCGTCGGCGTGCTGGTGTTCTTCGCCCTCCTTTTCCGGGACAAGAGCGTGGCCTCGGATCGGAAGGTGTAAGCCGCAGGTTTTCTGGAGCCGCGGCGACCTCGCCGCGGTCCTCCAAACCCCGCGCCGGGGTCGGCGCGGCTTGAGGTCAGGGAATCCAGGTGCGCAGGAATTGCCGGCACTCGATCAGCGACCGCTTCCGGTCCGCCAAGCTGCCTTCGTAATCCTTGTCCTCAACCTCAACGACCACCGGGCCTTTCCAGCCGACCTCGCGCAGCGTCGCAAAATAAGCGCCCCAGTCGATATCACCGCGCCCCGGCAGCTTCGGCGTGTGGAAGGTCAGCGGGTTGGCCAGGATGCCATGCTCGTCCAGCCGGTCGCGGTGGACGTGCGCATCCTTCAGGTGCAGGTGGTGCAGGCGGGACGTGAACTCCCGCAACGGCTTCAGGTAATCCATCTGCATCCACAGCAGGTGCGAGGGGTCGTAGTTCAGGCCGAAGTTGGCGTCGGGAATGACCTCAAACAGCTTCCGCCAGATCGCCGGGGAATACGCCAGGTTCTGTCCCTTGGGCCACTCGTCGTAGGTGAAATACATCGGGCAGTTCTCGATGCCGATATTCACCCCGTGCTCCGCCGCGAATTTCACCAGCGGGGGCCAGACCTCCGCGAAGAGCAGCAGGTTCTGGACCTCATTGAGCCGCTGGTTGCGCCCGATGAACGTGTTCACGTTGCGCAGACCGAGCCGCTGCGCCGCCACGATCAGTTTTTTGATATGCTCACGGAAGAACGCAGCCCGCTCGGCATCCGCATCCAGCGGGTTCGGGTAATAACCGAGCCCGGACAGGAAGACACCCTGCGCCTGCAAAAACGCCTTCACCTCCGCCGCCCGCGCGTCCGTCAGGTCGGCCACATCGAGATGGGTCACCCCCGCATACCGCCGCTCGGCCTTGCCCGCCGGCCAGCAGCAGAGTTCGACACACCGGTAATCCGCCTCGCGGGCGAAGCGGATGACCTCCTCGAATCCGAGGTCGGGCAGGATCGCAGAGACGAAGCCCGGGGCCGGCATGGGACTCAGCCGAGGACCAGGCTTTCGCCCGTCATCTCCGCCGGCTTGGGCAGACCCATGAGGTGCAGCACGGTCGGCGCGAGGTCGGCCAGGCGGCCCCCGCTGCGCATCCTGGTTTTGCCCGCGACGAGGCCCTCGCCCACCACGAAGACCTCGACGAGGTTCAGCGTGTGCGCGGTGTGCGGGCTGTTGAGCACCGGATCCCACATCTGCTCGGCGTTGCCATGGTCGGCGCACACGACGGCCTTGCCGCCCACCTGCGCGATCGCGGCCAGCAGTTCGCCCACGCCGGCATCGGTCGCCTCCACGGCCTTGATCGTCGCCGGCAGCGAACCGGTGTGACCCACCATGTCCGGGTTGGCGTAATTCACGGCAATGAAACCGTACTTGCCGGAGAGAATCGCCGCCTTCGACAGCGCCGTGACTTCCGCCGCCGACATCTCGGGCTGCATGTCGTAGGTCGGCACCTTCGGGCTGGCCGGGCACGCCCGGTCCTCGCCGGGGAACGGCTCGCTCCGGTAGTTGTTGAAGAAAAAGGTCACGTGCGGGTTTTTCTCGGTCTCGGCACAGCGGAACTGAGCCAGGCCGGCATTGCTCACGACCTCGCCGAGGATGTTCTTCAGCTTCGGCGGCTTGCCCGAGATCACATGGACCGGCAGGCCCTTTTCATACTCCGTCATCGTCGCATAGTAGAGATCCAGCTTCGCCCCGCGGTCGAAGTCCTTGAAGCCGTCGATCACGAAGGCCTTGGTGATCTCGCGCGGGCGGTCGCCGCGGTAATTGTAGAACAGCACGGCGTCGCCGTCGGCAAAGGTCGCGATCGGCTTGCCCTCCGCGCCCACGATCCACGTCGCCGGCACGAACTCGTCGCCGTTCTGCGTCGGGCTGAGCGGCTTCTCGTAATAACTGGCAATCGCCGCCCCCGCGCTGGTGGCCGTGGCGAGCGCGGCTTTGCCGGTCAGCATGTCGTAGGCCTTCTGCACACGCTCCCAGCGGTTGTCGCGGTCCATGGCCCAGAAGCGCCCGCACACCGTGGCGATCCGGCCCACGCCGATCTCCTGCAGCTGCGCCTCCACCTGCTGGATATAGCCGAGCCCGCTCTGCGGCGGCGTATCGCGACCGTCCGTAAACCCGTGGATGAACACGCGGCCCGCGAGCCCGTCCTCCTTCGCCTGCCGCAGGATGCCATAAAGATGCTCGAGCATGCCATGCACGCCGCCGTCGGACACGATGCCCATCAGGTGGAGCCGGGCGGCCGGGTTGGCCTGCAGCCGGGCAAGCGCGCCGAGCCAGACCGGGTTGCGCGCCAGCTGCTTCTCGGAAAACAGCTTGTTCAGCCGCACCAGTTCCTGGTCGACGATCCGCCCCGCGCCGATGTTTTCGTGACCAACCTCCGAGTTGCCCATCTGCCCGTCGGGCAGGCCGACATCGAGCCCGCTGGCCGAGACCAGCGCGTGGGGATACTTCGCCTGCAGGGCGTCGTCGCAGGCCTTCTTGGCCAGCTTGACGGCATTGAACAAATCCTGGGTCGGATCGGGATTTTTGCCCCAGCCATCGCGGATGACCAGGAGGACGGGCGATTTTGCGGAATTCATGGGAAAATGTGCCGATTAAGCCGCGGCAGTGAAGTCGCCCATGCACCAGTAATCCAGAGAAAAGCACGATCCGCCCACGACGGCACAATTTCTGCACACTGCCGCCGCCATGACGCTCCTCATCCGCGACCAGCTGACCTGCCCGCCGACGTGGTTTGCCTCGTACCGGGACCTGACCTTGTACTGCGCCATCTTCCTCAAGCTCGACATCGTGCTCGAGTCGGAGGACCCCGACACCTACTACCGTTGGATCAAGCCGCGGGGCGGCATGGACTTCGTGGAGGACATCATCCGCCCGGGCAGCGAGCGCGGCCTCCACCTGGATTTCGCCCGCCATTATCCGGGCACCATCGTCACCGACCGCATCGCGCCGGAGAATGTCCACCGCCTGATCGCCGCCATCCGCTCCGCCGCCTGAGCCGGCTCAGGCCTTCGGCAGCAACTCGCGCAGCACCCGCGCCACTTCGTTCACCTCGTAGGGCTTGGCGAGCACGGCCGCAAAGCCATGATTCCGGTGCCGGGCCAGCACCGGGTCGCTGGAGTAGCCGCTGGAAACGACGGCTCTCACGTCCGGATCGAGCGCCCGCAGCTTCGCGAGGGCCTCAAGCCCGCCCATGCCCCCGGGCACGGTGAGATCCATGATGACCAGGTCGTGACGACAACCGGCCGCGAGCGCGGCCCGGTATTTCTCGACGGCCTCCGCCCCATCCGCCGCACAGTCCACTTGCAGACCAAAACGGCCCAGGAGGGACATCGCCATTTCGCGGATGATCGCCTCGTCATCCATAAACAGGACCCGACCCTTCACCGGCCGCTCCGGCCCGCCGGCCGGCGGGGTCAGTCTCTCGCTGGTGGACGCCCCGCTCAACGCCGGCAGCCAGAACCGGAAGGTCGTGCCCTGCCCCGGCTGGGACTCCACCTCGATGTGCCCGCGGTGCTTCTTGATGATCGAATAGACCGCGGCCAGCCCCAGACCCGTGCCGCTCTGTTTGGTGGTGAAATAGGGATCAAAGATGCGCGCGATATTCTCGGGTTTGATGCCCTCGCCGGTGTCGGTGATGGTCATCTGAATGTAGTTGTCGTGGGCGAGACCCGGTTGGTTCACACCGCCGTGCGGATCGTTGCGTGCGATGATCCGTAACGTGCCGCCGTGCGGCATCGCCTGGACGGCGTTGATGACCAGATTCTGCACCACCCGGCCAATCTGCCCCTTGTCGGCGTCGGCCGGCCAGAGATCCGGGGCCAGGTCATAGTGCGCCTTCACCGTCGAGCCGTGCAGGGCGAAGGTCGCCATCTCCCGAACGACCGCCTCCAACTGGATGGCCGCACGCACGGGTTCGCCGCCCTTCGCAAACGTGAGCAGTTGCTGGGTCAGGTCCCGGGCCCGCAGCGCCGCCTTCTCGGCCGAACGCACGCTGTTGCCCGCCGGACTGCCCGCCGGTAGATCCAACTGGGCCAGCGAGAGGTTGCCCATCACCGCGGTGAGGATGTTGTTGAAATCATGGGCGATGCCACCGGCCAGCACGCCGACGGACTCCAGCCGGGTGGCCCGCACCAGTTCCTGCTCCAGGCGTTCCTGCTCGGTGACATCGCGCAGCACCAACACGGCGCCAGTCACCCGGCTGTCCATCGCGTGGATCGGCGCGCAACAGCCCTCCACCAGCCGCCACGGACCCGCGCGCGTCACCAGCCGGGTGTGCATGGGCAGATCCGCCACCACATCGCCCAAGGCCACGCGGGACACCGGCACCTCGACCCGCTCACCGTTGCGGACATTTTCCAACACACAGACGCGTTCCACCGGGAGCCCCTCGCATTCGCCCGGCTCCCAACCCGTGAGCGCGGCGGCCGCCGGGTTCATGAATTGAATCCGTCCGCTGATGTCAGTGGTGATCACCGACTCGTGCATCGCCCGCAGCGTGACCGAGAGCCGCTCCTTCTCGGCCGCCAGCGCGTCCTCCGCGCCGCGTTGCAACGTGATATCCACGGCCACCCCCACCAGCGAAAAGCGCCGTTCCCCCGCGGCGCGGATGGTCACATTCTCCCGGATCCAGGTCGCCGTCCCGTCCGGGCCGATGATATGAAAGACGTGCTCGTAGCCGGGCCGGCCTTCGATCATCGCCGTGCGACAAAGCCCGTTCATCGCCGCCCGCTCGGGTATTTCAAAATTCCGCCACAACCGGGGCTCCGCTTGCGGCCGCCCCGCCCCCTGCAGCTTCCGCCACAGGAGCGAGGGCTGGATGCGGAACTGCCAGGTCCAGTCCTCGGCGCTCAGTTCGACCGTGGCTTCCCAGAGGATGCAGTCCGCGCGGGTCAGCAGCTCCTGCAGGCGCTGCTCGCTGGCATGCCGGGCGGACTCGGCGACGTGCTGCGTCGTGATATCGTGGATGATGCCGACCAGATCCCAGACGTCCGACCCGATGGGGCTGATGGTGACCGATTCACTCAGCCAGATGTCACCCGCCGGACCGGGCACATGGAAAATCTGGTCATAGCCCGGCGCCCCGCCGGTGATGGCGGCCTCGGCCCGCTGCGCGATCTGCTCGTGCTCCGGCACGCCATGCTCCTTCCAGGCGAAGCCGATCGGATCCTGCGGGTCGGACGCAAAGATCCGCCGGTACAGCTTCGACCGGGGCACGTACATCGACCACAGAAACGGCCCGCCGGGCGAACGCTCCACGCGCGCCTGCCAGATCATGCTGTCCGCCCGCTCCAGGAGATGGGCCAGCCGACTCTCGCTTTGCTGGTGGGCCTCCTCCGCCTGGCGCTGCGCGGTGATATCGGTGATCACCCCCACCAGCGTCCAGCTCCGGGCGCCCAGCCGCGTGATCGAGACCTGTTCATGCAGCCAAAAGGTCCGTCCGGCGCGGGTGATCGCACGGAACTGCTGTTCATAACCCGTCGCGTCCACGCGGATGGCCTGGCTGCCGCGCTGGTCCATCTCGCGTTGATCCGGCATCACCAGCCCGTCCCAGTACCCCCGTGCGCGATCATAGATCCGGTTGGGGCCGAACAACTGCGCGGAAAGCAGCGATTCCGGGGTGTCAAAGTGCGACCAGGCCAGCCCCCCGGCCTCCTCGATCACGGTGGCCCGCCAGAGCATGCACTGGGCCTGGGACAGGAGCTGCACCACGGTCTGCTCGCTTCGGGTGCGGGCGGCCTCGGCCTCCCGCAACGCCGTGAGGTCAGTCACCAATCCGACCAAGCGGAAATGATCGAGGCCCAGCCGGGCGATCGAGACGTTTTCATGCAGACAGTAGGTCCGCCCGTCCCGCACCGCTCGGAACTCCTGCTCATAACCCGACTGGCCGGAGACCATGGCCTCGCGGGCCAGCCGGTTCATCTCCGCCCGCGTCCCAATCTGAAAATCCTCCCAGAGGTCCTGACCGGGCCGCGGCACGCGGCCTTGAAAAAGCTGTCGGCAAAAAACCGACGGGTGCAGCTGCAACTGCCAGGTCCAGTCGCCGGTCTCGAGCCGGACATCCGCCTCCCACAGCACCCCATTCAGATGCTCGATCAGCTCCGATGGCCGTGGCGCACTCCGTGCACCCCGCGGCCGATTGCGCCGCCGGAGCCACGCGTACAGCATCAGGCCCAGGAGCACCACCCCCAGCCCCGTCCAAAGGGCCCCCGACGCCAGCACGCCCACCGCGGGTTGCCCCGCCGGCCAGACATACGCCGTGACCCAGGTCGCAGCCTGGTCAGTTTCCCCTCCACGGATGGCGGCAAACGGGGTCATGGGGTTCGGTCGGGTCGCGGGACGGAGATTCCCGGGCGGCCAGCCCGTTAATCGTCCATCCCGATCCCGTTCTTTAACGATAAACCTGCGGCTGCCGAGTCCAGAATGACCGGCCGGGCCGGCCGCCGCCACCCGCCACCGCCGCTTTTCGGACCCGGCCCGTTGACTTTGCGTGCCATTCCGCCACGTCTGTTCCCGTCACCAACATGTCCCAATCCGCCGTCCTCCTGCTCAACCTCGGTTCCCCCGAATCCACGTCGGTCCCCGACGTCAAACGCTACCTTCGTGAATTCCTCGGAGACGAACGGGTGATCGACAAGCCTGCCGCCGGCTTCCTCCGCCGCCTGCTGGTCAACGGCATCATCATTCCCTTCCGCGCGAAGAAATCCGCCCACGCCTACGAAAGCGTCTGGACGCCCGAGGGTTCCCCCCTGGTCGTCACCAGCCGGCACACGCAGACCAAACTCCAGGCCCGCACGCCCTTGCCCGTCGAGCTGGCGATGAATTACGGCAACCCGTCCATTCCCGACGCCCTCCACCGGCTGGTCCGGCAGGGCGTCGACCGCCTCCTGCTCTTTCCCCAGTATCCGCATTACGCCATGTCGAGCTGGGAAACCGTCGTCGTGAAGGTGCAGCGCGAGGCCGCCAAAATCGCCCCCGACCTGAAGATCGAGTGCGTGCAACCCTACTTCGCCGACGCCGACTACATCTCGGCGCTGGTCACCAGCGCGCGCCCCTACCTGGCCCAGCCCCACGACCACCTGCTGTTCAGCTACCATGGCATCCCGGTGCGCCACCTCACCAAGGGAGACAGTTCCCACGCCCATTGCCAGGTCGTCCCCGACTGCTGCACCACCTGTTCCCCCGCCCACGCCACCTGCTACAAGGCGCAGGTCACCCGCACGACCCACGAATTCGTGCGCGCCGCGGGCCTGGACCCCGCCAAGTGGTCGATCTCCTTCCAGTCCCGCATCGCCGGCGAGCCCTGGATCGCGCCTTACACCGACCACCTGTTCGAGGAATTGCCCAAGGCGGGCAAGAAACGCCTCCTCGTCATCACCCCTGCGTTCGTCACCGACTGCCTGGAAACCCTCGAGGAAATCCGCGTCGAGGGCGCCGAACAATACAAGGAGGCCGGCGGGCAGGAGTTCACCCACATCCCCTGCCTCAACGACCAGCCGGTCTGGATCGATTTTCTCGAGCAACGGGTCCGCGCCTGGCAGCAGACCGGCGCCCTGGCCTTTTCCGCCGGCGACCTCGTCAAAACGCGTTAAAAATCCCGCCGCCACTCCGGTCCAGGCGCGCTCTGGGCTCGCGAGTGGCCCGGCGTCCGCACACCCTCACCCCTGTGCACCACCCGTCCACTCCCTCCGTCGCCCGCACCGGCCATGGGCCGGGCGCGGTGCTTGTGCTGGCGGCGGACGGACGGATCGAACTGGCCAGCGCCTCGGCCTGCGCCATCTGGCAGGCCAAGCCGGAGGAACTGGCCGGCGACTACTTTCCCCAGCTCTTCGACTTCGACGTCACTTCCCGTGAATCCCGCTGGGTCCAAGCCCAGTGGGAGGTCCTGCTCGCCGCCACCGCGGACCGCCCGATCACCCTCAAGCTGCAACCCAAGGAAGCCGCCGCCTACGACGTGACCGTCCGGATCGAGAAATCCGGCGAGACCCCGGCCCGCTACCTCGCCTTCATCAGCCTGCCGCTCCCGCCCGCCGACCCGGCCGACCATTTTCTCACCCAGCTCAACGATCGCGGCCCGCTCGGTTTCTTCGACCTCAACTTCCAACGGCAGGAGATCTACTACTCGCCCATGTGGAAGCGCCTGCTCGGCTACGCCGACACCGACCTGCCCAACACCTACGAGACCTGGCTCAACCTCATCCACCCCGACGACTCGTCCGCCGCGCCCGACCGGCAGGGACGGGCCGGCTCCACCGGCCTCCGGCCCTTTTCCCATGAGTTCCGGATGAAACACGCGCACGGCCACTATGTGTGGCTCCAGTGCGTGGGGCTCCAGCAGCACGGCCCCAACGGCTCGCTCCAGCGCGTGATCGGCGCCCACCTCGACGCGAGCGACCGCAAGGATTTCGAGGAATCCGGCCTGCGCGCCGAGGAACGCCTCACCCAACTCGGCGACCGCGGTCGCGCCGGCCTCTTCGACCTCGATTTCGCCGCCGGCCTCTACTGGCTCTCCCCCGGCTTCAAGGCGCTGCTCGGCTACGCCGACGGCGAGCTGCCCGACACCCTCGAGTCCGTCCTGCGCAGCCTGCCCATGGACGAAACCCTCGGCGGCGCGCCGGCCTACTTCCTCGCCCAACACCCCGACCAGGTCTCCTATTTCGACGTCATCCGCCTGCGCCACCGCGAGGACCGCGACGTGCTCGTCCACGCCGGCATCGTCCGCCAGATCTCGCGCAAGCGCGAACTCCAGCGCGTCCTCGGCTTCGTCGTCCCGCTCCCCGGCCCGCGGCCCGCCGGCGAGGCCGAGCCTACGCTCCCGCTGGGCCACCTGACCGTGCTGCTGGCGGAGCTGCAGGAGGGCGTGTTATTCACCGACGCCACGGGCCACGTATTGCACCTCAACGCCAAGGCCGAGCGGCTCCTGGGCCGCACCCTCGCCCAGTGCCTCGGCCAGGAATCCGGTGAAATCTTCCGCCTCGTCCACCGGCAGAGTGGCGAGCCCGGCGAAAGCCCCGTGCACAAGGCGCTCACCACCGGGGAACCCGTGACGCTCAACGCCGAATTCGCCCTCGACACCGGCGCCGCCGCGCCCCGCCCGATCGCCTTCAGCGCCCGGGCGGTGATCGACGCCGCCGGGGTGCCGGTGGGGGGCGTGATCGTCTTCCGCGATCCCGCCGAGATGAGTCTCACGCCCGAGGAACTGCTCCGCGCCAACCGCTTCGACTCGCTCGGCCAGCTCGCCGGCGGCATCGCCCACGACTTCAACAACCTCCTCACCACCATTCTCGGCGGCGTCTCCCTCGCCAAGGAAAACCACGACTACACCGCCCTCGAGAACAGCGAACGCGCCTGCCTCGCCGCCAAGGCCCTGAGCAAGCAACTGCTCACCTACTCCAAGGGCGGCACCGCCGTCCGGCAGGTCGTCAAACCGGCCGACGTCCTCGCCGACAGCCTGCGCCTGGCCGCCGCCGGCTCCACCGTGAAGGTCGAGCTCGCGGTGGCCCCGGGCACCGGCACGATCTGCGTCGACCGCGCCCAGATCCTGCAAGTTTTCCAAAACCTCGTCATCAACGCCATCCAGGCCATGCCCACCGGCCAGGGCCAGATCTGGGTCACCGCGGCCAATGTCGCGCTCGCGGAGGCCGAGGTCCCCGCCCTCGCGCCCGGCGTCTATGTCAAGGTCGAGGTCCGCGACAACGGCAGCGGCATCAAGCCCGAGCACCTCGAGCGGATTTTCGATCCCTTCTTCACCACCAAGAAGTCCGGCACCGGCCTCGGGCTCGCCACCGTGCTGTCCATCGTGAAGCGCCACGGCGGCCAGATGGGCGTCGATTCCGAACTCGGCGTCGGCACCGCCTTCAGCGTCTTTCTGCCCGTGGCGGATGCCCCCGAGGAAGTCGTCGCCCGCCGCGCCCCCGCCTTCAATGTCGCCACCCGCACCGGCCGGATCCTGTTCATGGATGATGATCCCCAGATCAGCGAACTCACCCGCGGCATGCTCGAAAGCCTCGAATACAAGTGCGACCTGGCCAGCCACGGCGCGGAGGCCGTCCAGCTCTACAAGCGCTACCTGAACATCGGCCGGCCCTACGATGCCGTCATCATGGACCTCACCATCATCGGCGGCATGGGCGGCGAACAGACCTTCAAGCTCCTGCGCGAGATGCACCCGGAGGTGCGGGCCATCATCGCCAGCGGCTACGACAACGACGACATGGCCCGCCAGTACCGCGACATGGGGTTCCTCGGCTACCTCACCAAACCCTACCGGGTGGGCGATCTCGGCCGCATCCTCAAGATCGTCCTGGGCAGCTGAGTGCTGCGGCGCCGCGGCCCGGTCGGGACACCTTCCCGGTGGGTATTTGATTGTGCGCCCCCCGCGTGGCGTCCGATGATCCCCTGCGCGACCCATGCCTGCGACCCTCGCCCCGAAATTCACCTACCGCATCCTGACAGCCCAACGGCTCTGCCTGTTGCGGTTCAGCGGCTCGGTCTCCCTGAGCGACGTCACGCGCGGGGTCGTGCAACTGTGGGCCGATCCTGATTTCGATCCCTTCTTCAACGGCATCGTGAACCTCGACGGTGTCACGACCCGGGCCGGGCTCGGGGAATTGCAGTCCCTGATCGATTTTTTGCAGAAGCGGAGCGCCAGCGCCGGCCAGTGGGTCGTGGTCTTTTCCGAGCCCAAACCGACCGCGCTCGGCCTGATGTTCAAGGCGGCTTGGCTGGGTCCGTTCAATATCGAGGTGGTGTCCACCTGGGAGGCGGCCTGCCGCTTTCTCGATGTGGACCTGCCCGCCTTCGCCCCCGGCGGCTGAGCGCCTCGGCTAATCCCCGGCGCGGGGCGGCCGGCGTCAGAGCACTTCCAACTCCGCCCGGGCCGCGACCTGCAACCGCTCCAGCCCGGCCGCCACCACGGCGTCGGTAGGCCCCTCGATCAGCAGCCGCAACTTGGACTCGGTCCCGGAATAGCGCACCAACACGCGTCCGCGCGCACCCAGCTCGGCCTCCAGGGCCCGCACGGCTCCGGTCAATCCGGGCAGGGTTTCCAACGGCCGCTTCTCACGCACACGTAAGGCCAGCGACCGCTGGGGAAACTTAACCAGTGCCCGGCGCAGCTCCGAGAGCGGCCGGCCCGTCGCCACCATCACCTCGATCACCTTCAGCGCCGCCACGAGGCCGTCCCCCGTGGGCGTGACCTCCGCACAGATGATGTGCCCGGAGGATTCGCCGCCAAGCGAGGCGCCTTCCGCCCGCATGCGCTCGGTCACATAACGGTCCCCGATCGGGGTGCGCACCACCCGGCCGCCGGCCGCCTCGAGCGCGGCCTCGACCCCCAGGTTGCTTTGCTGCGTCGTAACGAGCAGGCGCTGCGCGAGGCGTCCCTGCGCCAAGGCATGGAGCGCCAGAATCGTGAGAATCTCGTCGCCATCGAGCACGGCGCCCAACTCGTCGCACAGCACGCACCGGTCCCCGTCGCCGTCATGCGCGATCCCCAGCCGGGCCCCGTGCGCCCGCACTGCGGCGCCCAGCGCCTCGGGATGTTCACTGCCGACGCCCGCGTTGATGTTGCGACCGTCCGGCGCCGCGCCGAGCGCGATCACCTCGGCTCCCGCCGCCCGCAGCACCCGGCCGCTCGTCTCGACGGTGGCCCCGTGCGCCGTGTCCAATACGATCCGCCAACCCGTCAGCCGGCAGGGGAAGGACTCGGTGATAACCCGCAGGTAATCCGTGATCCCATCCACCGCGCCGAGCGGCCCCGCCGGCGCCCCCGTGCGCTGCGCCGGCATCAAGGCCTCGATCCGCGCCTCCTGCTCGTCGGTGAGCTTGAGCCCCTGCGGGCCGAAAAATTTGATGCCGTTGTCCGTGGCCGGATTATGGGACGCCGTGATCACGACCCCCAGCGCCGCCCGCTGCCGGCGCACGGCGAGCGAGACCGCCGGTGTCGGCAAAATCGCCAGCGACCGCGGCCCCAGCCCGCCCTGCGCCAGGCCGTCCGCCAGCGCCTGCTCCAGCGCGGCGCCGGACTGGCGCGTGTCGCGGCCGATGAGCACAGTCGCCCCGGGACCAACCCCGTTCTCGCGCAACCAGGCCGCCGCCGCCGCGCCCAGGCGCCAGGCCAGCTCCTCGTTCATCTGCGCGCTGCCATAGGGACCACGCACGCCATCGGTGCCGAAATAGAGTCGCTTCATGAAAGGTAAAACTCGCGGGTGGCGGCAATCTTGGCCCGCACGGCTCCGCCGAGCAGGAGCTCGCGCACCGGCCCGATCCCCTCGGCGATGCCGGTGGTGCGGCCCGCGACATACAGCGCCGTCGCGGCGTTGAACAGGATCGTGTCAACGAGACCCGCGGGGCCGTGCCCCGCCAGGATGGCCTCAACCGTGGCTAGATTCGCGGCCACCTCCCCTCCCCGCAAATCATCGAAGGACGCGGTCGGCAGGCCGAAACTCTCGGCGCCCCACGTGCCGCGCACCTCGCGCAAACGACCCACGCCGCGCACGCGGTTGGCCGTGGCGGTGGTCAGCTCATCGATACCCTGGCCCTCCCCGATGATGCCATGCCCGACCAGACCCGAGGGTTGGCCCAGTTCATCCAGGGTCTCCGCCAGCTTGTCCACCAACGGCGCCGCATAGACCCCCAGCAAAATATGCGCGGGCCGGCCGGGGTTGATCAGCGGACCGAGAATATTGAACACCGTGCGCCGCCCCTGCGCCGCCAGCGCCTTGCGGACCGGGCCGATGTGCTTGAACGCCGGATGGTAGTTCGGCGCGAAGAAAAAGGCATAACCCAGCTGCGCGAGCGCCTGCCGCGACTTCTCCGGCGGTGCCGCGAGGTCGACGCCGAGGCCCGCCAGCAGGTCGGCGCTGCCGCACTTCGAGGTGATGCCGCGGTTGCCGTGCTTCATCACGGGCACCCCCGCACTGGCCAGCACCAGCACCACCAGACTGGAGATATTGAAGCCCCCCGCATGGTCCCCCCCGGTGCCGACGATGTCGATCGCCCGCGGGGCGAACGCCTCGACGCCCGGGTTCACCGCCCGCTCCCGGAAAGCCGCGGCCAGGCCCGCAATCTCCGCCGCGGTCTCGCCCTTGTCGGCCAGCGCCAGCAGAAAGGCGGCTTTCGGCTCGTCCGTCACGTCGGGCGAAGCCAGCGCCGCTGCCGCCGCCGCCACTTCCTCGGCCGTGAGATCCTGACGGGCTTGGAGGCTGAGGGTGAGCGCGGGAAGGACGGCCATGTTGGCCGCGAGCAGAATCAAAACTCCCGGCCCCGCAAAGCATAAAACTCGACAGCACCGGACCTTTGCAGGGAAACTGCCGCGTGTCATTTTTGCCCCGCCTCTTCTGCGCCGGCCTCCTGCTGGTGCTCCCTCTGTCCGCCGCCGAGCCGGCCGCACCGGCGCCCGTGGCGGAACTCGGGGTCGGCGACGCCATCGTCCTCGGTGTTGTGGAGGGCGTGACCGAATTCCTGCCCATTTCCAGCACGGGCCATCTCATCATCGCCAACCGGGTCCTCGGCCTCGAATCGACCGCCCAACTCAAGGACCCGCAGGGCCGGCCGCTTTGGCACAAGCCACCCTCCCCCCGGTATCCGGACGGGGTGCCGCTCACCCTCAAGCTTGCCGCCGACACCTACGCCGTGGTGATCCAGGTCGGGGCCATCGCCGCCGTCGTTTTTCTATACTGGCAGCAATTTTTCCTGATGCTCGGCGGCTTGCTGGGCCGCAGCAGCGCCGGCCTGCGGTTGCTCCGCAACGTCATGCTGGCCTTCCTCCCGATCGCCTTCACCGGATTCCTGCTGCACGATCTCATCGACCGTTATCTGTTTTCGCTCGGCACGGTCATCGTGGCCCTGGTCGCGGGCGCCATCCTGATGCTGTGGGCCGAACGCTGGCGCGACGCCCACACCGGCGTGGGTCGGGCCAAGGGCGACGCCGCCGACCTCACCCCCCGCAAGGCCATCGGCATCGGTCTCTTTCAATGCATCGCCCTCTGGCCCGGCACCAGCCGTTCGATGGTGACCATCGTCGGCGGCTACCTCGCCGGCCTGAGTCCCGCCAAGGCCGCGGAATTCAGCTTCCTGGTCGGCCTCCCCACCCTGGCCGGGGCCGCCGTTTATAAGGGCTTCCGGTCCGGCTCGGCCATGATCGAGGTCTTTGGCTGGAGCCACGTGCTCCTGGGCGGAGCCGTGGCCGCGATTTCGGCCCTCATCGCCGTCAAATTCCTCGTCCATATCATCTCCCGCCACGGCCTGGCCCTCTTCGCCTACTACCGTCTGGCTTTGGCGGCCCTCTTGGCCCTTTTTTACCTCCTTTGAGGCCCCGGACCTCAGGGCGACGAGTAACTACTTGACGGCCCCTGACCCCCACCTTACGACCCTCGTCTTTATACACGAATATGTGCCGGCTTTTACGTCGCCGGTGCACTACCAATCCCTCTTATGGCCAATCCGAAACGCAAACAATCCAAGCGCCGCAGCGCTAACCGCCGCGCGGGCAACGCCTACAAGGCCCCCCAGTTCGCCAAGGACACCGATGGTGGCGCTTTCCGCCCGCACCGCGTGAATCCCAAGACCGGCATGTATCGCGGTCGTCAGGTGCTGGACATCGAGGTTTGACCGGGTTTGTAGGCTGGATTTTTCCCCATCCACCCCGAAGCCCCCAGTCCCACGCCCGATAACGCCCGAATTGCGGTGGACGCGATGGGCGGAGATCTGGGCCCCGCCGAGGTTGTCGCGGCGGTGCAGCTCGTGCTGGCCGATGCGGCCATGGATCCCGTCACGCTCGTCGGCGACGAGGCCGTCCTGCGCCCCCTGCTGGCTGCCGCCGGCCTGGCCGATAATCCGCGCGTCTCGATCCACCACGCCTCGGAGGTCATCACGATGGAGGACAAACCCCTCCAGGCCCTGAAGCGGAAAAAGGATTCCTCGATGGTCCGGGCCATCGATCTCGTGAAAACCGGGGCCGCCCGCGTCACGATCAGCTGCGGCAACACCGGCGCCCTCATGGCCGGCAGCACGCTGCGCCTGCGCATGATGGAAGGCGTCGAGCGCCCCGCCCTCGCCGCCGTCATCCCGCGCGAAGGGGGCCATTTCATTCTCATCGACGCCGGCGCCAATCCCGAGCCGCGCCCCGAGCACCTCGTCCACAACGCCATCCTCGGCGCCAACTACGCCAAGGTCATCCTCGGCGTGGCCAATCCCCGCGTCGGCCTCATCTCCATCGGCACCGAGGAGGGCAAGGGCAACACCCTCACCACCGAGACCAACGATCGCCTCAAGCGCATCAACGGCATCATCAACTACGTCGGCCCGGTCGAGGGCTTCCAGGTGTTCCGGGACACCGTCGACGTGATCGTGTGCGACGGTTTCGTCGGCAACACCCTGCTCAAGACCTGGGAATCCCTCGCCAAGTTCATCACCAGCCTGCTCAAGCAGGAACTGAAGGCCAACCCCCTGCGCATGGGCGGTGCCGTCCTCGCCAAGGGCGCCTTCGACGCCCTCAAGTCGCGCATGAATCCCGACCGCTACGGCGGCGCCCCCCTGCTCGGCGTCCGCGGCAACATCCTCAAGGCCCACGGCTCCAGCAACCGCCACGCCTTGGCCAGCGCCATCCGCGCCGCCGCCAAGATCATCCACCAGGACCTTTACCAGCACACTGAGTCGGACGTGGCCCGCGCCAACGCCCTCCTCGCCGCCCCGGCGCCCGTCGCCACCCCCGCTTCCTGATCCCTACATGACTTCCGTCATCATCGCCGGCGTCGGCTCCTACAGCCCCGCCAAGGTCCTCACCAACGAAGAGCTGTCCCAGAAGGTCGATACCACCGACGAGTGGATCCGCACCCGCTCCGGCATCCGCGAGCGCCGCATCGCCGCCGCGGACGAGGCCTGCTCCGACCTCGCCGTCAAGGCCGCCGCCGCCGCCCTGGCCGACGCCAAGGTCACCGCCGCCGACATCGACCTGCTGATCGTGGCCACCTGCACGCCCGACCTGCCCCTGCCCTCCACCGCCTGCATCGTGCAGCACAAGCTCGGCGTCCCGGCCCACGCCACCTGCTTCGACATCGCCGCCGCCTGCTCCGGTTTCCTCTACGCCCTCGAGATCGCCTACGGGCAGCTCCAGACGAACCGCTACAAACGCGCCCTCATCATCGGCTCCGAGAAGCTCTCCACCATCACCGACTGGACCGACCGCACCACCTGCGTGCTCTTCGGCGACGGCGCCGGCGCCGCCGTCCTCAACAAGGTCAACCAGCCCGGCATCGGCATCCTCGGCACCGATCTCGGCGCCGACGGTGCCTTCGTGGACAACCTCTACATCCCCGCCGGCGGCAGCCGCACCCCCGCCACCCCCGAGACCATCGCCAACCACGGCCATTGCATCCACATGAACGGCCGCGAGGTCTTCAAGAGCGCCGTCCGCGTGATGGAGACCGTCGCCCGGGAAATGATGGAACAACACCACCTCACGCCTGACCAAATCAGCCTTGTGATCCCCCACCAGGCCAACATCCGCATCATCGAGGCCCTCGCCGGCAACCTGAAGATGCCCCTGGAAAAGTTTTTCGTGAACCTCGACCGCTACGGCAACACCTCCTCCGCCACCATCCCGCTCGCCCTCGACGAGGCCCGCCGGGCCGGCCGCATCAAGCCGGGCGACCTGACCCTCCTGGTGGCTTTTGGCGCTGGCTTGACCTACGGTGCCACTCTTGTTCGATGGTAAGCCTCCGTCCCATGCACCGCCCCTCCCCCCTGTTTTCCCTTGCCGCGCTCGCGGTGCTCCTGCTCCTCCCTGCCCGCCTCGCCGCCGACCTGGTCTGGACACCCGACGGCGGCTGGAAGGTCGAGGGGGGTGCCCTCTCCAGCCTCATGGGCGAGGACGGTCGCAACGCCCTGGACCTGATGAACAAGGCGCGCCTCGCTGAGGAAGCCGGCAAGGACGGCACCGCCCTCCGCCACTACAACAGCGTCACGAAGCGCTACCGCAATTCCGTCTACGCCGCCGAGGCCCTCTACCGCACCGGCCTGATCCAGCAGAAGCAGCGCAAGTACCACAAGGCCTTCCAGAGCTACCAGGCCCTGGTCAGCGGCTACCCCAACTCGGAGAAGTTCAACCAGGTCATCGGCGAACAGTACCGCATCGCCTCTGACCTCACCGACGGCAAACGCGCCAAGACTTGGAGCTGGTTTCCCGGCTTCCGCAGCCGCGAGCGCGGGGTCGCCTATTTCGAAACCATCGTTTTCACCGCGCCTTACAGCGACTACGCCCCGCTCGCCCTCATGAATGCGGCCAAGGGCTACAAGAAGATGAACGAGACCCCCGCGGCCATCGATGCGCTGGACCGCATGATCAACACCTACCCGCGCAACGTCCTGACGCCCGACGCCTACCTGCGCATCGCCGAGACGCACACCTCCCTCGTGGACGGCCCCGCCTACGACCAGGCCTCCACCACCGATGCCATCACCTACTACGAGGACTACATGATCCTCTTCCCCGGGCACTCCGGCATGGCCGCCGCGGAGAAGGGCCTCGACGAGATGAAGACCGTCCTTGCCCAGAGCAAACTCGTCATCGCCGACTACTACTTCAAGCACCGCAAGAACTACAAGGCGGCGAAGGTCTTCTACAACGAGGCCATCACCGTCTATCCCGATTCCGCCGTCGCCACCCAGGCCCGCGAGAAACTCACCGTGGTCGATGCCAAGCTCGAGGAAATGGCCGCGGCCGCCCCGGCCCCGTCCGACACCCCCAAGCCGGCCACGCCCAAGAAGCCGAAGCGCTTCTGGATTTTCTAAGCCGGCCCCCGGCTTCACCCCCCGCACCCTGATCCCGCCCTTGCGGGAGAAGCATCCAGAGTCATGCGTGCCCTCCGTCTTCTGACCCCCGGCCTCTGCCTGCTGGCCACGGTCCTCGGCTTCACCGGTTGCGCCGGCTACCAGCTGGGCACCGGGACGGCTCCGAAGTTCACCACGCTCTTCGTCGCCCCCGTCACCAGCGAGGCGCTCGTCCCCCAGGCCCGTGTGGAACTCACCACCCGCCTCCGCGAGGCCTTCCTCCGCGACGGCCGCGTGCAACTCGCCGCCTCGGCCGAGTCCGCTGACGCCGTCCTTCAGGTCACGATCGCCCGCTACGGCCGCACCCTGGCTGTCTCGCAGCCCACCGACACCGGCCTCGCCCGACGCTTCGACCTGAACCTGCAGGCCCGCGCCTCGCTCCTGAAACGCGGCAGTGAGGAACCATACTTCGCGGATCGCGTGCTGGAAGCCACCCGCGGCGTCTTCACCGACGACGGCCTCGTTCCCGCCGAATCTCAGATCATCCCCGTCCTCGCAGACTCGCTGGCCAACGAAGCCGTCCACGCCGTCCTGGACACCTGGTGAGATTCATGGGTGGAACCTGCGCTCCGCGCAGGTTGAGGAACGCGGTCGCGCGACATCGCCCGCGATCAACCTCGAAGGACGGTCACCTCAGGCCGCCGTACAGATTCCGGGATTGAGCCATCCCCGTCCTCTGTCATCCGTTCTCTGTCCTCCGATGCCTTTCTCCCCCATTCTCGCCCCCTCCCTGCTCGCCGGTGACCACGCGCATCTCTCGATCAGCGCCCACCTCGCCGCCGAGGCCGGCGCCCCCTGGCTCCACCTCGACATCATGGACGGGCATTTCGTGCCCAACCTGACCTTCGGCCCCGAGGTGCTGGCCGCCCTGCGCCGCGCCGGCCTGAAAACCTTTTTCGACACTCACCTGATGCTCGCCGAGCCGCACAAATACGTTGAAGCCTTCGCGAAGGCCGGCGCCAACCTGATCAGCATCCACATCGAGCCCGCCTACGATCACCGCGCCACCCTCGCCCGCATCCGCGAACTCGGTTGCCAGTGCGGAATCGTGCTCAATCCCGGCACCCCCGCCTCGGCCATCGCGCCATTCGTCGATCTCGTCGACCTCGTCCTCGTGATGACCGTGCAGCCCGGCTTCGGCGGCCAGCCCTTCCGCGCCGACATGCTGCCCAAGATCCGCGAGATCGACGGCTGGCGCCAAAGTCGCGGCCTGAAATTCCGGCTCGAGGTGGACGGCGGCATCGACCTCGCCACCGCCGCCCAATGTCGCGCCGCCGGCACCGACACCTTCGTCGCCGGCACCTCGTTCTTCAAGGCTCCCGACCGGGCCGCATATGCCCGGGCCATGGCCGCGTTGGCCTGAACGCCCCCGAACCCCGGCTGGAAACCGCGCTTCCCTTGCGCGATCCGCCGGCCCAATCTCCCCAGATGAAGCTCCGAACGCTTGCCCTCCTGTGCCTCGGCCTGTTCGGCTGCACCGGCCTGATCGCCACCGAGCCGACACCGGCTTCCGCCCCCACCGTCCTCGTCAGCGTCCACGGCGCCTGGGCCGGCGGCTGGCAGATGAAGAAGGTCGCGCCGATCCTCGAGGCCCAGGGCTGGAAGGTCTACCGCCCGTCCCTGCCCGGACTCGGCGAACACTACCCCCGGGCCACGCCCGACATCGGCCTGAACGACCACATCGACGATATCGTGAACCTCATCCTCTTCGAGGACCTGCATGACATCATCCTGCTCGGCCACAGCTACGGCGGCATGGTCATCACCGGCGTCGCCGACCGCATCCCCGGGCGGATCCGTCGCCTCGTTTACCTCGACGCGTTTCTGCCCACCGATGGCGAAAGCCTCATGAGTCTCCGCCCCCGTCAGGGCGACATGGATCTGGAGAAGATGACCAAGGATGGATTCATCATCCCCACCTGGGTCCAGCCCGACCGCCCGCTCCCCCGGGACGTGCCCCATCCGCTCAAGACCTTCACGGATGCGATCAGCTTGAAAAATCCCGCCGCCGCCCAAGTCCCCGCGACCTATATCCTGACGGTCGATCCGGGCAAATCGCCCGAGACGGACACTTTCTATGCTTCCTCCGAACGCGCCCGGGCCCGCGGCTGGCCGGTCATCATCATGGAAGCCGACCACGTCCCCAACTGGCGCAAGCCGGCGGAGACGGCCGCATTGCTGCTAGGGCTCAAGTGATTCGCTAATGCCTGTGCCGGCGCCGCGGCCGCCGGGATTTAGGGATTGGCGGCTGTGTCATAACCTTCAAGGTCTGACGTAATCCCCGTTCTTCCCCCATGCCCGAACCCACCGGCCTGAAGCGTTTCCTCCCCCCCATCGGTTCACCCGCCTACCACGTGATGCTCTCCGTGGTGGCCATCACGATCCTCGGTCCGCTCGGCGGCATCTCCGCGGCGTTCATGAATTTCTCCATCGGCTTCTTTGTCGGTGGACAGGTGCTGGCCGGCATCCTCGGCAGCGTGGTCACGCTGCCCTACGGCCCGGAGGGTAAACACGGCGCCAATTACATGCAGACCATGGCCGCCTCGGTCGCCGGCATGTGCGCCATGGCGGTACTCATCCAGGCGATGGTCTGGCTCGGTTTGCCCCCGGTCCCCGACTGGAAGATGATCCTGTTCCTCACCTGCATCGGCATGTTCGGCGTCGGCGTCGGCATGCTCTACACCCCGGTCCTCGTCGACCGCATGCAGCTCACTTACCCGTCCGGCTTCGCGGTCGCCAACATCCTGCGCGCCCTCACCGATCCCGCCTTGCTCCGCCGCTCCATCGCCAAGCTCGGCGGCGGCATGCTCGGCGGCTACGGGGTCGGCTTCGCCTCGTTCAAGGTCGCGGCCATCGGGGCCTACGGCGTCTCCGCCTCGACCGTCGGCGCGGGCTTCATCGTCGGCGCCCGCATCGCCATCCCGGCGCTGGTCGTCGCCCTCATCGGTCTCGCCGCCAAGCCCCACCTCATCGAGATCGGCTGGCTCGGCGCCAACGACCCCTACCGCAAGATCGGCTTCATCATCTCGCTCGGGACCATCCTCGGCGCCGCCGGCCTCGATATCGTGCTCATCCTCATCGAGGCGGCCAAGCGCTTCAGGCAACAGACCCCCGTCGCAGCTGATCCCGACTGGAAACGCGTCAACATGGTCCGCCTCCTTCTCTGGATCGCCGGCTGGGGCGCCGGCATCGTCATCCTCGGCAGCCAGCTGCTCCAGCAACCCGTGTTCTTCCTCGTGGTGGCGCTGGCACTCGTCTTCGTCTTCGTCCTCGTCAACGGCATCTCCCTCGGCATCTCAGACTGGAACCCGATCTCCAGCGCGTTCGTCATGTCCGTCTTCATCATGGCCGCCCTCGGGCTCAAGGATCCGGGTGTCGGCCTGATGTGCTCCGCCATCCTCCTCATCTCCTGCAGCGTCGGTGGTGACATGCAGCAGGACCGCTCCACCGGCTGGCGCCTCGGCACCAACCGCGTGAACCAGTTCCGCTACCAGGTCATCGGCATCGCCTGCGGCGCCGTCCTCACCGTCGTCCTCGCCAAGGTCTTCATGAGTGCCTACCCGATCCTGCAAGCCGACCAGTTCAGCAACCCGCACCTCGAGGGCGCCCAGCAGTGGCAGTCCGCCATGACTTACAAGTTTGTCGGCGCCATCAAGGGCATCACCCTCGAGCAACCCCACGTGCTCAAGGCCCTCTGGCTCGGCATCACGGTCGGCCTCGTGACCATGGTCATCCGCAAACTCATCAAGCGCACCGCCGCCTACCAGGCCTTCGTCGCCCGCTCCGGCCGGGGCCGGGCCACCGACTTCGTGGTCGATGCTGTCCTCCTGCCCAGCCCCTACGCCTCCTCCTTCGGTGGCTTCGTCGAGATCCCCACCGTCCTCTGGTGGGCCGGCGGCGGCATCTTCGGCTCGCTGTACACGGAGTGGGCCGAAAAACGGAAGGCGGCCGCGGCCGCCCAGGCCGATGCCCTGCCCAGCGACATGAGCACCATGTCCCTCGTCGGCGGCGGCCTCATCGCCGGCGACTCGCTCGCCGCCCTCAGCGTCGGCATCTACGGCCTGCTGCGCACCGTGCTCTAGCGCCAAGCTTGCGCCGGTTTTCCCCGCACCTAAACTCTCTCCCATGCCCGACTACCAAGCCCCCGTTTTCCTGACCGAGCTGCTCAAGGCCAAATCGCCCTCCGGCGCCGAGGCCCAGGCCCAGGCGGTCTACGACACCCACGTCAAGCCGCACGCCGCCGCCTACGCCAACGACGCCCTCGGCAACCGCCTCGCCTCGCTGAACCTCAAGGGCGCGCCCACGCTCATGCTCGCCGGCCACATGGACGAGCTCGGTCTCATCATCATCTTCGTCAGCAAGGACGGCTTCCTCTATTTCGACACGATCGGCGGCCACGACCTGAGCATCATCTCGGGCCGACGCGTCATCATCCAGACCGCCGCCGGCCCCGTGAAGGGCGTCACCGGCAAGCGCGCCATCCACCTGATGGACGACGAGGATCGCAAGAAGGTCCCGAAGAAACACGAGATCTGGATCGATATCGGCGCCAAGACCAAGGCCGAGGCCCTGGCCCGCATCGCCATCGGCGACGTGGCCACCTACGACCACGAATTCGAGCTCATCCACGGCTCGGTCGGCACCGCCCGCGCCTTCGACAACAAGGTCGGCGCCTACATCGTCGGCGAGACCCTCATCCGCCTGGCTAAGGCGAAGGCCAAGCTGAACGCCAAGCTTGTCTCCGTGGCCACCACCCAGGAGGAGATCGGCACGCGCGGCGCCCAGACCTCGTCCTTCGCCGTGGACCCGCATGTCGCCCTCACCGTTGATGTCGGCCACGCCACCGACCACCCCGACTGCGACCAGCGCAAGTTCGGCGAGACCAAGCTCGGCGGCGGCCCCATCATCTGCCGTGGGCCCAACATCAATCCCAAGGTCTACGACCGCCTCATCGCCGTCGCGAAGAAGCTCAAGATTCCCTACCAGGTCGAAGCCGACCCCCGCCCCACCGGCACCGACGCCCGCGCCATCCAGATGGCCCGCGGCGGCGTGGCCTGCGGCCTCGTCTCCATCCCGCTCCGCTACATGCACACCCCGAGCGAGGTCGTGGACCTGGAGGACGTGGAGAATTGCGTGAAACTCTTCGCCGGTTTCGCCCAGTCCATCAGCAAGGACGAAAGCTTCAACTGGTGAGCCACTGTAGGGCGGGGTCTCCGAACCCCGCCTGCAGAACGCCCGAATTGTTGGCCAGGCACCGCCACCCGGGCGGACATGAAAAAGGCGGGGTCCGGAGACCCCGCCCTACAAAATAAGGTCGACCGCCTCAGGCGGCGTTCTTCGACGCGGTGCGCCCGTGCTTCTTGAGCTGCGGCTTCTTGCGGCCCTCGACCACGGCCTGGTCGATGATGACCTCGGAAATGTCGTCGCGGCCCGGCAGGTCGTACATGACCTCCAGCATGATCTTCTCGAGGATGGCCCGCAGGGCGCGGGCGCCGGTCTTGAGCTCGATCGCGCGCTTGGCGATGGCCACGATGGCGTCGCGGGTGAACTTGAGTTGCACGCCGTCCATCGCGAAGAGTTTGGAATACTGCTTCACCATCGCGTTCTTGGTGCGGAGCAGGACCTTCTCGAGATCCTCCACGCGCAGCTCGTCGAGCACGGACACGACCGGCAGGCGGCCGATGAATTCCGGGATCATGCCGAAACGGATGAGATCCTCGGGGGCGACGCCGCGCATCATCTCCTCGGGCGAAAGCTCGTGATCCTTGGAATTGATGTGGAAGCCCAGCGAACGCTGGCCCATGCGCTTCTTGATGACGTCGTTCAGGCCGACAAACGCACCGCCGCAGATGAAGAGGATGTTCGAGGTGTTGACCTGGATGTACTCCTGGTTCGGGTGCTTGCGGCCGCCCTGCGGGGGCACGTTGCACGTGGTGCCCTCCAGGATCTTGAGCAGCGCCTGCTGCACACCTTCACCGGACACGTCGCGCGTGATCGAGACGTTCTCGGTCGTGCGGCGGATCTTGTCGATTTCGTCGATGTAGATGATGCCGCACTCGGCCTTCTTCACGTCGTAATTCGCGGATTGCAGGAGGCGGAGCACGACGTTCTCGACGTCCTCGCCGACGTAACCGGCCTCGGTGAGCGTCGTGGCATCGGAAATGGCGAACGGCACGTCAAGGATGCGGGCGAGGCTGCGGGCCAGCAGCGTCTTGCCGGAGCCGGTCGGACCGACGAGCATGATGTTGCTCTTCTCGACCTCGACGTCGGAGAACTCGGCGGGCAGCGAAGCCGCTTCGGAGGCGTTGCCGTGAGTCGGGTCGAAATTCAGGCGCTTGTAGTGATTGTAGACGGCGACCGAGAGGACCTTCTTGGCGTGGTCCTGGCCGATGACGTGGTCATCGAGGACCTTCTTGATCTCGGCCGGCTTAACCAAGCGAAAAGCCGGTTTGGCAGCCGTACCCTCAGCGGCAGCGGCCGGGGTCTTCACCTCCCGGTCAATGATCGTCTTGCAGACATTTACGCACGAGTCGCAGATGTAAACCCCTGGCCCCGCAATGATTTTGCGAACTTCCGCCTGCGATTTACCGCAGAACGAACAGAGGGTCATGCGCGAAGATTTAGCCATGGAAAGTTATAATCGGCCGAACTGGCGGTTAGTCGAGGGATATTCCTGCCGGCTGCACCGACCGGCTCAAGCAAAACTCAGGCAGCGCTTTGCGCAATCTGCTGGGCGTCACGGGTCGAGGCGACGACATGATCGACGATGCCATAGGTCTTGGCCTCCTCGGCGCTCATGTAGTAATCGCGGTCGGAATCCGTTTCCACCTGTTCCGGGGTTTTGCCGGTGTGCTTGGCGATGGTCTCGTTAAGGGTCTTGCGCCAGCGGATGATCTCCTTGGCCTGGATGGCGATGTCGGCCGCCTGGCCGCCCGCGCCGCCCGAGGGCTGGTGGATCATCACCCGGCTGTTCGGCAGGGCGAAGCGTTTGCCCTTCGTGCCGGCGGCCAGCAGGATGGTGCTCATGCTCGCGGCCATGCCGATGCAGTAGGTGACGATGTCGCACTGCAGGAAGTTCATGGTGTCGTAGATGGCCATGCCACCGGTCACGACGCCGCCTGGCGAATTGATGTAAACGTGGATGTCCTTCTTCGGGTCCTCCATCTGGAGGAACAGCATCTGCGCGATCACCACGTTGGCCACGTTGTCGTCGATCGGCGTGCCAATGAAGATGATGCGGTCCTTGAGGAGGCGGCTGTAGATGTCCATCGACCGCTCGCCGCGGCCGGTGTTCTCAAGGACGATGGGGACGTAATAGCTCATGCTTTGTTGGTTACCGTGATGACGGTAGCCTTGGTGACGAGGAAATCAAGGGCCTTGTCGAACAGGAGCTGCTGCTGGATGGCGCGGACCTGGTCGCGATCCTTGCCCAGATCCTTCGCCAGCTTCTGCGGCTGCTGGCCGCTGCGCATGGCTTCGCGCATGAGCCAGTTGTTGAAATCCTTCTCGTCGACCTTGAGTTTCTCGGCCTGGGCGATCTCGGCGAGGATGAGCTGGACCTTCACGCGGGTGGCGGCGGCCTTGCCGGCGTTCTCGTAAAGTTCCTTCTTGTTTTCCTCGAGCTTCTCCTGGGGCACGCCGTTGCGGAGGTTTTCCTCGATGAACTGGCGCAGGATCCCGTCGCGCTCGGAATTGACAAGGCTCTCCGGCACCGGGAAATCAGCGCGGGTCGCCAGGGTCTCGGTGATCTGCCGGCGCTGCGCGGCGCGGTTGGCATAGTCCTTCCGGGCCGTCAGGTTGGCCTTGATCTGGGCCTTGAGGCCATCGAGGTCGTCGACCTGGTGGGACTTGTAGAAGGCCTCGTCGAGGGGGGCCAGGATGCGCTCGCGGATTTCCTGCACCTCGATGGCGTAGGCAACCGTCTTGCCGGCCAGCGCGGGCACCGCGGCGAAATCCGCCGGGAACGTAACGTCGACATTCTTTTTGTCGCCGGTCTTGAGGCCGCTCAGCTGGCTCGAAACACCGGGCAGCAGCCCTTCGTTGGCGCCCTCGACCTCTTCCCAGGTCTGCGGGGCGGCGGCGTAAATCTTCTTGTCGCCGACGACCTCGTCGAGCGGCTTGCCGTCCAGCGTGCCGGTGTAACCGAAACGCACGTAGTCACCCTTGGCGGCGGGACGCTCGGCGACCTTGAAGTCGGCACGCTCGGCGCGCAGGCCCTCGATCACGCCGTCGATCTCGGCCTCGGTCGGCTCGGTGGCCTCGATCTTCGTCTCGATGCCGGTGTACTCCGGCAGCTTGATCGTCGGGCGCACGTCGACGGTGAGCTTGATCGCGGCGGACAGGTTGGGCTCGATCGTGCCTTCCTCGACATCCACCAGCGACAGCACCTCGAGCTTCGACTGCTCCAGCCCGTCACGGTAGGCCTTGCCGATCACGCGGTTCTTGAACTCGTCCTTGATCTCCTTGCCGAAGCGCGCGGCCACCATGGCGGCGGGAGCCTTGCCCGGACGGAAACCCGGCAGGCTGACCTGCTTGGTGTATTCGCCAATCAGGCTGGTGTATTCGCCTTGGACCTCACCCATGTCCAGGGTGACGGTCAGCGCTTTGCGGGTCTCGTTGATATCGGTGATTTGAACGTTCACGGTGTAAATTCGGATGGGTTTTCTCGGGGAAAAGAGGCCGAGGTAAGTATTCCCGCCCGACCCGGTCAAGGTCTCTTTCCACCCAAACGCCGCGCAATCCCACTTGGATTCCGTCCCGATCCCGCCCAAGCTTCTCGTTTTCATGGTCCCCCTCGCCCAACTCCTTGCCAGTCACCGCCGTATCCTCGTGCTCGACGCGGTTTCGCAACGGATCCAGGCTGGGCTGTTGCAGCAAGGAACCTTGCCGCTCTGGGCCGAGAGCGACGCCGAGGCCGGTCGCGGGGTGTTCCAGGTCACCGAAAACCTCCTCGCGCGCGCCGGAGCCGAGCTCGCCACCGTGGAGGCCTTCATTTTCTGCGAGGGTCCGGGCTCGATGCTCGGCACCCGTACGGTCGCCATGGCGCTGCGCACGTGGCTCGCGCTGCAACCGCGCCCCGTTTATCGCTACCAAAGCCTGGCCCTCGCCGGCCTCGCCGAATGGCGGCGTGAGCCCCGCCCGTTCACCATCATTGCTGATGCTCGGCGCGAAACCTGGCACGTCCAACCGGTCTCCATCGACGGCATCCTCGGTCTGCTGGAACGCCGCGCCACCGCCGATCTGCCCGGGGGCGAGTTACTGACCCCCGCCGGTTTTCGGGTCTGGTCCAAACCGCCGGCGCAGGTCACCACCTGCCGCTATACCCTGGCCGACCTGCTCAGCGACGGCGGCGATCACGCGCATTTCGATCCGGTGAATCTGCCCGACGCTTTTCAAACCGAGGCGCCCGAGTACAAGAAGTGGTCGGCCCAGCCCCACAGCTCCGAGACCGCCCCCACCCGATGAGCTCTTCCGCCCAACTGCCCCGCCGTTGCTGGGTCGAGATCGACCTCGCGGCCCTGGAGCGCAACCTCAAGCTCATCCGCGCCAGCCTGCCGCCGCGCATCAAATACGTCGCCGTGGTCAAGGCCGACGCCTACGGCCACGGCCTGCCCCAGGTCGCCGCGCGCCTCATGCATGCCGGCGCCGATCTGTTCGGGGTCGCCAACATCGCCGAGGCCATGACCATCCGCGAACTCAGCACCGACTGGCCGGTGCTGCTGCTCAGTCCCGTGCTGCCGGACGAGGACCGATACCTCGCCGAGTTCGACCTCGCCGCCACCGTCTCCTCGCCGGACGAGGTGCGTCGCTTCGACGCCATCGGCCGCGCCGCCGGCCGACCCATCGCCGTACACCTGAAGATCGACACCGGCATGGGCCGCCTCGGCGTGTGGCATCCCGGCGCCCGCGCGCTCTACGACGCCATCATCGCCGCCCCCGGCCTGCACTTGGCCGGTGTGTTCACCCACTTCTCCAGCGCCGACGAGGATCCCGCCTTTACCGCCGAACAGCGACGGATCTTCCTCGCGACCCTCGCCACGCTGCCGGGCCTATCGGACCGAAACATTCTCATCCACGCCGACAACAGCGCCGGCCTCGAGACCACCCCGGGCGAGAGCGTCTTCAATGCCGTGCGCGTCGGCCTGCTCCAGTTCGGCATCCTCCCCCACCCGCACTCGCTGCTCGCGCGCACCCGCACCGAACCCGTGTTCAGTTTCCACACCCGCGTCGGCCTGGTGAAAACCCTGCCCTCCGGCACGAGCATCAGCTACGGTCGCACCCAACACCTGACGCGCGATTCCCGCATCGCCGTGCTCACCGCCGGCTACGGCGACGGCCTCGCTCGCGCCAGCAGCGGCCAAGCCTCTGTTTTGATCAGCGGCCGGCGCTGTGCCGTGCTGGGGCGTATCACCATGGATCAGACCATGGTCGACGTCACCGACGTGCCCGGCGAGGTCGCCTGCGGCGATGCCGTCGTCCTGGTCGGTCGCCAGGGTCAGGCCGAAATTTCGATCAGCGAATTCAGTGCGTGGGCGGACACGATCGCGTGGGAAACCTTATGCTCCGTCACTAAGCGCGTGCCCCGTCATTATCGCACCGCGCTGGAGACCTGAGCAAAAGCTTCCGCCTCTCGTTTGCCGTGGTCTTGGAACGAATTTTTATAATCATCGTTTCCTGCTGATTATAATCAATTAGCGAATATAATTAGGGAGTGATTATCCCGCCTTTTTTCGGCGCTTCAACGTCATTGACTGTGGGGTGTATAACCTATTCTGTTCCGGGGTGTTTGGGCTAGATCCATTTATCCCTGCCGTACCACGCCGAAAACTCACCGCAGTGTTCGCGGTTCTCGCGGCGTTTGCCCTGATGACTTCGCATGTTTTTGCGCAGTTTACGTACACGGAAGACTTCAAAAATGACACTGCGGCGGGTTGGGTGCTGAACCCCGCGGGCAACTCCACGCCGGCCCCGATTTTGACTTCCGGTGCCGCGCCCCGCGCCGGCGACCCGGAATTTGGTGATGCGACCATCGATCCGCTGGGCGCCGGCTGGCTGCGCCTGACCAACGACACGACCAACACGCACAACGCCGTCTACTTCGACACCCCGATTCCCTCCGCCGGAAACAGCGTGAACATCACCTTCGGCATGAACATGTGGGGCGGGAATGACTACAATCAGACCGGCGCCGACGGCATCACCTTCTTCCTGTACGACGCGAGCAAACCCTTCGTGGTCGGCGCCGATGGTGGCTCGATCGGCTATGCGCAAAAGGATTTTGGCACCATCGGCACGTTCAACCCCGGCGACCAGAACGGCATGAATGGCGGCTGGGTCGGCATCGCCCTCGATGCCTACGGCAACTACTCCCGCGCCGCCGAGGGTCGCCAGGGCGGCACCGCCGGCGGCGGCGCGCTCAATCCCAACACCGTCGTGGCCCGCGGACCCGGCGATGGGGTCACGGGCTACAACTACCTCGCCGGCACTGGCGACCGCGACTACACCGACACGGGCAGCGCCACCGTACTCGAGGGCGGCGATGGCACGGTGCCCGATCTGCCGTACACCATGGCGTTCTCCGACGCCACCGCCCGGCCCAACCAAAGCACCCAATACCGCAACGTCTCGATCACCTTCGACGAAAATTCCCAGCTCACCGTCAGCATGCAATTCGGCGAGGACGGCCTGTGGTACGACGTGCTCGATGTCGACCTCAGCTCGTTCGTCCGCCCCGAGCAGCTCAAGATGGGCTTCGCCGCCGGCACCGGTGCCGGCACCCAGGTCTACGAGATCGGCGGCCTGCTCTCCGTCACCGCCACCGCCGGCAGCGGCAATTTCGTCTGGGACAACGGCGAGGGCGCCAGCTTCAAGATCTGGGGCACGGGCGACAACGACCCGCTCAACTGGGCCGGCAATACCAACCCCACCCTCAAGTCGAATGTGCTGTTCAACAGCACCTACGTGACCACCGCGCAGAGCATCGACGTCACCGGCAGCGACAAGGTGATCAAGAACATGTATTTCAGCGGTGACAACGCGTACACCCTTTCCACCTCCGATCAACGTCGCCTCATCTTCGATTCCGACAGCGTCGGCGTGCCGACCAGCATCAACCTCACGAACGATGTCGTGAACGGCAACGCCAGCCACCAGATCGCGATGGATGTCCAGATGAACAAAAATCTGGAGGTTAACAACAACCTAAGCGCCGTCACCCCCTTCACCATCAGCGGCAACATCGACACCAACGGCAATGCCCTCGCGATGAAGGGCGTCGGCCAGTCCGTGCTCTCCGGCGTGATCTCCGGCAACGGCACCCTCGGCAAATGGGGCACCGGCACCACCATCCTCAGTGGCGCGGGCGCTAACACCTACACCGGCGCCACCACCGTCCACGAAGGGATTCTGCAGATCGAGAAGAACACGGCGCTCGGCAGCACCGCCGCCGGTACGACGGTGAATGCCGGGGGCACCCTCGCCCTCAACGGCACCGGCCTCACCGTCGCCGAGGGCCTCACCCTCACCGGCACCGGTTCGAACGCCCAGGGCGCCCTCTTCAACGCCACGGGCGCCAACACCTGGACCGGCACCGTCGCCCTCGCCGGCGACGCCAGCATCGGCACCGCGGCGGCCACGACCCTCACCGTCGCCGGCGTGGTCTCCGGGGCGGCGGGCAACGACCTCACCAAAACCGGGGCCGGCACCCTCGTCCTCTCCGGCGCCAACACCTACACGGGCAGCACTACCCTCGCCGCCGGCACCCTCGCCATCTCGAATGAAAACAATCTCGGGGCGAATCCCGGCAGTTTCAACGCCGCCCAACTCAACCTCGACGGCGGCACCCTCCGCACCCAGACCTCCGCCGTGACGATCAATGACACCAATCGCGGCGTCACCCTCGGCGCGGCCGGCGGCACCTTCGAGACCCTGAGCGATCTGACCATCGCCAACGTGGTGGACGGTTCCGGCACCCTCGCCAAGACCGGGGCCGGCGTCCTCACCCTCTCCGGCACCAACACCCATTCCGGGGCAGTCGCCCTCAACCAGGGCACCCTCACTGCCAGCGGGGGCAGCGCCCTCGGCGACACCTCCGCCGTCACCATCGCCAACGGCGCCACGCTGAACGTCTCCGGCTCCAGCGAGACCGTGGGTTCCATCGCCGGTGTCGCCGGCAGCGCCGTCAACCTCGGCTCCGGCGCCACCACCCTTACGGTCGGTGGTAACAACGCCTCCACCACCTTCGCCGGCGTGGTCGCCGGCGGTGCCAGCGCCAACCTCCTCAAGACCGGTAGCGGCACCCTCACGATGTCCGGCGCCAACACCTTTGACGGCAACCTCCAGGTCAATCAGGGCACCGTCGCCCTCGGCGCCAACAACGTCTTCGACAACGATACCAGCCTCGTCCTCAGCGGCGGCACCTTCGCCACCCACAGCGGCGGTACCGGCTTCAGCGACACCTTCAACGACCTGTCCCTGCTGGCCAGCTCCGGCATGGACTTCGGTTCGCTCGGCGGCGTGGCCACCTTCGGCAGCGCCGTCCGGACCAACGGCATCCTCACCATCTACGGCTGGGCCGGCGACATTTCCGGCGGCGGCGCCAGCCAGCTGATCTTCAGCTCCGGCCCCACCGGTTTCACCGGTAGCCTCGATCAGATCGTCTTCGACGGCTACGGCGCCGGCGCCACCCGCCTCGCCTCCGGCGAGATCGTGCCGCTCACCGGCACCGTCTACACGTGGAACGCCACGGGCGCCACCTGGAACAACAATGCCAACTGGGACTCCACCCCCGACGGCACGCCCGGCGGCACCAACCACACCGCTATCTTCGGCAGTGCGCTCACCAGCAACCTCACCCTTTCCCTCGGCGCCAACCGCACCCTCGGCTACCTGGTTTTCAACGACAATAACAACGTCACTCTCCAAAACAACACCCTCAACTTCAACGTGACCGCCGGGGCGGCCCAAGTGAACCTCAGCAACACGGGCAGCGCCACCCTCAGCTCCGCCATCACCCTCTCCGACAACCTTACCTTCAACCAAAACTCCACGGGCACCCTCACCGTGTCAGGGGCCATCACCAACGCCACCGGCACCAATAATATCACGGTGGGCGGCAGTGGCGGCACCACGATCAGCGGCGCCATTAACACCGGCGCCGGCACCCTGACCAAGACTGGCACCGGTGCCCTGACCCTCTCCAGCATCACCAGCACGTTCACGGGGGCCATCACCGTCAACGGCGGCGTCCTCTCCATCGACAACGAGCTCAACCTCGGCTCAACCGCCTCGACCGCCGACCTCACCCTCAACGGCGGCACCCTCAACGTCAGCAGCGGCACCGTCACCGTCGCCACCAGTCTGCGCAACCTCGTCCTCGGGACCGGCGGCGGCACCCTCGACACCGACGGCAATCTCATCTGGGACAACGGCATCTCCGGTACCGGCAGCCTGACCAAGACCGGCACCGGCACCCTCACCCTCCTCGATCCCACCACTTTCACCGGCGCCTTCAACATCAACGAGGGCCTCGTCGTCTTCGACGGCGGTGACGACCGCCTCGACAACTCGGTCGCCGTCGCCATCGCCCTCGGGGCCACCTTGGATATCCGGGACCGCACCGATACCATTGGTTCCCTCGCGGGCGCGGGCACGCTCACCAACACCGGAGCCGCCAGCGACACCATCACCTTCGGCGGCCTGAACACCGACACCACCTTCTCCGGCACGCTCAGCGACGATGCCGACGGCACCCTCAACCTCACCAAGCAGGGCACCGGTCGAACCATCATCAGCGGCGCCTCGACCAATACCTACGACGGCGTCACCACGATCTCCGCCGGCACCCTGAATGTTCAAAAAGATTCCGGCCTGGGCACCACTACCGGCGGCACCACGGTCGGCGGCACCGGCGCCGCCCTCGAATTGCAGCACAACACGGGGCTCACGATCGGGACCGAGGCCCTCTCCCTCGCCGGCACCGGCGTCGACACCAACGGTGCCCTCCGCAATGTCTCCGGGACCAACTCCTTCGCCGGCGCCATCACCCTCACGGCCGATACCGAGATCCAGAGCGATGCCGGTTCGCTCACGCTGACCGGCGCCATCAACGGTTCCGCCGCCTCCCGCACCCTCACCATCGACGGTGCCGGGAATATATCCGCCACCAATGCCATCGGGGCCAATATCAGCACCCTCACGAAAAACGGCACCGGCACCCTCACTCTTTCCGGCACGAACCTCTACACCGGCAACACCACCCTCAACGGTGGCACCACCGCCATCGCCAACAATGCCGCCCTGGGCGACGCCACCGGCACCACCACCGTGAACGGCGGCGCCACCCTCGCCCTCTCGGGCGGCATCAGCGTCGCCGAGAACCTCACCACCTTCGGCCAGGGCGTGAGTTCCCTCGGCGCCATCCGGAACACTGGCGGGAGCAACACCCTCTCCGGCACCATCACCCTCAGCTCCGAGACCTACCTCGGGGTCGATGCCGGCACCACCCTCACCGCCACCGGGGCCATCGGCGGCACCGCGGGTCTCTCCAAGCAGGGCACCGGCACGCTCATTCTCGACAGCGCCACGGCCAATACCTACGACGGCACCACCGCCATCGCCGCCGGCACCCTCGAGGTCCGCCGCTCCACCTCCCTGGCCGACGTCAACGCCACCACCATCGCCAATGACGCCACCCTCCGGCTCAACGGCTCCGGTCTCGCCCTCGACGAGAACATCACGGTCACCGGCAGCGGCGTCTCGGCCGCGGGCGCCATCCAGAACACCGGCGGCGACAATTCCCTCACCGGCGTGATCACCATGACGGGCAACACGGTCATCAGCGCCACCACCGGCACCACCCTCACCCTCACGGACGGCTCCCTCGCCGGCGACTTCAACCTCGTGAAGACCGGCGCCGGCGGCCTCACCCTGGCCAACACCGCCGCCACCTACTCCGGCACCACCACGATCCGCGACGGCACGCTCACCGTGGCGGCGGACGCCCCGCTCTCCGCCAACGGCGCCCTCGGCAACTCCGCCTCCGTCGTCCAGGTCGGCGACGGCAGCACCGGCGGCGGCGCCAATCTGGCCTTGCTCGCGGGCAACGCCTCCGGCGGCATCGAGATCGACCGCCAGATCTCCGTCAACAACCAGGGCAGCACCGCCACCCTCGGCGGCACCAATACCTCCGGCACCAACACCTTCACCGGCAACATCGCCCTCGGCCGCTCCACCACCCTCGCCGCCGCCGGTTCCGGCACCGTCGCGTACACCGGGGTGATCTCCGGCGTCGGCCCGGTGGTCACGACGGGCACCACGACGTCCAACACCATCCTCAGCGGCGCCAACACCTTCACCGGCGCCGTCACCGCCTCCTCCGGCACGCTCACCCTCACCAACGCCGCCGCCCTCGGCACCACCGCGGCCGGCACCACGGTCAGTTCCGGCGCCACCCTCGCCCTCTCCGGCGGCCTTGCCCTCGCCAGTGGCGAAGCCCTCACCCTGAACGGCACCGGCGTGGCTGCCGGCACCGGCGCCCTCCACAGCGCCAGCGGCGACAACACCGTCGCCGGCCCGGTCACGCTCGCCAGCACCAGCACCCTCAGCGCCGCCACCGGCACCACCCTGGGGGTCACCGGCGCCCTCAGCGGCACCGGCGGCCTCAGCACCGCCGGCGCCGGCAACATCACGCTCAGCGGCACCAACACCTTCACCGGCGCCACCGCCATCGCCGGCACCGGCCTCGTCACGCTCAATGGCTCCGGCAGCGGCGCACTGGGCTCCACCACCAGCCTCACCCTCGCCGGCAGTTCCATCCTCTCCCTCGGGGCCAGCGACCAGATCAACAACTCGGCCAACCTCACCCTTTCGGGCGGCACCCTCCGCCTCAACGGCTACCAGGATGTGCTGAACAACATTGCCCTGACCGCCAGCACCACCTCCGTCTTCGACTACCTCAACGACAACTCCCTCCTCCGCTTCACCGGCACCGCCTCGGTCGGCGGCACCAGTCAGCTCACCATCGACAACTGGGCCGGCGACCCCACCACCGGCGGATCATCCAACTACGGCCTGCTCTTCAACACCCAGGCTCAGGCCCTCGCCCTGGAGAACAACGTCCTGTTCAACGGCTGGACCACCGTCGGCAACAACGCCGTCATCGCCAACGGCATCTATTGGGAAATCGTCCCCATCGTCACCGTCCGGGAATGGCAGGCTGCCGGCAACGGCGATTGGGACACTGGCGGCAACTGGGCCGGCGGCCAGCCGGACGGCGCCGGCCAGATCGCCATGCTGGGCAACAACATCACCGCCGGCACCACCGCGACGGTCAACACCTTCAATGGCGGCGGCGCCGATCCCCAGACCATCGGCAAGCTCATTATCGACACCACCGGCGACCGCAATTACACGGTCAGCGGTTCCGACCGCCTCGACTTTGATGTGGCCTCCGGCACCACCCAGCTGATCGTCGCCGGCAACGGCACCCACACGATCTCGTCCGCCGTGCGCGTCAATGACGACATGGTGCTCACCAACGACGGCACCGATACCACGGCCCTCACGATCTCCGGCGCGATCGATCTTTTCAACGGGGCCAGCAGCGACCTGACCGTCTCGGGCTCCGGTCGCACCGCGATCACCGGCGCCATCAACGACAGCACCGACGGCGCCGCCCTCCTCAAGACAGGCAGCGGCACCCTCGCCCTCTCCGGCACCAGCAGCTACACCGGTACCACCACCCTGCGCAACGGCACCCTCGAAATCGCCGGCAGCGCCACCAACAGCACCAACGGCAACCTCGGCAACGCCGCCTCCGCCGTCGTCATCAACGACACCAACACCGCCCTGGCCAATAACACCAGCTTCCTCATGACCGATGCCGACGGCGGCAGCACCATGGGCCGCGCCATCACCGTCAACAGCCAGGGTGCCACCACCACCCTCGGCGGCACCAACACCTCCGGGACCAACACCTTCTCCGGTACCATCACCCTCAACAAGGGCGTCACCCTTACCGCCGCCGCGGGCGGCACCGTCGCCTTCACCGGCGCACTCGACGGCAACACCGGCACCCAGAACATCACCAAATCCGGTGACGGCACCGTCCTCCTCTCGAACACCGGCAACGACTTCAACGGCACCACCACCATCACCGCCGGCACCCTGCGCCTCGGCGCCGCCGGCGTCATCACCGATGGCTCCGCGGTCTCCGTGGCCTCCGGCGCCACCCTCGACCTGAACACCTTCAGCGAGACCATCGGCTCCCTCGCCGGGGCCGGCACCGTCAACCTCGCCAGCGGCACCCAGACGCTCACCACCGGCGGCAACAACGGCACGACCGAGTTCTCCGGAGTGATCCAGGACAACGCCGGCACCCTCGCCCTCGTCAAGAACGGCACCGGCGCCCTCACCCTCTCCGGCGCGGGCGCCAACACCTTTGACGGCGACGTGACCATCAACGCCGGCACCCTGATCGCCGCCAAGAACACCGCGCTCGGCGCCACCTCGGGCAACACCACGGTTGCCACCGATGCCACCCTCGCCCTCACCGGCGGCATCACCATCGCCGCGGGCGAGGACCTGGACCTCGCCGGCTCCGTTGCCCCCAACATCGCCAGCCTCGCCAACTACTCCGGCAACAACACCTACGCCGGCAATGTCACCATGTCCGGCGCCGCGGGCGACGACGTGAAGTATGACGCCGCCGGCGGCTCCCAGCTGACCATCACCGGCGCGGTCGGCGAAAGCGGCGGCTCCAAGGACTTCGCCAAGACCGGCACCGGCACCCTCGTTCTGGGCAACGCCAACACCTACAGCGGCAGCACCAATGTCGCCGCCGGCACCCTCGTCGTGGCCAACAACGCGGCCCTTGGCACCGCCACCGTCGCCAGCACCGATGACACCGCGGTCCAGATCGGCGCCACCCTCGCCTTCCAGAACAACGTCGCCGTCAGCGCCAACGAGGCCATCACGCTCAACGCCACCGCCGCCCCCACCGCGGCCAGCCTCAAGAACAACGCCGACACCAACACCGTGGCCGGCGCCATCACCCTGTCCGGCGGCGCCAACACCGGCGTCATCCTCGACAGCAACACCGGCAGCTCGCTCACCCTCTCCGGGGCGATCACCCCGGTCACCCCCTCCAACAACAACTTCGTCACCAAGACCGGTGACGGCTCCCTCACCCTCGCCGGCACCGGCGCCAATACCTTCCAGGGTGCCTTCAACGTCAACAGCGGCACGGTCGTCCTCAACAAGACCGCCGGCGTCAACGCCACCGGGACGGGCGCGCTCAACATCGGCGATTCCACCGGCGGGACCAACTCGGCCATTGTCCAGCTCAACGCCTCAAACCAGATCAACAACACGACCGCCGTCACCATCGCCACCGACGGCAAGCTCGACCTCCTGGGCAACAGCGACGCCATCGGCGCCCTCACCATGGCCGGCGGCTCTGTCACCGCCACCGGCGCCGGCACCCTCACCCTCGGCGGCAACCTCACCTTCAACGGCATCGGCGCCAACACCGCCACCATCACCGCCAATGTCGACCTCGGCGGCAACCGCATCGTGCAGGTCGGCAACAATGCCTCCGCCGTGGACACCGACCTCACCATCAACGGGGTGGTCTCCGGCACTGGCAGCAGCTTCACCAAGACCGATCTCGGCACCCTCCGGCTCACCGGCGACGCCAACACCTTTACCGGCAACTTCCAAGTCACGGACGGCACGGTCGTCCTCGACAAGACCGCCGTCGCCGGCGTCAAGGGCAACGCCACGGGCGTAAGCAACAGCACCGTCACCATTGGTGACAACTTCCGCGGCGCCAACACCGCCATCCTCGAGGTCAGCGGCGACGGCCTCTTCGCCGACCAGACCTCCGACCAGATCGCCAACAGCGCCACCCTGGTGATGAACTCCGACGGCAAGTTCCGCATGGCTCGCACCAGCGGCACCGCGATGTTCACCGAGACGGTCGGCGCCATCGCCGGTTCCGGCAACATCGACCTCGGCTACTACTCGCTCATCGCCGGCGGCAACAACGCCAGCACCTCCTTCTCCGGCACCTTGGTCGGTGATTCCACCGCCCTCTTCACCAAGGCCGGCAGCGGCACGCTGACCATCGATAGCAACCTGGGTTATAACGGCGGCCTGGATGTCACCGGCGGCACCCTTGCCTTCAACGTGGACAACGCCTTCAGCGGCGCCGTCAACATCTTCGCCGGCACGACCCTCAAGCTCAGCGATGCCGACCTGAGCATCTCCAACCTCAACCTCGTCGGCAGCGGTAGCATCACGCTCGACTTCAGCGGCACCTCGACCCTCAGCGTGGCCAACCTCACGATTGCCGCCGGCATTACGGTGAACGTCATCAACTGGACCAACGCCACCGATTATTTCTTCGCCCAGAATTGGGCCGGGGCCGTCTTCGACACCACCGCCACCACCCCGATGAACCAGGTGGTCTTCGCCGGCTTCACCGGCAACCAGACCAAGTGGCAGTCCTACGACGACCAGATCACCCCGGTCCCCGAGCCCTCCACCTACGGCGCCATGCTCGTCGGTGCGATGGGCGCCCTCCTCGGCTACCGCCGCTGGCGCAAAGCCCGGCCCGCCGCCCGGAAGTAGCCCCGGCCGCCCGGCGCCTCCCCGGTTCGAAGGTGAAACCCGGCCACCGGACGGGTTGCCCACGCCATACCAAGCCGGTGCCGCGGACAGGTTTTTCCGCTTCTATCCCGCCCGCCCTGCCTCAGCCCTTGCCGATGCCGGTGGCCTGAAACCCGATCTGCCGCAGCGCCGCCAGATCCACGATGTTGCGCCCGTCGAAGAGGAACGCCGGCTTCGGCATCCCCGCGAAAATTTTCGCGTAATCCAGGGTCTTGAACTCGTCCCACTCCGTCACGATGGCGATGGCATGGGCGCCGGCGCAGGCCTCGTAGGCATCCTTGGCCACCGTCAGGCGCGGATTCTGCGCCCCCTTGCCCAGCGTGTCGGCGATGATCTCATCCGCCGGCACCTTGGGGTCATACACGCAGACCTTGGCGTGCTCGGACAACAGGTCGCGACACACATTGATCGCCGCGGACTCCCGCGTGTCGTTGGTGTCCTTCTTGAAGGCAAAGCCGAGCACGGCGATTTTCTTTTCGGCGACCGTGTTGAAGAGGGCCTTCACGATCTGGCCGGCGAACCGGCGTTTCTGCCAGTCGTTGATGCCGACCACGCTGGTCCAGTAGGCCGCCACCTCGGGGAGGCCGAAGCTCTCGCACAGGTAGGTCAGATTCAGGATGTCCTTCTGGAAACAGGAACCGCCGAAACCCACGGAGGATTTCAGGAATTTGGCCCCGATGCGGCTGTCCTTGCCGATGGCGTTGGCCACCTCGTCCACATCCGCGCCGGTCGCCTCGCAGAGGGCCGAGATCGAGTTGATCGAGGAGATGCGCTGCGCGAGGAAGGCGTTGGCGACGAGTTTCGAGAGTTCAGAGGACCAGAGATTGGTCGTGATGATGCGATCCCGCTGCACCCAGCGCGCATACACCCCGACCAGCGTGGCCATGGCCTGTTCGCCCTCGGGCGTGCGCTCGCCGCCGATCAGCACGCGGTCGGGATTGGTCAGGTCCTTCACCGCCGTGCCTTCGGCCAGGAACTCGGGGTTCGACAGCACCTGGAACTTCACCCCGCGGCTGTTGGACGCGAGGATCGTCTTGATAGCGTCGGCGGTCTTCACCGGGATGGTCGACTTTTCGACGATGATCTTGGCCGAGTCGGCGTGCTCCGCGATGGTCCGGGCCACCGACTCGATGTAGCGCAGGTCAGCCGCCCGTCCGGCACCGACGCCATAGGTTTTGGTGGGGGTGTTGACCGCCACGAAAATGATGTCCGATTTCTTGATCTGTCCGGCTACATCCGTGGAGAAGAACAGGTTGCGCCCCCGGGCCTGCTGCACCACCTCGTCCAGGCCAGGCTCGAAGATCGGCAGCTGGCCGCTGTTCCACGCCGCGATCCGGGCCACGTTCATATCCACCACCGTGACGGTGATATCTGGGCATTTCAGGGCGATCATGGCCATGGTGGGCCCGCCAACGTAACCGGCGCCGATGCAGCAAATATTCATAGGTAAAAAAAGAGGCCGGCATCGTGCCGGCCTCCGGGAGGAAATCCAAGACTCATTTCTGGCTCAGGCCGGGCTCGGCTCAGGCGAACCGGCATGACCCGCGGCCGACTCCGGCGCCGGCTTGTCCGCCGGTTTGGCGGCATCGGCCGGAGGCAGCTTCGGCGGGCGCACGGAAACAATGGGGGACTTGATCTCGCCGTGCTTGAGGATCTCCAGCACGTGGCGCCCTTCGATCGTCTCATGCTCCAGCAGCGCGGCCGCCACCTTGTCCAGGGCCGTGCGATGCTCGGTGATGATCGTCTCGCACCGCTTGTACTGCGAGTTGAGGATGTCCGACACGGCGATGTCCACCTTGCGCGCGGTGTCCTCGCTGATGTGCTGGGAACGGGTGATGTCGCGGCCGAGGAAAACCGTGTCCTGGTTCTCCCCCATGGCAATGGGGCCGAGTTCGCTCATGCCGTAGTCGCAAACCATCGCCCGGGCGATGCGCGTCGCCTGCTTGATGTCGCCATAGGCCCCGTTGCTGAAATCACCGGTCACGAGTTCCTCGGCGATGCGTCCGCCCATGGCCATCGTGATCTCGTCCAGCAGGCGCTTCTTCGGCCGCGTGAGAATGTCCTTGGTCGGGAGGTAGGTCGTGCTGCCCAGGCTCTGCCCGCGCGGAATAATGGTGACCTTGTGCACCGGCATGGTGCCGTCATCCAACACGGCTTGGACCACGGCGTGCCCGGCCTCATGCCACGCCACCAGGCGCTTCTCGGCATCGTCCATGACGCGGCGGCGGGACAGGCCCCACAGCAGCTTGTCGCGGGCCTCGTCGACGTCAGCCATCTCCACCTTCTTCTTGTTGCGCCGGGCGGCCAGCAGGGCCGCCTCGTTGAGGAGGTTGGCGAGCTCGGCACCGGAAAGTCCGGGCGTGCCGCGGGCGATGACGCCCAGGTCGACGTTGTCGGAAAGCGTGATGCGGCGGGCATGGACGCGCAGGATCTGCTCGCGGCCGATGATGTCGGGCAGGTCGATCGAGACCTGGCGGTCAAAGCGGCCCGGACGGAGCAGCGCGCTGTCGAGCACGTCGGGCCGGTTGGTCGCGGCGATGATGATGACGCCCTCCTGGGTGTCGAAACCGTCCATCTCGACCAGCAGCGAATTCAGGGTCTGCTCCCGTTCGTCGTTGCCGCCGCCGAGCCCGGCGCCGCGCTGGCGGCCGACCGCGTCGATTTCATCGATGAAGATGAGGCAGGGCGCGTTCTTGCGGCCTTGCTCGAACATGTCGCGCACGCGGCTGGCACCCACGCCGACAAACATCTCCACGAAGTCGGAACCGCTGATCGAGAAGAACGGCACATCCGCCTCACCGGCGATCGCCTTGGCCAGCAGGGTCTTGCCCGTGCCGGGAGGTCCGACCATCAGGATGCCCTTGGGAATCCGGCCGCCGATCTTCTGGAACTTCTTCGGGTCCTTGAGGAACTCGACCACTTCGCTCACTTCCTCCTTGGCTTCGTCGCAACCGGCGACGTCGGAGAAGGTGATGCGGTCCTTGTCCCGGGTGAGCATCTTCGCGCGGCTCTTGCCGAAGCTGAGCGCGCCCTTGCCGGCGCTCTTCAGCTGCCGGACGAAAAGGAAATAAAGCAGACCGATGACCACGATGAAAGGCAGCACGTTATAGAGCAGCTGCGTCATCGCCGTGGTGGCCGGCTTCTCGATGAAAACCTTGGATTTCTGGAGCTGCTCCAGGTTGCTGTCCGTCAGGCGACCCGTGGCGGTGAAAGCCTTGGTCGCCGTGCCCGCGCTGTTCTGGAGGATGGGCTCCGTGGTCTCGCCCGTCAGCACCGACCAGTCCCGGCCGCCGGTCGCGTCGCTCCGGATGTACCCGTTGGCAATCTTGCCCTCCTGCGCAAACTCGACCACCCGCTGGATGTTCAGCACGGCCGGCTGCGGCGTCTTGGGCGGATTCAACCAGAAGATCGCCGCGATCGCGAGGATGATGGCGACCCAGATGAGGCCCGTTTTCAGCGGAAAACCGTCCGGGGGCATGCTCTTCAGGGGTCGGCGCTTCTTGTTGTCTTCGTTATCGGACATGAGGGATTAGAGTGTCGGCCAACGTGGAGGTTCCCCCCGGATAAGTCAATCGGGGCGGGGTTGAATCTTCGGTCCTAATCGGAACGCCTAGCCCCGGCGATAGCCCAGTTTACCCTGCCGGATCACCGCAAAGCCGGTCCGCCCCAGACTGAAACGCGTGGCTGTGCCTCGCTCCACCGCCGCCAGCAAGACCTCAAATCCCTGCCGGGAGAGATCAGTGTCAGGCTGCACCGCCAGCAGCCAGCGGTGCAAAGCCCGCCGCGTCACCGCCCGGGGCACTCCGTCCAGCGCGGACATGTCCAGGACGCCCCGCCGGAGCGGGGCCAGCCGCTCCAGCCAGGCCTCCAGGGCGGCATCATCCTCCTCCAACAGCTCGCGGGTCCGCGCCGCCCCCGCCACCGCGTCGCGTCCGGCGGCCTCCTGCCAGCGAGGGATCACGTCGCGCCGCACCCGGTTGCGGAAATACTGTGATCCCCGGTTGGTGACGTCCTCCCGCCATCTCACCCCGACCGTTTTCAGCGCCGCCTGCAGGGTCGCCTTTTTCAGGCCCAGCAGCGGTCGCAAATACACGCGCCCATCGGCGAAGGTCTGCACCGGCCGGGGCGACGCCAAGCCCCCGGTCCCGCTGCCGCGGGCCAGGCGCATGAGCAGGGATTCGGCGATATCGTCCTGCTGATGGGCGAGCCAGAGCACGCGTGCGCCGGTCTGCTGCATGGCGCGGGCGAAGAACGCCTGCCGCGCCGCCCGGGCCGTCGCCTCGCTGGCGTGCTTTGGCGCCGCCCGCCAGACCCCCGTCATGCCTTTGATTCCCAGCGCCCGCGTGACTTCCCGGCAGAATTTGGCATCCGCCTCGCTCGCCCGGCCGCGGAGGCGGTGATTGAAATGCAGGGCGATGAGCGGCTGCTCCGGCCAGTGCGCCCGCAGGACATACAGCAGGGCCAGCGAGTCCGCGCCGCCCGACAAGGCTACACCCCAGGGTCCGCGGCTTTTTTTCGCCGCCACCCAGCGCAACACGGCGGGATGCAGGCCGGACTTCGGCAGCGCCGCTCCCACCCGCTCCGCCTGTTGTCGCCGGTTCACTTGAACCCCACGTACTCCTTGCCGAAGTAGGGCACCAAGGCGGCCGGCAGCTTGACCCGCCCGTCAGCCTGCAGGTTGTTTTCCAGCAGCGCCGCCAGCACGCGGGGCACGGCCAGGCCTGAACCGTTCAGGGTGTGCACCAGCTCCGGCTTGCCCGTCTCGGCATTGCGGAACCGGATCTGCGCCCGCCGCGCCTGGAAGGCTTCGAAGTTCGAGCAGCTCGAGACCTCCAGCCAGCGCTTCTGCCCGGCGGCCCAGACCTCGAGGTCGTACTTTTTCGACTGGGAGAAGCCCAGGTCCCCGCCGCACATCAGCAACACGCGGTATGGCAGCTCGAGTTTCTGCAGCAGACGCTCGGCGTCGGCGCGGAGTTTTTCCAGCTCATCGTAACTGGCGGAGGGATGCACCCACTTGAGCAGCTCGACCTTGTCGAACTGGTGCAGCCGGTTGAGCCCGCGGACATCCTTGCCGTAGCTGCCGGCCTCGCGCCGGAAACAGGGCGTGTAGGCGCACCGGCAGATCGGCAGGGCGGATTCCTCGACAATCTCGTCCCGGTAGAAATTGGTCAGCGGCACCTCGGCCGTCGGCACCGCGTAAAGCTTGTCGGCGGTTTCGTACATCTGGCCTTCCTTGTCGGGGAGCTGGCCGGTGGCCGTGGCGCTGGCGGCATTCACGAAGATCGGCGGGCTCACCTCCGTGTAACCGGCCTTGCCGTCCTCGTCCAAAAAGAACTGCAGCAGCGCCCGCACCAGCCGCGCGCCGTCGCCGATATAGAAGGGGAAGCCGGCGCCCGTGACCTTCGCCCCGCGCCCGAAGTCGATGAGGTTGTTGAACCCGCCGATCTCCCAGTGCGGGATGGCGTGCGCGGAGACCGCGTGCACCGACCCGTTGGTGGCGTGGACGACATTCTGCTCCGGCGTTTTCCCCTCCGGCACCGTGGCGTGCGGGATGTTGGGCAGGCTGAGCATCGCGGCCTGCCATTTTTCCTCGAGCACCTTGAGCCCTTCCTCCTTCGCCTTGGCCTCGGCCGACACGGCCTTCATTTCCTGCACCTTGGCGATGAACTCGGGGGACCCCTTCTTGAGCGCGGCCATCTCATTGTTGGCCGCCTTCTGCTTGCCGCGCAGTGTTTCCACCTCGGACAACTGGGCGCGCCAGGACGCATCGAGCGTCAGCACGGCATCAAGGTCGACCTCGAGGTGCTTCTTGGCAATGGCCGCACGGACGGTCTCGGGCGATTCACGGAGGACTTTGGGATCGAGCATGGAAAAACCTTACTGACGCTTCGGGCCGGGGGAAGAAACAAAATTCTCCGGGGAATGCGGGCGAATGGTCGCTTGCCCCGGCCACCGGCCTTTCTATGGTCCGCGCTTCGCCATGCCTAAACCGGGCCGCCGCCGTCAACCCGCTTCCTCCCCTCCCGCGCTATATGCCGGCCTCCTGCTTCTGACCGCATGGCTGGGGGCGGTGCTGGCGCTGCCCCCGGCGCGGGCCCACGATCCGGCCCCTCCCGCTGACGCCTTGGTCCACCAAGGCAAGCCCGGCCCCTGGGGCGAACTCGAGTATTCCCGGATCATGATCGAGCCGCCCGACGAATTCATGCCGCCCGACTACACGGCGAGCGCGGCCCGTTGGGAGTTCACGGGCTTCGACCCGGTCCGCCTGGAGGACCTGCTCCGAAACGCAGCGCTCGATGCCACCCAGCTGCAGGGTTTGCTCGATCCGGCCATCCGGACCACCACCCCCACGTCCCTCATTCTGCGCCCCCCCGACGACCTGGTGCTCCACCTCAGCCCGGAATCCCGGGCCATCCTCTACAACACCCTGGCACGACTGCCCGGCAACCCGCTTCATCAGGAACCCTTCCGCTTCCGCGCCGATCTGATCGACGACTGGTTCGAAGGGTCGGGAGTCCGGACCGAGATCGTCACCCGGATCCGCCAGCTACTCTACCGCCGGGGCAACTCCCTCCTCTTTTCCGACCCTCACCTGGTTCTGCCTGCGCTGGCCACCGCCACTGAGCGTGTGCAACTGGTCAAGACCCTGGCCCGGAAATCCACCCTGCTGCTGAAGGTCAGAATCAAGCCTGACTCCGATCTCGAGAGCCTCGCCCGCTATTGGGGCGGCGGGCGGCGGCGCAAGGATGTCCGCCCCCTCCTGCTGTCACTCGCCCGCCACCCGGGGGCATGACCATCGACGTCGTACACCTGCTGCCCCGCTTCGCCCGCGGCCTGCTCTACACGTACCCGTCGCCCGACGTCCCGCTGGACCAGAGCCCGGACTGCCACTGGACCTCGATGAATTTTTTCAACGATCCCCCGGAGCCGCGTTTCCAGGATATCACCTATCTCCGCGAATCCCTCATCACCAACTATGCCCGGGTGGAAGCGGCGCCGGTGATGGGTGACCTCCTGCTGCTGACTCAGCCGGACGGACAGGTGATCCATTCCTGCATCTATATCGCGGACGACATTGTTTTCACGAAGAACGGCCAGTCCCCCAGCGTGCCTTGGACCCTGACAACCCTGGCGGACCTGCAGGCGTTCTACCCGGCTCAACCCGCGCTGCTGGTCAGGATCTTTCGGAAAACGCCGTGAACGGAGAGCCTCAAGCCGGCGCGAGCACGCCGCGCACCGGGGTCTTCTGCAGGTTGTGCTCGATCCGGGTGAAGAGATAATAAACCTCCTTGGCCGACAGCAAAGTGAGTTCCCCGACCGGCGCTTGAATCGTGTAATTGGTGGGACTCTTGGGCGGGTACGGACCAAAGCGCTGCGGATCGGTCGGACCGAACAAGCCCACGGTGCGCAACCCCATCGCCGCCGCCAGATGCATCGGGCCGCTGTCGTTGGAGATCACCCAATCCGCCTTGGCCAGCAGGGCCGGCAGCGACGTCAGGCTTGTGTTGCCGGTTAGGTTGATGAAGGCCCCCTCGGGAAACGATTCCCGGCACGGCAGGTAGTGGCTTCCGGCCCACACCACCTTGCGCCCGCCTTCCCGGATCAGGAGGGCCGTGAGCTGGCTGAAACCGTTCCATTTTTTGTTGTCCCGGCCGCTGTCCGGAAAAATCAGGATGGGCCGCTGCCCCTTGCGCGGATCCATGAAACCGAGGTTCAGTCGCTCCAGGTCACGGAAACGCAGCGGACCGGTCAGCCGCGGCTCCGCCCCGGCCGCGGGACAAAACTGCAGCATGCACTCCAGAAGGTGCGCCTGCCGCGCCGCCGGTGGCAGCTTGATCTTCTCGTGATAGAATACCCCCCACGCCTCGCGCGCATCCGGTCGGCCGATCTTCCGCCGGCCGCGAGCCCACTTGGTCATGAGCCCCGTGCGCAACAAACCCTGGAAGTCGCACACCAGGTCGAACTCCCGCTTGCGCACTTCCCGCATCGTCCGCAGGAAACCGCGGGCACCCTCGTGCCGCTGAAAGACGTAGACCTGCTCCACCGCGGCGGAGGCCCGCACCAGCGGGGCAAAGATATCCCGCACAATCCAGGAAATACGCCACTCCGGCTTCTGGGCCTTGATCGATGCGGCCACCTGCAACCCGTGCACGATATCGCGCAGCGGCGAGGTCATGATGATGAGCATTTCTGGCATGGTGTCGGCTGGACCGCGTGGTCAGGGCGGCGTTCCTTAAAATCGCCGCGTTAGCCCCAAAGGCAAACGCGAACCGGCAGCCGCCGGCACAGTTTGGCTTTTTTGCACCCGTTTCTCATTCGTATTTCTACGCACCCCGTCCGCCCGTTCGTCGCGCTGCGTCGCGGCTTGCCATCGCCGGGCGGCCCCCGCCAACCTGACGGCGCATGGACCGACCCTCCGACCCCGCCGCCCACGGGCGCCCCCTCCCCTCTTCTTGCGCATGAGCCGCGCCAGCGAGCAATCCCGCCTCTGGCTCCCGTCCTACTGGCCGACCTGGCTCGGCCTCGCCGCCTTCTGGCTCTGTGCGCGCTGGCTCACCTGGTCGGAGCGCCGGCGCCTCGCCCGCCTGCTCGCCTGGTTTCACTTCCATTGCATCCGCCTCCGCCGCCACGTCGTGCTGGTCAACCTCGCCCTCTGCTTCCCGGAAAAGTCACCGGCCGAGATTCGGGCGCTCGGCCTGGCCCATTTTGAGGCCCTCGTATTCGGCCTGTTCGAGACGACGGCCGGCTGGTGGGAACCGCTGGATCAGCTCCCGCCCCATCGCATCATCGGCGCGGAGCACCTCGAGCGCGCCATCGCCGCAGGCCGCGGGGCCGTCCTGCTGACCGCCCATTTCACCACCCTGGAGATCTGCGGGGTCTATCTCACCGCCCGCCTGCCCGTCGGCTGCCTCTACCGGGAACCCAAGAACCCCGTCGCCGCCGGCCCCATGCGCCGCCACCGCGAGCGCGTCGCCTCGATCGCGATCCACCACGACGATCTCAAGGGCCTCATCCGGGCCCTGCGCGGCGGTTATGTGATCTGGTACGCCCCCGACCAGGGCAAACGCACGCCCGGCGCCGAGGTCCTGCCCTTTTTCGGCGTGCCTGCCACCACCAACACCGCCACCGCCAAGATCGCCAAGATGACCGGCGCCGCCGTCGTCCCCTACTTCGCCCGCCGGGAATCCGACGGCTCCTACACCCTCACCATCCACCCGGCCCTGGAAAATTTTCCCACCGACAATCTCTCGGCCGATGCCCTGCGCATCAACCGCCTGATCGAGGAAAACATCCGCCTCGCCCCGGAGCAGTATTTCTGGGTGCACAAACGCTTCAAGACCCGCGGGGAAGGCTACCCCGAGGTGTATTGAGCGACGGACCCTTCGCCCCTCCGTTCGCGAGTTGCGGAAATCTACCCGAGCCCTTTCCTGATCCCGTGCCGCTCCTCGAAGTCTCCCACCTCAGCGTCAGCTTCCACACCCGCTCCGGAGTCTATCGGGCCGTCAACGACGTCAGCTTCACGCTGGAGCCGGGCGAAAGCCTCGGGATCGTCGGTGAATCCGGTTCGGGCAAATCCGTCACTTGCTCCTCGCTGCTCGGCCTGATCCCGCAGCCTCCGGGCCGGATCGAGGGCGGCACCGCCGTGTTCGACGGCGTCGACCTGCTCCGCTGTCCCGCGGCCCAGTTGCGCACCATCCGCGGACGGCGCATCGCCATGATCTTCCAGGATCCGATGACCTCGCTGAATCCCTACCTCCGGATCTCCGAGCAACTGATCGAACCTCTCCTGATCCATGAGAAGATCTCGCGGCCGGCCGCGCTCGCCCGCGCCCTCAGCATGCTGGAGGCGGTCGGCATCCAGCATGCCGCCGACCGGCTGCACGCCTACCCGCACGAGTTCTCCGGTGGCATGCGCCAGCGCGTGATGATCGCCATGGCCCTCATCACCAAGCCGGACCTCCTCATCGCCGACGAGCCGACCACCGCGCTCGATGTCACCGTACAGGCCCAAATCCTCGAACTGCTCAAGCACCTCCAGCGCGAACTCGGGATGGCCGTCATCTTCGTCACCCACGACCTCGCCGTGGTGTCCGGCCTCTGCGACCGCGTCCAGGTGATGTACGCCGGCCGGATCGTCGAGACCGCCCCCACGCGCACCCTTTTCGCGCATCCGCAGCACCCCTACACCAAGGCGCTGCAACGCTGCATTCCCTCCCTCCAGCCCAAGGGTCGGGCCCTCTACGCCATTCCCGGGATGCCGCCCGACCTCTCCAAGCCGGTCACCGAGGCGGAACTGCTCGCGCGCTTCGCCCTCCCGCCGGAGGAACCCGCGCCCCCCGCCCCCGCCGAGGCCCCGCACGGCCGGCCCATGATCCAGGTGCAGGCCATCGCGACCCACTTTCCACTCGAGACCGGCTTCCTCTTCAAAAAGCAGACCGGCACCGTCAAGGCGGTCGATCAGGTCAGTTTCGAGGTCAGCCAAGGCGAGGTGCTGGGCCTCGTGGGCGAGTCGGGCAGCGGCAAATCCACCCTCGCCCGCACCATCATGCAGCTCATCCCGCCCACCGCGGGCACGGTGATTCTCGGCGGCAAAAACCTCACCCAGGGATCCACCGCTGAGCTCAAGGCCGCCCGCCGCGACCTGCAGATGGTTTTTCAGGATCCCTTTGCCTCCCTCAACCCGCGCCTCTCCGTTTTCGCCACGCTCGCCGAACCGCTGCGCGTGCACGGCATCGTGCCCGAAGACCAGATCGCGGCGCGCGTCGCCCGTCTGATGGAGCAGGTCGGCCTCGCCCCGCGCTTCCTCAACAAATACCCGCACGAATTTTCCGGTGGCCAACGCCAGCGCATCGCCATCGCCCGGGCCCTGGCCCTCGAGCCCAAGGTCATCATCGCCGACGAACCCGTCTCCGCCCTCGATGTGTCCATCCAGGCCCAGATTTTGAACCTGCTCGCCCGCTTGGTTCGCGAGATGAACCTCACGATGATCTTCATCGCCCACGATCTTTCCGTCGTGAAACATATCTCCGACCGCATCGCCGTCATGTATCAGGGCAAAATCGTCGAACTCGGCCCCGCCCTTGACGTGATGGAGCGCCCGCAGCACCCCTACACCCGCCAGCTCATCAGCGCGATCCCCCGGATCGAGGTCTGATCCGGAGCCACCGGTCCCATCCACCCGGATGGCTGCCACCGTCATTGCCCTCTCCACACGATCGTGGCTCGGCCGGAGTTATCCCGGTACCCTAAGGCATTCTTAACTCATTGGCTGGCAGGAAGTCTTGTGTGTCATTGGTTATTTTTGAATATCCGATGGCAGAGCCGCGTCCCATGGCTGAACCGCAATTCAACCAATGGAGAACATCCCCATGAAGACCAAGTTCATCGCCCTCACTCTCGCCGCTGCCACCGCGTTCGCCTTCACCGCCAAGCCCGCCGTGGCCGGTGACAAGGAACTGGCGGTGGTCGGCGGCCTGATCGGCGGGCTCATCATCGCCTCGGCCATCAGCGACCACGACACCAACAGTCATGTGGTGCTCACCAGTGGCTATCACCGCGACCGGGATCGGGATTGTGAAGAAGGCTATTGGAAGCGCGTCGAGGTGCGCAGCTGGGTCCCCGGCTATTGGGTGTCCGAACGCCGCCACGGCCGGACGCACCGCTACTTCGTCGAGGGCCACTACGAGATCCGCACCGACCGGATCTGGGTCTCCTACGATCGCCGTGATCGTCGCGACCGCCGCGACTATGACCGGGGCTACGGTCGCGACCGCGACTACCGCCGCTGATGGCGGTTTCCCAGCCCGACCAACCTGCGCCATCACAAATCTGGAATTTCCATCGAAGCCCGATTAGTGTCTAGTAGCAGGCAAAGAAGAAGTCCCATGAACTGCCGCGACAACGAATCCCTGATTCTGGCCGAACGGGACGGCACGCTGAGCCCAGCGCAGCTTGCCGCCCTCTCGGACCATGTCGCCGCCTGCCCGGCCTGTCGTGAACTCCGCCAGAGGGTCGGCGCCGCGCTCGAAGCCTATCGTGCCGAAGTCGCCACCGCCCCTGTTACCGATGCCGACGAGGCGTGGCGTGACCTGCAAACCCGCCTCGCCCGGCCCGGCCGGCCCCGTCCGCTGGCCCCCGTCATCTGGTTTGGCGTGTCGCTCGCCGCCGCGGCCGCTCTGGCTCTGGCCGTTTTCTATCAACGGCCGCCCGACTCATCGTCACCCTCGACTGAGTTCGTGAACGTTCCGCCCCCGCCACCGCTGCACGATCCCTCCGTCATCGCCGGGGCTGACTTCGTCGAAGCCGGCGACCCGAACGCCTCGACCTTGGTGTATGTCGACAAGGAAAGCGGCTGGCTCGTCGTCTGGGCGTCAGATCCCGAAACCGCCACCAAGGGTTGATCAGTTGATCGGCCGCAACGGCCAGACCACGACATCGACCCCGGGCGAGTAATAGACCTCGGGATGCCTGGGCCCCACCGGCAGCGGCGCCATGGTATCCTCGCGCAGCTCCCAACGGGCCACCTGCAGCGGCCATTGGGGATGCTGCACTTCCCCCCGATACAACCGCCCCGCCCGGTCGGCACTGTAGAGACAATAACGCTCCGTCGCCCAGTGGGCGAATGATCCGGCCTCACTGGGCGCACTTGCCCCTCCCTCGTACACGGCCGCAAATCGCCGGACCCCGCGGCAGGCGGCATAGTGCACGGCCCCGCCCTCACGCTTCAGCCTGATCTGCGCGCTGAAATACGGGAGATGAAAGAACGTCCGCGCAAAGGCCGCCACCAGCGGATTAACCACATCCAGGCTCAAAAACCAGACGCCAGCCTTCCCGCCGTGGCGCACGTAGGTGCGGACATTGATTTCGGCGAAGTCACACAACCACGGCGGCGCCGGCCAGCCGCGTTTGGTCACCCCCGCCATCCGAAAAGGGACGACGCCCAGCCAGGCCTTGCCGGCATGGAGATCGAGTTCGATCCCGGCGGGCAGCAACTTTCTCAGCTCACCGGCATCCACCTCGTAATGGATGAAGAGCAGATCCAGCCAGGCCTGCTGCCAGGTCCACGGCTCCTCCGGCATGGGCCACGGGCGGTGCCCGGTCTGCGCCAGCGCCGGATTAGCCGTCCCGGAAATCAGGGCAGCCACGGAAATTTTTGCGCGTTCGGCTTCCGCTTCTCGCGTTGGGCCGAGCTGAACTCCTTCGCCTCTTCCGTCATGTAGTAAAGCATGGTGGCGTTGCCCGAGAGCTCCTGGATGCCGCTCTGACCATCGAGCTCGGCATTGAAGGCCGACTTGAGGCAACGGATCGCGAGCGGGCTGCGCTGCAGGATGTCGTTCGCCCACGCCACGCCCTCGGCCTCGAGTTGCGCCACCGGCACGACCTTGTTGACCAGCCCCATTTCGAGCGCCTCGGCGGCGCTGTAGTGCCGGCACAGGTACCAGATCTCGCGCGCCTTCTTCTGCCCGACCAGTCGCGCCAGGTAGCTCGAGCCGAAACCACCGTCAAAACTTCCCATCTTCGGGCCGACCTGCCCGAAGACGCCGTTGTCGGCTGCGATCGTCAGGTCACAAATCACATGCAGCACATGGCCGCCACCGATTGCATAACCGGCCACGAGCGCGATCACGATCTTCGGCATCGACCGGATCAGCTTCTGGACATCAAGAATGTTGAGCCGCGGCACGCCGTCCCCGTCGATATAGCCCCCATGCCCCCGGACCGACTGGTCCCCGCCCGCACAAAAGGCATATTTCCCGTCCTTCGCCGGACCGGCGCCGGTCAGCAGGACCACCCCGATCTTCTGGTCTTCCCGGGCGTCGAGCAGGGCCTCATGCATTTCCACCACCGTCTGCGGCCGGAACGCGTTGCGCTTCTCCGGCCGGTTGATGGTGATCCGGGCTATGCCCCCGGACTTGTGATACTGGATGTCGGTGTATTTTTTAACGGTCTTCCAAGAGGTAGCCATGAACGGACAGTGTCAGGAATGCCTTGAGCCGCAATCGTTTTCACCGGAAACCCTGACGATCGCGACCACCGTCAAGCAACATTTGCCCCTGTGGGTAAAACTGCTTGGACTCGCGCCCTCTAGCCCAACAATCAACCCTTCGATGAGTACACCCGCTTCCCCCACCGGCACCGCCGCCAAGGCCGGTCTCACGTTGGGCGCGCTGGGCGTGGTCTTCGGCGATATTGGCACCAGCCCGCTTTATGCTTTGCGCGAGTGCCTCAACTACTTGCCGCCGGTCGAGCGGGCCACGGGCGTGCTGGGGGCGCTGTCGCTCGTCTTCTGGGCCATGGTTCTGGTCGTCATTGGCAAGTACCTGTGCTTCGTGACCCGGGCCGACAACCGCGGCGAGGGTGGTATCTTCGCCTTGCTCTCCCTCGCCCATGGCGACCGCACGGGCAAGATCATCGGCGGCACCGGTGCGCTGAGCCTGCTCATTCTGGTGGGGGCGGCTTTGCTTTATGGCGACGGCGTCATCACCCCGGCCATCTCGGTGCTCGGCGCCGTCGAGGGCCTCAACACGTTTGATCCCAGCCTGGCGGGCAAGGTCCCGTTCATCTCCGCCTTCATCCTCGCCGGCCTGTTTGCCGTCCAATTCAAGGGCACCAAGGCGATCGGCGGCATCTTCGGACCCGCCATGCTGGTTTGGTTCATCCTCCTCGGCGGCCTGGGCGTTTGGCATATCCTCGGCGCCCCCCAGGTCGTCGCGGCCCTCAATCCCCTGCTCGGCACCCGCCTCCTCTTCGATCATCCCTCCGAGGCTGCGGCGCTGCTCGGCTCCGTCGTCCTCGCCATCACCGGCGCGGAGGCCCTTTACGCCGACATGGGCCACTTTGGTCGCAAACACATCGCGCGCGCCTGGTACTTCTTCGCCTTCCCCGGTCTGATCCTGAACTACTTCGGCCAGGGTGCCCGCGTGCTGGCCAATCCCGGCGACACTTCCCACACCTTCTTCGCCATGGTCCCGGAGGGCACGCCCCGCCTGATCCTGACCCTGGTCTCGATCGGCGCCGCCATCATCGCCAGCCAGGCCATGATCACCGGCACCTTCTCGATCACGCGCCAGGCCATCCAGCTCGGCTTCTTCCCCCGCCTGAAGATCAACTACACCAACCCCGACCAATCGGGCCAGATCTACCTGCCCCTGGTCAACACCATGCTCGCCCTCGGCTCGATCTACGTGGTGCTCTCCTTCGGCTCCAGCGAGAAGCTGGTCGCCGCCTACGGCATCGCGGTCACCGGCACCATGGTGGTCACGAGCCTGGCCTTTTTCTTCGTGCTCCGCCGCCAATGGAAATGGGCGGCGTGGCAGGCCGGCCTGCTCTGCGCGCTGTTCCTCGTGGTCGACGTGCCGTTGTTTGCCTCCAACCTGCACAAATTTGCGGACGGCGGCTGGTTCCCCGTCATCATCGCCGCCGGCCTCATCGCGGTCATGCACACCTGGAAGCGCGGCAAGGACGAGATCTTCCGCCGCATCTACGCCAACGAGATCACCGAGGACGAACTCTGCAACGTCGCCGGCTCCCACCACATCGTGCGCGTCCGCGGCACCGCCGTGTTCATGGCGGGCAACCCCACCGGCACGCCGCTGGTCCTCCTCCACCACGTCAAGGCCAACAAGGTCCTGCACGAGACCGTCGTCCTCCTCAGCGTGGTCACGGAAGAGGTGCCGTCCGTAGGCGATGCCGAACGCATGGAGGTGCGCGAAATCGGTCACGGCTACGGGGTCTGGCGCGTCATCGCGCGCTACGGCTACATGGAAACACCGGATGTCGCGGCCCTCATGGAACGCGTCGGTGCGGCCGGCGTGCCCGTCAAGCTCAACGAGGCCACCTACTACTTCAACCGCGAGATGGTGATCACCGGTGGCGAAAGCCGGATGTTCGAGTGGCAGAAACACCTCTACTCCGTCCTCAGCCGCAACGCCCGCCCTGTGCGCGACTACTACCGCCTGCCGCCCATGCAGATCATCGAGGTCGGCTTGCCCATCCAGCTGTAGCCGGAGGGATGAATTAAGAAGGAAGAAGGATGAAACCAGTCTCCGAATCACGCTCAGGGATCCCTTTTCATAATTCTTAATTCTTAATTCTTCCTTCTTCCTTGGCGCCGCCTCACGGCTTGCCCCGCACCCGGTCGGTGACCAGCCTCCCGCCATGCGCGCCGACATCCGCTCCCACCGCTTCATCAGCCACTTCCCGGCGGCGCAGGGCGCCAAGCTCGTCAAGCACCTCCGCCTCGTGCGCTTCCCGCACAAGGCCGTGATCTTTGAGGAGGGCGCCGACTCCGACTGCATCTACCTCGTTCTCACCGGCCGCGTCGCCCTCACCAAGAAATCCCCGGGCGGCGCCCCCCAGACCATCGCCTGGAAAGGCCCGGATGACTACTTCGGCGAACTGGGCGTGCTGGACGGCTCCGTGCGTAGCACTGCGGCCATCGCCGACGGCCCGGTCCAGCTCGGCCGCCTGCCCCGCGCCCCGTTTCTCAACATCCTCTCGGAATCCTCCTGGCACACCGTGCTCCGCCTCTTCAGCGAGGTCAGCGAAAACCTCCGTGCCACCAACGAACGCTACGTGGGCGAGGTGGTGCGCAAGGAAAAGATCACCCTCATCGGGGAGATGGCCAACGCCATGATCCACGACTTCCGCGGGCCTTTCTCCACCATCAAGCTCGCCACCGAACTCATCGCGAAACACAACCGCTCCGCCGGCAACCAGGACCTCTGCGCCATGATCCTCCGCCAGGTGGACCGCCTCGGCGGCATGGTCGAGGAGGTCCTCGATTTCGCCCGCGGCGAGACCCGGCTCAAGATCCGGTCTGTGCCCCTGCAGGAACTGCTGCTCCACCTGCAGGAGGACAACCTCGAGTCCTGCGCCCGCGCCGGCGTCCGCCTCGTCGTCAAGCCCACCAAGCTGACGCTTCCCCTCGACCCCGACCGCTTCCAGCGCGTGCTGCAAAACCTCGTGACCAACGCCCGCGAGGCGCTGGCCCGCCGCCAGGGCGCCCGCGTCGTTCTCTCCGCGCGGCGCGAGGGCCGGCAGTGCCTGATCTCCGTCGCCGACAATGGCCCCGGCATCCCGCGCGAGATCCGCGAGGCGGTCTTCGAGCCCTTCGTCAGCCGCGGCAAGCCCAACGGCACCGGCCTGGGCCTCGCCATCGCCCGCTCCGTTGTCCGGGCCCACCACGGCGAGATCGATTTCAAGAGCGCCCGCACCGGCACCACGTTCACCATCCAGCTCCCGCTGGGCTGACCCACCGCCCGCCCGATGGCCTAACCGGCGACGCGCGCGAACAACTGCTTCCGCCACGCCGCGTCCCGCTTGCGCTCCGTGCGCAGTTCCAGCACGCGCACCCCGCTCTTTGGCAGTTTCGCCACCAACCGGCCAAGGTGGGCCGCGCTCCGGACCACCGTGTGCGCGACGTCGTAGGTCGCGCAGAGCTTCCGGAAATCAATGTTCTGCGGGGTCCCGAAAAACTCCTCGAACGGCGGCTCAAACTGCGCCACCGGCAGGTGTTCGAAGATGCCGCCGCCATTGTTGTTGATCAGCACGATCGTCAGGCTGCCCCGGAATTTCGGGACCGATAAAAAGCCGTTCGTGTCGTGCAACAGGGAGAGATCCCCGGTCACCAGCACCCCCGGCGGGCCGCCATGCACCGCCCCCAGCGCGGTTGAGAGCGTGCCGTCGATTCCGTTCGCCCCGCGATTGAAGAACAAACGCTGCCCGCGGTTTCCCGCCGGCCAGAAATACTCCGCGTCCCGCACCGGCATCGAGCTGGCGATGAAACACGGCGTGCGCGCCGGCAGGTGCGTCGCCAGGATGCCGGGCCACACGGGTTCGATGAGCCCGCGCTCCGCCCGCACGCCCGCCACCAACGCACGCCCCGCCCGGGCGTCCGCCCGTAACCACGCTTTGACCCACGCAGTCTCGCTCGTCCGGCCGGCAAAACCTTCGCTCCAGGCCGCCAGCGGGCCCCGCACCACGCGGGTCCGCAGGTGCAAGGCGTCCTCGTTGCCCGTCCGGTCCGTCACCAGCACCACCTCGGGATCCGCCGCTTGCAGCCACCCGCGCAAGACCTTGCTGGTCGGCCACCCGCCGACGCAGATGACCTGGACGGGGTGCAGTTCGGCCGCCAGCCGGTCGTTGCGCAGCAGGGTGTCGTAACGGGTAATCACCGCGCCCGCCCGCGTGGCGTTGGCCCGCACCGGCGCGAGCGCATCCGCGAGCACCGGCCAGCCGAGCGCGCGGGAAATCCGCCCGACGGCATCCGCCCAGGCTTCCCCGTCCACCGACTCGTTGGGCCCCACGATGATCACGCCCCGCTCGGCCCAGCGCCGCCCCGCCCCCGCCGGCGCGGCCCCGGCTCCCGCCTCCAGCGCCTCGGCCGGAGCCAGGCCCTCCCACAGCCCCTGCAGCGCGGCGGGCCGCGGCAGCGTCGCATTGTCGGGCAAGGGTGGCAGCGGATCCCGGAACGGACAATTCAGATGCACCGGGCCCGCCGCGGGACGCAGGGTCCGCTCGACGGCATGGGCCACCGTCTGCCGCAGGTAGCGCAGGAGCGGCACCGTGGCCTCCGGCACGGCGCATTCATGCTGAAAATTCACGTAGGCGCCGTAGAGCTTCACCTGGTCGATCGTTTGCCCGGAGTGGCAGTCGCGCATCTCGGGCGGCCGGTCGGCCGTGAGCACGAGCAGCGGCACGCCGCTCTCATGCGCCTCCACCACCGCGGGCAGGAAATTCGCCGCCGCCGTGCCGCTCGTGCACACCAGCGCCACCGGCCGGCGATGCTGCTTGGCCAGACCCAGGGCGTAGAAACCGGCCGAGCGCTCGTCCAGCACCGCCAGCGACTCGATCTCCGGGTGCCGGGCCAGCGCGATCGTCAGGGGCGCGGAGCGCGAACCCGGTGAGATCACCGCGTGCCGTAACCCGAGCCGGACCAGCGTGCCGACCAGCACGCTGCACCAGAGGGTGTTGGTGTTGCGGTAGTCGAGTTGGGGATCGGCGGCGGATTTCATGACTGGGTGAGGGCCCCGATCAGAGCATTGAACTTCAGGTCGGTCTCGGCAAATTCCTTCTCCGGCTCGGACCCGGCCACGATGCCGGCCCCCGCATACGCGGTGGCGGTGCGACCGTCGATCAGCGCCGAGCGGATGCCGACGAAAAATTCTCCGCCGCCCTGATGATCCACCCACCCCTGCGGCCCGGCGTAGAGCCCGCGCGGAAAGGCCTCCAGCCGCTGCAGCGCGGCCAGCGCCGGCGCCTGCGGGGCCCCGCCCACGGCCGGCGTCGGATGCAGGCGCGCCACCAGGTCAAGGATGTCCACCCCCGCCGGCAGGCTGGCGCTGATCGGGGTGTGGAGATGGTGCACGTTGGCCAGGCCAAGCAGCCGCGGCTGCGCCGCGTGCTCCAGTTTCAAATCCAGCCCGGCCAGCCGGCCCACGATGGAATCCAGCACGAGCCGGTGCTCGCGGAGGTCCTTCTCGCTTTGCAGCAGCGCCTGTGCCCAGGCGGCATCTTCGCTGGCCGTTTCCCCGCGCGGGGCCGAACCTGCCAGCGCCGCGGTGTGCATCCGCCCGCCCGCCACCCGCACCAACCGCTCGGGGGAGGCTCCGATGAAGCTCTGGCCGCGACCGTTGGCGATGGAGAACGAGTAACATTCCGGGTAGCGCTGCCGCAGGTGGTTGAGCACGCCCATCGGGTGGAATTCCTCCGCCGTGGTGTAGCGCAGGGCGCGGGCCAACACGACTTTTTGGTAATCGCCGCGCGCGATCTCCGCGAGGGCCTGCCGCACGGCCATGGGATAGGCCTCGGCGCCGCCGATTTCCTCGGCCCGTTGCGGGGCGGAGGGACGCGCTTTCTGCTTCGCCCGGCTGTAATCAAAGGCGCCGAACTTGCCATGCGCCCGCCAGATTTTCGCCGTCACCAGGTCGACGGGGGCGTCGCCCGGCAAGAGCACATTGGCGACGGCGATAGTGCCGTCCCCGCGTCGGGCCACCTGCCAGCGCGGCACCTGCACCCGCAAGGCCGGGAAGGCCCCACCCGCCGGCGCGTCATCCGCAAAACCGGCGGCAAAGAAAAAATGCGGCCCGGCAAACGGCTCGGCCAGCGGCCCCACGGCGATGGTATCGGCCAGCGTACGGTCGATGAAGGCGCGCGCGGCGGCGAAGCGATCCGCCCCCGCAGCGTTGAACTCGACCGCGACTTCCGCCCCCGCGACCCCGAAGCCCGCCGCCGGGCGCTCGGCGTAGAAATGGGGCTCCCCGGGTTCAAAGATCGACTCGAGCACCGCCAGCGGGTCGAGGTTGTCCACCGCCATGCTGATGCTCACCAGCTGCGGCCGGCCGACGGACCGGGCCTCGGCCGCGCACTGCGCCAGAAACCCCCGGAGCGCTTCCGGAGTGGCACTCCCCGTCGGGTTGACGGGCGGGGTCTTCATGCCGTGGCGGGCTTCGCCGGCGGCGCGGGCCGCGGGAACAGCACGAGCGACTCGGCGACCTTGACGCCGGTCAGCCGGCTGCCCCAAACGAGCTCGTCCGCCCAGACCGCCCCGGGCTGGTGGCCCAGCACGGCGTTGATCTTCTCGGTCGTCGTGGGCGTGACATGCTGGATGAGCGCAACCGCCAGCCTCAGGGCCTCGGCCATCGTGGCGAGCGAGGTCCGCAGCAGCGCCTGGTCCTTCGGGTCGGTGGACTTGCCGAGCTTCCACGGGGCGCGCTTCTCGATGTAGGCGTTGGTCTCGGTGAGAAAGACCATGGCCCGCTCCAGCGCGGTGTGAAATTGAAAGCCCTCGCACAGGGGGATGAACTCATCGCGCGTCCGGTCCCAGAGCGCCCGCAGCGCCAGGTCGAGTTCCTCGGTGGTCTCGGCCGCCGGCACCACGCCCCCGGCGAAGCGGGTGGTCATGTTCAGGGTGCGGTTGACCAGATTCCCGAGGTTGTTGGCCAATTCGCTGTTGTACCGCACCAGGAACTGCTCGCGGGTGAAATCGCTGTCCTGCCCGACGTTCATCTCGCGGATCAGGAAATAACGGAACGCATCGGTCCCGAACTCCGTGACCAGGTCCAGCGGGTTGAGCGCGTTGCCGGTGCTCTTGGACATTTTGGCACCGCGCTGCATCCACCAGCCATGGGCGATGATGCCGCCCGGCAGCGGCAGCCCGGCGGCCTGCAGCATGATCGGCCAGTAGACCGCATGGGGCGGCACCAGGATGTCCTTGCCGATGACATGGTACGTCGCCGGCCAGGTGCCGGGTTTGTCCGCCACCGCCGAATAATAATTGAGCAGGGCGTCAAACCACACGTAGGTGACATACCCGTCGTCGAAGGGCATCGGGATGCCCCACTCCAGCCGCTCTTTCGGCCGCGAGATGCACAGGTCGTTCAACGGCTCCTTGAGGAATTCCAGCACCTGCTTCTGGCGGTAAGCCGGGAAAATGAAATCCGGCTTCTGGGTCAGGAAATCCACCAACCAGGCCTGATAGTGCTTCAGTTTGAAAAAGTAGTTCGACTCCGTGATCTCGGTCACCTCGCCGAAGAGCTCGGGCCAGCTGCCATCCGGGTTGCGGTCCTTCTCCTGCAGGAACTGCTCCTGGCGCGTCGAATAGAACCCCTGGTACTCGGCTTTGTAGATCTCCCCCTTGTCGAACAGCTGCTGGAGCACGGCCTGGACGACCGTCTTGTGGCGCGGCTCGGTGGTGCGGATGAAATCGTCGTTCGAGATGTTGAGCCGCGGCAGGAGGGCCCGGAACTCCGCGCTGACCTCGTCGCAGAACTGCTGGGGCGGGATGCCGCGCTTCTTGGCGCTGGCCTGGACTTTCTGGCCGTGCTCATCCACGCCGGTCAAAAAATGGACCTGGTCCCCCTGCTGGCGCCGGAACCGGGCGATCACGTCGGTCAGCACCTTTTCGTAGGCATGGCCCAGGTGGGGCGAACCGTTCACGTAGTCGATGGCGGTCGTGATGTAGAAGGACGGCATAAAAGGGTCAAAAGATGTAGCCGGGCCGGGGCGTTTGTCGAAGGTTTTGACGTCCCCCCCGCACTCAGCATAGGTTCCACCCGCCTTGATGAACCTGAACACCCGCACTTTGGGCCTCGCTGTGCTGCTCCTGCTGCTCTTCCTGGGCGCCGCCCTGAGCCTGCAGGCGTGGTTGTCCCGGGAGACCAGGCAACTCCATCGCCAGGCCATCGAGGAGACCCGCGGTCGCCTGGGCCGGATCATCGCCCTCAGCGGTCTGCCGCCGGAAAAGTGGGATGCCTATTTTCAGGACGAGCTCGGCGCCATGGTCGGCGGCCGCGTGACACTCTACCCGACCGCCACGCCGCCGCCCGCCGGGCCCGCGGCCCCCGGTCAACTGGTGTTCACCGAACCCGTCGGTCGCGCGTCCGGGTGGGAGGCCCGGGTGGGTTTTGCCGTCCCGGCCCTCATCCGCGCGCAGGTGCAGCAACAGCGCATCCTCGCCACCATCATCCTGCTGGCCCTGCTGCTCGCCCTCGTGCCCGTACTCGTGGCCGTGCTGGCGACGCGACGCTCCGCCGCCGGCGACACCGCCACCCGCACCCCGTGGGCGGCCACCCGGGCGCAGGCCACCGGCTTTGAACAGCTTGCCCGGCTCTCCCACGAACGCTCCACCGCGCTCGCCCAGGAACAGGGCGCCCGCCAGCGCGCCGAGGAGGACCTGCAGGTCAACCGCCACCTGCTCGACCGCTCCGTGGCCGAACGCGTGCGCCTCGGCCGCGAACTGCACGACAATATCTGCCAGACTCTTTACGCCGTCTGCCTCACGCTGGAGAGCGTGCAGAAAAAATCCGCACTCACCCCCGCCATGCACGACCGCACGGGCCAGTGCCTCGTCGAGCTGCGCCGCCTCAACCAGGAAGTGCGCGCCTACCTGCAGGACCTCGAGCCCGGCCGCGTCAACGGCCAGTCCTTCGGCGCCGCGCTCGCCGGCATGCTCGGCTCCCTTCCCGCCGAGGATGAGGCCCGCATCGAGCGCCGGCTGGATCCGGAGGCCGTCGAGCTGATCACCTCCGGCCAGGTGGCCGAGATCATGAACATCCTCCGCGAGGCCGTGAGCAACAGCCTGCGCCACGGCCGGCCGGCCCACATCATCCTGCGCGCCGCCCGCGACGGCACCACCCTCGCCCTCTCCGTCCAGGACGACGGCGCGGGCTTCTCGCCCCACGGCCATCGCGGCCATGGGCTCGACAACATGCGCGCCCGGGCCAGAACCATTGGCGGTGCCCTCCACATCGAATCCGACCCCGGTCAGGGCACCCGCGTGATCCTCACCCTGCCCACCACCCCCGCCGCATGACCACCGCCCCCGCCATCCGCGTCCTGCTCGTCGACGACAGCCCGATCATCCGTCTCGGCCTCCGCAGCGCCTTGGAGGATTACGCGGACCTCAAGATCGTCGGCGAGGCCGGCAGCGCCACCGTCGGTCTCGATCTCGTCAACCGGCTCAAGCCCGACGTGGTGATGCTCGACCTCCACCTGCCCGATAAATCCGGCCTGCTCGCCTGCCGGGATTACCTGAAATCGCGCCCGCAGACCGCCATCCTGATTCTCACCTCGAGCAGCAATGAGCGCCACATGCACGACGCCATCGAGGCCGGCGCCCGTGGCTATCTGCTCAAGGAGAACGAGGGCCCCGCCCTCGCCGCCGCCCTGCGTACCGTCGCCCGCGGCCAGTCCGTGATTGATCCGTCGATGGCCGGACAGGTCCTGAATCTGGTCCGCAACAAGGGCGCCCACACCGCGGCCGACCGCCTGGCCGACCTCTCCCCCCAGGAACGCCGCGTCGTGGCCTTGCTCGCCAGCGGCCTGACCAACAAGGAAATCGGCGATCAGCTGAGCCTCACGGAGAAGACGGTCAAAAACTACCTGGCCACCATCTTCAACAAGCTGAACATCACCCGGCGCACCCAGGCCGCCGCCCTTTACGTGGAGGCGGGACAACCGCCTCAGCGGGACGCCTAGAGGCTTTAGCCTCTGGTTGCCAGGGAGTCCTTTGCCAAGGCCTTAGGGCCGTAGCGGCTCGGTCCGGACTGTTCTATAGTGGCAGGGTCATGCCTCCCTCCTCTCTCCCTGCCCTGCCCTCTGCGGCATCGGACCAGCCCAGCCCGGCTTCACCCGGTATGCCTGCCCGCCCCCGCTCTTTCCGCGCCCTGGCCTGCCAGCGGGCCGTGTCGCTGGTCGAGGTCGTCGTTTCCCTCGGCATCCTGACGATCGTCGCGGTCAGCGTGCTGTCGGTCACCTTCATGATCCGCTCCACCGCCGAACAGGCGGTTTACCAGAACACCGCCCTCACCCTTGCCCAAGGCTATCTCGAGCAACTGCGCAGCTTGGACTACACGTCGCTCGCGGCCGCCGCCTCCAGCACCAGCAATCCCCTCTCCCTCATCAACGCCGCGGGCAACGCCGTGAGCGACGAATCCGGCAACGCCATGAACGCCGGCGACTGGGCCCGAGAGCGGGTCTTCCTCGATATCAACGCCGCAGGTGCCAACATCCAGCCGCTGACCTTCCGTTTCCGGCCTGTACTCACCAACATGACCGGCACCGCCATCGGCGTGGAAATCACCGTGTTTTTTGAAACCACCTACGACTGGGGTGTCCGTCGCACCTACAACGGCGCGCTCCGCACCGTCCGTTCCTCCGTCCCCACTTACTGATCCCCATGACCACCTCATCCGTCCGACCCGCTTCCCGCGGCTTCTCCCTCGTCGAGGTCATGGTCACCATGACCGTGTTCGGCCTGGTCATGGCCGGCGCCCTCCCCTTCTTCGTCTCCAATATCAAATATCAGTTCGTCGGTGAGCAAAAGCTGCTCATCAACAATGATATTCGCCGCATCACCAACGAGCTGGTCGAGAACGCCCGCGAGGCCAACAGCTTCACCCTCTACCGCAGCTTCTATAATCACAACAACTACACCGGCGCCCCCGTCACCCGCGACGTGAACGGCAACGGCTCGGTCACCTGGGCCGATCGTCTGCTCAACGGGCAGGCGGGCGATTTCCTCGTCCTCGTCTACTACCGCGACCCGTACTTCGACTCCCGCTTTTTCGACGGCACCCCTGGCAACTCCCCGACCCTCACGAACGGTCAGGTGACCCGCCTCGTCGGTTACTACATCGCCCCCAACCGCCGGATTCCCGGCGAATATGCCCTCTATTCCTTCGACACCGACCTTTCCCGCGGGCCGACCGACACCACTTGGACCACCCCGTGGGGCGCGACGTTCCCCGCCACGCTCTCCAGCACCATTCCCCAGCCCTCCGGTACCACCACCGTCGAGGCCCTGCTCCCCGCCGCGACCTCCGCCTGGGCGCAGAACAACGCCCACCGCATCGTCATCAATGACCTCAACGGTCTCGCCATGACCCCCGTCACCGTCAACGGCACGGCCACCACCACCGGCTTCTCCTTCTTCAACTTCCAGAACCGCAGCGTCATCGTCCGCACCAAGATCCTCCACGGCAACCAGGCCAAGCGGGTGACCAACACCTACAACTTCACCATCACCCCCCGCGGGTGATCCTGTCCCGATGAAAAACCGTCTCCTCTCCATCCGCGGCTCGGCCCTCGCCACCACCGTCATCCTGACCACGGTGATCGGCCTCACCGCCGTCGTCCTGCTCAAGTACTCCATGTCGGAGTTCCGCCTGAACCAGCGCACCAACCTGCGTTTCCAGGCCAAGAATGCCACCGAGGCCATGCTGGAATACGGCTCCGCCGAACTGATGGCCCGCATTCAAGCCAGCGTGAACTTCGCGACCAGTGAGCTCACCACCAATCCCCTGACCGTCCCCTCCGCCCGCAAGACCACCCTCTTCGCCCAGAGCGCCACCGCCGAGAACGATGTCGCCCCCGGCACCATGCGCTTCTGGGCCAGCCAGGTGAGCGACAGCACGCGCCGCCTCATCGATCCGGGTGACCCGGGCAACGACTTCGACCCCCTCCGTGGCCAATACGCCACCACCAAGATCATCAAGCTGCTGGCCCAGGCCACCGCCGCCGCCGGCGACGTGACCGCCACCAGCTATGGCACCGAGACCATGGAGATTCGCGATGCCTTCCTCTTCAACTACGCGATTTTCTACAACATCACCATGGAGTTCCACCCCGGCGCCGACATGACGATCGCCGGCCCCGTGCACTCCAACGTCAGCAGCTACATCAGCGCCAGCTCCACCCTCCGCTTCCAAAATGCCGTGACCGCGGCCGGCTCCATCCTGGCCGGTCCGCAGTCCAACGCCGGCACCGGACGCCCCACCGGCCAGAACGTCCAGTTCGCCACCGGCCTCGACCTCAACCTCGACGGCGTGCCCGACACCATGGCGCTTAACTCGAATACCATCCTCGGAGCCAACGGCTCCGCCCTCGGCACCTACGTGGACTCCGCCCTCGCTAGCCGCTCCGCCGGCAACACCTTCTCCTCCGTCGCCTCCCAGACCTGGCGCGGCAACGTCCAGGACAGCTCCATGGGTATCATCACCCAAAATCTCCCCGCCATCACCGCCGATACCCCGGCCGAGGCCCACGACCTGATCGAACCCCGCGACCCCAGCGTGAGCGGCGCCAGCGCCGCCGCCGTGCAAAGCCGGGAATCGCAGAAATTCGCCAACAAGGCCGGTCTCTACATCGTGCAGGGCGCGCCCGGCACCGATGGCGCCGCCTCAGGCACACCCCCGGCCCCCGTCGCCTTCAGAACCTCCGCGGACGCGGCCGCCTACAAGGCGGCCGCCAACCGGACCACCTGGCGCTCGTCCAACCCTGATAAAATCGTCATCCTGCCCACCGATACCGTGAAAAACAACCGCCGGATGTATGACCACCGCGAGGGTCGAACCGTCAACACCGTGGACCTCGATGTGGGCAAACTGCGCACCTCTGTCCAAAGCACCACCTCCGGCTCCGCCAACAACATCAAGGTCTATAACAGTGGCACCGGCACCCACTCCAGTGACTGGGATCTGGATGCCACCGGCGGCTGGAACGGGCAGGTTTACGTCGAGGTGGAAAACCCCACCAGTGGCTACACCGCGAGCACCGACGTCGGCGGCATGACGGCCTCCGGCACCGGCACCCGCACGGCCGTCCGTCTGGTCAACGGCACCGCCCTGCCCAACCGCAAGGCGGTCACCGCGGCCGCCCCCGAGGGCTTCACCGTCGCCACCAACGCCGCCGTCTATGTCGTCGGCAATTATAATTCCCCCGGTCTCAATGCCGGCACGCGCAGCGGCACCGCCGTCGGCACCGAGACCACCGCCACCATCGGTGACCCCAAGGACGGCGAAGTGCCCGCCGCCGTGATCGCGGATGCCGTCAACATTCTCTCCTCCGCGTGGTGGAATTCCGGCTCGGGTGTGCCCTCCGGTGATGCCAACAGCAGCGCCGCCGTCTCCTCCCGCGTGGCCGCCAACACGGAGATCTGCGCCGCTTTCCTCACCGGCAATGTCGCCACCGCGGGCAGCGGCAACAACAATTCCAACTACTCCGGTGGCGTGGAAAATTTTCCCCGCCTGCACGAAAACTGGACCGCCAGTGGCAACCGCACGCTCCGCTATCGCGGTTCCATGATCGCGCTCTTCAACAGCGAGGTCGCCACCGGCCCCTGGGCCAATGCCAGCTACGGCGCCCCGACGCGCGAGTGGGGCTTCAGCAAGCTGTTCGGCACCCAGGGCCGCTATCCCCCGGGCACGCCCATGATCCGCTCCTTCCGCCGCCTCGATTACCGTGATCTCTCCGCCACCCAGTTCGCCGCCATACTGGCCGACACCGCCTATGCCTTCGATGAAATGTAACCCGCTGCTCGGTCTCGTCGCTGCCGCCGGCCTGCTCCTGCCGGCCCTGGCTCCCGCCCAGATCCTCGATGCCCGGCCGATCGGCGCCCTGCCGGCCCAGCCCGCGGCGAAAGCCCCCGTCGCCACCACCCCCCGTCCCGGGGCCGTGGCCTGGCCGACCACCCGGCCGCCCCTCGGCAGCCGCTCCTTCACCCGCTACGACGAGGACCGCGGCCAGCTCGCTTTCACCCAGCTGCGCTTCCCCGCGGTCAACCTTGTCATCGACAACGAACGCCTCGACGACTGGCGCAAGGTGGAGAAGCCCGCCCGCTACGCCCTCGAATGGACCGGTCGTTGGTCCGCGGATCTGGTGCTGGGATTCGGCGAGCTGCCCGCCACCAACTTCCCCGTGCCCCTCGATGCCGCGGCTTGGAACACCTACGTCGGCAGCCTCCGCGCCCAGTACGGCACGCGGCTCCGCCTGTTCTGCAATGATGACTCCGATACCAACCCGCAAATGCTCCGCCCCCTGCTCGGCGGACGCACCCGCGTGTTGGAATACGAGATCGCCCCGGAAAAACCCGCGGAGCCGGTCCGCCGTGTCCTCCAGGTCTTCATGGTCACCCCGCGCGGCGTCCTCGTCGCCGGCTACGAGGGCCCGGCAGCCATCGTCCTTCAGTTCAAACAAACGTTTGCCAGCCTGCTGATGAGCATGGAGGCCGAGGATCCGACGGCCACCCCTGCCCTCAGCGCGACCTCAGCCACGCCACCAGCCCTTGCCACGCTCGTCCGCGGTGGCTGATCCGGTTTTTGTCCGCGTCTGATATCTGCGCGTAGGTCCGGTCAAACCCGGCGGGAATGAACAGGGGGTCGTAGCCGAAGCCGTGCCCCCCCGCCGGCTCCGCCGCCAGCACCCCTTCGCACCGGCCCTCGAAAACCTCCTCGCTCCCTTCAGGGCCCCGTAGCAGGAGCACGCACACAAACCGCGCCGCGCGCTCGCCGGGCGGCACGGTCCGCATCACCTCGGCCAGCTTGCACAGGTTCGCCGCGGCATCGTGCTCCGGTCCGGCAAAGTAAGCCGACTCCACCCCCGGCGCCCCGCCGAGCGCATCGACGCACACCCCGCTGTCATCCGCCAGCACCCAGCTCCCCGCGGGCAGGATCGCCTGCAACGCCTGCGCCTTCTTGCGCGCGTTGCCCACAAAGGTGCCCGTGTCCTCCACCACCTCCGGCATCCGCGCCGCCGGGACGACCCGCAGCGCGAGCCCCGAGCCATCGGCCAGCCGCTGGAATTCCTCCGCCTTGTGCCGGTTCCCCGAGGCGAGGTGGATCAACGACGGGAGTGGCCCGTCCTGCCCGGCCGCCTCAGCCATAGTCTTTCCGCCCGAAGGTGGCTTCATCGACATACATCTTCTCCGGATAGCGGACAAAACCCCGCATCAACGCGTCGTCCCCCAGCACCTCGTGGCGCACCTGCTCGAGCCGGATCGCATTCGCCAGCGTCTCCGTCCGCAGCCCGCGTAGGATCGACTTGCTCTTGTCATCCGCAAAGAGCACCGGGGCATGGTAGGTGAAAAGATAATCCAGCTCCCGCGCCTGCAGCAGCTCGCTCAGCAGCTGGGCTCCGCCCTCAAAGAACACGCCGGTGATCCCCTCCTGCGCGCACCGCGTCCGGAAATCCTGGAAATTCACCTTCGGCGTGTTCGCGCCCAGCACCCACGCCTTCACGCCCATGGCGTTCAGTTTGCGCACGTAGCCGAGGCCGCCGTGCGGCGTCGTCACCACGATGGTGCGCTCCCGAAACTCATCGGTGTAGACCGCCGGCATCGCCTTGTCCGTCACCGTCCGCAGGAGCCCGTCGAAAACAAACCGCCACGGACACCACTCGACCCCGCCCACCCGCGCCGTCAGCCGGGGATTGTCCGCCCGCACCGTGCCCGCGCCCACCGCGATGGCGGGAAAATAACGCCGCCACGCATGCCCGTCCGCCCGCGCCTCCGCTCCGGTGATCCACTTCGAATCACCCGTGCGCGTCGCCACCTTGCCATCCAGGGTGACCCCCGACTTGGCCGCGAACAGCGGCTGCCCGGTCGTGATCCAGTGATTGAAAATCAGGTTCAGATCCGCGCATTCCCGGGCCAGCACCCCCTCGGTCACCTCGACCCCGGCCGCCCGCAGCAACCCGTAACCCTTGCCAGCATGTTCCGGGTTCGGGTCGGTGGCCCCGACGACCACATGGCGGATCCCCGCCTCGATGATCGCCGCCGTGCAGGGCGGTGTGCGCCCATGCGTACAGCACGGCTCGAGCGTCACATACAGGGTCGCCCCGGCCTGCGGTCTGCGCCCGAGGGCCCGCAAGGCCATGATCTCGGCATGCGGTTCTCCCGCCTTCGCGTGATATCCCTCGGCCACGATCTCGCCGGCCTCCACGATGACGGCACCCACCAACGGATTGGGATGGGTGGCCCCCCAGCCCCGCCGCGCCCCGGCGATCGCCCGGCGCATGAATGTCTCGTCCTGGCTCATGGTACGACCGCCGCGACGTACGGGTTGGTTTCTTTCTCCGCGCCCACCGTGGTCCGTTCGCCGTGACCGGGCAGCACGACCGTCTCGTCCGGCAGCGTGTAGATCTGCCCACGGATCGATTGCTCCAAAATCTCAAAACTGCCCCCGGGCAGATCCCAGCGACCCACGCCGCTGTTGAACAGGGCATCCCCCACCAGCGCGACCTTCGCCTCGGCCTGATAAAAGAGGACGTTGCCCGGACAGTGCCCCGGCACATGCCGCACCTCAAAGGCGCGGCCCAGCGCCTCGATCCGCTCGCCCGCCTCCACCCACGCGTCAACCTTCACGCCTTCCAGGCCCAGCCGCTGCCCCATGAATCCTTCCATGATCTCGGGGGTCTCGATCAGCGGCTGGTCGGCCCGGTGCGCTCGCACCAAACAGCCGGTCTCCCGCTTCACGGCCGCCCCGTCCTGCATGTGGTCCCAGTGGCCGTGCGTGAGCCACAGCTCCGTCAGCCGGCAATTTTCCTTTTCCAACAGGGGACGGATCTTGGCCATGATGCCGCCGGGGGCGTCCACCAGCACCGCCGCCCCGAGCGCGGGCTCGGTCAGCAGGTAACCGATGGTCTGGATCGGGCCCGAAGGCAGCACATGGATTTTCACGGGATCAGAGTCGCGCACCGGACGGTTTGCGCGCAACGCCAAAGGCGCGCAACGCCTCATGCCTCCGGAAAGGGCGGTCGGCTGCGTCCGCCGTCGATCGCATCCCGCACGATCCGGTAAAGATCCTCCAGCTCATACGGCTTGGCCAGGTAGTTGACCCCGTCCTCCATCGCCAGCTCCTTGCCCGCAATCTCCCGGCTGTAACCACTGCTGTAGATTACGCGCAGGTCCGGCCGCTCCGCCAGAAGCAGACGCGACAGCTGCAGCCCCGACATGCCCCCGGGCATGATCAGGTCCGTCAGCAGCAGGGTGATGTCCGCCTGATGCTCCCGCCACAATTCCAACGCGGCCTGACTGTGGGCGGCCGAGAGCACGCGATACCCTTGGCCGGTCAGGGCCCGCACCCCGATTTCCCGCACCGCCGGCTCGTCCTCGACGAGGAGGATCAACTCCCCCTGCCCCCGCCTCGCCGCGGCGGGACGGCTCGCCTGGGCCCCGGCGGGTAGATCCGCCAGGCGGGGCAGGTACACCCGGAAGGTCGTGCCCCGACCCGGTTCACTGTCCACCTCGATCCAGCCGTCATGCTGCTGGATGATGCCAAAGGCCGTGGCCAGACCCAGCCCCGTTCCCTTCCCCACCTCCTTGGTGGTGAAGAAGGGCTCAAAGATTTTCGGCAGCACCTCCGGGGGTATGCCCTGTCCGCTGTCACTGACCGTCAGCCGGACATACTCGCCCGGTGCCGGCCCGCGCGCCGGCTCGTTCCCTGTCCGCGCCGTCCGTGTCTCGTGCCCCGTTGTGATGCGCAACACCCCGCCCCCGGGCATCGCGTCCCGCGCGTTCACGGCCAGGTTGATCACCACCTGGTCAATCATGCTGGCATCGCCGCGGAACCCCAGCCGTTCGGGCGCGAAATCCAGCTGCATCGCGATGTCTTCGCCCAGCAGCCGCCGCAGCAGCTTGGCCAGCTGCGACACCGCCTCGTTCAGGTCGAGGGAACGCATGCTGACGACCTGCAGGCGGCTGAACGCCAGCAGCTGGCCGGTGAGATTCGCGGCCCGGTTCGCCGCGAGCGAAATTTCCGCTAGGGACTCCGCCATGTCCGGCGGCAGCGTGCGACCGGTTTGCAGCAGCCCCAGATGCCCGATGATCGCGGTCAGCAGGTTGTTGAAATCGTGCGCCACCCCGCCGGCCAGCTGACCGACTGCCTCCATCTTCTGCGCCTGCCGCAACCGCCCCTCCAACTGCGTCCGCTCCGTGATGTCCCCGATGTAACAGTGCACCACGCCCTCCGGCACGATGGGATAGAAGGACCATGACAGCGTGGTCCGGCCCTGCTCGGTCACGAGCCGCAGCCGCGGCTGCCCGCTCTTCAGGCATTCCCCGACAATCGCCGCCGTTTCCGCCGGCCACAACTGGTCCAGCCGCTCCAATCCCATCTTGGCGACCATCGCCAGGGCCGCCGGATTCTGGTAAGCCAGCATCCCCTCCGCCGTGAATTCCAACACCGGGTTGGGATTGAGCTCCGGGAAGTTCGCGAGACGCCGGACTCGGGCCTCGGCCTGCTTCTGCTCGGTGATGTCCCGGGCCGTACCGGTCGCCCCGATCACCCTGCCTTGCTCATCCCGCAGCACCGCGGCATCGAAGGTCAGGTTGACCAGCGAGCCGTCCTGACGCCGGTGGATGGTCTCATGGTCGAAGACCGGCTGCCCCGCCTTGATCCGCTCAAAGACCTGGGCATCCGCCGCCCGCTGCGCCGGGATCACCCAGTCCAGGAAGGGCCGGCCCAGCAGCTGCGCCGGGGCGCACCCATAGATGCCCCGGGCCGCCGGGTTCACCGAGCTCCAGCACCCGGCCGCATCGACCGTCCAGATCAGGTCATGGGTGGTCTCCACGATCCGGCGATAGGCCCGCTCGCGCTCGCGCTGCTCCCGCAGCTGCCGGTCAAACAGCAGCATCACCAGCCCCAGTGAGAAACCCAACACCCGCGCCGCCCACACGCCGTAGATCCACTCCGGGTAATAGGTCAGGTAATATTGCACCGGGACCGCCAGCGCGAAGACGATGTATGGCCCGATGAAGATGATCGCCAGGATCGTTCCCGGCAGCCGGGTTGCCCGCCACATCCGGATGAACCAAAACAGCATCGCCGCCCGGGCCAGCGTGATCAGGAGGTGGATGAAAGTCAGCTCCACGAACACGCTCCAGAAGACGGCCCGGGGTCCGGCCAGCCCGAACGACTCCAAGGCCGCCGGCGCCACGTAGCGCAGGCCCAGGATCACCGGGATGCCACCCCCGAGGATCCATCGACCCAACCACGGCGGGAGCCGGACTCCCGCCAGATCCGCCGCCCCGGCCAGCAGCCACCAGGTGACCACCAGGTTCAGGCAGTCCGACAGGCTGTGCCAGTGACTGAAACCACCCGGATGGTTGAGCTGCGAATAGATGATGCCCACCCGCACCGCCTCCAACAGCCAGCTTTGCGCAAACAGCCGCGCAAACCGCGTCGGATGCTGCCAGTGCATGAACAGGAACATGCAGCCAAAGGCGGCATGCAGCATGATGATCATCTGGACGATGACGGGCTGCATAGCTCGGGGACCGGAATCGTGGCAACCGGGGCGAAACGAGCGGAGGGGTGGGGCCACGCTACGACCCGGGGACGGTCAGGCAACCGTCAATTCACCGGCAGCGGGCGGCGTCTTCCAAGGCGCGGCCCACGGCCCACAACAACTCCCCGTTGGTGCAGGGTTTGTGCAGGATGTGCCGGACTCCGAGGGCTTCGACTTCCGCGATGCGATGCGATCCGCCAGGTCCCAGCGAGTCGTGGCCACGAACGCCCGCTCGGCATCGGTGGCGTCATCCTCGATCAACAGGTTCTCCTCGCATCCACTATCCCTGGGGAGCAATGGGACGATGCGGTGGGCCGCCGGACCCGCGCTCCCGCTCTGGGCCGCGCCGACCGGCTGCCGGACAAATTCACCTCTTGCCAACCCGCCCCCGCCCCACTGTCTTTTACCCTCACAATTTTGCCATGAACTCCGCTGAGATCCGCCAGTCGTTCCTCGATTTCTTTGCCTCGAAGCAGCACGCCGTCGTGCCGTCCTCGTCGCTCATGCCGACGGCGCCCAACCTGCTGTTCACCAACGCCGGGATGAACCAGTTCGTGCCCTACTTCCTGGGCGACCAGGCCGCCCCGTGGAAGCGCGTGGCCGACACCCAGAAGTGCATCCGCGCCGGCGGCAAGCACAACGACCTCGAGGACGTCGGTTTCGATACCTACCACCACACGATGTTCGAGATGCTGGGCAACTGGTCCTTCGGCGACTATTTCAAGAAAGACTCGCTCACCTGGGGCTGGGAACTGCTGACCAAGGTCTGGGGCATCCCGCCCAAGCGTCTCTTCGCCACGATCTACCAACCCGACAAGTCGAAGGGCGACCCCGCCGAGCGTGACGAGGAGGCCTACGCCATCTGGGCGAAGATCTTCACCGATGCCGGCCTCGACCCCGCCGTCCACATCGTCAACGGCAACAAGAAGGACAATTTCTGGATGATGGGCGACACCGGCCCCTGCGGTCCCTGCTCCGAGATCCACTTCAACCTCCTCCCCTCCGATGACGAGACCGAGGGCCGCAAGGGTGTGAACTCCTCCAGCCCGCGCTGCATCGAGATCTGGAACCACGTCTTCATCCAGTTCAACGCCAACGCCGACGGCACCTTCGCCCCCCTCGCCGCCAAACACGTTGACACCGGCATGGGCTTCGAGCGCGTCGCCGGCATCCACGCCACGACCCGCGGTTTCAAGGACTTCTCCGCCGAACCCTCGAACTACAACGCCGACGTCTTCAAGCCGACCTTCGACCGCATCGCCGCCCTCTCCGGCAAAACTTACACCGGCACCGTCCCCACCGAGCGCACCGGCCTCAGCGAGCAGCAGACGATCGACATCACCTTCCGCGTCCTCGCCGACCACGCCCGCTGCGTCTCCTGCGCCATCGCCGACGGCATCCTCCCCGGCAACGAGGGTCGCAACTACGTCATCCGCCGCATCCTCCGCCGCGGCATCATGTACGGCCAAAAGAATCTCGGTCTGAAGACCGGCGACTTCTCCGCCCTCGTCGCCCCCGTCATCGAGTCCCTCGGCGCCGTCTTCCCCGAACTCAAAACCCAGCGCGTCATGGTCGAGAAGGCCATCCGCGCGGAGGAAGAATCCTTCGGCCGCACGCTCGACAAGGGCCTCCAGATTTTCAACAGGGCCACTGCGGCCGGTGCCATCACCGGTGCCTCCGCCTTCGAACTTTACGACACCTACGGCTTCCCGCTCGATATGACCCAGCTGCTCGCCACCGAGCGCGGTCTGTCCGTCGATGCCGCCGGCTTCGAGGCCGAGATGGAAAAACAACGCGAGCGCGGCCGCGCCGCTCGCAAGACCGATGTGATCGTCGCCGCCACCGAGGGCGAATCCGCCGCTGAGGCGACCCAGTTCGTGGGCTATGGCATCGATTCGACGCACGCCACCCACGCCAAGCTCGTGGACGTCGTGAAGACCGAGAAGGACACCTACCTCGTCTTCGACCAATCCCCCTTCTACGGCGAAATGGGCGGCCAGGTCGGCGACACCGGCCACGCCCTGATCAACGGCACCAAGGTCGACATCGTCGACACCATCAAGGACAAGTCCGGCCGCCACCTGCACAAGGTCGCTTCAGAACTTAAACTTCAACTTCCTGACTTAAACTCCACGGCGACGCTCCACGTCGACGTGGCTCGCCGCCGCGCCATCTCCCGTCAGCACACCTCCGCCCACCTCCTGAACTGGGCCCTGCGGAAGATCCTCGGCACCCACGTCCGCCAGTTCGGCACGCACAAGACGCCCGACCGGCTCCGCTTCGACTTCACCCACTTCGAGGCCCTTACCGCCGCCCAGATCAAGGAGTGCGAGCAGCTCATCAACGAGAAGGTTCTCGACAACACCGGCGTCCACTACGCCACCGTGCCCCACGCCGAGGTCTCCGGCCGCGCCGACATCCTCCAGTTCTTCGGCGACAAATACGGCAAGGAAGTTCGCGTCGTCCAGATCGGCGGCTCCGCCGACCCCGCCGGCACCGCGAAGCTCGACGGCTACTCCATGGAACTCTGCGGCGGCACCCACGTGTCCACCACCGGTGAGATCGGCGTCATCAAGATCGTCGCCGAGATGGCCATCGCCGCCGGCACCCGCCGCATCGAGGCCGTCGCCGGCCAAGCCGCCTACGATTTCATCGCCCACGAGGAATCCGCCCTTAAGACCGTCAATGCCCGCCTCAACGCCGGCACCAGCGACGTTGCCGCCAAGCTCGAATCCCTGCTCAACCAGCAGAAGGAGCTCGAGAAGAAGCTGAAGGCCTTCGAGGCCAAGGCCTCCGCCGGCCTCGCTGCAGAACTCGCCGCCACGGCCGTCGCCAAGGACAACCTGAAGTGGGTTTCCACGATCGTCACCGCCGAGAATCAGGACGCCCTGCGTTCCCTCGGCAGCCAGGTCCTGCACCAGGTCGGTGCCGGTGCCGTCGTGCAACTCGGCGCCCTCTTCGACGGCAAGGTCGCCGTCGTCGCCTACTGCTCGCCCGAGGCCATCAAGGCCGGCCAGGCCGCCGGCAAGCTCATCGGCGCCCTCGCCGCCAAGCTCGGTGGCAAGGGCGGCGGCAAGCCCGACTACGCCCAAGGCGGCGGCGGCGACGCCAGCAAGCTGCCCGACGCCCTGAAGCTCTGATTGTAGGGCGGGGTCTCCGAACCCCGCCTTTGCGCCGTGCCCGCCGATCCCCAACCCGCGCTCAAGGACTGGTTCAACGCCGCCCGCTACCGCCAGATCGCGGACCTGCTTGCGGACGTCCATCCCGGCTTCAATCGCCGTCGCTTCCTCGCCGTCGCCTCGGCCGGCCTCGACGAGCTGACCCTCATCCAGCGCGTCCGCCGCGCCACCGAGGCCTGCCACGCCACGCTGCCGCCTGATTTCCCGGCCGCAGTCGCCCTCCTGCAGCGCATCGCCCCCCGCGTTCAGCACGGATTCGTCGGCATCTTCCTCCCCGATTTCGTCGGCCAGCACGGCCACCGCCATTTCGCGGAGTCGATGGCCGCTCTCAAATTCTTCACGCCCTTCTCCTCCTCCGAGTTCGCCATCCGCGAATTCCTGCGCCGCGACCTCACCCGCACCCTCGCCGTGATGGAACGCTGGTCGCGCGATGACAACGAACACGTCCGCCGCCTCGCCAGCGAAGGCTCCCGCCCGCGTCTGCCGTGGTCCTTCCGCCTCGAAGCCATTGTCGCCGATCCCACGCTCACCGCGCCCATTCTCGAGAACCTCCGCACCGATCCCAGCCTCTACGTCCGCAAGTCCGTCGCCAATCACCTCAACGACATTTCGAAGGATCACCCGGCGTGGATGCTTGCGCAGCTGAAATCCTGGGATCTCGCCCACGCGCACTCCCAATGGATCGCCAAGCGCGCCGCCCGCACCCTGATCAAGGCCGGACACCAACCCGCCCTCGCGCTCTTCAATTTCGGAGCCAAACCCGCAGTCAAGGTCAACGGCTTCGCCGTACGCCCCACCCGCCTTAGCCTCGGACAGGCGCTCGAATTTTCCTTTTCCCTTACCTCCGCCTCCCGTCGCCGCCAGCCCCTCGCCCTCGACTACCTAATCCACTACGTGAAGGCCTCCGGCGGCACCTCCGCGAAGGTCTTCAAGCTTCGCGAGCTCACCCTTGGTCCCGGCGAAACTGTCGTCGTCACGAAACGCCAGACGATCCGTGATTTCACGACACGCAAACACCACCCGGGCAGACATCGACTGGAGCTTCAGGTCAACGGCCGCATCCTAGCCGCTGGCGATTTCGAACTGCGTCGCTGAGTTGGCGTCCGCGTAGGGCCAGTCTCCAACTGGCCCGGACCGGTCGAAGACCGGTCCTACCCCCCCAACTCGCCTCACTCGTCCCGCAGTGCCACCAGCGGGTCGATCTTCGCCGCCCGCCGCGCCGGCAGATAGCTCGCGAGCAATGCCACGAGCAACAGCACGAGCGCAACCACCGCATAGACGACTGGTTCGGTCGGCTTCACCCCGAAAAGCAGACTGGTCATGTATCGGCTGAGCAGAAACGCGCCCACCAGCCCGATCCCGACACCCAACGCCGCCTTCCCCAGGCCTTGCTGCAGGATCAGCCCGATGATCTGCCCCTGCGACGCCCCGATCGCCCCGCGCACACCGATCTCGCGCGTGCGCTGCCCGACATCGTAGGCCAGCACCCCGTAGATCCCCAGCGCCGACAGAAACAGCGCCAGCCCGGCAAAAGCGGCCAGCAACAGCATCACCGCCCGCCGGTTGTCAAAGGACGAGCCCACCACCTTTGCCAGGGAGTTCGCCTCATAGACGAAGATCGTCGGGTCGAGCGCCTTGAGTTTCGCCCGCAGGATCGGAATCAGTTCCTCCGCCGGCCGGCTCGTGCGCAGGAAGACGGTCGCACCTCCCGGCCGCGCCCCCTGCGGGACCACCTGGTAGATGAACGGATTGCCACTCTTCTCCTCGACGCCGTTGTGGGGTATGTCCTTCACCACGCCGATGATCGTTGGCCAGTCCTCCGGCTTTTCCGGCCGCGGGCCAAATGCGAACCGTCCACCGACCGCCGAGCCGTTCGGGAAGAACTTGCGGGCGAAACTCTCGTCCACCACGAAGTGGCGGCGCTTCGGATCACGGTCCGCCTCCTCGTAGAAACGCCCTTCGACCACCTTCAGGCCCAGGGTCTCGGCATAGCCGGGTGTCACCTGCACGCGAAAGGCTCCGGGCTGCGGGGAACCCGGCGGCAGCGTGTCCTGTTCGAGCGTGAAGGCATTGATCGGCAGTCCGCCCTGGAAAGGCGTGGACCCCGACAGCGCGAGGGAGGTCACGCCCGGAATCTCCCGCAGGGCCTGGCGAAGCAGCTCCTGAAACCGGTCAGCCGATTCCGCCGTGGCCCGGTGGGCCTGCGGAATGATGATGCGGGCCGTCACCACGCCCTGGGGATCAAACCCCGGATGAACTGCGATGGCCTTGGCAAAGCTGTGGATCAGGAGGCCCGCGCCGGTCAGGAGCATGAGGGCGACTGCCACCTGGACCACGACGAGGATGCTGCTCAGCGCCCGCACGCCGCGGCCGGAGGACGCACTGCGCGAGCTGCTCTGGATGATCTCGGCGAGGTTGGTCCGCAGGATGTGAAAGACGGGGATCAGGCCGATGAGCGCGCCGATGACGACGGTCAGCCCGGCGGCAAAGCCCAGCACCCGCCAGTCGAGGGCCGCCGGCAGCGACTGGGGCATCATCTTCGCCAGGTAGAAATTGCTCGCGCGCAACGCCCCCCAGGCCAGGCCGATCCCGAGCACGGCGCCGAGCGTCGTGAGCAGCAGGCTCTCCAGGATGAGCTGGCGGGCGATCAGGCTCCGGCCGGCCCCGAGGGCCGAGCGGATGGCGAGTTCGGACTGGCGGGCGTTGGCGCGCACCAGCAGCAGGTTGGCCACGTTCATGCAGCCGATGAGCAGCACGAAGGCCACGCCGCCCTGCAGCATGAGGAGAGTGGTCCGGACCGGCTTGACGCGCTGGTCCTGCACGCCGCCGACGTTCATCGTCATGCCGGAACGCTCGGCGAAGGCCTTGGTCTGCGGCGGGGACGCCTCCACGTAACGCTGCTCGATCGTCTTCGCCTCGGCATCGGCCGAGCCGGCCGCGATACCGGGCTTGAGCCGGCCAAAAAGCTGGAGCCCCACCCCGTAGCGTCCCTGCGGGTTTTCCTGTTCCGGCGGCCAGGATAGCGGGATCACGAAGTTGATCCGCGCATCCCACGCCTCGAGCACACGGGGCGCCACACCGATGATCCGGAAGTTCTCATTCCCGATCCGCATCTCCTTGCCGATGACCTCCGGGTACTCGGCGTGGTGCGTCCGCCAATACGTCTGTGTGAGCACCACGACCTTGTCGGCCCCGGGCTTGTTCTGCTCCTGCGTGAAAAACGCCCCGAGCAGCGGCTGGATTCGGAGGAGGGGGAAGATCTCGGCCGTGGCCCGCGCCATGTCGAGTCGGACGGGATTCTGCTCCTCGCCGACCATCTGCTGGCCGAAGGACCAGAGCGCGATCAACTCGTAGGAGGTCGCGTTTTTGCCGTAATCGAGATAGATCGGCACATTGGCCGGCATCTTGTTGAGCCCGGCCTTGGCCGCGGAGGTGTAGAGTTCGACGATGCGCTCCGGCTCACTGAACGGCAGCGGCTTCAGCATCAGGGCATAGACCGAGGAGAAAATGGCGGTCGTGGCCCCGATGCAGAGCGCCAGGGTGAGCAGCGTGGTGGCCGTAATGCCCTTGGTCTTCCAAAGCAAACGGGTGGCGTGGCGGAGGTCGCCAGTTGCCCCGGTCATAAAACCGGCGAAGGATGGATCGTCATCGCGTGGTGATGGCATGGCTGATAAAACCCTGGAACGGGAAAGAAGTTACAACGCATCTCCTCCCGCATAAAGCCCCATCTGGACCAACGGCTCCCGGCGGCATCCCGGCGGCATCCCGGCGGCATCCCGGCGGTTGACCCCCGGCGGGGTTGTGGTTCCGTGAAGGGAATGTCCGTCCCCGCCCAGGTCGTCATCCTCGCCTTCAACCTCAGCAACCAGCTGGCCGTCCGCCAGGCTGGCACGCGGCAGGGCCTGGCCTTCGTGGGTGCGGACGAGGCGATGGCCACCGCCCGCCTCCAGGCCTGCTTCCCCACCCCGCTGCCCCCGGCCGAGTATTTCACCTGCACCGCCGGCGCGCTCTCCTACCGCGTGTTTTTCACCCAAGTAGACACCGACCCGCTGGATGCCGAGGTCAGCTTCCGCTCCCTCGAGCAACTGGACCAGACCCGCCCCGCCCAGGCCGCGTCCCTGGCGGCCGTCCTCGCCGGGCTCGAACCCCACCTCATCGAGATTCCCTACCTGCACCTCGGCGAGAACGACTACATCTACCGCTTCCGCGTCGAACGCCACCGCAACCGCGCGATCTACCAGCAGGACGATGCCGCCCGCAGCCTGTACCAAAGCCAGCTCTGCGAGGCCATCAAGGCCCTCGCCCGCACCAACGAGCGGACTGCCAGCGCCCCCGCCGTGCTCGATTTCGGCGCCGTGCGCTACATCATCCCCAGCCACTTCGGCTTCTGCCTAGGCGTGAAAAACGCCATCGAGCGCGCCTACGAGACCCTCGCCGAAAACCCCGGCCGCCGGGTCTTCATGCTCAGCGAACTGATCCACAACCCGTTTGTGAACGAGGACCTCCTCGGCCGCGGCCTGCGCTACCTGCAAACCGACAAGGGCGTGCCGATCAGCCCGGCGGGCGTCCCGGTCAAACCCGGTTCCACCGAACCCGTGCTGTGGGACTCATTGACCAGCGACGACGTGGTGATCATCCCCGCCTTCGGCGCGACCGACGAGGACAAGCGCCGCCTGATCCGCAAGGGGCTCAAGGTGGCCCAATACGACGCGACCTGCATGCTGGTGGAAAAGGTCTGGAAGGCGGCCCGCGACTTCGGCCGTGCCGGGTACACCGTCATCATCCACGGCAAGAGCGAACACGAGGAGACCAAGGCCACGTTCTCCAATTCCCGCCGCCACGCCCCCTCCCTCATCATCCGCAACCTCGACGAGGCCCGGCTGCTCGGCGACTACATCGCCGCGCCCGACGAGGCCAAACGCGCCGCCATCCTCACGCGCTTTGCCGGCCTGCATACCCCGGGGTTCGACCCGGCCCGCCACCTCGACCGCCTCGCCGTGGTCAACCAGACCACGCTGCTGATGAACGAGACCGCCGCGATCATCGAGTACTTCAAGTCGGTCTTCGCCACCCGGTTCGGCGCCGCCGCCACCGCCGACCACGTCGGCGGCGCGGACCGCAAGGACACGCTCTGCTACGCCACCCAGGTCAACCAGGACGCCTTGCAGCGCGCACTCACCGTCCCGCTGGACGCCGCCTTTGTCGTCGGCGGCAAGAACAGCTCCAACACCTACCAGCTCTACCGGGTGTGCGAACAGCAACTGGGCCAGCGCGCCTACTTCATCCAGTCGGAGAAGAGCATCCTCTCCCCCGCCCAGATCCTCCACTACGTCTTCCCCTCCGCCGGTCGCGGTTCCGCCGGCCACACCGAGCAGCTGCCGCTGTGGAAGGACGGCGAGGGCCCCAAGACCGTGCTAATCACCGGCGGGGCCTCGTGCCCGGACGGGCTCATCCAGCAGGTCATCACCCGCATCAACGGCTTCTTTCCTCCCGGCAGCCTGCGCGACATGGCGCAGGTTCTGGCGGAACTCAAAACCTGATCGAGACGCCGCCCCGCAGGCCGACGGCACTGCCCAGGTCGATCTTGGCCGTGCGATCGCCCAGCTTCTGATCGTAGGAATCAAGCTGCTGCGCGGTCACGCCACCAAAGAGCCCGAGGGTGCCATTCGTGTCCCATTCCAGGTTCAAATCCGCGTAGTAGCCGGTCAGGAACTTCGTCTCCGTGCTGTCGATGGTATCGGCGCCCGTTACCGGATCCTGGGTCTCGAGCTCCACGCCGGGCAGCTCGGCCACAAAAAACTTTTCCGACGCGCTGTAGCGCGTGCCGGCATAGGCCCCGGCAAAACCGGCGCTGGCGGTGATGCCAAACCGGTCGGTGATCTGGGCGCGCACCGTGGGCCCCAGCTTGACCAGGAAATACGCGCCCTTGATCTGCCAGCGTCCGGTCACGGTGGCGCCCCCGGCCGTCAGCACATCTGTGCTCTTGCTGGCGTCCGGCACGGCGTTCAGCTTGACCGTGGTCTCGTAGGCGTTGGCGAAGCCGTCGCCGTCGGTGTCGAACACGGTCTCGACGTAGGGATTGTCCAGCTGGTTCAACGGGGCCGAGGCGCCGTTCAGCGAATAATAATCGGTGTAGGTGCGCAACGTGGAGGTCACCGTGCCGGCGGCCTTGTTGCTGATGTCGTTCAGGGCGATCCCGGCCGCCACCCCCCAGGTGAAGTACCGGCCGCCGCGCCCGAGCTCCCGGCTGAACTGCAGCTCGGCGCCAGCCGTGGCGCCCTGCTCGTTGCGGGCCGTGGCGCCCTCCGAAATGGTGCTGTAATTGCGGAAGGCCACATAGCCGGGGGCCTCCAGCAGCTGTTGCTGCGACATGATCTGCCAGTCGCGCGTCACGCCCGGCGTGTAGCTCACAAAGTCGCCCGACAGGCGGTTCACGGTCACGCCCTCCACCACGACCGGGGTGGTGACCTGGTAGCGCCCGCCCGGCGTGGAGGTCTGGACCCCGCTCGAATTCACTTCATTCGCGCGCAGGACATCGAGGATGACGGACCCGTTGCTGTAGCCCCGGTCCACCGCCCCGGCGCTGGCCGGCACGATCGGATTCAGGGAGGACACGCCGCCGAGCTTCCCGAAATCAACCGTGGCGCCCGAATTCAACACCCGGAAGCCCACGGTCAGCTTGCTGCGCGGCGAAAACCATTGTCCCTGGTTGCGGCTCAGGTCCTCCATCCGCATGTCCTCGCGGGCCGTGGTGTCGGTCTGGGCCGGGAGCAGGGCCGGCAGGGCGGCGAGCAGGGCAAGGGCGGTCGGCTTGAGCAGGCGTGGGATCATTTCGGAAAGGGGCATAGGGGCGGGTGCAAGGCTTGGAAAGGGGAAACTGCCGGAGGTTCCGTGTCAGGCCTTTTCGATGGGCTCCTTGGGCTCATCCTTCAGGACCCCCAGCTGCCGGGCCATCCGCTTCAGGTCCTCCTCCTTCTGCTCCAGCTCCGTTTCCTTCTCCTGCTGCGCCTGCATCTTCTCGAACAACGAGGCCTCGCTTTGGTTCAGGAAATCCTCGCGCTCCTGCAGCGCCGCGCGCTGCTCCTTCATCGAGGCCTCCTGGCGGTCCAGCTCCTCCTTGAGCTTGCCCAGCGCCTCCAGCTCCGCGGGATTCATGCCGCCGCCGGCTTCCGCCGCGGGCTGCTTGCGCATTGCGTCGATGACCTTCTCGCGTGCCTGCAACAGGGCTTCCGTTTCGGCCAGCGCCCGGTCCTTCTCGGCCATTTTGTTCTCCGCGTCGGCCAGCGCCATCTCGCGCTCGCCCACCTTGGCCTCCAGTGCACGCAGGGCCTTCTCCAGTTCCTCGACCTGGGCCCCGCTGAGCGCCGTCTTGCCGCCCCAGGGGGCGCGGGAGCTCGACATGATCGCATCGATGGACTTGCGGGCCGCAATCGTGGCCTGTGTGGCCTCCTGGGCCCGCTGCAGCGGATTGACCCGGCGGGGCAGGACCAGCGGCTTGAGCCCGCCGACGGGCTTGATCGGGGACTTCACGCCGCCGCCCGGCGGCGGAAAGGCCGGGCCGGGGGCCGGACCGGATGCGGCACTCGCCCCAGGTGGGGCGGAAAAGCGGGGGCGGGCGGGAAAGGCGCGCCCCGGGGAGGCGGTGGCGGGGGCGGATTCACTTCAGATCAAGTGGGCTCAGCCCTTGCCAAACAGGCGCGAGAAGAATCCACCCTTCTTGTCTTCGCGGGGGGCGCTCACGGCGGCAGGTTTCACCTGATCCTTGAGCGCGGTGCTGGTCAGCCTCACGGCAATGGCCTCGCGGGCAGGATCGTTGATCACGACAAAGTAGCGCTCGTAGGTGCCGCCGTCCGACACGTGCTTCAACAGGGCGGCCTTGCCGTCCTTGAACCACTCGAACGCGGTGTTCAGGGTCACGCGCATCATGCCCTGGTGCTTCTCAATCTGGTCCTTGCTCAGCGTGCGCGCGGCACTCGCCTCGGCCGGCGGCAGGGTTGCGCCATAGGCCTTGGCCAGGCCCAGCTGGTCGGGCCGCGGCAGGCCGGCGGAAATCAGGCCGATGGCTTCGGCCAGGTGCAGGCCGGTGGAGCCCTTGCGGTACGGGAGGAACTGGCCGATGCCTTCCTCGTCGCCGTGGGTGAGCGCGTTCAGCGCGTTGCGGAAATCGCCGCCGAGGACGACCTTCGTCGACATCTGCTGGCCGAGGTTGGCGAACTCGCCGATGGTCTTGATGCCCTCGGAGGCGCACACGACGCGCGTGCCCTCGCTGAAGTTGGCCAGCACCAGCGGGAAATTCTCCGGGATGCCCAGCCGCGCCAGCGTCTTGAGGATCGGGTTCTCTTTCGAGGCCGTCTCTTCCACCTGGGCGACCATGTCGCCAAAGGGATCGTCGAAGGCCAGCGTCTCCTTGAGGATGCCCGCCAGATGATCGGCCCGGTCGGTGCTGCCCGCGATCTCGGGGAGCATCAGCAGCTCCTCGTAGGTGAAATCGATGTACTTGGACGGCGTCTCCTCCTCGCCCTTGTGGGGCCAGTCCTTGGTGTCCAGATTCTGCGCCAGGCTGACCAGCGAGGTGTCAGCCATGATGGAGCTGCGGAATTTTTTGCGGATCTCGTCCCATTCGTTGCTGGTGAACTTGGCCATGGCGTAAAAGAGGGCTGGGGGTTATTTGATCTCGGGCGGGGCGTTCTCGATGATTTCGGTGGCGAGGCGCATGTAGTCGTTGGCCACGCTGTCGGCCTCGGACCCCTCGGTGCCGACCAGAAACACGGGCAGGCCCAAGGTGACGGCACGGCGCACGATCATCGCATCCCGGATCTGCGTCGTGCAGATCTTGGCCGCGGGCGCGCATCCGCGCTTCTGGGTCTTGAATTGGTTGAGACGAAGCTGCATCCGCATCTTCGGCACCTCGATGTCGGTGTTGGCCTTGATCGAGTTGAACACGATGCCGTACACCTGCGAGGCCGGCCCCATCGCCGTGGTGCGGAAACTCGCCGAGCTTTGCTGGAACCGCAGCAGCTTTTCCACCAGCAGCGTGAAGCCGATCAGGCTCAGCGCATCGGGGTTGGAGGGCACGTAGATCTCGCCGGCGCAGTACACGCCGTTCTGCGAGGCGCGCAGGACGTTCGGCGGGCAATCAAAGAGGATGAAATCGTAGTTGCTCTCGATCTCCGCCAGCTGCTCCTGGAAGATCACGTAGGACGGCCGCTTAGGGTCCGGTTTGTACTCACCCTCCAGGTCCACGAGATTGAAGGTCGTCGGCACCAGATCGAGGCCGGGCAGGAGCTTCTCCCCATCCTTGCCCTCCACCACGTCCTTGATCACGCAATCCTTCAGGCGCGTCACGCCCGGATCAAAAATCGAATAGATTGATCCCGTCCCCGTGGCGTTGATCTTGTTCCAACGCTCCAGCTTCATCAACCAGATGCTGGCGTTCGACTGGGTGTCGAAATCCATCAACAAGACCCGCATGCCACGCCGGGCGAGACTGGCCGCCGTATTGACGATCAGGGAGGTTTTACCAACACCGCCTTTGTAATTGAGGAAGGCTATCTTGCGTGCCATGGGTATTTTATATATCTGGTTCACAGGATGGCAGATGACCCATCGGGTGCCAGTTAAAAATCTTACTAAGTTATGCTTTTCGTGGGATTCCCTAGTCATCGCCACCCCCAACCATGAACGCCCCCAGCCTCCAGGAACGGTACGCCCCGCTCAGCGCCTGCTTCGGGTGCGGGCCCGCCAACCCCTCCGGCCTCCGCCTGCGCAGCTTTGTCCAAGGCGACACCGTCATCGCCACCTGGCAGCCCGCCGACCGCTACCAGGCCTTTCCGGGCCTGCTCAACGGCGGTATTATCGGCACCCTCCTCGATTGCCACGGCAACTGGACCGCCGCCTGGCACCTCATGACCATCAACGGCCTCACCCAGCCCCTCTGCACGGTGACGGCCGACTATGCGATCAAGCTCCTGCGCCCCACCCCCCTCGAGGCGCCCGTCGAACTGACCGCCCGCATCGTCGCCCACACCGCCGACCGGGCCACCGTCGAGGCCGAGTTGCATGCCGCCGGCAAACCCCGCGCCACCTGCCGCGGTACCTTCGTCGCCGTGCGCCCGGGCCACCCCGCCTTCCATCAGTGGGCACCGGCCTGATTCGTCACCGGATCGTCACGCGACCCGCACCAGACTGTCACGCGCCCCGGCCATGATGCCGGCGATGTCCCTCCCCCCCGCCCGCATCCTCGCCGTCGACGACGAACCCGAGCTCACCGAGCTCATGCAATATCACCTCGTCCGGGCGGGCCATCAAGTGACCACCGCCGCCAACGGCTGGGAGGCCATCGCCAGCATCCGCGCGAACCGGCCGGATATCATCCTGCTCGACCTCATGCTGCCCGACCTCGACGGCTTCGGCGTGTGTGAAATCCTGCGCCGCGACCCCTCCACGGCCACCATTCCGATCGTGATCGTGTCGGCCTGGTCCTCCCCCGACTCGCGGCTCCTCGGTCTTGAGCTCGGCGCCCTCGACTACCTCACCAAGCCTTTCAGCCCCCAGGAACTCGTCGAGCGCGTCAACCGCCTCATCCACGCCCGCGCCGTCTAAGCGCGCTTCCGGCCCGAAAAGTGGAACCCGGCCTCCGGACGGGCTGTTCGGCACCGCCGCCACCCTGTCCAGCACCGGGTTCCACCGTCATCACTCGCCGCCCCCTCACCGTGCCGCGTTGAACTCAATCGGCACCGCCATCCGGAAACTCACCTTGCGCCCCAACTGCGTGCCCGGCTGAAACCGCCAACCCAGCACGGCTCGCACCGCCGCATCCACAAAGCTCGGATCCGTCCACTCCACCGCCTCGGCCCTGACCACGCTCCCCTCCTGATCCACCACAAACTGGACCGTGACCCGGCCGTTGATTCCGGCGCGCCGCGCCGCCTCCGGATAGGCCGGGGCGCGCTGCACGACCGCCCGGGGAACCCGGTCGAGCTTGTGCACATCCGGGATGCTCCCCCTCCAGCCCTCCGGCCCATCCCCGTTCCCTTCAGGCAACCCGCGGTGCCCGCCGAGATCCTTCACGCGGTCGATCGCGACCGGGGTGCTCGCCACCGGGACCCGGAACGGCTCGTCGCGCGTGAGCGGCCGCACCACTTCCGGCGCACGGGGCAGCGGTTTCACTCCCGCCGAGGCGGTCCCCGGGTCGCTCTCCTCCGTATCCGAGGGCGGGACCGCCGGCGGTTCCTCGGGGCCCGGAGGCGGATTCCAGACAGCCCCCGGCGGTGATTTGACGATGATCGGCCGTGCCACGGTTTCGGTCATGCCGAAGAAAAGCGCGCCATGCAGGCCCGCTGCGATCAGTGCTGGGATTTTGTAGCGTTCGATGGTCATGTTTGCCTCCGGTTACACGACGCGTCGGCGGAGAATATCTTAGCCCACTCCACCGTTGCCATCCGCCACCGCTCCACGAATCGTCCCCCTCGTTGAAAGCCACCGACCTCGCCTTGAACCGGGCCCTCGGCATCCTCGACGCACCCGCCGGGGCGGACCATCTGCTGGAAATGCCCTTCACGCCGCTGGTGCAAAACCACCTCGGCACCATGCACGCCGCCGCCCAATTCGCCCTCGCCGAGGCGGCCAGTGCCGAGTGCCTGCAACGCCATTTCGGCGCCACGCTCGGCCCGGTCTTCGCCGTCATGCGCGGGGTCGAGGTCGGCTACCGCCGCCCCGCCACCGGGGACCTCCTCGCCTACGGCCAGCCCGATGCCTCCACCCTCACCGGCCTGATCGACACCCTCCGCCACCGCGGCCGCACCAAGGCCGTGATCCTGATTGATCTCAAGGACCGCACCGGCACGCTGACCTTTCATGGTCAATTCGAGTGGTTCATCTCCCTGGCTCCCCCAACTCCGCCCTGACGCGGTCTTGGGCTGGCTCGCCCTGTTGCTGATCCTGTTGAGCCCGGCCGCCGCGGCCCCTCTGCCTGACTATCTGCGCACCGCGCTCACGCAGTTCAAACCCGATGCCCCCGCGGACTGGGCCTACACCCTCACCACCCGCCGGAACGAGACGCACATGGTCGAACGCTACGACCCCGCCCGCCCCCCGGCGGCCCGTTGGACGCTCCTCCAATGGCAGGGCCGCGCCCCCACCCCCGAGGAGGCGGAAAAATACCTCCGTTCCCGCCCCCAAGCCGACTCCGGCGGCACCAAGGCCAATTTCACCAAGGACGATATCGAGCCCGGCAGCCTGACCCTCGTGCGCGAGGACGAATCCGTGTCCGAGTGGACCGGCCGCTTTCGCGAGACCTCCACCGGGGCCGACAAAATGCTCGGCCGCCTGACCCTGCGTCTCCTGGTCGACAAACGCATCCCCCACGTCGCGGAATACCGTCTTTCGCTCCAAGAGCCTTACTCACCCGTACTAGGGGTGAAAATGCACACCCTTGACGTCACCGTCCGCTACCAAGCCCCTGCGGACAGCCACCCCGCCCTTCCCGCTGACCAAACCTCCCGCTTCACGGGCCGGATCCTGTTCTTTTCCACCCAGGAGGAGCTGCAGCTCACTTATACGGACTATACTCCACCCTCCCCGGAGCTATCCCGTTGACTTTGCCCCGTAATCCACAGCCTAGGAGCGTGTTGCCTCTATCCTCGTGAAAAGCCTCTCGTTCCGCTGGCAGCTAACGCTCTTCATTTTGATGATTTGCGGGGTGACCCTGTCCCTCGCCTTCGTGGGCTTGTACCTGTTTGAATCCCGGCAAATCACCTCCGAGGTGCAGTTCCGGCTTGAGAACACCCGCGGCCTCATGGTCTCCAACCTGGTCCCGCTCCTCGAGCAAAACCCCGAGGCCACCGACCTGCAGCTGGGCGCCCTCGGCGTCGATGCCCAGACCGTCGCCGCCGCCGTCTTCACCCTCGATGGCAAACTCCTCGCCCGCTACGTCCGCCAAGGCGCCAAGGAATTCATCCCGCCCCCGCCCAAGGGCGTGACCAAGCTCTTCGATACCCAGCGCTACGTCATCTGGAGCGAGATCGCCTCCACCGAACGCCCCCTCGGCCTGCTCTACCTCAAGGCCGACAAGAGCATCGCCGACGACGAGCGCTTCGCCAACCTCCTCCGCGGCTCGCTCATCATCTTCGCCGGCGCCTCCTTCCTCGCCATCGCCGTCGCCTACCGCCTCGGCGGCCGCTTCACCTCGCCCATCACCGAGCTCGCCCAGGTCTCCACCGCGGTCCGCCGCACCCACAACTACGCCGAGCGCGTCGAAAGCACCGCCAGCGGCGAGATCGGCGAACTCATCGAGTCCTTCAACGCGATGCTCGGCACCATCGAGACCAAGACCACCGAGCTCGAGCAGGCCCGCGCCACCGCCGAGGGCGCCAAGGAACAGCTCGAGGAGGCCAACCGCACCCTCGAGGCCCGCGTCGAGGACCGCACCAAGCTCCTCGCCAAGGCCGTCAAGGACGCCGAGGAGGCCAGCAAGGCCAAGTCCAGCTTCCTCGCCAAGATGAGCCACGAGCTCCGCACCCCGCTCAACGCCATCATCGGCTACAGCGAAATCCTCCGCGAAGACGCCGTCGACGACGGCGACACCCGCACCGCCGAGGATCTCGACAAGGTCCTCAACGCCGCCCGCCACCTCCTCGGCCTCATCAACGACGTGCTCGACATCTCCAAGATCGAGGCCGGCAAGATGGAGCTCTACCTCGAGAACTTCGACATCGCCAAGACGATCAACGAGGTCATCGCCACCGCCCAGCCCCTCATCGCCAAGAAGGGCAACGTCCTCGCCCTTGATTGCCCGCCCGACACCGGCTCGATGCTCGCCGACGCCACCAAGCTGCGCCAGATGCTCCTCAACCTCCTGAGCAACGCCAGCAAGTTCACCGAAAAGGGCACCATCACCCTCAAGGTCACCCGCCTCCCCACCGAGGACGCCATCGACTTCGCCGTGATCGACACCGGCATCGGCATGACCCCCGAGCAGCTGTCCCGCCTCTTCCAAGCCTTCAGCCAGGCTGACGCCTCCACCACCAGCAAGTACGGCGGCACTGGCCTCGGCCTCGCCATCTCCAAGCAGTTCGCCCAGATGATGAATGGCGACATCACCGTCACCAGCGCCGCCGGCGTCGGCTCCACCTTCTCCATCCGCCTGCCCCTCCGCGTCGAGACCAAGAAGCCCAAGATCGTCAACCAGGGCAGCCCCCGCCTTACCCGCTCCCCCTTCCCCGACCAGAAGCGCCCCAAGATCCTCGTCGTCGACGATGACAAGGACATCCGCACCGTCATCACCGAGATCCTCGACCAGAGTGGCTACGAAGTCTTCACCGCCGCGTCCGGCCAGCAGGGCCTCGACCTCGCCGGTCAGATCCTCCCCAACCTCATCGTCCTCGACCTCATGATGCCCGGCATGGACGGCTGGACCGTGCTCACCAAGCTCCAGCACAAGCCGCAGCTCGCCGACATCCCCGTCATCATCCTCAGCGGCGCCAGCGGCCTCGAGATGGCCATGTCCCTCGGCGCCGCCGCCGTGCTCTTCAAGCCGGTCGACGCCAACCAGCTCACCGCCGAGATCGCCGCGCAGCTCGCCCCGCTCCCGCCCGCCTATATCCTCCTCGTCGAAGACGACAACGACTCCCGCACCCTCCTCACCCGCCTCTTCGACGGCGAGGGCTGGAACTCCCGAGCCGCCATCAACGGCAACGCCGCCCTCCGCATCCTCAAGCAGTCCGCCCCCGCCATGATCGTGCTCGACCTGAAGATGGCCGGCATGAACGGCTTCGAGCTGCTCGAGGTCATCACCAAGAACCCCGTGTGGAGCAAAATCCCCGTCGTGATCGTCACGTCCATGGATCTCACCTCCGACATGCGCGACTACCTCACCCCGCGCACCGTCGGCATCCTCTTCAAGGGCCGCTTCAGCCGCGATGACCTCGTCAACGTCATCCGCCCCGCCGTGCAACGGGCGATTGCCGCCCTCGTCTGACCCACCCCTCTCACCCCTCGCTCCCATGCCCAAGATCCTCCTCGTCGAAGACAACGAAATGAACCGCGACATGCTCACCCGCCGCCTCGAGAAGCGCGGGTACGCCGTCTCCGTCGCGGTCGATGGCGGCGAGGGCGTCGCCAAGGCCGCCGCCGAGGTTCCCGACCTCATCCTCATGGACATGTCCCTCCCCGTCCTCGACGGCTGGGATGCCACCAAGCAAATCAAGGCCAACCCCGCCCTCGCCGGCATTCCCATCATCGCACTCACCGCGCATGCCATGGAAAGCGACCGCCAGAAGGCCCTCGGCGCCGGCTGCGACGATTTCGACACCAAACCCGTCGAGCTGCCCCGCCTCCTCATGAAGATCGAGGAGCTGCTGAAAAAGTTCCCGCCCAAGGCATGAACGTCCCCGACCCCACGCCGGCGGCCGCTCCCCTTCCTCCCGCCACGCTCACGCCTCTGCTCAAGGCGCTCCGGACCCGCGACCACGAGGGCCTGTCCAAGCTGCGTCACGCCCTCCGCACGCCCCTCAACCAGATCATCGGCTACAGCGAGCTCCTGATGGAGAACGCCGAGGAGGGCGGCACCACCACCCTCCTCCCCGAGCTCAAGCGCATCCACAGCGGCGGCGGCGAACTCCTCGCCCTCATCAACGACGCGCTCGCCGGCTGGAAGATCGAGGCCGGCAAGGTCGATTTCGCCGCCCTGCGCGACAACCTCCGCACCCCCCTCACCGGCGTCATCAGTTTCACCACCCAATCCATCGAGAAGGCGCGCACCGCCGGCCAGGTCAGCATCGCCAAGGATCTCGAAAAGATCCTCCGCGCCGCCCAGAACCTGCTCGCCCTCGCCGAGAACTCCGACCCCGCCGACCTCACTGAGCACGGCACCGGCTCGGCCTCCCCCCTCGCCGAGGATCCCGCCTCCGCCCTCGTCAGCCTCGGCTCCCCCCTCCTCGGCGCCCCCACCGTCACCCCTCAGGATTTCGGCATCTCCACGTCCCCGCTGCCCACCGCCCGCATCCTCTGCGTCGACGACGACGAGATGAACCGCGACATGCTCATCCGCCGCCTCGACAAGCTCGGCTACGATGTCACCGAGGCCGTCAACGGCCGCGAGGCCCTCGCCAAGCTCAAGGACCGCGCCTTCGACCTCGTCCTCCTCGATATCCTCATGCCCGACCTCGACGGCTTCCAGACGCTCGAGTTCATGAAGGCCGACCCGCGCCTCAAGCATATCCCCGTCATCATGCTCACCGCCCTCGATGACGTCGACAGCACCGTCCGCTGCATCGAGGCCGGCGCCGAGGACTACGTCCCCAAGCCCTTTAACGCCGTCGTCCTGCGCGCCCGCATCACCGCCTCGCTCGAAAAGAAGCGCCTCCGCGACCAGGAACAGGCCTTCCTGGCCCAGCTGCAGGTCGAGCGCACCAAGTCCGACCGCCTCCTCCTCAATGTCCTGCCCAAGGCCATCGCCGAGCGCCTCAAGGCCGGCCACCGCACCATCGTCGACAGCTTCATCGACTCCACCGTGGTCTTCGCCGACATCGTCGGCTTCACCCGCATTTCCTCCCGGCAGTCACCCCAGCGCACCGTCCAGCTCCTCAACGAGCTGTTCTCCAGCTTCGACCGCATCGCCGAGCAGTTCGAGGTCGAGAAGATCAAGACCATCGGCGACGCCTACATGATGGTGAGCGGCATTCCCGTCATCCGCGCCGACCACGCCGAGGCCTGCGCCGCCGCCGCCTTCGAACTGCTCGAGGCCGTCCGCGCCTTCAACCGCCGCCACCAGGTCGAATGGGCCGTCCGCATCGGCATGAACAGCGGCCCCGTCGTCGCCGGCATCATCGGCACCAAGAAATTCGCCTACGACCTCTGGGGCGACACCGTCAACATCGCCAGCCGCATGGAATCCCACGGCCAGCCCGGCCAGGTCCAGGTCTCCGAGGTCACCAAGCAGCTCCTCGAGGGCAAATACGACTTCGTCCCCATGGGCGTCATCGAGATCAAGAACTCCTCCCCGATGCCGACCTATCTCCTGCAGAAAAAGCCGGCCGCCCCCGCCCTGTAGGGCCGGCGTCCGCGCCGACCTCGCCCCCGCCGTCGGCACCCGCCACCACCTTACCGTTTGCTTAGCCGGACTGGCCTTGCTGTAGGGCGGAATCGCCTGCCCTGAGCCAGTCGAACGGGCCGAATCCCGCCACGCCCGCGGCGAAATCAGCGCCCACGCCACACGGGGATTAAACTTCCCGATTTTGCCCTCAAGTCCCCGCCCCCGCCCGCTCCACCCGCAGGTTGAGCAGCGGCACCAGCACCAGCAGCCCCGCACAGGTCAGGCCCAACACCGCATAACCGGCCACATCGTGCACCGTCCCGCTGATGGCCTCGGGCCCATGCGCGTAAGCCCAGCCCGTGAGGAAAAGACTGCGCCCGAGATTCATCAGGAACGCGAACCCCATCGAGGCCCCGACCAGCACCGCCTTCTTCCAAAACTCCGTGAAGAACGCCGCCCCGAGGAACGACCCCGCAAACAAACACGCCGTCAGCGACCGGATCCCCGAGCACGCATCCGCCACCCCCACCGGTCCCTTCGGCAGCATCAACACGTTGCCCTGCTGCTCCAGCGGATAGCCCAACAGGTCGAAACTGAACGCCACCACCGTCACGACCTTCCGCAACAGGAATAGGCTGATCTGGGACTCGATCGCCGACACCAGCGGCGCCGAGATCAGCCACACCAGCACCGGAAATAAAAACAAGACCGCCACCCGGAACCGCGGCTCCCGCCCCAGCTCCGCGATGCCCCGGGCTGGAGGACCCGCATCCCCGCGGGCCGGACCCGGATTATCGCCCCCGCCCGCATTGAAAAAAATCAACGGCAGCACGATCCCCACCATGCCCAGCGTCAGCGCAAACGTCCCCGGCTGCGAGGTCCCCGCTCCCGCGCGATAAAACGCCCCGAGCAGAAAGAACAACGCGCCCAGCACCAGGCCCGTGCCGGCCGCAACGTTCAACGTCCACCGCGCCCACCGCGGCCCCGGGGCCGCCCCCGCCGCCTCCCGCACCCGCGCCGTGATCATCGCCCACCGGTCATACACCATGTAGGCCGTGAACAACGGTACCAGCCACCCAAACGAATAATCCTCCTTCCGCTCCCACCAGTGCGACTGGTCCCACGCCACGAACGCCATGAACCCACCCGCCAACCCGAGCGCGGCCAGGAAATTTCCCGGCACCCGCGGACCGGGTTCGGTTTTGGCTTCGGCTTGGTTCGCGTCCGTCATTCCCGCCGAGCAAAGGCAAGCCCCGCCCCCACGCAAGCCGGGAGGGACGTACCAGCTCAGCGATCCCGCCTGAGCAGGTTAGCCATCGACCGGTCATGCAAGCGGCCGAGCAACCCCACCGCCACGATCGCCCCGCCCAGCGCCCACGCCATGTCCGACTGCGTGTCCCACACGTAGCCTTGCGTCCCCAGAAAATCCTCTGCCGCCGCCCCGCTCGCCGCCGCGACCCACCACTCCAGCAGCTCATAAAACGCGCTGAACGCCAGGCACACGCTCACGACCAGAAACCCCAGCCATCCGCTTCTTACTGTAGCCGGCCTCGCTGAGGCCGGGCCGGGGTCAGCGACCCCGGCTACAGCACAGCCACCCAGCGGCGATAACCGCACCAGAATCTCCCGCACCAAAATCGCCGGCACAAACCCCTGCGCGAAATGCCCGAGCTTGTCGTAGTTGTTCCGCGTCCAGCCGAACCACTCCATCGCCCACTCGCCCAACGGCACCCGCGCATAAGTGTAATGCCCGCCGACGATCAAAATCACGCTGTGCACCCACAGCAGCCCCAGCAGCAGCGACGACAACGGAAACCGCCGCCGCACCACGAGGGCCAGCGGCATGCCGATCAACACCGGCACCACTTCCAGGAACCACGTGAACCGGTCGTGCGGCCCGACGGCCGACCACAGCAGCACCGGAAGCAACAACCCAACAAACCAGGCAAGTCGGCGATCCATCCCCGCACTGTGCCTCCGCTCCACCCCACGGCAAGCCACCGCTACACCCAGCTGGAACCACGGCGACCTCGCCGGGCTCTTTCCCACCCAAACCCCGCTTTGACATCCCCCCTCCACCGGACAACCCTGCCCGCGAAATCATGGACCACCTGCACGCCTACTGGCGCATGGAATACATCGAGGCCCCCCGCCTGCCCGAGGGCGCCAATCCCTTCGCCGCCCTCCCGCTCCTGGGCAACGACGCCGAGGCTCTCATCATCCACCGCCGCCCGCTGTCCTACCTGATCCTGAACCGCTACCCCTACAATCCGGGCCATCTCCTCGCCATCCCCTTCCGCGCCGCCACCGATCTCACGGAACTCACCCCCGCCGAGCGCGCCGACCTGATGGACACCATCATCTTCGCCAAGGAAATCCTGCAGGCCGCCGTCAACCCCAACGCCTTCAACATCGGCTTCAACCTCGGCGCCGCCGCCGGCGGCAGCATCCCCCATCTCCACGCCCACATCGTCCCCCGCTGGAACGGCGACACCAACTTCATGCCCGTCATCGGCCAGACCCGCGTCCTCCCCCAATCGCTCGAGGCCATGTATAACCGCCTCAAGGACACCGCGGACAAGCTCACCGCCAGGATTTGAAATAATTCCGCCTGCCGGATTCTTCCTTCTTCCTTCCGCTTTCTTCCTTCCTCTGCCCCCGTGCCCGTCTCCAAAACCCTCACCTACCCCAGCGCCCGCCACGCCAGCCAGCTCTACTGCGCCGCCGAGGACAATCTCGCCCGCGCGGAAAAAATCCTCGGCGTCCGCCTGGTCACCCGCGATGACTGGCTGAAACTCGACGGCCCCGCCGAGACCGTCGCCCGCGCCGAGGAATTCTTCAGCCTCCTCAACACCGGCCGCGCCCAGGGCCTCGCCTACCGCACACCCGACTTCCTCCGGCTGCTCGACCTCTACGCCCGCGACGACGGCACCGCCCTGCGCTCCCTCATCAACGACCCCGTCGTCATCGCCACCCGCCGGAAGAGCATTGTCCCCAAAACCCTCGGCCAGAAACTCTACCTCCAGGCCATCCAGCGGAACCCCGTCGTCTTCGGCATCGGCCCCGCCGGCACCGGCAAGACCTACCTCGCGATGGCCGCCGCCATCTCCGCCCTGCTCAAAAACCAGGTCCAGCGCATCATCCTCACCCGCCCCGCCGTCGAGGCCGGCGAAACCCTCGGCTTCCTTCCCGGCGACCTCCGCGAGAAAATCCTCCCCTACCTCCGCCCGCTCTACGACGCCCTCCACGACATGCTCGACGCCGCCGACGTCACCGCCCTCTCCGAGAAAGGGGTCATCGAGATCGCCCCCCTCGCCTACATGCGTGGCCGCACCCTCGCCAATGCCTACATCATCCTCGACGAGGCCCAGAACACCACGCCCGAGCAGATGATGATGTTCCTCACCCGCCTCGGCGACGAGTCCCGCATGATCGTCACCGGCGACATCACCCAAATCGACCTCCCGCGCGCCAAGGTCTCCGGCCTCGTCCAGGCCCCGCGCATCCTGCGCAACATCCCCGGCATCGACTTCCACCACTTCACCCCCGCCGACGTCGTGCGCCACCCCCTCGTCCAAAAAATCCTCGAAGCCTACGAGCAAGCGAAGAACGGCGAACCCAACGGACCGCACGCGTGAAGCGCGAGATCTCCATCAGCAACCGCCACCCCCGCCTGCGCATCCCCCGCGCCGCCGTAGCCCGGGTCATCGGGCTGCTCGACGCCGAATTCAATATCCTCCCCGGCGACCTGCCCCACCTCAGCCTCCCCCGCAACCGCCTGCAGAATCTCAAATCTGAGATCGCAAATCTCAAATTGCCGCAGGCGGCCCCCGCCTGCCCCCCGGCGAACTCTCTCTCGTCTTCCTCACCGATCCCGCCCTGGCCAAAATCCACGCCGACTTCATGGGCGACCCCACCGCCACCGACGTGATCACCTTTGAGGGCGACCCCCTCGCGGAACTCGCCGGCGAAATCTGCCTCTCCGCCGACACCGCCTGGTCTTTTGTAGGGGCGCACCTGGCGCGCGCCCGCGGCCGCGCACCAGCCGCATCCCTCCAAAACGCCTTCGCCACCGAACTCACCCTCTACCTCGTTCACGGCTGGCTCCACCTCGCCGGCTACGACGACCTCCAGCCGGCGAAAAAGCGCCGCATGCGCGCCGCCGAGGCCCGGGCCATGAAATTGTTGCTGTCGGCCGGGGCCGTGCCGGCCTTCCGCCTCCTCTGAATTCCCTTTGCGTCTTTGCGACTTTGCGTGAGCCTGTCGCCGTCCATGTCCGAGACCCGCTTCACTTCCCTCCGCAACGCCTTCCTCACCGGCATCCTCCTGGTGGCCCCGCTGGTCGTGACCATCTGGGCGGTCCGGCTGATCATCAGCTTCGTCGGCGGCTCGATCACGCCCCTGTTTTTCCCGTACCTCCCGGAGCCCCTGCAACACCTGTCCCCCATCTTCTGGGACGTGGTCACCACGATCATCGCCCTCGGCCTGATCACCCTGCTCGGCTACGTGTCGCGTCATTTCCTCGGTCGCCTCATTGGCGCAGCCACCGAGCGCTTCATCCAGAACATCCCCGGCGTCGGCGGCTTCTACAACAGCGTGAAGCAGTTCATCGAAACCTTCGGCGCCAAGGACCGCATGCAGTTCAGCAAGGTCGTGCTCGTGCAGTTCCCCCGCGCCGGTGCCTACACCATCGGCTTCGTGACCAACCAGGCGCAAGGGGAACCCCACTCCCGCCTCGCCGGCGAACATTGGGCCGTCTTCGTCCCCACCTGCCCGAGCCCCGTCAACGGCTTCTTCCTGTTTCTGCCCCGGGGTGAGCTCATCGAACTGGAGATGTCCGTCGGCGACGGCATGAAGACCGTGATTTCCTGCGGCGCCGTACTTCCCACCTGGTCCAACCCCGCCGCCGCCAAGGCCGCACTCGGCCAGTCGCTGTAGGGCGGAATCGCTGATCCCGCCTCCCCGCGCGGATCTGCCTTCGTGCTCTGTCTTCTGCCCTCCGTCCTCCCAAATGCCCGGCCCGCAGCTCCAGACCACCGCCTTCATCCTCGCCCGGCAACCCTCCGGTTCGGACAACTTTGAGCAGCTGACCGCCTTCTCCGCCGAGCACGGCGTCCTCCTCTGCCTCACGCGCCTGCCGAAAACCGCCAAGCCGGCCTCCGCGCGCCGCACTTCGGCGGCGCCGAACGAAGGCCGGCTGGACCTCTTTGACGAGGCCGAGCTCTGGCTCGAATCCTCCAGCCAGGGCCGCACCTGGTTCATCAAGGAACATCGCCTGATCCTCCGCCACGACGGCATCGGCCGCTCCTACGAGGCCCTCAAGACCGCCGCCGCCTTCGGCACCCTCCTCGCCCGCAATCCCGTGGCCGAGGAATCCCGCGCGCCCGTCGCCGCCCTCCTCCGCTCCAGCCTCGGCGCCCTCGCCGCCGGCGGCCGCCCCGACATCGTCTGGTTGAAAACCCTCTACTGCCTCCTCCGCGACGAGGGCTACCCCGTGAAACAACAATGGTGGCCCCTGCTGCCTGCCGGCGACCGCAACACCGCCGCCCAGCTCCTCAACCAGCCCCTCGCCGCCCAGACCGCTGACGCCCCCACCGTCACCGCCCTCACCCGCCGCCTCGAAGCCTGGGTCGCCGCCGAAACCGAAATCCGCCTGTGAGAGACTCTTCCCGTGGGCGGTGAGCTCGCTCACGCCACGATCACCAATCCAGCGGCGCCACCCCGTCGGAGCCTTCCAGACACCCCATCTTCCATGCCCCTCAAAATCCGCCCCCTGCGCCGCCCCGACCACCCCGAGTGGCTGCGCCTGCGTTGCGCGCTCTGGCCGGACTGCGCCCCCGCCATGCACCGGCTGGAAATGAAGGAACAGTCCGCCCGCTCCCGTCTCCGGGCCGTGCTCGTGCTCGATCGCAGCGATCGCCTCGGGGCTTCATCGAGCTGTCCGTGCGCCCACGCGTCGACGGCGCCCGTTCCCCCGGGTCGGTTTTGTCGAGGGCTGGTACCTCGATCCCGACCTGCGCCGGCAGGGCTGGGGCCGGCGGCTCATCTCCGCCGCCGAGGCCTGGACCGCCGCCCGGGGCCTCACGGAACTGGCCAGCGACGCCGAGCTGGCCAACGCCGTCGGCATCGCCGCCCACCAGGCAGCCGGCTTCCGCGAAACGTTCCGCCTGGTTCATTTCCTCAAGCCGGTCAAAAGGTAGTCTGAACCCCTCCCGGCCCGCCGCGGCCCGGCACCGAATCAGCGCCCGGCCCATCCTACCGTTGCCCTCGCCGCGTTCTTCCGCGTAATCCGCGGGGCCCGTCATGCATTTCTCCCTCGAGACCAAAACCGTCACCCTGAGCGTGGGCGACTTCGCGGGCTTCAGCCTCGGCCCGCAAGACAGCGGCGGCGGGCCGCAGGGCATCTGGCGCGCGCAGCTCGGCCAGCATTGGCACAACGAGCTCCAGAAGCGCACCGAGCAGGAATTCACGGTGGCCGGGGCTTTGCGCCCCGACGTCAAATTCGAGGTCCCCATTCAAGGCCGCCTCCTCCACCGCGGCTGGACCTACGAACTTCAAGGCCGCATCGACCAGCAGATCGGGGATACCCTCCGCGAAATCAAAAGCGTGATGCGCCCGCTCCCCGCCGAGGAGACGGCCCTGCGCGCCGATTACCCGGCCTACTTTCTCCAACTCGCCGCCTACGTCGTCCTCCGCCGCACGCAAGGCGCCAAGACCACCCGCGCCGAACTCATCTTCGTCGAGGCCGGCTCCGGCTTGGCGCAGACCATCACCCTCACCCCCTTCGACGAGGCGCTGGTCTTCCACCAACTCGATATCCTCGGCGATTTCCTGAACCAGCAGCTCCGCGCCACCGCCCGCCGCCGCTCGCTGCAATTCCGGTCACCCTTCGCGTCCCTCCGCCCCGGCCAGGAAACGATCCAGTCCGATCTGTCATCTGCCCTCCGTCCGTTTGCCTGGGTTTCACGCAGCGAGAACCAAGGTCAAACACCGGGCCGCCAGCAGGCGGCAACGGCGCCGTCCTCGGTTGTCTTGTTCGAAGCCCCCACCGGCTATGGCAAGACCGGCTGCGTCCTCGAGTACGCCCTCGGCCAGCTCAAGGCCGGCCGCTTCGCCCGCCTCATCTGGCTCACCGGCAAGTCCACCGGCCAGATCCAGGTCATGCACACCCTCCGTCAAATGACGGCCCCTGACCTGTCCCTGCCCCCTTCCCCCTTGTCCCCTGCGGCCACGCCGCTCGCGGTCTGGCAGGTAAGAAACAAGGCCGAGCACTGCGTGAACCACACCTTCCACTGCGTCCGCGACAGCTGCGACTATCTCCGCGATTGCGCCGAGCGCTGGCCCGGCAGCGGTCTCGCCCGCTTCCACCTCGACGACCGCGAGGCCCGTGACCTCGACACCCTCAAGGCCGCTGGCCGCGCCGCGACGATCTGCCCCTACGAGATCACCCGCGCCGCCCTGCCCTTCAACGATGTCTGGATCGGCGACTTCAACTACGTCTTCGCCCCCGACAACCGCGGCCTCTTTTTCGACCAGCCCGGCTTCGATCCCGCCGAAACCCTGCTGGTGATCGACGAGGCGCACAACCTCCCCTCCCGGGTCGCCGGCGCCTACTCCCACCGCGCCACCGAATCCGAAGCCCATCTCCTGCTCGCCGAGCTCGATCACCTCTCGGCTCCCGCGCCGCTGGTGCTCGCCGTCGAGGCCTGGATCCGCCTCCTCGCCTCGCTCCAACCCGCCGAATCCCTCGACCCGATCACCGAGGCCGAGATTCGCGACCTCGTGGAATCCATCGTCAAGCTCACCACCACCCACCCCCTCGACTACGCCGCCCTCGGCCCGGTCCACAGCGAGACGCTCTGGTCCTTCGCCGCCCTCGCCAACTTCATGGCCGACCCGACGCTGAAAAAACTCATCTGGGTCGCGCGGCCAGGCCAATTGGAATTCACCTGCGTGGACGCCGCCGCGGCCATCGGGGCGACCCTGAAACCCTTTGGCGGCGCCATCCTGATGTCCGCGACGCTGTTCCCCTACGCCGAATTCGCCGAGTCCTGTGGCCTTAATGGCGTTGAGGTGGAACCGGCCCTCCGCGCAGGTTCAGCCCGCGCGGAGCCCGCGCACCTTCCCTACACCACCCTCGTCGCCCCCACCCCCTGGCGCGCCGGGGCCTACGACGTCGCCGTCGACCTCCGCGTCAGCACCACCTACCGCGACCGCGCCAGCCACCACCCCACCACCGCCGCCACCATCGCCGCCCTCCACGAGGCCGCTACTGGAAAAATCGCCTCTGGAGAGGGGTGGCCGCAGGCCGGGGTGTGCAGGTGCGTCGCCGTCTTCTTCCCCTCCTACGCCTACGCCGAGTCCATTCAGAAAACCCTCGCCGACTACGGCTCCGTCCTGCGCGTGGCCCTCCAGCCCAAGCTCCCCGACCTCGCCGCCCAGACCGCCTGGGTCGAGGAAAACCTCGCCCTCAGCGACGTCCTGTTCCTCGTTCTCGGCAGCAGCTTCGCCGAGGGCATCGACCTCCTCGGCGGCCGCGTGACCCACGCCATGGTCGTCGGCCCCGCCCTGCCCGAGGTCAACGCCGTGCAAAAGGCCCGCATGGACGTCCTGCACGACCTCGGCCGCGACGCCGCCTTCCGCCGCGTCTACCAGATCCCCGGCCTCCAGAAGGTGAACCAGGGCCTCGGCCGTCTCGTGCGCGCCCCGGGACAGAAAGCCAAGGTCCTGCTCCACTGCCGCCGTTTCGCCGAACCCTCCTACGCCGCCCTCCTCGCCGCCGACTACCAGCTGTACCGGGAAATCGGCGACGAGTCAGACCTGCGCGCCTGGCTGGCCGGTCACTGCGACGAGTAGAAGTAGAAATACCCCCAGAAAGTGCCGATCAGGGTCGAGCCCACCGCCCCCAGGACCAGCAGGGCGAGCGACAGGCCCACCCGGCGTCGCAGGTACTGGTTGAGGAGGACCGCCACCGCGACAACGAGGCTGAATCCCAGGATCAGGATAATCTTGGTCATGCCCAGCTGCGCCAGCGCCTGCCGGCTCAGCACCGGGGCGAAGCGGTCGAGAAACTCTGTCAACGTCCCGCCCAGGAAAACGAGCCCCAGCCACAACCCGAGGCAGTGCACCACGTTCTTCGTGCACGCGGCCGCTGCCGCCACCGTCAGGGTGAGGACTGCAAAGATCAGGGCAAGCAGCCCATATTCCTGCAGCTGCTCCGCGAGCGCCGTGCCGCCGGCCAGGCGGCGCAGCCAGAGGGCGAGCACCGGCACCAGGATGAAGATCAGCCCGAGCTGGATCAGCTTGCCGCCCAGCAGGCGCGGGGCCGACAACGGCAGCGTCCGCCAGTGCACGTCGGGGGCGGTCGGGTGATCGGCTTGGATGATGCCCGCGATGTACGCGAAGCTCGAGACGAGCATCAACAACATCGCGGTCAGCTGCAGGAAATCCCGCACATCGCCCCGGGGGCCCGCCAGGTTGATGGAATGCAGGAACAGATAACCGAGGCCGAGCACCCAGATGAGCAGGGTCCAGCGGAACAGGACGAGATCCTTGCGGATGACATGGAGCATGAGGTTCATGGTCGGATGATTTCAGGCGTGGGGGTTGGATTCGCGGCGGGCCAAGGAAATGAAGATCTCGCGCAGCGTCATCGGGTGCGCCTGCACCGTGGCCGAGGGGAAGCGCTGGCGGCAGTTCTGCTCAGTCGTCTCCCGCCGGTAGGCCGACTCCACGAACACGGCCCGGCCGGCCTCGCTGCGCCAGCCCAGCCAGCTCGCCGGCAGGTCACCCGGCTCGGCTGCTCCGTCCAGCTCTACCTCGATGCGGCGGAACCGGCCGAGCAGCACCTCGGTGGTCTCGGTGAAGCGGAGGCGACCGGCCTCGAGCAGCGCGATGTGGTCGGCCAGGCGCTCAACCTCCTCAATGTCATGGGAAGACAAAAGCACCGTGGTCTCGCCCAGTTGCGCCGCCTCCAGCAGCCCGGCCGTGAAATCGTCGCGCACCACCGGGTCAAGCCCGCTGAACGGCTCGTCGAGCACCAGCAGGCGCGGACGGTAGGCCAGCGCCGAGAGCAGGGCCGCCTTCATCAGCATACCGCGGGAAAGCTGCTTCAATGCGCGGTCGGCCGGCAGGTCGAAGCGCGTCAGCAGCTTCGCCTCCAACGTCCGGTCCCAGGTCGGGTAGAACGACCGGCAGTAATCGAGCAGCTGCGCCACCGTCATCCCGCCGGGCAGTTTCTGATTTTCCGACACGTAACCGATCTGAGCCAGCTCGCGTTCGCCGAGACGGCGCGAATCCACCCCCAGCACCTGCGCCGAACCGGCCGTGGGCAGGAGCAGGTTCACCAGCAGCTTGAGCGTCGTCGTCTTGCCCGCCCCGTTGGCGCCGAGCAGGGCGAAGACGCTTCCGGTGGGCACGGCGAGCGTCAGCTCGTGCACCGCCTCGGTCGCCTGGAAGCGCCGGGTGAGTCGGTCGGTCTCGATGATATTCATGGGAAAGTCACTTTTTGTTCAGCCGCTTCCAGTGCGCGGCCAGTCCGGCCTGCACCTCGTCGAGGCCCAGACCCAGGTTCTTCGCCTCGACCACGAGACGCTCAAGTTCGTCGTCCAACAGCGCCGCCTTGGCGGCCCGGTCACCGGCGGCGTGCTCCGCTACTACGCTGCCTACCGCGGGAGTCGTGACGAGCACGCCCTCGGCGACGAGGGTGGCGATGATCTTGTGCGCGGTGTTGGGGTTGATGCGCAGCTCCTGGCTGAACGCCCGCACCGACGGGAACGGCGTGCCGGGCTTGAGCCGGCCGGCCACCACGGCCTTCTTCACGGCGAAGATGACCTGCTCCGTGATCGGCAGGCCGGGTTTGAGTTCGATGGAGAACGGGAGCACTCCGTACTAGTTGCACTAGTACAGATAGGACGGCAAGGGAAATTTCAAACCCTGCATTGAGCGACCGCATGATTCCACGGCGGGGTCGCCGTGGCTCCATCCCATACCTGGAGTGCGGGCGACCTCGCCCGCCACCGGCCCCGCCGGCCGTTTAAACCGGCACGTCCTCGCCCAGCAGCGTGGCGAAGACCATCTTCCCGCTGCCGCTCGGCAGCACGCCGATGATCTCGGCGGTCACGCGCTTGCCCACGAAGGCCCGCGCGTTGTTCACCACCACCATCGAGCCGTCACCCAGGAATCCAAGCGCCTGCCCCTCGTCCTTGCCGGGCCGGACCAGCTCGACCGCGATGCTCTCCCCGATCACCAACTCGGGCCGCAAGGCCGTCTCCAAGGCATGCAGATTCAGCCACTCCACCCCTTGGAACCGGGCCATCGAGGCGAGATTGGTGTCCGTGGTCAGCAGCTTGGCCCGCATCGACTGGGCGAGAAACACCAGCTTGGCCTCAATGTCCTGCCGGCGTGAAACTTCGCTCTGGTGAATCCGGATATCCACGTGCTTCAGCGCACGGAGATCATTCAGCACCTGCAGGCCGCGGCGCCCCCGCGCCTGCTTCACCGGGTCCGGCGAATCGGCGATGCCCTGCAGCTCCGTCAGCACGAAGCTCGGGATGATCAGGCCGGCGGCCAGGAACCGCGTCTCGCAGACTTTCGCGATGCGCCCATCCACCAAGGCGCTCGTGTCCACCACCACCAGCGGCACGTCCACCTCGTGCGGCACAAACCGCACATACGGGATCACCAGGTTGAAGTCATCCTTGCCCCGCAGGGCGATGACCGTGCCCAGGTAGGTGCAGATCACAAACAGCGCGAGCTGCACCAGGTAGATCACCTGGGGGTCGCCTTCCTGCAGCAGCGGCGAGCTGCCGATCATCCAGGAAATCAAGGTACCCATCGCCAGCCCGAAGGTCAGCGCCGTCAGCCCCCGCAGGGAAAACCCCTTCAGCATCACGTCGATCAGCACGACCAGCAGGCCGATCATCAGGCCGATGACCATGGCCAGCCCGCGGTGGTCGTCCCACTCCTTGATCGAATAACACACCAGCCAGCTCGCCGCGATGCAGAGAAAAATAAAGAGGAGCCGGATGACGAGCAGGGTCTTGTTCATGCGTCGGGTTTAAAACTGGCCAAATACTCCCCGGTTTTTCAGCCACAGCAAGACAAAGGGCAGCACGAGGAAGAATAGCATGACCCCGTAAAGAATCATTTGTGCCCGGTGGGCTTTTTTTTCTAGCTCGGGATCGCTCTCGCTCATACCCAAATCCGAACACGCCCCCACCCGATGACAACGCAATATTGGCTCGTGAAATCCGAACCCGACACCTACGCGTGGGACACCTTCGTCCGCGACGGCCGCACCGACTGGACCGGCGTGCGCAACTACGCCGCCCGCCTCCATCTCAAGGCCATGCGTCCCGGGGACGAAGTGCTCTATTATCACAGCAACGAGGGCAAGGCCGTGGTCGGGATTGCCCGCGTGACCAAGGAAGCTTTCCCGGACCGGACGGCCGACGAGGACGGCTGGGTCGCCGTCGAACTCGCCCCCGTCGCCCCGCTAAAAAAACCCGTCACCCTCGCAGCGATCAAGGCCGAGCCGGCGCTCAAGGACATCGCCCTCGTCCGTCAGGGCCGGTTGTCCGTGATGCCGCTCAAGCCCGTAGAGTTCGCCCGCATCGTGAAACTCGGCGGCCGGGCTAATTTATAGGCCAAGATCCCACGCTCGCCGACTTGGACCGGTCTTCAGGGAGGAGCCTGCTGGCGCCGAAACCACGTTCGCCGGCCGCCCCCCAGCCGCGGCCCGAACCTGACCCGGGCTGGACAATCCCGCCCGGGCCGCTTTCGCTAGCCGCCGTGTTTGACGAAATCGCCATCCTCGCCCCCGGCCTGCTCGGCGCCTCCGTGGCCCGCGCCGCCCGCCACTATGGCGCCGCCCAACGCACCACGCTCTGGGCCCGCCGCCCGGAGGTGCGCCTGCAACTGCAGGGCCAGGCCTGGTGCGACCGCGTGGCCGACACCCCCGCCGCCGCCGTCCAGTCCGCCCAACTCGTCATCATCTGCGCGCCGGTCGACCAGATCGTCCCTCTCGTCCAGCAGATCGCCCCCGCCCTGCCCCCCGGCGCCCTCGTCACCGATGTCGGCAGCGTGAAGGGCGAGATCTCCCGCCTCAGCCACGTCGCCCTCGCCCCCCGCCACGCTTTCGTCGGCTCCCACCCCATGGCCGGCTCCGAAAAAACCGGCTGGGAACACGGCCGCGCCGACCTCTTCAAGGGCCGCACCACTTTTGTCACCCCGCTCCCCGAGACCGACCCCGCGGCCGCCGCGCGCGTCGCCGCCTTCTGGACCGCGCTCGAATCCGACGTCGCCACCGTCGAGCCCGATGCCCACGACGAGATCGTCGCCCACATCAGCCATCTCCCCCAGGTCCTCGCCTCCACCCTCTGCGCCAGCCTGGCGAAGCGCGAGGTCCGCTGGCGCAACCACGCCGGCGGCGGCCTCCGCGACACCACCCGCATCGCCGGCAGCGACCCGAAGCTCTGGAAAACCATCCTCGCCCAGAACCGCGACGAGGTCCTGCGCGCCGTCCGCGCCTACCAGGAGGAACTCCACGGCCTCGAGCGCGCCCTCGCCAACCGCGACTGGTTCGAGGTCCAGGCCATCCTCGAGCGCGGCCGCGCCTACCGCGACCAATTCCGCCCCATTCCGTGATCCGACCTGTGGGAGCGTGCTTGCACGCGACCGTCGCGACCAGGGTCGCTCCCACAAAATGACATGTCTTCCTACCCTCCCACGCTCCCGATCATCCCGTTCACGCAGCCCGTGCGCGGCCAGGCCCCCCTGCCCGGCTCCAAGAGCATCACCAACCGCGCCCTCATCCTGGCGGCCCTGAGCCCCCGGACCGTCACGCTCCGCGGCGCCCTTTTCAGCCGCGACACCCGCATCATGGTCGCCGCCCTGCGCGCCCTCGGCTTCACCGTCGCCACCGACGAGGCCGCGCTCACCATCACCATCGAGGGCCGCGGCGGCGAGATCCCCGTGCGCGAGGCCCGCATCGAGGTCGGCAACGCCGGCACGGCCGCGCGCTTCCTCACCGCCTTCGTCTGCCTGCGCCCCGACGGGCTCTACCACTTCGACGGCGACGAGGCCATGCGCCGCCGCCCCATCGGCGCGCTGCTCGAGGCCCTTGAATCCCAGGGCGCCCGGGCCAGCGCCCGGGCCTTTCCGTTCACGCTCGCGACCGCCGGCCTCCCCGGCGGCCCGGTCCAGCTCGACGCTTCCGAAAGCAGCCAGCTGCTTTCCGCCCTGCTCATGGTGTCGCCGCACGCCCGCACCCCGCTCGACGTGCAGCTCAAGGGCGAAACCGTCTCCCGTCCGTTCGTGACCATGACCGAACGCATGATCGCCCAGTTCGCCGCCCAGCCGGCCGACTACGCCATTGAGGGCGACGCCACCGCCGCCAGCTACTTCGCCACCCTCGCCGTCGTCACCGAGGGCGGCCTCGACGTCCCCGGGCTCAACCTGGCCCCGGATGCCCTGCAGGGCGACATCGAGTTCTTCCGGCTCCTCACCGCCCGCGGTCTGATCCGGACCGCCGGCCAACACGTGGCCCATGCTCCCGCCCGCTCGGGCGTGATCGCCCATTTCAACGACTTCTCCGACACCTTTCTCTCCCTCGCCGCCATCTCCCCGCTGCTCGACGGGCCGACCAAGATCGTCGGCATCGCCCACACGCGCAAACAGGAGACCGACCGGGTGGCCGGCATGGCTCGGGAACTGACCCGGCTCGGCCAGCACGTCATCGAGACCGAGGACGCCCTTGAGATCCACCCGCGCCCGCTCACGCCCGACGTCGAAATCGAGACCTACCATGACCACCGCTTCGCCATGAGTTTCGCCATCCTTGGCTGCCACGACCTCCGCGGCGACGGCCGGCCCTGGCTCACAATCAAGGATCCGGCCTGCTGCACCAAGACCTTCCCGGCATTCTTTGACTTGCTGGCCAGCCTGCGGTCCGGCTCTCATTGATCGACCCATGGGATCCTCCCCCCTCATCATCGTCGCCATCGACGGCGGCGCCGCCTCCGGCAAATCCTCTACCTCCCGGCTCCTCGCCGACCGGTTCAACCTGCTCCACGTGGATACCGGCTCCTTCTACCGGCACATCACCGCGGAACTCCTCCGCCGCGGCGTGCCCCACGCGGACCGCCCCGCCCTCCTCGCCGCCCTGCCCGGCTTGAAATTCTCCACCCGGCTCGAGGGTCGCTCCGCCCGCATGCTCGTGGACGGCCAGGCGGCCGGCGACGAAATCCGCGACCAGCGCGTCAACGACCACGTCTCCCACTACGCCGCCGTGCCCGAGGTGCGCCAGGTCCTCCTGGGCTACCAGCGCGGCCAGACCGAGGTCGCACGCCAGCACGGCTTCCGCGGGCTCGTGATGGAGGGCCGCGACATCGGGTCCGTCATCTTCCCCGACGCTGACTTCCGCTTCTTCTTGCACGCCGACCCCGCCGAACGCGCCAAGCGCCGCGCCGCCGAGGGCCGGCAGGATTCCGTCGCCGAGCGCGACCGCCTCGACTCCTCCCGCAAGACCTCCCCCCTCGTCGTCCCCGCCGGCGCCATCGATGTCGACTCGACCTTCCTCACCCTCGAGCAGGTGGTCGACAAACTGGCCGCCCTCATCGCCCCCAAGCTGCCCTGACGATACTCGCGCCATTCGTCCCATCCCGTCCTCCGTCCCCCTGCCCACTCCATGTCCCGCACGCCCGACGTAATGAAGCTGACGCCGTTCTACGGCTTCTTCCATTATCTCGCCTCGACGATCCACAGCATGTGGTTCCGCGGCGACGTCGCCGGCACGGACAACTTCCCGGTCGACGGCCCCTTCCTGATCGCCTCGAACCACGCCAGCCACCTTGACCCGCCACTCGTCGGCTGCCACGTGGCGCGCCAGATGCGTTTCTTCGCCCGCAAAAGCCTCTGGAGCAACCGGGCCTTCGCCTGGTGGCTGAACCAGGTGGAAACCATCCCGGTCGAACGCGACAGCGGCGACATCGGCGCCATCAAGCGCGTGCTGCAGGCGTTGAAGGAAAACCGCGCCGTGGTGCTGTTCCCCGAGGGGACGCGCTCGCCCGACGGCCTGCTCCACAAACCCAAGGCCGGCGTCGGCCTCATGGCCTGCAAGACCGGCGTGCCCGTGGTGCCCTGCCGGATCTACGGCTCCTTCCAGGCTTTCGGCAAGGGCGCGGCCATTCCCAGCTTCGGTTCGCCCGTGACCATCGTCTTCGGCCCGCCGATTTCGGCCGGCGACTACGATGATCCCGCGGCCGGCAAGGCCCGCTATGAGACCGCCGCCCAGCGCATCATGGACCGCATCGCGGCCATCCCCGCCCCCGCCTACCCGGTGATCTGAGCGTATCCCATGGTGGAGCCCGCGCTTCGCTGGCTTGCTCGCACCCGCCAAGGACCGCCCCGCCACTCCGCCGACCTCGGTGCAATTCGTCTGGCTCGGGCGCTCACCGCCTGCCTAGATTCCCGCATGCAAAACCGTCTACCCCTCGGTCGCAGGCTGATCTGGTTTGTCCTGCTGCTCGTGCTGCCCCTCACCGTCTCCGCCGCTCTGCCCGCCGTCCGCGTTCACGCCGGCGGCCACCACCTCGAGACCGCCGACGGCCGCCCGTTCTTCTGGCTCGGCGACACCGCCTGGGCCCTGCTCCACGCCACGGACCGCGATGAGTGCAGCCACTTTCTCCGCACCCGCGCCGACCAGGGCTACACCGTCATCCAGGCCAATGTGCTCGCCGAGATGAACGGCGTCCGGCGCCCCAGCGCCCTCGGCGAAAAACCCTTCCTCCACGACGATCCCACCCAGCCCAATCCCGCCTACTTCGACCGCCTCGTCGAGGTCGTCGACGAGGCCGCCACGCTCGGCCTCTACGTCGCGCTCCTCCCCGCCTGGGGCGACAAGGTCACCGCGCCCTGGGGCGACGGCCCGCGCCTCTTCCACCTCGACAACCTGCCCGTCGCCCGCGCCTACGGCCGTTACCTCGGCGCCAAAGTGCGCGGTCGCAGCAATGTCATCTGGATGCTGGGTGGCGACCGGCCGGCCGTGCTCGATCCGTCCCGTCCCGGAGATTATCCCAATTCCTCCGGCATCGCCGCCGGCTTCCCCGCCGACCACGACTGGCGCCCCATCTGGCGCGAGATGATCGCCGGTCTTCACGAAGGTTTCGGCACCAAGGCCCTCACCCTCTACCACCCGCCCGGCGGCAGCGGCACCTCGGCCACGCTCGGGCAGGAACCGTGGCTCGATCTCAACGGCCTGCAAAGCGGGCACGGCGGCGGCCATGACGTGCCCATCTGGGAGAACATCGCCCACGACTACGCCCTCACCCCAGCCAAACCCACCCTCGACCTCGAGCCCAACTACGAGGACCACCCGGTCAGCCCCTGGCCGCGCTGGGATCCTGCGCTCGGCTATTTCCGCGACCACGACGTGCGCAAGCAATGCTACCGCTCCGTCCTCGCCGGTGCCTGCGGCGTCACCTACGGCCACCACGCTGTCTGGCAATTCGCCGGCCGGCGCAACGACTCCATCAACTATGCCGACCGCGACTGGGTCGACGCCCTGCAGCGCCCCGCCGCCCGACAGATGCTCCACCTCCGCCGTCTGATCGAATCCCGCCCCTTCTTTACCCGCATCCCCGATTCCGCCTTGGTCGTCACCCGCGAGACCGACCGCTCCCGCCACCTCGTTGCCAGCCGCGACGAAGCCGGCACCTACGGCTTCATCTATTTCCCCACCTCCGACCAGTCCGCGCAAATCGACCTCGGCCGGCTGCGGCCCGGCCCGCTCCACGTCCGCTGGTATGACCCGCGCACCGGCTTCGCGCGCGACGCCGGGATCGTCGAGGGCAAGGGTCCGGCCACCTTCACCAGCCCGTCCTTCGGCCCCGACTGGGTGCTCGTGCTCGACAGCATGGCCGCCGGCTATCGCGCCCCGGGTTTGTGACCCGCTCACCGGAAAAGGCAGACCGGCCGCACGTCCCGGCCGGCCATTTCCCCCTTTGATTGCGCGGTTGCAGTCCCCACTTTCCCCCGCCAAATCTCCCCCATGATCTCCAAGGCAACCACGGTGGACGGGTTTCTCAATACCCTGACCGATGCCGAGCGGGCGATCTTCACGAAGCTCCGCAGCCTCCTCAAGCAGGCCCACCCCAAGGTCACGGAATCCATGCAATACCGCATGCCGACCTACCTCGTCGGTGACTATCACCTCGGGGCCTTCAACAAGCAGAAACACTACCTCTGCCTCTACGTGAACCCTGAGGCCGCCGACCCCTACCGCCAGGAACTCAAGGCCGCCGGCCTCGACTGCGGCAAGAGCTGCATCCGCTTCACCAAGCCGGAAATGCTCCCCCTCCCCCTCGCCGCCAAGATCATCAAGGCCGCCGGCAAACTCGCCGGCAAATAGCTGTAGGGCGGGATCGCCCTGCAGAATCAGCGCAACCCGCAGTTCTTCCGTGCCCGCGCCATGACCTGCCCGGCCACCACCCGCGCGCGCTGCGCACCCTCGCGCAGCACCTGTTCCACATAATCCGGATTGGCCGCCAGTTCGGCTCGTTTCGCCCGGTAGGGCGCAAAATGATTCCAGTAGTGCTCGAACAGCGCCTTCTTCAGGTCTCCGTAGCCCAGGCCGCCGGCCCGGAGCCGGTTTTCATAATCCGCCGCCACGTCCGCCGGGGCGAAAAATTTCAGCAGCTGGATGGCGAGGTTCTTGTCCGCATCCGGCTTGGGCTCCGCCGGGGTCCGCGAGTCCATCACGATGCCCATGATTTTTTTCCGCAGCGCCTTCTCGTCGCCGAAGATCTCAATCGTGTTGCCGTAGCTCTTGGACATCTTCTGGCCGTCGAGCCCGGGGATGACCGCCACCGCCTCGGCGATGCGCTCCTCCGGCACCACGAAGGTGCCCTCGCCATACGTCTGGTTGAACTTGATCGCGATGTCCCGCGTCATCTCCAGGTGTTGCTTCTGGTCCTTGCCCACCGGCACGATGTGGGTGTCGTAAAGCAGGATGTCCGCAGCCATCAGCACCGGGTAGGAGAACAGGCCGAAATTCGGGGCGATGCCCTTGGCCAGCTTGTCCTTGTAGCTGTGCGCCCGCTCCAGCAGCCCCATCGGGGTCAGCGAGCCGATCATCCACATGAGTTCACAGACCTCCGGCACGTCGCTCTGCCGCCAGAACACGGCCTTGGCCGGGTCCAGCCCGCAGGCCAGCCAGTCCAGGGCGATGCCATGGGAAAACGCCCGGCGCTCGGCCGGGTCGGTGATCACCGTCATCGAGTGATAGTCCGCGATGAAATAAAACGCGTCCCCGCCCGCCTGCAGCTCGATGGCCGGGCGCATCGCGCCGAAATAGTTGCCGATATGGAGGGTGCCGGAAGGCGTGATGCCGGTGAGGATGCGGGGCATGAAAAGGGAGGAAAGGGAGAGTGAAAGTCAGAGCGACCTTGAAAGGCAAGGCCGCTGTCGCGGGCCGGGACTCAGTCCCGCCGCGGGATCATCGTCACACTCTGCCGCACCCGCGCGATCGTGGCCGGGGGCAGGTAGCCGCTGAAGGCCATCGTGGGCATCACCAGCGCGCGCCGGCCTAGGACACTGCCGGGATTGAGCACGGCATTGCACCCGACCTCCGCCTGGTCGCCCAGGATCGCCCCGAACTTTCGCAGCCCGGTCCGGACTGTCTCGTGGGGCAGCCGCACCGTCACCTCGCTCTGGTCGAGCCGGAGGTTCGAGCAGATGACGCCCGCCCCCAGATGGGCGCCATTGCCCAGGATGGAATCACCCACGTAATTGAAATGTGGCACCTGCACGCTATCCAGCAGCAGGCAGTTCTTGAACTCGCTGGAATTTCCCAGCACGCAGCCCTCGCCAACGATCACGTTGTTGCGGATGAAGGCGCCGGGTCGGATGTCCGTCCGTGCCCCGATGTAGACGGGCCCGATGATCGTGGCATGGGCCGGCAGCTTGACCGTCGGATGCAACCACACCTTGCCCTCCACGTGCACCCCGGCCGGGATCTTCAACCCCGCCGCCTCGAACTCGACGCTCTCCAACGCCGCCCCGATCTGCTTGATCCAATCCCACGGCGCCGCCTCGGCGGAAAAATAGGGCGCAAACCGGGCCAGCGAAGGGGGTAACGCGAAAAATTCGGAGGCTTTCACGGGCTCTTGATACCGAAATAGCCGCGGGAAACCAGCGGTTTTTGAATGCGCCGCGGGCGAACCTCCGACGGTATTCCCTGCGCCCTACCCGGATTCCACCCTCGCCGCGCCGGGGTTTTTTGCGCCACCTTTCCCCATGCCCCCTGCCCCCACCCCCACCGTCCTCGTCACCGGCGCCGGCTCCGGCGTCGGCCGGGCCTGCACCCTCCGCTTCGCCGCCGCCGGCTGGGCCGTCGGCTTGATCGGCCGCCGCGCCGATGCCCTCGCCGCCACCATCGCGCTGGCCGGCCCGGACGCCGCCGCGCGCCTCGCCGCCTTCGCCTGCGACATCGGCGATCCTGCCGCCGTGGATCGCACCGTCGCCCGCGCGCACGAACGTTTCGGCCGGCTCGACGCCCTGGTGAATGCCGCCGGCACCAACATCCCGCGCCGTGCGCTCGCCGAACTCTCCCTGGAAGATTACCACACCACCCTCGCCACCAACCTCCACGGCGCCTTCCACTGCGTGCGCGCCGTGCTGCCTCATCTGCGGCGCCAGGGCGGCGGCACCATCGTGAACGTCAATTCCGAGGCCGGGCTCCGCGCCAGCGCCAAGTCCGGCGCCGCCTACGCGGTCTCAAAATTCGGCCTCACCGGCCTCACCCAGACGATCAATGCCGAGGAACGCAGCCACGGCATCCGGGCCTGCTCGGTCTTCCCCGGTGACATCGACACCCCCCTGCTCGACAAACGTCCCACCCCGCCGCCACCGGAGGCCCGCGCCCGGATGATGCAGCCCGAGGATATCGCCGCCTGCGTCTGGCTGGCCGTCAGTCTGCCCCCCCGCGCCGTTATCGAGGAGCTCCTCGTCCGCCCGCTCTGAGACCGGTACCCCGCAAACGCGCGACCGTCATCCGCCGCCGCGCGGTAATGCGTATGTCCTCCCGCTGGGCCGCGCGCTGGCGCGCCATGCGGCCCGGTGCGCGTAAACAGGCTTCCCTGCGGTTCCCCCGGGCGAAGCACCCCACCCTGACCGGGCCCGGCATCCCACGGAGGCACAACCCGATGCGAATTTCATCTCCCCTCGGGATCCGGACATGAAAAGGCGCCCGGTGTTGCCACCGGGCGCCTTAGTCAAATGGAGCGGGCGAAGAGACTCGAACTCTCGACGTCCACCTTGGCAAGGTGGTGCTCTACCAACTGAGCTACACCCGCGAGAGAAAGGCGGAGTATTCAACTCGGTTTTGCTCCGTCAACCAGAATTATCACTTTCCTCGCACTTCCCTCGGCCGCCTATTTCCAGCTTCCCCCGAAGGATTTGCACTGTTCATCTAGCCTCGCCCGCATGTCTGTCCCCACCGCCACCTCGAACCGCCACCAGCCGGTGTTCACCGCCGACACCCCGGCGCCCGCCCGGCTGGCCGCCTGTAAGGCCTATCTCGACGAGGAAGGCGCGCGGATCCGCCTCCAGCACCAGGACGGGGCTCCGGGCCTGCGGATCGCCGCCGCCCTCTCCGACCGGATGGACGGCCTGCTGGTCCCCCTCTTTACCACCGCCGTCGCCGCCTGGCGCCAACAGCACGGCGAGCCCCCCGTGCCCGTTTGCCTCGTCGCCCTGGGCGGCTATGGCCGCGGCGAACTGAACCCCTTGAGCGATGTCGACGTGATGTTCCTCTACCCGGAGGCCCCGAAAACCCCGGAACTGGCCAAATTCCAGGAACACCTCTCCAACGGCATACTGTACCCGCTCTGGGACCTGAAGCTGAAGATCGGCCACTCCACCCGCACCCTCAGCGAGGTCTTCGTCGAGGCGGCCCGCGAGATCAAGTCCAAGACCGCCCTCCTCGAGGCCCGCTTCCTCGCCGGCACCACCACCCTCTACGACAACTTCACCGACGCCTACCGGAAGCACTACCTCCAGAGCGACCCCAAGGCCTACATCGTGGCCCGCCTCGGCGACCAGTCCAGCCGCCGCGCCCAGCACGGCGGCACCGTCTTCCTCCAGGAACCCGACATCAAGAACGGCGTCGGTGGCCTCCGCGACTACCAGAACACCCTCTGGATGGCCCGCGTGCGCCTCGGCATCACCCGCCTCGACGAGCTCGCCCAGCAAAACTACCTGCAGGTTTCCGAGCTCCGCGCCATGCAGGAGGCCTACGATTTCCTCATGCGGGTGCGCAACGAGCTCCATTACATGAGCAAGCACCCGACCGACGTGCTCAATCTCGAGATCCAGCCCCGGCTCGCCGCCAGCCTCGGTTACCCCCAGATCGGCCTGCTCGAACGCGTCGAGGCGTTCATGCACGACTACTACCGCCACGCCCAGGCTATCTACCGCATCTCCCAGACGGTTGAACAACGCCTCGCCCTCACGGTCGCCGCCGCCCCGGGTCTCGTCGGCTCCCTCAAAAACCTGATGCTGGCCCGCCGCAACGAACGCACCAAGCGCATCGACGGCTTCGTGATCCGCGGACGCGAGCTGGCCTACGAGCACCGCGACATCTTCCAGCAGGACCCCGTCCGCCTCATCCGCGTCTTCCGCCACTGCCAGCAGCTCGGTTGCACCCCCGACCTCGACCTCGCCGCGCTGATCCGTGCCTCTGTCCCCCTCATCACCCAGCAGGTCATCGCGTCGGCCGACGCCAACCTCAGCTTCCAGACCATTCTCGAGGAGGCCGGCCAGGTTTATCCCACCCTGTCGCTCATGCATGAGCTCGGCGTGCTCGGCCGCTTTGTCCCCGAATTTGCCCCGCTCACCTGCCTCGTACAGCACGAGTATTATCATCGCTACACGGCGGATATCCACACCCTCAGCACCATCCGGGAACTTGACAGGATTTTCACGGCCGCCGATCCCCGCGCCGAGAAATACCGCGAGGTCCTCCACGCGACGGCCAGCCCGACTCTCCTCTACCTCATCCTGCTCCTCCACGACATCGGCAAGAGCGAGGGCATCCAGGGCCACGCCGAGGCCGGCGTGACCGTCGCCGGGCCCGTCCTCGACCGCCTGGGGGTGGCCCCCGATACCCGCGCGACCGTCAACTTTATCATCAAAAATCACCTGATCATGGCACGCTTCTGGCAGAAGCACGATTTGGATGATCCCAGCTCCTCAGCCGCCTTTGCCGAGCTGGTCGGCGATGCCGACCTGCTTCGCTTCCTTTACGTCCACACCTACTGTGACGCCAACGGGACGTCGGCGAGTCTCTGGAACAGCTACAAGGACTCCCTCCACCGCCGCCTCTTCGACACGACGCTCGAGCGCCTGGTCCTCGGCGACAAGGTCGAATCCCGCCTCTCGGAGCGCAAGGAAATGATCCGCCGCAACCTCATCGCCCAGACGATCCCCGGCATCAGCCCGGACGAGATCACCGCGCACTTCAATCTCCTCCCCGAGCGCTACTTCATCCAGACCGACGAGCCCGAGATCACCCTGCACATCCAGATGGTGAACCGTCTGCTGCAGTCGATCTCGAACGCCGACTCGCTCAACCCGCTCCGCCCGGTCATCGAGTGGAAGGACGACCTCAACCGCAGCTACACCACGGTGCACGTCGTCACCTGGGACCGCGCGGGCCTGTTCTACAAGCTCGCCGGCGCCTTCAGCGTTGCCGGCCTCAGCATCCTCTCCGCGCGCATCACCACCCGCGCCGACCACATCGCCATCGACACCTTCCACATCGTCGAGCCCGGCCGCGGCCTCGTGCAGAACCAGAAGTCGATGGAAACCTTCGCCCGCACGGTCGACGACGCCCTCGTCAGCGACAAGGACCTGCTGCCGGACATCAACGCCCAGGCCGCGCGCCTCGCCAACGCCAACCGCTACAAGGCCGTCCCCTCCGAGCTACCCGCCACTTTCCCGCCCACCGTCGAGGTCTACCACGAGCTCTCGCTCAAGCGCATCATCGTCGAGATCCAGGCCCACGACCGCATCGGCCTCCTCTACCAGCTGGTCAAGACGATCTCCGACCACGGCTTCGACATCACCTTCGCCCGCATCAACACCGAGCGCAGCATCGCGCTCGACACCTTCTACATCGAGCCCCGCGGCAGCGACACCCCGGTCGAGGAATCCCACCTGCACGTCCTCCGCGACACCCTCCGCGCCGTCATCACCCCCGCCAAGGCCGAGGCCCCGGCCTGAGGGTGGCACGCGTTGCCCCCAACGCGGGGATCGATTCGCCCCGCAAACCCGCCGCCCGGACCAGCCGGCGCTTCGCCCTGGCTCCCCGCCAGTTTAGCCTCCCCAACCCCGTCCGTTCCTGCTCCCCTAACCCCGCATGAGTTTGGAAGAGATGAAAGACCTGGCCGCGCACCATGCGCTCGCCTCCCTGGCCGTCACCGCCCCCGACGCCACCACCGCGCAGACCGGCATCCTGTCCGCCATCATGTCCGCCTTTCCCGCCGACAGCGGGTCGCTGTCCCTCCTCACCCCCGAGAGCGCCAGCCTGGAAATTTCCGCCCAGCAGGGCCTGCCGCCCGAGACCGGTGACTTCGCCCTCCGCCCCGGCCAGGGCATCACCGGCTGGGTCGCCATGCATGGCCGCCCCCTGCTCGTCGCCGACGTCAGCCATGAACCCCGTTACATCGCCGCCCGCCGCGGGGTCTGCTGCGAAATGGCCGCGCCCATCACCATCGACGGCCAGATCGTCGGCGTCGTGAATCTCGACGCGGACCAGCCCGGCGCCTTCAACTCCACCGATCTCGACCGGCTCATGCGCTTCGCCGACGAGGCCGGCACCGTCCTCAATCGCCTCTGGCAGTTCGACCGCCTGCGCGCCAACTCCACCCAGCTCACCACCCTCGTCGAACTCGGCCACGCCCTCGTCGCCCAGCTCGCCCCCGAGGAACTGCTCCACGCCATCACCGAGAGCGGCCGCGCCTTCTTCAACGCCCGCCTGTGCCTGCTCCACGACTACGACGCCAACGCCCGCGAGCTCCGCCTCCACGCCTGGTCCGCCGGCGGCGACCTCGCTAGCGCCGGCCTCGCCCTCCAGCAGCAGACCATCCCGATCGACGAGGCCCTCCTCTCCTCCACCCTCACCACCGGCCGCACCACCGAGTACCAGCAACTCGACGGCCCGCGCTACCGGGAGGCCGCCGACCTGCCCCGCGACCCGACCCTCTGCAGCGCCCTCGCCACCCCGCTATTTCTCGAGGGCAAGGCCGCCGGCGTGCTCTCCGTCTTCCACAACCACGCCCACCGCTTCAGCGACGACGAGAAACGCCTCTTCACCGCCCTCGCCAACTTCGCCGCCGTCGCCACCCAGAACGCCCGCCTCTACTCGCGCGTCTTCCACTCCGAGGAGGTCCTGCGCAAGAACGAGACCCTCACCACCCTCGGCCTCCTCGCCGCCGAGATCGCCCACGAGATCAGGAATCCGCTCACCGTGATCAAGCTCCTCCACGGCCCCCTCGGCGCCGACTTCGGCCCGGGCGACCCGCGAAAGCGCGACCTTGAGATCATCACCGAGAAGATCGAGCAGCTCGAGGGCCTCGTCACCCGCGTCCTCTCCTTCGCCCGCACGCCCTCGAGCCTCCACTCGCGCTGGTCCCTCGACGACATCCTCAGCGACACCAACCACCTCCTCCGCGCCAAGCTTGCCCAGGCCGGCGTCCAGCTCCACTACACCCCGCCGGCCGAGCCGATCACCGTCGACGTCAACAAGGGCCAGATCCAGCAGGTCTTCCTGAATCTCGCGCTCAACGCCTTCCACGCCATGCCCCAGGGCGGCGAACTCCGCCTCACCTGCCTGCCCGAGGGCCACGTGGTGCACATCGACGTGACCGACACCGGCGGCGGCATCCCGCCTGAGGTCCAGCCCCGCATCTTCGAGTCCTTCCTCTCCACCCGCGCCGGCGGTACCGGCCTCGGCCTCACCATCGCCCTGCGCATCGTGAAGGACCACCACGGCGTCCTGCAGTTGCGCAACACCGGCCCCCGCGGCACCACCATGCGCGTGACCCTGCCGCTCCCGTCGGCCTGAGGCTGGTTCATTCCGAATGTGGGAGGGGCTTTACGCCCCGACTTGGATCAGTTGTAGGGCGGGGTCGCCGAACCCCGCCTTTGGGCGATGACGATGACGCATTCGATTGAAGGCGGGATTCCCAGCCACAACTGAGGTTGGGCGACTGGACCTGGGCGGTGAGCACACCGCAACAGGAGGAAATCCCGCCCTACTCCCCTCCACCCTTCACCCCACCGGCCGCAGTTTCAAATCCACCATCAGGTCGGTGGCGATCTTCTCCAGGTCAGCGCGCACTGCTTCCAGCTTCACTCCGGCGGGCACCAGCACCCGGGCCTTGGCCTGAAACAAATCCCCGCCGCCCATCGGCGCACTCACGCACTCCGACGAAAGCTCCTCCACGTTGACGCCGTGCGCCGCGAGCACTCCCGTCACCGTCCGCAAAATTCCCGGCCGGTCGTTGCCCACCAATTCAATGGTCACCGCGACGCCACCCGCCGCACCCGCCTGCCCTGAGCCTGTCGAAGCGGCCTGCCCTGAGCCTGTCGAATGGGCTCCGCTCTCCACCACGATCCTCAGGCCGTCCGCCTCGAGCCCGTGCAGCGCCCGTTTCAGGGCCGTGAGCTTTTCCGCCGCGACCTCGACGCGCGCGATGCCGGCAAACCGCCCGCCCAAATGGCACATCCGGCTCTCCAGCCAGTTGCCGCCGTGGTCAGCCACGCACGCCGCCAGGCGGTCCACGAGACCCGGACGATCCGCCGCAATGATGGTGAGGACGAGTGATTCGATCATGGGGGCAGGTTAGTTCCGCGACACCGCCCGGGCAACAGACATTTGTGTCACGAGACAAAGCCCACACTTTGTGGGCGGCGAGCTTGCTCGCGCCACACCGGCCTTGGGTGTGGCGCCTGCCATCCGAAGACTTGGCAAAGGATCGACCCCACCGTGGTCTTCGCTACTCCTCCAGCTCCACGTTCCAGTACGCCACGTCGAGGAAATCCTTCCACTTCTCGTGCTTGTGGTTGCCCAGCACGAGGCTGATGACCGGCCGCCACTTCGGCCGCACCGGCTTGCGGATCAGCCGCATGTGCGCCTCGTGCGGGAGCCGGTTCGCCTTGCGGGAATTGCACTTGATGCACGAGCACACGATGTTCTCCCACGTCGTCTTGCCGCCGTAATGCCGCGGGATGACGTGGTCGAGGTTCAGCTCCTCCCGCTCAAACACGTGGCCGCAGTACTGGCACTTGTCGTCGTCGCGCTCGAACACGTTGTTGCGCGTGAGCTTCAGCTCCTTGCACGGCAGCTTGTCGAAGAAGGTCAGCAGGATCACCCGCGGCAACCGGATGTTCCGGTTGATCGTGCGCACCGTCTCCAGCTCCTCGGCCGGCGGGTTGTAGGTGGAAAAATTGATCCAATCCAACAGCGAGTACGTGCGGAAATTGTCGTCCGTCTGGTGCACCACCTGCGCGTGCTCCCGGGCCAGCAGGGCGAAGGCGCGGCGCGCGGCAATGACGTTCACCGCCTGCCAGAGGCGGTTCAGCACGAGGACCGGTTGGTCGAGCACGGCTTCCATAGGCAACGGGTTCCTTCGATATGGCTGCCCCACCGCCCTGTCAAGTCACCGGCCGTGACGATCTTGCGGAGTTCTCCCCCTACCGCGTCAACCCGAGGATCTCCGAAGCAAATCCCGGATAAGCCGCCGTCAACTCGCGCCTGTCCCCCAGCGTGAACTCGCTCCAGCGAAATTCCGGCGCCACCACACACGACACCAGCGCCCACCGGCCACCCGCCCGGAGCCGGGTGCCCTGCCACACCCCGGCCGCCACCACGTCCTGCGGGGTCTCACCCGCCGCCAGGTCCAGGCCCAGCGTCACGACCTTCCCGACCCCGCCCGGAGCCAGCCGCAACGATTCGAGCGTATCCCCGCAGTGGAAATTCCAAACCTCGTCCGTCTCCAGTTTGTGCATCGCGGAGAACCCGGCCGGCGTGATCAGGAAATAAATCACGGAATACGCCCGACGCGCACTCCCCGGCAGGATGGTCGCCGCTTCCGCCGACCGGCGGAAAAAGCCGCCCTCCTGCTCCAACGGGGCCAAGTCCAGCAACCGTGCCACCTCCTCGGCGGCGTGGGTGTCAGGGGATAGCGGGGCGCTCTTCATGTCGCCCCTAGTGGTGGAGCCTGCGCGCCACCGATTCAAGATCTACGATCACAGGTAAACTGCGCCTCGTCGCCAGCCGGGCTGCACCCACTGATCAACTCGGGGCTTCGCGGGGGGTTTGAAGTCAACGAAGCCTCCTTCGTTTCCTTCGCCCCCTTCGCGAGCAACCAACCGGGTCCGCGCCTCACCCCGCCGGCGGTGGCACGACAGCCAGCTTCAAGGACTGGTTCTTGATCCGGATGCCGGCCAGCTTGGTCACGACCAGCTCGGCGTGCTCGCTCACCACATCCACGAGGGTGTGGTCCTCGTTAATGTCGATCGCCCCCACGACGTTCGCCGGCAGGCGCGTGACGCCGGCGATCTTGCCGACCAGATCGGCGGGGGTCACCAGATGCTGACGGCCGATATTGAAGGAAACGACCGAGTAACCCGGCTCGCGCCCGGTGCGCGGCTTGCGCTCATAAGTCCGTTTCTGCGCGGCGAACTTGTCGCCGGAGGGCGGACGGGCCGCTTCGACCGGACGCACCGCGGCGGACGCCGGGCCCTCGGGAGCCGCGGCCACAGGGGCGGGCGTCGCCGCGGGCGGCGGATCACGGCGGACGGGAGCCGGACGCGGGGCCGGCGCCGACGGCGCCGGGCTCTCGTTGGCCGCGATGTGCTCCGCGCGAACCTTGGCCGTCTTCTTGGCCGGCTCCTCGACGTCACCCTGCATGAGATGGATCAGCGCCGAGGCAATGTCCGTGCTGGTGTGCCCCTGCTCCAGCAGGCGGTCCACCATCTGGTCGTGCGACTTGAATTTCTTCTCCTCCAGCGTGGCGCGGAGTTTCTCGTAGAACACGTTGCCCTTGGCCTCCTCGACCTCGTCGAGTGACGGCACGCGTTCGCGCCGAATCTTCAGCCGAGCGTAGTTGATCATGCCCTGCAACTTGTAGATCTCGCGGCCCGACACGAAGGTGAAGGCCATGCCCTTCTTGCCCGCACGGCCGGTGCGGCCAATGCGGTGCGTGTAGTCCTCGGCATCGTTGGGCAGGTCGAAATTAAACACGACCTCGAGGTCGTCCACATCCAGGCCGCGGGCGGCCACGTCGGTCGCGACGAGGAACTCGAAGCCGCGGCGGCGGAACTTGTCCATCACCCGCGTGCGCTGCGCCTGCGTGATGTCGCCGTGCAGGCGGTCGGTCGAGTACCCACGGGCGTGCAGGTGCTCGTCGAGCTCGTCCACCATGATCTTGGTGCTGCAGAAAATGATGCCGAAACGGAAATCGTGCAGGTCGATCAGGCGCGTGAGCACCTCGATCTTCGAACGGCGGTCCACTTCAAAATAGATCTGCTCCACCTGCGGGGCGTTCTGCGCCAGGGACTCGATGCGGATCCACTCCGGGTCGCGGGTGTAGCGCTTGATCAGCTCCTGGATGGCGTGCGGCATCGTCGCCGAGAAAAACAAACACTGGCGCTGCTCGGGCACCGACTTGAGCACGTGCTCGATGTCGTCACGGAAACCCATGTCGAGCATCCGGTCGGCCTCGTCCAGCACGATGACCTTCAGCGCGTCGAGCCGCAGCGTGCCGCGCTCCATGTGGTCCATGACGCGGCCCGGCGTGCCGATCACGACCTGCGCCCCCGCCGCCAGCGCGCGGAACTGCCGGTCATAACTCTGGCCGCCGTAGATCGGCACTTCCATCAGGCCCTTCTTGAAGAGGGCCAGCTTGCCGAATTCCTCGGCCACCTGCACCGCCAACTCGCGGGTCGGGCAGAGCACGAGCACCTGCACCTTCTTGAGCGACACGTCGACCTTCTCGATCGCGGGGATGGCAAACGCCGCCGTCTTGCCCGACCCCGTGGCCGACTGGCCCACGACGTCGCGCCCGGCCATGCCGAAGGGGATGACCGCGGTCTGGATGGGCGAGGCTTCCTCGAATCCCATCTTGTCCACGGCTTTCAAAATCTCGGGCGAGAGGCCCAGTTCACTGAACGGACGTTTTTCCATGGCCACAGCGTGCCCCGACCGCCGGCAAAATGAGAGATTAAAGTTCAGTTTCGTAAAAATGAGCCTCCATCCGTCCGGCCGGGCGCGACTTACACCGTCTGGGGGATCCTCACCCTTGTCGGGGGCCAGCCGATTTGCATTCTCCGCCACGTTCTTTCACCGCCTAAGGCAACGCCGCTTCCTCGGCGTTTTCACGGGGGACCCAAATTCCACCGCGCTCGCGCGCGGCGGACGGGGCGCATGGTCGCGGGCAACCGCGAGCAAGGTCACTTCCTAGGACCTAGCCCGTCAGCTAACCTCGTCGGCAATGGGAAGGGTGATCCCCTAGGGCAACGGCTTTGGCCGCTGTCCCCACGGTCTCCCCAATTCAACCGCGACCGTCCACCGAATCGGGAACACCGCTTCGAGGGCGGGCGCATGTCGGAGACAACAAACCTATGCCTGCCTCGACCATCCTCGGGTCGTTGAAATCCCTCATCGTCGGTCGCGCGCGTTCGCTGACCGACCGCGACCTCTTTCACAAGGTGTCGCTCGCCGCCCTCTTCGCCTGGGTCGGCCTTGGCGCCGATGGCCTCTCGTCCTCCTGCTATGGCCCGGAGGAAACCTTCCGCACGCTTGGCGCCCATCCCCACCTCGCGGTGTTCATCGCCCTCGCGTCGATCATCACGATCACGGCCATCTGCGCCAGCTATTCACAGATCATCGCTCTGTTTCCCAGCGGCGGCGGCGGCTATCTCGTGGCGAGTAAGCTCCTCTCCCCTGCGGCCGGTGTAGTCTCCGGTTCCGCCCTGTTGATCGACTATGTCCTGACCATCACCATCTCCGTGGCGAGTGGCGCCGATGCGCTCTTCAGTCTCCTGCCGCCGGCATGGCTGGCGTGGAAGCTACCCTTCGCCCTGGCCGGTGTGGCCGGCCTCACCGTGCTCAACCTGCGCGGAGTCCGCGAATCCGTCATGATCTGGGTGCCCGTCTTCTTCGTCTTCATCGGCACCCACGCCTTCGCCATCCTCTACGCGTTGTTCTCCCATGGTCCGGAACTGGGCGGTGTGGCCGCTGCGACCGTGCAGGAGGTCCGCACCGTCAGCGGCGAACTCGGCTGGATCGGCCTTCTCGCCATCCTGCTCAAGGCTTACAGCATGGGCGCGGGCACCTATACCGGCATCGAGGCGGTCAGCAACGGCCTGCCCATTCTCCGCGAACCGCGTGTCCGGACCGGCCGTCGCACCATGCTCTACATGGGCGTGTCCCTGGCCGTCACGGTGGGCGGCCTGCTCCTCGCCTACCTGCTCTATGCCGTGACCCCGGTGGCGGGCAAGACCCTCAACGCGGTTCTCTTCGAGAAAATGACCGCCGGCTGGGGTGCCACCGGCACGGCCTTCGTCTTCACCACCCTCGCCGCCGAGGCCGCGCTGCTCTTCATCGCCGCGCAAGCGGGTTTCCTCGACGGTCCACGCGTGCTGGCCAATATGGCCCTCGACCGCTGGTTCCCCGCCCGGTTCGCCAACCTGAGCGACCGCTTTGTGACCCAAAATGGCATCCTCCTCATGGGTGGCGCCGGCCTGCTGATGATGGTCATCACCCGCGGCTCCGTCGCCCTGCTGGTCGTGCTCTATGCCATCAACGTCTTCATCACCTTCACCCTTTCGCAGCTCGGCATGGTACGGCATTGGTGGCGCGAGCGGCACACCGAGCCCGCGTGGCGGCGCAAGCTCGCGGTTAACGGCTTCGGCCTGGCGCTGACTTCGTTCATCCTGGTCTCGCTGACGCTCGTCAAATTCCACGAGGGCGGCTGGGCCACGCTGCTCGTCACCGGCCTGCTGACCGCCACCGCCTTCGCCATCAAGCGCCACTACCGGGGCGTACAGCACCAACTCCGCCGGCTCGACACCCTGGTGGAGTCCAGCGCCGCGGACACCGCTCAAGTCGGCCAGTCCAGCTCCACCCTGCTAAAACAGGACCGCACCGCCATTCTCCTTGTCAATGGCTACAATGGCCTCGGCCTGCACACCGCGCTGCAGGTGCCGCGCATGTTCGGCGACAGTTTCCGCAACTTCGTTTTCCTGCAGGTCGGCGCCGTGGACGCCGGCAACTTCAAGGGCATGGCGGAAATCGAGGCGCTGCGCACCCACACGGCGGCTGAAGCCGAACGCTACGCGGCCTGGGCCCGACGGCATGGCTATGGCGCGGCGACCTTCACCGCCGTGGGCCACGATGTCACCGAGGAGGTGATGACGCTTGCCACCCAGGCGGCGGCCCAATTCCCCAACCACGTCTTCTTCGCCGGCCAACTGCTCTTCGCTCAGGAAACCCGCCTAACGCGCTGGCTGCACAACCACACGGCCTTCATGTTGCAGCAGCGCTTCTTCCGCGCCAGCCTGCCGTTCGTGGTTCTGCCGCTCCGCGTGGGTGAGGATTTGCCTCGCGTTGAGCCGCAAATGGCCGGCTAATGACCCGCTATGCCATTTTCCAAGCTCGGGCTGCCGCCCTCCCTCGTCAACGGTGTCAAAGCCATGGGCTACGTTGACCCGACGCCCATCCAGCTGCGCGCCATCCCGGTCGTGCTCGGCGGCGGCGACCTGATCGGCTCGGCCCAGACCGGCACCGGCAAGACCGCCGCCTTCGCCCTCCCCGTCCTCGCCCGCCTCGGCAAGCACGAGCCCCGCGGCCCGCGCGTCCTCGTCCTCGAGCCCACCCGCGAACTCGCCGCTCAGGTCGAGACCGCCTTCCGCGACTTCGGCCGCTTCACCGACATCCGCGCCACCGTCGTCCACGGCGGCGTCGGCTACGGCCGCCAGCGCAGCGAGATCCAGGCGGGCACCGACATCGTCATCGCCACGCCCGGCCGCCTGATGGACTTCCTCAACGAGAAGACCCTCCGCCTCGACAACCTCAAGATCCTCATCCTCGACGAGGTCGACCGCATGCTCGACATGGGCTTCGTCAAGGACGTGAAGAAGATCATCGCGATGTGCCCGCGCGAGCGCCAGACGCTGTTCTTCTCGGCCACCGTCCCGCCCGAGATCGAGGAGGTTGCCCGCTTCGCCCTGCGCAATCCCGCCCGCGTCGAGATCGGCGTGTCGCGCACGGTCAACAAGTCGGTCACCCACGCCTTCTACCCGGTGCCGATGGGCCTCAAGTTCGACCTGCTCGTCGCCCTGCTCGAGAAGACCGACTTCCAAAGCTGTCTGGTCTTCTCCCGCACCAAGCACGGCGCCGACAAGATCGCCCGCAAGCTCAAGGCCGCCAACCACTCCGTCGCCGTCCTCCACGCCAACCGCTCGCAGTCGCAGCGCGTCGAAGCCCTCGAGGGTTTCAAGTCCGGCAAATACGAGGTAATGGTCGCCACCGACATCGCCGCCCGTGGCATCGACGTCGCCGGCGTCTCGCACGTTATCAATTACGACATCCCGGCCAACCCCGAGGATTACGTCCACCGCATCGGCCGCACCGGCCGCGCCATGGCCGTCGGCGACGCCTTCACCCTCACCACGCCCGACCAGACCGGCGAGATCCGCGACATCGAGCGTTTCATCGGCCAGAAGGTCCCGCAGCTCAAGCTCGAGGGCTTCAACTACGCCGCCGCCCCGAAACCCGCGATGGGTTTCCAGGGCGCGGCACCCGCCCACGGTCAACGCCCGGCCCACGGCCACGGCGGCGGTCGCGGGGGCCAGGGTGGCGGCCGCGGCGGCCAGGGCGGTTACGGCGGTGGCCGCGGCCACCAGCCCGCCCGCGAGCAGAAGTTTTTCCAGCCGTCGAGCCAGGCCCAGGCTCCCGCGCCTCGCCCGGCGCAGCCCGGCCAGTTCACGCCGCAAGGTCAGGCCCCCGCCCCCGGTGGTGGCGGTCACGGCCAGCCGCCCGGCCCGCGCAAGTTCGGCGGCCTCTCGCGCGGCCGCTGGAACCGGCGCTGAGTCCTGGCTTGGTTGCCTCGTTGTAGGGCGGGGTCGCTGAACCCCGCCTCGCACGTGGCATCACTTTCGGACAAAGGCGGGGCTCGGCGACCCTGCCCTACAAAAACGCTCACCGCACCTGCAGCGTGTCGCCGGAGTACTCGAGGCCCAGCGATGGGATGACAACCGCCTTGCGCGTGCCGTCCTTCTTCACCTTGCCGGCCACCCAGGCCTCGTGCCCTGCCGCCTTGGCGGCGGCGAGCGTCGCCTCCACGGCGGACGGCGCCACGTAGGCGGCGAAACCGACGCCCATGTTGAAGGTCGCGTAGGCCTCGCGCAGATCGATCGGGCCGGCCTCCATCAGGAATTGGAACAGGGCCGGAATCGGGCGCGGCTCCGTGATCTCGTAGACAAACGGCTCCTCCAGCCGCATCAGCTTGCGCCAGCCGTGGCCGGTGACGTGTGCCACATAGTTCAGCTTCACGCCGGCCTGCTGGCACTTCACCACGAAATCCACGTAGATGGCCGACGCGGCGAGCAGGGCCTCGCCGTAGGTGCGCCCGTCGCCATGACCGATCGGGGTCTGGTAACCCTGCGGCAGCCGCTCCGCGATCAGGCGGCACAGGCTCAGCCCGTTCGTCTGCACGCCCGTGGAGGCTAGGAAAATGATCGCGTCGCCGTCCTGCACGTCACCCGTGATGCGCTGCGTCTTCGGCACGATCTTGCCCACGGCCGAGCCCGCGAGCACGATGGCGTCGGGATGCACGATGCCCTTGAGTGTCGGGGTCTCGCCGCCGCCCCAGACCGCGCCGGCCCGGTGACAGCCCTCGGCCCAGCCGTCCACCAGCGCCTGCATACGCACCGCGTCGGTGAACCACTCCGAGGCGCCCACCGCCGCGTGCATCGCGACCGAGATCGGGCGCGCGCCGCAGGTGATTAGGTCGTTGACGATGGTCGCGACGGTATCGATCGCGATCTCACGGTAGAAACACTTCCCCGTCTGGGCGTACACGACGTCCGCCACGAGATTCTTGGTGCCGAGACCTTCCTCGACGTGCGCGAGGTAGTGGTCGCCCGCCTCCATCAGGTAGCAGCTCTCGCCGCGGGTTGTCGCCGGCTCGGCGTAACCGTGGGAGGTCAACTCGTTCGCCGTGGTCCGCGCCGCCTGCTGGCACGCGCGCTTGAAGGCATCGAGCTGGTCGTAACGGACACCGGAACTTTCGTAGCTTAATGACATGGGAAAATCGCTGAAGCGCGGAGGGGCTGAGTCACGGAATTCATGGGATCTATTTCCGTGATTCCGCGGTTCCGCGATTAATAACTCCGGCCCTCCGCCTTCTCGAAGTAGTTCACGAAGGCCTGGTTCACGACGCGGAAGCCGCCGGGCGTCGGGTAGTTGCCGGTGAAGTACCAGTCGCCGCTGTGGTTGGGCAGCGCGCGGTGCAGGTTCTCGATGGATTGGAAGATGATCTCGATCTCACCCTTCCAGCCATTCGCCGGCGGGGAAACCAGCTGCGTGATCCGGGCGGAGATCTCGTCGGCCGTGAAGGGCTCGTAGATCTTCTTCACGTGGTTGACGGGTATCTTGCCCGGCGACTTCAGCTCCTCGCGGCAGAGGCGGTAGACTTCCTCGATGACCGCGGCCTGGCCGCGCTCCTTCAGCAGGGTGATGGCGGCCTCGAAGGCCACAAACTTGCCGATCTCCGACATGTCGATGCCGTAGCAGTCGGGATAGCGGATCTGCGGGGCGGTCGAGGCGATGATGATTTTCTTCGGATTCAGCCGCTTCAGGATGCGCAGGATCGAGCGACGCAGCGTCGTGCCGCGCACAATCGAGTCGTCGACGCACACGAGATGGTCCTTCGGCTGTACCACCCCGTACGTTATGTCGTAGACCAGCGAGGCGAGGTTGTTGCGCGACTTCTCCTGGCTGATGAAGGTGCGGAGCTTCACGTCCTTGGTGATGAGCTTCTCGCCGCGCGGCCAGTTGTTGAGGATCAGGTCGTCGACCAGCGCCTCGGAGATCGTGCCCGCCTTGGCGGCGTCGAGGAGCGTCTGCTTCACCTCGGCGCGACGCCGGAAGCGCAGTTCGCTCATCAGACCAAAGTAGGCCACCTCGGCGGTGTTCGGGATGAAGCTGAAGACCGAGTTCTCGAGGTCGCCCCCGATCGAGCTGAGGATCCGGTCGGCCAGGCCGGCGCCGAGGGCCTTGCGCTCGCGGTAGATGTCGGCGTCGTTGCCGCGCGAGAAATAGATGCGCTCGAAGGTGCACTGCGTCTTGGGCAGCTCGGCCGTGATGCGCTCGACCTGCACCGCGCCGGACTTTTTCATCACCACGGCGCAGCCGGGCTCCACCTCGCTGACCTGCGCAGCCTCAAGGTCGAACACCGTGCAAAGCGGGGCGCGCTCGGAGGCAAAGGCCACGACCTCGTCGTTCTCAAACCAGTGGCAGGGGCGGATGCCCGAGGGATCGCGCGCCACGAAGGCGTCACCGTTGCCCACCAGGCCGGCAATCGCGTAACCGCCGTCCCAGTTCGCCGCGGCCGTGCGCAGCACGCGGGCCGGGTCCAGCTCGGCGTTGATCCGCCGGGAGATCTCATCGCCGGGCAGCCCCTGGCTGCGCAATTCCCGGTAAAGCATCTCGTGCTCATCATCCAGGCAGAAGCCGATGCGCTCGAGGATGGCTTGGGTGTCGGTGGCGAAGATCGGGTGCTGGCCGATCGCGATCAGGCTGTCGTTCAGCTCCGCCGTGTTCGTCAGGTTGAAATTGCCCGCCAGCATCAGGTTGCGGGTCGGCCAGGAGCTGCGGCGGAAAAAGGGGTGGCAGGAACTGAGGTTGTAGCCGCCCGAGGTGCCGTAACGCAGGTGGCCCAGGTAGAGCTCGCCGCAGAAATCGAACTTCTGCTTGGCCGTCTCCGTGAACTCCGGGTGCACCGCGCCGTCGGCCACCAGCTGGTTGTAGCGGGTGAGCAGCGCCTGGAAGATCTTGTCGAGGGGGTTGGTCTCGACGTTGCGCTCGCGGAACATGTACGGGTCGCCGGCCGGCACGTCGAACTTCACGCAGGCCACGCCGGCACCATCCTGGCCGCGGTTGTGCTGTTTTTCCATCAGGAGGAACAGCTGGTTGAAGCCCCACAGCGGGGTGCCGTACTTTTCCTGGTAGTAGGCCAGCGGCTTCTTCAGCCGCACCAACGCGATGCCACACTCGTGGGAGATGAATTCGCTCATGACTGCGGCTCCTTCGGGTTCATCAGGCCCTGTCCTTTGGTCACACTGCGCCCGGCCGGAAGGTTTTTACTGGGCTTGGGACGGGCAGCGGGATGTGTCACAGCATTAAAGACGTTTATTCCGCCAAGCCCCGGGGTTTCGTCAACGGCTTTCTCCGCCCACCTCCCCGAACCATGCCTTTGGGTAACGGATTTCACGAATGGGCACGGATCAGAACCCCGGTTCACCTGCATTCGTGTAAATCCGTGTCATCTGTGGCGGAATCCTTGGGCACCTCCCCGTTACCCCGCTTGACGCGCCCGGCCGGTTCATGAGTATCCCGTTTCCGACCATGCTGATCCTTCGCGGCTCGCCTGCCCTCTCCCCCTTCCGCCTGCAAAAACTCCTGGCGGACCTCGTCACCGCCGGCCTGCCCGCCCAAGCCGTCAGCGCCGAGTTCGTCCATGTCGCCGAGGTCGCGGGTGAACTCACCCCGGATCAGCAGGCCGTCCTCACCAAGCTCCTGACCTACGGCCCCCGCCGGGCCACCACCCCGCTCAGCGGCCTCGTCCAGGTCGTGGCCCCCCGCCCCGGCACCATCTCGCCGTGGTCTTCCAAGGCCACCGACATTGCCCGGCTCTGCGGACTGACGGCCATCACGCGCATCGAACGCGTCATCGCCTACACCATCGACTTCGGCGGCGCGGCCCCGACCTTCCCCCTCACCAGCCTCGACGCCGCCCAGCTCCAGGTCCTGCAGGCGAAGCTGCATGACCGCATGACGCAGGCGGTCTTCGGCGACCTCGCGGCCTGCGCCGCGCTCTTCCGCCACGAGCAGCCGCGCCCCCTGAGTTCCGTTCCCGTGCTCAAGGCCGGTCGCGCCGCCCTCGTCGTCGCCAACGCCGAGCTCGGCCTCGCCCTCGCCGAGGACGAAATCGACTACCTCGTCGCCGCCTTCACCAAGCTCGGCCGCGACCCGAATGACATCGAGCTCATGATGTTCGCGCAGGCCAATTCCGAGCACTGCCGCCACAAGATCTTCAACGCCACCTGGGAAATCGACGGTTCCGCCAAGGACCAGTCGCTGTTCCAGATGATCAAGAACACCTATAAGCTGCACAGCGACGGCATCCTCTCGGCCTACAAGGACAACGCCGCCGTCTTCACCGGCTCGCGCGGCGGCCGCTTCTTCGCCGACCCGCTCACCCACGAATACGCCGCGCACGACGAGGACATCCACATCCTCTGCAAGGTCGAGACCCACAACCACCCGACCGCCATCTCTCCCTACCCCGGCGCCGCCACCGGCTCCGGCGGCGAGATCCGCGACGAGGGTGCGACCGGCCGCGGCTCCAAGCCCAAGGTCGGCCTCGTCGGCTTCAGCGTCTCCCACCTCCGCCTGCCCGGTGCCGTCCGCCCCTGGGAACAGGACCACGGCAAACCCGGCCGCATCGTCTCCGCCCTCGACATCATGCTGGAGGGCCCGCTCGGCGGCGCCGCCTTCAACAACGAGTTCGGCCGGCCCGCCATCAACGGCTATTTCCGCACCTTTGAACAGGAAGTCCCCGGCGCCAAAGGCGCCGAACTCCGCGGCTACCACAAGCCGATCATGCTCGCCGGCGGCCTCGGCAACATCCGCGCGGAGCACGTCCAGAAGGGCAAGATCAACCCCGGGGACCAGCTCATCGTCCTCGGCGGACCCGCCATGCTCATCGGCCTCGGCGGCGGCGCCGCCAGCTCGATGGCCAGCGGCCACGGCAATGAGGATCTCGATTTCGCCAGCGTGCAGCGCGACAACGCGGAGATGGAACGCCGCTGCCAGGAAGTCATCGACGCCTGCTGGGCCCTCGGCGCGGACAACCCCATCTCCTTCATCCATGACGTCGGCGCCGGCGGCGTGTCCAACGCCCTGCCCGAGCTCGTCAACGACGGCGGCCGCGGCGGCAAATTCAACCTGCGCCAGCTCCCCAACGACGAGCCCGGCATGACGCCGCTCGCCATCTGGTGCAACGAGTCCCAGGAACGCTACGTCCTCGCCGTTCCCGCCGCCCGCCTGCCCCAGTTCACCGCCTTGTGCGCCCGCGAGCGCGCCCCCTTCGCCGTGGTCGGCGAGGCGACCGAGGCGAAGAGCCTCGTCGTCGAGGATCCGCATTTCTCGAACACGCCCATCGACCTCCCGCTCGAGGTCCTGCTCGGCAAGCCGCCGCGCATGCACCGCCAGGAAACCACCCTCACCCGGCCGCAGCACCCGCTCAACCTGCGCGGGGTCACGATCCTCGAGGCCGCAAAACGCGTGCTCCAGCACCCGGCCGTCGCCGACAAGACCTTCCTCATCTCCATCGGCGACCGCTCCCTCGGCGGCCTGATCGCCCGCGACCAGATGGTCGGGCCCTGGCAGGTGCCCGTCGCCGACTGCGCCGTCACCGCCGCCACCTACGACGTCTACACCGGCGAGGCCATGGCCATGGGCGAGCGTACCCCCGTCGCCGTCAACAACGCTGCCGCCTCGGCCCGCCTCGCCGTCGGCGAGGCGCTCACCAATCTCGCCGCCGCCCAGATCGGCGACCTCGGCAAGGTTAACCTGTCCGCCAACTGGATGGCCGCCCCCGCCGTCCCCGGCGACGCCGCCGACCTCTATGCCGCCGTGCAGGCCGTGGGCCTTGAGCTCTGCCCCGCCCTCGGCATCACCATCCCCGTCGGCAAGGACTCGATGAGCATGTCCACCGTCTGGCAGGACGGCAGCCGGCAACAACGCGTCACCGCCCCCATCTCCCTCATCGTCTCCGCCTTCGCCGCGGTGACCGACATCCGCCAGACCCTGACCCCGCAGCTCCGTTACGATCCTGTAGCCGGGGTCGCGGAGCCCGGAGTTTCCGACGCCGGCGAGGCGAGCGACCGTCAAAATCTCGGCGACACCGTCCTCCTCCTGATCGACCTGGGCCGCGGCAAGCACCGCCTCGGCGGCTCGATCCTCGCGCAGGTCGTGTCCCAGATGGGCGAAGCCACACCCGACGTGGATAGCGCCACGGACCTCAAGAATTTCTGGCACGCCATCCAGCAACTCGGCCGGGACGGCAAGCTGCTCGCCTACCACGACCGCTCCGACGGCGGCCTGTTCGCCGCCGTCACCGAGATGGCCTTCGCCGGCCATACCGGCGTGGATCTCGATCTCCCGCACCTGCACGATCCCTTCGCCGCCCTCTTCAACGAGGAACTCGGCGCCGTGCTCCAGATCCGCGAGGAGGATTTCGATGACGTCTACCTCGTCCTGCGCGAGCACGGTTTGAAGGCCTGCGTCTCCCGCATCGGCACGCTGAACACCCACCGCGCCCTGCGGGTGCGGCAGTCGGGCAAGGATCTCTTCAACGAGAGCCTCGTCACCCTCCGCGGCTGGTGGTCCGACGTCACCCACCGCATCGCCGCCCTGCGCGACAACCCCCAGGCCGCCGACCAGGAACAGGCCCTGCGGCTGGATCCCGCCAACCCCGGCATCCGCCCGGTCGTCACCTTCGACATCCTTGCCGCCGCGGCGCAGGTTGCCGGCCTCAAGTCTTACGCCACCCGCCCGGCTGTCGCGATCCTGCGCGAGCAAGGCGTGAACGGCGAGGTCGAGATGGCCGCCGCCTTCACCCGCGCGGGCTTCCGCGCCGTGGATGTGCACATGACCGACATCCTGAGCGGCCGCGTCAGCTTGATGGATTTCCGGGGCCTGGCCGCCTGCGGTGGCTTCAGCTACGGCGACGTGCTGGGCGCCGGCGAGGGCTGGGCCAAGAGCGCCCTGTTCAACGAGCGCGCCCGCGCCGAGTTCGCCGCCTTCTTCGCCCGCGAGGACACCTTCGCGCTCGGCGTGTGCAACGGCTGCCAGATGATGAGCAACCTCAAGTCCATCATCCCCGGCGCGGAGCACTGGCCCCGCTTCGTGCAAAACCAGAGCGAGCGCTACGAGGGGCGCCTGGTTTCCGTGCAGGTGGCCAAGAGCCCCAGCATCCTCTTCAAGGACATGGAGGGGTCCGTCCTCCCGATCGCCGTCGCCCACGGCGAGGGCTACGCCGAGTTCACGGACCGCGCGGCCGCCGAGGCCTTCAGCGCCTCGGGGCTAGTCGCCGGCCGCTTCGTCGACAACCACCACCAGGTCACCGAGCACTACCCACTCAACCCCAACGGCTCCCCGCTGGGCATGACCGCGCTCACCACGACCACCGGCCGCGTCACGATTTTGATGCCCCACCCCGAACGCGTCTTCCGCTCCGCCTGCATGAGTTGGTCCCCCCGGGACTGGCCGGAAGACAGCCCCTGGATGAAGCTCTTCTACAACGCCCGTACCTGGGTGGGCTGAAGTCGGTTTGCGCCGCAACTTTCCCCCGCCGCGCGGGGTTCTTAGGTCATGAAAGTCATCGGCATCTTCTTCCTCTGGTGTCTCCTCCTCGTAGTCTGCTGGCCCGTCGCCCTGCTGGCCTTGGTGCTGGCCCCGCTGGTCTGGCTCATCGCCCTGCCCTTCCGGCTGGTCGGCGTGTGTGTCGGGGCCACCTTCGCTTTCATCAAGGCGCTGCTCTTCCTCCCCGCCCGCCTGCTCGGCGGCCCGGCCAAGGCCTGAAGCCGGCGGAATGGTGACAAAATTCGGCGACCTTGGTCAGCCGGTGCTGTCCTTCAGGCATGAGCCAACCCTTCCCTCCCCGCGACGGCGGCCCCCACCTCGTTGACCACCACTCGCGCCAGCCCGCCTGGAAACGGATCCAGCGCAGCCCATTCTTCTGGATCGGGGCGGTCTTAATCGGTGTGGCCATGGTGGTCTACGTCATGACCAGCAACCTAGCCGTCACCCCCGACGGCCAGGCCCAACGCCCCGTCCCCGCCGTCGCGCCGTAAGAGTAATATGAAGAGTGAGCGATTCTTCCCGCGAATAACCCGGATCTAGGCGGCTGAGTCCCATCCGGCCTTGTTGCTCAGAATAGTGTTCATTCGTGACCAAATCTCGCTTCTCTTCGCTGCGTGCCCCGCCCCCTCATCCTCACCATCGATGATTCGAAGGCCCTGCGCCTGTTCATCGCCAAGGCCTTGGCGAATTTCCAGTGCGACACCGACGAGGCCAGCAACGGCTTCAACGCGTTCTTTGCGATCGAGCGCGCCCGGCCCGACCTCATCCTCCTCGACGTCCTCATGCCCGTGATGGAGGGCTGGGAAACGCTGCGGCGCCTGAAAGCGGCGCCGGAACTCGCGGACATTCCCGTCATCATGCTGACGTCGCCGGCCGACCGGCCGCTGATCGCCGAGCTGTTGACCATGGGCGCAGCCGGCACGGTGATGAAACCCTTCAACGAGGCCGCGTTGCTCGAGGCGATCAAACCGGTCCTCAAGCTGAAGCCAGCCAAACGCTAGCCGCGGGCCGCCGGGTGCGCTGACCCCGCGTGCCTCAGTTCACCTTCGGCATGCGGATGTCCCCGCCGCCGCTGATCACGCCGAAGCCATACAGCAGCCAGAGCACGACCACGATCACGACGACGGCGTTGAGGATGCTCTTGATGGTGGATTGCATCGGGATGTAGGCATTGATGAGCCAGAGAATGACACCGACGACCACCAGGGTGATAACGACATTGAGAAGAGGCATGCCCCACCCTACCTGATCGCGCCGTGGATCGATATGGAGTAAAACCCTCCCCGGGCAGCCGGAGGGCTCGTGGGTCTGGACCCAACCTTGGCTTGATCCCCGGGCGGACCTGGCCAATCGTCCGCGCACCCCATGGTTTCCGGCCCCCTGCTATTCGCTGTCCTCGCGCTGGGCATTGCCTTCATCGTTATCGCGACCACCCGGTGGAAGCTGCATCCCTTCCTGGCCCTGCTGGTCACCGCCTACGGGGTGGGCCTGGCGAGCGGTCTCGGCCCCGAGCAAGCGCTGACCGCCCTCACTGGCGGCTTCGGCCGCACCGTCGGCGCCATCGGGATTGTCATCAGTTGTGGCTGCATCATCGGCACCGCACTGGAGCGTAGCGGCGGCGCGCTCGTGCTGGCCAATGCGCTGCTTCGGGTCATCGGCGAGGGTCGCGCCCTGCTGGCGATGTCCTGCACGGGCGCGATCGTCTCTATTCCCGTGTTCTGCGACTCGGGCTACGTGATCCTCTCCCCGTTGAACCGCTCGCTGGCCCGGCGCACCGGCCAGTCCATGGCCGGCTTCGCCGTGGCCCTGAGCATGGGTCTTTACGCGACCCACTGCCTCGTGCCGCCCACCCCGGGTCCCATCGCGACCGCCGGTGAACTGCGCGCCGACCTCGGGCTGGTTATTCTCTATGGGCTGCTCATTGCGGTGCCGGTGGTTTTCGCCACCTACCTGTATGCCGGTCATGTCGGCAAAAACCTGCAGGTCGAGCCGCCCGCGCCCGGTCCCACCCCTTTCGCCTCCACGGTTCCGGCGCCCCCGGCCTTCGCCACGCTCGCGCCCATTCTCCTACCCGTGCTGCTCATCGCCGCCAAGTCGGTTGCCGATCTTCCCACGCGCCCCTCGGGCACTGGGGCCCTGCGCGACATCCTGGGCCTGATCGGCAATCCCAACAGCGCGCTCATCCTCGGCGTGTTCCTGACTTGGTTCGTCGTCCGCCGGCACGGTCGCGCCACTTTCGGCGACTGGAGCGGGGAAGGCCTGCGGGATGCCGGCACCATCATCCTGATCACCGCCGCGGGCGGAGCCTTCGGCGCGGTGCTGCGCGAAACCCCGCTGGCGAAGCTCGTCGGCGACGCCCTCGCCACGCTCTCCCTCGGCCGCTTCAACCTTGTGCTGCCCTTCATCGTCGCCGCAGGACTCAAAACCTCCATTGGCTCCTCCACCGTGGCGATGATCACCACCGCCTCGCTCGTCTCCCCGCTCCTGCCCGCCCTCGGCCTGTCGGCCGGCTTGGGTCCGGTGCTGGCCACCCTCGCGATCGCCGGCGGCTCGATGATGGTCTCTCACGTCAACGACAGCTTTTTCTGGGTGATCACCCAGATGTCTGGCCTGACCGTCCCTCAGGGGTATCGCGTGGTCACGGTCGCCTCCGGCATTGCCGGTCTCACCGCCCTGGCCGGGGTGCTCGTCCTGCATTTCATCCTGGCCTGAGTGAAACCTGTCCGCCGCGGGACGGCTGATTCGTAGCTTAGGTTCCGCCCCTCTTCCACGCCCATGTCCGACACCTCCTCCCCTCCCGCCGCCCCTGAAACCGGCGCGCCCGTCTCGTTTTGGACGGGCGTCTGGCAGGCCGTCAAAGGCACCCACAGCGATTTCACCACCCTGCCGCTCAACCGCGCCGTGCTCCTGCTCTCGGTGCCCATGGTGCTGGAAATGTCCATGGAATCGCTCTTCGCCGTGGTGGACGTCTTCTGGGTCTCGCGGCTGGGCAGCGACGCAGTGGCCGTCGTGGGCCTGACCGAGTCGGTCATGTCCCTGGTCTACGCCGTGGCCCTGGGCATTTCCTTCGCGGCCACCGCCATCGTCGCCCGCCGCATCGGCGAGAACAACCCGGCCCTCGCCGCCCAAGCCGCCGGCCAGATCCTCGTGCTCGGGTCGGGCGTGGCCGCCACCCTCGGCCTCGGGCTCGGCTGGTTCGCCCCCGACATCCTGCGCCTGATGGGCGCCACCCCGGAGATCGTGAGCCTCGGCTCGGGCTATGCCCGCGTCATGCTTGGCGGCAACATCACGGTCTTCCTGATTTTTCTGATCAACGCGATCTTCCGCGGCGCCGGCGACGCCGTCATCGCCATGCGCACCCTCTGGCTGGCGAACGCCCTGAACATCATCCTCGATCCATGCTTCATCTTCGGGTGGGGCCCGTTCCCCGAGATGGGGGTGGCCGGGGCGGCGGTCGCCACCAACATCGGCCGCGGGATCGGCGTGCTCTACCAGCTCTGGCACCTCACCGCCCGCGCGGGCCGCGTGAAGATCACCCTGCCCGACCTCCGGCCGCATCGCGAATCGCTGGTCACCATCCTGCGGACGTCCGGCCACGGCATCGCGCAGATGCTCATCGCCACGACCAGCTGGGTCGGTCTCTTCAAGATCCTCGCCACCTTCGGCAGCCCCGTGCTTGCCGCTTATACCATCGCCATCCGGGTGGTGATCTTCGCCCTCATGCCGGCCTGGGGCCTGGCCAACGCGGGCGCCACCCTCGTCGGACAGAATCTCGGCGCCGGCCGCCCCGATCGCGCCGAGGAGGCGGTACGCATCGCGACGCGCTACAACGTGATCTTCCTCGGGGCCGTCGGCCTCGTCTTCATCGTCTTCAGCCGGTTCATCGTCGGCCTCTTCACCACCGACCCGGCCGTGTTCCCCGAGGCGGTGCGGGCGCTCTGGATCATCAGCCTCGCCTTCCCGCTCTACGCCGCGGGCATGTGCCTCGAGGCGACCTTCAACGGCTCGGGCGACACTTGGACCCCCACCCGGCTTAACTTCTTTTGCCTCTGGCTCGGCCAGGTCCCGCTCGCCTGGGTGCTCGCCGGTCCCGCCGCTCTCGGGCCGCTCGGGGTCTACATCGCGGTCCCGGTCTCCTTCACGGCGCTGACCGTCTGGAGCGCCGTGCTCTTCCGGCGCGGCAAATGGAAGGAACAGAAGGTCTGAGCCGGGGGCATCAGCGCGGTGGCATGACGTCCATGAGCCGCGTTTCCTTCAGGATCCAGAGGTTGGGATCTAGCTTGGCCTTGCCGTAGCGAGCCGCGTCCAACTCGGCGCGGCCGCCGGGCATTTCAATTCGCTCGAGGCGGCCGTCCACCTCGACCTCCACCGGCATGGGGAACGGATAACCCTCCGGCGTTTCCCAGCGGAGCACCACCTTGTCGACCTCGATCTCCGCGACCAGCTTCGGCAGCTTCGGTTGGTACAGATAGAAATTGAAAAACCAACCGAGGTCGCGGCCCGTGACCGTGTTCGCCGTGCGGATGAAATCCTCGCTCGTGACGATGCGGCACGCACTGCCATCGGTTGAGCGCGCGGCGGCCTCGGTCGGGTAGGCAAAGCGGCGCAGCACTTCCCCGGCCTGGTCCCGGCCCACGAGGTAGCGCAGCATGTGGACGATCCACGAACCCTTCATGTAGACCTCGTTGCCCAGCGTGTCGGACATCTTGACCATCGAAGAGGTGCCGGCGGGGACCATCGGGTGCTCGTTCTTGATGCGGCGCCGGCTATCGTACATCGCGTGGTGGTAGGCCATCGCGCCCTCCCGTTCCTCGGCGTAGAGCGCCTGCATGTAGGTGCACAGGCCCTCGTGGATCCAGAAATCGCGCCAGTCGGCGACCGCCACGAGATTGGCCCACCATTCGTGGCCGAGTTCATGGTGGTGCAGCCAGTCGTAGCCATGCGTGCCGCCCTTGTACTTGTTGCCGTAGGCGATGATCGACTGGTGCTCCATGCCCAGGTGCGGGGTCTCGGCCACGCCGTATTTCTCGCCGCGGAACGGATAGGGCCCGAGCGTGCGCTCGTAGAAATTCAGGTGGGCGATGAACTCGGGGAGGATTTTCTCCCCCTCGGCTCGGTTCTCCGGCAGCACCCAGTAGGTCACGGGCACCGTCTCACCGGCCACGCTCTTGTAATCGGCGGTGACGGTCTCGTAAGGCGCGATGTTCAGGGCGACGCCATAGTTGTTGATCGGGTAGTCCGTGTGCCAGTGGTAGGTGCGGGTGCCGTCGCCGTGCGGCACGACCTCGACCAGCCGGCCGTTGGCGGCCACCACCAGCGGCTCCGGCACGCGGATGCGCAGGGTGAAGGCGTCGGGCTTCTCGGAGGGATGATCCTTGCACGGCCACCAGAGGTCGGCGCCCTCGCCCTGGCAGGCGGTGGCAATCCACGGCTGCCCGTCCTTGGTCTTGGCCCACACGAAGCTGCCGTCCCAGGGTGCGCGCACGGCCTCGCGCGGCGCCCCCGCGTAGTCGATCGCCGCCTTCAGGGTGATGCCGGCTGCGCGGGTCCGCCCGAGGGCGATCCACAAGCGCGGCCCCCGGTGCTCAAAAATCGCCGCGGCGGCCGGGCCCTCGCCCTCGCTCAGCCGCACGGCACTGACCTTCAACCGCGGATCCAAATCTACGACCAACCAGTCCAGGGCCGAAAGCACGGCGACCGTCAGCGTCCCCGTGCCGGCAATGGTCTTTTTCTCCGGGAACACCTGCAACGCCACCTCGACATGCCGCACATCGTAGGCCGCCTGCTCCGGGAGGAGTTCGAGGCCCGAATCCTCGCTGGCCGTGCGTGGGACCTTGGCGGCCTTGTCGGCCGAGGCGCCCTGAGGAGTCTGGCAACCGGCCAGCAGCAGCAGGCTGAGCCCGAGGGAAAGGGCGCGCCCAAGACCAGAAACACGCGATGTCATGCCCCGGGATACCCCACCCGAATCATGAGTCAACGGCCGGCCGGACTAACAATTGCGGACAAATTCGCCAATGAACCGGTCGGTGTTCTTGCCCGAGACCTGCGCGTCGATGTCCCGCCGCAGGCCGTGGATGCGCTCGGTTAGTTTCACCGTGACGCCCAGACGATGGGCCAGCCCGCGGATGGTCTGGGCCTTGGTCTTCTGCCAGCGCCAGCAGGTCAGACCGATGCAGATGGTCTTCGTGCCAGCGGGAATAACGTCCGGGGTAGTCGGTTGCTCCATGGCCCCAAGTGAAGCCTAAACGGTGCCAAGCAGGGTGCCATTCCCTGTCATGTTGACCAAACTTGACCTCCCCGGACGACCCTCCGAGCTTTTCGGCATGCGTACCCCACCCTTGCCCCGGTTTGTGGCCTTGATTTTGCTCGGCCTGCTCACCCCCGCCCTCCACGCCGCCTCCGAGTCCAAGCTCGAGAACCTCGGCGACGGCACCTACGCCATCACCCGCCGGGCCACCACGGGATTTGACCGCGACGTGACGAAATTCCGACGCGAGGCGGAGGGTGACGTCCAGGCCTACTGCGCGCAGCAGGACAAGGTGGCCAAGATCGTTTCCGTGCGGACCGACCGGCCGCGCTTCGGCAGCGGCTTCGCCTCCGCCCGGATCGTCTTCAAGCCCCTTACCGCCGGCGACCCCGAACTGGCCGCACCGGCCACCCCACCGCCCGCCCTCACCGGTGCGCCCGCGGTCCTGCCCACCGCGCCGGGCGACTATTACACGGAGTTGCTGAAGCTCGATGACCTGCGCAAGCGCGGCATCCTCTCGGACAAGGAATTCGAGGCCCAGAAAAAGAAGATCCTGAAGAAGAAGGACTGAGTCCCGCCGGAAGCGGGACTCGCCCTGGCCCGGTCACTTGTTCAGCTGCTGCATCTTGTCGCGGAAGAATTTCCCCTGCCGGGTGGGGGTGTAATCCCAGTCGGCGATCAGGTTGGGCGTCCACTGGGCGTCAAAGACCCAGGGCGTCCAGGAGATGCCGCGCTTCTCGAAGAAGGCAATGATGGCCTCGCCGTATTTCTCGTCGCCGATCACCGGTACGTGCGACCCGCGCTCGCCTTCCTGCATGAACCCGAACTCGGTGGCGACAATCGGGTACTTGTCCGCCACCTGCCCCCAATCGCGCTGCCAGTTGGTTTCCCAGTCTTCGCGTCGTTTTTGCGGATAAGGATGGGTCACATAGGCGACGTTGGGCGCGCGCACCGGGTCGTAGCGGACCTGCGAAAGGTCGTAACCCCAGTTGAAGCCGGCCACGAGCACGATGGCCCGCGGATTGATGGTCTGGACCATGGCCGTCAGTTCCTCGATCAGGCGGCGGTAATCCCCCCAGGGCATCGGACCCATGTTGCCGTCGCGGTTGGTCGGTTCGTTGTAGAGCTCGTACATCGCCACCACCGGGTTGTTCTTGTAGCGCTCGGCGATGGTGTACCAGAAACGAAAAGTCTCGTCGCGCGAGGTCACGTACATCGGCAGGTGATAGACGCCCGTCAGCATGTTGCCGATGGTGTGCCAGTCGATGATCACATACATCCCGAGCTCGCCTGACCACTGCACGGCCTGGTCCAGCAGCTTCAGGTATTCCGCCTCGCCCAGGTTGCGCCAGTCACGCGGATGCACAGGTATGCGCACGACGTTGGCGTGCCATTTCTTCGCCTCTTCAAAATAACGCCGGCCCCACTGGCCCTTTTTCACCAGTTCCGCCGGGTCCGAGGTCGCCAGGCCGCGAAACACCACCGTCTCCCCCTGCGGGTTGACGAAGCGGTTGCCCGCCACGGCGATCACCGGCAGCGACGCCTTCACCGTGGCCTCCGTCGGCGGCGCGCTGAACGGCACCACCGCCGTCTGGGCCCAGGCCGGCAAAGACAGGAAGAAACTGAGGACGAGGCACCAGGGGGTAGAAACAGGTTTCATGCGGATCCCACCTAGAGCGGTCTTCCGGCGCGGCGCAACCCCGCACCGACGCGCCCCAAAAAACGCGCCAGGCCCCCAAAGATCCGCCCGGTCAGGTTGCCGGCCCGGCCTCAATCATCGCGGAGCGCCTCGATCGGCGACACGCGAGAGGCCCGGTGCGAAGGCAGGAAAGTGGCCAGCAGGACCACGGTTACCATCACGACCGCGGTCACGGCCAGGACGCCCGGATGCACCGATCCGACGCCGAAGAGCATCGTTTGCATGGCCCGGCCCGCACCCCAGGCCCCGAGGATGCCGAGGCTGATCCCGGCCAGCAGAAGCTTGGCCCCCAGCCCGAGGAACTGCGCCCGCACCTGGCCGGGCAGCGCGCCCAGCGCCATGCGCACGCCGATCTCGCGCCGCCGTTGGTTCACCGCATAGGCCAGCACACCGTAGGTCCCGACCGCCGCCAGCAACAGGGCCACCGCGGCAAAGATGCCGGCCAGCAGCGCCGGCGAACGGCGTGCCACCATGCTCTCGTCGATCCAGGTCTGCATGGGCTTGAGCTCATCGACCGGCAACTCGGGGTCGAGCTTGAGCACGACCTTCTGGAGCATGGGCGCCAGCGCCGTCGGCTCCATCGCGGTGCGCAGGACGACGGTGAAGCCGTTGGGCGTGTAATTCGCCTTCATCGGAAAATAGATCCCACCCTGCGCGGCCGTCTCGGCCAACTCCCTCTGCTTCACGCTGCCAACCACACCGACGATCGTGAACGCCTCCTTCTCATCGAACTTGGGATTGCTGGAGATGCGCCGGCCCAGCGCACTCTGGCCCGGCCAGTAACGCCGGGCGAAGTCCTGGTCGACCAGACAGACCCGCAGATCGCGGTGGTTATCCGCGTCCTCCAGATAGCGGCCCTCGAGCAGCGGGATACCCATGGCCTGCCAGTATTCCCCGGCCGCCGGGGACATGTAGTGCGCGCGCACAGTCTCCGCCGCCGCCGGATCCTGGCCCTCGATCGACGTGGCGCTGTTGTTGATGTTGCCGCCCATGGGCAGGCCAGCCACGAGGCCGGCGGACAGCACGCCGGGCTGGACGCGCAGCTCCGCGAGCAGCCGCTCCATGAAGGCCAGGCGCGGCTCGTTCTCCGGATACCCCTTCCACGGCAGAGCGATGTTACCGGTGAGGACCTGTTCCGGACGGAATCCCGGGGAAGTGCCGATCAGCTTCTGCAGGCTGAGGCCGAGCATGCCCGCCCCGCTAAGCAGCACGAAGGCCAGCGCGACTTGGGCGATCGTGAAGCCGTGACGCAACCGCTGCGCCGCCCGGCTGACCGTGCCGCCGCGCGACTCGGTCTGCAGCACCACCGCGAGCCGGGAGTGCAGGCTGAACCAGATGATCGGCAGGGACAGGAGGAGGCCGAGCAGCAGCGATCCTCCCAGCGAGATGAGCGCGAGCCGGGCATCAAAGGTGATGTTCGCCCCGAGGGGCAGCTGGTCCGTGCCAAGGGTTCCGAGCAGACGGACCCCGACCGCGCCAAGTACGAGGCCCAGCAGGCCGCCGCCGAGCGCCAGCAACACCGTTTCAAAGGCCACTTCCCCCGCGATGTGGCCGCTCCCCGCCCCCAGCGCCTGGCGCACCGCCAGCTCCTTCGTGCGGCCGCTGGCGCGGATGAGCAGCAGGTTGATCAAATTCACCCCGCCGATCAGCAGCAGGAAAAAGACGCCGCCCTGCAGGAGCAGCAGCACCGGCTTGATTTCGCGGACGGTGTCCGCATGCAGCGCATAGACGTCCGTCCGGAAGCGCGCGCCCTTCAGCAGGCTGGCGAAGGGGTCGTCGGCAATCTGTTGCGCGTTGAGGGCGTTGATCTGTTCCTGGGCCACCTCCAGGCTGACCCCGGGGGCGAGCCGGGCGACCTGCTGCATGTTGTTCGAATGCCGGCGGTCCGGCTTGCGATCATCGTCACTGGACGCGAGGGGGACGAAAAACTGCGCCTCACTCGAGAGATAGCGGAAGCCCGGGGGCAACACGCCAATGACCGTGACGGGCAGCGAGTCCACGATCAGCGTCTTCCCGAGCACCTCGGGGTCCGCGTTGAACTGGCTCCGCCAGAAGGCGTCGGTCAGGATCATGCGGGCGCTGTCCTTGTAGAACATCTCCTCCTCCGTGAAAGTACGGCCCATGGCGAGCGGCACGCCGAGGGTGGCGAAAAACTCGGGCGTCACGCGGTCGCGCGAGACGCGCCGCGGGTTGCCGGTCCCGCCGATGATGGCGTTGCCACCCTGCCAGGCGGAGGTCGAGGCGAAGGCTTTGATCGCCTCCTTCCGGTCATAGTAGTTCGGCAAGGACGACCCCGCGCGCTCGACGCCGGCCCCGGGATAGGCGTTCACCGCCGTCACCAGCCGGTCGGGCTCGGGATAGGGCAGCGCCCGCACCAGCACCGCATCGACCACGGCATAGATGGCGACATTGGCGCCGATACAAAGCGCCAGCGTCAGCAAAACGGTCAGCGTGAAGCCACGCTCGCGGACGAGCCGGCGCAGGATCTGCCGAAAATCGGCGAAGGGGATCAGGGGGTGCACGGCGTTAGAACCCGGGAATAAGGCTGACGGTTACAGATATTCCGACCGTTCTAATGAAAGCCAAGGACCGCGTTTGACTCCCCCCTGCGCCCGACCACGGTGCCACCACCCCCCGCCGCCCCCGTCCATGCGTTTCATCGATGCCCATATGCACTTCTGGGACCAGGCGGTCCTCCAGCCCTACACCTGGCTGCATGAGGTGCCTTCGATCGCCCATGCGCATGGACCGCAAACGCTTGTGAACGAGGCCGCGGACGATTTGCCCGCGAAGATCGTTTTCGTCGAGTGCGGGGCGCCCTGGCTGGACGAGGTGCACTGGGTCGAGCGCCTGGCCGCCCAGGAACCACGGCTGGCGGGCATCGTCGCCAAGATTGCCATCGACGCCGGGGCCCGGACGACCGCCGACCTCGCCGAGCTGCGCCGACACCCCCTGGTCCGCGGCGTGCGCCATCATTTTGAGCACGCCTCCCTCGATTACTGCGCGCGCCCGGAATTCATCGCCGGGGTGCGCCAGCTCCCCGCCGCTGGTCTGAGCTTCGATATCTGCTGCAAACACCCGCAGCTGCCCGCCGTGATCGAACTGGTCCGCCAGTGCCCGGAGGTGACCTTCATTCTCGACCACGGCGGCAAACCGGGCCTCCGCGCCGGCCTCCTCCATCCCTGGCGCGATCACATCCGCACGCTCGCCGGTTTTCCGAATCTCGTCTGCAAGCTTTCCGGCCTCGTCACCGAGGCCGATCACGACAACTGGACGCCCGCTCAGCTGCAGCCCTACGTCACGCATCTGCTTGAGACGTTCGGCCCCTCGCGCCTGCTCTTCGGCGGCGACTGGCCCGTGGCCAAACTGGCTTGCGGCTACGTGCGATGGCTGGAACTGGCCCGGCACTTTGTCGCCCATCTCAGCCCGGCCGAGCAGACCGCCCTCTTCCACGACAACGCCGCGCGGATCTACCGGATTTGAAACCCAACCCTGCCATGCCCACCCTGCCCACCCGCCCCTTCGGCCGGACCGGAGAATCCCTGCCGGCCCTCGGGCTCGGTGGCGGTTTTGTTGGTTTTGCCGGCTTCGACCGGTCCGTCGAGACCGTGCGGCACGCCCTCGGACTCGGCGTCCGCTATTTCGACACGTCGGTGATGTATCGCTCAGGCGCTTCCCAAGCCATCCTCGGCGAGGCGCTCGCCGCGCCGGCGGCGCCGCACTATCTCGCCACGAAGATTGGTTATTTTCGCGAGGCCCGGCACTTCCGCTCGGTCGAGGCGATGCATGTCCAACTGCGCGAGAACCTGCGCCTGCTCCGCCGCGACTCCGTGGACCTGCTGCAGGTGCACGAGGCCGACTGGGACAACTGGTGGAGCGATCGCTCCGACGTCCGCCCCGGCCGGCTGCTTGATCCGGAGGCCAGCCTCAACTTCGCCCACGCCCCCGTCATCCAATTCCTGCGCGAGGCCAAGGCCCGCGGCCTGTGCCGCCACATCGGCGTCACCGGCAACCACGCGCGCCACCTCGGCCGCGTCCTCCAGGAGGTCGACGGCCTCGACGCTGTCCTCGTCGCCTACAATTACACGCCGCTCAACGTCACCGCACGCGAACACATCCTGCCCGTCGCCACCGCCAAGGGTCTGGCCGTGATTGTGGCGGGGCTTTTCACCTTCGTGCACACTCTCCCCGAGGGCTGGGCCACCGAGGGCAGTTACCTCGGCCCGCGCTCCGACGCTCAGCTCGCCGCCCTGCAAAAACTGCAGCGTGAATCCGGCCTGCCGATGGCCGAACTCGCCCTGCGCTTTGTCGCCGCCGACGAGCGCCTCAGCACCGTGCTTGCCGGAGCCTGTCAACCGGCCGAGGTTGACCAAAACGTGGCCTCCTTCCGCCGCGGCCCCCTGCCCGCCGACCTGCACGCTGCCGTCGAGGCCATCGCCCGGCAGTTTTGATCCCGCCCGCGGTCAGCGCGCGGCATAGCTGGCCGGCCAATTCGGCACAGAGAACGCGCCGCCATCCACGAACAGCGTCTGGCCCGTGATAAAATCCGCCTCCGCCGTCGCCAGGAAATGCACGGCCTTGGCCACATCCACAGTCGTCCCCACCCGGCGCAGGGGCGTGATCTCACCCCAATGCTTCGCGTAGTCGGGCGCCTCCGTCTTCGTGCGCTCGTGTTCGATCGCCCCCGGGGCCACGCAGTTCACCCGGATGCCGTGCGGCCCGAGCTCCAGCGCCGACACCTTCGTGAATTGCTCGATGCCGCCCTTCGACGCGGTGTAGTCCACCAGCCGGGGAAAGGCGATCTGGTTGCACGCCGAGCCGATGTTGATGATCGCCCCCCGGATTCCGTGCTGGATCATCCGTTGCGCCGCCCGCTGGGTGTTCAGAAAACAGCCCTTCAGATTCGTCCGGATCACGCGGTCCCAATCCGCCTCGGCCAGCTCGAGCAACGGCGCCCAGGTCTGGATGCCGGCATTGTTCACCAAGACATCCGGCGCCCGGCCGAAGGCGTTTTCGACCGACGCATAAAAAGCCCAAACGTCGTCCTTCACCCCGACATCGCCTCGCACGGACAAAGTTCGCCGCCCCACCGCCCGGATGAGGTTCTCCGTCTCGACGGCGTCCGCCTGTTCCCCCAGATGCGAAAACGCCACATCCCAACCGTGTCGGGCCAGCGTGACGGCGATCTCCCGGCCGATGCCTGCACTCGCTCCCGTTACCACCGCCAGTTTGGTCGAATCGCTCATGACTCATCCATGGCAGCGGGGGCGGGGGCGAACAAACCAATTTCCCGCCGCGGGGTTTGGGATTGGCAGCCGGCCGACACTGCCGTCTCCTGCTGCTCCCCCCGCATGCGCCCCGCCCGCCTTCCTCGCATCGCCGTCACCCTAGGCGACCCCGCCGGCATCGGCCCGGAGATCTGTCTCCGCCTCCTGCTCGAGCCCACTCTGGCCGAGGTCTGCACCCCGGTCGTTTTCGGCGATGCCGGGGTGCTGCGTCGCGTGGCCGAAAAACTGCATCTTCCCTTCACCGCCCCGGTGGTGACGGAACTCGCCGCGCCGGTCGTGCCCACCGTGCTTGACCTGCGCTGCCTGGATGCGGCCACCCTCATCCCCGGCCGCGTGGACACCCGCTGTGGCGATGCCGCGTTCCGCTATGTCCTCGCCAGCATTGCGGCCGGCCTCGCCGGCCAGGTGGACGCCGTCGCGACGGGTCCGCTGAACAAGGAGGCCCTGCACGCCGCCGGCCACAAGTATCCCGGCCACACCGAAATCTTCGCCGAGCGCATGCAGGCACCGCGCTCCTGCATGATGCTCACCTCACCCGAGCTCACCTGCAGCTTTGCCACCGTGCATGTGGGCTATCACGAGGTGCCCGGCCTGCTGAGCGTGCGACGCATCCTCGACGTCATCGAGCTCACCGCCGTCGCCATGCGACGCATCCGCGGCCATGCTCCCCGGCTCGTGGTCTGCGGCCTGAATCCACATGCCGGCGAACACGGCCTCTTCGGCCAGCGCGAGGAGGAACGCTTCATCCTGCCGGCCATCGAGGCCGCCCGCGCCCAAGGTCTGCAGATTGAGGGCCCGCTCCCTCCGGACACCGCCTTTCTCCCCCGGCGCCGCCAGGCCACCGACGCGTTCATCTGCATGTATCACGACCAGGGCCATATTCCGCTCAAGGCCCTGGCCTTCGACTCCGCCATCAACACCACCCTCGGTCTGCCCGTCATCCGCACCAGCGTGGACCACGGCACGGCCTTCGACATCGCGTGGCAGGGTCAGGCCAGCGCCAACAGCCTGATCGAGGCGGTGCGGCTCGCCGCCCGGCTCAGCGCACCCGAAGCATGATCGTCGTCCTGGCAGACGACCTGAGCGGCGCCGCCGAACTGGCCGGGATCGCACGGCTACGGGGGCTGACGGCGGAAGTGCAATCGGTCTTCCATCCCGCCACCGAGGCGGCCGTCCTCTGCGTCGATACCGACACCCGGCTGCTGCCGGCCGACGCAGCCGCCCGGCGCGTGTCCGTCATTGCCACCGCCGTCGCCGCCGCCCGCCCCGACTGGATTTTCAAGAAATGCGACTCCGTGCTGCGCGGCTCGGTGCTGGCCGAGGCCCGTGCCGTCGTGCAGGCGACTGGCCTGACCCGCCTTCTGCTCGTGCCCGCCAATCCCTCGCGTGACCGGGTCATTCGCGACGGTCTTTATTTTGTGGCCGGCCGGCCCCTGCACGAGACGAGCTTCGCGCATGATCCCACTCATCCGCGCACCACCTCCCGGGTCGTTGATCTGCTCGATGGCGACCGAAACGATCTGAAGATTCCCGATATCGGCTCGCCCGACGAAGTGTTGCAACAGGCCACCGCCGTCGATTCGGCCACCCTCCCGGTGGGCGGGGCCGACTTCTTCACCGCATTGCTTATCCTCCGGACAAGCCCCCCGGCCCCCGCTCCCGTGGCCGCTCCCGCCGCGGGACCGACGCTCCTGGTTTGTGGCAGCACCGCGGCCTGGTCCCAGCGCAGCCGGGAAGCCGCCACGCAGGGCGTCCCGGGATTCTCACTGCCGCACGACTCCTCCGCGATTGCGCAGGCGTTGGCGGCCAAAGGTACCGTCTTGCTCGGCATCGGGGACGGACCCGCCAGCCAGGCCCAACCACCGGCCGTCCTGTCTGACCAGCTGACCCAAACTGTCCTCCGCGTCCTCGGGGCAACCCGGGTGACCCGCCTGATGATCGAGGGGGGCGCGACCGCGGCGGCGATTCTGCACGCCCTGCCTTGGACCCGGCTGAGCGCCACGCAGGTGATCGGGGACGTAGCCGTATTGGCACCCATCGGCGGCGACGGACCCGCGTTTTTCATCAAGCCCGGCAGCTATGCCTGGCCCGCTGCGCTCTGGTGGGATCGGTGAGTCTGCGACGCGCGGACGATTGCACTTTTTGCCGACCGGTGCACCCTCTGACGGCATCCCCCGGCCGGAGATGGCCCACGGCCTGCTCCGCCCCAACCCCTGATCACCACGCCCATGGATCGCAAAAACGCCACCCACTTCGAGCAGGAGCTGCTCGACCTCTACGATTATTACGTCCACGGCCAGATTGACCGCCGGGTCTTCCTGGAACGGGCGGGCAAGTTCGCCGTCGGCGGCCTCACCGCCGCGGCCCTGCTGGAGATGCTCAGCCCCAAATATGTCTTCGCCGCCCAGGTTCCCGCCGAGGATGCCCGCGTGACCACGGCTTACCTGAAATATCCCTCGCCCGATGGCAGCGGGGAGATGCGCGGCCTCCTCGCCAAGCCCGCCGGCGCCACCGGCCGGCTCCCGGGCATCCTCGTGGTGCACGAGAACCGCGGCCTGAATCCCTATATCGAGGACGTGGTCCGCCGCGCTGCTCTGGCCGGCTTCGTGGCCTTCGGGCCCGATGCGCTGTGGCCGGTCGGCGGTTATCCGGGTAACGACGACGAAGGCCGCGCCCAGCAGGCAAAGCTCGACCGCAACAAGATCACCGAGGATTTCGTGGCGGGCGCGAATTTCCTGCAGTCCCATCCGGACTGCAACGGCTCGCTGGGGGTCGTCGGTTTCTGCTTTGGCGGCTGGATGTCCAACACCCTCGCCTGCCGCCTGCCCGGATTGAAAGCCGCGGTGCCCTATTACGGCGGCGCCCCGACGCTGACCGACGTGCCGAAGATCAAGGCGGCCCTGCTCCTGCATTTCGCTGAACTCGACACCCGCGTGAACGCCAGCTGGCCCGATTACGAGACCGCCTTGAAGGCGGCGGGGGTGGCCCACGAGGCCCATTTCTATCCCGCGGTGAACCACGGCTTCCACAACGACACCACGCCCCGCTACGATCAGGCGGCCGCCCAGCTGTCGTGGGAACGCACGGTGGCGTTCTTTAAGCAGAAGCTGGGGTAGCCGCGAGGTAGGGCCAGTCTCCGGCTGGCTCGATTTCACGCTCGGCGGGGCCGGTCGAAGACCGGCCCTACTTCCCGCCCCGCTTATTCCGCGGGTGGTGCTTCGCGTGCTGGTCGAGCAGGCGCGAGGATTCGACCGCGGTGTAGATTTGCGTGGTGCCAATGCTGGCATGGCCGAGCATTTCCTGGATGGCGCGTAGGTCGGCCCCGCCGCCGAGCAGGTGCGTGGCGAAGGAATGCCGCAGCAGGTGGGGCTTCACCGGTTTCTCGATGCCCGCGCGCCTGGCGCTGTTTTTCACGATCACCCAAAGCGTCTTGCGCGAGATGGCCTTGCCGCGCTCGCTGATGAACAGCTCGCTGCCGGTGCGCGGCTTCACGAGGCGGGGCCGCGCGGAGAGGAGGTAAGTCTGCACCGCGTCCCGGGCCTGGCCGCCCAGCGGCACCACGCGTTCCTTCGATCCCTTGCCAAAAACGCGCACGAAACCGTTTTCCAGATCCACCTGCTGCAGGGAGAGGCCGCAAAGCTCGGAGATGCGGAGGCCGCTCGAATAAAACAGTTCCAACATCGCCCGGTCGCGGACGGCATACGCATCGCCGCCCGCAGGAGCCGCGAGCAGGCGCTCCATTTCGCCGCGCGATAGCGTCTGCGGCAGCTTGCGCCGGAACTTCGGGCCGCTGAGCAGCGCCGCCGGGTCATCCGGCCGCTGGCCCTGGCGGACCAGGTGCCGGAACAGCATGCGGATGGCCGCCAGCTTGCGGGCCTGGCTGGACTCGCTGAAATCCTCGTCGCTCAGCCAGTGCAGCCAGCCGGCGAGGTGCTGCGGGGTGACCTTGGTCCATTGCCCCGCGCCCAGGCGCTTGAGGCAGTGCGCGGCCTGGCGCAGGTCGTTCTCGTAAGATTTGGCCGTATTGCGCGCCAGGCCCTTCTCCAGCTCGATGTAGGCCAGAAAATCGTCGATGCCGTCGGCAAAGCCGGCCGGGGCCGGGGGCATGGGTGGTCCCTTGACGGACGATACGGGACGCGGCTTTTTCATGCTCGCAGCCGCGCGACTGACTCAGCGGCGGTTGTTCCGGCGCGCACCCGGGGGCGGCGGCGGCGGGGCGTTCACATCGCGGAGGCGGAACGTGATGCGGGCCTTGTCCAAATCGTAGGGGCTCATCTCCATCTTCACCTTGTCGCCCGCGGCGATCTTGATGAAGTGCTTGCGCAACTTGCCCGAGATGTGGGCCAGCACGATGTGGCCGTTGTCCAGTTGCACGCGAAACATCGTTCCCGGGAGGACGGCGATGATCTTGCCTTCGACTTCAATCGCTTTGCCGTCAGACATAGTGGTTAAGGGAAACGGAGAATTGCTGCATGCAGATGGTTTAAAAGCTGTTGTAACACCGCACTCCCGCGCCTAAGTCAAGGCTATCGTTTTAGCCGTCTTCCCATGGTCCAACCCTCCCGCTCCGCCCCGCCCTGCCCTTTTCCGAAGGTCTTCCCGTCGCAGCTGGAGCGAAACGACGAGTTTTATATGTGGCTGGCTTACAACCAGGCCCTGGATGCCTGGCGGGAAGACGAGGTGCCCATCGGGGCCATCATCGAGCTGGGCGGCGAGGTGATCGCTTCCGCCCATAACCAGCGCGACAGCACCCGCGATCCGACGGCCCACGCCGAGATTCTCGCCCTGGGCCAGGCCGCCCAAGCCATCGGGGACTGGCGGCTCAATCAAGCCACCCTCTACGTGACCAAGGAACCCTGCCCCATGTGTGCGGGTGCCTCGCTTATGGCCCGGGTCAAGCGGGTGGTCTTCGCCGTGTCCGACCCGAAAATGGGCTGCCTCGGCGGCGCCACCGACCTGAACACCCTCCCTCAGGTGAACCACCACCTCGAGATCAGCCGCGGTTTGCTGGAGCAACCTTGCCTCGAGCTGATCCAGGCATACTTCAAGCTCAAGCGGTCCGAGGATTGAGTGCAGGGCGAGGTCTCTGCACCGCGCCTTTCTCCCACTTTCCCACCCCGCTCCGATGACAAGGCCGGCAGTTGACGCCGCCTTGCCGCCGTGCAACTTAACTCAACTTCAACCCACGAACATCATGGCCTACGTACTCCCCCCCCTGCCCTACGCCAGCAACGCCCTCGAGCCGCACATCGATGCGAAGACGATGGAGATCCATCACGGCAAGCATCACCAGGCTTACATCACGAACGCGACCAACCTGCTGAAGGACCACGCCGAGCTCGCGGCCCTCGACGTCAACGTCCTGATCGCCGACCTCTCCAAGGTCCCCGAGGCCATCCGCGGCGGCGTGCGCAACAACGCCGGCGGCCACAGCAACCACTTCTTCTTCTGGACCATCCTCGGCCCCGGCAAGGGCGGCGCCCCCAAGGGCAAGCTCGCCGCGGCGATCGACGCCGAACTCGGCGGCTTCGCCAAGTTCAAGGAAGACTTCGCCAAGGCCGGCGCCACCCGCTTCGGCTCCGGCTGGGCCTGGCTCGTGGTCAACGGCGGCAAGCTCGCCGTCGGCTCCACCGCCAACCAGGACAGCCCGCTCATGGGCAAGGCCGTCGCCGGCATCGAGGGCAAGCCCGTCCTCGCCCTCGACGTCTGGGAGCACGCGTACTACCTGAATTACCAGAACCGCCGCCCCGACTACATCGCCGCCTTCTGGAACGTGGTCGACTGGGACGCCGCCGAGGCGAACTACCTCGCCGCGCTGAAGTAAGCGCCGGCTCATCCGCCCCCTTCCTTTCGAGCCGCGTCACCTGACGCGGCTTTTTGTTTGGCTGGAATCCGCCGCCCCCCCCTCACTTCTCCTTCATCGTGAACACCCCGTCCCAGTTGGGCGCCGGCGGGTGTTTCTTAAAATACAGGCAGCGCTCGGTCATGATGAGCGACGGGTTGCTCTCGATGTAATGCGCCTTGCTGGGCTGGTAAGGCTCGAGCGCCGCGCTTTGGCCGAACAAGGCCAGCGCTCCATCCCAGTCCTGCCGAAGGTAACACGCCACCGCCTGCGCATGGAGGCCGAGGCAATCAAAGGTCGCCTGGCTGACCTCGTCACGCAGCCCGATCACCTCGTAGACGGGCACGGGCAGCGTGCGGCCCTTCACCACGATCTTGTCGAGGAAGCGGAACACGACCTTGTCGCCGCCGTGCTTCTCGCACTCCAGCTTGGTCGCCTCGGTGATCATGGTGTACACGCCGAGCGACTTGGCGCCCGACTCCATGCGGGCGGCCAGGTTCACGTTGTCGCCCATCATGGTGTAGCTGAAGCGGGAGCGGCTACCCATGTTGCCGATGATGGCCGACCCGGTATTGAGGCCGAGGCGGGCGCGCAGGTAGTGAACGATCGGCGGCCACTTCTGGCCCTCGCTCCGCCATTTTTTGCGCAGCTCCTCGATGCCCTTCTGCACGCGGATGGTGGCCACGCAGGCCCGGTAGGCGTGGTCGGGCACGGGCAACGGCGCGCCGTAGATGGCGACGACGGCATCGCCGATGTATTTGTCGAGCGTCCCCTTCTCCTCCTGCACGATGTCGGTGCACACCGTGAGGTACTCGTTCATGAGGTCGACCAGCTGGGAGGCCGGCATGAGCTCGGAAAACGTCGAGAACGACTGGATGTCCGAGAAATACGCGGTGATGACTTCCTCGTGCCCGCCGAGCTGCGGATCCGACTCGGACTCCACCATCCGGTTGACGAGCTCGGGCGCGAGGTAGGTGCCGAACATGTTTTTGATGCGACCCTTCTGCCGCTCCTCCTGCACCAGCTGCCACAGGGTGGCGATGAAGCCCGTGGAAAAGGCCGCGCCCAGCGGGGCCGCCATCGGAAGGATGAGATGGCTTTCGGAAAACTGGTAGAAGCAGACCATCGCGAACGCCCCCAGGACCAGCAGGGCCAGCACCTTGGCGAAGAGACTGCGGGCGCCCCCCGACACCGCGAACCCCGTCACCACGAAGGAGAGGCCGAACACCGAGACCCACATCACCCAGGGCGGGGTGCGTTGCAGGTATTTCTCCGCGATGATGGTCTTGATGAGGTTGCCGTGCATGCCGACCTTGGGCACGGGATCCCAATCGAACGGGGTCGAGGCCAGGTCCTGCAACAGGGGGTCGACCGGCCCGACCAGCACCGTGGCGCCGACGAAACGCTGGAAATACTCCCGGGCCTGGGCCTGCTCCGCCTCATTGCCAGTCTTGAGCATTTCACCCGCAATCAGCACGTCGGCCATGCTGCTGCGCGGATTATAGACCTGGTTGTCCCACTCCGAGAACCAGTTGATCTCCACGAGCTGCTGGTGCGTGAGCGGGATGCGCCGCAGCACCGCCCCGTCCTTGGCCACGATTTCCAGAAAATCACCGGTCCGCCGGACCGAGCCGGGCGGCGCCCCGAGTTCCAGGCAGGCGAGTTGCAACGCCAGGTGCCAGAAGTTGGTCGTGGCGGTTTCCGTGAACATCACCGCCCAGCGCGGGGTGTTGTCGCCGGCCAGTTCGGAATCGTGATCAATCAGGCCGATCGTACCCCAGGAGGCGGTCAGGGTCGAACCCATGATGGGATACTGGGGTAGTTCGGGCGCCGCGTTTTTCTCCCGGTCGGTAAAGCCATGCCGCCGCAAGGGCATGTCGCGCAGCACCGCCGTGCTCGTCGCCGACTCGCCGCGGGTGTATTGCGCCGCGAGGATGGTCTGCGGGTATTTGCGGGCCACCCGGGCCATCACGAGGTTGCCCTTGGTCGCCTCGTCCTTGTTGACGAGTTCCGAGTGTCCGTAAGCGGAAAAGACAAAATCGAACCCGACCGACTTGGCCCCGCCGTGTTCATACAGATACTGCGCGGCTTCGGCAAAACGGGCGCGGTTCCACGGGCGCTCCCCGATCCGCTGGACCGCGCGGGTGTCCACATCCACGTAGAAAATCTTGACCGGGGCGGCCAGGTTGCCGCGAAAACGAAAACGCTGGTCGAGGAACAAATTCTCCAGGCGCTGCAAGTCACCCGTGGTATCGAGCCAGCCCCACAGCAGCGGCACGGGCAGCAGGAGCAGGACTTTCCAATCGAATCTCTTTTTGGGCTGCGCCACGAGCGCGGACAGTAATGTCGGTCAGGTTGAATTAAAGCAGATTCAGGACGGCAAAAAAAACACCCGGTGCCTGGGCACCGGGTGCGAAAGTCAGCCGTGGGCCTTTGCTCAGGCCCCGGGGGTGAGGTCCGGCCCCGGCGGAGTCGGCGGGATCACCGGCGCCAGTGGCGTCTCCGCCGGCGTCTCGGCCGGCGTAGCCGGGGGCGGCGTGGGAGTTTCGGGCGGGGTCGGCGTGAAGGTGGTGGCCTGCACGGTCTGGGTGATCGTCTGCGCCTCGGTGGCGATTAGAGCCGAGGTGGCCGCCGGAATATCCTGGGTCACCACGACGGGCGCAGCCGCTTCGCCACCCGGGACGTCGGGCACATCGATCTCCACCACGACTTCCTTGCCGGCCTCGATCGGAATCTCACCCGCCGTGACCCCCTCCATCACCACGCGGCCCTCGGCCGTCTGGACGGTGAAGAAGGCCTTGCCGTCAGAGGTGGGCCGGAAGACCACGCGGTAAATCGTGCCGCGGATACCGGCCGCGCCGACCGGTGTCTTAATGGAATAGCTCGAGGAGGTGTTCAGTTTCTTCACGTCGCCGACCATCTCACCGTAGGAAAGGTTAAGCGTGGTTTTCGAAACGGACGGCTCGGCCTGGAGTTTCGAAGGCTCGATGTCCTCGGCCAACGGATCCATCTTGAATTCATCGATGGCCAGCCGTGACTCGGGCCCCAGCTTGACGGAGGAACCGTTCATGAACACCAGCACCACGCTCGAATTCTTGGCCGTGGTGATGGTGTCGGTCTCGGCGAGTTTCGTCCCCGCCACGAGCGGGCTGCTCGTGCCATCCGCGGCCACCTTCAGAACCTGACCCTCGACCTTGGCGGCCAGGATCTGACCGGGCTCTGTCTGGGCGTGGACGCTCAAAGACAAAGCGGTTGCAACAAATGCAACAGACAGGAAACGGAACAATGCGGAGATTTTCATAAGCCTCGTCGGATTTCGGTTAGCGGCGCCTGAGTATCTGCTGCTGAAGAGCCTCTCCGCCGCGATAATACCGGTCAAGAGTTAATCCCTTCTCGGCGGCGGCCAAAGCCTCGGCCTTTTTATTGGGAAAAGCCTGTAAATGATAGGCATAGTAGAACCACCAGCCGGCAAAGTTCGGGGCCAGTTCCAAGGCGCGCCGGTAGCAGGATTCCGTCTCCGGGCGGCCGCGCTGGATATCGAGGGCCACGGCTTTTCGCACCCAGAATTCCGCGATCAAGGGACAGCGGTCGAGCGCCTCATCCGCCGCCAATTCGGCATACCGGCCCAAGGTCACCAAATCGCCACCCTGCGCGTGCCAGCCTTGCACCGTGGCATAGGCCAGATCCGACCATGCCTGGCCGTTGGCGGCATCGATGCGCACCGCGCGGATAAAATCCGCCTTGGCCGCAGGAATCAGGCGGCGCAACTCCCCCTCGCCCGTCCGGGCAAACCGATCAATGCTGCGCCGGGCCTCGCTCCGCAGATCTTCCGCCCGGTAAGCCGGTATCGCCCTGGTCCCACTCCAGAAAATCACCCCGCCCAGCAGCAGGGCCAGGCCCGCCACCGCCATAACCGGTCGGCACGGGCGCCGCCACGCCGGGTCATCGCGGACGAGCAGCGCGGAAATCACCGCGGCGGCCAGGATCAGGGCGGGAATCTTCGTGTGAAAGTCCACGCCGAGGTGCAGCCCGAAGGCCATGAGGCCCAGCAACAGACCCAGCCGCCAGCGCCAGTGTTGCAGGAGGTCGCCCCCCCGGCCCTCGCGTCGCGCCCGGCGCATGGCCAGTCCACCGCGCCAAAGCAGCACCGCCCCCCCACCCGCCCACAACGCAAAACCGACGAGCCCGTAATCGGTGAGCGTATTCAGGTGGTCGTTATGCGCCCATCGCGGTTCGTCGTGAAATCCGCGCGGACGATATTGCTCGAACAATACGTTGTACGACGCCGCCCCGCGGCCCAACCACGGTGCCTCCTGCCACATCTGCCAACCTGCCCGCCAGAGAATCGGACGGCTGGCCTCGAGCCGGCCGTCCAGCAACGGTTCAAGTCGCTGCCTCGCTTCATCACTATACCGGTGGAGCAAGCCAAAGGCCGACGCCGCCAGCACGAGGCCGGCCAGCCCGCCCCACACCCGGCGGCGCCAGTCGCCAGTTCCGAGGAAGGGCCAGGCCAACAGGGCCAGGCCGAGGGCGATCCACCCACCCCGGCTGCCCGTAAGGACCAAGGCAAACAAAAGCAGCAACGCCAGCCAGGCACATAGGATCTTCGCGGCCGGTCGCACCACCCGGGAAAAAAGCAGCACCAGACAGACCGGGAGCAGCAAACCGATCAACCCCGCGAAACTATTGGGAATGCCAAACATGCCCGCCGATCGCCCGACAAACTGCGCCGCCTGGGTCCGTCCCAGCATCATCCAGGTGGGATCGACGAACCGCTGATAAGCGGCCATGCCCGTACCCACCAGTACCAGCAACGCGAGCGTGCCGACCAGCGTCCAGGTTTGCGCCCGCCCCAACCCGCAATGCAACACGAGGCCGAACACCAGCCAGGCCTGGAACCACAGGTGCCACTCGCGCCACGCCAGCCAGGGCGCGGGCGCCACCCAGACGGTGCTCGCCAGCGCGTACAACAGGAAGGGCAGCGGGATCAACCACGCCAGATGGAGCGTGCGCGGCCCCGGGCCGCGACCGGCCATCCACCCGATTCCACCCAAGACCGTGAGCGTGCCCACCGCACCGGCGGTCCACACCATCGTGCCGGCCAGATACCCGCCCAGACAGAGAGTCGTCCAAGCCAGAGTCAGCGCCAGTCCGACCACCACGGCCCATTCGAGCCCCCGCTCATACGTGAGGCGGTGGGGCTGCGGGGTTGGGCCGGCACGGTCATGCGGTCCGCTTTGAATACGGCTTGCCCGCGGGGAGCCACAAAAAAGCCGCCCGGCACATGGCCGGGCGGCTGAAGGGAAGAGCCAGGGAAACCCTGCGCTTATTTGGTCGGGACGGACTGGATCGTCTTGAGAATCCGGCCGGCCACGAGATACGGGTCGGCGGCGGAGTTCGGACGACGGTCCTCGAGGTAGCCCTTGTAGCCGCTGTTGACGAAGCTGTGGGGGACACGGATCGAGGCGCCGCGATCGGCGACCCCGTAGCTGAACTTGTCGATGGACTGCGTCTCGTGCAGGCCGGTGAGGCGGAGGTGATTCTCCGGGCCGTAGACGGCGATATGCTCGCTGCAGTTCTTGCTGAAGGCTTCCATGAGCTTCTCGAAGTACTCCTTGCCGCCGGTTTCACGCATGAACTTCGTGGAGAAGTTGGCGTGCATGCCGGAGCCGTTCCAATCGAGGGGCTGCTGGAAGGGCGCCAGGATGGGCTTGCAGCGCCATTCGATGTCGATCCCGTAGGTCTCGGCCAGGCGGGTCAGGATATAGCGGGCGACCCACATCTGGTCGGCGGCGCTCTTGGAGCCCTTGCCGAAGATCTGGAACTCCCACTGGCCCTTGGCGACCTCGGCGTTGATGCCCTCGAGGTTGATGCCGGCATCCAAACAGATATCGATGTGCTTCTCGACGATCTCACGGGCGACGCAGCCCACGTTCTTGTAGCCGACACCGGTGTAATACGGGCCCTGCGGCGCGGGATAGCCACCCTCCGGGAAACCGAGGGGACGACCGTCCTTGTAGAAGAAATATTCCTGCTCGAAGCCGAACCAGGTGTCCGGATCATCCGGGATCGTAGCGCGGGAGTTCGACGGGCTGGCCACGCCGGTGTGCTGGAAGCACTCGCACATCACGAGCACGCCGTTCTTGCGGGTGCTGTCCGGGAAGACCGCCACCGGCTTGAGCACGATGTCGGAGCTCTTGCCCTCCGCCTGCTGCGTCGAGCTGCCGTCAAAGCCCCAGGCGGGCAGATCGGTGAGCGCGGGGAAGCTGGCGTATTCCTTGATTTGAGTCTTGCTGCGGAGGCTCGCCAGGGGCGTGTAGCCGTCGAGCCAGATGTATTCCAGTTTGTATTTGGCCATGGATCGGATGAGTTTGTTTGAGGTTTGGACGTATGGCGTGAAAGAATTCCGTGACGACGAAAACGGAGCCAACGGTAAGCCGCGACACCATACTGCGGACAAAAAGCACCTTACATGCCAGAGGGAAGTGCTATTTAGCCTTATGCCAGAGCCGATGACCCTGTGCGCCACTCGCCCCTTGCGTCGGGCAAAAGTGCGGTAAATCCTACGGCTTCACCACCATGCACGAGGTCAAGGATACCAAACGCGCGCTCGTCCGGATTGGCTACGATGGCCAGGTCCACAAGACTTTCCGGGGGCACCAAGCCTACGCCCGGTTCGCCAACGAGGTCAGGGTGTTGCGGCACTTGGAACAGCGCGGCTGCGGCTTCGTGCCCCGCCTGATCACCGCCGATCCGGCCACGCTGAACATGACCACCACCAACTGCGGGGCCCGGGTGGACCACATCGGTCCCGAGCGGCTCCAGGAACTGTTCCGAGAATTGGAAACCTTCGGGGTCCGGCACGACGACCCGGAGATCCGCAACATCACGTATCGCAAGGAAGACGGGCGCTTCTGCATCATCGATTTTGAATTCGCCGCCCTGCTGGACGAAATCGCCACCCCGCCACCGCCCGCCCTGCGCTGGTCCGGCCTCTCCCATGTCGGCAAGGTGCGCACCAACAACGAGGACACCTTCCTCGCCCTCACCTTCGACGGTCAGGAGGTCCACTACCTGGGCAAGAACGGCGAAGCCTCCTGGGCAAAGACGGATTTTGTCTTCGCCGTCAGCGATGGCATGGGCGGGGCCAAGTCGGGCGAGTTCGCCAGCCGCATCACGGTCGACAAGATCACCAAGCTCATGCCCCGCGGCTTCCGCCCCGCCGCGCCTGGCCCGGCCAGCCAATATGACTTCACCTTGGCGGAGCTGTTCAAGGCCATCCACTACGACCTGCTCAAACTCGGCCAGTCGTACGAGGAATGCCGCGGCATGGGCACCACGCTCAGTCTCGCCTGGGTCACCCCCGGCTGGCTCTATTTCGGCCACATCGGGGACAGCCGGATCTATCACTTGCCCGCCGCCGGCGGCATCATCCAGCTGACCCAGGACCACAGCCACGTGGGCTGGCTCCGCCGCAACGGCCAGCTCAACGAACGCGAAGCCCGCGACCACCCCGGCCGCAACGCCCTCAACCAGGCCCTGGGCGCCGGCCACCAGATCATCGAACCCCAGCTGGGCGTCCTGCCCTGCGTCCCCGGTGACCGCTTTCTCATCTGCTCCGACGGCCTCATCGACGGCCTGTGGGACCGTCACCTTGACGAGATCATCCGCACCCCCGGCGCTGGGCCCGTGGCCCAGCGGCTGATCGATGCCGCGCTCGAGCGTTCGGGCCGGGACAACATCACCGCCCTCGTCGTCGAGGCACTCGGGGCATGACCACGCTCTTCGTTTACGGCACGCTGAAACGCGGGGGCTCGAACCACCATTTTCTCGCGGGCCAGGTTTATATCGGTCCCGCGCGCACCCAGCCCGGCTTCATCCTCTACTCGCTCGGCGACTACCCCGGCATGGTCCGAGCCCCGGGCGACACCCTTGGGGTAACGGGCGAACTGTGGACCGTGGACGACGCCTGTCTGGCCGAGCTCGACCGGCTCGAAGGCCTCGACGAAGGTCTCTACGAACGCGTCGACGTCCTGCTCGCCCCACCCTCGCCCGCCAGCTCAGCCCAGACCTACCTGTATCTCCACCCGCATCACGGCCTCGCCCCGATCGGCGACACCTGGCCCGTTGGTTAGGAGCTCACTTGAGCGCAGATTGCGGGATCCGTTTCACGGTCACAAATTTCGCCCGGAACAGCTCCTCCATCAGGTCGCGGGCCGGCATCGGGATCCGCTTCACCAGGTCGTCCATCGGCGGCAGGTCGCCCTTTTCCTCCGGCACGTTTTCCGTGTGCGTCAGAGCGGGGGTCACGATGCCCATTTCCCGCTCCTGAGCCAGGAACGCCGCTTCTTCCTCGGAGGTGGGCCCGAGCGGGGCATCGGCAACCGGCGCCGCCGCGTCCCCGTCCCCCGGCCGCGCTCCGGCATCCTCGGCCGTCGGCGTCTCAGCCGGCCGCGTCAGTCGTTTTTTTTTGAGCCGTCGGCGGGCAGGCCGTCGGCCAGCGTGGCGATCTCCCGGATCAGGCTGTCGATCGCCCGGGCGCGGCTGGCCTCGACGGCCTTGAGCAGCGCCACCTCGAAATTCACCTTCTCGGACAGGCCGTGCTTCACGGCGTTCTCCCCTTCGCGCAGCCCGTCCAGCAGGCGCGTGAGCTGTTCGGTGGTCATCGGGGTGCCGAGGACCTCGCTCTGGCCGCCCTTGGCGATCGAATCTAGCAACGCGCCCTGCAGGTGGGTTTGCAGGTCCACGAGCAACCGGTAAAGATCACGGCCGTTCTCGTCGCAATCGTCCACGATCGCCACGATCTTCTTGTGCTGGCCCGCCGCGAGCGCCGCGCCGAGCTCGGCGATCTTGGCCGCCGAGACCAGGCCGTAGACATCCAGCACGTCCGCCTCGCCGATCTCGGCGCCGCAGAAGGAGATCATCTGGTCAAAAATGGACTGGGCGTCGCGCATGCCGCCATCGGCCATGCGCGCGATGCTGGCCAGGGCGGCGTCGCTCACCTTGATCTTCTCGCTGCCGGCGATCTTCTTCAGCCGCTGCACGATCAGCTCGGTCGGGATCGGCTTGAGGTCGAACCGCTGGCACCGGGAGATGACCGTGGCCGGCATCTTCTGGGGATCGGTCGTGGCGAAGATGAACTTCACGTGCGCCGGGGGCTCCTCCAGCGTCTTGAGCAGCGCGTTGAACGAGCCGGCCGAGAGCATGTGTACCTCGTCGATGATGTAGACCTTGAACCGCCCCTCGGCGGGCGCGTAGGCGACGGTGTCGATGATGAACTCGCGCACTTTGTCTACCTGGGTGTTCGACGCGGCGTCGAACTCGATCACATCGAGGCACCGGCCCTCCGCAATGGAGGTGGCGATCGGATCGGCGGGGTCAAAATCGGCGTTGGGTCCGCCCGCGGCGTTGAGTGCCTTGGCGAAAATGCGCGCGGTGCTCGTCTTGCCCGTGCCGCGCGGGCCGACCAGCAGGTAGGCGTGCGCGATCCGGTTGCGGGCGATGGCGTTCTTGAGCGTCCGCACCACATGGTCCTGCCCGACGACGTCGTCGAAGGTCTGCGGACGCCACTTGCGGGCGATGACTTGGTAGGAGCCGGACATGCGCGAAGCCGGAAATCAGAGGTCAGAAAAACAGAAAGGCGAGCCTGATGTTCAGTTTGACCTCGCCGCTCGGGCCGTGCCGCTGGAAATCAGGAATCCAGGATCGAAAATAAAGTGGCCAGGCAATCCACGGCACTGGGAGGACGTCGTCACCGTTGCTGCCTTCCGGCCCTGGCGGGGTTCACGCGCCTGCCCATGCATGGCGCCTGGCCAAGGCGGACCGTACGCCCCACCCCTGCCCTTTCAACCAAAATAAAAAAGCCGCGGAAATTCCGCGGCGAGGGGCCCTGCCCCGGGTTGGCCCATGCGTTCAGGGCGCGGGGGGCTTGGCCGGCGGCGCTCCCTCGGGCCCCGGCTTGGCGTGCCCGGCTTTCGCCTTCTTTTCCCGCTCGTGGCGCTCACGTGCATCGCGCATCTCGCGCATTTCGCGGTTCATGTCGGCGAACTTGATCCGCTGCTCCGGCGTCAGCTTTTCGTTGATCTCCCGCTGCATGGCCTCGACCACTACGCGGGTCTCGCCCATGGACTGGTTGCGCAGCCGGTTCAGATCCTCCATGCGGCTGCGGATAATCGGACGCAGCTGCTCCCGCTGCTCCGGCGTAAGGGCAAGCCGGTCGGAAAGCTTCTTGAGGTGCCTGGGCTCCCATTCCTCGGGCACCGGCCGGTTGGCGATCTTGTCGCGACAAACCTTCAGGGTCACGAACCCGCCCGTCACGCCGCCGGCGGCAAAGATGCCAAGCAGCACGAGGATGATTTTCCAAGGTTTGTTCATTTAGGAAAGATCCAGCAGATCAGCCACGGTGTCGGCCGTGCCGGTGGCATAAAGGTCGATCGGTTCGGTCGAGAGGCTCGGCAGGCCGTAGGCGGCGGCCGCCACGCCGCACACGGCGGCCGCGATGAACCCCCGCAGGGCGAAACGCTCAAGCGCAAACCAGGGCCCGGCGACCGGCGACCCGGCCGCCCGCGCCGCTACCCGTGTGGCAAAGCCGGGAGGCAGCCCGGCGCCCGGGTCGCCCGGGGCCTGGCGCGCGAGCGCGGTGAGTTTGTGCCATTGCTGGTCGAATTCGTTCATTTCTTCTCCTCCTGTTGTAGTTCCTGAAAAAGTTTTTGCAATTTCCGACGGGCCCGAAACGCGCGCACCTTGATCAGGGTCTGGTTCCAGCCCGTGAGCGCGCTGATCTCCGCCAGCGTCTTCTGCTCCAGATCCAGCAGCCGGATGACCACCTGATCGTCGGGTTTGAGCTGCCCGAGCAAGCGGTCGACGAGCTCCCGCGCCGCCAGCGCGTCACCCGGCCGGGCGTCGCGCTCGTCCGTCAACACGTGGTCCAACACCTCGGCCTGGCTCTCCGGGAGATCAGCCCACCGGTACTCCGGGCGGCGTTTCTGCGCGCGCAACTGGTCGATGCAGGTCGTGACCACGATGCGCGAGACCCAGTGCGGAAATGGCACCGCCCCCTGGTACTGGTCGAGCCGCGTGAACATCTTCATGAATACTTCCTGGGCAAGATCTTCCTCGGCGACCCGCCGGGGCAGATGACAACGGATGATGCGGGTGACTTGCGGGTAAAGCTGCTCCACAAGCTGCCGGCAGGCCGCCTGGTCGCGCCTGCGCACCCGTTCGAGGCAACCGGCGAAATCGAACGATTCTTCAACCATGTGAGGTGACTGACTTGGAACACACGGGGGAAGACGGCGCAGGACGGACGGGAGTTACCAGCTGAAGGTCGGAGGTGATCAGGAACGATCCACCCGATAAAAAAGCCACAAACCGATCCCCTGGAACACGATATTGGGCAACCACACGATCAAGTCAGGCCGCAGCTCCGGCCGGTTGTCGAGCCAGCCGGCCATGATGGTCGCAAAATAGTAGCCCATTGCCAATAGCAGCCCGAGTCCCAGGTTGGCCGAGGTTTCCTTCCGGGAAATCTTGATGCCGAGGGGAATCGCAATCAGCGCAAACGACAGCACGGCGAACGCCATCGCCGCCTTCTCCTGGATCGTGATTTGCACGCGCATGAGCTGCTGGGCCCGCTCCGCCGCCGGCACCGTGGCGTCGGGCTGCTTCAGCCGCGCCCACTCCGCTAGCAGCTGCGGGAAAGTCAGCCACTTCAGCTTCCGCTTCACCGAACGGTCGCCCGCCAGCCGGCTGACCGGCAGGTCGATCGGCAGCACGTCCGACCCGGGACTGATCATGTGCTTGGAAAAATTCTCCGGATCCTTCGGGTCCCGGACCTCGACCTGCGCCCGCTCCAGCGTGAGCACCAGCGTGCTGTTGTCGTCACTGTAATCCAGCAGCCCTGATTCCGCCCGCGCGAAGCGCCGCACGCGGTTCTGGCCATCAAGTTCCCAGATCCAGAAATCCTTCAGCCTCTCCCCGTCCTTCTCGCCCACGTACAGGACCACCCCGGGAAAATCGCGGATGAAGGTCCGCGGAACGATGAAGCTCAGCGGATTCTGCCGCACCGCCTCCGCAAACTCGCGCTGATACGCCAGCCGCGCCACCGGCATGAATTGGAAGTTGATCAGCAGCGACAACACCACCCCCAGCAGCGCCAGGAAAATGATCGGCGCCGACAGCCACGCGACACTCAGCCCCGACGCCCGCATTGCCGTGATCTCGCGGTCCGAGGACATCCGCCCGAGCACGAGCAGGATGCCCGTCAGCATGCCCATCGGCAGCGCGTAATACACCACGAAGGGCACCAGCAGCGCCACGAGCCGGACGACTGTCTCCAGAGCCAGCTGGCCCGCCAGCATCGGCCCCAGCAGGTCCTTCATCGCGTTGCCCAGCATCAGCACGAACGCGAACAGTCCGACCGACGCGGCACACGTCAGGAAGACGTTCGCGAGGATGTGCCGGTGCAGGAGATTCATGCTTATCTTGAACTCTGCGCAAAGCTCCCAATCCTGTCCAAGTCCAATTTGCCACCCATGGCGTTCACCCCCGCAAAACCCAGCCTCCACGGCGAGACCCTCGACTCGCTCACCGCCCTGCTCACCCAGCACGGGCACCCGGCGTTCCGCGCGCGCCAGATCATGGAGTGGCTCTACAAGAAGCGCGTCCGCACCTGGGCCGAGATGACCAACCTCTCCGTCCCGCTGCGCACGTGGCTCGCCGACACCTTCGACCTCGAACCCACCGCCTTCGTCCTCACCAAGCAGTCCGAGGACGTCACCGACAAGCTCCTGCTTGAGCTGGGCGACAAATCCCTCATCGAGACCGTCATCATCCGCGCCCCCCAACTCGGCGTCGGCCAGGAAAATTCCCGCAAGACGATCTGCATCTCCACCCAGGTCGGCTGCGCCATGGGCTGCCGCTTCTGTGCCTCCGGCCTTGACGGGTTGAAGCGCAACCTCTCCGCCGGCGAGATCGTGCACCAGCTCATCCAGGTCTGCCGCCAGGAGGACGACCGCACCCCGCGCGCCCGTGCCGAGCTCGTCTCCTTCGACAACCTCGTCGTCATGGGCATGGGCGAGCCGCTGCACAACTACGACGCCATCATGCGTGCGCTCACGATCCTCAATGCCGAATGGGGCCTGGGGTTCGGCGCCCGCCGCATCACGCTCTCGACCTCCGGCCTCGTGCCCAAGATCAAGCAGCTCGCCGACGAACCCCTCGGCCTCCGCCTCGCCATCTCCCTGCACGGTGCCACCGACGAAGTCCGTGAGCAGATCATGCCGGTGAACAAGAAATGGCCGCTCGCCGAGCTCCTGCCTGCCGTCCGCGAGTTCTCCGAAAAACGCGGCCGCATGGTCACGCTCGAGTTCATCCTCATCGAGGAGCTCAACGACTCGCTCGACCAAGCCGAGAAGCTCCGCGACATCGCTTTCGACCTCCACGCCCACGTCAACCTGATCCCGTACAACACCGTCGAGGGCCTGCCCTGGAAACGCCCCAGCCTCGCCCGCCAGGAGAAGTTCGCCCGTATCCTCTTCGACGGCGGGGTCTCGGTCACCCTTCGACGCGAGAAAGGCCACGCCATCGATGCCGCCTGCGGCCAGCTCCGCCTCAAGACCGAAAAGGCCCGCGAAGCCGCCCCCGCCAGCCCACCCGTCCCGGGCTGATCCCGACCGCCCGAGTCCCCCTCTCGAAACGAGGCTTTACATATCATCGAATACGCATGTATTGATTTCTCATGCTGCCGGATACCTCCATCTCCACCCTGTTCTCCCTGCAACGCCCGTTGCGGTCCCTGGAGTTTTTCCCGCCCAAGGATGAGGCCGGCGTCATCGCCCTGCGTGAGACGGCCCTGACCCTGAAACGCATCGCGCCCGACTTTGTCTCCGTAACCTATGGTGCCGGCGGCAGCACCCGCGAACGCACCGCCCAAGTCAGCCGCCTGCTGCGCGAGGAAATCGGCTTCACCGTCATGCCCCACCTGACCTGCGTCGGGCACACGCGCGACGAGTTGCACGCCGTCGCCGACCAACTCCACGCCGGCGGCTACCGCAACATCATGACCCTGCGCGGCGACCCGCCGAAGGGCCAGACGGAGTTCGTACCCTATCAGGATGGCCTGCGCTACGGCAGCGACCTCGTTGCCCTGCTCATGGCCCGCCATCCTGACTTCTGCCTCGGCGTCGGCGGCTACCCGGAAAAACATCCGGAGGCCCCGTCCCTCGAAGTCGATCTCGACAACCTGAAACACAAGGTCGATGCCGGCGCGGCTTTCATCACGACGCAGCTCTTCTTCGACAACGCCGTCTATTACCGCTTTGTCGACCGGTGCCGCGCCCGCGGCATCACCATCCCGATCGTGCCCGGCATCATGCCCGTGCTGTCCCTCAAGCAGATCAAGCGCTTCACCGAGATGTGCGGCGCCACCCTGCCCGCGACCCTCATCAAGCGCCTCGAGGCCGCCCATGAGGTCCCCGAGATCCTCGAATCAGTCGGCAACGAATGGGCCGTGTCCCAGATCCGCGATCTCCTCGCCCACGGCGCTCCGGGTTACCACCTCTACATCATGAATCGGGCGAAGAGCGCCCTGGCCCTCGCCGCCGGCCTGGCCGCCTGAGCCTGCGGCGCCGCCCGCCCTCGTCATTCCGCCGGGCCGGTTCTCCGCTCTTGCTTGGGTCACTTGGATTATAATTATGACGGCATGCCCACCCTGGATCGCCGCCACTTCCTGAAATCCAGCGCGCTGGCCCTTGGGGCCGGGCTGGGCCACCGCCTGCTCGCCTCGACTTGGTCACAGCCAGCCGGCGCCAACGAGGCCATTCGCGTCGGCGTCATCGGCATCAACGACAAGGGCGCCGAGCACATCAAACAGTTGCTCACGCTCCCCGGGGTGCGCGTGGTGGCCTTGTGCGATGTCGATCCCCGCACCTTGGCCCGCGAGGTCGAGAAACTGAAGGCCCGGGAAATCACGGTCTTCGCCACCACCGATGCCCGACGCCTGCTGGAGCGCTCCGATGTCGACGCCGTCGTCATCGCGACCAGCAACCACTGGCATGCCCTGCTCACCATCTGGGCCTGCCAGGCCGGCAAGCACGTTTACGTGGAGAAACCCGTGTCCCGCACGGTCTGGGAGGGCCGCAAGATGGTCGAGGCCGCGGCCCGCTACAACCGCATCGTCCAAGCCGGCACCCAGTACCGCTCCGACACCGGCTGGCCCGAGGCCATCGCCTGGCTGCAGGCCGGCCACCTCGGCGCGCTGAAATACGTCCACACAATCTGCTACAAGCGCCGCGAGTCGATCGGCCGGCGCCTGCCCTGGTATCCGGACTGGCTCGACTACGACATGTTCTGCGGGCCGACCCCGATGGTGCCGCTCGAGCGCCGCCGCCTCGACTACGACTGGCATTGGGACTGGCGCACGGGCAACGGGGAGCTCGGCAACAACGGCCCGCACGTCATCGACCTCGCCCGCCGCCTCACCGGCCAGGGCGGACTCCCGGAGCGCGTGATGAGCTTCGGCGGCCATGTCCTGGTGGACGATGTCGCCACCACCCCCAACACCCATCTCGCCGTCTATGATTTTGGCGCCGGCGTGCCCATCCTCTTCGAGGGCCGCGGGCTGCCTGCCCGCCCTGGGGTGAACTACATGGACCCGTTCCGCAAAATGAGCGGACCCAACGGCATCGCCGTGATCTGCGAGGGCGGCTTCCTCAGCGGGTATACCGGCAGCGCCGCCTACGATACCAACGGCAAACAGATCCGGCGCTTCACCGGTGATGGCGGCGAAGCCCACCTGGCCAATTTCCTGGCCGCTGTCCGCTCCCAGCGCACGGCGGACCTCGCCGCGCCGATCCTGACGGGGCACGAATCCACCCGGCTGTGTCATCTCGGCAACATCTCACACCGCGTCGGTCGGCCCGCCACCGCCGCCGCCGCCCGCGCGGCGCTGGCGGAATTCCCGTCCGCCCTTGATGCGCTCACCGACCTGCAACGTCATCTCAGCGTGCATGGCCTCGATCTCGAGCAGCACGCGCTGACCCTGGGCCCCTGGCTGCAGATCGATGCCGCGCAAGAAGGTATCGCTGCGGTCGAGGGCGCCGACCAGGAAACGGTGCTGGAACGAGCCCGCTTTCACCTTAAGGAAACCCAGCGGGCGCCTTGGGTCATTCCTGACGTGGTCTGAGACGAATCCGGCCCCGCCCGACCAGCCCTTAGCCGCCCGCAAACACCGGCCGGAATCCGGCCTCGGTCAGGATCTGCGCGATCTTCTCGCGCTGGTCCCCTTGGATCTCGATCTCGCCGTCCTTGACTGTCCCCCCGCACCCGCAGGCGTTACGCATCTTCTTCGCCAAGGACTCCTTCTCCGGCAGGCCGATGCCGACAAACCCGGTGACGAGCGTCACGGTCTTGCCGCCGCGCCCCGCGGTCGTGCGCTTGATGTCCACGCGCCCGCGATTCTTGGCCGGCGCCGTCGCCGGGGTCACTGACCCCGGTTTGCCGGATTCAACCCGCCCCGGAACCGCCTGGGGCAAACCGGAACCGCTCAGCGCCGCGAACGGATTGGTCCCGAGACCCTGACCTCCATCGGTGGAAATCTTCTTTTCCGCGCTCATGCGTGCCCTCCCCCGCAGCCTCCCGGAGGCGACGCCGGCCGGGCCGCCAACTGATCCCCCGCCCCCAGCCAGGCCAGCGCCTTGGCGTAGCTGCGTCCTTCCAAAAAATGCCGCAGTTGCGGGTGCATCCCCTCGCGGTGCGCCGCCAGCAGTGCCTCCACGTCATTCAGGGCCGCCGAGAGGGCAGCCCCATCAGCGGACTTTATCGCATCGTTGAACCGGATTAGCGCGTCTTTGATCTGAGTGTCAGCCATGACCTTAGGTCTTTATTAAGTTATCTTAACCAAGCGTTTAAATCCATACCAATGCGGGAATCACCTCCCCGCGGAACCGGGAATCCACTTGTCTCGATTTCGGCGGGATGCTTCCTTGCACCTTCCGCAGCTACTATCCGATTTCGTGATAGGCAAGCGGCGATCCCTTTCACCTTCCATGAATCACCTTTCCGTTTCCGAAAGTGCCAATGCCGCGCTCATCGAGGAATATCACCAACGCTGGCTCGACGACGCCAACTCCGTCGATCCGACCTGGCGCGCCTTCTTCCAGGGCTTCACGCTCGCCGGCGGCCACCTGACCCCCACCGCCGCCGCCAAGGTCGGCGAGGTCAACATCGTGGACAGCCTCAAGCAGGCCCACGTCCACTACCTCATCAACGCCTACCGCGCCCTCGGCCACACCCAGGCGCACCTCGATCCCCTCAGCGGCCCGCCCGCCCCGCAGCCCCGCCTGCAGCTGGCGCAGTTCAACCTCACTGAGGCCGACCTCGACACGGTCTTCGACACCGGCACCTACCTTGGCGGCGCCCAGATGAAGCTCAGCGACATCATCGCCACCCTGCAGCAGACTTACTGCGGCCACATCGGGGTCGAGTACGCCCATATCCAGGACACCGACGCGCGTCGCTGGCTCCAGGAGCGCATCGAGTCCACCCGCCTGCAGCCCAAGTTCACCAAGCCCCAGAAGGTCCGCATCCTTCGCCGCGTCCACAAGGCCGAGCTCTTCGAGAAATTCCTCCACACGAAATACGTCGGCCAGAAACGCTTCTCCCTCGAGGGCGGCGAAACGATCATCGCCGCGCTCGATGCCGTCATCGACCACTGCCCCGGCGCCGGCGTCGAGGAAATCGTCATGGGCATGGCCCACCGCGGCCGCCTCAACGTCCTGTGCAGCGTCATGCGCAAGTCGTTCGACCTCCTCTTCGAGCAGTTCTCCGAGAATTACATCCCCGACACCGTCGCCGGCGACGGCGACGTGAAATACCACCTCGGCTACGAGTCCATCCTCACCACCACCTCGGGCAAGAAGGTCGAGGTCCGCCTCGCCGCCAATCCTTCCCACCTCGAAATCGTCAACCCCGTGGTCGAGGGCAAGGCCCGCGCCCGCCAGCGCATCCGCGGCGACGCCAAGGAACGCCGCAAGGTCATGCCCCTGCTCATCCACGGCGATGCCGCCGTCGCCGGCCAGGGCATCGTGGCCGAGACCCTGAATTTCTCCCAGCTCCCGGGCTACCGCACCGGCGGCACCGTCCACTTCATCATCAACAACCAGATCGGCTTCACCACCGACCCTCGCGACTCCCGCTCCACCCACTACTGCACCGACATCGCCAAGCTCGTCGAGGCGCCCATCTTCCACGTGAACGGCGACGACCCCGAGGCCGTCTGCCTGGTCGCCCAGCTCGCCGTCGACTTCCGCGTGCAATTCAAGCGCGACGTCTTCGTCGACATGTACTGCTACCGCAAGCACGGCCACAACGAGACCGACGAGCCGTCCTTCACCCAGCCGATGCTCTACCGCAAGATCGCGGCCCACAAGCAGGTCTCCGCGCTCTATACCCGCTCCCTCGTCGCCGCCGACGCCCTCTCGGAGGCCGAGGGCGAGGCCATCAAGGCCGAGTACTCCGCCGCCCTCGAGGAGAACCTCGCCAAGGCCCGCGCCCGCGAGTCCGCCAAATCCGAGAAGCGCCGCACCACCACCGCCAGCGGCGCGCCGACCGACGCCTTCAAGGGCTCCAACGCCATCTTCCAACCCGTCTTCAAGCACACCCCGGTCGCCACTGCGGTCCCCGCGGCCACGCTCGACCGCGTGGTGCAGGCGCTCACCACCGTGCCCGCCGGCTTCAAGATCCATTCCAAGATCAAGCGCTTCATCGAGGGCCGCGCCGAGGCCCACCAGAACGGCGGTCCCTACGACTGGGGCATGGGCGAGGCTCTCGCCTTCGGCACCCTCCTGCTCGACGGCACCCCCGTGCGCCTCAGCGGCCAGGACTGCGAGCGCGGCACCTTCACCCACCGCCACGCCGTCTTCAACGACACCGAGTCCGGCGAGAAATACACCCCGCTGAACCACATCGCCGAACAGCAGGGCAAGTTCTGCGTCTACAACTCCCTCCTCTCCGAGGCCGCCGTGCTCGGCTTCGACTACGGCTACTCGCTCGACTACCCCGACATGCTCTGCATCTGGGAGGCCCAGTTCGGCGACTTCGTCAACGGCGCCCAGGTCGTCATCGACCAGTTCATCACCAGCGGCGAATCCAAGTGGCAGCGCTGCAGCGGCATCACCCTGCTCCTGCCCCACGGCTACGAGGGCCAGGGCCCCGAGCACTCCTCCGCCCGCCTCGAGCGCTTCCTCCAGGCCTGCGCCGAGAACAACATCCAGGTGGCCAACCTCACCACGCCGGCCCAGCTCTTCCACGCCCTCCGCCGCCAGACGATGCGCGACTTCAAGAAGCCGCTCGTCATCATGTCGCCCAAGTCCCTCCTCCGGCATCCCGCCGCCGTCTCCGGGCTCGAGGACTTCACCCAGGCCAACTTCCAGGAAATCATCGACGACCCGATCGACTCTGGAAAGTGCGACCGTCTGATCCTCTGCTCCGGCAAGGTCTACTACGACCTCGTCGACTACCGGGAGAAAAACAAGATTCCGCACACCGCGATCATCCGCATCGAGCAGCTCTACCCGCTGCACCGCGACCGCCTCGGCCAGCTGGCCGACGAGTACGGCCGCGATGCCCGCCTCATCTGGTGCCAGGAGGAACCGCAGAACATGGGCGCCTGGTCCTTCCTCGCCCCCCAGCTCGAGGAGATCTTCGGCCGCAAGCCGGTCTACGCCGGCCGCGACGCCGCCTCCTCGCCCGCCGTCGGCCTGCTCGCCCTCCACCGCGCCCAGCTCGCCAACTTCCTGAACCGCGCCTTCACCGCCTGAAGCCCAACTAGCGAGTAGCGGGTAGTGAGTAGCGAGCATCGCAAACCACTCTCCGCCTCCCGCTACCCGCCCTACTCACTACTCGCTACCCACTACTCACTCCTTTCCCTATGGCCATTGAAGTCAAAATCCCCCCGATGGGCGAATCCATCACCTCCGGCGTCCTCGCCAAGTGGCACGTCCAGAACGGCGATATCGTCAAAAAGGACCAGCCGCTCTTCGAGCTCGAGACCGACAAGATTACCTCCGAGGGCACCGCCGAGGCCGCCGGCCGCATCTCGTTCAGCCTCACCGCCGGCACCGACGTGAAAATCGGCCAGGTCGTCGCCACGATCGACCCGGCCGCCACTGCCGCCGCTTCGACTGTGGCAAAGCCACAGGACGAACCGCGCCGTAGCCCAGAGGGCGAAGGCGGGTCCCCCGCCGTCCGCCGCCTCGCCGCCGAAACCGGCATCGACCCCGCCAACATCACCGGCACCGGCAAGGCCGGCCGCGTCACCAAGGGCGACATGCTCGCTGCTTCGCCCGCGCCCGCTGGAGCGACGGCGACCCCGCCGCCATCCGCCTCAATTGGAGGCGGGGTGCCCTCACCCCGCGAGGCTCAGACTGCGAAATCAGTCGCCCCTGTGGGAGCGAGCTCGCTCGCGACTTCCGCCCGGCAGACCCGGACCAAGATGTCCAAGCTCCGCCAGACGATCGCCGCCCGCCTCGTGCAGGCCCAGTCGCAGGCCGCCATGCTCACGACCTTCAACGAGGTCGACATGTCCGCCGTCATGGAGCTGCGGAAGAAATACCAGGACGATTTCACCAAGCGCCACGGTGTGAAGCTCGGCTTCATGTCCTTCTTCACCAAGGCCGTCGTCCAGGCCCTCAAGGACGTCCCCGGGATCAATGCCCAGATCGACGGCGACGAGATCGTCCAAAACCATTACTATGATATCGGCATGGCCGTCTCGACCGACAAGGGCCTGATGGTCCCGGTCATCAAGGGCTGCGAATCGCTCGACATGGCCGCCATTGAAAAGGCCATCGGCGAGGCCGCCAAGAAGGCCCGCGACGGCAAAATCACGCTCGCCGACCTCGAGGGCGGCGTCTTCACCATCACCAACGGCGGCATCTTCGGCTCGATGCTCTCGACCCCGATCCTCAACGCCCCGCAGAGCGCGATCCTCGGCCTCCACGCCATCAACGAACGCCCGGTCGCCGTCAACGGCCAGGTCGTCATCCGCCCGATGATGTACCTCGCCCTCAGCTACGACCACCGCCTCGTCGACGGCAAGCAGGCCGTCACCTTCCTCGTGAAGGTCAAACAGCTCATCGAGGACCCCGCCCGCCTCGCCATCGGGATCTGAAATCAGTAGCGAGTAGTGGGGAGTGAGGTGCGAGCATACCGGGCCACTCCACTCTTCTACTCGCTACCCGCTACCCGTTACCCGCTACTCACTACTCGCTACTTCCCATTATGGATTCCTTCGACCTCATCGTCATCGGCGCCGGCCCCGGCGGCTACGTGTGCGCCTTCCGCGCCGCGCAGCTCGGCCTCAAGGTCGCCCTCGTCGAGAAACGCGCCACCCTCGGCGGCACCTGCCTCAACGTCGGCTGCATCCCCAGCAAGGCCCTGCTCGCCTCCTCCGAACACTTCGCGTTCGCCCGCCACCACGCGGCCGAACACGGCATCAAGCTCGAGGGCGTCTCCCTCGACGTGGCCGCTATGCTCAAAAAGAAGACCGGCATCGTCGAGAAGATGACCGGCGGCATCGCCCTCCTCGCCAAGGCCCGCAAGATCACCGTGATCACCGGCGAAGCCCGGTTCACCGCCCCCGGCATGATCGCCGTCGGCGACCAGTCCTACGCGGCAAAGCACATCGTCATCGCCACCGGCTCCGCGCCGGTCGAACTGCCGTTCCTGAAGTTTGACGGGGAAACAATCGTCTCCTCCGACCACGCCATCTCCTTCCCGGCCGTCCCCAAAAAACTCGTGGTCGTCGGCGGCGGCGCCATCGGCCTGGAACTCGGTTCCGTCTGGGCCCGCCTTGGCGCTGACGTCACGGTCGTCGAGTTCCTCCCGCAGATCGGCGGCGCGGCCGACGCCGACATCATCCGCAACTACACCCGCATCCTCAAGGCCCAGGGCCTGAAGATCGAGGTGAACGCCAAGGTCACCGGCTTCGCCCAAGGCAAGCTCACCGCCGAGCGCGACGGCAAAGTGCTCGAATTCCCCGCCGACAAGGTCCTCGTTTCCGTCGGCCGCCGCCCCTACGCCGACGGCCTCGACCTGGCCAAGGCCGGCGTCGAGCTCACCGACAAGAAGCGCATCAAGGTCGACGCCCACCTCAAGACCAACGCCGCCGGCGTCTACGCCATCGGCGATGTCATCGACGGTCCCATGCTCGCGCACAAGGCCGAGGAGGACGGCGTCGCCGTCGCCGAGTGGATCGCCGGCAAGGCCGGCCACATCAACTGGGACCTCATGCCCGCCATCATCTACACCGACCCGGAGATCGCGACCGTGGGTATCGGCGAGGACGCCGCCAAGGCCAAGGGCCTCAAGGTCAACGTGGGCAAGTTCAACTTCGCCGCCAACGCCCGCGCCCACGCCAACGACGCCGCCGATGGTTTCGTCAAGATCATCGCCGACGCCAAGACGGACAAGATCCTCGGCGCCCAGATCCTGGGCAAAAACGCCGGTGAACTTATCAGCGAGATCGTCACCCACATGGAATACGGCGGCAGCGCCGAGGACCTCGCCCGCACCATCCACGCCCACCCGACGATGAGCGAGGCGGTCAAGGAGGCCGCGCTCGCGGTCAACAAGGCCGCGCTCCACGCGCTCTGATCCCAGACGCTGTCCGGCGGCCATCCACGACCGGCCGCCTGCCCTCCCGATGTCCGCCTCCGTCCACCGTCGTGCCCTGGCCCTGATGCTCCTGTCCGCCGCGGCCTTCACCGCGAACGTCCTGCTCGTGCGAGCCCTCAACGACCTGCACTTTGCGAACATCTGGCTCGTCTCCTGCGCCCGCTTCATCGTGGGGCTGGGCGTCGTCGCCGTGGTCTACCGGCACGACTGGCAGCCCGCTAACCTGTTCCGCAATCGCAAGCTCATCGAGCGTGGCCTCATGGGCGGCATCGGCGTGTACCTCACCTACCTCTGCGTCGTTAAACTCGGCGCCGGCCGCGCCACCTTCATCAACAACACCTACGTCATCTGGGGCGCCCTGCTCGCGGCGTGGGTCCTGAAGGAAAAGCTCCAGCCCTCCCTCATTACCGGCGGCGTACTGGCGCTCGTCGGCCTGGGCCTGCTCACCAACGTCCTCAGCACCGGCACACCCCCGGGTCTCTACGATGGACTCGCCGTGGTCGCCGCCCTCATTTCCGCATGGGTGGTCGTCACCATCCGCCAGCTCCATGCCACGGAACACTCCTCCACGATCTTCGCCGCCCAGTGTGTCTACGGCCTCGTACTCTGCGGCATCCCTGCGTTCCTGCAGTTGCAACCCATCACCGGCCTGGGCCTCGCGGTCACGGCCGTGGCGAGCGTCTGTGCCGCCGTGGGCCAGCTCGCCATGACCCGCGCCTTCCGCGACCTGAGCGTGGCCGAGGGCTCCCTGCTGCAGATGACCGTCCCCCTGGGCATCGCCGCTGGCGGCGTGGCTTTTTTCGATGAGCGCTTCCTCGTCCACGAGCTCGTCGGCGCCGCCCTCATCCTCGGCGGCACCGCCTTCACCGCCCTCCGCCAGCCCGCCCGAGCCGACATCAAAGCTGCTTCATAGTTTACTGCCTGTGCCGTCGAATACGTCGCCAAAGGCCACGTCTATCTCTGAATGGAACTGAGGGCGATGCGGAAGCCGATTCCACTGCCGCGGTAATCACGCGGTAAGGGAAATCGCAAGCTGTAGCGGCAGTTGACGGGATCGGCCCTCCATGTTGCGCCACGGGTGACGCGAATCGTGCCCGAAGGATTCCCCATGGGGTCGGTCACACTGCCGCCCGGGTAAGCGTAGGGTTCACCCCATGTCCATTCCATCACATTGCCAAGCATGTCGCAAAAGCCCCAGGCGTTGGCTCGCTTCTGACCGGCAGATTGCGTCTGAGTAGTGTTGGCTGAATACCATGCAATCTCATTGAGATTGCCCATGTCACCCCCCGTCATGCCCGCGCGCCCCGCATACTCCCATTGCGCCTCCATCGGCAGCGTGTAGGCAAAGCCATCGGGCAGTCGGTCCGCCGCTTGTTCCCGATCTGTCAGCTTGCGGCAAAACTCCATCGCCTCGTCCCAGCTTATTTGTTCCACCGGAAGATCGTCGCCTTTGAAGAAACTCGGATTGCTGCCCATAATTGCGCGCCATTGGGCCTGCGTCACCTCCGTGCGTCCCAGCCAAAAGGGGCGACTGATGGTGACGCGCGTGACCGGCCTCTCATCCTCACTTCCACCCTTGGCTGCACCCATCAAATAGGTGCCTGCAGCCACCGGGAGAATCGTAAGTTCCAAACCAGGAATCACGAAGGCTTGACCTTCCACCGGCCGCGGGACTCTGGCCAAAACTTCTTTTAAAAGCAGCCGCTCTCCGGAGTGTACCTCACCCCGAATGGTTTTAGTCACATACCCCTTTAGACGGAGGTTTAGTTCGAGAATCCCCGTTCGCACCTCATTTAAGACTAAAGGGGTTTTGCCTAGCAGCAGGCCGTCGCTCAGCACTTCTGCACTCGCAGGCTCACTTTCTAGCCGGAGTGATCCCGACTCAAATGCAACCGTGAGGCCGGCCTCTCGTCCGCGTGTTATTTCCGCCGTGAGCGTTTGCTCCGGCCAGCCGGACCGGCGGAAGGTGACGCGCGCCAAGCCCAGTCCGAGATCGGTTACCCGAGCGGGGGTGATCCCAGTGTGACTTCGCCCAAAAGCATCGACTAGGCTCCAAGCCAGGCCGGTCGGATTGGACGCCAGCTGTAACGACCCTGTGAGCGTCAGCTGCCGTTCTTGCTCACTCCGGAGCTCATCGTCGAGCTTGGCCAGTTCGCGCTTGATTGCTTCCACCAGCGGCAGGGCTTCGTCCACCGCCTTGGCTGAGACCAACTGCTCGGCCCGTGCCCGGATCGTACGGGCTGGATGCCGCATTAACCGGTCAGCCAGCCAGCGGGCGTAGTCTGCGGTCGACTCCGCCCGAAGTTCCGCCTGACGCAGACGGCCCACCGGGGCGTCGCGCAGGCTCCGGAGGTCACTCTTCGCCTCACTCGCCGCCTTCTCCGCGTCACGCTCTGTCCGCTCGAAGATCTCCCAGAGAGTGCGTATTTCAGCCAATTCCGCCTGCAGGGAAACCTGCAGCTTGCCGACCCTCTCCTGCTCGGTCTGGGCCGCGGCGGTCGCCCGCGCCTTCTCCTCTGCCTCAGTCTTCCGTTGCGCCTCGGCCACCAGCCGGACTTCTTCGGCCTGCCGCTTCTCCGCGGCCACTCTAGCTTCTGCCGCGTCCCTCGCCTCCGCCGCCATCCGCGTCATTTCCACATTCTCGGCGCGGGTCTTCATGACCCACCAACCGCCCGCCCCGAGCACGATCACGGCGATCACGACCACAATCAGGAACTCGCGTCCGCTCGACTTCCGCGCGGACGAGTGACTGGGGGCATGGGACTGGCTACCGGAACCGCCCGTCGGTATCGCCGCGGCTCCAGCCCAGGCGGCTCCCTTTGCTGCGGGCCCTCCCGCCTCCAGCTTCCCGCCGGACTCCTTCTTCAGCACGGGCAGCGCTGAAGTATCTGCAGCGAGCGTGAGTATCTCGAAGGCGGCCGTGATCTCGTCGAGCGATTCCCGGTATTTCGCCTTCAGGCCAGGCGTTGGCGCCTTGGCGATCCGGTCCTCGAGCGCGGTCCGCAGCTGCTGGAACCGCACCTCAATCTGCACCGGGGTGGAATCGATGGACACTTCCAGAATCCGGGCGGCTTCGGCAATCGTCATGAACCGCGAAGAAAACACTTTAGCTGACTGATTCGAGCCAAACTTTCCCCCTGCAACCATCGGCGCCTCGTTTCCCCACCTTTTTTCGTGTCTTTCGGGTGTTTCGTGGTCTCCTGCTCTCCGTGAAAAAACTCCTGCTCTGGGACATCGACGGCACGCTCATCAAATCACACGGCGCCGGCGTCCGCGCCATGGAGAAGGCGCTGACCAAACGCTTCGGCGTGACCGTCGACCTCGGCTCGATCGACTGGGCCGGCCGCACCGACAGCTGGATCACCGGCGAGGTCTTCCGCCACGTCGGGCTGCCGGACACGCCGCAGAACGCCCACGATTATCTCGAGGCCTACCTCGCGCAGTTGCCCCTGGAACTGGCCCACGGCCAACCTGGGGTCGTGCTCCCCGGCGTGCTGGATCTCCTGGAAACCATCCATCACCGCAATGACATCGCCCAGGGCCTGCTCACCGGCAACCTGCGCCGCGGCGCCGAGCTCAAGCTCACTCACCATCAGGTCTGGCATTATTTCGAATTCGGCGCCTTCGCCGACGACAGCCCGCGCCGCAACGACCTCGGCCCGCACGCCCTGCGCCGCGCCCGGGAACACCACGCCGTGGATTTCACGCCGGAGAACACCTTCATCATCGGCGACACCCCGCATGACATCGCCTGCGGCAAGGTCATCGGCGCCCGCACCATCGCTGTGGCCACCGGCACGTTCTCCCTCGAGCAACTCGCCGCCCACGCCCCCACCGCGCTCTTCCCCGATTTCTCGGACACCGCCGCGTTCCTCCGCGTGATTGAGGCGGAATAAGCTGTAGGGCGGGGTCGCCGAACCCCGCCATGGTTCGGTTGCAATATAGTGATCGAAGGCGGGGTTCGGCGACCCCGCCCTACAAGCCCCCTCACCGCGTCACCGTCTCGATCGCCGTAACGTGCCCATCCTGCAGAATCAGCCGCATGGACTCCATGTCGGGATCCGGGGTCGTGCTCATGCTGATGCCGGTGCTGGAGCCCGTGTATCCGCCGCTGCCCACCGCCATGCCCACGCTAACGCGCGGGCGGTTGCGATAATAGATCCAGATTTCCGAGGTCTCGTTGTCCGCTTCCTGCCGGCTGAGCTTCCGGCCCGGCCGACCCAGCGCCATCTCCGCCATCTCGGCGGTGAACCCGACATCCACCCGACCCTCGCGGATGAAGCGGCGCACCTCCGGGGGATATTCGGCATAGGCCCCCCGGTTGGCATCGATGCGGGATTGCGGCGTCGAGGACGCGCAGCCCGCCGCGAAAACGACCGCGGCAATCATGAAACCGGAGACAGAAATGATACGCAGGGCAGGCATGGTTTTGTGACTCAGAACAGTGATCCAAGTCTCGACAGCCGCAAGCCGCCCGGGTTCATTCGCGACGCACCATCCCCATGAAAAAGTTCACCATCGCCATCGGATCCGACCACGCCGGTTACGCCTACAAGGAGAAGATCAAGGCCCTGCTCCTGGCCGAGGGCCACACCGTCCGGGATTGCGGCACGAATTCCGACGCCCCCTGCGACTATCCGGATTACATCCGCCCCGTCGCCCTGGCCGTCTCCCGCGGTGAGGTGGAGCGCGGTATCGTGCTCGGCGGCTCCGGCAACGGCGAGGCCATCGTGGCCAACCGCGTGAAAGGCGTGCGCTGCGGTCTCTGCTGGAACGAACAGGTCGCGATCTGGAACCGCTCCCACAACGACGGCAACTGCCTCTCCCTCGGCCAGCGCACCATCACCGAGGAGGAAGCCTTCAAGATCGTCAAAGTCTGGCTCGCCACCGAGTTCGAAGGCGGCCGCCACCTCGCCCGGATCAACAAGATCGACGCCTGAGACCCAGCATCGCAGGTTTTCACGGTATTCGCTGCTGAGCGGTCGGTGCTTGCGCCGACCTAAGCCGAGTGGTCGCCGCGGGCAGTGACCTCACAATGGCAACGACTTAAGCTTCATTTAGTCAGTCGCTTAAAGGAATGATTTGACATTGTAGCAATATAGTGGACTGTCTGTCCTATGGGAACAAGACACCGCGGCCCGATCGATGAGATCAACGCCCTGAACGCTTTCATCAAGCTTCAGCGCGCGGCCGAGTCCGTCTCTGCCCGGGTCCACGCCGTCCTGCCCCCCGAGCTTACCATCACCCAGTTCGGCGTCCTCGAATCCCTCCACCACATCGGCCCCCTCTGCCAGAGCGAACTAGCCGAGAAACTGCTCAAGAGCGGGGGCAACCTCACCCTCGTCGTGGACAACCTGGAGAAGGCTGGCTACGTCCTGCGCGAGCGCGATCCCGCCGACCGCCGCTTCGTGGTCGTGAAGCTCACCCCCAAGGGCCAGACCTTCATCACCGCCCTCTTCCCCAAGGTCGTCGCCAACGTCACCCGTGAGATGGCCACCCTCTCCTCCACCGAACTCTCCGACCTTGGCCGCCTCTGCAAGAAGATCGGCCGCCAAGCCTGATTTCGTTTTAGCCTATACTTTAACATCAAACCATAATCGCCATGAAATCCAACCTCACTGGTCTCCATCATATCACCGCCATCTCCTCTGACGTGAAGCGCAACGTGCACTTCTACACCCAGGTCCTCGGTCTGCGGTTCGTCAAAAAGTCCGTCAACCAGGACGACACCGGCACCTATCATCTCTACTACGGCAATTACAGCGGCGCCCCCGGGACCGCCCTCACCTTCTTCCCCTGGGCCGGCCTGCCTCGCGGACGCCCCGGTCGCGGCCAGGCCTACGCGACCGCCTTCTCCGTGCCCGCCACCTCCCTGCCGTTTTGGCAGGAGCGTCTCGCGCGGCTGAAGGTCACGACCTACCCGGTTGAGACCCGCTTCAATGATCAGGTCCTGCCGTTTCAGGATCACGACGGCCTGCGCCTCGAACTCGTCGCCAGCACCGAGGCCGATCCGCGTCCGCCCACCCCCTCGACCGAAATTCCGGCCGAACACGCGATCCGTGGGTTCCACAGTTCCACCCTCGCCCTCGCCGAGACCAGCGCGACCGTGCACGTCCTCGAGGCGCAGATGGGCTACCGTCTGCAGACGCAAGCCGGCCACCGCGCCCGCTACACCATCGCCGAAGGCGGTCCGGGTACCTACGTGGACCTGCTCACCGACCCCGCCATCCCCCGCGGCCTGAACGGCGCCGGCACGATCCACCACGTCGCCTTCCGCACCCCCGACGACGCCTCCCAAGTCGCCGCCCGCCAGACGCTGCTCGAGGGCGCCCTGTCGGTCAGCCCGGTGATCGACCGCGCCTACTTCAAATCCATCTACTACCGCGAACCAGGCGGAGTGCTCTTCGAGATCGCGACCGACCAACCCGGCTTCGCCATCGACGAACCCGTCGAGACCCTCGGCACGAAACTATCCCTGCCGCCGCACCTCGAGCCCCACCGCGCCGAGATCGAAGCCTCCCTGCCGAAACTCTCCTGAGCCCTTCCCGTGGGCCAGCCAGCTTGCTCGCGCCATCAGCGCCCGCCCGCAGACTGGCCCACGTGAACACCCAACCACCATGTCCTCCCTCTCCTACCTCCACCGCTTTGAGCCGGGCGACGGCGCCAAGGCCCCGCCCTTGCTCCTCCTCCACGGCACCGGCGGCAATGAAAACGACCTCCTCCCGCTCGGCCGTCAGCTGGCCCCCGGCTCGCCCCTGCTCAGCCCGCGCGGCGACGTCAGCGAACACGGCATGCCGCGTTTCTTCCGCCGCTTCGCCGAGGGCGTGTTCGACCTGAAGGATGTCGCCCAACGGACCCAGGCCCTCGCCGACTTCGTCGCCGCCGCCGCTCGCGAATACGGCTTCGATCCCAACCGCTTGGCCGCGCTCGGCTACTCGAACGGCGCCAACATCGCCGCCTCGCTCCTGTTGCTCCGCCCGGAATCGCTCACCGCCGCCGTCCTCCTGCGCCCGATGGTCGTGCTCGAGCCAAAGCAGCTGCCCGATCTCACCGGCAAGCGGATCAGCCTGCTCTCCGGCCGTCACGACCCCATCGTGCCCGTGGACCATCCCCCGCGCCTCGCTGAGATGTTCCGCCGCGCCGGTGCGTCGGTCGATCTCCACTGGCTCGACACGGGCCACCAGTTGACGGAGGGGGATCTGCAGCTCGCCGCCGGGTTCCTGGCTGCCGAATCCTGAAGTCACGCCTAACCCGCAAACCCGAGCCAGTCTCGGCTCGACTGTGGGAGGGTCTTTATGCCCCGACAGCTCGCGGGCCAAGTCGGGGCATAAAGCCCCTCCCACACCTCAACCATCGCCCCCCCGATTTCCGCGCTTTAGGATTCCCGCAGGCGGAAATACCCGGCAACCTCCCGCACACCTCCACCCGTGGCCAAATCCCCCCGCACGAAATCCCGCGTCTCCCCCGCCCGCTGGGCCGCCATCCGCCTCTTCGCGATGGATGTGGATGGCGTGCTGACCGACGGCACGGTTGAGATCCACTCCGACGGCACCGAGTCCAAACAGTTTTCCATCCTCGATGGCATGGGCCTCGTCCGCCTCCACAAGGCCGGCCTCGCCGTCGCGTGGATTTCCGGCCGTCCCTCTGAGGCAACCTCCGCCCGCGCGGCCGAGCTCAAAGTGCCCCATGTCATCCAAGGCCGCACCGACAAACTCATGGCCCTGCAGGAACTCGCCAGCCAGCTCGGCCTCGCCGCGAGCCAGGTCTGTTACATGGGCGACGACGACATCGACGCCCCCGCCATCAACTGGGCCGGCATCGGGGTCGCCCCCTCGGGCTCCATGCCGGCCGCGCTGAAGGTCGCCGACCTCGTCCCGCGCCGCGCCGCCGGCCTCGGCGCCGTCCGCGAAGTGTGTGAACATATCCTCGCTTCCCGGGGTCCCTAAGGCCGTCATGCCCCCGTTTTCCCGCCTCCTTCTCCTGGCCCTGCTCGCCGCCGGCGCGCTCTCCGCCTCCACCACGCGGCTCGCCACGGACAAACCGATCATCAATTTCCGCCTCCCCGACTTCACCCCCGAGGGCCACCGCTCCTGGCTGGTGCGCGGCTCCGAGGCCCGCTACGCCGCCGAGGGCCTCGTGGACTTGAGTGAGCTCAACCTCACGATCTTCACCGGTGACGCCGACGACAAGGTCGAGACCCTCATCCTCAGCCCGTCCGCGCGGATCCGGCTCGGCGATCGCCTGGTCAGCGGCGAGGATTCGATCCGGATCATCAACGACCGTTTCGAGGCCTCCGGCAGCCAGTGGACCTACGATCACGCCGCGAAAAGAGTTTCCATCACCCGGAACGTGCGCGTAGTCCTCCACACCCAGCTGAAGGATATCCTCCAATGAAAACGCTTCCCGCCCTCCTCTGCCTCGGCCTGCTCGCCGCGCGGCTCCCCGCCCAGTCGGTCGAGCCCGCCAACACTGTCATCGAGAGCGAGCAGTTCGACTGGCGCAGCGCCGACACCGAGACCACCTCCGTCTTCACCGGCCGCGTGGTCGTGACCGCCACCAATCTCCGCCTCTCCTGCGACCGGCTTGAGATCATCGCCCTGCGCAAGGCCGATCCCACCGCCACCATCGGCAAGATCGAGGGCTTCAAGTCCATGGTCGCCACCGGCAACGTCCGCATCATCCAGGGCGACCGCGAGGCCGCCTGCGGCCGCGCCGAGGTGCTGCCCGGCGACAACAAGATCATCCTCACCGGCCAGCCCGTCGTCGTCGACCGCTCCGTCAACTGGACCTGGACCGGCGACGAACTCGAGATGCTCCGCGGCGAACGCCAGATCCGGGGCAAGAACGCCCGGTTCACCGGCCCGCCCATCAAGGATCTCGGCGTGGACCTGGACAAGAAACTGGCCCCCGCCAACGAGCCCGCCCCGGCCACCCCGCCCCCCGCGCAACCGTGAGCATCGAAACCGCCACCGAAATCCGCACGGAAGGCCTGGTCAAAACCTACGGCACCCGCTCCGTCGTCAACGGGGTCAACCTCCGCATCCGCGCCGGCGAGGTCGTCGGCCTCCTCGGCCCCAACGGCGCCGGCAAGACCACCACGTTCTACATGGTGGTCGGCCTCGTCCCGGCCACCTCCGGGCACGTCTTCATCGGTGACACGGACGCCACCGACCTGCGCATGCACCGCCGCGCCCGCCTCGGCGTCGGCTACCTCCCGCAGGAAGCCTCCATCTTCCGCAAGCTCACCGTCGCCGAGAACATCCTCGCCATCGTCGAGACCCTGCGCGTGTCCGCCGCCGACCGCCCCGCCTTGGTCCAGCACCACCTCGAGGAACTCAGCCTCAGCCACCTCGCGAAGCAAAAGGCCTACACCCTCTCCGGCGGCGAACGCCGCCGGCTCGAGATCGCCCGCGCCCTCGTCACCCGGCCGAAGTTCCTCCTCATGGACGAACCCTTCGCCGGCGTGGACCCCATCTCCGTCGCCGAGGTCCAGAAGATCATCCTCGACCTGAAGCAGCGCGGCATCGGCGTGCTGATCACCGACCACAACGTCCGCGAAACCCTCCGCATCGTCGACCGCGGCTACATCATCAACAAGGGCCAGGTCATGACCGAGGGCACCCACGACTTCCTCATCAACGACCCCCAGGCCCGCGAGATCTACCTCGGCAAGGATTTCAACCTCTGACCCCGGCCCTGACCCCACCCGCAAGCTTTAAGCTTCCGCCCCACAGACTCTTGCCTATAGCTTAACGCCTGAAGCCGATCGCTTCCCCGCCCCCATGCCCGCCAAAGCCATCAACGGCATCACCGTAGCGCATTTCTTCGAGACCTACCGGGACAAGCTGCAACTCGAGTTGCTCAACGGCGCCAGCGGCCTCCACCGCCTCATCCGCGAGGGCTCGATCAACCGCCCCGCCCTCGCCCTCACGGGGTTCTTCAAATATTTCGCGAACAAGCGCATCCAGGTCTTCGGCGCCGCCGAGATGACCTACCTCAAGACGATCAACCAGCGCCAACAAATCGAGATCTTCGGCGAGATGACCAAGCGCGGCATCCCCGCCATCATCCTCACCCGCAACTACACGGCCACCCACCCCATGCTCGCCGTGTCGGAGGAGATGAACCTCCCGATCTTCCGCACGCCGCTCATCACGATGAACTTCGTGAACGCCGCGACGCTGTGCATCGACAACGAGTTCGCGCCCACCACCACCGAGCACGCCACCATGCTCGACGTGAAGGGCATCGGCGTGATGATCCGCGGCGACTCCGGCATCGGCAAGTCCGAGTGCGCCCTGGCCCTCATCGAGCGCGGCCACTCCCTCGTGGCCGACGACCTCACTTGCATCCGCCTGATGGACGAGCGCGAGCTCCTCGCCAGTTCCCGCCCCCTCAACCGCGGCTACATGGAGTGCCGCGGCATCGGCATCATCAACATCGCCGAAATGTTCGGCGTGAAGAGCATCCGCCTCGACAAGCGCATCGACCTTGTGGTCTCCCTGCGCGAGTGGTCGGCCGATGTCATCGAGGAACGCACCGGCCTCGAGGAGAACTACTACAACATCCTCGGCGTAAAGGTCCCGCACATCGAGTTCTACGTCCGGCCCGGCCGCGACATCGCCCGGCTCGTCGAGGTCGCCGCCCTTGTGCAGGCCCTCAAGATCATGGGCCACGACCCCGCCCGCACCTTCAACGAGCGTCTCATCGCCCACATGGCCGAGCAGGCCGCCGCCGGCACCACCAGCCATAAGGTCGCCTCCGCCTCCCCCTTCCCCGATGAGGTCGAGTCCGACGAGACCGACGGCGAGCGTCCCTGATTTTCATGTCCGCCCTCCGCTCTGACCAACGCCTCGCCGCCCAACTCCGCCCGCTCACGCTTGAGCCCGGCATCGCCCCCTACGCCTCCGGCTCCGTCTTGATCGGCTTCGGTTCGACCCGCGTCATCTGCGCCGCCACCATCGAGTCCAAGGTCCCGTCCTGGATGAAACAGCAGGGCGTCAAGGGCGGCTGGCTCACCGCCGAATACTCGATGCTGCCCTACAGCACCCTCGACCGGAAGCCCCGCGACATTGCCAAGGGCCGCATCGACGGCCGCACCGTCGAGATCCAGCGCCTCATCGGCCGCTCCCTCCGCGCCGTGCTCGACCTCCAGAAGCTCGGCGAACACACCCTCTGGATCGACTGCGATGTCCTCCAGGCCGACGGCGGCACCCGCACCGCCTCCATCACCGGCGCCTACCTCGCCGCCCGCCTCGCCATCCAGAAGCTCCTCGACGCCCGCAAAATCGCCGAGAACCCGCTCGTCGATTCCGTCGCCGCCGTCAGCGTCGGCCTCTTCAAGGGCGAGGCCCTGCTCGATCTCAACTACCTTGAGGACAAGGACGCCGAGGTTGACGCCAACGTCGTCATGACCGGCCGCGGCCAGTTCGTTGAGGTCCAAAGCAGCGGCGAGGAATCCACCTTCTCCCACGAGCAGCTCGAAACCCTCCTCGCCCTCGCCAAGTCCGGCCTGCAGGAACTGACCGCCCTCCAGGCCGCCTTCCTCCAGAAGCATCTCCCCGCCCCCGCGATTTGAAATTTGGCCCGCAATCTGCTTTTTCCCACCCATGAAAACCCTCCGCCTCCCCTCCGTCCTGCTCGCCGCCGCCCTTCTGCTCCCGGCCGTCGCCCAGGCGCATCCGGGCCATGATGGGGACCATGATTTCGTCTGGGATTTCGGCCACCTCACGGCCAACCCTCTCGCCACGATCGCCTGCATCTCCCTCCTGGTCGCCGCCGCCTGGGGCGTCCGCCGCCTCGTCAAGGGCCGTCCCGCTGCCCGCTCCGTGCGCGTCAAACGCGACTGACCGCACTTTGTAGGGCGGGGTCGCCGAACCCCGCCTCGGGCGCGGCATCATATTAGACCCAAGGCGGGATTTGGAAATCCCGCCCTACAATTTCCGCGGATCACACGCCATCCGCGGATAAAACCCCGCCAGGACCTCCCGCAGTCGCTTCAGCGTCGCCCGCAGCCGGATGCTGTCGCGGGCCACGAACTTGATGCTCCAGCCGCCGCGCCGCAGGGCGCTCACGCCCAGCCAGACCCCGTCCCCATGCAGGCCCGCCACCTCCGGGAGCCAGGTGGCCGCACCCTCCGCGATCAACACCGCGTTGCCAAAACAGGCCTTCGGTCCGGAACCGCTCAGGGCCGCCAGGGCCTTCAATTCCGCGCCGCCCATGTCCAGGCGCTCCCGCAGGATCAGCTCCCCACCCAGCCGCACCTCGGTTTCCAAATTCAAGCGTTCCCACACCCACGCCTCATCGCGGTGCGCGATCCGCCCCGGCATCAAGAGGTCGACCAGGAAAAGCCCGCCGCCCGGCTCCACCGCGGCCTGCGTGGTCTGGCGGTAGCGACAGCCCCGGTGCGGCACCAATGGCTCGGGCAGCACCTCCAGCCAGCCGCCCTGGGCCACGGTGACGGCCTGCCGGCACACCGCCGACCCGTCCCGCATCTTGAACACCCGGCTCGCACTCGGCGTGGTCACCAGCACCGCCGCGCCCGGCCCCACCGTGATGGCCGACTCCAGCGAATCGCCCTCGAGGATGCCCGCCGTGGGATTCACCACCTGCACCAGCAAGGTCTCCGCCTCCGCATCCCAATAGGGTTTGCTCAGATGATACGGCGCCCGGAACGACTGCGCCGCCAGCGCGGTCTTTCCGCCCGCGCGGGCCGCCGCCTCGATTCGAAGATGTCCGGAAAATATCGCCATGAGCAATCAGCGGGTCGCCACAAAAAGCGCAAAAATCACGAAAGCTGAATGAAACGGCCGGTTCATGATTCAGGCTGTTTCATTTTTTGCGCTTATTGTGCTTTTTGTGGCCAATCACGCCTTGGCCTTGGCTTTCTGGCCGAACAGCACCGACCGCTCGATCCACTCGATCACCGCAGCCAGGTTGTGCTCCCGCTTCAAATCGCAAAACAGGAATGGCCGTGCCCCGCGCTGGATCTTCGCATCCCGGTCCATCACGCCGAGGTCGGCGCCGACCAGCGGGGCCAGGTCAATTTTGTTGATGATGAGCAAATCACTGAACCGGATCGCCGGTCCGCCCTTGCGCGGGATCTTGTCCCCCTCGGCGACATCGATGACATAGATGAAGGCATCCACCAATTCCGGCGAAAAGGTCGCCGTGAGGTTGTCCCCGCCGCTCTCTACCAGCAGAAGCTGCAAATCAGGAAACGTCGCCTCCAGCGTCCGGCAGGCCTGTTCATTCATGGTGGTGTCGTCGCGGATCGCCGTGTGTGGACAACCGCCGGTCTCGACGCCGGCGATGCGCTCCGCCGGCAGCGCGCTGTGCTGGATGAGGAACTTCGCGTCCTCGGAGCAGTAGATGTCATTGGTGACAACCGCCATGGACCAGCGCTGGCGCATCTGCTGGCAGAGTTTGAGACAAAGCATCGTCTTGCCGGAACCCACCGGACCACCGATGCCGATTCTTGGAGGGCGTTTCATGGAAGTGCGTGAATTAAGTGAGGGTTTGGATATTGTGCCTCATAGGCCCTATGGGACCTATAGGGCCTATATTCAGGAGATAAACATCCGCGAGTCCGCCCGCTCATGCCGCGCCGCGGCGATGTCGAGCCAGGGGTTGAACCAGCCGATCTCTGCGCGCGGCACCTGCTGCGCCGCCGCGATGATCCCCGGCGCCGCGGCCAGGGTCTCGGTCAGCAGCGACTGGCTCGCATTCTGGCCGAGACGCAGGAGCTTCATCGCCGCCGAGAGCAGCGAGGCCACTGTCGCATAATAAATTCCGCCCAGCACCGCCGGCAGCGGCGCCCCGAGCACTCGTCCTTCCAAGGCCGACGCCACGGCCGCCGAATAGGGCCACCCCTCTGCGGCCGCGCGCCGCATGAATTCCACGGCCAGCGGGTGCTGCCTCAATGTCGCCATCAACTCGGTGCGTTGCCGCCCGATGTTGTCGGAGGCCAGCCGCGCCTCCTTGGCCGTCTTCAACGCCGACGAAAGCACACAAAGCTCCCCCAGCGTGGCCCAATCCCCTTCACCCAGAGCCCGCCACGCCTGCGCCGCCAGCGGCAACTCCGCCTGCCGCAACGCCGGCAGTGTCGAGAGTTCGAAAAATGCCTTCAACGTCGCGCGATCATGGACCACACCTTCCTGCACCAGCCCCTCCAGCCCGAACGAGTGCGCATAGCTCCCCGTCGGATAAAACGAATCCCCGGCCTGCAACAGGCCCACGATCCAGGCCCCATCAGGTGGAGCGCCTTGCCCCCAAGGCGCTTCGGGCGTGCCCAGCGCGTTGGGGGCAACGCGCTCCACCGCCGTGCCACGAACGCGTTTCCCCGTAGGTGGAACGCGACCTCCGGGCGCGTTTTTTTCAATGCTTGTGGCTCGGTCCGAGTTCATGGGTGGAAGCCGCGCCCCGGGCAAATCGCCCCGGGCGGAAAATCGCGGTCGTCGGTTTGAATGGCACCTTCAGACGCTCAAACAACTGCCGCACCGCCGGTTCATCCGGCGCCAGCAGCCGTGCGGGCTCCGCCTGCAGCTCCAGATGCAGGTTGCCCACCGCCCAGCCGATTCCGGCCGCCGCCGAGGGCGCCACGTCCAGCGATACTTCCAGCACGGGCTCCGGAATCTGCTGCACCACATACCGCGCCGCGGCCGTCTGCCAGAAGGTGTCGCCGGGTTGCAGCGCCCGCTCGAGTTCAAAACCAAATTCCTGTCCATCCGCCGCCGTGCCCCGCCAGATCCGCTTGGCCAGGGTGATGCGCTCCACGGCGAGCAGGAACTCACCCAGGCTGGCGTCAGGTTCGATTATCGGCGCGTGGATCAGCTGCAGCATGGAGGGACGGATCAAAGCTTCCCCCGTGCCAGACACGCAAGCCCGACCTGCGCCGCTCCGGCAGCTCGACACCCGGCCGGGCTTGGTCCTTCGTATGGGTTCAGGCATTCACCCTCAACCCTTCCACCCCCATGAATTCGTGGCTCATCCTCATCGTCGCCGGCCTGCTCGAAGTCTGCTGGGCGAGCAGCCTCAAGGCGACGGCCGGTTTCACCCGCGCCTGGCCCACGCTGTTCTTCATCACGACGCTGGCCGGCAGCATGTTCCTCCTCAGTCTGGCGGTGAAACAGCTGCCCGTCGGGACCGCCTACGCCGTCTGGGTCGGCATCGGTGCAGCCGGCACCGCCTTGGTCGCCGTCTTATTCCTGGGTGAAACCATGACGCCGGCGCGCACGTTCTTCCTCGGCCTGCTGATCATCTCGATCATCGGGCTGAAACTCACGACGGCCCCGACTGGCTAGCCGCTGTTACCTCAGAACAGGAAATACCGCTGCGCCATCGGCAGCACCTTGGCGGGTTCGCAGGTCAGGTGGACGCCGTCGGCCTTGACCGTGTAGGTCTCGGGATCGACCTCGATTTTCGGCATGGCGTCGTTGAGCACCATGTCCTTCTTCCCCACCTTCCGGCAGGACTTCACCGGTTCCAGGCGCCGGGCGAGGCCGAGTTGCTTCGGACCGATCTTGCTGCGGAGCGAGGCGGCGCTGACGAAAGTGAGGCTGGTTGAGGTGAGGGCCTTGCCCGCGGCGCCGAATTGCGGACGGTAGAACGTCGGCTGCGGCGTGGGGATCGACGCATTTGGATCACCCATGTTGGCCCAGGCGATGAATCCGCCCTTGAGCACCACCTCGGGCTTCACGCCGAACAGCGCCGGTTTGAAAATCACGAGATCGGCCAGCTTGCCGACCTCGAGCGAACCGACGATGTGCGAGATACCGTGGGCGATGGCGGGGTTGATCGTGTACTTCGCCAGATAACGCAGGGCGCGGAAATTGTCGGCGGCGGGGTGCAACTTGCCGGAGAGCGCGCCGAACTGCTGCTTCATCTTGTGGGCGGTCTGCCAGGTGCGAATGATGACCTCGCCAATGCGACCCATAGCCTGCGAGTCGGACGACATCATCGAGATCGCACCCAAATCGTGCAGGCGGTCCTCGGCGGCGATGGTCTCCGGGCGGATGCGGGACTCGGCGAAGGCGACATCCTCGGGGATCTTGGCGTCGAGGTGGTGGCACACCATGAGCATGTCGAGGTGCTCGTCGATCGTGTTGACCGTGAAGGGACGGGTCGGATTAGTTGAGGACGGCAGGACGTTGGGCTCGCTGCAGACGCGAATGATATCCGGGGCGTGACCGCCGCCGGCCCCCTCCGAGTGGAAGGTGTGGATCGTGCGGCCCTTGAAGGCCTTGATCGTATCATCCACGTAACCCGACTCGTTGAGCGTATCGGTGTGGATGGCCACCTGGACGTCCAGCTCGTCCGCCACGCCGAGACAGGTGTCGATCGCGCCCGGGGTCGTGCCCCAATCCTCGTGGAGCTTCAGGCCGATGGCCCCGGCGAGGATCTGCTCCTTCAGCGGGGCGGCGGTGCCGCAGTTGCCCTTGCCCATGAAACCGAGGTTCATCGGGTAGGCCTCGGCGGCCTCGAGCATGCGGTGGATGTTCCAGATGCCGGGCGTGCAGGTCGTGGCAAAGGTGCCGTGCGCCGGGCCGGTGCCGCCGCCGAGCATGGTGGTGATGCCGGCGCTGATGGCCTCGTCGATCTGCTGCGGGCAGATGAAATGGATGTGCGTGTCGATGCCGCCGGCCGTGATGATACTCCCCTCGCCCGCGATGACCTCGGTGCCGGCGCCGACGATCATCGGGTTTTTCTTCTTCGTGCGCGGATCAACGAAAATCGAACCCAGGCCGCTCTGGATGCCGGGATTGCCCGCGTGGCCGATGCCGACGATCAGACCGTGCTTGATGCCGATGTCCGCCTTGATGACGCCGAGGATGGGATCGAGGATCGTGGCGTTGGTGATGACGAGGTCGAGGGACTCGGCGTCGGTCGCGGTGGAGGACTGGCCCATCCCGTCCCGGATGACCTTGCCGCCGCCGAACTTGATCTCGTTGCCGTAACCGCCGCCCTCGGCGATGAGGTCGCGCTCCACCTGCACAAACAGGTCGGTGTCGGCGAGGCGCACGCGGTCGCCGACGGTGGGGCCGAACATCTCGGCATATTGGCGGCGGGAAAGTTTCAGGGGCATGGCAGTTACTTCCGTTTCTTGGCGGGTTTGGCCTTCGCCTTGGCCTTGGGCTTGGCGTCCAGCTTGCCGTTGATCTTGGCCTGCAGGCCATAGACCTCGCGCAGACCGGCCAGGGCGACGAGCTCGACGCGCTTGGTGTCGCCGGCCTCGAAGCGCACGGCGGTCCCGGCCGGGATGTTAAGGCGAAAACCCCGGGCCGCGGGCCGGTCAAAGGTCAGCGCCTCGTTGGTCTCGAAGAAATGGTAGTGGGAGCCGACCTGAATCGGCCGGTCCCCGGTGTTGGTGATGTCGAGCACCAGGGTCTTCAGTCCGGTATTGGCGTCGAAAGCGGGCGCGTCGGGCGCGGTGATGATCTCGCCGGGAATCATGGCTTCAACGGATGGGATTGTGGACCGTGACCAGCTTCGTGCCGTCAGGGAAAGTGGCCTCGACCTGCACGTCGTGGATCATGGAACCCACGCCTTCCATGACATCACTGGCCTTGAGGATGGTGGTCCCGTAGCTCATGAGCTCGGCCACCGACTTGCCGTCACGCGCGCCCTCGATGATCTCGTAGGTGATGATCGCGATGGACTCGGGATAATTGAGCTTGAGGCCGCGGGCCTGGCGGCGGCGGGCCAAGTCGGCCGCGGTGACAATCAGGAGCTTTTCGCGTTCGCGGGGGGTGAGGTGCATGGGCGGCGGGTCAGACCTGAAGATGCTCTTTAACGACCTCGTCGGTCAAGCTGGCGATGGGACCTGAGACCACGACCACGCCGCGGTCCATGGCATAAAAGCGGTCGGCCACCTCCCGGCAGAAATCCACGTATTGCTCCACGAGCAGGATGGCCAGGGCGTGGGTCTCCTTGAGCTTTTTGACCGCCGAGGTGATCTCGGCCACGTCCTTGGACGCCTGGTCGATGACGGCAGCGGGCGCGGCGGGCGCCTTGAGCTTCTTCAGCGTGTCGCCGATCTGGTCGATGATGGAGGGCTGGATGCCCTCGGTCGGCTCATCGAGGATCAGCAGCTTGGGGTTCGTGAGGAGGGCGCGGCCGATGGCCAGCTGCTGCTGCTGGCCTCCGGATAGGACGCCGCCCTTGCGCTTGAGCATGTCCTTGAGGACCGGGAACAGATCATACACCCGCTCGAGCGCCGCCTTGGCGTCGGCGCCCTTGCGCCCATGCACCACGAGGCCGATGTGTAGATTCTCCTCCACGGTCATGTGCGGAAAAATGTCGCGCCCCTGCGGCACGTAGCCGATGCCGGCCCGGGCGCGGACGTCGATGGAGAGTTTCTCGATCGGTTTGCCGTCGAACAGGATCGAGCCCGAGCGCACCGACAACACCCCGGTGATCGAGCGCAGCGTGGTGGTCTTCCCCACCCCGTTGCGCCCCATCAGGGCGACGACCTCGCCGGGATTCATCTCCAAATCGACCCCGCGGAGAATGCGCGAACCCCCGATGTAGGTTTCGACCGATGAGAGTTGAAGCAAGGCACTCATGATTGCAGCACCGGGGCACCGAGATACAGAGAAGCAAATGGCTCGGATGAATTTCTCCCTGCCCCTGTGTCTCTGAAGATATACTGGACTGTTTTCATCTCGTTCCGTGTTTGCCGCGGCCGAGGTAGACCTCGCGGACCTTCTGGTTGGACTGGACCTCGTCGAACTTGCCCTCGCAGAGGACGGTGCCCTGGTGGAGCACGGTGACGTTGCCGTCGCGGGCGATCTGCTTGACGAAGGCCATGTCGTGTTCGACCACGATGATGCTGTGCTTGCCGGAGAGGCTGATCAGCAACTCGCCCGTGCGGTGCGTCTCCTCATCGGTCATCCCGGCGGCCGGCTCGTCCACGAGGAGCAGCTTGGGTTCTTGCGCGAGGAGCATGCCGATTTCCAGCCACTGTTTCTCGCCGTGGGCGAGCAGGCCGGCCTTCCAATCGCGCTTGGCATCGAGCCGGACCAGCTTGAGCAATTCGTCGAGCCGGTCGTGCTCCGTGGAGGTCATGCGCTTGAAGAGCGAGGCGAAGACGCCGCGCGGTCCCTTCATGGAGAGCACGAGGTTGTCCCACACCGTGTGTTCGGTGTAGACGCTCGGGGTCTGAAACTTGCGGCTGATGCCGAGCCGGTTGATCTCATATTCGTTCAGCCGGGTGAGGTCATGATGGCTCGCGGGATCGGCCCCGAACTCGATCTTGCCCTTGTCGGGCTGGGCCCGGCCGGTGATCAGGTCGAAGAAGGTGGATTTCCCCGCGCCGTTGGGTCCGATGACCGTCCGCAGCTCCCCGTCATAGAGGTAGAAATTGAGATTCGAGATGGCCTTGAAGCCATCATAGGTCTTGGAGACATCCTCGACGGTGAGAATCGGGTGCGGCATGGCAGGTCAGGTCTTGGAGTTCGGCACCGGCGTCGGCGCCCCAGCGTCACCCTTGGGCGTCTGGAATTTCGCCCAGAACGCCTTCAGGCGGGCGGGCAGGCTGACCAACCCACCGGGCAGAAAAAGCACGACGAGGATAAACAGGCCGCCTAGGATGATCAGCCAGAGGTCCGGATAGGCGCGCGTGGCCCAGCTCTTCAGGGCGTTGATGCTGACCGCGCCGACGATCGGACCGAGCAGCGTGCCGCGCCCGCCCACCGCCACCCACACGACGGCCTCGAGCGACTTGTCCGCCTGCATCTCGCCCGGGTTGATAATGCCGACCTGGGGCACGTAGAGCGCGCCGCCGACGGCGGCGATGAGCGCGGCGAGGACAAAGATGAAGAGCTTGTAGTGGGCCGTCGCGTAGCCGCTGAAGAGCACGCGGTTCTCGCCGTCGCGGATGGCCTGCTGCACGAGGCCGAACTTCGTCTGGCTGAGCCAGCGGCAGAAGAGGTAAACCACCAGCAGGGTGACCGCGGTGGCGATGTACAGCCCGCGTTGCGTGGGCGAGGCCAGCAGGTCGTAGCCGAGGATGAACTTGAAATCCGTGAAACCGTTGTTGCCGCCGAGGAGCAGGTTGTTGCGGAAAAACATGATCGAGGCCGCATAGGTCAGCGCCTGCGTGAGGATCGAAAAATACACGCCCTTGATGCGGGAGCGGAAGGCCAGGTAGCCGAAGATGTACGCGATGACGCCCGGCAGGACAAAGACCATGGTCAGGGCGAAGGGGAAGCTGGCAAACGGCTCCCAGAAGGCCGGCAGCCGCTCCCAGCCGAGGAAGACGAGGAAGTCCGGAATCGGCTTCTTGTACTGGCCGAGATCGCCGATCATGCGCATGAGGTACATCCCGTGCATGTAGCCACCGAGGGTGAAGAAGAGGGCCTGGCCGAGGCTGAGCAGGCCGGTGGAGCCCCAGAGCAGGTTCACCGAGATCGCGAGCAGCGCATAACAGAGATATTTGCCCCAGAGCCGGATGGTGAAATCGCTCACGACCCCGTAGGCATGGAGCAGCGGGAAGAGCACGATCATCACCACGGCCACGCCGGTGACCACGCTCAACTCGAGCCGGTGGCGCGCGAACCAGGAGGCGGGAGCGGGTACGGGATTACTCATCGAGGTTGCGGCTGCGGGTGACGAAGAGCCCGGCGGGCTTCCACTGCAGGAAGAGGATGATGCCGCCCAGCACGAGGATCTTGCCGAAGACGGCGGCGTCCTGCGCGAGGTTCTGGAGGAAGCTGCCGATGCCCGGCACCCAGGCCAGGCCGGGGGCCCAGTGCGGGAGGTATTGCTGCAGCACCTGGTCGAGGCCGCCGATGGTGAAGGCGCTGATGATCGTGCCGGCGATGCTCCCCACCCCGCCGACCACCACGACCATGAAGGAGTCGATGATGTAATTCTGCCCCAGAGAGGGGCCGACGTTGCCGATCTGACTGAGGAAGGCACCGGCCAGGCCGGCCAAGCCGCTGCCCAGGCCGAAGGTGAGCATATTCACCCGCTCCGTCCGCACGCCCATGCAGGAGGCCATCGTGCGGTTCTGCATGGAGGCGCGGATCAGCAGGCCTAGGGAGGTCTTCGACAACACCAGCCACATGCCGAACACGATCAGGATCGCGAAGCCGATCACGAAGACACGGTTCCAGCCGAGCAAGACGTCGTTCACCGTCCAGTTGCCGCTGAGGTAGACCGGGCTCGAGACCTGGACGTTGTTGGCGCCGAACATCAGTCGGAAAACCTGTTGCAGCACGAGTGACACCCCCCACGTGGCCAGCAGGCTCTCGAGCGGGCGCCGGTAGAGAAAACGAATGACACTGCGCTCGAGCCCGATGCCCACCAGCGCCGCGGCGATGAAACTGAGCGGGATGGCCGCGAGGAAATACCATTGGTAGGCCGCGCCCGTCAGCCCCAGGCCGGGGATCGGCAGGCTGAAACCGAAAAACGGGATCGTGATGCCCGTGCCGAAGATGTTTTGCACGAGGTAGGTCGTGTAGGCTCCGACGGCAATCATCTCGCCGTGCGCCATGTTGATGACGCGCATCAGGCCGAAGGTGATGGCCAGGCCGAGCGCGCCGACAAGCAGGATGCTGCCAAGGCTGACGCCGCGAAACAGGGTGCCCAGAAAATCCACCGTGGAACGGTGCGCCTCGACGGAAGTAAGCGCCGAGCGCGCGGCGGCGGCCACGGGGGCGTTTTTCTTCTCCTCCGCCTCCTTCAAGGCGCGCTGGATGAAGTCGGTGCTGGATAGAGTCGACAACAGCTTCAGGTCCGCGAGGGCGGTGATTTTAACCTCATCGCTCGGATCCTTCAGCCGGATCAGCGCCACGGCCTCGCGCAAGGCCCGGAGCACCTGGGCGTCCGTTTCGAGCGGCTGGCGGGCGGAGAGGACCTCCAGCTTGCTGGCATCCTGCGCGAGGGCGATGGTCTGCACAGCCTTCAGGCGCTTGCGGGGATCGGGCGAAACCACGTCGAGCAGATCGAGCACGGTCTTCATCACGCGGCGCAGGCCGCTGGTGTGGTCGACGGCGGTCAGGCCGGCAGGAGTCAGCCGCAGTGGCTGGCCCGCGGCATCGGTGAGCGGCTGCCCGTCGATGATCTTGAGTGCGGCCCGGGCGCCGGCGGCGTCCTTGTCGCCCGTGAGCTGGACCGGGACGGTGGTGCCATCGGGCGCCTGGTAGAGGAAAAGCTGGTCGCTGCGCCAGGCGACGAGCAGGTCGGGAATGGCCTCGTCGGGCTCGCCCAGGAGCGAGGAAATCAGGGTGCGTTGCTCCGCGGCATCCTTGGCCTGCACGGCCTTGACGATGATGGCGCGGGCCGATTCGGCCGCCAGCGGGCTCGTCCCGAGAACGCAGAGGGAGAGCAGCAGCAGGCGGTGAAAAAATTTCATGCGTGGGGCAATTCGCGTTGCTAGATTCATGCCAAGCAAGCGGGGCGGGCATGAATACCCGCCCCGCGTCCAATACCTACAAACAAAGTGCTTGGTGCTTACTTGAACTTACCCTTCAGCCAGGGCTCGCCGTAGACGTTGGCGAAGGACTTCACGATCTTGAACTGGCCGTCGGCCTTGGTCTCGCCGATGAAGACGTTCTTCGTGACGTGCATGTTGGGCTGGGAGGTGACGGTGCCACCGGGGCCGTCGAAGGAGAGTCCGCTCTTGAACGCGGCGCGCACGGCGTCCACGTCGAACGTGCCGGCCTTCTCGACCGCGGCCTTCCACAGGTAGACGCCGACGTAGCTGAGCACCATCGGGGAGCAGGTCACGCGGCCTTCCTTGACGATGCCGGGGACGTCGGTCTTCGCGAGCCAGGCCTGGAAGTCCGCGACGAACTTCTTGTTGGCGGCGGAATCGATCGACTGGAAGTAGGTCCAGCAGCCGAGCTGGCCGACGAGCTGGTCGGCGGGCAGGCCGCGGAACTCATCCTCGGAGATCGAGAAGGAGACGACCGGGCAGGTCTCGGCGGTGAGGCCGGAGGCGGCGTATTCCTTGAAGAACGGGACGTTGGTGTCGCCGTTCAGGGTCGAGATCACGCAGGCGTCCCCGGAGGCGGCGAACTGCTTGATCTCGGCGACGATCTGCTGGTAGTCGGTGTGGCCGAAGGGCGTGTACTTGCCGGCGGAGATGATTTTGCCGGACTCGTCCTTGCGGAAACCGCCGCCGATGTTCTCGATCGGCACGCCCTTGGAGAGGAGGTACTCGAGGAGCACGAGGTTGGTGGTCTGCGGATAGACGTAGTCGGAACCGAGCAGGTAGAACTTCTTCTTGCCCTCGGCGAGGTAGTAGTCGACCGCGGGCGTGGCCTGCTGGTTGACGGCCTCGGCGGTGTAGGCTACGTTCTGCGACTCCTCTTCGCCCTCGTACTGCACGGGGTAGAAGAGCAGGCCGTTGTTCTTCTCGAACACGGGCAGCACGGACTTGCGGGACACCGAGGTCCAGCAACCGAAGGTCACAGCGACCTTGTCCTGCTCGAGGAGCTGGGTGGCCTTCTCGGCGAAGAGCGGCCAGTTCGAGGCACCGTCGACGACGACGGGCTCGATCTTCTTGCCGAGCACGCCGCCCTTGGCGTTGATCTCGTCGAAGGTGAAGAGCAGGACGTCACGCAGCGAGGTCTCGCTGATCGCCATCGTGCCGGAAAGGGAGTGGAGGACGCCGACCTTGACGGTATCGGCAGCCTGGGTAACGGCGGTCGCGAGAAGCGCGCCCGCGGCAAGGAGGTAACGGGATGATTTAAGCATGGTGAAACAGGAATCGAATGTGGGTGTGGAAGGACCCGGCCGGCTCCGGTTGGGACGGAGCACCGGCGGGGGGAGGAATAAACAGCGGGCGGCGCGAGGACGCGGCTCCGCGCAGGGGCGGTCAGGCCCGACTCAGAACTTGAAGATGACCTGGGTCGCGAAGAAGCTGGAGGAATCCTTCCAGTAGTTCTTGTAGTCGAAATAGCTGTATTCGAAGAGCACGCCGAGGTTCGGGGTGATCGTCACCGCCGGGGAGATGGTGGCCTTGACGTACTCGGCATCGCCGGCGCCTTCTTCCTCGCCGCCGCTGAGACGGCCCGTGAGGGTCCACTTGTCATTGAGCGAGCCCATGGCGAGCAGGAGCCAGAAGTAGCCGTCGGTGTCGCCGGCCGGGGCGCTGAGCTGCGAGTAGCAGTACTCGGCGGCGAGCGTGACGCCGCTGACCTTGGTCTGGGCCCACACATCGAAGGTGAACAGGTCGTCATTCGTCAGGTTCGCGCCGTCATCGTAGGCGATGGCGGTGAAGAGGCTGGCGTCACCCTTGGAGAACTTCAGGTAGGCCTCGAAGCCGGCGCCATTGTCGAGGTCGCCGTCACCCTTCCAGTAACCGGCGCCGGGATTCACGGAGTCCAGCACGGCAACACCGCCGCTGACGCCCTCGCCCGAGAAGTCGTAGCGCACGCCGGAGTGGTAGGCAGGGATGTAACCCGAGAAGCCGCTGTTGTTGGCGTACGAGATCTGCAGCATGTTCGGGTAGTCGAAGGCTTCGTAACCGAGGTAGCTCAGGAATTTGCCGACCGTGACGGAGCTGCCGCCGTCGAGCGAGTAAGTCGCGAAGGCATCGAGGACCACCAGGTCCGATGTGTTGAAGGTATGCAGGCTCACGGTGCCGGTGAGCTTCTCGAAGGAGGCGATGCTGCTGAGCTTGACGGCGTCGACGTCCATGAAGGAGTCGTCGGCGCTGCCGCCGGCGGCGAGATCGTCATCCTGGTAGAAGGCGGTGCCGCTGACGTAGCCCGAGACACTGAAGTTCTCGTTCAACTTGATGTCGGCGGCGGCCGTGCCGGCCAGGGACAGGAGGGCGGTGGCCCAACCCGCGAGTCTGAGGGATTGCTTGGTCATGAGTGCTGTAGGTTTGATTGCTGGGTTTGTGTTGTCTTGCCCCGCTCCGCCGGCCCGGAGGCCGTGAAGCGGTTCAGACACCCAATTTAGCAACTCCCCTGCCACCCCTCCGTCACGCCATTGTCATAAAGGGTTTGTTCCATTCATGGCCGCATCGCCGATCCATGAATCGTTTTCATCTCCTCATTTTTTCAGAGGAGAAAACCGGCGGATGAATCCGACTCATGCGCGCGGTCTGCCGCTCACCAGCCGGATCAGATCGATAATCTGCTAATCCGCGGTCCGGGCTGCATCAGACTTCGTAATGCCCGATTGCAGCGCGCGGAAATTTCCTTCCTCACAACTGTGTACAAATCCCTCCGTCACCGATTTCAGGTCCTCCCAGCGGCGCCGGATGGCCTTGGCCTCATCCTTCGTCACGGTGTTGTCCGCCGCCGCCACGGCAATCACGCCGAGCATGTCGGCGAATTCCTGCACGATATTGTTCGTGAAAGGAATCAACTGGTAGGGGTGTGGCTTGGCCTTGGGATTGGTGATGAAAAAGCCGCCGGCGCGCTCACAGACCCACTGCGCAATCCGGGCATCGTTGGTGATGCGCAGGAGTTGCTCGATGCGATCGAGCGGATTGTTGGCCCCGCTCCCGGTCTCGTCCTGCGGGGGCTCGGCCCACTTGTAGATGAGCGAGAGGGACAGGCCCATGTCGGCCGCGACCTGTTTCGCGCTGGTCTTTTTCAGCACTTCCTTGAGCAGCTCATGCGATTGCATGGGCGCCAGCCTGCCCGGTCCCGTCCGGAAGGCAATCCCGCCCTGCGGCATGTATCCGCCAAGACTTGCGGAATCTTTTTTGTGTCAATTGCCCCGGCTTTGTGGCTAAATCGGGCCTTTCTTTCCATGAATATTCACGAGTATCAGGCCAAGGCATTGTTCGAGAAATATGGTGTCGCCGTCCCCAAGGGCGTCGCCGTCCGCACCGCCGCCGAATTTGAACCTGCGCTGGCCCAACTCCCCGACGCCCCGGTCGTCGTGAAATCCCAGATCCACGCCGGTGGCCGCGGCAAGGGTACGTTCACCGACGGCTTCAAGGGCGGTGTTAAGTTCGCCAAGACCAAGGCCGACGCCCTCGGCTTCGCGAAGGCCATGTTCAACAACACCCTCGTGACCGCCCAGACCGGTCCGGCCGGCCGCAAGGTCCAGACCATCTACTTCACCCAGGCCAGCGACATCACCAAGGAATACTACCTCGCCATCCTGCTTGACCGCGTTTCCTCCCGCCCCGTCATCGTCGCCTCCACCGAGGGTGGCGTCGAGATCGAGAAGGTCGCGCACGAGACCCCCGACAAGATTTTCAAGATCATCGTCGACCCGGCCGTCGGCCTCCAGGGCTACCAGGCCCGCGAACTCGCCTTCCGCCTCGGCCTCTCCGGCGATTATTTCAAGAACGCGGTGAAGCTCATCACCTCGCTGTACCGCATGTTCTGGGAAACCGACGCCGCCATGGTCGAGGTCAACCCGCTCATCACCACGCCGACCGGCCAGGTGCTCGCCCTCGACGCCAAGGTCTCCTTCGACGACAACGCCCTCTTCCGCCACCCCGAGCTCGTCGCCCTCCGCGACCTCAACGAGGAGGACCCCAAGGAAATCGAGGCCTCGAAATACTCGCTCTCCTACATCGCCCTCGACGGCAACATCGCCTGCCTCGTCAACGGCGCCGGCCTCGCCATGAGCACGATGGACATCATCAAGCATTTCGGCGGCAGCCCGGCCAACTTCCTCGACGTCGGCGGCGGCGCCTCCAAGGACCAGGTCACGGCCGCCTTCAAGATCATCCTCACCGACCCGAACGTGAAGGGCATCCTCGTCAACATCTTCGGCGGCATCATGGACTGCAATACGATCGCCACCGGCGTCGTCGCCGCCAGCCGCGAGCTCGCCCTCACCATCCCCCTCGTCGTCCGCCTCGAGGGCAACAACGTCGCCGCCGGCAAGAAGACCCTCGCCGAGTCCGGCCTCAAGATCGAGTCCGCCGACACCATGGCCGACGCCGCCCAGAAGATCGTCAAGCTCGTCGCCTAACCGTCCACCGCCCCTCTCCCATGTCCATTCTCATCACTCCCGCAACCAAGGTCCTCGTTCAGGGCATCACCGGCGAATTCGGCGCGCGCCACACCAAGCTCTCGCTCGACTACGGCACCCAGATCGCCGCCGGCGTCACCCCCGGCAAGGGCGGCCAGTTCTTCGAGCACAACGGCCACAAGGTGCCGATCTTCAACACCGTCCGCGACGCCGTCGCCGCCACCGGTGCCACCGTCTCCACCGTCTTCGTGCCGCCGCCGTTCGCGGCCGACGCCATCCTTGAGTGCGCCGACGCCGAGCTCGATCTCTGCGTCGCCATCACCGAGGGCATTCCGATCAAGGACATGATCTCCGCCAAGCGCGCCCTGGCCGGCCGCAAGACCCGCCTCATCGGGCCCAATTGCCCCGGTATCGTCACCCCCGGCGCAGGCAAGGACTCCACCGGCGGCTGCCGCATCGGCATCGCTCCCGGCTACATCCACAAGCAGGGCCACGTCGGCGTCGTTTCCCGTTCCGGCACCCTCACCTACGAGGCCGTCTTCCAGCTCACCTCCAAGGGCCTCGGCCAGACCACCTCCGTCGGTATCGGCGGCGATCCGGTCAACGGCACGTCGCACCTGGACGTCATCAAGCTCTTCAACGACGACCCCGACACCTGGGGCATCATCATGATCGGTGAGATCGGCGGCAGCGCCGAAGCCGAGGCCGCCCGCTGGATCAAGGCGAACTGCAAGAAACCCGTCGCAGGTTTCATCGCCGGAGCCACCGCCCCGGCCGGCCGCCGCATGGGCCACGCCGGCGCCGTCGTCGGCGGCGCCGAAGACACCGCCGCCGCGAAGATCGCGATCTTCAAGGAATGCGGCATCGAGTGCGCCATCACCCCGAGCGATATGGCCGACGCCCTTATCCGCGCCGCTCAAGCCCGCGGCGCCAAGCTGGCCTGAGCCACGGTATACCCACCCACCAAGCCGGGTCTGCCACAGATCCGGCTTTTTTGCGCCCGGCCCCCGTTTCCCTTCCCGATGGACGCCTCCGACACCCACCTCCTCCTCACCCTGCTGGAAAAGCAACCGGTCGCGGCGCTCTCCACGCTCCATCAGGGCGAGCCCGCCGGCTCCATGGTGCCTTTCGCCCTCCTGCCCGGGGGCCGCGGCTTTGTCATTCATGTCAGCCGTCTGGCCGCCCACACAGGGGACCTTATCGCCAACCCGGCCGTCGGCCTGCTCGTGATAGCCACGCCCGACGCCACCACCTCTCCCCTCGCCCTCCCTCGCGTCAGTGTGCAAGGCCGCGCCCGCTTGTGCCCGCCCGAAGACCCCGCGTATGCGGAGGCCCGGTCCTGTTATCTGGCCAAATTGCCCCAAAGCGAAGGGCTGTTCTCGTTTCAGGATTTTTCTCTCGTCGTCATTGAACCGCAGACCTTCCGCTTTGTCGCCGGCTTCGGCCGGGCCCTGACGATCTCGGCCGAGCAGTTTGCCGGCCTCAGCCGCGCCTGAGGCCGAACGGCCGGTCCGCTCCGCGCCCCGCGCCCCGGCCTCGACAGGTGGCAACGCCCGGCCCACGCTGGCCCCATGAGCACCCTCCCCGACTGCTTCTATTGCCGCAAGGACCAGCGCCTGCACGACCTGATGATCGAGTTGGCCCCGCTTTCGGTCTCAACCCTCTACCTCTTCAAGGAGCAGACTTACCGCGGCCGTTGCGTCGTGGCCTATCACGGCCACGTCAACGAGCTCTACGAACTGCCCGCCCCGGAGCTGGCCCGGTTCACCGCCGATGTCGCCCGCGCGGCCAAGGCGATGCGCACGTCGCTCGGCGCCGCGAAGATCAATTACGGGGCCTACTCCGACAAGCTCCCCCACCTGCATGTCCACCTGGTGCCAAAGTACGTCGACGGTCCCTCGTGGGGCACGACCTTCACCATGATGCCAGACCCGAAGGTTTTGCTGTCTGACGGGGACTATGCCGCCCTGGCCGCGGTCATCCGCGCCGCCCTGGACTGAGCCGGCCGCGGGGACCCGCACCCTCCTCCCCCTCCCCGCCGCTTCGCCTGTTGACAGAGGAGGGAGGCCTTCTATTGGCTCTTACCCTTTCCCCCATGATTTCCTGGATTCAAAAGTACTTTCAGAAGCACATCCCCCTCGTGATGTTCGTGATGTTGATCATCATCGGTCTGCCGATGGTGTTCATCTACAGCCAGTCCTCCGGCATCGGCATGGCCGACGTCAAGGTCCGGCAGCAGCAATTCTTCAACGTCAACCTCGCCAACCAGGAACAGGCGAGCCGCGTCTTCACCGATGGTGAGCTCAGCGGCTACCTCCGGGCCGGCTACCCCGCCCTCCAAGGCGCCCAACTCCAGCAGTACGCCCTCCAGCGTGTCGCCGGCCTCGCCCTCGCCGACGAGCTCCACCTGCCCGTCCCCACCTCCGAGCAGGTGGCGAAATATGTCACCACCCTCCGCGCCTTCCAGAACGAGAAGGGCGAGTTTGACCAGTCCGTCTACACCCGCTTCGGCGATTCCCTCAAGTCCAGCGGCAGCCCCTTTACCGCCGCCGGCGTCACCCGCGTCCTGCGCGACGACACCCGCCTCGAGGCGCTCGTCAAGATCGTCGGTGGCCCCGGCTACGTGCTCCCGTCGGATGTGAAACAGCAGCTTTCCCGCATCGACTCCACCTGGACCGTCCAGGTGGCTTCCCTCGACTACGCCAGCTTCGCCCCGGCCATCAACCCGTCGGAAGAGGTCCTGAAAAAATTTCATGAGGAAAACGCCTTCCGCTATGACGTACCCGCCCGTCCCCGGATGAGCCTCGTCGAGTTCAAGGCCGCCGCCTTCGCCCCGCCCGTCGGCCCGACCGAGGAGGAGCTCCGCGCCTTCTATACCGCCAATCCCAGCCGCTTCCCGGTGCCGACCGAGGCCGGCAAACCCGACGCCGCCCTCGACGCCGCCGGGGCCGACAACTTCCCCAAGGTCCGCGCCGAGGTCGAGTCCACCCTCCGCGACCTCGCCAGCCGCAAGCTCGCCTCCCAGGCCGCCAACAACCTGACGGTCGCCCTCTTCGAGAAGAAATTCGCCCCCAACGCCCCGGAGCTGGCCGCCTTCCTCTCCGGCGTGCGCCTGACCCCCGTGGCCATCCCGCCCTTCGCGCCCGATGCCCCCCCGGCCGACCGCACCTGGCTCGGCAGCTACGCCGAGGCCATTGCCCGCCTGACCAAGGACCGCCCCTTCTCCGACGCCCTCCCCACTCCCGATGGCTTTGTGGTGATGCTGTGGCAGGAAAGCCTGCCCGCCTACCAGCCCATCTTCGCGGAAGTCCGCGAGCGCGCCCTGGCCGATTATCGCACCACCGAAAAGCGCCGTCTCTTCATCGAGCGCGGCAACGCCCTCAAGGCCCGCCTGCAGGCGGCCGGGAGCCCGGCGGCCTTCGCCGCCGCGGCCGCGGACGAAAAACTTGAGGTCAAGACCTACGCCTCCTTCACCCTCCGCCAGCCGCCGCAGGACTTTCCCCAGCCCGCCATGGGGGCCTTGGGTTCCCTGGAAACCGGCCAGGTTTCCGACCTCATTGGTTCGGGGGACAAGGGTCTGCTGGTCTATGTCCAGGAGAAGAAATTGCCTGACCTCACCCCCGCCAACCCGCGTTACGCGGAGGTCCAGACCCAGCTCATGAGCTTTGCCTCCAGCAGCAACGAAAACGCCATCCTCGGCGGTCTCGTGGAAGCGGAACTCGCCAAGAACAGCCCTGAAGCGGCGACCCCCTAAGTCCCCCTGCCCGCCCCAAGCCGCTCATCCCGCCTAAACACCGCCCGGATAAGAGCTCACTGCCACCGCCTCCCTGCGGTGGCTTTTTGTTGTCCGGGAAACCTTCGTGGTTTGCCACCGTCACAAAAAGCTTAAACTTTGGTCGCCGTTCGCGTGTTGTACCGCTGACCAGCCTTTCCCTCTCATGACCCAGCTCCTTCGCCGTCTCACCGCCTCATCATTGGCCGCCCTGCTCCTGTGCTCGGCCGCCCGCGCCCAGGACAGCGTGCCCACCTCGGTCCCCGGCGCCACCACCGAGGCCGCCGGTCCCGAGCTGACCCTGGAGCAATGCATCGCCCGCGCCCTCCAGAAGAATTTCGACCTCGAGATCAGCCGCTTCGCCCCGCAGATCGCGCAGGACAGCATCGTCGTCGCCCGCGGCGGTTTCGAACCGCAACTCTCGGTCACCGGCTCCACCGGGGAAAACACCGCCCCGGGCTTCGAGAGCAAGGATACCGACCTGCGCGTCGGCGTCACCCAGCGCCTCCAGACCGGCACCACCGTGAGCGCCAGCAGCCGCCTTAACCGCAGCTCCTCCGACCCGGCCCCCCTTCTCAATCCCGCCTACGCCGCCGACCTCACCCTCTCCGTCCGCCAGTCCCTCCTCAACGGCGCCGGCCTCGCCATCAACCGCGCCGGCATCGAGCGCGCCGAGATCGGCTTCGCCCGGGCCAACCTCGAGTACAAGGCCCGTGTCCTCGACATCATCCAGGACACCGAGAACGCCTACTACAACCTGGCCTACGCCCGCGAGCAGCTCGCCGTCCGCAACTTCTCCCTCACCCTCGCCAACAAGTTGCTCGATGAGGCCAAGACCCGCCGCGACACCGGCGTCGCCACCGACCTCGATGTCCTCCAGGCGGAGGTCGGCGTGGCCAACGCCCACCGCAGCGTCATTCTCGCGGAGCAGTCCGTCAAGGATCGCCAGGATGGCCTGCTCGCCCTCATCGGCCAGTTCGAGCTCGACGCCGCGCTCGGCACCGTTCGCTTCAAGGAAGTCACCGCCGCCGCCCCCGTCTTCGCCTCCTCCTACGCGATGGCCAAGCAGAACCAGCCCGACTATCTCTCCTCCCAGGCCGCCATCGAGCAGTTCCGCATCGACCTGAAACTCGCCAAGGATGCCGCCCGGCCCGACCTCACTGTCGGCGCCGCGCTCGGTCTCAGCGGCACCAACGGCAGCACCTCCGACGCCTTCGGCGACGCCTTTGACCGGCAGAACAAGGCCTGGCAGGTGGACTTCGCCTTCAATTATCCCTGGGGCCAGAAATCCGACCGGGCCCGCGAGCGCCAGAGCCTCGCCGCCCTGAGCCGCGAACAGTCGCGCCTGCGGCAGACGGAGCAAACCATCGAGCTCCAGGTCCGCAGCGCGGTGCGCTCCGTCGAGACCAACCTGGAGAGCGTGAAGATCGCCTCCCTCGCCTCCGCCCTCAGCCAGAAGCAATACGAGCTCGAGAAGGCCAAGTTCGACGCCGGCCTCTCCACCAGCCGCCGCGTCCTCGAGGCGCAGGACGATCTGGAATCCGCCCGCGTGAACGAGCTGCAGGCCAAGGCCACGCTGCACACCGCCATCGCCGCCCTCCACCGCATCGAGGGCAGCTCCCTGCAACGTTACGCGGTTGAGCTTCCCTGATACCTTGTAGCCGGGGTCGCTGACCCCGGAACAACTTCGGCGCCTGTAGCGGCGGTCATGGACCGCCGCCACCTCCCATCCGGGCACCCGCCCCCGGATTCACGCGTTGCCATCACCTTGTCCGTACCTTCAGCTCGCGGGTGCGCATGAGCAAAAAGACCCCTCCTCCCCCCGCGGCCTCTTCGTGGTCCACGATTGTGATCATCGCCCTGTTCGGGGCGCTCTTCGGGGGCACCCTCACCTATTTTATTGTCCGCCGTCCCGCGCCCGCCGGCACCATGGCGTCCCTGACCAGCGCTCCGGCCAACCCGGATCCGACCACCCACCGGCCGGCCGTGGATCTCACCGCCGGCCAGACTCCGCCCCAGGCCGCCCGCACCCTCGGCAATTTCTATTACGACCACCAGAACTGGGCCCAGGCCATCGAGCATTACCAATCCGCCATCCGCCAGGGCAGCGACGACGCGGACATCCGCACCGACCTGGGCAACGCCTACCGCTTCGCCGGCAAGCCGGATGACGCCCTCGTCCAATATAACCTGGCCCAGAAGATGAGCCCCACACACGAGTTCAGCCTCTTCAACCAGGGCGGTCTCTTTCTCGACGATTTCAAGCAGCCCGGGCGGGCCGTCGAGATCTGGCAGGAATACATCACCCGCTTCCCCACCGGCCAGAACGTCAACGCCGCCCGCCAGCTCATTGCCCAAACCCAAGGGGGCGGAGTCATGCCCCCGTCGGCCCCGGCCGGTCTCCCGGCTGCGCCACCCCCGCCCCAGACCTCCGCCGCCGAGGACCTGATCCTGCGCCAGATCCAAGCCGGCCAGTCCAAACCCGCCAACCCCTGACGTGTCGCCTCCGCTGAAATACGGCCTCCTGGCGGCGGTCGCGACGAGCCTCTGGCTGCTCCTGGCCTGGGCGCTGGGTCTCCACACCGAGCACATCGGCCTGGGCCACCTCGCCAACTACGGGGCCGAGGTCATCCTGATCGTCGCGCTGTGGCGCGCCCTGCATCAGCAACTGCACGAGGCCAACCGCTATTGGCTTCCCGTCTGGCAGGGCCTGCTCCGCGGCCTGCTCACCGCGCTCGTCGCCGCGATGGGCGTTTATATTTTCCTGTCCCTCTACCTGCAATTTATCAACCGCGACTACCCCGACCTCCACCTTGACTGGCAGGTCGCGCGGATGCGGGCGGCGGGTGAATCCGAGGAACAGGTGCGCGCCGTCGCCCGGGCGTACCGCTGGAGCACCGGTCCGGTCGGCCTCCCCGTGACCATCGGCGGGGTCTACCTCCTCTTCGCTTTCATCGCCGCCCCCCTGCTCACCCTCTGGTTAAACTGGCGCCGCAAAGAGCCGCCCCGGGTCGGCTGAGTCCGCCGGCACGAGTGGGTGGACCGGCAGCTGCGTTTTGAACCAGGTGCGTTGTTTTTTCACCAGCGCCCGCGTATTGCGCGCGATGACCGCGGTCAGGTCGCTTTCCGCCAACCGGCCCTCGAGAAAATCGATGGTTTCCCGATAACCGATCGCCCCCGCTACGCTCGGATTTTCCTTCAACCCGCCGCGTTCCAGGAGTCCGCGGACTTCCGCCACCAGTCCGGCCCGCACCATTTGCTCGACCCGCGTCGTGATGCGTGCGTCCAGTTCGGCGGGCTCCCGCACCAGTTGGCACAACCTGACCTCCAAATCCGCAAAGGCCGAAGGCAGCGCGTCAAAGGCGGCCTGCAGTTCACCCAGCGTCCGCCCCGACGCGAGGCACCGCTCCAAGGCCCTGGTCACCCGGCGGGGATTCTGGATATCTAAGCCGCCCAGCCCGGCGGGATTCAACCGCTGCAATTCCTCCACCAGGGACGCCAGCCCGGCACTGGCCAGCCGCTGCCTCACGCCCTCCCTTATATCCGGAGCCACCGCCACCTCATCGGCGACCGGGGCAAAGAAAGCCTTGAGGTAAAATCCACTCCCCCCGGTCACCAACACCTGCCGGCCGCGGGCCAGGATTTCCATCACCGCCTTCCGTGCTCTGATCACGTATTGGGTGACATCCATCCGGTCGGCCAGATCGCAGCAGTCCACGAGGTGATGCGGCACCCGCGCGAGCTCGGCCGGTGACGGCTTGGCCGTGCCGATGTCGGCCCCCCGGTAGAACAACAGCGAGTCACAGGACACGATCTCGGCGCCGTGGGCCTCGGCCCACCGCAGGGCCAGCTCGGTCTTGCCGACGGCGGTGCAACCGGTGAGGACGTGGATCGGACGGGGCATCGGCCCATGGAAACGGCGTCCCCGAATTGTTGCAAAACTCCTTTTGCCATCCCGCCCCGAATTGTCAGCCTGCGGGGTTCATCCGCCCTGATTGAAAGCCCGGTTCATCTTCAACCCCCACTCCGGCAGCAACCGGCGCAACCCGCATCTCCGCGACCGCGCCGCGGCCTTTATCGCCGAACATGGCTGGGATGCCCGCGTCGTCGACACCGAGCGGCCGCGGCATGCCACGGAGCTGGCCCGGCGGGCGGTCGACGAGGGCTGCACCCTGGTGGTGGCCATCGGCGGCGATGGCACGATGAACGAGGTCGCCTGCGCCCTGATCGACACCCCCGTTAGCTTCGGCCTCATCCCCTGCGGTTCCGGCAACGGGCTTGGCCGTCACCTCGGCATCCGGGATCCCGGGCGCGGCGCGTTCCGCACCCTGCTGACCGGCCGGCCGGTGGCCATCGACACCGGCATGGTCAATGCCGACCCGTTCTTCTGCGTGGCCGGCCTCGGCTTTGAAGCCGTGATCGCCAGCCGCTTCGCCACCCTGACCTCCCGCGGGTTCTCCGGCTACCTGCGCACCGGCGTGGCCGCGTGGCGCTCCCACCGCCCCGAGCATTACACCATCCACCACGCCGGCGGCCGCGACGAGGTCGAGGCCTTCACCCTGGCGATTTCCAATTCCTCCCAATACGGCAACAACGCCTACATCGCCCCCGGTGCCTCGGTGCACGACGGCCGGCTCAATGTCACCGCCGTGCCCTCGGTCGGCCTGCACAATGCCGTGCCGCTGCTGTGGCGGCTGTTCAACGGCTCGCTCTACCGCACGGCATCGGTCCGCCGCTGGGAAGGCGAACGTTTCGTGATTGAGCGCGCCCGCCCGGGCTGGATCCACACCGATGGCGAACCCCGCGCCGAGATCTCGCGCCTGGAAATCTCCGTCCGCCCGCGCAGTCTGCGCATCGTGGTGCCCGCCGGTCAGGCGGTCACTTGACGGCCAGTTTGCCGCCAGCCGTGACGAGCCGGTTGCGACCGGTGCGCTTGGCCGTGTAGAGCGCCTTGTCGGCGGCCTCGAACAACCCTTGCTGCGTGTCGGCATCCTCCGGCATCGTGGCCAGGCCGGCGCTCAGGGTGACCGTCACCGGCTCCGGATGGTCCGCGAGGGTGCAGGGTGATTCACCCAACAGGACCAGCAGGCGCTGGATCGTCTGCACGGCGTCATCGCGCCCGGTCTCGAGCATGATGATGGCAAATTCCTCACCGCCGATGCGGGCGAGCTGATCCACCGTGCGCAGCTGGCCGCGGAGCAGGCCGGCTACATGTTGCAACACGGCGTCACCGGCGGCATGGCCGTAGGTGTCGTTGATCCGCTTGAAATGATCGATGTCGCAGATCACGAGCGAGAAGGAGCGCTGGAAACGCGCGCAGCGCTGCCACTCCTCCGCCATGAGCCGTTCGAACTCGCGGCGGTTCTTCAGGCCGGTGAGCGCATCATGCGTCGCGAGCAACCGGAGCTGCTCGAGGGTGTCGCCGAGCTTGCGCGCGTAACGCACCGAGCGCGCCAGCATGCGCGGGGTGAACTCCGCCTTCACGAGGAAATCCATCGCCCCGGCCTGCAACGCCGCCTCATCCAGCGTGGGATCGGTGTCGGCCGTGAGAAAGATCGTCGGCGTGGTGTTGCCGGCGGCCCGCGCCTCGCGCAGCAGCTGCAACCCGTCCTTCCCGTCATCCAGGCGGTAGTCGAGCAGGCACACGACATAGCGGCCGGAGAGCAGCATCTTGAGGCCGGTGGCGTAGGTGTCGGCCCACTCGAGCACCCACGGGCCGTCGGCGAACCGGGGCACCATCCGCGACAACATGTCGTTGGCGGCCGAGTTGTCGTCGATGAGCAGGACTTTATTCACGCACGGGCGACTGGAGCACACTCAGCGGGTTCCGGCAACCAAGTCCTGCGCCACGGCCCGCAGCCGCGCGGGCACCGCGGCGCGGTCGGCCAGGCCGGCCTTGATGACGTTCACCAGTGCGCTGCCGACGACGACGCCGTCGGCCGTGCCGGCGACCTGTCGCACCTGCTCGCGCGTCGAAATGCCGAAGCCCACGACCACCGGCAGCGCGGTGTGCCGCTTGATCGCGGCGACGGCCTCGGGAATGTTGGTGGCCACCTGGTCGCGCACGCCGGTCACGCCCTCGCGCGACACGTAATAGATGAAACCGGTCGCGGCCGCGCCGATGACCGCCAGGCGCGCGGCGGGCGTGGTGGGGGCGACGATGAACACGGTCTTCACGCCATGAGCCGCACACGCAGCCTGCACGTCGCCGGCCTCCTCGGGCGGCAGGTCGAGCGTGAGGATGCCATCCACGCCGGCCTCCTTCGCGGCGCGCACATAGGCGTCGACGCCGTTCGAGAACACCAGGTTGTAATAGGTGTAGAAAACGATGGGCACCTGGCTGGTCTCCCGCAGGCGGCGCACCAGCTCGAAAACCCGCGCGGCCGTCATGCCCCCGTCGAGGGCGCGCTGGGCGGCCAGCTGGTTGGTGAGCCCGTCCGCCAGCGGGTCGGAAAACGGCACGCCGATCTCCAGCACATCGGCCCCGGCCTCGATCACGGCGCGGCAGGCGGCCAGCGAGGTGTCGAAATCGGGGTCACCCGCACAGAGGTAGGCGACGAAGGCGGCGCGTTGCTCACGACGGAGGCGGGCGAAGGTCTCGGCGATGCGATCCATGAAACGCGGAGCGTCGGCCGGCCGCCCCCGGGGGTCGAGTGTAAATTGCGCGGAGCCGCTCCTAATCCAGGTCGAAATCAACCAGCACAGGCCGGTGGTCCGACACGTAGCTGCGCACCACCTCGCTGTGCACCGGCCGGCACTCCTCGGGCAGCAGGATAAAGTCCAGGAGGAGGGCCGGCAGCGCCGCCGGAAAGGTGCGCCCGCGCTTCGGCAGGAGCGTGTAGTTGTTCGATGCCTCGCAGAATCCCAGCAGCATGGCCGTGGCATCGGGCCGGTGCGGCGGGTTGTTGAAATCCCCGCACAGGATCGGCGGGGCCACCCAGCGGCCGCCGCGCCGGACGGCGCGCTCGGTCATGAACTTCATCAGGATACCCGCCTGGAGCAGGCGCTGCCGGCGCGAGGTATGATGCAGGTGCAGACTGATCACCGGCAGGTGCCGGTCGGGCCCAAGCTCGATCTCCGCATAGAGGAACCCTTTGTCGCCCAGCTGACGGCGGCCAAAGGTTTGGGTCTCGGCATGTTTGACCGGCCAGCGCGACAGGACGCCGTTGCCGTAATTCAGGGGATAGCGGCCGCTGCGCTGGTTGGTGAGCCCGATCGCCGTGAAGGGCAGGCCGCAATGTTCGCTGAGAAAGGTCAGGTGATTGAAACTCCCGTTCCAGCGCGAGTTCTCGTCGACCTCCTGGACGGCCACGATGTCCGCGCCCAACTTCTTGATCAGCGCGGCGATTTTCAGCAGGTTGGCGCGGATCCGGGCCGTCGTACGCAGGCTCTGGTGGACCGGCAGGGGACCGCGACCGTGGGCTAGATTGAAGGTCACCAAACGCAGACGGGCCATAAGGATAGGAGGGAATCCACCCCGGACCCGTCCGCAATGGGAATCCCGCGGGAGAAATTGTTGACATACCTCGCGGCCATATGGATGTTCGCCGCTCCTCATTTTACGGCGGTCATAGCTCAGCTGGTTAGAGCACAAGATTGTGATTCTTGGGGTCGCGGGTTCGAATCCCGTTGACCGCCCCACTTTTTCCCGGGGAACGACTCCCCACTTTAGTCCGGCATGGCGCCGCGCGACTCATGCGCCGGCCCGACATCGGGCAAGGATACCCACAAACGGGTGCGCCCCCACCCACGGTCACAACTAACGCGCAATATTTTACAAATAAGGCGCTGTAACATTTGTTAAATATCACCTCGCCTCACCGGGCTGTTCCCGTTTCGGTTTTGGGCCATGATCTCGTTCAAGAAGCTCCTGGGGAAGGAAGAGAAATTCTACGATCTGCTTGAAGCCAGCGCCGAGGAGGCCCGCGTCAGCACGCAGTTGTTGGCCAAGATCCTGCGGGAAGACAGTTCGGCGAGCGCGTCGAACATCCACGACATCATCAACGCCCGCCGCAAGGACAAGCGGATCACCCAGAAGATCACCGAGGAGCTCTGCAAGACCTTCGTCACCCCGTTTGAACGCGAGGACATCGAGGCCCTCTCCCTTGCCCTCTACCGCATCCCGAAGACCGTCGAGAAGCTCGTCGAACGCCTCACCATCTGCCCGGCCCGCGTGCCGCGCGAGAGCATGCAGCGCCAGATCGTGCTGCTGGTCGAGGCCGTCGAGGCCGTCGACTTCATGGTCAAGCAGCTGCGCAAGGGCGTGAACCTCGAGCGGATCCAGGAAGCGAACAATCGCCTCCAGTTTGCCGAGGGCGAGGCCGACAAGGTCATGCTCGCCTTGGTCAAGGACCTCTACAACGGCCCCTACGAGGCCAAGGAAGTCGTCATTCTCATGGAGCTCTACGATCTCGTGGAGGCCGCCGTCGACCGCGCCCGCGACGCCGGCCAGATCGTGCTTCAGATCATGCTGAAGTACTCCTGAGCCCGCCTGCCGCCGACCGCCGCCGCGCCCCATGACCATATTCCTGATCGTCCTCCTGACGGCGCTCATTTTCGAGTACATCAACGGCTTTCACGACGCCGCCAACGCCATCGCCACGGTTGTCTCGACCAAGGTGCTCACCCCGCGGCAGGCCATCTGGCTCGCGGCCTTCTTCAACCTGATCGGCGCCCTCGCCGGCACCGCCGTGGCCACCACCATCGGCAAGGGCCTCGTGGACACGAGCGTGGTGACGATGGCCACCATCTTCTCCGCCCTTGTCGGCGCCATCATCTGGAATCTCATCACCTGGTGGCTCGGCCTGCCCTCCAGCTCCAGCCACGCCCTCATCGGCGGCCTGTGCGGCGCCGCCCTCGCCTCGGCCGATGGCGACTGGAACGTCCTCGTCTGGGCCAGCACCAACGCCAAGGGCGCGGCCACCGGACTCTGGCCCAAGGTCGTGATGCCCATGCTCGTCTCGCCCGTGGTTGGCTTCGTCGGCGGGGCGTTCCTGATGTTCCTGCTCCTCATGGTGGTCCACCGTTTCACCCCCCGCATCGTCAACGGGGTATTCGGCAAGCTGCAGCTTGTGAGCGCCGCCTGGATGGGATTCAGCCATGGCACCAATGACGCCCAGAAAACCATGGGCATCATCGCGCTGGCCCTGTTCACCGGCACCAGCAGCGGCGCCTTCGACAGCCTCCCGGTCTGGGCCGCGTTCCTCCGCACGCCCGAGTTCGCGGTCGACCGCTGGGTCATGATCACCTGCGCCCTTGTCATGGCCGCCGGCACCGCCGCCGGCGGCTGGCGCATCATCCGCACCATGGGCCACAAGATGGTGAAGCTCCAGCCCGTGCACGGCTTCGCCGCCGAGACCACCGCGGCCCTCGTCATCCAAACCGCCTCGCACTGGGGCATCCCCCTCTCCACCACGCACGCGATCTCCACCTCCATCATGGGCGTGGGCGCGATGAAACGCTTCGGCGCCGTGAAATGGGGCATCGTCGAGCGCATCGTCTGGGCCTGGATCTTCACCCTCCCCGTCTGCGGCCTCATCGGCTTCCTGACCGAAATCGTCTGCAAGCACTTCGGCATGAAGTGAGGCGGACCCCCGACGGGGCCCAAGCTCGTCCCCCTGCCACTTGTTACTTGCGCGGAGGTGCGCGAAAAGCGAACCTCCGCGCTCCATGAGCTCCCCTTCCCAAGGCATCTTTCTCGGCACCGACAGCGGCGCCACCACCTCCAAGACCGGCGGCGTCTGGGCCGACGGCACGATCATTTCGACCAAGCTCCGCCAGAGCTCGACCAACTCCCAGGCCGGCACGGCCGCGGTGATCAAGGGCTGGGTGGATGGAGTCGTTGGCTTCCTCGCCGACAACCAGCTCAGCTGGGATCAGGTCAAGGGCGTCGGTCTGGCCATCCCCGGCCCCTACCTCGGCTATGGCATCATGGGCCGCGCCTCCAACCTCCCCAAGAGCTTTGAGGGCTGGAATTTTCATGCGGACTACAGCGCGGCCATCGCCGCCGCCGCCGGCCGGGCGGTGCCGCTGGTCGTCGGCAATGACGGCAACTACGGCGGCGTGGGCGAGGCTCAGCGTGTCCGCGGTGACTCGAAGGCCACGGTCCTGATGCTCGCCCCCGGCTCCGGTCTCGGCGTCGCCTATGTGGATGCCAACGGGCTCCCGCTCGAGGGCGACACGCTCAACGGCATGGAAGGCGGTCACATGCCCGCGATCCTCCAACTGCTCGGCGGCATGAAGCCGCTCAAGTGCGGCTGCGGCCGCGACTGGGGCTGCATCGAGCCCTACACCACGATCTCCGGCCTGCCCCAACTGCTCCAGGAATTCCTCCCGAAGCATCCCACCCACCCTTTCCACACCTCGCCCGCCCCGATCAAGGAAAAGGCCTTTTCGCTCCGGACGCTGGCCCAGAAGGGCGACCCGCTCGCGATCGACATCTTCAACTTCCAGGCCAAGGCCCTGGGTCTGCACATGGCATCGCTGCTCGTCGCCGTGGACGCGGAGTACGTCGTCATCGGCGGCGGCCTGATCGATCCCGAGGCCACGACCCCGGAGTTCCGCGAGCGCTACCTCCGGATCATCCGCGAAAGCGCCCTGCCCTACCTTTGGCCGAAACAGGCCGAGAAGCTCAAGGTCCTGCCCGCCACCCTCGGCGAGCTGTCCCAGGCCATCGGCGCCGCGCTGGTCGCGCTCTACACGGACAAGGCGAAAGCCTAAGGCTGCCTTGATGTAGGGCGGGGTCGCCGAACCCCGCCTTGCGTCGATTGCAATAGCACGTTCGAGGCGGGGTTCGGCGACCCCGCCCTACAAATTGCTGCCGCCCAGAGGGCGAAGGCGGATCACATGGGCGGCGTCGTATCCAGAAACGGCGCGGAGGCCTTGGCAATGTGGCTGTGCCGGATGTCTTCCCCGCCGGCCAGGAAGACCATCTCCTCCGCGATGTTGGTCGCGTGGTCGGCGATGCGCTCGATGGACTTGGAAATGAACATCAGCTCGAGGGCGCGGGCGATCGTATCGGGCTTCTCCAGCATGTAGCTGGTCAGCCGGCGATAGACCAGGCGGTTGAGATTATCGACCTCGGAGTCGCGCCGGATCACGGCCAGCGCCTTCTGCTGGTCCTCCTGCACAAAGCAATCGAGCGCGGAACGCAGCATCTCGAGGGCGATGTTGGTCATGCGCGGAAAATCGGAGTAAAGCTCGATGCGGGGCTCGATCGCCAGCTTGCGGGCGCGGCGCGCGATGCTGGTGGCCTCGTCACCCACGCGCTCGAGATCGTGCGAGGCCTTCATGCCCACCACCACCAACCGGAGCTCCGACGCGACCGGGCCGCGCAGGGTCATGTAGCGGATGGCCTCCTCGTCGATCTTGACCTCCAACCGGTCGATCTCGTCGTCGGCGGCGATGACTTTGTCGGCCAGCGCGAGGTCGGACTCTGTCAGCGCACGCATGGCCAAGCGCGTTTGGTCGATGGCGCGCTCCCCCATTTGCAGGAGGTTGGACCGGAAGCTTTCCAACTCGGAATCGAAGAAACGTTTCATGGGAAATAAGGAAGGTGCGGGATGCAGTTAGGGTGGACCGGTTGGTTTTATTGTCAGCGTATAAGTGAATGTTCGCTAGTCACACTCACTGCTCGCTCCGATCATCGTGGTTTAGCCGAAGCGACCCGAGACATACGCCTCGGTCTGCGGGTTGCCCGGATTCATGAAGATGGTGCGGGTCTCGGCGTATTCAATCAGTTTGCCCAGGTAAAAGAAGGCCGTTCGGTCGGAGCACCGGGCCGCCTGCTGCATGTTGTGCGTCACGATCACGATGGTGAAATCCTTTTTCAGGACGTGGATCAGCTCCTCCACCTTGGCGGTCGCGATGGGATCCAGCGCCGAACAGGGCTCATCCATGAGGATGATCTCGGGTTCCACGGCGATGGCCCGGGCGATGCACAACCGCTGCTGCTGGCCGCCGGAAAGACCGAGCGCGCTCTGGTGCAGGCGGTCCTTGACCTCCTCCCAGAGGGCGGCGCCCCGGAGGCTCTTCTCGACGACCTCGTCCAGCCGCGTCTTGCGCTTCTCTCCCTGGATCCGGAGGCCGTAGGTGATGTTCTCGTAGATGGACTTGGGGAACGGGTTGGACTTCTGGAAGACCATGCCGACCCGCTTGCGCAGCTCGATGACATCCACGCGCGGGTCGTAGATATCGACGCCGTCGATGCGGATCTGGCCGGTGCCGATGCGCGTGCCATCGATCAGGTCGTTCATGCGGTTGAGGCAGCGCAGGAGCGTGCTCTTGCCGCAGCCGGACGGTCCGATGAAGGCCGTGACCTCCTTCTCCGCGATGTTGAGGGTGATGTCGTGCAAGGCCTGGCTGGTCCCGTAGAAGAAATCGACGTCGTCGATCTCGATCATCGGGCGGGGCACGCCGGGCGCGGCGGGGGACTTGGCCGGGGAAAACCCGATCTGCGTCGGCACGGCAACCTGGCGGACGGTGACGGGGGAGTCGGTGGGTTCGGGCATGAGGGTGGTTACCATTTGTATTTTTTACGCAGGCGAGCGCGCAGCACGATGGAAGTCATCGCGATGCCCGCCACGGTGAAAAGGAAGACGAACGCCGTGCCATACTGGACATCGCGCGTGTACTCGTTCTGGGGGATCTTGGAAGCCACCACGTAGATGTGGTACGGCAGCGCCATGACGCCCTGGAACAGGAAATCCGTTGCATTCTTGACCTGCCAAGGCAGTTCATCGCGCACGACAAACGCCGCCGTGAACATGATGGGCGCCGTCTCTCCGGCCACCCGGGCGATCGAGAGCACCGAGGAGGTCAGGATGCCGGGCAGCGCGTAAGGCAGAACATTGGTGAGGATCGTCTGCAGCTTGGTGGCGCCGAGGGCGAGCGACCCCTCGCGATACCCCTTCGGCACGGCCTTCAGGGCCTCCTCCGAGGCGGTGATGATGATCGGCAGCACCATGAAGGCGAGTGTGAGCCAGCCCGCGAGGAGCGAGACGCCGAAATCCAGCGCGATCACAAACATGCCGAAGCCAAACAAGCCGTAGACGATGGACGGCACGCCGGCGAGGTTCACGATAGAGAGGCGCAGAAAACGGACGAAAGCACCATCGGTCGCGTATTCACTGAGGTAGATGGCGCTCAGCACGCCGAGCACCAGGGCGATGAGGATGGAGCCACCGACCAGCAACACCGTGCCGACGATGTTGGGAAAGATGCCGCCCGCGGAGTAGACGTAGGTCTCGACCGCGACCCCGGCGAGTTTTTCGGGGTTCTTCTCCTTGAACTCACGGAAGGCGTGGTCGCCCATGCGTACCTTTTGGCCGTCGAGTTCGACCACGTTGAGCGTCTCCGGCGACTGGGTCAGGAAGGGCACGTTGATAAACGGGGCCTTCGTCTGGAAGACCACCGCTCCGCCCTTGATGCCGATGTCCAGAAAGATGAACACGGCGCAGGCCAGCACAAAGTAGGTGCTCAGCCGGAGGAGCCAGAAGACCCCTTTTTCCGCCCGTTTGGCGGGGGTCGGGCGGGCGAAGATCAGGGCGGCGGTGGCGGGCTTGTTCATGGGCTCAGCCAATGGAGATGCGGTAGCGGCGCACGATCTTCTGCGCCAGCCAGTTGATGAGGAGGGAGATCAGGAAAAGCACGACGCCGACCATGAATAGCGCGCGGTAGTGGATGCTGTTGCGCACCACCTCACCCATCTCCTGGGCGATGATGCCAGTCATGGTGTGGACGGGCTGGAAAATCGCCCCCAGCCCGGCCGAGAAATCAGGAATCTCGATGCGGTTGCCGGCACAAAGCAGGACCACCATCGTCTCGCCCACCACGCGGCCGAAGCCCAGGAGGATGGCGGCCATGATGCCGGAGAGCGCCGCCGGGATCGTGATGCGGATGATCGTCTGGAGCCGGGTGGCACCGAGGGCGAGCGACGCCTCCTTGAAGGAACGGGGCACGTTGTTGATCGCATCCTCGGCCAGGCTGAAGATCGTGGGGATGGCCATGAGCGCGAGCAGGCAGGCCGCGGTCGTGGCGTTCAGGCGCTCCAGCATCGGGAAGCCGGGGACCCAGCTGAGCCACTCCACCTGGGAGACCCGACGCAGCGTCTCACCGAACACCGCGATGCCGAAGAATCCGAGCACCACACTGGGGATGGCGGCGATGAACTCGATCGTGGGCTTGATAAATTTTTGCTCAGACGAGGTCGCCACCTGGTTGACGTATACCGCCGCCGCAACCCCGAGCGGGATGGCGATGCTAAGGGCCAGCACCGCGATGATCATCGAGCCCATGAAGAGCGGGATCACCCCATACCAGTCCTGCCAGAAGCTGGCCGTGAGCCACCGGCGGCCGAACAGGAAGGCGCTCAGGGACTCATGCCAGCCAACCGGCTTGGCCTGGTCCCAAGCCAGCATGCGCTCCTCGGTCGAGGCGATGCTCGCCCGATACGTGGCCAGGTGCTCCTGAAAGCGGGCCAGGGCAAGGCGTTGGTTCGCGTCGGTCAGCTGGGCGATCGAGGCAGTCGCCTGCTGCAGGGCCAGCTCCAGCTTCTGGTTGGCGGCCTGCACCTCAGGACGCCGGGCCACCAGCGGGGCGATCTCCGCCGTAAAATCAATCTGCTCGATCTCATAGGCCTCCGCCTGCTTCTGCAACGTGGCGGCGCGTGCCGGGTCCTGGGCGGCGGCCGCGAGGAGATTTTGCCGCGCCTGCATCAAGTCAGACGCCACCGTGTAGCGGTCTTTGACGGCGCTGACGTGGTCCGTCATTTCGCCGAGGATCGTCTCGTGCTCCAATGCGGCATCGGCAAAAGTGTTCGCGAGGGCGTCAAATCCGGCCAGCTGGGCGTTCACTGCCGCGAAATCCTGTCCCGCCTTGCTCAGGCGTTGCTGCTCGTCCGAGCGAATCTTCAGTAGGTAGCGGGACAGTGTGCTGTGCTCGGTGACTTGCCCGCGCAGGATGTCCACGAATTCCAAGCCGGCCAGGCGGTAGATGCGGAGATTGTCCTGATTCTGCGGCAGAAACGTGACCGCATCACGGAAGATCGTGAAAGTGATGAGCCCCAGCACCACGATCGAGATCGCCGCATTGCCCTGGAACAGGAGCTTTGCGATCTGCTCGCCGGTGAGCCCGAAAAACCAGCCTCCTCGTTTCGTGAGCAGGGCCTGGCGGGTGGGCACCCGCCCGGGGGCGGTGGCGGTGGCGTTTTCGGATGGCATGCGAAAGGGCGTGCGGGAGTGTCGCGATCGGGCCGGGAGACGGTCAACCGGCCTAGGTTACAGTTCTGTGACAATGCAGCCCGTAAGCGGCCGATCCTGGCCGCCCGGGCGGATTCCGGCGCACGTGGCGCCGTTTCCGGGCTAAAGAAACGCCCGCAGCCGGTCTGCGACTGCGGGCGGCAAGATACTTCGTAAGTTACCCCTGAATCAGAGCTTGCGGACCGGCACGAAGCCGACCTTGCGGACGACCTGCTGGCCCTCGTCGCTCAGGGTGAAATCGACGAACTTGGCGGCCTCGCCAGTCGGCTCGCCGTTTGTGTAGTAGAACGTCGGGCGGGCGTAGGGATAAGCCTTAGCCAGCACGGAATCTTCGCTGGGGGTGGCCCCATCGATGGAGAGAACCTTAACACCGGGGCTGTGCAGGTAGGCCAGGCCGACGTAGCCGATGCCACTCGGGTTCTTGGCCACCTCGGCGGCGATCTGCTCGTTGCCCGCCATCTTCTGGGAAGAACCGGCATAGTCGCGCTTCTTCATGGCCAGTTCCTTGAAGTCGGCGTAGGTGCCGGACGAGGTGTTGCGGGTGTAGATCGAGATCTTGCCCGGGGCGCCGCCGACCTGCGACCAGTCGGTGATGTCACCGGTGAAGATCTGCTCGACCTGGCGCTTGGTCAGGTTGGCGAGCGGGCTGCCGGCGTTGACGATCACGCCGATGCCGTCGTAAGCGACGATCGTGGGCTTCAGCGTGACGCCCTTGGCGAGCGCCGCGGAGGACTCCGTCGGCTTGGCGCGGCGGGAGGACATGCCGATCTGGGCGGTGGTGTCGATGATGGCCGAGATGCCGGTGGTGGAACCTTCGGCGGCGATTTCGAATGCCACGCCGGAATTGCGGGCCTTGTAGTCCTCGGCGAGCATCGGAACGAGCTTGGCGCCGAGCGTGTCGGAGCCCTTGATGACGAGCTTCTGGGCCTGGACGGAGCCGGCGGCGAGCAGAGCGGTAAGAAGTAGGATGGTCTTTTTCATGAAGTAAGAGTGTAACGGGTTAGAATTTGACGTTCAGATCGACCTGCAGGAGCCAGAAGTCCTTGAGCAGGTTGTTGGCGCCCACATCACCGGAGCCGGGGGCGATGATCGCGTCGGTCTTGCGGTCACCCGCCGCATAGGTGAGGCTGAGCTGGGTGGCCGCGCCGAGGGCATAGTTGCCGCCCACGATGAAGCCTTCCATGTTGGTCCGGCTGTCAAAGAGGTCGGAATCCACGAGGTTGGCGTCGAGCGCGAAGGCGCCGACCGACTGGTAGATCACACGGGCATCCCATTCGCCCGGGAGGGAGGCCTTGCCGTACTGGAGCCCGACATGGAACGCCTTGTCCTCGCCATCGAGGTCGGCGCGACCGAACTTCCGGGCGCGGGAATCAGCGTCCAAGTTGATGGCCACATCGGCGAACGCGCGCAGCGCCACGCCGTTCTGGGCCACCCAGTTGTACTCCATGGGCACTTCCACGACATAAAGGTTATTGATCGGCGCGGCATTGGTGGCGCTCATCGCGCCGTTGAAGGCCGCGACGTTCGCGCGCTGATCGGCGCCAATGTAGCTGTAAACCACGGGGGCAATCTGGAAGAAGGTCGTCGCGCCCTTGATGTAGCGCTTGTAGCCGCCCTGCCAGGCGGTGAGGAACACATCCTCCGTGCCGGCGATGTTGGCGTTGGTGATGACCGGGAACGGGTTCTGGGTGCCCGAGGTGCCGTAGACGAACTGACCCAAGGTGACAAAGAATTCATTGTCGCCCCGACGCGTGCGATACTGCTCCGCGAAACCCTCGGGATTGATGTCACCGTCCCAGACCATCGAGGTCGTGACGAGCGGGTTGGCCATGCGGCCGGCCGTGAAGGTCCACTCGGAGGTCGGAGCCCAGGTCGCATAGACCTGGCCGACAAAAATGCCGTCATTGGTCTTGGCATACGGACCGCCGTCATCCGCCATGGTCACGTTCGAGGAGCGGTTGCCGCCGCCGGTCTCGAGCCGGAGGCCAAAGCCCCAATTATTCAGGAGCTTGCCGGTGAGGGCGGTGCGCAGGCGATAGCGCAGGCGATCGCGGGCGAGGTCGGTGCCGTTGACCAGTTCGCCACCGCGGCCTTCGTAACGGATGCGCACGTCACCGGCGATCTTCAGTTCCGTGAGGGCCGAGGAGAGATTCAGTTTGCCGGCGGAGGTGTTCGCCGCGAAGTCCTTCACCAGTTCGGCGCGCAGATCCTCGGCCTCCTGGTCATTGAGCAGGCCCTTCTTGACCAGGATGTCAATGAGCGGGCCGCTGTCTTGCGCGAGGGCGGTGCCGGCGCACAGCAGGGCGGCCAGCACGGCGGTCAGTTTGGATTTCAGGTTGAACATGTTCGTTGGGTATTGCTTGGATTTGCCCGACGGAATGCCGGGACGCGTTCGGATCATAGGGGCGCCATGTTACGGTTTCGTGACGCCTGTGTGACGAAGCGGGAAACAACACCCACTTGCCCCAAACCCGCCGGTGGTCAGCCCGCCTGCTTCAACTACCCTGCCAGGGCGACCGGGTGGCGCCGCGCTTCTCCGCCCCGCGGCCTTCCAGCAGCGCGAGCAGCAAGTCGTTCTTGACCAACACACCCGTCAGCCGGCCCGTCGCCGGATCGACCACCGGCAGTGTCTGGCCCGCCTGTTGCGCAAAGAGCCGGAGGGCGTCAGCCAGGGTCGCCGCGGGGGCGACGCTCGGCACATCATCCCGGCGCAGGTCCTCCGCGATCACGAGTGTGGCCACGGCCTCGTCGTTGAGGTGTGGCTTGATGTCATGCAAGGAGATCAGGCCCGCGTATTTGCCCTCCGCATCGGTCACGTAGATCGACTCGTGGCGCGATGAGAGAAACTGACGGGCAATGTCCTCAAAACGCGCCGTCAGCGTGACGGACGAGGTTGGCGAGCGGGTGAGATCCGCCACCGACCCGGGCAACGTGACCGGCTCCGGCGCCTCCGCCGCCTTTTTCTTCAGCGCCTCGCTGTAGAGGGACTGGTTCTCGATGCCCCGCGCGGTGTAGTACGCCACCACGCTGCAGACCATCAGGGGCATGATAATGTCATAGCTCAGCGTCATCTCGAACAACATGATGATGGCCATGACCGGGGCATGGCTGGCCGCCGCCAGCAGCGCGCCCATGCCCACGAGGGCGAAGGCGCCGGGGTCCGCCGCCCCCTGTGGCCACACCTGGTTGACGCCGAACCCGAAGAGATAACCCATGGCCGCACCCATGAAGAGCGTGGGCGTGAACACGCCACCCGGCGCGCCCGACCCGAACGACGCGGCGGTCGCGACCCACTTGCAGACGAGGACCAGCACCAGCGTCTGCCAGATGAGATGCCCGTTCAGGATCGCGAGCACCACGCTGTAGCCGTTGCCGCAAACCTCGGGCACCCATACGGCCAGGCCGCCCACCACCAGGCCGCCCAGCGCCAGCCGCAGCGGCACGGGCAGGCTAGTCGCGGCGAACAGCTGCTCGGCCTGCCGCAACGAACGGAGAAACCACGGCGCCACCACGCCTGCCATCGCCCCGAGCACCAGGAAGGGTCCGATCTCCCAAAGCGAATGCAGCGTGAACGCCGGCACGGTGTAGAGCGTGTGCGCATCCGAGAGCGTCCGCACGGTAAGCGTGGCCGCCACGGCGGCTACCGCCAGCGGGCCGAGACTCTCCATCGCGATCGTGCCCAGGATGATCTCCGCCACGAAGAATGAACCGGCGATCGGGGCATTGTACGCCGAGGCGATGCCCGAGGCCGCGCCGCAGGCCACGAGCAGGCGCAACTGAGGCGCCGACAGCTGCCGCCAGCGCCCAAATTGCGAGGCCGCCACGGCGGCGAGCTGCACCATCGGGCCCTCCCGGCCGATCGAGCCGCCGGAGGCGATGGAAAACATCGCCGCGGTGCTTTTCACCAGCGTCGCGCGCACCGGCAGCTCCCCGCTGCCAATCAGGATCGCCTCCATGTAGTCAGTCGAGCTCTGGCCCCGGTGCAGGCGCTTGCCGAACAACAGGACCAGCCCGGCCATCAGGCCGCCGACGGCGGGAATCGCCAGCCGCTGCCACCATTCCAGTTCTCGGAAAGAATCCACCATGCCGCTGCCGGTGCCGGTCATCACGTAATGGATAATCTCGACCCCATGCCGGAACAGCAGCGCTGCCAGCGCCCCGAGAATGCCCGCCACCGCCGCGTAGGCCAGCATCTCCTGCCAGGGCGAGGGCCGCAGCTTCTCGATGATCCACAAACGCCAGCGCAGCAGACGGAGCAACCGGCGGTAGATTTGCGGCACGACTTCCTTCACGCGGGACAATGGTCACCAAGCTGACGCGATCCTGCAAGGTTTGTTCCCGGGGAAACCCGTTCCCGCCGGTGCGTTGCCCGCGCTCCACCCGGAAAGCACCGGCGCCACGGCGACTCGCCGGGGACGCTTACCCCTGCACGCCCGCGACCGGTGGCGCCTCGGGCGCCACCGGGGCCGCCGGGCCGTAGGTCGTCTCCGCTTCGGCGGCGTCCGCCGCGCTCAGCTGGATCAGGCTGTTGAGGGAGCTGAAATGCGTCGTCCACTCGAAGTCCCCGCTGTGCCCGCCGACCACCTGGTTGAAGAGTTGCTTCTTCTCCCCCTTCAGCGCCTGGATGCGCTCCTCGATCGTGCCCGCCGTGACCATGCGGTAGACGAACACCGTGTTCGTCTGGCCGATGCGGTGCACGCGGTCGATCGCCTGGTCCTCGACCGCGGGATTCCACCAGGGGTCGAGCAGGAACACGTAGTCCGCGGCGTGGAGCGTGATGCCCGTGCCGGCGGCCTTGAGGCTCACCAACATGACCGCCGCGCCCTGGGCCGACTGGAAATCCTTCACCGGCTTCTGCCGGTCCACCGTCATGCCCGTGATCTCGTACCGGGGCAGGTCCGGGTAATGCTGGTCGAGCGCGGTGCGCACGCGGTCCAGCAGGGTCACGAACTGCGAGAAGATGACGACCTTGTGGCCGCTGGCCACGATCTCGGTGAGCTTCTCGACGAGCAGCTGGAGTTTGCCGCTGTCCGTCAGCGGCGAGTGCAGCCACGGCAGCAGGTCGGGGTCGCAGCACACCTGCCGCAGGCGCGTGAGCAGGGCGAGGAAGCCGAAGGATTTCTCCCGCAGCGCCAGGCCGATGTCCTCGCCCAGGCGGGCGAGGCCCTCGGTGCAGATCCGCGCGTACTCGGCGCGTTGCACCTCGGTCAGCGGGCAGAGCAGGTCCATCTCCACCTTGGGCGGCAGCTCCGTGGCGACCTCGTTCTTCGTGCGCCGCAGAATGAAGGGCGCGACCTGCTGGCGCAGGCGGTTCATCGTGCCGTCCCGGTCCTGGATCAGGGCCGACTCGAAGCCGGAGCGCGATCCGAGCAGGCCCGGCAGCAGGTACCGGAAGATGGACCACAGGTCCAGCTGCCGGTTCTCCAGCGGGGTGCCGGTCATCACCAGGCGGTGCTCGGCCCGGAGTGCGAAGCAGGCCTGCGTGACCTTGGCGTCGGGGTTCTTGATGAACTGGCCCTCGTCGAGGATGGCATACCCGAAATCGGTCTGGTCGAGCAGGGCGCGGTGCTTGCGCAGCTGCGTGTAGCTGGCGAGCCAGATGCAGTAGGACTTGTGCTGCTTGAAATCATGGCCGGATTTCAGGATCTCGACCGTGGCGTCGGGGTAGAACCGCGCGATCTCCTCGCGCCAGACCGGCACGACGCTCGCGGGGCAGACCACGATGTGCCGGTTCCGGCCCATCGGGCGGGAACGCAGCAGCGCGATCATCTGCGCCGTCTTGCCCAGGCCCATCTCGTCGGCCAGCAGGCCGTGGCAGCCGGTCTCGCACAGGTGGTGCATCCACTCGACGCCGCGGCGCTGGTAATTGCGGAGAAAATCCGGCATCACCGGCGGCGACGCGGGGGCGGTCAGCACCTTCTGCCGCCAGGCCGCGATCTCGGGCCCGAGCGTCACCTTGATGCGCCGGTCGTTGAAGAGGGAGAAAATCAGGTAGGGCGGGACCTCGCCGCCCACCGCGGTCTCCTCGAGGTTGCGCTTCCACTGCTGGTAGCTCTCCCACTTCTCGGGCTGCATCGTGACGATGCCGAGGTCGGGCAGCAGCATCGGGGTGCGGCCGTGCTTGAGCAAGGCGGCGGCCTGCTCGTCGGTGAGCAGCTTCTCGCCAGCCCGGAAGATCCAGCGCAGGTTCAAGCCGCCGGCGGAGCCGCTGCGCTTGTCGGCCACGGCCTCGATCTCGATGACCCGGGCGCCCTGCTTGATGTTGTCCACCTTCCCATCGAGCTCGATGGCGAACTGCTTTTTCCAGTGGGGCAGCAGATCACGGATGAAACCCGGAATGTCGGCCAGCGCGTCGAGCGCGTACGCATGCGTGGCCTGATTATACCGGAAGTGGGCCTTGCGGGCGTAGGTGGCCAGCGCGATCAGCTTGGCCCGCTCGGCGGCACTGGGATGATGCGTGGTGTTGCCCAGGGCGGGGATCCGGTTCCGACCGTTCTTCCAGTAGGCGAGAAACACCAGGCCGTCGGCGTTGGCCGTGAAACTGAGCAGGAGGTCGCGCGCGGGCAGGTTGCTGTCCGGCTTGGCGGCGTGCCCGTTCTGGCCGTTGGCCGCATGGGTGGCGCCGTTGCCGCTGACCCGCGCACCCCCGCGGGGCGCGCCGTCCGGCAGCAGGGCGGACATCTCATCGACCAGCAGCTCCTCGATCTCGTGCAACCCCGCCACGGCGATGGCGTTGGCGAGCACCAGGTCGGTCGAGGAGGAACGCACCTTGATGCTGTCCCCTTCCCACTCGATCACCGCGTATTCCTCCTTCTTGTCCACCCGGCGGTGGATGATGGCGTCCTTGGCCCCCAGCTCAACCTCACGGATCTCGCTGTCGCGGTACATGCCATGGCCGCGCTCCACATGGGTCGCGTCAAATTGCCCCTCCCACTCGATTTCCATGCGACCAAACCAGAAATCCAGCGACTGCGGAGTGTAGATGCGTTTGGGACCGTGGGATTGCATCAAACTAAAAGAGGGACCCTAGAAACCCCGCCAACGGGCGTGCAACACCTATTTGGCCTATTTTCCCGATGGCTGTTTTTACGGGTCGTTTAACCGGATCGTCACCTCTCCGCCACGGGTTCTTCACACCAACCCCTCATGATCGCGGGGTGCTCGACGGCTGGCAGGTCGCCGCCGTCCGGGCCAACCCAATTGAACCTCATCATCGTCACCGAAACCTACGCACCTGAAATCAATGGCGTCGCCATGACGCTCGGCCGCTTGGTGGACGGCCTCGCCGCCCGCGGCCACCGGATCACGATCGTGCGCCCCCGCCAGCGGCACGAATCTCCCCGCTTTTCGGTCACTCAGCGTCTGGCCTGCCGGCAGATCCGCCTGCCCGGCGTGCCCATTCCCGGCTACCCCCAACTCCGCCTCGGCCTGCCGGCCGCGCGCCGCCTCCGCAAGCTCTGGACGCTCAACCGCCCCGATCTGGTGCACGTCGCCACCGAGGGCCCGCTGGGAGCCTCGGCCATCACGACGGCCCGCCGCATGGGCATCCCGGTCACTTCGAGCTTCCACACCAACTTCGACCAGTACACCCGCGACTACCGCATCGGCTGGTTCAAGCCCGTCGTCGCCGCCTGGCTGCGGCACCTGCACAACCGCACCCTGCGCACCTTCGTCCCCACCCGCGACCTGGCCGCCCGCCTCGAGCACGAGGGCTACCGCAACCTGCGCCTGCTCTCGCGCGGCGTGGACACCACCCTCTTCAATCCTGCGCGGCGCGACGAGGCCCTCCGCGCCGCCTGGGGGGTCGGTCCGGGCGAACTCGCCGTGATCCACGTCGGCCGCCTCGCCGCCGAAAAAAATTATCCCCTGCTCTTCCGCGCCTTCGACGCCATCAAGGCCGTGCAACCGCGGGCGAAGCTCGTGATCGTCGGCGACGGCCCGCTCCTCTCCGCCTGCCAGCGCGAGCGGCCGGATGCTGTTTTCACCGGGTTCTACACCGGCGTAAGCCTGGCCCGGCACTATGCCTCGGGTGACATCTACCTGCACACCAGCATCACCGAAACCTTCGGCAACGTGGTCACCGAGGCGCTGGGCAGCGGCCTCGCCGTCGTCGCCTACGACTACGCCGCCGCGCACGAATTCATCCGCCCCGGGGATAACGGCCTGCTGGCCCCCGTGGGCGACGAGACCGCCTACCTCGCCGCTGCCGACCGCCTCGCCCGCGAGCCCGCCCTGCGCGCCCGCTGTGCCGCCGCCGGCCCCGCCACCGCGCGCCTCCTGACCTGGGATGCCATCGTGGATCGTTTCGTCGCCGACCTCCTGGAGGCCGCCGAGGAATTCCACCGCACGCTCCCGGCCGGAACCGGGCCCGCCACGCTCGCCCCCCAGCCTTCCGCCTCCTCCTCATGAGCAAACCCGCCCTCAAGGTCCGCACCGTCATCCTCTCCGACCTTCACCTCGGCACCCCCCACGCCAAGGCCGACGAGGTCACGCACTTCCTCAAGCACGTCCGTTGCGAGCGCCTCCTGCTCAACGGCGACATCATCGACGGCTGGCGCCTGCGCCGGGACGGCCGCTGGACCAAGGCCCACACGCGCTTTGTGCGCCGCGTCCTCACCCTCGTGCAAAAGAAGGATACGGATGTCGTCTACCTCCGCGGCAACCACGATGATTTTCTCGCCCGCCTGCTCCCGATGCGCTTCGACCGCCTGAGCCTGGTCGAGGACTATGTGCTCGAATCCGCCTCGGGCCGCTACCTCGTGCTGCACGGCGACGTCTTCGACGGGGTGGTGAAGAACATGGTCTTCCTCGCCCACCTCGGCGACATGGGCTACGCCATGCTGCTCCGGGTGAACCGCGCCTACAACTGGTTCCGCCAGCTGCGCGGCAAGGAGTACTTCTCGCTCAGCGCGGCCATCAAGGCCCGGGTCAAGCAAGCCGTGAGCTTTGTCGGCAAGTTCGAGGAACAGGTCGCCGCCCTCGCCCGCCAGCGCGGCTGCACCGGCGTCATCTGCGGCCACATCCACACCGCGGCCGACAAACGGATCGGCGGCATCCACTACCTGAACTCCGGCGACTGGGTTGAATCCCTCACGGCGATCGTCGAGCACCACGACGGCCGCTTCGAACTCATCACGTTCAAGGATTTCACCGCCCAGTTCCCCATGCCCGCCCGCGAGACGATGGAGACGGAAACTGAAGGGGAAGAGCCCCTGCCCTTCCCCTTCGATGCCGCCGCCCCCGCTGCGATCATGGCGGCCATGCGCTGAATCTCCTCCCGGCCGGTAGCGGCAGTCCGTGAACGCCGTGCCCCGCACCCTGCGTTCACGAGCGCCGCACCCGCCTCTCCCCCATGAAACGCATCCTTATCCTGACCGCCGGCTACGGCGAAGGCCACAACAGCGCCGCCCGCGCCCTCCAGACGGCCTTCAACGAACAACCCGGCGTCGCCGCTGAACTGGTCGATCTCTTCGCCCTGCGCGCCCCCCGCCTCAATGACCTCTCCCGCCGCGGCTACCTCGGGCTCATCAACACGGCCCCCGATCTTTGGAGCCGCATCTACCGGTGGTTGGACGAGTCGTCCCGGGCCCCGGCGCTGTTCCGTACGCTCGGCAGTCATCGCCACCTGCTGGGCCGCCTCATCGCGGAAAAGCAACCCACGGCGATCGTCTCCACGTACCCGGTCTACGCGTGGCTGCTCGCGCGCCTCCGCGCCGATGGTCAGGTTTTTTGCCCGCATTACACCGTCATCACCGACGCGCTCACAATCAACTCGCTCTGGTACCGGCCGCCCTCCGCCGGCTGGTTTGTGACCGATCATGACTCCGCCTCCTTCCTCCGTGCCCGCGGGGTGCGGGACGAACGGGTCCACGTCAGCGGCTTTCCCGTCGCCTCCGCTTTCGCCGACCGGCCCGGTCTGTGGCAGCCGCCCGAGCCCTCGCCGGCAACCCCGCGCCGGATCCTTTTCATGATAAACTCCGGCCGGAGCGCGGCCCTCGCCATCGCCCGCGAACTGCTCCAGCACCGCGGCTGGCAGATCACCTTCACCGCCGGTCGTGACCTCAAGCTCCGCCAGGAACTGGAGGCGCTCGTCGCCGATGCCCCGGCGTCGGCCCAGATCCTTGGCTGGACCGACCGCATTCCCGAGCTGCTGATGACCCACCACGTCGTCATCAGCAAGGCCGGCGGCGCGACCACCCAGGAATCCATCAATGCCCACTGCCCGATGATCGTCAGCCAGATCGTCCCCGGACAGGAGGAGGGCAACTACGAGCTCCTGCGCCGGCACGACACCGGCGCCCTCGCCACCACGCCGCCCGCGATTGCCGCCACGCTCCACCGCGCCTTCGCCCACGATGCCGCCCTCTGGCGGCACTGGCGCAGGAACCTCCAGTCCCTCGCCCAACCCACCGCGGCTCGGACCATCGCCCGGCAGGTGCTGGAACACAGCCCGGGCCTCCCGTCGCCCACCCCGCCCGCCGCCACCACCCGGCCGGCCGCTATGCCCAGCCGGGCCGCCGCCGCGACGGTGCGGTGAACATCTGGCCTGGTGCGCCGCTGTGCCCCTAGGTGAGCCCGGGCGCCTCCTAGCGCCTGAGCATTTCCCGGATGACCGCCACCGTCCGCTCCGTCGCGCCGCGGTTAGCTTCATGCCAGGCGTGGGCGGATGCGGTGAGCGCTTTTCGCTGCGCCTCATCGGCCAGCAAGTCCACCGCCACCCGGGTTAGTTCTTCGTGGGTCTCGACCTTCCGCACGGCGCCGGCCTCGGTCAGGCCGCGGATAATCTGGCGAAAATTGGTCATGTGCGGGCCGTGCAACAACGGTTTCTCCAGGATCGCCGCCTCGACCGGCGTCTGCCCCCCGTCGTGCGGGGCGAGGCTCTTGCCCACGAAGACCAGGTCGGCCAGCTGCGTGAACTTCCGCAACTCGCCGGTCGTGTCGCCGACCACGACATCCACGGGACCGGGCGCCGGACCGACGGAACGGAAGTGAAAGGTGAAACCGCTCCCATCCAGCAGGGCCCGCAACTCCTCCCGCCGCTCCGAGTGCCGCGGCACCAGCAGCAACGACGCGACCAGTCCCCGGCGGCGGGCGGACTGCAGGGCCGCGAGCAGCGCCGCTTCCTCACCCGGCCAGGTGGAGGAACCGAGCAGCACCAATCCGTCGCCGAGGCCCAGCTCATGCCGCAGGCGCGCCAGCTCGGCGGACGGGAGCAGCGGGATGTCCACATCGAGTTTCATGTTGCCCGTCGTCACGAGCCGTTCCGCCGGGAAACCCAGCAGCTTGAACCGCTGTTCATCGCGCCGCGCCGCGCACAGCGTGCGGGTGATTCCCCGCGAGAGCGGGCCGACCACGGAGCGGAAGCGCATCAGGCGCCGGTAGCTCCGGTCGGACAGCCGCGCATTGATGCTCAGCACCGGCACGCCATGGAGCGCGGCCTGGTGCACGTGCTCCGGCCAGCGCTCGCCTTCCATCAGGATGCACAGGTCGGGCCGCACCCGCCACCACGCACGCTCGCTGAAGGCCCAGAAATCGAACGGAAAGTAGCCGATGCCGATGGTCAGCGCGGCGTACTTCTCCTGCGCCAGCCGGTACCCCGTGCTGGTCGTCGTGGTGAGGTAGACTTCCGCGTTCCCCTCGCGCCGGAAGGCTTCCAGCAGCGGGGCGATGGCAAGCATCTCCCCCACGCTCACGGCCTGCAGCCACACGCGCTTGCGCCCGGCCACCTTGGGCGGCAACGGATCGGTCCCGCCGAAGCGGTGGCCGAGGTTTTCCACATGCCCCCCGCGCCGCCGCATCAGCCAGAGAAAATACGGCACCGCAAGCACCAGCCCCGGCAGGACAAGGATGCGGTAGATCCAGATCACGGGTGGCAGCGCGGTCAATTTGATCCAACCACCGAGACACGGAGGTCACCGCGCAAACCAGACTTCTCCATGAACGCTGTGCCTCTGGGGTTCAATTCAGGTCGCTTTAGTGGCCCAGGACCCAGCTGAAGATCAGCGGCGCCACGATCGTGGCGTCGCTCTCGACGATGAACTGCGGCGTCTTCGCCCCGAGCTTGCCCCAGGTGATCTTCTCGTTGGGCACGGCCCCCGAATAACTGCCGTAACTCGTGGTCGAGTCGCTGATCTGGGCGAAATAGCCCCAGAGCGGCACGCTCCGGCGGCCCAGGTCCTGGTGCAGCATCGGCACGACGCAGATCGGAAAGTCACCCGCGATGCCGCCGCCGATCTGGAAGAACCCGATCGAACCCTCACCAGTGCGCAGCCGCTTCGCCGTCTTCGTGTACCAGCCGGCGAACCACGCCATGTACTCGATGCCGGTGCGGACCGTGTGCACCCGCGTGATCTCACCCGTGATGACGCGGCCGGCATACATGTTGCCCAGGGTTGAGTCCTCCCAGCCGGGCACGATGATGGGCAGGTTCTTCTCGCAGGCGGCGAGCATCCAGGAATTCTTCGGGTCGATTTGGTAGGACTTCTTCAGTTTCCCGGAACGCAGGATCTTGAACATGAACTCGTGCGGGAAAAAGCTCTGGCCCGCGCGGTCGGCGGCCACCCACTCCTCCGCCACGGCGGCCTCGATCCGGCGCATGGCCTCGCCCTCGGGGATGCAGGTGTCGGTCACGCGGTTCATGTGCCGGTCGAGCAGGGCCTGTTCGTCGTCAGCCGTCAGGTGCCGGTAATGCGGCACGCGCTCATAATAGTCGTGGGCGACCAGGTTGAAGATGTCTTCTTCCAGGTTCGCGCCGGTGCAGACGATGGCGTGGACCTTGTCCTGTCGGATCATCTCGGCAAGCGTGATGCCCAGCTCGGCCGTGGACATCGCTCCGGCCAGCGTCACGAGCATCTTGCCCCCCGCCTGCAGGTGGGTCTCATAACCCTTCGCCGTGTCGAGCAGGGCGGCGCTGTTGAAGTGCCGGTAATTGTGGGCGATGAACCGGGAAACCGGGCCCTTCTTGCGGGCCAGCTTGGCGTTGACGAGTTCGGGTTTGGGCTGGGCTTTGGCTTTCGTCTTCATCCCGCCAAGCAAGGTCGCGGCCCCGGCCCTTGGCCACACAAAAGTCCCGGCGTATTTTGCGGGACTTGGCCGGCAACATGTTGCTCTGGTCCCGGCACTTGGACGGACCGTGCCAGCCCGCGCCGTCCCGACCGGGTGGCGCACGCTCCTTCCAACCCGACCTTGCACTTCCGGCCCGTCCTGCTGTCAATTTGCCCCGCATGAAGCTGCTTTCCTTTCCCGCCCGCGCCGCGCGTCTGGCCTTTGCCCTGATCCTTCTGCCGCTCGCGACGCTGTCCGCCGCCGACTTCGCCCACCAGGCCAGCGACCTGCCCGCCGATCCCGGCATCAAGTGGGGCCGGCTCGACAACGGCCTCCGCTATGCCCTCCTCCGCAACGCCGAGCCCCAGGGCCGCATCAGCGCCCGCCTCGCCATCAAGGCCGGTTCGCTCCACGAGAATGAGAACCAGCGCGGCGTGGCCCACTTCCTCGAGCACATGGCCTTCAATGGCAGCCGGCGCTTCCCCGCGGCCAATGTCATCGAGTTCTTCCAGAAGCTCGGCATGGACTTTGGCGGCGACACCAACGCCTCCACCGGTTTCGACCGCACCATCTACCAGCTCGAACTGCCCGACACCAAGCCCGAGACCCTGCGCGAATCCCTAACCTGGTTCGCCGACGTCGCCGACGGCCTGCTCCTCGACCCGCAGGAAATCGACAAGGAGCGCGGCATCATCCTCAGCGAGAAACGCGCCCGCGACTCGGTCGCCCTCCGCACCTTCATGGCCGAGCTCGAGTTCCTGGTGCCCGAGACCCGCCTCCCGCAGCGCCTCCCCATCGGCACGGAGGAGGTCCTCCGCACCGCCGGCCGCGAACGCTTCGTCGAGTACTACGACAGCTGGTACCGCCCCGACCGCATGATCCTCGTGCTCGTCGGCGACATCGAACCCCTCCAGGTCGAGCCGGTCGTCCGCGAGATCCTCGGCGCCGTCACCGCCCGCGCTCCCGCGCCCCCGAGCCGCGCCTCGGCCTGGTCAACCCCAGTGCGACGATCGAGGCCCAGCTCCATCCCGAGATGGAGGCCGGCGGCACCAACGTCTCCATCCAGACCGTCGTCCCTTACGCGTTCGAGCCCGACACCGCGGCCAACCGCCTGCAGTACCTCCCCCGCACGCTGGCCCTCCGCATGCTCAACCGCCGCCTTTCCATCCTGGCGAAGGCGGAAAACGCCCCGTTCCTCAGCGGCATCGTCGGCATCAGCGAACAGTTCGACCTGTTCCGCAACGCCGCCATCGAGCTCAACTGCCGGCCTGACCAGTGGACCGCCGCGCTCGCGGTTGCCGAGCAGGAACTCCGCCGCGCCCTGGAACACGGTTTCCAACCCGAGGAACTGGCCGAGGTCGTCGCCGAGATGACCAACAACCTGGAGCAGGCCGTGCGCACCGCCCCCACCCGCCGCTCCAACGGCCTGGCCGACTTCCTCACCGGCAGTCTCATCGACGACGCGGTCCCCACCCACCCCATCGCCGACCAGCGCCTTTACCAGCCCGCCCTCGCCACCCTCACGCCCGAGGCCTGCACCGCCGACCTCCGCGCCACCTGGGCCGAGGCCGCCGGCCGCAAGCTCTTCGTCAGCGGCAACGTCCAGATCCCGCGCGCGCCGCAAAACATCGCCGCCGCCTACACCGCCAGCACCCGCACCGTCGTCGCCGCGCCGCCCAAGATCGCGGCGGCCGCGTTCGCCTACACCGACTTCGGCAAACCCGGCAAGGTCGACGAGCGCACCGAGGTCACGGACCTCGGCGCCACCCTCCTGGCGTTCAAGAATGGCGTCCGCCTCAACCTCAAGCCCACCGATTTCGAGGCGGGCCGCATCCGCCTCAACATCCGCCTCGGCGGCGGCACGCTCACCGCGCCCGCCGATCAGCCCGGCCTGCCGCTCCTCGCCAATGTCGCGTTCACCACCGGCGGCCTCGGCCGGCACAGCGTGGACGACCTGCAACGCCTCCTCGCCGGCCGTACCGTCGGGTTGTCCTTCGGGGCCCAAAGCGACGCCTTCAGTTTCGGTGCCACCACCAACCGCGCCGACCTGCTCCTCCAACTCCAGCTCTTCTGCGCCTACGTCACCGATCCTGGCTTCCGTCCCGAGTCCCTCCGCCAGGTCCACAAGGCCGCCGAGCAGCTCTACCAACGCCTCCCCCACACGCCCGAGGGACCACTCCAGCTTGAAGTCGCCGGCCTCCTCGCCGGCGGCGACCCGCGTTTCGGCCTGCCCGCCCGCGAGGTCCTGCTCGCGCGCTCCCTCGACGAGCTCAAGGCCTGGCTCGCGCCCCAGTTCGCCCGCGGCCCGGTTGAGATCACCCTCGTCGGTGACTTCGAACCCGACGCCGCGATCGAGGCCGTCGCCCGCACCTTCGGCGCCCTGCCCAAGCGCGACAAGAAACCCGCCTACACCGAGGCCCGCCGCCTGACCCCGCCCGCGGAGCCGCTGGCCAAGGCATACACCATTACTTCCGAGATCCCCAAGGCACTCGTGCGCCTCTACTGGCCCGCCACCGACGCCCGCGACGTGAAGCTCTCCCGCCGCCTGCGTCTCCTCAACGACGTGTTCGCCGACCGCCTACGCGTCGAGATCCGCGAGAAAATGGCCGGCACCTACAGCCCCAATGCCGCCCCGGACCTCAGCGACACCTACCCCGGCTACGGCTGGCTCATCGCCGACGCCACCGTCGCCCCCGCCGACACCCGTCTCATCGCGGATGCCATCAAGAAAGTCGCCGCCGACCTCCACGCCGGCGGCGTGACCGAAGAGGAACTGGAACGCGCCCGCCAGCCCGTGCTCACCGCCCTCCGCGAATCCGCCCGCACCAACGGCTACTGGCTCGGCAGTGTCCTCGCCGCCGCCCAGGAATTCCCCGAGCGCCTCGACTGGAGCCGCACCCGCTACTCCGACAACGAAAGCATCACCGCCGCCGAACTCTCCGCCCTCGCCCAACAATACTACGTCCCCGCCAAGGTGAGCGAATTCATCGTCACGCCCATCGCCCCGGCCGCGCCTAAATTGTAGCGCGGGGTCTCCGAACCCCGCCTGTCTTGAATAGAAGGCTTTATACCCCGATCCGCCGGCTGAGGTTCAATCCCGTTTTAGGCCGGCCGCTGACCGCGGGGGAGCCCCGCAAACCCGGCCTTCCGCTCACGACCGCAACCCGAACACCAGCTGCAGCATGGTCGTCAGGTCCGGCCCCGGCGTGGGTTTACCCCCGCGCGTGCGGATGAGGGATTTGCCGCGGAAGGAACGCAGCGCGGCACTGTCCACGTCCAAAATCTCGACCGTGCCGGCGCGCTGGCCCGCCACCTGGGTCGGACTGAGCGGGGTCCAGGCAAAGGGCAGGCCGGTCACATCACACTGCACCTCCCAGCCGCCGACGAGGCCGTCCATCGGCTTGCGCAACAGCGCCGGGTAACGCCGGATGAAGTCCGGCACGCGCGTCGTGACGACCCGCAGCCGCACCGCCGAGTCGCGGCCGGCGAAAAACTGGGCGAAATTATCCACCCGCCGGCTGCGCCAACGCTCCAGGAAATCCCGCGGGTCGATGCCCATCAGGTTCATGCCGTTGTACAGGCCGTGCTGGTTGGGACTCCCGAATTTCCGCCACGTGAACCACGAGCTGAAATCGTCGGTCAGCCGCAGTCCGATCTCGAAATGCAGGTGCGCCCGGTCCTTCGGGATCGCGTAACCACCGGCGCTGCGCCCCATGAGGCCGAGGGTCTGCCCACGGCGCACTGTCAGGCCCGTGCGGAGGCCGGGCTCTACCTTGGCCAGATGCGCGTAAAGCGTGTAGACCGCCGGCGTAACGCCCGGATGCTCGAGCACCACATACCTCCCGTAGCTGCTGTCCCCGGCCCGCGTGTTCACGTGGCGCACCACCCCATCCATCGCCGCCATCACCGGGTCGGTCGCCTCGCCGTTGCGGTCGCGCCCCATCGGCTTGATGTCGAGGCCCTCATGAAATTGCGTGCCGTTGCTCCGCACCGAACCCCAGAGCCCGGAGGTCGCCTGCCCCGAGACCGTGGGCTGCACCCACGCGTCGAAGGCGCGCCCGCGCTCCCACGCGGGATTCGGCGTCGGCCAGCTGATCTCGACCCGCTGGGCGGAACCCGTGACGGCCAAACCCGCCCCCACCAGCAGAATCAAAACCCGGAGGGTGCCGCGTGCGCGGGGCAAAATGCCGGTGGGCAGGCCCGGACCGGAATCTGCGTTTCTTTTGCTTGGGGTGACCATACCGTCTGCAGGCATTGGGATCATTTGTTTGCGGCCGCAACAGCGATGTCGGCGGTCGTTCGTTTCAACCGTTCCACCAGGGCGGGCAGCTCGGCGTCGGGCCGCTCCACGAAAACCAGCAACCTGCCGTCCGCCAACGCCTGCTCGATCCGGTGCACCCCGACGGGCTCGTCGTTGAGCAACAGCACCAGCCGACGGCCCACCGCGGAGACCGACAAGCGGTAGAGATCGCGCGCCGCCGCGGGCGTAACCTGCAACCACAGGCACGGCCCCAGATCCACGCGGGCCGCCTCGGCGTCGCGCACATCATATTCGACGAACACTGGCTTGGCCGCGACCGTGATCCCGACGCCACTCACCGGCAGCCGCACCGTGATGCCGGCCTCACCGGGCCGGGTTTCAAGAAAGAGCCGGGCCACGAGCGGTTCATAAGGAGGCGCCGAGGTCGTCTGCTGGCAGGCGGTGAGAGCGAGCAAAGCAAACAGGATAAGATGTCTTCCCTTTGTGGGAGCGAGACATTCGGACCGCCCCCTCATTTCTCCGCCCCCCTCGGCACCGCCTCGAAAGCTTCCATGACCTCCACTCCCACCGCGTCGGCCACCAGCCGGCCGCGCGGGGTCAGTTGGATGCGGCCTTCCGCCGTGGCGGTGAGCAGACCATCCAGCAGCAGACGGGGAATCAAGTCCTCGAGCCCGACCCAAGGCGCGGAAGGGAACCGCCGGCGCAGGCGCGGCAACGACACCCCGTCATTCATGCGCAGGCCAAAGATCACGGCATCGGCCGCCAGCAGCTCCGGGGTGAGCGCCACCCGGTCGCTGGTGACGCGACGGCCCGCGGCCACATCGTCCAGCCAGCGCGCGAGGTCCGCGGGGTTCGACCCGCGCCAGCCTTCATACTGGCTGGCCGCGGAGGGACCGAGGCCGACCCACTCCATCATGTGCCAGGTATTCAGATTGTGCCGGCAGGTCTGCCCGGGTCGCGCGAAATTTGAGACCTCATACTGGGCATAGCCCCGCGTCGCGAGGTAGTCCCACGTGTGCTGGTAAAACAGCGCCTCCTTGTCGGCATCGAGCTTCACCTTGCCCTGCGAAAGTTTCACCCAGAGCGCGGTGTCCTCCTCGAAAGTGAGACAGTACGTCGACAGGTGGTCCGGTGCGAGCCGCAGAGCCTCGTCAAGATCCGCCCGCCACTGCGTCTCGGTCTGGCCCGGCAGCGCGAACATCAGGTCCATGCTCACGGTGGCAAAACCCGCCGCCCGGATCAGATCATACGCCCGGTAAATCTGGGCCGGGGTGTGCTGCCGGCCGAGCGCGTCGAGCAGGGCGTCGTCGAAACTCTGCACCCCCAGCGAAATGCGGGTCACGCCCAGCGCCTTCAGCACCGCCAGCCGCTCCGCCGTGACCGTGGCCGGGGCCATCTCGACACTCCACTCCGTGGGCTGGGCACCGCAAAACAGCAGCATGGTCCGCCCCAGCCGCTCCAGCTCGGACGCCTTGAGCAGACCGGGCGTGCCCCCACCCCAAAACGCCGTCGTCACCCGTCGGGCGCCCGACCCCGGACCGGTGGCCGCGGGCCAGTTCACCAACCCGGCCTCGGTCTCAATTCCCTCCAGGTAGCGGACCACGGCGTCGCCTCGCGGCACGGTCTGGTAAAAGGCGCAAAAATCACAAGTTGTCGCGCAAAACGGCACATGCACATAGACCCCCACGGGCGCCGGTTCGGGCGCCTGCTCTTTTTCTTGCGCTGAGGGGAAGCCGGGCATTATTGAATCTCTCCAATTTACGAACTGCCAACAGCCTGCGCGGTTGGCGGTCAATTTCATCCCATGCAAAAGACTCCCTCCCTCCTAGCGAGCAGAATTTTCCCGGCCCTCGCCGCGGCCCTCATGCTGTTTCTGGTCGCCGGCTGCAATCTCACGATCACCAACCTGACGCCCGACACCGTGCCGCAGAATCCGTCCCAGATCTACACGATCACGGCGAGCTTCCGCGCCAGCAGCCAGGTCGAGACCGCCACCATCCGCCCCCGCATCATCATTGACGGCTCGGCCTACGCCATGAACCGCAGCCCCGCGGGCATCGACATCTGGGAATTCGACTACCAGCTGCCCGCCGGCCGCACCACGGCTTCCTACTATTTCATCTGTGACTACCAGACCAAGGGCAGCGCCGAGACCATGGACCTCTATTCCGAGCTCCAACACCTCAAGATCGCGGGCCGCTACGTGATCCGTCCCGAAGCCACCCGCGCGCCCGTCGGCTCCCGCGTCAGCATCCTCGGCGCCGGCTTCACCACCGCGGACCTCGTCTATTTCGACAACAACCCCACCCGCACGGTTTTCGAGTCGCCCAGTTCGCTCAGCTTCTTCGTCCCGGCCGTCGTCCCCGGCCGCAGCTACAAGCTCACCATTCGCGGTGCCGGCGTCGGTCTCGACGTGGGCAGCTTCCGCGTCGATGCGATCAGCTTCCAGGTCAGCCCGAGCGCCGTCGTGCTGCGCCCCGGCGAACAACAGGCCGTCACCTTCACCATCCCGCAGCCCGCCCCCGCCGGCGGCCTGCTGATCGACGTGACCACCGATGTCCCCGAAAGCGTCGTGATGCCCGTCGTCATGGTGGAGGCCGGCCGGACCGACGTCACCGTCCCGATCCAGGGCGGCAAGCCCGGCACCGGTTCGCTCTTCTTCCGCAGCAGCGTCGGCGAGAGCAGCATCGCGGTGACCGTCACCGCCAACTGAGCGCCCGACCCCAACCGGCCCCGATCAAGCGCACGTCCCCCGTGCGCTTTTTGCTGAACCAAATTCCATGAGCGTTTCCCCCGGCCGCTTCTGCCTGATCCTGGCCTTGGCCGCGCTCACCGGTTGCACCACAACCGCGCCCCTGGGCGGGCCCGCCCCCGCCCCGGCCCCCATGGCCGACTCGGTGCCGGCGACAGCACCCACGCGGGCTCCCACCGCGGCTGCCGTCACCCTGCCCGCCCCGCCCCCGCCATCGGTGGTGGTCCCCCTCCCGCCCGCGAGCATCACCGGTTCCGAGGAAACCAGCACGATGCTGGACAACTTCACGGTCTATGTGGTCGCCGTGGATGGCGTGGCCGTGGCCGGCGGTCGCCCGGGTTGGAGCACGCCGATTGCGCTCCCGGCCGGGCCCCACCGCGTGTCCCTCGGCTTCAATCGCGGGGTCTTCGCCGCGCACGCCGACCTTGCCATCGAGGCCGTCAGCGCCGCGGCTTACGAGGTGCGTTTCGCCAGCGACGCCCAGCTCTTCGGCCAGAACAGCTACTGCGAGTTTTGGATCGTGGACACCGCCACCGGTCAGCCGGTGACGCCCCGCGTGCGCTCCGCCCTGAGCCGGATCGAGCCGCCCCGGTAGAGTCTATCTGTCGCCGACCCGATTGGCCAGGTGCGGCCCACGCTGGAAAACAACCCGGGCCGTGCAATGGCCGCGGGCTTGCGCCCCGCCGCGACCCCGGCTTTTCTCCCGCCATGACCGACCCCGCCCTCGACCGGCAAATCCAGGCCATCGAACGCCCTGACCAGGTCCTCCTGAAATACTACCTGCTCAGCTGCCTCGTCTTTCCGCCGCTGCTCGTGATCGCCGGTCCCTACTACTATTTCCGGTACCGCACCATGCGTTACAAGTTCACCGATGACGGCATCTCCATGAGCTGGGGCATCCTTTTCCGGCGTGAGATCATCGTGAACTACGCGCGCATCCAGGACATCCACCTCCAGTCCAACATCGTCGAGCGCTGGCTCGGGATCGCCCGCATCCTCGTGCAGACCGCCTCCGGGAGCAGCTCGGCCGAGATGACGATCGAGGGCCTGAAGGAATTCGAAGCCCTGCGCGACTTCCTCTACGCCCGGATGCGGGGCGTGAAGGATCCGCACCACGCCCCGGCGCCCGCGAACGCCACCCACGCCGGCGCCGGAAACGGTGATGTCGCCGCCGCCCTGCGTGAAACCGTCGCCGAGCTGCGCGCCCTGCGCGAGGAACTCGCCCGCCGCCGGACCTGACCGCCATGTATTCTCGAGCCACCCTCCTGCTGCTCCGCTGGCTGCGCGTCCCGCCCGAGCCCCAGCCGCCCCACGGCGATCCGGCCTCGCTCCGCGTTTTCCGCGCCGGCAAAAACTTTCTCAATCTACGCCTGCTGAAATGGGGCGTGGCCCAAGCCGGCGCCCTCGCCGGCATCATCTTCTGGCTCGGGGTTTTCTCGGACCTCGGCGACCGCGTCGAGGACAAGCGGCAGCAGAACGCCCAAGCCAAGACCACCGCCCCGGCGCCGGCGCCGGAAAAGCAAAACATGGAGCAGGCGGTTAACTCAGTGGTCCACGGCTTGAAGGATGAAGCGACCGCCGCCGGGAAGGAATTTCAGGAAATCCGCAAAAACAAGCGCAAGGTCGGCCCGCTGCAGGGGTTTTATGCCTGGCGTAACGGTATGATCGGCTTCCTGTCGCGGCTGCCGTCCGGCGCCATGCTCGTGATCTGGTTTTTTGAACTCAGCGGTATTGTCTTCTACGTGCTGCAGCTGCCCGTGACGTTCCTCCTCGCCCGCATGGACTACGACCTGCGCTGGTACATGGTCACCGACCGCAGCCTCCGCATCCGCCACGGCGTCTGGAAAATCAACGAGTCCACCATGAGCTTCGCCAACATCCAGCAGGTCATCGTCTCCCAGGGCCCGCTGCAACGCGTGCTGGGTCTGTCCGATGTGAAGGTGCAGTCCGCCGGCGGCGGCGGGGGCGATTCGGACGAACACCACGGCAAGGGAGATGACATGCACCTCGGCCTCTTTCACAGCGTGACCAACCCGGACGAGATCCGCGACCTCATCCTCGCCCGTTTGCGCCACTTCCGCGAAAGCGGTCTGGGCGACCCCGAGGAAAAATCATCCCCCGTCGCCGCCGCCACCACCGCATCTCTGGCCGGATCAGACGACCTGCTCGCCGCCGCCCGGGAACTCGCCGCCGAGGCGCGCGCCCTGCGCGCGACGCTGGGTTAGCTTGTAGGGGTGGGTCTCCGACGGAGGCTTGGCGGAGATGGCGAAGCAACCCCGCCTCGAACGCGATAAGGTGATCGAACCAAGGCGGGGTTCTGAGACCCCGCCCTACAGTTTCTCACTCCACCTTCGTCACCGTCGCATGTTCCACGTCGGTCGAACCCACGCCGAGCTGCCGGGCGAACTCCAGCACGCGGGCGTCGTCCTCCGAAATCGGGTCAAAGCCGGCGCGTTTGCGGGCGGTGTTGATCCGCGCCAGCATCACGGAATCGAGCAGCACCGGGTCGGCGCTGGCGAGGATCCGCGGCTCCGAGACGGTGTACAGCGAGTTGAAGAAGGGTCCGCCGATGAACTGGTAGAGCTGCAGGCTGGCGAAGGTCAGCGCCCAGGTCTCGCGCAGTTCGGGGATCGCGGCCATCTCGGCCACCGCGGCGGGCGCGGTCGCGGGACTCTTGAAGAATCGGAAGGTGTTGCTCGCATTCCACAGCGTGGCGTTCACCAGCGCGCCGTTGATGCCCAGCACGGGATGGTCGGTGTAGACCGGCAGGTTGATCCAGAAATCGGCGTCGAGGAACAGCGGCGTGGCGAGGAAGCTCTTGCGGTCCTCCTCGACGGTCGTCTCGGCCCGGCCGCCGGCCGCGTTCTTCGCCGCCTGCTCGGTCAGGATCGCATCGAAGCGCGCCGGCAGCGGGCTGTCGTAGAACCAGGCCGGATCGTAGAACTTGCCCGACTCGAGCACGAACACCGGATGCCCCGGGAACGGCGCGACGCCGGTGGAATACGACGGCAGGAAACCGGTGAGGCGCAGCCGCAGCGGGTTCAGGCCGACGAGGAAGATGTCCTGCTTCTCAAACCCGCGCTTCTCCAGCGCGGCGATCACGGCGCGCACGAGGCCAAACGGCGTGGAGAGCCCCGGGCCGGAATCGGCGTAGATCTTGATGCCGGCCTTGCGCTTGGCGCCCGGCACCAGCGGCTTCCCGGTGTTCTGCTCGTAGGCCTGCATCGTCTGCTCGACGGCGTACCGGTAGGCGGCGTCGCTGAAATCGCCCAGCCCGTGCTCCCAGACCAGCCCCGGAGCGGGGGCGGGCTCGGCGGCGGTCAGACCGACCGCGGCCAGGAGGACGGAACACAGGGTGGATATGAACAAGGGAAGGCGCATGAAAAAAGGCGGCCGGCCGGGAAGCGACACGGACGCGCAACCTGACAGACACCACCCGCGGATAAAAGTTTAATCTGCCCGGTCGAAAGGCCCCGGTCCGCGATTGTCCCTTGAACCACGCTGGACAAAGTCGGCCTGTTATCGTCCCCTTTTCCTCCCGTGCCCGTCATCAAAGCCAACAGCCTCCGTGACCTGAAAAACCGGGTGAACATCCACGATGTGGTCATCCGGGTCGTGGCGCTTAAGAAGGCCGGCGGCGGACGTTTCAAGGGCCTGTGCCCGTTCCACGCCGAAAAGACCCCCTCGTTCAACGTCTCGGCCGACAAGGGCTTCTTCAAGTGCTTCGGCTGCGGCAAGGCGGGCGACGCGATCAACTTCGTCATGGAGACCGAGGGCCTGCCCTTCACCGAGGCGGTCGAGGCCATCGCGCAGCGCTCGGGCTTCACCCTCGAGTACGAGGAGGGCTCCGGCGGCCCGTCGAAGGAAACCCGCTCGCTGCGGCAGGAGATCTTCGACATCCACGACCTGGCCGCGGACTTCTACCGGCACGCCTTCCTCGCCCCCACCCCGCATGGCGACTTCATCCGCGATTACTGGGTCCAGAACCGCAAGTTCGCCCCGGAACTCGCCGAGGAATTCAAGATCGGTTTTGCCCCGGTGGATGACACCGGCCTCGCCGCCGTGATGCTGAAACGGAAATTTTCCGAGGACGCCCTGCGCCAGTGCGGCCTGTTCTTCATCCGCGACGGCGCGATCCCCACCCTCGGCGTGATGCGGCCGCGCTTCCGCGGCCGGCTGATGATCCCCATTCGCGACCACCAGGGCCGCATCGTGGCGTTCACCGCGCGCCAGCTCACGCTCACCCCGCAGGACGACGCCTCGCACGAGGCGAAATACGTCAACTCCCCCGAGACGCCGATCTTCACGAAGAGCAACCTGCTCTTCAACCTCGACCGCGCCCGCAGCCACGCCGGCGAGGGCCACCCCTTCGTCCTCGTCGAAGGCCAGCTCGACGCCCTGCGCTGCTGGAGCGTGGGTCTCAAGACCGCCATCGCCCCGCAGGGCACCTCGATCACCGAGGGCCAGCTGGCCCTGCTCAAGCGCTACCACGCCCAGGTCGAGTGCTTCTTCGACAGCGACAGCGCCGGCCAGAAAGCCGCGCTCCGCTTTCTCCCCATGGCGCTCAAGGCCGGACTGGAGGTCCGCTTCCTCACCCTCGCCGGCGCCGCCAAGCTCGATCCCGACCTGCTCTTCCTGGAAAAAGGCCTCACCGCCTACGACGAGGTCCGCCGCGGCGCGCTCGCCGCCATGCCCTTCGCCCGCCAGGCCTTCCTGCCCGAACCCACCAAGGCCTCCTTCAACGAGCGCATGCAGGCCGTGCGCAGCATGGTCGAAATCGCCCTCCAGGCTGAAACCCAAGTGGCCCGCGACGACTACCTGCAACAGGTCTCGCTTCTCCTCGGCGTGCAACCCGACGCCATCCGCAGCGAGGTCGCGATCCTCGAAAAACGCCGTTACACCGGGGGCAAGGACCCCGCCGCTCCGACCCCGTCAACCCACGGCGAGACCCACACCAAAGGCTACGAGGAACACCTGCTCTACGTCTGCCTCCACAACGAGGCGCTCCTGCATGACCTGAGCACCCATCTGGCCCACGAATGGATCGACACCACCGGCACCGCCGGACTGCTGCTCGACAAGCTCCTCGCGGAGGTGCTGCACAACGGCTGGCAGGGCCGGGAAACTCTCGACCAACTCCTTGAGAGTGAGGAAGAAAAGTCACTTGCCGCCACCCTGCTTTTCCAGACCCCCGGCGAGGAAGATTGGGTCAAGATCGCCAACGAAGGCCTGCGCCACTTGCAGAAGCGGTTCCTAGAGCCGAAGAAGCAACAAATAGAACTTGAAATAGCCTCGAAAGGCGCGATAGGTGACCCGACCTTACCGTCCCTCTTGAAACAACGCGCCGCTATCACCCGACAGCTCCTCAATCCGCCGAAGCTCTCCTTGGCTTCCTGAGTTGTCAGGATGCCCCCTTTGCGCCGTAGCCCATCAGGGATACCTTAATTACGTTATGCCGAGCAAATCCAAGCCAGCCGCCCCCGCCGCGAAGAAACCCGCGAAGGAACACGCCCCCGCCAAAGCTCACGCCAAGCCCCACGCTCCCGAGGCGCCCAAACCCGCGGCCCACGCCAAGGCCCACGTCGAACCCGCCCGCCCCGCTGCCCCCGCGGCTGCCGCCGCCCCGGTCACGCCCGACGCCACCAAGGAATTCAAGGAGAAGGCCCTCGAGAACCTTTCCGGCGACCTCAACGACAAGATCCGTTACCTGATCCGCCTCTCCAAGGAGCAGGGCTACCTCACCTACGCCGACATCAACGAGGCCCTCCCCGAGTCCGTCGACAATCCCGAGGACATCGAGAACGTCATCTCCGTCCTTCAGAACCTCGAGATCGACATCCTCGATCCGCAGGAGGTCGACAACTACAAGCAACGCCAGGAGGAGGCCGAGGAGGAAGAATCCCGCACGTCGAACAACGACATCCTCGACGACCCGGTCCGGATGTACCTCAAGCAGATGGGCCAGGTCCCGCTGCTCACCCGCGAGCAGGAAGTCGAGATCTCCAAGCGCATCGAGACCGCCGAGATCAACGCCCTCGCCGCCCTCTTCGCCCTCGGGCCCGTCGGCAAGCACCTCTCCGACCTCGGCGAGAAACTCCTCCTCCGCACCGAGCGCTTCGACCGCCTCGTCATCGACAAGAAGATCGAGAGCCGCGAGGTCTACTTCAAGAACCTCCAGAAGCTCGTCGAGACCACCCGCAGCAACGACGCCATCGCCACCGAGGCCTGGGCCGACGCCCAGAAGGCCAAGGATGAGAAGGCGAAGAAGAACGCCCTCATCCGCTTCAAGAAACGCGACAACGTCCTGCGCGCCTGCTACGTCAAATACTACTTCAAGCTGAAGGTCTTCGAGGACTTCCTCCTCGAGCTCCGCCCGAAGCTCCACGACGTCGAGAAGTGCTTCAGCGACCTCCACCGCGCCAAGCACCCCAAGTCCAAGAAGGACGCCGCCATCGACGTCCGCGCGGTCAACACGAAGCTCAAGCATCTCGAGGCCGACCTCCGCATCGCCCCGCAGGCGCTGATGGACACCCTGAAGGTCGCCCGCGGCCACATCCGCGAGGCCCACCAGGCCAAGACCGAGATGGTCGAGGCCAACCTGCGTCTCGTCATCTCGATCGCCAAGAAGTACACGAACCGCGGCCTCTCCTTCCTCGACCTCATCCAGGAGGGCAACATGGGCCTGATGAAGGCCGTCGAGAAGTTCGAGTACCGCCGCGGCTACAAGTTCTCCACCTACGCCACCTGGTGGATCCGCCAGGCCATCACCCGCTCCATCGCCGACCAGGCCCGCACCATCCGCATCCCGGTCCACATGATCGAGACGCTGAACAAGGTGATGCAGGTCCAGAAGCAGCTCCTCCAGGAATTCGGCCACGAGCCGACCCCCGAGGAGGTCGCCGAGGAAATGAACCTGCCCGTCGAACGCGTGCAGCAGATCATGAAGATGGCGCAGCAGCCCATCTCGCTCCAGTCCCCCGTCGGCGACGGCGACGACACCAGCTTCGGCGACTTCATCGAGGACAAGTCCGCGGACAATCCCTACGACATGACCGCCTTCTCGCTCCTGCGTGAGAAGATCATGGACGTGCTCGACTCGCTCACCGAGCGCGAGCGCCGCGTGCTCACCCTGCGCTTCGGCCTCGTCGACGGCTACAGCCGCACGCTCGAGGAGGTCGGTAAACAATTCAAGGTCACCCGCGAGCGCATCCGCCAGATCGAGGCCAAGGCGCTCCGCAAGATGCGCCACCCGACCCGCATCCGCCAGCTGCACGGCTTCTTCGACGCCGAGCAGATCGACAACCCGCAGAACCTGCTCAAAAAGCCGCCGGCGATCCCGCCGCAGTTCATCAAGCAGGGCGGCCCGCTCGTGAAGTCGCTCTTTCCCCAGAACTGAGCGCCGCTTTCACCCTTTACTAGGCCTCCCCTCACTCTAGCCTTCCCTTTGTCATGACAACTTTCCTCTCCCCCGTCGTGGGCATCATGGGCCTCGGTGGCCCCGAGCTGATCATCATCCTGATCATCCTGCTCCTCCTCTTCGGCGGCTCCAAGCTGCCCGGCCTCGCCAAGGGCCTCGGCCAGTCTATCAAGGAATTCAAGAACGCCGCCAAGGACGAGCCGGCCAAGGACGAGAAGAAGCCCGACGCGAAGCCCGGCAACAACTGAGGCGGCGCAAGTTTTTGGTTTCCCAAGCGCATCCGACAGGATGCGCTTTTTTGTTGGAATCCCCGGCCTGATTAAATGCGGTAGGGGCGGTTGCCCCAACCGCCCTCGCCAGGCGATCCCGCGGATGCGGGACCGGCCCTGCATAATTACCCCTACCCCCGCAGCGTCGCCTTGAACGCCGCGATCTGGTCCGGGCTGCCCAGGACGAGCACGTCGTCCCCGGTGTAGAGCTTTTCCTCTCCGCTCGGGTTGAGGATGCGACGACCGGCGCGGTTGATGCCCGCCACTTGGAGGCCGAACGCCTTGCCCAGCGCAATATCGGCGAGCGTGCGGTCGTGCAGCCCGCTGCCCGGCGGCAGCTCCACGGACTCCATGCGCACCTCGTCAAAGTTCGACACCACGGGGGCCCCGGAGGCCCGCTGCAGAAACTCCTTGCCCGCCGCCACCTGCTCGGGATCGCCCAACAGCAGCACCTTGTCGCGGGGATACAGGACCATGGCGCCAACCGGATTGCCGACCATGACACCCTGCCGCTCCACCCCCGCCACGGTGCAGCCAAACCTGGTCCGCAGCGCCAGCTCGCCGAGCGTGCGCCCGCGGGCATCCGCCATGTCAGGCAGCACACAGTCGGTCAGGGCCAGGCGCCACTCGCTGTGCGGGGCCATCCACGGCGCCGTGGTGCCGGTGAACTTCTGGTCGCCGCGCTCCAGCATTTCCTGCAGTTCGACCTCCAGCATGCTGTGCCAGTAGATCAGCCGCCGCCGCATCAGCAGCAGGCCCAGCAAGATCACGATCAACACCAGGGCCGGCAGCCAGCGCGCCACGCCGCTGACCGGCAGGATGGCATTCAGCCAGAGTAGCAGCAGGAGCCCGGCGCCGAGCTTCAGGCCCGTCTCCACCACGGGCGCCAGCTTGGCCGACTTCGGGTGCCCCTGTGTGCTCACCTGCGCGATCAACATGGCCATCGCCGACGTGTTCCGCCAGATGGCCACCAGCGGCGCCAGTGCCACCAGGACCAACACACTCCAGAAGATGACCTCCGCGCCCCGGGGGAACCGGCTGTGCACCGGCAGGTAATCGCGCACCAGGCCGAACATCTGCTCGGAAAAGACCACCAACCCCGTCACCAGGAGTATCTCCAGCGTGATCTGGATCACGCGCTTGCGACTCAGCTGCCACAGCACGCTCCGCTTCTGCATCTGGGACAGCCGGTCCAACAGGCGGCCGTAGTACCCCAGCCAGCCCTCCAGCCACGCGGGCTGCCGGGCCGCGACCCATTCGCTGAGGTCACCGGAGCGCCGCGTCAGCAGCGGCGCGGCGATCGCCGTGACCAGCGAGAGGCCGACCGCCACCGCCCCGAAGTTGGCCGGCACCACCCCCGCGGCCACGCCGAGCTGGGCAATGATGAAGGAAAATTCGCCGATCGGCGTGATGATGAGGCCGACTCGAACCGCATCGCGCAGCTTCACCCCTGTGACCAGCATGGCCACCGTGCCGCCGAGCGGGCGAGCCACCAGCGCCAGGGCCGAGGCCCCCAGCACCAGCAGCCAGGACTGGCCGAGCAGCTTCACGTCGATCTGCATGCCGATGGAGACAAAGAACACGGCGCTGAACATGTCGCGCGCCCCTTCGAAAACACGGTCGATCTGCGCGCGCTGCGGGGTCTCGGCAATGATGGAACCCAGGATGAAGGCGCCCATGGCCAGCGAATAACCCGCCTCCTGCGCCGTGAGCGCCAGGCCGAGCATCATGCCCGCCACCACCAGGGTCTGCAGCTCTTCGCTCGCCGTCTCGCTGAGTTTGCGCAGGATCCACGGCACCGCCAGCAGGCCGATCACGCCGGCCAGAGCCACGAAGGCGCTCAGCAACCCCAGCGTCTCCCCGACCTTCGCCTCACCCATGCCGCCCAGCAGCACGACGGAGTTGAGCAGTGCCAGCGTGATGACCGCGACCACGTCCTCCAGCACGGTGATGCCCATCGCCATCTGGCCGGCCTTCTCGTGGGTGAGGCCCGTTTCCTGCAGCACCTTGCTGATGATTGCTGAGGACGAGACGATCAGCATTGCCCCGAAAAACACCGCGGTCGAGCCGCTGAAGCCCAGCAGCGGCGAGCCGAGCCGGGAAAGGTTGTAGACGATCAACGCGGTCACCGCCGTGGCCACGACCAGGGGCAGGCCCAGGCGGCGCAGTTTCCGCAGGCTGAGCTTCATGCCGATGGAGAACATCAGGAACACCAACCCCACCTGCGCGAGTGTCTCGATGCGGCCTGCGTCCGTGACGAGGGAGAACGGCGGGGTGAACGGACCGATGACCATGCCGGCGGCCAGGAAACCCACGATCACGGACAGGCCCACCCGGTGGCAGGCCCAGCCGACCAGGCCGGCCACCATCATGACGACCGCGAGATCCTTGATGAAATCAATGCCCTGCATAGTGCGTGTTGCCGTCTACCACGGCAGAGCCCGCAGGCAGGTCAAGCCCCGGACGCCGGGAATCTCACCGCGGGGCGAGGAACGCGTCGCGCAAACGGAACGCCTCCTCCCGCGTGACCACGAAGTACAGCTCGTTGGGCCGCGGGCCGCGGCGGTAATAGTCGTAATCGGCCCACGCCTCGCGATCGCTCTCGCTCACCGGCGTGCCGTCGCGCAGGTCGAAGGCCCGCAGGTCGTGCATGCCCTCCAACGCGACCAGCTTCAGCTTTTGTTCGAAGGGTGAAAGCGGATGGGAGTAGAGCCGTCGGAAGAACAACCCACCGTGGCTGGTGGGCGGCAGGCCGCTCATGGCGTCACGGTCACCCAAGGGCCATGCCTCGTTTTCCAACGCGTGATTGGTGTAGAGATAGAGCTCGCAGGCGCCCGGCCAGCGGGCCAGGGCGTCGATCAGCGCGATGGTGGTGAACTGATGGTCGGCGTGGTTGTCGAGCAGCGGATGCGGCGCGACGATGACTTCCGGCCGGACCCGCTCCAGTTCCCACACCAGGTCATTCACCAAGGCTTCCCAAGTTCCGTGAAATGGCCGGTCCCGCAGGGCGGGATCGACGTTCAGCTTCCGGTAATAACCCGGATCCTCAAGCGCGGCCAGCAGGGGCGGCACAACGGCCGCCGGGGCAGCCTGCAGGCGCTTGAGCGTGGCGTCATAGTAGCCGAGATTGCGCGCCTTGCCCGGATACACGCCGCCATAAAAGGGCACGCTGATGCTGTCCCAAGTGCGGATCCAGCCTTTCACCCGGTAGTGCTCCGCCGGTTCGGTGAACAGCACCTTGAAATTGTCGCCGCCCGCATCCCCGGAGGTCACGGTGATCACATCGGCCTGCGTCTGCCGGTAGACGCCGAACGCCGCGATCTCGGCATCATCAGGATGCGGCGCCAGCACCAGAACCCGGCGACCCGCCAGCGGGGCGTTGCGATAGGTGAAGAGGCGAGCCGGACCGGGCGACCACGTCAACCCGGTGCCAGTCAGGGCGACCCGTCCCCCTTCGGCCTTCACCAGCGGGCTCACATCCAAAAACCGGCGGCCCCGGGTCTCGGCCTCGAAAACCTGCCGGACCGCCAGCGCACCGCGCACCGCCTTGAGCCCCGGGTTCTGGCCCGGGCTTGCCGTGAGCGATATTTCTAAAAAGACGGTGTCGGCGGGAGCCAGATCAGCGGGCCAGTCAAAGCCCGTCGCGTCCAGCTGGACGGTCCGCCCGTTGGTCTCGGTGGCTCCGAGGTCGTACGCGTAGTCGCCTTGCGGCGCAAAATGCGGTCGCTGGGCCACCAGCGAAACCGCCAGCAAACCAGAGCAAAGACCGGCCAATACCAGCCTGAGGCCAAGGGGTGAGTGGCTCATACCCCTACTCGGCCAGTGGTCGGGCCGGTTGGCAAGGCGAAGCGCCAGCCCACGCTTGCCCGGCCCGCCCCGGGCTGCCACGGTGCGCCATGCCCCGCCCCACCCTGATCGCCGCCCTGCTGCTGCTGGGCCTCACCGCCGCCCGTGCCCACTCCGAACCCTCCCCGGCGCAGGAGATGGCCGTCGCCGCCCGCGCCTGGCTCGACTCGCTGGCCCTCCCGCAACGTCAGCAGGCGGTCTACCCGCTGGCGGACGCGGAGCGGGAAAACTGGCACTTCGTCCCCCGCGACCGCCACGGTCTGCCGCTGAAAAGCATGTCGCCCGCCCAACAACAACTGGCCCGCCAGCTGGTCGCCGCCGGCCTGAGCGAGCGCGGGTTGCTGACCACCGACGCCATCATCGCGCTGGAGGACGTGCTGTTCGCCATGGAAGGAGCAACCCGCCGCGATCGGGGGCTCTATTATTTCACCGTCTTTGGCGTGCCCGACGACCACGGCACCTGGGGGTGGCGGCTCGAGGGCCATCACCTTTCGGTCAACATCCTGATCGCCGATGGCTCCCGGATCGCCGTCACCCCGATGTTCTTCGGCTCCAACCCGGCCGAGGTGCGCATCACGCACGCCCAGCAGGGCCGGCGCGCGCTGGCGGCCGAGGAAGACCTGGGCCGCAGCCTGGTGCGGTCCCTCGACCCGGAGCAGCTGACCGTCGCACTCATCGCCGACCACGCCCCGGCGGACATCATCACCGGCAACGATCGCGAGGCACAGCTCGCCCACCCAACCGGCCTGCCCTTCGCCTCGATGACGCCCGCCCAGCAGGAACACTTGCGCGCCCTGGTCGCCGTCTACGCCGGCCGCCTGCGCCCCGAGATCGCCACCGCCGAGCTCCAGCGGATCGCGGACCGGGGCTGGCATCAGGTGCATTTCGCCTGGGCCGGGAGCCTGACCCCGCGGCAGCCCCATTATTACCGCATCCACAGCCCGGACTTCGTCATCGAGTACGACAACATCCAGAACGACTCGAACCACATCCACACCACGTGGCGTAACTTCACCGGTGATTTCGGCCGCGACCTCCTCCGGGAACACCGCGAGCACGACCACGCGGCGGGAAAATAACCGCGCCCCTCAGCGCGGCAGCACGATCTCAATCTTCACCCGGCAACCCAGCGCGGCGGCCGTCCGGGCCAGCGTGGTCAGGGTCAGGGAGGTGTTCAACGGATCGAAAACCCGGTTCACCGCGGCCCGGCTGGTCCCCAGCTCCCGCGCCAGCTCGGAAACCGTCAGGCCCAGGCGTTCCATCCGCTGCGTCAGCGCCGCGGCGACCACATGCTTCATGGCATTGGCCTCGACATCCCCATACAGGCCTTCTTCCCGCAGGTATTCGGTGGATGTGGTCTCAAAACGCTTCAGTTTGTCCTCTTTCATGCCCCAAGTGGATCATTTTTGATCCACTTGGCCGAGCCCAAATGCGGCATGAAAAGATTTTTTCCAGCTCACCACTTGCATAAAATGACCGTTTGCAGCGATTTGGCGGGGCCAACCTGATAACTTCAGTCGCGAATCAAAGATTTTTCTGGCCAGCCGCGCCGGAGTTTGCACGCTCCGCCTTGCATCAGGAAAGGATCGGCCGAAAGCGGTCGGTTCTGCCAACCGGGTCTAGGAGTGATCACGGTGGTTTCGAGTGACGCAAGTCACCCGGATGTGAGAGGGGTCAAACCCTCTAACAAAAAACTCCTCCTAAAAAAGCGAAAAGCCGCCTGATGCCCTCAGGCGGCTTTCGTTTTTTCCGGAAAAACCCTGATGCGCGAACGATTAACCCACAACCGCTAACCGCTCACGCATCATGTCAACCCTCCTCACCCTCGCCTCCCTTCGCATCAGCGAAGCGAACCCCAACCACCACCTGTGGAACAACAACGGGACGTGGTTTCTCCACTACACCGTCTATCCGACCCCCTTCACCAAGGAGCGCATCCGCCGCTCCCTCGGCACGAAGGACGTCAAGGTGGCCCGCGAGCGCCGCGACAACTTCTTCAGCCTGCTGGCCAAGCAGAACTCCAGCCTGGTGCCGGTGGCCGAGCAGACGACCGCCTTCGCCTAATCTGCGACCAGCCTCTCCCCTTCTCCCAGGCGCGCCACCCGGCGCGCCTTTTTTTCGACCGGAGCGGCCGTCCATGACCGCCCTGCCTGGGATCAGGGGATCCGCAGCTGCATGCCGACGCGGAGCGCACTGCTGCCCTGCAGGACATCGCGGTTGGCCTGAAAGATTTCCTGCCAGCGGTTCGGCGTGCCATAGTACCGCAGGCTGATGCGGGACAGCGAATCCCCCTCGGCCACGGTATGGGTGCGCCCCTCGTTAGCCGGGACGGGCAGCGGGCGCACGGGCGGGGTCCCGCCTGCGGCAATGGTGGAAGCCGGGGTGCCGAGCCGGGCCGCCGCGGCGATCTGGTCCAGCGTGCCCTGGGCCTGGTTGAGTCGCGCCACGAGGGCGCCGTTCTCGGTGCGCAACTGGGTGATAATCGCCTGCCGTTCGCGTTCCTGAGCGGCGTAGGACTCGGTTAGGCGGGCCTGACCGCTGCGGGCCGCCTCCACCTCCCGTCGCACTTGCGCCAGCTGTGCCGCCAGCGCATCGACGTTCTGCTGGCCGCCGCGTTCCGCCTCGGTCCGCAGTTGCTCGGCGGTCCGCACTGATTGGGTCAGGCGGGCGATGTCGGCGCGGTACGAATCCACGAGCCGGCGCATGTCCTCGCGTTCCTGCTCGAGCCGCTGGTTGGTCTGGGTGAGCTCGGCCACGGACTCCGTGTGGTTCGCATCGGCTTGTTCCGCCGCGGCCACGCGGGCCTGCAGCGCGGCCAGGTCGGCCCCGCTCTTTTCTGCCACCTGCTGGCTCGCCAGTAATTGCTGGTTCAGCTCCGCGTGGACCTTTTCCAATTCCTCATGGTCGCGCTGGAGGGTCACCAGCTGGCCGCCCACGGCCTCGAGGCGCTCCTGCAAGGCCAGTTTCTCGTCGCTGAGGCCGGGCAGGACCTTGGCGACCTGCCGGGCGTCGGCCAGCTCGGCTCGCAGGCCGTCGCGCTCGCCCGTGGCGGCGCGGAGCTCCGCGACCTGCTGCGCCGCCTGCCGGCGCATTTCCTCGTTGGCCGCAGTCAGCTCGCGCACGCGGCCCTCCAGGCCGGCCACCGCGTCGCGATCCGCCGCAGTCTCGCTCTCCTTCGCCGACAACAGCGCGCGGTTGGCCTCGGTGAGCGAGCGGTTGGTCTCGCGCGTGCGCTGCAGCTGGGCGGCCAGTGTCGTGATCTCACGCGCTGCGCCGCTCCTCTCCTCCTCCACCTGCGTCTCCAACTGCTTCAGGCGCGCGTTGAGGGTGCTGATCTCCATCTGATAGGCATCCGGGCTGGCGGCGCTCTCGGCCTGCGACTGGGCAGCCAGGGCCGCGGCCACGGACTTCTGGGCGTTGTCGAGATCCTGCTCCAGTTTCTGGTTTTCGGCGGTAAGCTCGGTCACCGCGGCGGTGAGTTTCTCCACGGTGCGGTTGGCCTCGTCGCGGTCGGCCATGACCCGATTCTGGTCATCCGTGCCGCGGGTGCGCACGGTCAGCGCCTCGGCCAGGGCCTGCTCCAGGTCGGCGACCCGGGCCTGCGCGGAGGCCAGGTCCCGCCGGCTGTCCCCCAGCGCGGTCGTGAGATTCTCCAACTCCCGGGTCGACGCCGCGTCCGGGGTGCGGGCGGCGGTGGTGCGGGCCAGCTCGGCGGTGAGTCGGCTGTTGCTTTCGCGCAGCGTGGTGAGTTCGGCAAGATCCTGCCGGGCTTGGGCCAACTCGTCGCGGAGTGCGGCTTGCGCGTCCCCCTGTCGGGCTGCGGCCGCGAGCTCGCCTTCCAGCCGCTGGTTGGCGGCGGTCAACTCGGCCGTCGTCGCCGCGTTTTTCTCCAAGGCCTGGTTGGCTTGAATCAGCTCACGGCGGAGACTGTCGGTCGTCGCGGCCGCCCCCTGCGCGAGGTTGAGCTGGCCCTGCAAATCCGTGTTGGCGGCGGCCAGGATTTCGGCCCGGCGGTCCGCGGCAGCCAGCGCTGTACGCAACCGGTCGAGTTCGGGCCCCGCCTCGACCTCGGTGGTCCGGGCGGCGGCAAGTTCCTGCTCCAGCGCCTCGATCCGGGCGCGCGTCGCCGCCCCGCCCTGTTCCTGCTCGGCCAGCGCCGCGGCCAGCCGGCGGTTTTCCATCCCCAACTCCTCAGTCCGGGACCGGCTCGCCGCGAGTTCCTGTTGGAGGTTGGTCAGTTGATCATTGGACACCGTCTGGCTGGCGGCCTGGCGTAATTGTGTTTCGGCGCGCGCCAGCCGCTCGGTCAGCGCCTGATTGTCGGCCGTCAGCGCCGCGACGTCCCGGAGGTGCCGGGCCTGGGCTTGGTCCTGCTCCACCAGCCGGGCCTGGAGATCTTCCAGCTGGCGACGGAGCGCGGCCTCGTTTTCGCCGGCCCCGCGGGAGGCGGCCAGCGCCTCCGTGGCTTTCTGTTCCCAGCTCGTTGCCTTGGTTTCCAGGGCGGCTTTCTCCTCCAGCAATCCGGTGATGCGTTCACTCAGGGCCATCGCCTCTTGGCGGGCTTGAGCCAGCTGGGGCGCGAGGGAGTCGTCGGTGGTCGGCTTGGGCTGGCTTTCAAGCTCGGCCACCCGGCCGGCAAGGCGACGGTTTTCGTCCTGCAGGCGGGCGGCTTCCTCGGTGGCAGCCTGCACCCGGGTGTTCAAAGCGGTGAGATCAGGCGCCGGCTCGGCCGCGGTGCCGCCGGCCCGGGTCTGGGCCCGGAGCTGCCGGTTGAGGGCGAGCAGTTGCACCGTGGCCCGTTTGACCTCCTCATTAAGGCGGGCGTTATCGCGCTGAAGCGTGGCCAAGGCATTGGCATCCACCGTGGCGGCCGCGGGGGAGGCGTTGGCCGGTTGGGCCGAAGCCAGGGTATCGCGCTCCCGTTGCAGCTGCTGGTTGGCCGCCAGGAGATCGGCATGGGCCGTCTGGAGGGCCTTCAATTCGGAGGTCGCCTCCTCCAGGCGGGCGGAGAGGGTGGCGATGCGGCTTTCGTAGGCGGCCACGTCCACCGCCGGGACCGGGCTCGCCGTGGCCGAACCGGCCGACCGGGCGAGGGCGAGATCATGCTCGGCGTCCTTGACCTGGGCGGCCAGCAGCGCGGCCTGACGCTCGCTCGCCTCCTTGTCGGCGGTGAGGGCTTGGACCTGCTCGGCGAGACGGCTGCTTTGGGCGCGGAGTTGTTCGACCAAGGGGCTGCTACCGCCTGCACGCGCGACCTCGTCCGCCAGACGGGCATTCTCCACCTCGAGCCGCTGGTTGGCCTCCGCCAGGCGGGAATTGGCCTCGCGGGCCTGCGCGAGGGCGCTGCTGAGCTCGCCGACTCGCGCATCTCCGCCGGTTGCGGCCGGCGGGGCGCCGGCGGGAAGGGCGACCGGGGCGGCGCTGACGACCCGGGCACCGCCGGCCTGCTGGGCCGCGGCCAGTTGCTCCGGCGTCAGGGTGGCGGCCAACGCATCCCGGGCCTCGGGGGTGGCGCCATTTTGCACGGCGCGGCTCAGCCACACGTAGGCCTGGATCGGATCGCGACTGATGCCGTCCCGCCCTTCGGCGAGCAGCACCCCGTAGTTGACTTGCGCGGGGGCAAAACCCTGTTCCGCCGCCGCCCGGTAAAGCAGGGCGGCGGTGGCGGCATCCTTGGCCACACCCCGCCCTTCCTCGAGCAGCAGCGCGTAATTGTATTGGGCGCGGGGGTACCCGCGTTCCGCGGCCGTCCGATACCAGCGGGCGGCGAGCCCATCATCCTTCTTCACGCCCCGGCCCGTCTCGTAGACCAGGCCGAGATTGAACTGCGCCTCGACGAGCCCGTTCTCGGCCGCCTGCTTGTACCAAAGATTGGCCTCGAACAGGTCCTGCGCGATGCCCCGGCCGGAGGCGTACATGTTGCCGACATTGAACTGCGCCGGCGCGAAACCCTGCTCCGCCGACATGAGGTAATACTTGAAGGCCTGCCGCTCGTCCGCCGCCACGCCGCGCCCCAGTTCGTAGGCGAGGCCGAGGTTGAACTGCGCCGGGGCAAAACCCTTGTCCCCCGCCTGCCGGTACCATTTGAAAGCCTCCGCAAAATCCCGGGAAAGTCCGAGCAAGGCATTCGTATGGGCATTGCCCAAGGCGTTCTGGGCCTCCAGATCTCCACCCGTCGCCCGCGTGCGCAGGGTGGCCAGGTCAGGGGCGGGCTGGGCCCGGGCTACGCCGGGAAGCAACAGCAGGCCGAGGAGCAGGCCCACGCTCACTGATGGTATATGCCTAGTTGTCCGGGCGGAAATGCGCACAGGTCAGTTTAAGGGGAAAACCCTACACGGGAGCAAGGCTGCATCGGTCATGCCGTGGATGATTTTCTTGTCCGGCGGGCAGAAGGTGGCGAGGGCACCGGACAAACGCGGCTGGCCGCCCACGACAAAATAATAGGGGCACAGGCGCAGCCGGCCCGCCTTCGGCACGGCCGCGGCCGGACCGGCTCCGGCGGCCTCGTACAACGGATGCATGATCCGCTTCGGCTTCCGGTATTCCTGCAGGAGGTGAAGGTTCGTGGACGCCAGGCTGAGGGCCTGCTCGATGCCGGCCTGCCATTCCTCCCGGGAACAATCGCTGCCCAGCACGACGCTGCGCGCCCCCCAGGCGGTGGGATGGAAGCCGCTGATCTTGATGATCAGGTCGCGCTCCTTCTGCGAGGCGGCGGCCAGCTCCCGCCAGTCGTTGGGCAGGCGGCCGCCGATGACCGGGCCGTCCAGCACGGCGCCCGGTGGCAGCGGCGCAGGATCCATGATCCAGGAACGCGGGATGAGTTTCTGCAACAACTGCCGGGCCCGGCCGCTGAGCGTCTCGGCCCAAAAATCCCGCAACAGGTGGTGGTGGAAAAGCGCCAGGGCCAGCTTCTCCTCCTGAAAGGGACGCATCGGGGGAGCCAGGGCGACGGCCCCGCTCTGCCAGGCTTCGAGGATCTCGCGCCCGATCCGCACATTGGGCCAGTCGAAGAGCTCGTAGAACCGGTAGATGACATCGATTTTCTCCGGGGTGCCCTCGACATCGAAGCACAGGTCGCCCCCGAGCGGAAAGACATCCTCGGGTCGCATGCAGAATACCCGGCGGCCGAGCCGCTGCTGCTGCTCGGCCAGCCACTGCATCTCCGGCCGGTAGGTCGCAGCCTCGTCGCTGACGAGGATCGCGATCAGGGGATTGCGCAGGTCCGGTCGCAGCCCGGCGAGGGATTGGTGGAAATTTTCCACCATCGCGTCGCCGTGACCGAGCACCGCCGGATCGTCGGCGCCGCCATACAGCCGGTTGAGAAAGGCCGTGAGGCCGATGCCGCCCGGCACAGAATCCAGTTCGGTCAGGGCAAAGCCCTCGTCGGTCAGCAGCAGGTCGGGCCGCAGCACGGTGGGCAGGGCGCCCCGGTTTTTCGGATCCCGCGCGTGCGCCACCAGGTCGGCCGGCTTGCCGCGGTCGAGGTAGTCGGCCACCCACGGGGCGAGCAGCGGCTTGTTGCGCAGGAGATTCTTCCCGGCCACCGCGCGCAGGTAGAGCGTCTCCAGCGCCTGGTGGAATTCCAGGCAGGCGGCCCCGATCTGTTCCAATTCGCGCACCTGCTCCGGCGTGAGCGGCCACGCCGCGGGCGACAGCTGCCAGGTCTTGTCCTCAAACAGCGGCTGGCCGCTGAGCGCGGTCTTGATCTGCTCGTGCGTGAGGTCGGACATGGGGACGGAGGACGGATTACGGAAAACGGAGGACAGAACTCGGCCGGTCGCAAAACACAACCTGCGCTGCCGCCGCCGTCCGCTGGACTCCGCCTTTAGTCATCCATCTGGATGTCCTTGTTGCGGTGGCGCGGGCAGCCGGCCCGCAGCCAGCCCGTGATGAAGCGGTCGAGATCGCCGTCCAGCACGCCCTGGGTGTCGCTGGTGCTGACGCCGGTCCGCAGGTCCTTCACCATCTGGTAGGGCTGGAGCACATAGCTGCGGATCTGCGAGCCGAAGCCGATCTCGCCCTTTTCCCCGTAGAATTTCTCCATCTCGCTGCGCTGCTCGTCGAGTTTCTTTTCATACAGGCGCGCCTTGAGCACGTTCAGGGCGCTGGCGCGGTTCTTGATCTGGGAACGTTCGTTTTGGCAAACGACCACGGTGCCGGTGGGAATGTGCGTGAGGCGCACGGCGGAGTCCGTGGTGTTGACGCCCTGGCCGCCCTTGCCGGAGGAACGGTAGACATCGGTCCGGATCTCGGACTCGGGAATCTCGATCTGGATGTCCTCGTTGATCTCGGCGACGACGTCCACCGCGCAGAAGGAGGTGTGCCGGCGCTTGTTGGAGTCGAAGGGGCTGATGCGCACGAGGCGGTGCACGCCGCGCTCGGCCTTGGCGTAGCCGTAGGCGTTCTCGCCCTTGATCAGGATCGTCGCCTTGGAGATGCCGGCCTGGTCGCCCGGCTGGACGTCCATCAGCTCGACCGTGAAGCCGCGGCGCTCGCACCAACGGGAATACATGCGGAAGAGGATGTCGGCCCAGTCGTTGGATTCGGTGCCGCCCGCGCCGGCCTGGATGCTGAAGATAGCGTTATTGCGGTCGAACTGGCCGGTGAGGAAGGAGGAGATCTCGATCAGGTCGAGTTCCTCGATCATCGCGGTCACGGTCGTGTCGAGTTCCTTCGCGGCGGCCTCCTGCTCGGCGGGGGTGGCCATCTCGATCAGCTCGATCATGACGGCGGCATCATCCAGCCGCTTGTTGAAGCCCACCAGACCGCCGATGGTCTTTTTCAGGCCGTTCAGCTTGGCGATGTGCTTCTGGGCGCGCTCGTTGTTGTCCCAGAAGGTCGGATCGCCCATCTGGGCCTCCATCGCCTCTATCTCGCGCTGCTTTTGTTCGACGTCAAAGAAACCTCCATAAGTAGCCGGCACGCTTCTTTAGGTTGTCGAGGTGGGAAAAGGTTTCGGGAGCGATCATGGACAGCCCCACCCTTGGCAGCCCGGCCGACTCCGCAAGCGGATTTTGGCCGGGCGCCCGACTCACTCAAAGGCGTTACCAAACCACTTCTGGTATTGCTCGCCAAGGACGGGGACGGGCTTGACCTGGCCGTTGACCGCCGCGAGCAGGCCCATGACCCAAAGGACCAGCAAACCGATCCAGATGAGGGGCAGCGCCACCCAGCCGATGAAGGGGATCACGCCCACCACGCCACCGACCAGACCGGTCAGGATCAGACCCAGCATCTGCCGCAGGTGGTAGGCGCCGAGCTTCGTCTTCTTGCTGCTGTGCATCACGATCGCGACGATGAAACCAATGATGGTGATGTAACTGAGGATGGCGACGGTGCGCTCCTCGGATGTGCCAACGACGGGAGGTGTATCAGAGGTGGACATGGGTTCGATTCGTGAGTCCAGGCGGGATCGCCGGACTACGCCCGCAGACTGGCGCCCACTCCCCTGCCCGTCAACGCCGCCCTTCCGGTTACTGCCGCAGCGTGCCGGCGGCTTTTTCCGCCTGGTAGCTGGCGTGGGCCCGGCGCACGCCCTCCCGCAACCCGATGCGGGCGGTCCAACCAAGCGCGGCCAGCCGCGAGACGTCCATCAGCTTGCGGGGGGTGCCGTCCGGCTTGGTGGCATCCCACACGATCCGGCCCGGGAAGCCCACGGTGTCGGCCACGATCTCGGTGAGTTCCTTGATGGTGACATCCGTGCCGGTGCCGATGTTGATCAGATCGGGCGGATTGGTCTGCCGCAGCAGGAAGGCGCAGGCGTCTGCCAGTTCATCCACGTGGAGAAACTCGCGCTTGGGCGAACCGGTGCCCCAGGCGACGACCTCGGGCCGACCGGCGGCCTTGGCCTCGTCGAACTTGCGGATCAAGGCCGGCAACACGTGCGAGTTCTGCAGGTGGTAATTGTCGCCCGGGCCGTACAGATTGGTCGGCATGCCGGAGTGGTAGAGCACCCCGTGCTGCTTGCGGTAATACTCGCAGAGCTTGAGGCCGGCGATCTTGGCGATGGCGTAGGCCTCGTTGGTCGGCTCGAGCGGACCGGTCAACAGGCAGCTCTCCGGCATCGGCTGCGGGGCGAGCTTCGGGTAGATGCACGAGCTGCCGAGAAACAGCAGGCGCTTTACCCCGGCCTGATAGGCGCCGTGGATGGTGTTCGCCGCGATCGCCAGGTTGTCGAACAGGAAGTCAGCCGGATAGGTGTTGTTGGCGTGGATGCCCCCGACCTTGGCCGCGGCCATGATGACGGTATCGGGTTTTTCCGCGGCGTAGAACGCCGTGACCGCCGCCTGGTTGGTCAGGTCGAGCTCCTTCCGGGTACGCAGGAGGAGGGTGACGCCGGGCTCGGCGGCAAAGCGCCGCACGAGCGCGCCCCCGACCATGCCGTTGTGTCCTGCGATGAAGAGTCTCATATCAGTAGCGGGTAGTGAGTAGCGGGTAGTGAGTAGAAAGCAAATGACCCGGATAACCAGAATGCTCGCTACCCGCTACTCACTACTCGCTGCTTCATCACGGTTTGGGCAGATTCGCGATCTGGGCCTCGCGCTTGGCGAGTTCGAGGTCGGACTCGGTCATGATTTTCACGAGCTCCTTGAACTTCACCTTGGGCTCCCAGCCGAGCTGCTTCTTGGCCTTGGCGGGGTTGCCGATGAGCAACTCGACCTCGGCGGGGCGCTCGTACCGGGCGTCGTAGTTCACGTATTTCTCCCAATCGAGGTTCAGCAGGCCGAAGGTCTCCTGGATGAACTCCTTGACCGTGTGCGTCTCGTTGGTCGCGACCACGTAGTCGTCAGGCTGGTCCTGCTGGAGCATGACCCACATCATCTCGACGTATTCCTTGGCGTAGCCCCAGTCGCGCTGGGCGTCGAGGTTGCCCATGTAAAGCTTGTCCTGCAGGCCCAGCTTGATGCGGGTGGCCGCGCGGGTGATCTTGCGGGTGACGAAGGTCTCGCCGCGGCGCGGGCTCTCATGGTTGAAGAGGATGCCGCTGGAGGCGTGCAGGTGGTAGCTCTCGCGGTAGTTCACCGTGAGCCAGTGCGCATACATCTTGGCGCAGCCATACGGCGAACGCGGCCAGAAAGGCGTGGTCTCCACCTGCGGCACTTCCTGCACCTTGCCGAACATCTCGGAGGAGGAGGCCTGGTAATACCGGCACTTCTTCACCAGTCCGGCCTCGCGGATGGCCTCGAGGATGCGCACGGCGCCGAGACCGACCACATCGCCGGTGTACTCCGGGATGTCGAAGGAGACGCGCACATGCGACTGGGCCCCGAGGTTGTAGATCTCGTCGGGCTGGAGGTCGTAGAGCAGCTTCACCATTTGCACGGAGTCAGCCAGGTCGCCATAGTGCAGGATGAGCTTCACCCCGTTGATATGCGGATCACGGTACAGGTGGTCGATCCGGCTCGTGTTGAAGGTGGAGGCGCGGCGGATGATGCCATGGACCTCGTAGCCCTTGGCGAGCAGCAGCTCGGCCAGGTAGGATCCATCTTGTCCGGTGATGCCGGTGATCAGGGCTTTTTTCATGAGAGATAGAGAGATAGGCGAAGGTTCAGGCCGCAGGCAAGCCGGTGATTACCCCAGGGCTTTCAGCAGCCGTTCCAGTTCGGCCTGCTTGGCCTGCTGGTCGGCCAGCTGCTTCCGGGCGCCTTCCAGCACCGCGGGCGGGGCCTTGCTGACGAAGGCCTCGTTGCTGAGCCGGGCCTGCGTGCCGGCGATATGCTTGCCCATGGCTTCGATCTCTTTCGTGAGCCGGACCTTCTCGGCGGCAGGATCGCCCTTCAGCTGCTTGATGAGGTTCCAGGTGCCGTAGGCGGTCACGATGGCCGGCGCATTGGGCGACATCGCCCCGCGCGTGATCGAGCCCGCGCCCATCATGCGCTTGAGCTTGGCCAGGTTGGCCTCCAGCACGGCCCAGTGGGCGTCGGTGGCCTCGACCACGAACTCCGAGGTCTTGCTCGCGGCTTCGCCGTGCTCGGCCTTGAAGGCGCGCACCTGCGAGCAAACCGCCTTGAGCGTACTGACCTGGGCCGCGGCCTTCGCGTCGATGGCCAGGCCGCGGGCGGCCATCTGCGAGCAGTTCTCCAGCAGGGTGTCCTTGGCGAGGAAGGTGCCCGGGGCGCCGTAGCCCAGCAGGTGCCAGAGTTCCTCGGTGATGAACGGGATGAAGGGATGCAGCAGCAGCAGCGTCTGGCGCAGAACGAGGTCCTGGATCGCGAGGCAGTTCGCCTTCGTGGCCGGATCCAGCAGCTTGGCCTTGGAGACTTCCACGTACCAGTCGCAGAAATCGTTCCAGAAAAAGCCGTAGAGCGCCTGCACGGCGGCGCTGAATTCGAACTCCGTGAAGCAGCGGTCCACCTCGCGGGTCGTGGCCAGCAGGCGGTCCAGGATCGCGTGGTCGTCCGCGTCAAACTTCGGCGGCTCGATGCGCGCGAGGATGGCGCCGCAAGACGAGTTGTCGGCCATCTCGCCGTTCATTTCGCGGAAGCGGCAGGCGTTCCAGAGCTTGTTGCAGAAGTTCTTGCCGCCCTCAATGCGGTCTTCCTGGAAGCGGATGTCCTGGCCCTGCGGGGCGATGGACACGATGCCGAAACGCAGGCCGTCCGCGCCGTACTTGGCGATGAGGTCGAGCGGGTCGGGCGAGTTGCCCAGCGACTTCGACATCTTGCGGCCCTGCTGGTCGCGGATGATGCCGGTGAAATACACATGCTTGAAGGGGATGCGCCGCTCGAGCGGTTCGCCGGGCCGCACAAATTCCAACCCGGCCATGATCATGCGGGCGACCCAGAAGAAGATGATGTCTGGGCCGGTGACGAGCGTGGTGGTCGGGTAGAAATAGTCGAAGCCGGCCTTGTCCATCGCGCCGCGGTCGGGCCAGCCCAGCGTGGCGAAGGGCCAGAGCCACGACGAGGCCCAGGTGTCGAGCACATCGTCCTCCTGGACCCAGTTGTCCTTGTCGGCGGGGCCGTCCAGCGAGACGTGGACCTTTTTCGGGTCGGCCAGGTCGGCCTCGGTGAGCTTCTCCTTGTCGAGCCCCTTGGCGTACCAGACGGGAATACGATGGCCCCACCAGAGCTGGCGGCTGATGCACCAGTCCTGGATGTTCTCCAGCCAGTGCAGGTAAACCTTGGACCAGCGCTCGGGGTAGAACTTGATGTGGCCGTCGCGGACCGCGGTCTTGGCCTCCTCGATGCGCGGATACTTGAGCCACCACTGCCAGGTGAGCCGCGGTTCGATCGGCACGTCGGCGCGCTCGGAATAGCCGACGTTGTTTTCGTAGGGCTCTTCCTGCACCAGCGCGCCGGACGCCTTGAGCAATTCGGCGGCCTTCTTGCGGCCGGCGAAACGGTCGAGCCCGGCCAGTTCCGGTCCGGCGAGCTCGTTGAGCTTGGCGTCGGGCGTGAGCACGTCGATCGGCGCGAGCTTGTGGCGCTGGCCGACCTCGAAATCCACCTTGTCGTGCGCGGGCGTGATCTTGAGCGCGCCGGAACCGAAGGCCTGGTCCACGGCGGCGTCGGCGATGATCGGGATCTCGGCGGTGGGCCCAAGGGGGCGGCGCACTTTCTTGCCGATGATATCCGTGTAGCGCGGGTCATCCGGATGCACGGCGATGGCGACGTCGCCCGGGATCGTCTCGGGGCGCGTGGTCTTGACCTCGATGAACCGGCCGGGCTGGTCCACCAGTTCGTAGCGCACCTGGTAGAGGAAACCCTTCGCGGGTTTCATGATCACTTCCTCATCGGAGAGCGCGGTGAGACTGACCGGGCACCAGTTGACCATGCGCTTGCCGCGGTAGATCTGGCCCTTCCCGTAAAGGTCGACAAACACCTTGAGCACGGCCTGCGAGTAGGCCGGGTCCATGGTGAACTGCGTGCGGCTCCAGTCGGCCGAGGCGCCGAGGGCCTGCAACTGCTTGAGGATGATCCCGCCCTTGTCCTCGCGCCAGGACCAGACCTTCTCGAGGAACTTCTCGCGGCCGAGGTCGCGGCGATGCTTCTTCTCCTTGCGGAGTTCGCGCTCCACCACGGTCTGCGTGGCGATGCCCGCGTGGTCCGTGCCCGGCAGCCAGAGCGCCTCGCACCCTTCGAGCCGCGCGCGGCGAATGAGGATGTCCTGCAACGTGTTGTTCAGCACGTGGCCCATCGTCAGCACGCCCGTGACATTGGGCGGCGGGATCATGATCGTATAGGGGGCCTTGGCCGGGTTGGCCCGGCCCGCGAAGCAGCCGGCCTGGAGCCAGTCGGCATACCATTTTTTCTCCACCTCTTGCGGTTCGTAGCTCTTGGTGATCTGGGCCATGGTTCGGGTTAAGCCGGCCAGTTAGTAGCGTGGCGCGGAGACTGACAAGCCTCCATCCACGGGCACCGCGGGCAATTCCCCCACCCCGCCATCAGGCGTCCCCGGACACCCTCCGGCTACGGCCTAACCTCCCGTCCCGCGTGGGCTTGCATTGCTGCGGGAACCGGCTGGAGGCGCGGCCGCCGGCCCGGATGCGGGCCGGGGGCCAAGGTCAATCCAACCTCCGCGACCGCCGTCAGCGCTTGCGCTCGGGTTCACGCGTTTCCCGCATCTCGATGCGGTCGCTGCCCCGGGCTTCGTTTGGTCCCGCGGCCCCGGCCGCTCCCGGGACCGGTTTTTCGTGGGAGTAATAGGAGTAATTGTTCGTGTAGTAGCTGTAGTCCTCGCCCGTGCCGGTCGGCACCTGGTTGAGCACCACGCCGATCACCGGCACCTTCAGGCCGTCGATGATCTGCTTGGCGCGCTGGACCATGCTCTCGGGGTTGCGCCGGTGCTGGATCAGCAGGACGATGCCGTCGGCGAGGCTGGCCAGCACCGAGGCATCACTCACGCCGATGATCGGCGGGGAATCGAAGAGCACCTTGTCGTAGCGGCCACGGAACTCCTCCACGAGCGCCTTGAGCTTGGTGGCGTAGAGCAGGCCGAGCGTGACGTTGTTGGCGGCCGCGCCGGCCGGGATGAAGTCGATCAGGCCGGACTTGTCGCGCACGACCGCCGCGGTCCACGGCACCTTGTTGAGCACGATGTCGGTCAGGCCGGGATCGCGCGACAGGCCAGCGAGTTTGTGCTGCGTCGGGCGACGCACGTCGGAATCAATCAGCAGCACCTTCTCACCGGCGGCAGCCATGCACAGGGCCAGCTGGCGCAACGTGGTGGACTTGCCCTCGCCGGGGCCGGACGACAGCACGACGAGCACGGAGGTTTTGCCGGCGGTCAGCGCGAGGTTCAGGTTGGTCTGCAGCACCCGGTAGGGCTCGCCTTCGGGGGAGCTGGGGTCGTGCAACTCACCGGCCTCGGCCATGTGCGGGATCACGCCGAGCACAGGCAGGCTGAGCTTGCCCTCCACATCGGCCACGTTGCGGAAGCTGGTGTCGAAGTACTCGAGCAGCACCGCGGCCCCCACCCCGAGGATGGTACCGAAGACGCAGGCAAACAGAATGTTCAGGGGCCAGTTGGGTCGGCTGGCAAAACGCGCGGGCTCGGCGGTGTTCAGAATCTCGATCGTCTTCTTCGGCACCTGGAAGTCGATTTCCCGCTGCCGGAGCGTCAGCTTGAGGGTGGTCAGGAGGCGCTGCTCGTCGTCGAGCTTGCCGGTCGCCTCCTCGAAGGGCCGCATGCGCTCGCGGGCGGAGAGGATCTGGTCAACCTTGGCCTGCGCCAGCTGGCGCTCGAGCTCGGTGACGCGCGCCTCGGCCTCCTTGAAGGCCATCTCGAGCGAGCTCTCGTAGCCCCGCAGCTGGCTGTCGAGCTGCTGCTGGATCTTGGCGCTGTTATCGATGGCCGCGATCAGATCCGGGTGGGCCGCCCCCAGGCGGGCCATGAGCCGGGTGACGGTCTGGTCGGAGATGAGGTAGGCCTGGAGCAGGTTCTGGATGTTGGTGTCCTGGATCAGCTCGGAATTGACGAGGTTGCGGCGGTCGGCCGCCGGGATGTTGCGGAAACGTTCCCAGCGGGTCTTGCGGCCGATGGCGTCGACCCGGAGGGCGATGAGCGAGTTCTGCATCTGGCGCAGCGTCTCGATGTCCATGTCGCTGTACCGCTGGCTGAGATCCACGCCGGCGATATCGAGCTCCTTGCGCAGCTTCTCCACGTGATCGCGTTGGGTGGTGACGGCGAGCTCCTGCTTGTCGAGCTCCTTGCGCAGCTGGGCCAGGCCCTCGCGCTGGTCGGAGGTCGCGAGCGTGATCCGGTCCTCGGCGTAGACGCGGGCGATGGCGTTCGCGATGTCCGCGGCGAGACGCTGGTCGCGGGCGTAGACATCAATCTCGATGATGGAGGAGGCGCGGGGCGCCTCCACGCGGAGCATCTTGCTGATGAGGTAACGGTAGGTGATCGCCGAGGGCAGGGCCACGCCGTCGTTGAGCTGCTTGCCCAGAATCTCGTTGAGTCCGAGCGACTCGATCACGGGATAGAGGATCTTCTCCGCCTGGATGATCCGGAACTGGTCCTGGATGAAATACGGGTCGTAGTAGGTGTTGCTCTGCGCCTGGAAGAGCTTCACCTCGCTCTCGGGCTTCTGCACGCTGATCTTGGCCGTGGACAGATACCACTTGGGCAGCAGGGCGGTGACGCCCAGCGTGGTGAGCAGCACGAGGCCGAGGACCAGGAAGATGAGCCCCTTGCGCAGGCGCAGCAGACCGACGAAATCGCCGAGGGTCGCGCTGTCCTTGGTGGACGGGAGGGTGGGCATGAGTCCGCGGCGGCGGAGATCAGAACGTGTACCGAGCGTTCACCCCGAGCCGGTCGCGGTTCTGGCCGCGGTTGGGGTCCTCGGAGCTGACATCATCGTAATCGTAGGAGCCGATCAGGGCCCAGTTCTTGGTCGGGCGCCAGGCGAGGGCCAGGCCGAGACGGGTCGTGTCCTCATCCAGGTCGACCTGCACGCCGCGGCGGCCCTGGAGCGACGAGGGCTCATACGTCACGGAGGCCGAGGCGGTGAAGGCGCCGCTCAGCTGGTGCTGGAGGTTGACGAAGTAGCGGTTGACCTGGGTATCGGTGAAGCGGGTGACATCGGACGGTTCCTCGATGGTGTGCATGTAACCGGCGGAGAGGTAGGAGCCCTCGGTGTAGCTGTAGCGCGTGCTCAGCTCGACGTAGGGGGCGGTGGTGTCGGCGCCGGAGTCGCGGCTCCGGTCCTCGAGACCGGCCCGGCCGGAGACCATGAGATGTTTGCCGGGATTGTGCTCAAACCCGACCATGAAGAAGTTCGAGGTCTTGTTCTTGAGGCTCGCGGCGGAATCGTAGCCGATGTCCTGGTAGCGGTATTCGCCCACGAGTTTGGTCTCGGGCAGGAGCTGGAAGGAGGCCTCCAGGCCCAGCAGATGTTCGGACCGGTCGAGGTCCGTGGCGAGCGTCGCGCTGTCGTAGCGGTAGTCGACGAACCGGTACTTGGTGACCAGCGCGGTCTTGGCATTGAGGCTGGTGGTGTAGCGGCCGTCGAACTGGCCGCGATTGTAGGACTGGTCGGTGTTCAGCGGCACGCCGGCGAGCAGGGACTCCGGATTGTTGGCGATGACGTAGGCCGCGCTCAGATCGATGTTGGTGTCCTGCGCGAAGGAATGCGCCACGCGCGCCTCGAGATGGTGGTTGGTGAGGTTCTGCTTGCCCGGACGGTCCACCACATGGTCGTTGCTGAGCTCGTAGGAGGCAGAGAGGAAGGTCTGGTCGCTGATCGATCCGTTGTAGGAGATCTCACCCGTGAAATTATAAACCACGCTGTCGATCTCGCCGGTCGAGCCGCCGAAAATATTGCTGTCGTGCGACACGCCGGCACCCAGGCGATAAGTCAGGGCCTTGCCCTGTTCCTGGTCGGGAATGGGCGCATAGACCGCCAGGGCAAAAGAAGGCAAAAGGACAACGGCTGGCAGTAGGCGAAGCGTGGTTTTCATAATTAAGCCAAGGTCTTAGGTGTGCCTGACTTAAGGGGCAGCCCCCCCTCGGTGGCAAATCAATTTCCCTGTCGCAGGAGGGTCTGCGGATTGACCAGCAGCACCATGTTTTCCGTCAGTTTTTGCGGGGGCAGATTGAGCGGGAAATTCGCCGGCATCCGACGCGTGACCAATCCGGCATAAACCCCGCCCCACCCGCCCGTGTCGGTCAGGCTGATGTTATCATCCTTGCGGGCCGCCAGTTCGGTGAAAAACGGGCGGTCCAGCGTAACCGGCGTAAGCAGCAGGGCCCCGATATTCTGCTCGACGATGATCTGCGAGAAATCACGCAGCCGCTCCGGCTTGGCCCAGACCCGCAACTGGCCGTACCAAGCCGTGCCGGCCGGCACATCACTGGCCACGCCGGTACCGGGCAGGAAGCGCGTCTGCATGTCCTTTCGCAGCTCGATGAACAGATTCGGGAAATAGGGCGGGTAGTGGAAATGGATCTTGCGCGGTTCCAGGCAGTCGCGCGACAGCGGCAGGCCCTGCAGAAGCAATAGCGCCGCCGCCACCCAGCGCCAGTGCGAGGCCAGGCGCGGCTGGCTGTCCACCAGCACCAGCAGAAAACCACTGCCAAAAACGATGATGAGCGGCGCCAGGTAGTGGGCCGGCAGACGCGGACTCTCCCCGGAATTCAGGAACGGCTGTCCCGCCAGCAGCACCAGCAACACCACGGCAAAAACCCAGCGTACACGGTTCATCGGTCCGTGCCGGAATTGATACGCCAGCCCCGCGATGAAGAAGGCCGTGAACAGCATCCCGCCGCCCGACCAGATGCGCGACTGCAGATTTTGCTCGAGCCCGGTCAGGCCCTTGTTGCCCAGCTTGTTCAGGTCAAAGCCCGGCGGCTCGGTGGCGGCGAGTTGGCGCTGCGTGGCGGGCTCGGCCGTGGGATCACCGGATTTGAGCGCCAGATTTTGCCAGGCCAGCCCGAGCGGATGGCCGGAGACCAGGAGGTTGCGACCCAGCCAGGGCGTCACCAGCAGGGCGAAAGCCGCGGCAAACACCCCGAGCACCGGCCAGCGGGCGCGCCCCGGCAGGCGCCAGGCCAGGTAGCCGATCAGGACCACGGCCACCAGGCCGCCGGAGTATTCCGTGAGAAACAACAGCGCCGCCAGCCCGCCCAGCGCCGCCACCCGCCAGCCCAGCGCCCGCGACCAGGCGGCCGACTGCGTGAGCCGCACCTCGATCCCCGCGAGGCCATTGAAGACCGCGAGGATCACCACAAGGAAAACCGTGAGCCCGCTCAAGCTGACCACCTGTTCCCACAGGCTCACCGAGAGCACCGTGCCCAGCGCCGCCAGCCAGGCGGCGCGGCGGTCATACAACCGGACAGCCAGCCGCCAAACGAGCCACACCGCCACCCACATCAGGACCGCGTTCAACCCCAGCACGACATAGTCGGGCGCCCAGCCTTCCGGGGGCACCGGCCGGTGCGCCCAGGCCGCATCGGGCAGGAGCGTGAAGGTCGCGGCCAGCACGATCGCATAGAGCGGTGCGTGGTGCAGGTCGGGATACGGTTTTCCCTCGTCAAATTTCTGCCCGCGGGCCGCGAGCACCGCGTAGGTCTGCGGGTAATTGACCGGCGTGGTGAAGCCCTCCCCCCGCGCCAGTTGTCGCCCAAGCACGGCCTGTTGCATGGCCAGCTCATCGGGAATGCCGTGGAATTGCTTCCAAGTGTAGAGGGTAGTCAGCAGCAGGCCCGCCAGCACCAGCCCCGCGCGGGCGACCCAGCGCGCCCCGCGGCCCTGTTCCAGCCAATGGATCAGTTCCTGCGCGGATTTCATGGCCGGGGGAGGTGCGGCGCCGCGGTGGAGTCCGCGCTCCGCGCGGGCTGATCGACGCCCGATCGGCAAACCTGCCCGGAGGTCAGGTTCCACCCGTTGCGTTTGCCCGCCTTCATCCGCGGTCCATCACGTCCAGCTCAGGCCATTGCGCGATCTTGCGGTGCAGCGTGCGCCGGCTGATGCCGAGCAACGTGGCGGCCCGCGTGCGGTTGCCCCGGGCCTTCATCAACGCCTCGCGCAGCAGGCGCTTTTCGTTGTCCTCCACCGAAAACGGGTTGGCCGGCGTGGGGGTGACCATCGCGGGCGGCGGGGCCACCTCGCCGCGGAACTTCGGCTCGAGGTCGAATTCGCTCAGTTTGCCGCCGCGGCGCAACACGACCGCGTTCTCGGCAAAGTTGCGCAGCTCGCGGATGTTGCCCGGCCAGGGGTAGGCCTGCAGGTGGCGCATCGCGCCGGGCTCGACCGTCACGGGCTCGTAGTTGTTCTCCTTTGAGTAAACCTTGATGAAATGCTCCAGCAGCACCGGGATGTCCTCCGTGCGGTCGCGCAGCGGGGGGGTGGTGATGCGCACGACGTTGAGCCGGAAATAGAGATCCTCGCGGAACTTCCCCTCCTTCACCATCTGCTCGAGATTGCGGTTGGTCGCAGCCACCAGGCGCACGTCGACGTTGAGGGTCTTGGTGCCGCCGATGCGCTCGAAGCTGCGGGTCTCGAGGAAGCGCAGGAGCTTCACCTGGATCTCCGGGCCGATCTCTCCGATCTCGTCGAGGAAGACCGTGCCGCCGTCGGCCAGCTCAAAGCGGCCCTCCCGGCGCTCGATCGCCCCGGTGAACGCGCCCCGCTCGTGGCCGAAGAGCTCGCTCTCCAGCAGCGTTGCCGGCAGCGCCGCGCAGTGCACCGGGACGAAGGCCGCGCGCGCGCGCGGGCTCGCCTGGTGGAGGGCCTGCGCGATCAGTTCCTTGCCGGTGCCGGTCTCGCCCTCGATCAGGATCGTCGCCTTGGACGGGGCCACCAGCTTCACCCGCTCGATCACCTCGGCCAGCCGCGGCGAGTGTCCGACGATGGCCCCGACGTTGAATTTCTCGTCGAGCCGCTCATGCAGCTGCTTGACCTCGACCTCGAGGGTCTTGGTCTTCAGCGCCCGCTGGATCAGGATCTCCAGGCGCTCGATCTGGACCGGTTTGGTCAGAAAATCCACGGCCCCGCGCTTCATGGCCTCGACCGCCGAATCGATGCTGCCGTAGGCCGTCATCATGATCACCGCCGGGCGGTTGGCCAGGGCCAGCGCCTTGTCGATCACCTTGAGACCGCTTTTGCCCGGCATCCGCAGGTCGGTCACGATGACCTCAAATTCCTGGGCATCCATCAGGTTGAAGGCCTCGTCGGCATTCGAGGCCACCGACACGTCATAATGCTCCTGCAGGGCCTGTTGCAGGCCTTCCCGGGTGTGCTTTTCGTCGTCAACAATCAGGACACTGGGCACCATGCCCCCCATGAAGCCTCGGGCGGGGCTCTGGTCAACGGGAAATGAGACGAGGTGGCACAGGGCCGCCGCACTATTCAGTTGAACCCGGCTGCCTAACGCTGCTCCTTAGCGCTAAATCACGTCGTCCCCCACCCCCTATTTTCCGATGAATCGCCACCTCCTTGCCCTGCTCTTGCTCGCCGTCCTCAGCCCGTTTGCCTCGGCCGCCGACAAATTGAAGGAACTGGTCATCCGTCCCGGCGACACCCTTTACGCCCGCTTCGAGGTCGACGGCAAAAAACTGAAGCTCGTGGCTGTCAGCCCCCAGCCTGATGCCGGCGCGCAGGTGATCTTCTCCGCCCAGCCCGATCCCGAGAAAAAGATCCTTAAGCTGCGGGTGGAAAACAAGCTGGCCAAGGACCTGGTGTACAAGGTCGTGATCAGTTCCAAGACCCTGAAGCTGCGTTCGCCCGCCCAGGTCACCCCCGTGGTAGCCGGCAAGCTGGCCAACGAATCCTTCCCCGGGATGGTCGAGGAAATCCAGGCCTTCGATTTCAAGTTTCCCCGCTAGGAACCGGCCGGTCACGCTGGCGTCTGAACGGGGGCCCATCGCCCACCCAACCCGTCGACCCCAGCCATGAAAACCCTCCGCCTGCTCCTGCTCCTGGCCACGCTCGCCCCGGCCCTGCCCGCGGCCCTGCCCGAAACCGCGCCGGCCATTCCGGCCACCACGAACGTCACCGTGGCCTCCCCCGCCAGCGAATTGGCCGCCGGCTATGCCGCGGCTATCCAGCAAATGTCGCCCAAGAGCCTCGTGGTCTTCTTCCAGAGCGACAACAAGGTCGCCTCCGTCAAGGGCATCCGGACCGCCCGGGCCCTGCACGGGGTCGTGCTGATCACCTTTTCGGCGGGCGACATGATGGCTCTCAACGCCGAGCGCATCGTCCTGATCACGGACGGGGCCCGCACGCCGCAGGGATGATACCGACTGACTTTGGCTTGTAGGGCGGGGTCTCCGACTGCGTCAGCCATGGGGGATTTGGCATAAGTATCCGCATAATCGAAAAGGGAACCGCACGGACGCGCTAGCAAGGATGGCCGTGCCATCCGTAGCCACTCGGGCCAAGTCGCCTGTTAAACGTCCTCCTGCGATGAAGCTTCGGAGGACATCCTTCGTCCTCGCCCAGCTCGGCGAAGGATGGTGGCAAGTCTCGGAATCGAACCGAGGACACAAGGATTTTCAGTCCTCTGCTCTACCAACTGAGCTAACTTGCCCCAAACCAAAGAGCGCGAGATAAAAGGCCGGGCTTCGGGCGCGTCAACGGGGAATTTTGATTTTTCCCGTCCACCCCCGCCGCCGCGGTCTCAGAGCTGGCGAAAGACGAGCGCGGCGTTCTGTCCGCCGAAGCCGAGATTGTTGGTCAGCACCGTCTTGACCGGGGCGCTGCGCTTCACGTTCGGCACGTAGTCGAGATCGCAGTCCGGGTCCGGCGTCTCGTAATTGATCGTCGGCGCCACCTCGCCGGTCTGGATGGTCTTCACGCTGATGACCGCCTCAATGCCGCCGGCGGCACCCAGCAGATGGCCGGTCATGGACTTGGTGGAGCTGATCATCACCTTGCGCGCGGCCTCGCCGAACACCTTCTTGATCGCGAGCGTCTCGAATTTGTCGTTGTAGGGCGTGGAGGTGCCGTGGGCGTTGATGTAGTCGATCTGTTCCGGCGTGACCTGGGCATCCTTCAACGCGCGGCTCATCGCCTGCGAGAGGCCCTTGCCCTCGGGATCCGGCTGCGTGATGTGGAAGGCGTCGCACGTGGCGGCATAACCGGCCAGTTCGCAATAGATCGTCGCCCCGCGCGCCTGCGCGTGCTCCAGGCTCTCGATGACGAGCACACCGGCACCCTCGCCCATGATGAAGCCGTCGCGGTTCAGGTCGAACGGGCGGCTGGCTTTCTGGGGATTCTCGTTGTTCGTGCTCATCGCCTTCATCGAGCAGAACCCGGCGTAGGCGAGCGGCGTGATCGCAGCCTCGGCGCCGCCGCAGACCATCACGTCGGCCTCGCCGCTGCGCACCATGCGGAAGGATTCACCAATGGCGTGCGTGGCCGTGGCGCACGCACTGACGATGCCGAAATTCGGGCCGCGCGCCCCCAGCTCGATCGCCACCAGGCCGCTGCACATGTTGCTGATCAGCGCGGGAATCATGAAGGGCGACACCTTGCGGGGGCCGCGCTCGAGCAGCACCTTGTGCTGGTTCTCGATCGTCCACATGCCGCCGATGCCGGAGCCGATGATCACGCCGACGCGATCCGCATCGGCCTTGGTCATGTCGAGCTTCGAGTCCGCGATGGCCTGCTTGGCCGCACAGAAACCGAAATGGGTGTAGCGGTCGTTGCGCCGGACCTCCTTCGGGTCCATCAGCGTCGCGGGGTCAAAGCCCCGGACCTCGGCGCCAATCTGGCAGCTGTAGTCCTTCGCGTCGAAGAGCGACACGCGGTCCACGCCGCACTTGCCCGCGAGGAGCGCGGACCAGAAATCAGCAACATTGTGGCCGAGCGACGTGATGACGCCCATGCCGGTGACTACGACGCGACGGTTGGAGGATACGGTTTCCATCGAAGGTTCAGGTGGAAAAATAAAAACGCCCTACCGGGCCAGGACATGGCCAGACGGTAGAGCGATCAGTTCAAAAGCCAAAACGTTAGTTCTTTCCAGCCTTCTGCTGGATGTAGGCGGTCACATCGCCCACGGTCTGAAGCTTCTCGGCGTCGGACTCAGGGATCTCACCCTTGATCTCGTCCTTGAACTCTTCTTCAAAGGCCATGATGAGCTCGACGGTGTCGAGCGAGTCGGCGCCCAGATCATCCAGGAACGAAGCCTGGGGAGTGATTTGCTCCTCGTTAACATTCAATTGGTTAACGATGATTTCTTTGACGCGCTGTTCGATGGTTTTCTGGTCGGCCATGTTGGTAAAGGGATATGAAATTTAGCTAGGTAAGAGGGTTCACATCACCATGCCGCCGTCAACGGTAAAAACTTGGCCGGTAATGTAGCCCGCTTCCTCGGCACAGAGGAAGGCCGTCATGTGCGCAATGTCGGCCGCCTCGCCCAGGCGCTTCAACGGAATGACTGAGGTGATCTTCTCGGCCGCCTCGGGGGGCAGCGCGGCCGTCATGTCGGTCTTGATGAAGCCCGGGGCGACGGCGTTCGAGGTCACCCCGCGCGCGGCGAACTCCTTGGCGATGGACTTGGTGAAGCCGATGAGCCCGGCCTTGGCCGCGCAGTAATTGGCCTGGCCGGCGTTGCCCATGATGCCGACCACCGAGGTGATGTTCACGATGCGGCCCCAGCGCTTCGTCGTCATGGACCGGCCGATATACTTCGTCCAGTGGTAGCAACTGGTGAGATTCGTCGCGATGACCGAGTTCCAGTCGTCTTCCGACATGCGGAACAGCAGGCCGTCCTTCGTGATGCCGGCGTTGTTCACCAGGATGTCGATCTGGCCGTACTCGGCGAGCAGGTCGGCGCTCGCCTTCGCCACCGCGGCGCCGTCCGCCACGTCCACCGCCAGCGCCTTGGCCTTGCCGCCCGCGGCGACAATGGCCGCGGCCGTCGCGCCACAGCTGTCGGCGGACTTGCTCACGCAGATGACGTTCACGCCGTTCTTGGCCAGCAACTCGGCGATGGACTTGCCGATGCCCCGGCCCGCGCCGGTGACAAGGGCCACACGATTGTTATAGGTGAGGCTCATGATGGGATAGGGTGCTCATGGCACGCACTCCCCCCACCCGCCGCAAGCGCGAAGTTTCCGCCGTCCCCGCCCCCCTTGTGGGCCGCGAGCTTGCTCGCGCTCAGACCCGCGCCCCAGGTCGCGCGCAACCTCGCTCGCACCTGTTCCGCCCCCAAACCCCTCTCTCAATACACGTCGCGCTGGTAACGCTTGTCCCGCTTCATCTGCTTCACGTATTCCGCCGCGGCCGCGGGCTCCAGGCCGCCCTGTTGCTCGATGATTTGGTGCAGCACGAGATCGACGTCCTTGGCCATCCGGTGCGCGTCGCCGCACACGTAGAGGTGGGCCCCTCCCTGGATCCAGGCCCAGAATTCCGCGGCGTTCTCACGCATGCGGTCCTGCACGTAGATCTTCTGCGCCTGGTCGCGCGAGAAGGCCAGGTCGACCCGCGCCATCTTCCCCTCCGCGAGCAGGGCCTTCCACTCGTCGCCATAAAGATAATCCGTGGCCTGGTGCTGGTCGCCGAAGAACAGCCAGTTGCGCCCGCGGGCCGCCGTCGCCACCCGCTCCTGCATAAAGGCCCGGAACGGCGCCACGCCCGTGCCCGGGCCCACCATGATGACATCCCGGGCGAGATCCTCCGGCAGCTTGAAGTGCGAAGTCGCGACAAACACCGGGATCGGCGTCTTCCGCCGCGTCACGCGGTCCGCCAGGAACGTGGAGCACACCCCGTAGCGCCGGCGGCCATTGGATTCATAACGCACGGGTGCGACGGTCAGGTGCACCTCCCCGGGATGCCGCAACGGCGATGACGCAATGGAGTAGAGCCGGGGCATCAGGCGGCGCAGGTGGTCGACCAGCTCCTGGGGCGTCAGCCGGATGCCGGGAAACTCCTCCAGCAGGTCGATGTATTCCCGCTCGCCGAGAAAGGCCTCGCGCAACTCCGCCGCCTCGGGCGCCAGCAGCGACTCCAACCGCCCCTTCTCCTTGGGCGTGGTGGCTTTCAGGGCGAGCGTCTCGAGGATTTTCTTCGTCGGCCCGTTAAGCGAAAGCTTGCTCGTCAACGCCTCGCGCAGGCTGATGGCGGCGGTCGCGCGGGCCGGCTGCACCGGCTCGTTCCCCGTGGCCCCCAGCAGCTCGATGACCTCATCGACCAGCTGCGGGCGGTTGGCGGGATAAATCCCCAGCGAATCACCGACCTGGTAGGTCAGCCCGCTGCCCGCGATGTCGATCACGAGGTGCCGCGTATCCTTGCCCGAGCCGTCCTTGTTCAGCACGCGGTTTTCGAGCAGTTTCGCCGGCAAAGGATTGTCCTTTGTGTAGGCGCTGGAGGGCGGCGTGGAAAGATGCATGGGCGCGGGAGACTTACTTTCACTCCGACCGGCCAACGCAAGCCCGGTTTCTCCCGGGTGAATCTCGTTGCGCCGTCCTGCGGCGCATGCCATGCAGCCGGCCTACATGGAGCCCGTTCGCATTCAAAAATTCATCGCCGAAAGCGGCCTCTGCTCGCGCCGGGCGGCCGAGACCCTCATCACCGCAGGCGAGGTTTATGTGAACGGCCAGAAGGCCGAGCTGGGCCAGAAGGTCGACCCCGAGGCCGACAAGGTCACCGTCCGGGGCAAGGCCCTCCGCGCCCAGGGCCAGCCCAAGCTCGCCCTCGTCATGCACAAGCCCCGCGGCGTCGTCTGCAGCAACAGCGACCCGCACGAGGAGCGCACCATCTTCGACCTCCTCCCCCGCGAGTGGGCCCGCCTCCGCCTCTTCTGCGCCGGCCGCCTCGACAAGGACAGCGAGGGCCTCGTCATCCTCACCTCCGACGGCGACCTCGCGCACAAGCTCATGCACCCGTCCAACCTGGTCGTGAAGCGCTACTACGTCTCCCTCGAGGAACCCTTCCCCCACGCCCGCCTCCGCCAGCTCCTCCGCGGCGTCCACATCGAGGGCGAACACCTCAAGGTCGAGCGCGCCAACCTCGTCAACCCCCGCGCCGACCGCGCCTCCACCGAGCTCGACGTGCACATGCATCATGGCAAAAAGCGCGAGATCCGGCAGCTCTTCACTGCCCTGGGGTTCGACGTCCGCCGCCTCCGCCGCTACCAGATCGGCTCCCTCCGCCTGAAAGGAATTCCTTTGCGCGGCGTGAAACAACTTTCTAGCAAGGAAATCCAATCCCTGTTCACCGTGCCCGCTCCTTCCCACCGCGACGGCCCGGCCCCTGACACCGATGAAAACTAAATTCCTGCCCTTCCTCCTGCTCGCCGCCACGGTCCGCCTCCTCGCCGCCGACCTCCTGCCGTCCGACGCCGCCGTCTTCCTCCAGCCCGACCCCAAGTCGCACGTCCTCGTGCGCCTCAAGGCCGGCAATACCGTCATCTACACCGGCGACGCCCCCGCCGGCTGGCGCCGCGTCGAGCTCAGCGGCTCCTTCGAGGGCTACGCCCACAACCGCGATATCACCAAGGGCCTTGAGGTTCGCGAGGGCGGCAACATCCTCACCGCGCCCAAGAAAGACGCCCCCGTGCTCACCGTCGGCCAGGAAGGCGACAAGTCCGAAGTCGTCGGCCTCGCGGGCGGCGACTACGTCCAGGTCAAGTTCACCAAGAAACTCCAGGGTTTCGTCGCCACCGGCGCCGCCAACCTCGCCCCCGAGGTCCGGCCCGTGCCCGTCGCCGCCGTGCCCGTCGCCCCCTCCACCGCCGTCGGCCGCCCCGCCCAGGTCACCGGTAACAGCGTGGACCTGCCCCGCCTCTTCGCCGGCCGCCTCGTGCTCGCCCGCCGCCCCTTCGTGAATCCCAACCCGGCCTACGAGTACCAGCTCGTCGACAACTCCGGCCGCCGCTTCGCCTACGTCGACACCAAGCGCCTCCTCCTCACCGACAAGATCGAGGCCTACCTCGATCGCGCGGTCTCCGTCACCGGCACCATCCGCAACAGCGTCGACGGCAAGGACCTCGTCATCTCCGCCGAGTCCCTCTCGCTGAAATAATCCTCCCGCCAACCCGGCCGGCCCCGCGGGCCGGCCTTTTCCTTTTTCACCCCATGGAACTCATCGACGGCAACAAGATCGCCGCTGACATCGTCGCCGAACTGAAGACCCGCGTCGCCGCCCTGCCCGGCCGCCGCCCCTGCCTCGCCCTCGTGCGCGTCGGCGAGGACCCCGCGTCGGTCTCCTACGTGAAAAAGAAGGAGCAGACTTCCGCCACCATCGGCATCGAGAGCCGCCTCATCTTCCCGCCCGTCACCACCACCCAGGCCGAGCTCTTCGCCCTGATCGACCAGCTCAATGCCGACCCGGGCGTCGACGGCATCCTCGTCCAGTCCCCGCTGCCGAAGGGCATCAACGAGGTCGAGGTCTTCCGCCGCATCGCCGCGCACAAGGACGTCGACGGCTTCCACACCATGAACCTCGGCAAGCTCGCGCAGGAGGACGATACCGGCTTCGTCGCCTGCACACCCGCCGGCATCATGGAGCTCCTCCAGCGCTCCGGCGTTTCCCTCTCCGGCAAACACGTCGTGGTCCTCGGCCGCAGCCTCATCGTCGGCAAACCCGCCGCCCTCCTCGCCATGCAGCGCAAGAGCTGGGCCAACGCCACCGTCACCGTCTGCCACTCGCAGACCGCCAACCTCGCCGCCCTCACCCGCCAGGCCGACGTGCTCATCGCCGCGATCGGTAAACCCGAGTTCGTCACGGCCGACATGGTCAAGCCCGGCGCCGTCGTCATCGACGTCGGCGTCAACCGCGTGCCCGACGCCACGAAGAAGTCCGGCTACCGCCTCACCGGCGACGTCCACTTTCCCACCGTCTCCCCGCTCTGCGCCAAGATCACCCCTGTCCCTGGCGGCGTCGGCCCGATGACCGTCGCCATGCTCATGGCCAACACGGTCAAGGCCCACGCGCAGAACCGCGCCTGAACCGCCTCGCCGTATCGGGGCGCACCTTGTGTGCGCCCTCCGCATGGGGTGAATTTACACCCCGACGGGATTCCAAGGGCGCGCGTGTCGAGGCGTTAAGGCCCACCCCACCCGATCTGCGAACGTGCCAATCGCATTTCTTGCCAACTCCGTGCCATAAACAGATTCCCGGTTGCCTCCGGCCGCCCGGCCGTGGCACGTTTCCCGCTCACTTTTCCCTCTATGAGCACCAAGAAGAAAGTCGCCATCCTCACCGCCGGCGGTCACGCCCCCTGCCTCAGCGCCGCCGTCGGGCAACTCATCGTCCATTACACGGAGCAATGCCCTGACTGGGACATCATCTGCTACCGCTCCGGCTACAAGGGCCTCCTCCTCGGTCAGAGCTACGTCGTGACCCCCGAGGTCCGCGCCCAGGCGGCCGGACTCAAGAACTACGGCGGCAGCGTCATCGGCAACAGCCGCGTCAAGCTCACCAACGTCAAGGACGCCGTGAAGCGCGGCCTCGTCAAGGAAGGCCAGCTCCCGCTCACCGTCGCCGCCGAGCAGCTCCAGAAGGACGGCGTCGACATCCTCCACACCGTCGGCGGCGACGACACCAACACCACGGCCGCCGACCTCGCCGCCTACCTCGAGAAGCACAACTACGCCCTCAAGGTCATCGGCCTGCCCAAGACGATCGACAACGACATCATCCCGATCCGCCAGAGCCTCGGCGCCGTCACCGCCGCCGAGCAGGGCGCGAAATTCTTCTCCAACGTCGTGACCGAGCTCGGCGCCAGCGGCCGCATGCTCATCGTCCACGAGGTCATGGGCCGCAACTGCGGCTGGCTCACCGCCGCCACCGCCTCCGAATACCAGAAGAGCCTGGCCAAGCAGGCCTGGGTCCCCGGCCTCGGCGTCACCAAGTCCCGCTACTCCGTCCATGCGATCTACGTGCCCGAGATGGCCCTCGACATCGAGGCCGAGGCCAAGCGCCTCAAGGCGCTCATGGACAGCCAGGGCAATATCAACATCTTCATCAGCGAGGGCGCCGGCCTCGAGGAGATCATCGCCGAGCTGACCGCCAGCGGCCAGGAGCCCGCGCGCGACGCCTTCGGCCATGTCCGCCTCGACACCATCAACCCCGGCAAGTGGTTCGCCGAGCAGTTCGCCAAGAAGCTCGGCGCCGAGAAGGTGCTCGTGCAGAAGAGCGGCTATTTCGCCCGCTCCGCCCCGGCCAACGCCGAGGATTTCAAGCTGATCGACACCTGCGTCCTCAAGGCCATCGAGTGCGCCCGCGCCGGTGTCTCGGGCCTCATCGGCCACGACGAGGAACGCGGCCTCGAGCTCCGCGCCATCGAGTTCCCCCGCATCAAGGGCGGCAAGGCCTTCGACGTCACCCAGCCCTGGTTCCAGGACCTCCTCAAGGAAATCGGCCAGCCGATGACCAAGGTCGTCCACGTGGCGCACTAAGCGCCATCTCCCCTGTAGGGCGGGGTCTCCGACGGAGGCTTTGCGGAGATGGCGTAGCAACCCCGCCTCCCCTCGAAGGCGGGATCCCTGATCCCGCCTTTTTCTTTGTGGGAGCCTGCTTGCAGGCGACCCCCGAAACCCCCGATTTCGCCACCGAGGTACGACGACCCGAAAGCAGCGACTGCTCTGTGCCTTGGGGTCTTGGTGGTTCCAATCGGCCGGGCGGCTCACAAAACCTTCTTGAACTTGGGCCCCAGCCGCGAAAGCTCCCCATCTGCTCCCTGCGAATGTAGCACAATGGATAGTGTAGTAGCCTCCGAAGCTATTGATCCGGGTTCGACTCCCGGCATTCGCACCAGCCTTTCCAAAGGGATGGGGGCGTCGGTGGTAGGCTGACTTCGCCGACCCTGCCCGCCTCAAACCCTGCGTTTGACGCTCACCGCCCGGGGACTATATCCACCAGACCCCATGGCTCCCCCCAAAGCCCTCGCCAAGCCGAAGACCGTCGCGGAATACATCGCCGCCGCCGATAAGAAAGCCCGCCCGAAGCTCCGCGCATTGCGGAAATGCATCCGGACCGCCGCGCCTGGCGCCGTCGAATCCCTCAAGTGGGGCATGCCCGCTCATTCCTATAAGCGCATTCTCATGATCTACGGGGCCTTCAAAAATCACGTCAGCCTCTTCGCCGGCACCCCGGTCATCCGCGCCTTCAAGAAGGAACTGGCCAAACACGACACCGCCGGCGCCACCGTGCGCTTCCCCTTCGACCAACCGCTCCCCCTGGCCCTCATCCGCAAACTCACCAAGCACCGGGTCAAGGATGCCCTCGAAAAAGACGGCAAATGGCGGACCAAGCCCTGAGATTCACCGCGGAGAATCCTGCTTCCTCCTTCTTAATTCTTCCTTCTTCCTTTCCTGATGCCTTCCCCCCTCGGCTTCGCCGTCATCGGCACCGGCATGATCGCCGGCTACCACGCCCAGGCCATCGCCCAGACCCCCGGCGCTAAACTGGTCGGCGTCGTCAGCCGCTCCCCCGAGCGCGGCGCCGCCTTCGCCGCCCAACACGGCATCCCTGTCATCACCGCCACCGTCGAGGAAATGGTTGCCCGGGACGACATCCACGTCCTTAACATCACCACCCCCAGTGGCGCCCACCTCGATCCCGCGCTCACCGCCATCCGCGCCGGACGCCATGTCGTCATCGAGAAACCCCTCGAGATCACTCCCGCCCGTTGCGACCAGATCATCGCCGCCGCGGAGCAACACGGCGTGAAGGTCGCGGCCATTTTCCAGGGCCGCTTCGGCGCCGGCGCCCAGACGGTCAAGGCCGCGGTCGAGGCCAGACGCCTCGGCCGGCTCGTCCTCGCCAGCGCGTATGTCAAGTGGCACCGCACCCCCGCCTACTACCAGACCGCCTGGAAGGGCACCTGGGAGCTCGACGGCGGCGGCGCCCTCATGAACCAGGCCATCCACGGCGTGGACCTGCTCCAGTGGTTCGCCGGCCTGCCCACCGAAGTCTCGGGCCGTTTCACGCGTCGCGTCCACACCGGCATCCAGGCCGACGACACCACCGTCGCCACGTTGCAGTTTTCCGACGGCGCCCTCGGCACCATCGAGGCCAGCACCGCCCTCTGGCCCGGCTGGTCGCGCCGCATCGAACTCTGCGGCGAGCACGGTTCGATCTGCCTCGAGGACGACCACATCGCCCAGTGGGATTTCGTCCAACCGGAGCCCGGCGATGAGGCCATCCGCGCGGCCAAACGCGACCCCGCGCTCGGCTCCGGCGCCGGCACCCCCGGCGGCATTTCCCTCACCGGCCACCTCCGCCAGATCGCCGATCTGGTCGCCGCCGTCCGCGAGCACCGCCCCCCCGCCATCGGCGCGCGCGAGGGCCGCCGCGCCGTCGCCCTCGTCCATGCGATCTACGAATCCGCCAAATCCGGCCAGCCGGTGAAAGTATGATCACGCATTCTAAAGCCCTGTAGGGCGGGGTCGCCGAACCCCGCCCTACAATTTCCCTCCCCACGCCCCCCCTACCCCATGACCGAACCCACATCCCCTCCCCCCGCCTCCACCCCCGCCACCGCCGGACGCCGCGGCATGGTCCTCCTCGCGGCCTTCCTCGGCTGGATGTTTGACGGCCTCGAAATGGGCATCTTCCCCCTGATCGCCCGGCCGGCTCTCCAGCAGATGCAGGCCAACCACGGCATCATGGATGACAAGTTCGTCGGCCACTGGATGGGCTGGGTGACCGCCGCCTTCCTCCTCGGCGCCGCCGGCGGCGGCCTCCTCTTCGGCTGGCTCGGGGACAAGGTCGGCCGCGTCCGCGCGATGAGCATGGCGATCCTCTGTTACTCGATCTTCACCGGCCTCGTGTATTTCGCCGCGGAGCCCTGGCACCTCGCCGCGCTGCGCTTCGTCGCCGCCCTCGGCATGGGCGGCGAATGGGCCCTCGGCGTGGCCCTTGTCATGGAGGTCTGGCCCGAGAAGAACCGCCCGATGCTCGCCGGCATCATCGGCGCCGCCGCCAACATCGGCTTCGCCCTCATCGCCACGGTCGGCATGTTCTACGCCGTCACCCAGGAGACCTGGCGCTACGTCGTGGTCATCGGCGCCCTGCCGGCCGCCCTCACCTTCTTTGTGCGGCTCTTCGTTCCGGAGTCGGAAAAATGGCAGCACGCCGCCGCCGCAAAGCCGACGCAGCCGATGAAGGAAATCTTCTCCAGCCCGGCCCTGATCCGCCCGCTCCTGATCGCCACCCTGCTCGCCTCGGTCGCCCTGATCGGCACCTGGGGTTCCGTGCAATGGCTGCCCCTCTGGGCCGACAAGATGGCCGGCCCCGACCTGCCCAAGGCCAAGGCCTACACGCAATTCCTGTCCGCCCTCGGCTCGGTCTTCGGCTGTCTGCTCGGCGCGTGGATGGGCGGCAAGTTCGGCCGGCGCCCCGCCTACTTCCTCCTCTGCCTCGTTTCGCTGATTTCCTGCGCCTGGCTCTTCCGCGGGATCGACAGCTACGGCGCGTCTTTCCTCACGCTCACCTTCGTCGTCGGCACCGTCACCGCCGCTTTCTATGGCTGGATGCCGCTCTACCTGCCGGAGCTCTTCCCGACCCGCGTGCGCGCCACCGCCCAGGGCCTCTCCTTCAACGCCGGCCGCATCCTCGCCGCTGTCGGCGCGCTGCAGATGGGCGCGCTCATGCAAACCTTCGACGGCAGCTACGCCCAGGCCGGCGCGGTGATTTCCCTGATCTATGTCTTCGGCCTCGTGCTCATCTGGTTCGCCCCCGAGACCCGCGGCAAGCCCCTGCCGGAGTAATCTGCCCATGCACCCACTCCCCCGCCTTCTTGCCCTGTGTGTTGCGTTGCCGGGTCTCGCTTGGGCTTCACCGGCCTGGCGAGTCACCGTGCCTGCGGCCGAGGTCGACCGCGTGGCCGTGGTGGTGTCCTTTCCTCTGCCCGCGGGGGCACCGCGGACAGGCCTGCTGCAGGACTCGAAGGGTCTCCCAACCGCCGCGCTGCAGGTCGATCCTGATGGGACGGCCCGGTTTCTCCTTCCGCGACTGGCCGCGGGCCAAGCTCCCGTGTTCACGCTCACCGCGGTTCCATCCGAGGCAAAAGTCGTCGAGAGCGTGACCAGTGACCGCCAGGTAAACCTCCTTGTCCGGGGCGTGCCGGTCCTCGACTACTGGACCGCCGAGGAACCCCTGCCCAACGACAAGGTACCCAAGAAATTCCTGCGTAGCGGCCACATCCATCCCGTCCGGTCACCCGGCGGGGTCGTGATCACCGCCAGCTACCCGGCCAATCACCTCCACCACCACGGCATCTGGGCCCCGTGGACCAAGACCGAGTTCCAAGGCCGAAAACCCGACTTCTGGAACATGGGCGACCTCACCGGGAAGGTAGAGTTCGTGGCCCTGTCGCGCACCTGGAGCGGACCGGTACACGGCGGCTTCGTGGCGCAGCAGCGTCAGGTTGACCTCTCCGCGCCCACTCCGGTGACCGCGTTGAACGAGACCTGGGAACTGACCACCTATGATGTGCCTGACCAGGTCCCGATGCGCATCTTCGACCTCGTGATCACCCAAACCTGCGCGACCTCCGATCCGCTGATCCTGCCCGAGTATCGCTACGGCGGCTTGGGCTTCCGCGGACACGACCAGTGGAACGGGGCGGACCAGGCCACCTTCCTCACGTCCGAGGGCGAGACCGACCGCATCAAGGGCAATACCAGCCGCGCCCGCTGGGTGCACATCGGCGGCCGGATCGACGGTGCCACCGCCGGCCTCGGCATCCTCGGCCATCCCGACAATTTCCGCGCCCCGCAACCGCTGCGCCTCCACCCCACCGAACCCTTCGTGTGTTTCGCCCCGTCCCAACTCGGCGAATTCCGCATCGAGCCCGGCCGGCCGTATGTCATGCGCTACCGCTTCGTCGTGACCGACGGCCCCGCCGACGCCGCCCTCCTGGAAGCCTGCTGGCAAGGCTACGCCCAGCCGGCCGCGGCCGCGGTGACGGAAATCTGAACAGGCCGAAAGGTGGAACCCGGCCTCCGGACGGGTTGATCCGATGCGCGGGCGTTAAACCGGTCCCGCGAGTCCGCCGCCGGCGTGGCGCGAGCCTTTCGACCTGCTCAAGGCCCTGAGCCTGTCGAACAGGCAAGCTCGCCGCCCACCACCCGGGCGTCTAGTGAACAGTCAACCTCCCGGGCCCCTCGCCAAACTCCCGTCAGACTTCCTCATTGGCCCCGGCCCCGCTTCACCCCATCCTGCCATGTCCGACCAACCCCGCCGCCATTTCCTGAAAACCCTCGCCGTCGGTGCCGCCACCGTCGCCGTCTCCGCCTCCGCCCAAACCCCCGCGCCCATGACCCAGAAAGCCGACGGCATGAACTACGCCCCCAAGGGCAAACCCAACCCCGTCGTGAAACCCGGCGAGTTCGTCTTCGCCGCCGCCCACCTCGACCACGGCCACATCAACGGCCAGTGCAACGGCCTCATCGAGGCCGGCGGCACGCTCAAGTGGGTCCACGAGCCCGACCCGAAGAAACTTGAAGCCTTCCTCAAGGCCTACCCCGGCACCCAGGTCGCCGCCTCGCTCGACGAGATTCTCGCCGACCCGGAGGTGAAGCTCGTCGCCACCGCCGCGATTCCGAAATTCCGCGGCCCGATCGGCTGCAAGGTCATGCAGGCGGGCAAAGACTACTTCACCGACAAGCCCCCCTTCACGACCCTCGCCCAACTCGACGAGGCCAAAAAAGTGGCGGCCGCGACCGGCAAGAAGTTCATGGTCTACTACAGCGAACGCCTGCACGTGGAATCCGCTATGTTCGCCACCGACCTCGTCCAGCAGGGCGCCATCGGCCGCGTGCTGCAGGTCATCGGCCTCGGGCCGCACCGCGAGGGCACGGGCCGCCCCGACTGGTTCTACGACCGCGAGAGTTACGGCGGCATCCTCTGCGACATCGGCTCGCACCAGTTCGAGCAGTTCCTCACCTACACCGGCGCCACCGACGCCACCATCCAGCACGCCGCCGTCGCCAACTACGCCCACCCCGACCAGCCCGGGCTCGACGATTTCGGCGAGGCCAACCTGCTCGGCAACAACGGTGCCACGAACTACGTCCGCGTCGACTGGTTCACCCCCAAGGGCCTCAGCACCTGGGGCGACGGCCGCACCATCATCCTCGGCGAGAAGGGCTACATCGAACTCCGCAAATATGTCGACGTCGGCCGCGACAGGAAGGGCGACAATGTCTACATCGTCGACCAGGAGGGCGAACGCTACATCAACGTGGACGGCCAAGTCGGCTTCCGCTTCTTCGGCGAGCTGATCCTCGACTGCATCAATCGCACCGAGAAAGCCATGACCCAGGCCCACGCCTTCAAAGCCGCCGAGCTCTGCCTCAAGGCCCAGGCCGCCGCGAAGAAGATCGGGTGAGCAACAAGTAGGGCCAGTCCCCGCCTGGCCCCTTCGCGCCCCGCGGCCGGTCAAAGACCGGCCCTACCCCAAGCAAAATGCCGGCGGTATCGCCGGCCTTCGTGTCTTCGTGCCTTCGTGGCGAAGGCTCGATCGGACGTTAGATATGGATCGCCTTGCCGTGCGTCGCGAGCGCCGCCTCGCCCAGCGCTTCCGACAGCGTCGGGTGCGCGTGGATCGAGTCGTGGATCTCGTCGATCGTCGCCTCGAGGCTCATCGCGAGACCGTACTCGGCGATCAGCTCCGTGGCCTCGTTGCCGATGATGTGCACGCCGAGGATCTCGCCGGTCTTGGCGTCGGCGATGACCTTCACAAAGCCCTCGGTGTCGCCGGCCGCGACGGCCTTGCCGACGGCGGTGAATGGGAACTTGCCGACCTTGTAGTCGAGTTTCTTTTCCTTGGCCTGCTTCTCGGTCAGGCCCGTGCTGGCGACCTGCGGCTGGCAGTAGGTGCAGCCCGGGAAATTGCCCACCAGCTTCGGCTTGGCGTGACCGAACATGCCCTCGACGGCCTGCACGGCGCGGAACGAAGCCACGTGCGCGAGCCACGGCGGGCCCTGGATATCGCCGGCGGCATAGATGCCGGGCGTGCTGGTCTGATAAGTGGCGTCCACCTTCACGAAGCCACGGTCGAGCTCGAGCTTCACCTTCGGCGAAACGAGTCCCTCAAGGTTGGCCGTGATGCCGATGGCCACGAGGATCGTCTCGACTTCGAGCTCGGTCTTCGTGCCGTCCTTCACCAGGTCGAGTTTCACGCTCGTGGCGCCGGAGCGGATGTTTTCGCACTTCGTCCCGGTGTGGATCGCGATGCCCTGCTTGGTGAAGCTGCGCTCGAGAACCTTGGCGACCTCCTCGTCCTCGACGGGGAGCACCTGCGGCAGCATCTCGATGAGCGTCACCTTCGAGCCGAAGGCGTTGAAGAAATACGCAAACTCCACGCCGATGGCGCCGGCACCGATGATGGCGATGGACTTCGGCGGCGCCTTGGCGGCGAGCGCCTCGCGGGAGGTCATCACACGCACGCCGTCCGCCGGCAGGCCGGGCAGCTGCTTCGGCTTCTGGCCCGTGCAGAGCAAAATGTTCTTGGTCTTGAAGAACTTCCCTTTGTGCTCGCCGGCGGTGACCTCGACCATGCCGGCCATCACGACCGAACCCTTGCCGACGAAGTAGTCGACCTTGTTCTTCTTGAAGAGGAACTCGACGCCCTTGGCCATCGTCGCGGCGACGCCGCGCGAACGCTCGACCACCTTGGCGAAGTCAAACGACACCCCGGTCGCGCTCAGGCCGTAGGCGTCCGCCTTCTGGAAGGAGCGGTAGAGCTCGGCGCTCTTGAGCAGGGCCTTGGTCGGGATGCAGCCCCAGTTGAGGCAGGTGCCGCCGGCGCGCTCCATCTCGATGACCGCGACCTTCTTGCCGAGCTGCCCGGCACGGATCGCCGCCACATAGCCGGCGGGACCGCCGCCGATGATCACCAAGTCGTAAATTGCGTCTGACATAGTTGGATTGTGTGAGGGGGCAAAGTCGCCCCGCGCGGGGGCGCGTCAAATTGAAACTCCGGCCGCTGTAGGGCGGGGTCGCCCTACAACTCAGATATCGATCACATCATCCCGCTTCGCCCCGCCCGACGGCCCCGCGGGCGGCTTCGGCGGCATCAGCAAGCGGTTCATCACCAGGTTGGTCACGCTTACGATCAGCGCGCCCAGCAGGGCCGAGCCAAAGCCGGCGACATGAAATCCGTCCACCAGGCGGCCCACAAAATAGAACAACACCGCGTTGATCAGCCAGATGCCGAGCCCCAGGCTCAGCACGATGAACGGCAGGGTGAAGAGCAGCAGCAACGGCTTGAGCACGACGTTGAAAAGGCTCAGCACCAGCACGACCGCCACCAGGGTCGAACCGCTGTCATAGCTGATGCCGGGCAGCAACTGGGCGCTGAGCAGCACCCCCAGGGCGAGGATCAGCCACCGCATCAGCAGGTTGACGAACGCGTTGTTCATTGAATGATGGGCAAACTTTTGCCGCGGGCCCCCGCGGAGCAATGAAAATTCTCATCGTCCAGGACTATCTCCGCAGCGGCGGCACCGAGCGCCAATCCGTCTTCATGGCCTCGGCCTTCGCCAAGGCCGGCCACGAGGTCACCCTCCTCACCTTCCGCCCGCGCGGGGTGCTTGAGCTCGACGACGAGCAGCAACCTTTCGCCTTCCGCTCCCTCCAGTCCTTCGACACCCGCCTCGACTGGTTCGCCCCCGGCCTGCTCAGCACCGCCGCCGAGGCCGCCCCCGACCTGGTGCTCTGCATGGGCCGCATGGCCAACTGCTACGCCGGCTTCATCCAGGCCCGCCTGCCGCGCGCCGCCGTGATCTGCACCATGCGCACCGGCAAGCTCCTGCCCTGGCTCTTCGTGCGCTCCCTCCGCCTCTGCCGCCACATCATCGCCAACAGCCATGTGGCCAAGCGCGTCATCCACGAGGACCACGACATCCCCGCGCACAAGATCACCGTCATCCACAACCCGGTCCTCGGGTTCACCGACGAGTCCGCCGCCCGCAACCTTGCCCTCCGCCGCTACCACGGCGCCAACCCGAGTACCGTCGTCCTGCTCAACGTGGCGATGTTCCGCCCCGAGAAGAACCAGCGCGAACTCATCGAGCTCTGCGCCCGCCTCCCCGGCTACCTCGACTGGCAGCTCTGGCTCGCCGGCGACGGCCCCGCCCGCAAGAAATGCGAACAGCTCGCCCACGCCCTCGGCCTGGGCGGCCGCATCAAGTTCCTCGGCTACCAGCCCGAGCCGGTCCCGCTCTACCTCGCCGCCGATGTGGCCCTGCTGGCCTCCCAGAGCGAGTCCCTCTCGAACTTCCTCATCGAGGCCCAGCTCCACGGCCTGCCCGCCGTCGCCTACGACATCGTCGGCGTGGGCGAGTGCTTCGTGCCCGACAAGTCCGGCATCCTGATCAAGAACAAGGACCAGGCCCCCTTCGTCGCCGCCCTCGACCGCCTCATCCGGGAACCCGCCCTGCGCAAACGCTTCGCCGACCACGGCCGCCGCCACGCCTCGGCCAACTTTGTGCCCGAGCGCCAGGTCCAGGCCCACCTCAACCTCTTCCGCGAACTGACCAAGGGGTGAGGTGTCTTGTTGGAGGGCCCGCGCCCCTGCGGGCCGTCTTCGCGACCACGACTCAATCCCGGTCCGCAGGGACACGGACCCTCCACGACCAGCTCTCCGACTTCCTGACATCCCTATGTCAGCAGTCCGACCCGCCCGCCCACGCTGATTTGCCTTCGTCCGAATCCCGCCCTTTCTCATCGCTGTGCCTCCCGCCGCCTCCCGCCCCGCTCCCGCCCCCGAAGCCATCCGCCTGCGCGGCGTCCGCCAGAACAACCTCAAGGGCTTCGACCTCGACGTCCCCCTCGGCCGCTACGTCGTCGTCACCGGCCTGAGTGGTGCGGGCAAGTCCTCCCTCGTCTTCGACACCCTCCACGCCGAGGGCCAGCGCCGCTACGTCGAGACGTTCAGCGCCTACACCCGCCAGTTCCTCGACCTCCTCGACAAACCCAAGGTCGACTCCGTCGAGAACATCCGCCCCTCCATCGCCATCAGCCAGACCAACACGGTCAAGACCTCGCGCTCCACCGTCGGCACGATGACCGAGCTGACCGACTACTTCAAAGTCTGGTTCAGCCACGTCGCCGGCTGCTTCGACCCGGAGACCGGCGAGCCCGTCGAGGACGACTCCCCCGCCACCATCTGGGCCAAGACCTCTGCCGCCCACGCGGCTGAGACCCTCCTGCTCTGCTTCCGCATCACCAAACCCGACAACCTCACCTGGCCTGAGATCCTCACCAGCCTCAAAGGCCAGGGCTACACGCGCGTACTGCTGGGACATGCCAACGCCCCATCCCAACAGCCCGAGCCCAAATCCGATCTGGCCCTGCACAAGATCGAGGACCTGCTGGCCGCCCCCAAATCTCAATCGCTGGACTCCAGCAGCTCAGCCGTGTTCGTGATCCAGGACCGCCTCCGCCTCGCCGCCGAGAACAAGTCCCGTTTCCTCGAGGCCACCGAGACCGCCCTCCATTTCGGCAAGGGCGAAGTTCATCTTTTTGCGCCGCAGAATCGCGACGAATGGCGCGCGAGTTCTGCGGACGCATCCCGGGCGGCGAGCACGCCGCAACGGGAAACGCCTCTCAAATCGGAAATCTCAGATCTCCAATTCACCCCCGCCGGCCACTTCTCCCGCGGGCTGCATTCACCGAAAACCGGCCGCACCTTCCGCCCCGCCTCGCCCGGGCTCTTCTCCTTCAACTCCCCGCTCGGCGCCTGCCCGAAGTGCCGCGGCTTCGGCCGCGTCATCGACATCGACTACCGCCTCGCCATCCCCGACCACTCCCTCTCGATCGAGGCGGGCGCCATCAAGGCCTGGGAAGGCGAGGTCTACGGCGAATCCAAGAAGGACCTGCTCCAGTTCACGAAGAAACTCGGCATCCCGACCAACGTCCCCTTTGCCCGCCTCACCCCGGAGCAACAGACCTTCGTGATCGAAGGTTCGCCCGGTTACGACAGCGACAACCCGGCCAAGAACTGGCCCAAGCTGTGGTACGGCCTCAAGGGCTTCTTCCGCTATCTTGAGAAGACGACCTACAAGATGCACGTGCGCGTCTTCCTTTCGCGCTTCCGCTCGTACAACCCCTGCCCCGACTGCCACGGCACCCGCCTCCAGCCCGAGTCCCTCTGCTGGAAATGGCAGGGCCACACCCTCCCCGAGCTCTACCAGCTCCCCGTCAGCCAGCTCCTCGCCCTCGTCCAATCCCATGGAGGCGGGGTGCCCCCACCCCGCGAGAATGCGGCCACCCACCACCAGCGCGACCTCGCCTACGATTCCATCGTCACCCGCCTCCGCTACCTCGAGCAGGTCGGCCTCGGCTACCTCACGCTCGACCGCAGCTCGCGCACCCTCTCCGGCGGCGAGGTCCAGCGCGTCAACCTCACCTCCTGCCTCGGCACCTCGCTCGTCGACACGCTCTTCGTCCTCGACGAGCCCTCGGTCGGGCTCCACCCGCGCGACATCAACCGCCTGCTCGGCATCATCCGTACACTCACCGACACCGGCAATACGGTCGTCGTGGTCGAACACGATGAAGCCATGATCCGCGCCGCCGACCACGTCATCGAGATCGGCCCCGAGCCCGGCGCCCGCGGCGGCGAGGTCGTCTTTCAGGGCACCGTCCCCCAGATGCTCCGCTCCGCCCCCAGCATCACCGGCGCCTACTTCTCCGGCCGCCAGGACATCCCCACCCCCGCCCACCGCCGCCCCGTGGAGGGCCCAGCTCCAGCTGGGCCGCGAGTTAAGCCAAAATCAACGGCTCCCTGGCTGACCTTCACCAACGCCTCCAAGCACAACATCTGCAACCTGACTTTCTCCCTGCCCTTGCAGCGGCTGGTCTGCCTCTCGGGCGTCTCCGGCTCCGGCAAATCCACCCTCCTCGACCACGTCATCCACCAGGGCCTGCTCGCCCACCGGAACCAGATGACCGAGGATCCGGCCAGCATCGAGGCCATCACCGGCGACCAGGCCTTTCCCGAGATCGTCCTCGTCGACCAGTCGCCGCTCAGCCGCACGCCGCGTTCCAACGCCGCCCTCTACTGCGAAGCCTGGGATTTCATCCGCGAACTCTACGCGCAGACCCCCGCCGCCCAGGAGGCCGGCTTCAGCGCCTCCAGCTTCTCGTTCAACAGCGGCGAGGGCCGCTGCGACCACTGCCAGGGCCTCGGCAGCGAACGCGTCGAGATGCAGTTCCTCTCCGACGTCTTCGTCCCCTGCCCGATCTGCGAGGGCCGCCGCTTCAAGCCCGAGGTGCTCGCCATCCGCTGGCACGGCAAATCCATCGACGACCTCCTCCGCACCACCATCACCGACGCCATTGCCTTCTTTGCGCCGCAGAATCGGAGCGAGATCGCTCGCGACACCCCCGCCGCCCTCGAAAGCATCCGCACCCGCTTCGCCTCCCTCGAGGCCGTCGGCCTCGGCTACCTCCCCCTCGGCCAGCCGCTCAACACCCTCTCCGGCGGCGAATCCCAACGCCTTAAGCTCGTCCGTTACCTCTCCGACTATACCGGCGCCGATCCTCAACTCTCGAATCTGAAATCTGAAATTCAAGGAGGTGCCCTGCTCCTCCTCGACGAGCCGACCACCGGCCTCCATCGCCACGACGTGCAGCGCCTGCTCGAGGTCCTCCAGCGCATCGTCGACCGCGGCCACAGCGTGATCGTCATCGAACACAATCTCGACGTCCTGAAATCCGCCGACTGGATCCTCGAGGTCGGACCCGAGGCCGGTTCGGGCGGCGGCCGCATCGTCGCCGAAGGCCCGCCCGAGCTCATCGCCCAAGCCGACACCGCCACCTCCCCCTTCCTCCGGGATGCCCTGAACTGTAGGGCGGGGTCGCCGAACCCCGCCTTCGATTTGCAAGCCGCCGAGGACCCGGCCCCCTACCGCACCGGTTTGGTGATGAACACCAGCGAACTGAACGTCATCGGTGCCCGCGAGAACAACCTGAAGAACATCTCCGTCTCGATTCCGCACCGCCAGCTTTCCGTCGTCACCGGCGTCTCCGGCTCGGGCAAGTCCACCCTCGCCTTCGACATCATCTTCGCCGAGGGCCAGCGCCGCTTCATGGAATCCATGTCGCCTTACGCGCGCCAGTTCGTCGAGCAACTGCCGCGCCCCGACATCGACCGCCTCACCGGCATCCCGCCGACCGTCGCCATCGAGCAGCGCATCACCCGCGGCTCGCGCAAGTCCACCGTCGCCACCATCACCGAGGTCGCCCAATACCTGCGCCTGCTCTACGCCCGCGCCGGCGTCCAGCACCACCCCGAGTCCGGCCGACCCGTCACCCCGCTCTCCCCCAGCCAGCTCCGCGCGCTGCTCACCAAAACCCTCGCCACTCCGCCGGCCAAAAAAGCGAAGCATCTGTATCTCTGCGCCCCGCTCGTCCGCGGCCGCAAGGGCCACCACGAGCCCATCGCCAAGTGGATCGAAAAACAGGGCTACGCGCTCATGCGCGCCGACGGCCGCCTCCTCCGCACCGACACCTTCCAGAAACTCGACCGCTACAAGGAACACGACATCGAGGTCGTGATTGCCGACCTGAAAAATCCGGCCAACCCCAAATGGCTGCATGAGCAACTGGCCACCGCCCTGCGGCTGGGCAAGGGCTCCTGCTTCATTGCCCTGCCCTCCGGCGCGGTCCTCGGCTGGTTCTCCACCACGCGCACCGACATCGCCAGCGGCGAGTCCTTCCCCGAACTCGACCCGAAGCAGTTCTCCTTCAATTCCCCGCGCGGCTGGTGCCCGACCTGCCGCGGCCACGGCCGTATCTACGACTGGATGCTACAGCCCGACGAGGACGACGAACGGTCCGACGAGGTCGCCGACGCCCTCCGCGCGTTCGACCCCGATGACCCGGCGTCCCACGGTTCCGCCTGCCCCACCTGCCATGGCGAGCGCCTGAATCGCATCGCCCGTGCCGTCCGGCTCCCGCTGCGCGCAAATCTCAAATCTGAAATCTCTAATTTCAAATCCACGATCTCCCTGCCCGAGCTTCTCCGCCTCGTCCCGGGCGAGCTGATCGCCACCCTGCGCGGCCTCCAACTCGATGCGCGCACCAAGCTGATCACGCAGGACATCGTGCCCCAGATCGAGGAACGCCTGAAATTCCTTGGGCACGTCGGGCTCGACTACCTCTCGCTGGAACGCCCGACCGAGACCCTCTCCGGCGGCGAGGCCCAGCGCATCCGCCTGGCCGCCCAGCTGGGCTCGAACCTCTCCGGCGTGCTCTACGTCCTCGACGAACCCTCGATCGGCCTCCATGCCCGCGACAACGACCGCCTGATCGACACCCTCCAGTCGCTCCGCGCCAAGGGCAACACGCTCCTCGTCGTCGAGCACGACGATGTCCTCATGGCCCGCGCCGACCGGATCATCGACCTCGGCCCAGGCGCCGGCGTCCACGGCGGCAGCATCCTCGCCAACGGCACCCCCGCCGAAATCAAGGCCAGCGACACCTCCCTGACCGGTCTTTTCCTGGCGAAGGGGATCAAGCACCCGCTCCGCGGCTCGTATCGCCCCCTCTCAAATCTCAAATCTGACATCTCAAATTCCCTGACGCTCACCAGCATCAATTACCGTAACCTCCAGGACCAGTCCCTGCGCCTCCCGCCCGGCCGCCTGATCATGGCCTGCGGCCCGAGCGGCGCCGGCAAGTCCACGCTCTTCCGCGACATCCTCCACCCCGCCGTCACCTGCGCCATCAAGCACCGCAAGGCCAAGCTCACCGGCAAGGAATTCGTGAAGCTCGCGAAATTTGATGCTGATGGAGGCGCGGCGACCTCGCCGCGCACGCCCGCCCGCGGGCGGGGTCGCCCGCGACCCAGCGTGGAACCCTTCGCCACCCTGACCGGCGCGAACGTCTTCAAATCCGTCATCGAGGTCGACCAGGCCCCCATCGGCAAGACCCCGCGCTCCACGCCCGCCACCTACCTCGGCATCTTCGATCTCATCCGCCAGTTCTTCGCCACGCTGCCCGAGGCGAAGATGCGCGGCTACACCGCCGGTCGCTTCTCCTTCAACACCGCCGGCGGCCGCTGCGAGACCTGCTCCGGCGCCGGCCGCATCAAGCTCGAGATGGCCTTCATGGCCGACTCCTACCTGCCCTGCGATGCCTGCGGTGGCTCCCGCTTCGGACCCGAACTGGCCGACATCGCCTGGAAGGGCAAAACCATCGGCCAGGTCCTGCAACTCACCTTCGACGAGGCCGCGGCGTTCTTCGACTTCCACTCGCAGCTCTCGCAGGTGTGCCAGCTGATGATCGATTGCGGCCTTGGTTACCTGACCCTCGGCCAGAGCAGCCCGACGCTCTCCGGCGGCGAGGCTCAGCGACTCAAGCTCGTCACCGAGCTGACCAAGGGCCTGCAAAGCTACCAGGAACGCTCCCGCAACATCACCATCCGCAATCTCTACCTCCTCGAGGAGCCGACCATCGGCCTGCACCTCAGCGACTGCGAGAAGCTCATCAAGGTCCTCCACAACCTGGTGGACCAGGGCCACACCGTCGTCGTGATCGAGCACCACCTCGACCTCCTCGCCGAGGCCGACTACATCCTCGAGCTCGGTCCCGGCGGCGGCCCCCGCGGCGGCGAGATCCTCTACCAAGGCGAGCTAGCCGGCCTGCTGAAGGTGAAACGCAGCCCCACGGCGCCGTACCTCCGCGAGAAATTGGGTCAGGCGGGTCTCTGACCGGCCTTGCCTCCTTTCACGCGGCCACCCAATCTGGCCTCATGCGCTCTCTACCCCTCCTGCGTCTCACCCTGATCCTTATTGCCTGCGCCGCCCTGCCCTTCGGCCGGGCCGCGGCCCCGGCCACCGGTCCCAGCCTCGGGCTGCAGACCTGGACCTGCCGCAACATGAATTTCGACCAGGTGGTCGCCTTCGCCGTGAAACACGGGATCACCCGCCTCCAGCTCATCGGCAGCCACCTCGACCCCAAGGGTTCCCCCGCGGAAAGCCTGCGCAAGAAGGCGATCCTCGACCAGCATGGCCTCACCGCCTACACCTTCGGCGTCGCCGGCACCTCGAAGGACAAGGAGGAGAACCGCAAATTGTTCGAATTCGCCAAGCTCATGGGCATCGCCGTCATCGTGGTGGAGCCGAAGGACCAGGCTGAGTGGGATAACCTCGAGGCCCTCGTGAAGGAATACGACATCAAGCTCGCCATCCACAACCACGGCACCGGCACTGTCTACGGCGATCCCGCCACCATCCGCCAGATCCTCGCCACCCGCGACGCCCGCATCGGCGTATGTCTTGATGTCGGCTGGATCACCGCCGCCGGCTTCGACGCCGCCGAGACGTTCCGCGCCTACGGCGACCGAGTCTTCGACATCCATTTCAAGGACAAGGTCGTGGAGACCTCCGCCGACGGGAAAAAAGTCCCGCTCGACACCGAGATCGGCAAGGGCGCCGCCAACTACACCGGCCTATTCGCTGAGATTAAAAAGAGCGGCTGGTCCGGCGTCATGGCCATCGAGACCGACAGCAAGGCCTTCGCCGAGGACCCGAACCGCCTCGTCAGCGAAGCCAAGGCCTTCTTCGCGAGCCAGACCGCCCAGTAACCGGTTTGGCCAGGCGGGCAGGGTCACCGACTGGCCCCACCCTCGCCTCCCTCCAGGCCGGTCAAAGACCGGCCCTACTTCGCCAGCGGCAGGCTTGGCGCGATTTCCAGCTCCAGCCCGGACTCGTCCACGCCGCCCGCCTCGCGTTCCGCCCACGCCGCGAAGGCGATCATGCCGGCATTGTCGCCGGTGTGCTTCGCCTGGGCCCGCAGGAACGGCACATTCTGCGCCTGGGCCACCTGCTCCAGCAACCCCTGCAGCGTGCGGTTGTTTGCCACGCCGCCCGACAGACCGAAGGAACGATAAGCCCCCCGCTCGAGCGCCAGCCGCGCCTTGCGCACCAACGCCTCGAACACCGCCGCCTGGTAACTCGCACACAGATCCGCCTTCCGGCTCTCAATCTCCGCCGCCGGCATTTTCTCCAGCTGATACCGCAGACTCGTCTTCAACCCCGAGAAACTGAATTCCAACGTGGAGCGCTGCGCCACCGCCTTGGGAAATTGAAACGCATCCGTCCGTCCCGCCGCCGCCAGTTTCTCCACCTGCGGCCCGCCGGGATAACCCAGCCCCATCAGCTTGGCGCCCTTGTCGAGCGCCTCGCCGGCGGCATCATCCATCGTCGAGGCCAGCAGCGTGATGCGCCGGGTCTCGTCGATGGTGAAGAGCGCCGTGTTCCCTCCCGACACCAGCAGCCCGAGGTGCGGCAGCAACTTCGCCAACTCGTCATCGAAGGCGGCCGGGTTCGCCGCGTGCAACCCGATGAAGGGCGAAAAGGCGTGCGCCCGCAGGTGATTCACGCCCGCCACCGGCACGCGCCACGCCAGCGCCAGGCTCTTCGCCGCGGCGAGGCCCATCGCGAGGCAGGCCGCCAGGCCCGGCCCCTGCGTCACCACGATCCGCGTCACCTGCTCCGGCGGCACCGTGGCGAGCGCCCGCTGCAGCAACGGACCGAAATGAGCCAGATGCTCCCGGCTGGCCAGGTCGGGCACCACGCCACCGTAAGCCTCGTGCAACGCGATCTGGCTGTGCACCCACTCGCCCGTCAGACCGACCGTCGGGTCAAAGACCGCCACCGCCGTCTCATCACAGGAACTTTCAAGCGCGAGGATCATGAGATTTCGGTCGATGGAGGCGGGGTGCCCCCACCCCGAAGGATATCAAGCCCGGAGCGAAAGCCATGCCGGGTGAGGGCACCCCGCCTCCAATAAATCAATTCGCCCGGCCTCATCATTTCCCTCCCGCGGCCAGCACGCCAGCCAGCACTTCCTCGGCGGCGGCCAGCTGGACATCCCCGATGGGTTTGAAATCCTCCTCGGGCGAGGCGGCGAGGTCGGGCCGCAGCTGCTGCAGCCGGATCCGCGACTCGTCCTCCACGCTCACCTCCAGCTCCACGTGCGGCATGATGCCCTGCTCGTGGATCGTGACGCCGCTCGGGGTGTAATACCGCGCCGTCGTGAGCCGCAACCCTTCGCCCTGATCGAGCTCGATCACACTCTGGACCGAGCCCTTGCCGAAGGTCTTCTCCCCGACGATCACCGCCCGTCGCGTGTCGCGCATCGCCCCGGCCACGATCTCCGCCGCACTGGCGCTGCCGCCGTTGACCAGGATCGCGATCGGATAGGTGCGGCGCGGATGGCCGTTGTCCGCATAAAAATTCTCCCGCGAGTCCACATCCCGGCCCTGGGTGTAGACCACGAGTTCATCCTGATCGAAAAACTCGCTGCACACGTCGATGGCCGCATCCAGCAGGCCGCCGGGATTGTCCCGCAGGTCGATGACCAGCGCCCGGATGCCCGTTTGCTCGAGCCCCGCCAGCGCCGTCCGGAATTCCCGGCCCGTGCGCTCGCTGAACTGGGTGATCTGCAGGTAACCGATGCCGCCCGGCCGCACCGCCGCCAGCCGCACGCTCTCCAGCCGGATGCGCTCGCGCCGGACCGGGTAGTCGATGTGCCGGTTCTGGGCGGGGCGGAACACCGTGAGGGTGACGAGCGAGCCCGGCTCGCCCCGCACGAGGCTGACCGTGCTCTCGAGGGTCGGGTTCACGAGCGGCTGCTGGTCGATCTTCACCAGCCGGTCGCCCCGCTGCAGCCCCGCCCGGTCGGCCGGGGTGCCGGGGATGGCCGCGATGATCACGATGTGCGCGTCCCGTTGCTCGACCTGGATACCCACCCCCGTGAAAGCGTTGGCCAGTTCGTCCTCGGTCTCGCGGTATTCCTCGGCCGGCAGGAAGGCGGAATGCGGGTCCAGCTGACCCACCATGCCGTCCAGCGCGGCGCGGGTCAGGCTGGCGTAATCGGCCGGCGCGTCCCCGACATAGTTTTCCTTCACCAGCTGCAGGACTTCCTTGAAATAGCGCACCTGCCGATCGCGCTCGCGGTCCGGCCACCAGCTCGGGGCCCCGGCCTGCCGCCCGACCAGCTGGGCCAGGCCGAAGCCGGCGCCGGCAGCGAGGAGTACGAGGAGGGAGCGGCGGAGGAGCGGGGACAAGGGAAGGGAGGGTGTTTCCGACCCGCGGAAGGTCGCCGGCCGGAAAGTCATGGCTTTCACTGGGCACAAATGCTTCCCTTGGCAAATGGCTTCCTCGTCAGATTTTTTTGAAATCTTCTCCACCGAACCGGGGGCGCTCACGGGCGTGTCCTTCGCCCGTTACATGGAGCTGGCGATGTATCATCCGACGGCGGGCTACTATACGCGGGATTTCAAACGCGTCGGCCGGGACAACAAGGCGGACTTCTTCACCGCCACCTCCTTCAACCCGGTCTTCGGCGAACTGGTCTTGGCTGCGACGGTCCGCCTGCTCGAGCCCGCCACGCCGGCGGAATTCGACTTCGTGGAGATCGGCGCCGAGCCCGGCGGCGGCATCCTCCGCGACCTGCCCCACCCCTTCCGCTCCTACCGCACCATCTCCCTCGGCCAGCCCTTCACCCTGCCGGAGCGCGCCGTGGTATTTTCCAACGAGCTGTTCGACGCCCAGCCCTTTCACCGGGTCGTCTGCCGCGAGGGCCGCTGGCGCGAGCTGGGCGTGGTCCTCCACGGCCGCCACCTGCGCGAGGTCGAGCTGCCGGAGTTCACGCCCGAACTCGCCGCGTTCGGCGACCGCCTGCCGCCCCCGAACCGGGAAAACTACTACATCGACCTCCCCCTGCGCACCGTGCCCCTGCTGGAGCGCATCATCGGCCAGAAATGGAGCGGCCTTTTCCTCGCCTTCGACTACGGCAAGTTCTGGCAGGAACTGGCCGAGCACATCCCCTCCGGCACCATCCGCACCTACCACCGGCAGAAAATGGGCAACGATATCTACGCCCGCCCGGGCAAACAGGACCTCACGGGCCATATTTGCTGGGACTGGCTGGAGGACGGCCTCGTCCGCGCCGGTTTCGGCGAATCCCGGGTCGATTCCCAGGAGGCATTCTTCATGCATCACGCCGCCAAGGCCCTCGCTGCGATCACCGCAGCCGAGGCCGGCAGTTTCAGTCTCCGGAAACGCATGGTCATGCAACTGCTGCACCCCGCCAACATGGGCCAGAAGTTTCAGGCCCTCTACGCTTTACGAAAATAACGACTTCGCGGGCCGGAAACCGAATTTACCCTTGCTAAGGGGAAAGCCCGTCCTTTACTCCTGACCCTTTAACTCAAGAAACACCATGGCACGAATTTGCGCAATCACCGGTAAACGCCCCACGATGGGCAAAATCATCAACCGCAAGGGTCAGTCCAAGAAGAGCGGCGGCATCGGCACGCACGTCACCAGCATGACGACCCGCAAGTTCCGCCCGAACCTGCAGTGGATCAAGGTCAAGCTCCCCAACGGCGGCACCAAGCGCATGTGGGTCTCGGTCAAGGCCATCAAGGCCGGCCTCGTCCAGAAGGCCTGAGTCCCTCCCCGTCCCTTTCCAACCCGTCCCGGTTCGCCGTGACGGGTTTTTTGTTGGCCGGATCCAGCCGTTCACCCCCGACCCGGAGCCCTTTCGGAATCCTGTAGCCGGGGTCGCTCACCCCGGTCCGCCAATACCAAGCCCCGGAGGATTGCCGCAAAAAGGCACAAATACCCGGCCGCGAGTGCAGCTCTCAAGGCGCCTATAGGCGCGCGGAAGATCGGGGCTAGCCGGACCAAACCCTTTTTGCGCCTTTTCGCGGCCAACCCGCTTGATGCCTTGTTGTAGAGCGCGATTCCCCAATCACGCCTCGCGGCCCCCGCATACCGCGAACCGCAACCCATGCGCAGGAATTCCCGTGGCGCCCCGGCGGTCCCAGGCGTATGCTTCCCAGTGAGGGAACCCGGTTCCCCGGGCACCCGTCAGGCCAACTTGTTCTTACCCCCAACCCCCCATCGCCATGACAACGCATCCCTACCTGCATCACGGGCTGACCATCCTGCGCGCCCGCCTCACGCCCTCCCGCTCGCCCTTCGCCACGCACCCCGGGCAGCCGCCCGCGCCGTTTGTGACCCTCTCGCGCGAGACCTGCGCCGGCGCCACCACCCTCGGCCAGCACCTGGCGCCACTCCTCAACACCCAACTGGGTGAGGAAGGCCGGAGCTGGATGTTCCTCGACAAGGATCTCATCCACCAGGCCCTCAGCCACCACCACCTGCCGGAAAACCTCGCCGAGTTCCTCCCGGAGGACCGCCTCCCCGAGATCAAGGGCCTCATCGGCGAAATCGTGGGCCTGCACCCCCCGCTGTGGGAACTGGAACACCGCGTGGCCGAAGCCATCCACAAGTTCGCCCAGCTCGGCCGCGTCATCCTCTCGGGCCGCGCCGCTCATCTCATCACCCGGGATCTCCCGGGCGGGATCCATGTGCGGCTCATCGCGCCGCTGGAAACCCGCATCCGCCGCGCCCAAGCCATGCAGGCCGCCGGCCGGGAAATGGCCGCGAATTTCATCCAGGACAACGACCAGGCCCGCGCCCGTCATGTGCGGACGAACTTCGACCAGGACATCAACGACCCGCACGCCTACGACCTCGTGATCAACACCGCCCATATTCCGCCCGCCAGCGCCGCCCACCTGGTCCTGCAAGCCATGCTCGATCGCGTCACGGCCCTGACCCCGGTCAGCTGAGCTGAACCGGGAGAATGTCGAAGGGTGGAACCCGGCCTCCGGACGGGTTGCTCGAACGTGCGACAATCAAACCGGTCCGGAGGCCCGGTACCACCCGCGCCGCGTGATTCCCTCAGTCCCGATCCACCAGATCCTGGAATTCCCGGTGCCGCTCGATGAACCGGGCGACATACGAACAGGCCGGCACCACCCGGCGCCCCGCCGCCCGTGCGTCCGCCAGGGCGGTCCGCACCAACTGTTCCGCGATCCCCCGGCCCCGCAGTTCCGGGGGCACGAGCGTGTGGGTGAAAACCAGCCGCTCTCCGTCCCGCTCATATTCGCACACGGACAAAAATCCCTCCACGGCCGCCTCGTAGCGACTCGCCCCGACGTTGTGCTGGACTGGCACCGGGTCAGCCATCACTCGCGGGCGGCCTTGCCGCGCAGCTTGTCGATGATCCGGGCCAGCTCCTCCCGCCCCTCGATTCGCATCAGCCAGAGCAACCCGCCATAGGCCGCCGCCGCCACCGGAATGAGGCCGGCGATGACCACGAGATCATGCACCCGCGGGGCGAAACCGGCACCCGCCACCGCGAGCTGTCCGCCCCACACCAGCGCCCCCATCAGGACGCTCGCGACCACGATCTTGCCGAGATTGGGCAGCAAGGGCCCGAAACCCAGGCCAGGCAGCCGCAGCGCGAGCCGCCGCTGCAGGTACCACGCCTGCACCAGCACGGCGAGGTTGCCCGCCAACGCCAGGCCGACCGTCGAGAACCAACGGATCAGCAGGAGGCTCAGCCCCAGGTTCACCACGAAACTCAGGCCCGCCGCCCGCACCGGCGTGACCGTGTCCTTCAGCGCGTAGAACCCGCGCAGGGCCACCGTGGTGAACGACAGGAAGGGCAGGCCGCACGCATACACCGCCAGCACCGGGGTCATCAGCGCGGTGTCGCCGGCGGTGAACTCGCCCCGCTGGAACAGCAACCGCGTGACCGGCTCGCTGAGCAGCGCGAGACCAAGCGCCGCCGGGATATTGACCAGCAGCACCAGCCGCAGGCCCTTGTGGTAATCCACGCCCAAGCTCACCCAGTCGGCCCGGGCGGCGTGCCGCGCGATCAGCGGGAAGACCACCGTGGCGATCGCGATCGTGAACACGCCGATCGGCAGCTCCATCACCCGCGTGGCCAGGTTGAGCACGCTGTTGGCCTGGTCGTTCAACGACAGCCCGATGAGCCGTGAGACCGCGATGTTGATCAGGTAGATCGCCGAACCGATGACGGTCGGCCCCATCAGCCGGGTGATCTCCCGCACCCGGTCGTCGACCCGCAGGTCGAAGACCGGCCGCCAGCCCTCGCGCCAGAGCACGCCGGCGGGCACCGCCATCTGGAAAAATCCGCCGACCAGCACGCCGGCACACAACAGGTGCATCCGCGCCGTGTCCCCCCAGGCCCAGACGCCCCCCAGGCCGAGGGCGGCGAGGATCGCGAGGTTCAGCCACACCGGGGACAGGGCCGGCTCGCTGAAGCGGCCGAGCACCTGGCAGGCCGCGCTGAAGGCCGCCGCCAGGCAGACAAAAATCATGTATGGGAACAGGATCACGGCCAGGTCCGCCGCCAACAGAAAACGACGCGCCGTCGCCGCCGCCGGCCCGAGGTCGCCCAGGACGCGGAGCAGCCCACCGGCCTGGGTGCTGGCCAACATCGCGAGGGCCACCACGGCCACCGTCACGACGAGCAGCCAGCTCGTGACCTTGCTCACCAGCGCGAAGGCCGCGGCCCGCTGCCGGTGCTCCAGCTCCTGCGTGAGCGTCGGCACGAAGGCCGCGGTCAACGCGCCCTCGCCGAGCAGCCGCCGGAAGAGGTTCGGCAGCGTGAAGGCAGACACGAACGCGGAGTTCAGCGCGCTCGTGCCGAAGGCCGCCGCGATGAAGATCTCCCGCACCAGCCCCAACACGCGCGACACCACGGTGGCGAAGGCGACGACGCTGATGTTTTTCAGACTCTTCGACACGTTGGATCAGCCGTGCCGCCCGCCCGCCTGCCACCGGACTGCGCGGGCCTGCCGTCCAAAGGCTCGGCGACGGACGGTCACTGGATGACGAGCTTGAGCTTGTTGCCCTCGATGGTCACGTCATCCACCTTGGCCCAGGCCGACTTCAGCTCATCGGGCAGCTTTTGCTTGCCCAGCAGGTGTGAAACCAGCGGACCGGTCACGGCCGGCAACAGGTGCATCGGGCAGGACCCGAGGTAGATGGTTTCCGGCACGTACCCGAAGCGATCGCCCGTCCGCGTGATGCTGCCGGTGGTGATGACGAAGACCTCCCGGCCCAGGCCGTACCAGTTGATGAAGCAGGGGAAACCGATCCGGATTTTGCCGTCGGCAATTTTGAAATTGGGCTTGCCGGGCTGGAAGATGCCGCCGTCGGCGGCGGGCGCGGCCCCGGGCTTGCCCGGTTCCAGGGCGGCCGCGGCGAAGGCGCCGACTGCCCACGCGTTGAGCTCGTCCTCCACCACCTCGACCGTCTGCCCGGCGAGAAACTGCTTCTGCTTGGCCGTCCACTGGCGGCTCTTGGCGTTGGAATCCCCGCCCGGCACGTAATAGACCGTGCCCCGCACGGGCTCCTTGGGCACCTCGCGGACCTGCGCGACGGGCTTGAACACGAGAAATACGCACGCGGCCAGCAGGCCGGCGCCCAAACCGAGCACGGCGCCAAGCGCGACTTCCGTGGTGCTGGGACCGTAGAGGGCTTTTTCGATTTTCTTGTCAGCCATGGGGGGGGGGGATTATTTCGCCGCGGCAGGCGCCGGCTTGGTTTCGGATTTGGGGGCGGGAGCGGCCGTTTCCTTCTTCTCGCCGGACTTCTTTTTGTAGTCCGTGATGTAGAATCCGGTGCCCTTGAAAATCAACCCGGCCCCACCGCCGACCTGACGCTTCAAGCCGGCCTTCTTGCAGGCCGGGCACTTGGTCAGGGGCGCGTCCTTCATGGACTGGAACACCTCAAGCTCGTGACCGCACTTGGCGCAGACATAATCGTAGGTAGGCATCGCGGGAAACCCATGATTGAAAGCGGGCCGGGCCGCAAGGCGAGTCTGTTCTCGTCCGCAACCCGCGCTTCACAATCCATTTGCCAACCACCCCACCCGGGCGGAAATTGCGCCTGCATGGATTTCGCCGCGCAACTCCCCGCCTACCGGGTCCGGGCCGAACAGGGTCTCGACCGGCTGGTGCCCGCCGCCACCACCCGCCCCGCCCGCCTCCACGAGGCCATGCGCTACGCCCTGCTCGGCGGCGGCAAACGCCTCCGGCCCATCCTCACCCTGGCCACCGCCGATCTGTTTGCCCGCGCCGGTGCACCCGAAGCTCAAATCTCCAATTTCAAATCTGAGATCGCCGACGCCCTGCCCGCCGCCGTCGCGATCGAGTGCCTCCACACTTACTCCCTCGTGCACGATGACCTGCCGTGCATGGACGACGACGACCTCCGCCGCGGCCGGCCGACGACCCACCGGCAGTTCGACGAGGCCACCGCCCTCCTCGCCGGCGACGCCCTCCTCACCCTCGCCTTCCAGCTCGTCGGACAACATTACGCGGCCACGCCGGCCTTGTGTGCCGCCCTCACCCGCGAGATCGCCGACGCCGCCGGCAGCGAGAAACTCATCGGCGGCCAGATGGAGGACCTGCTCGCCGAGCAGAAGGCCGACGCCACCGCCGCGGACCTCGAGTTCATCCATCTCAACAAGACCGCCGCCATGCTCACCGTCTGCCTCGTCGCCGGCGGACTCTGCGGCGGCGCCACCCCCGCGCAGCTCGACCGGCTGCGCACCGCCGGCCGCCACCTCGGTCTGGCTTTCCAGATCGTGGACGACATCCTCGACGCCACCGCCGACACCGCGACGCTCGGCAAGACCGCCGGCAAGGATGCCCAGGCCGGCAAGACCACCTACGTGAAACTGCACGGCCTCGAGACCTCCCGCCAGCTGGCCCGGGAACACACCGACGCCGCTCTCGCCGCATTGGCGTTGCTCCCCGGGGACAAGACCTTCCTCACCGCGCTCGTCGGGTCGCTGACCGGTCGCACCAGCTGACGCATGTCGATCCAGCGCCAGGATTACGTGCTGCGGCAGATCGCGCTGCTGCGCCAGTTCATCGCGCGCCTGGCCAGCCAACGCACCGACCGGGAGCTGGAGGAGGCCTTGCTGCTGTCATTTCACCTGCAGGAAAAACTCCTCCCCCTGCCCCCGGCCGAGTTTCTTCGCCTGGACCTGGATGCCCAGATCACGGCGCTGCGCCACCTGGAGCCGCCCGCGGCCGCCCGCGACAAGTGCCTCAGCTACGCCGGCCTGCTGGCCGAGACCGCTGAGCTCTACGACCTGAAGGGCCGCGACGATCTGGCCGCCGGCGCGCGGCAGATGGCGCTCTACGCCAGTCTGGTCGTGGCCTTGGAACATCCCGCCGATGCGTCTGCGATCGCCCTGATCAACCGCCTCACCGCCGCGCTCGACCCCGCCGAGTTGCACGCGCCCGTGGCGGAACTGCTCGCGGAATTCCGACGCCCCGCCTGAGCGGCGGAGCCCGGGTGGAACGCGTTGCCCCCAACGCGTTGCGCCGCCACCCGAACCAGCGTATTGGGGGCAAGCCGCTCCACCCCGACGCCGCGTCGGTCTACCGCCCGCGCCGCACCTCGAGCCCGTCCAGCAGCTCGTCGATATCGCCCGCCACGTCGCGAAAATCCTGCTCCTCCGACCAGCCGCGCAACTGGACCGACCCCTCGGGGCCGCTGTAGAAATAACCGTGGTTGATGTACGAGGCGCCGTCCACCCGGACCGCGAACTCCAATTCCGTGACCTCGGCCGCGCCGCGCAGCTTGCGGCCGCGCCGGCGGATGCTCACGGTCTCAGCGGTCTCGCGCACCGTGGCGAGGACTGCCTGCTCGATGTCCCCACCCTCCACGGGATGCGGCTCGGCGATCAGCTGGGCCTCGGCCCGCTGGTCGGTGCGCAGCAGGTTGAAGATGCCGGGCTCCGCATCCGACGGGTCGCGGTACCAGCGCGAGGCATCGTAACGCAGCGTGAAATGACCGGCGGTCAGTTCGCGCCAGCGGGCCGCCGTCTCGACCTCCCGGGCGTTCTGAAACGCGGCCGCCACCCGGATGGTGTCGAAAAACTGCGCGGCCGCGGCCTCGCCCTTGGCCTGCTCCGGCCACTCGACGCTCATCATGTAGAGCACGGAGGCGACCGCCAGGAAACGGACCTCGCGCAGGGAGCGCTCGCGGCGCTGCGCGACGACGATCCGCTCGCCATAATACGGCCCGAGCGTGAAGGGCTCCCGCGCCCGCATCTGGCCGGGCCGTGATTTCATCAGGTCGCCGATGGACTTGTCGTACAGCCCGGTCTCCTCCCCGGGCAGCATGGCCATCGGGTACTCAAAACGGGCCAGCAGGAAATGCTGGCCGCCCTGCTCCCAGAAAAAGCGCCGCACCTTCACGTCACCCTGCGGCGAGGGCGTCAGGATGCCATCCGACTTCGGCGCACCGGGAAACCGCGCCTCGATCGCCCAGTCGGGCTCGGCAAACACCTGCGCGCCGGCCTGGGTACCCAGGAACACGGCGCAGAGCAGGAGGCAGTGGAGGCCTGCGGAACGGCGCATCGACGGCACTAAGCCGGGCCGGCCACAAGGCGGCAAGCCCGGATCAGCCGGACGGGATCCCGGGGCGGTCGCCGGCTCAGTGGGCCGCTTCGGCCGCCTTGACCAGGTCGATGAACGACCGGGCCTCGAGCGCCGCGCCGCCGATCAGGCCGCCGTCGATGTCCTTCTCGGCGAGCAACTCGGGGGCGTTGGACGGCTTCATCGAGCCGCCGTAAAGGATGCGGACCTTCTGGGCCACGGGGGCGCCATAGAGCTTGGTCAGCAAGTCGCGGATGAAGGCATGGACCTCCTGCGCCTGCGCCGTGGTGGCGACCTTGCCGGTGCCGATGGCCCAGACGGGCTCGTAGGCGATGATGACCGCGGCCATCTGCTCGGCGGTGACGCCGGCCAGGCCCTGCTCCACGTGGCGCTGCACGACCGCGAGGGTCGAGCCGGCCTCGCGCTCGGCGAGGGTCTCGCCGACGCACAGGATGGGCTTCAGCTGGTTGGCCAGCGCGGCGATGACCTTCTTGTTCACGAAGGCGTCGGTGTCGCCGAAGAACGTGCGGCGCTCGCTGTGGCCGAGGATCACGTGGGACACGAACAGCCCGCGGAGCATCTCGGCGGAGACCTCGCCGGTGAAGGCGCCGCCCTTCTCGGGGTTCATGTTCTGCGCGCCGAGCTTGATGCTCTGGCCCTCGAGGGCCTTGGCGACGCTTTCGAGCGCGGTGAACGGCGGGCAAAGCACGACGTCGACGGAGCCGATGCGGCCGATCTCGGCCACGATGTCCTTGGTGAGCGCGACGCCGTCGGCGGCCGTCTTGTTCATCTTCCAGTTACCAGCGATAAGTTTTCTGCGGATCATGGGATTTTTGAAGTAGTGAGTAGCGAGTAGTGGGTAGCGAGTAGAAATTCAGTAGGAATCGCGAGATGCTCGCTACTCGCTACTCACTACTCGCTGCTATGGATATTAGGTTTCTAGGAATGCCACGCCCGGGAGGATCTTGCCCTCGAGGAGTTCGAGGCTGGCGCCGCCGCCGGTGGAGCAGTGGGTGACGCGGTCGATGATCTTGGCCTTCTTGGCCGCGGTGGCGGTGTCGCCGCCGCCGACCACGGTGATGGCGCCGGCGGCCGTCGCCGCGGCAAACGCCGCCGCCATGGCCTTCGTGCCCTCGGCGAACTTCTCGACCTCAAACACGCCCGGGGGGCCGTTCCAGATGATGGTCTTCGCCCGGCCGATCACGGTCGCAAAGAGCTCGCGTGACTTCGGGCCGGAATCGAGGCCCATCCAGCCGGCGGGGATGCCGGCCTGGTCATCCGCCACGCCGGTCTGCACCGCCGCGATGTCGGCGGGGGAGCCCGGGAAGCGGTCGGCGATGATGAAGTCGACGGGGAACGTGAGCTTCACGCCCTTGGCCTTCGCCTTGTCCGCGAGTTCCTGGACGATCTTGGCGCCCTCGACGTCGAAGAGGGAATTGCCGATTTCCATGCCGGTGAGGACCTTCTTGAAGGTGAAGGCCATGCCGCCGCCGATGATGATCTCATCGGCCTTCTCGATCAGGTTGTTGATGAGCGGAATCTTGTCGGCGATCTTGGCGCCGCCGAGGATGGCGAGCAGCGGGCGGGCCGGGGTCTCGATGACCTTGGCGAAGGCCTTGAGCTCGGCTTCCATGAGGAAACCGGCGGCCTTCAGCGGCAGGGTCACGCCGACCATCGAGCTGTGCGCGCGGTGGGCGGTGCCGAAGGCGTCGTTGACGTAGACGTCGGCGAGCTTCGAGAGCGAGGCGCGGAAGGCGGCGACCGCGGCCGGGTCGGCCTTGATCGACTTCTCGGTGCCGTCGGCCTGCTTCTCCTTCACCTTGCCCTCCTCCTCGATGTGGAAGCGCAGGTTCTCGAGCAGCACCACGCTGCCGGGCGCGAGCGTGGCGCAGGCGGCCTCGACGGCTGGGCCGACGCAGTCGTCCAGGAAGGTGACGGGCCGGCCGAGGAGCTTCTCGAGCTCAACCGCGACGGGCTTCAGCGAGAACTTGGCGATCTTCTTGCCGTCCGGCCGGCCGAGGTGGCTGGCGAGGACGACCGCGGCGCCCTGCTCGAGGGCGTACTTGATCGTGGGCAGCGCGGCGGCGATGCGGGCGTTGTTGGTGATCGCGCCGGTGGTCTTGTCCTGCGGCACGTTGAAGTCGACGCGGATGAACACGCGCTGGCCGGCGAGGGCGAGGTCGCGGATGGATTTGAATTTGGACATGGGGGGAGGAGGAGGTAGCGGGTAGTGAGTAGCGGGTAGCGAGCAGGATAAAAAAGAAAGCGAGTAGGAGCTTGGTCTGCTCGCTACTCGCTCCTCGATGCTCGCTACTGGCGGCGGGACGCCGCCTTACAGCTTCTCGGCGATCTTCTGGGTCAGCTCGACGACGCGGTTGGAATAACCCCACTCGTTGTCATACCAGCTGATGAGCTTGAAGAAGTTCTTGTTGAGCTCGATGGACGAGCCCGCGTCGAAGATCGACGAGCGCTTGTCGTGGATGAAGTCGGAGGAGACGACCTCGTCCTCGGTGTAGCCGAGGATGCCGCTGAGGTAGGTCTCGGACGCCTTCTTGAGGGCGGCCTTGATCTCGGCGAGCGAGGTGTCCTTGGTGGTCTTGAAGGTCAGGTCGACGACCGAGACGGTCGGGACGGGCACGCGGAGGGCCATGCCGGTGAGCTTGCCCTTCACCTCGGGGCACACGAGCGCGACGGCCTTCGCGGCGCCGGTCGAGGACGGGATGATGTTCTGCGCGGCGGTGCGGCCGCCCTTCCAGTCCTTCTTGGACGGGCCGTCCACGGTCTTCTGCGTGGCGGTGTAGGCGTGCACGGTGGTCATGAGACCCTCGGCGATGCCGAAGCCTTCCTTGAGGAGCACGTGCACGACCGGCGCGAGGCAGTTCGTGGTGCAGGAGGCGTTGGAGATGATGTTGTGCTTCGCGTAGTCGAGCTTGTCGTCGTTCACGCCGAGCACGACGGTGATGTCCTCGCCCTTCGCCGGGGCGGAGATGATGACCTTCTTGGCGCCGGCCGTGATGTGGCCCTTGGCCTTCTCGGCGTCGGTGAAGAGGCCGGTGGACTCGATCACGAGATCGACCCCCAGCTTGGCCCACGGGAGCTCGGCGGGCGACTTGGCGCTGACGACGAGGATGTCCTTGCCGTTCACGACGAGCACATCGTCCTCGGCCTTGTCCGGGGAGGACTTCTTGGACGAGACCGTGCCCTGGAACTTGCCCTGGGTGGAGTCGTATTTGAGGAGGTAGGCCAGGTTGTCGGCGGGGACGATATCGCCGACGGCGACGACATCGAGCTTGGTGCCGAGCAGACCCTGCTCGACCAGCGCGCGGAAAACGAGGCGGCCGATGCGGCCGAAACCATTGATTGCTACTTTGACTGCCATATTAGGTGTGGGTTGAGAACGTGGACGGTAAGAAAGGCCAATGAAGAGCGGGCCCCGGCCTTTGGCAAGAGTGATGCTCAAATTGTGCCGTTATCCGCCCAGCAGTGGCCAATATTTGCGTAATAAACAGAGCTACCCGGCCGGATGGCCGGGAAGAGACAAGGATCAAGGGTCCAAATACCAGGAAAATACCTGCGTTTGGCCGCCTCTTAGGTGTGACTTCCCTCCCTTAGCCGGCGATCCACAAGCTGCAGCCCAGACCCGGGATATACACACCCTCCGGGCCCACCTGGAGCGGTCCGTCCGTGCCCTCCGGGTAAAAACATTCATGGTCGGCCACCATCCGCCAGCCGGCCTCCGTGAAAGTCCCGATCGGCATCGTGGTGTCGTCGGTGTGGGGGTTGATGGCGAACATGAGTTTCTGCGGCCCGTGGCTCCCGTCCGCATTGTAGATCGCGATCAGCGCCGGGTGACCCGCGCGGCCAAAGCACTGGAAATAGCCCTCCGAGGGCCGCGCCCACAGCCGCATCAGCTGCCCGCGGGGTGAACGCCGGAACGCGATCCAGTCGGCAAAGTACTTGTGCGTCGCCGGGAAACGGGCGGCGCGGCGGTAGTCCAGCGCGTTCAGGTCGCCGCGCAGGTAGGTGTTGTTCACGCCGTGCTTGCTGCGCAGGAAGTCCTGCCCTGCCGACACCAGCGGGATGCCGACGGAGGAAAACAGGATCGCCGCCATCAGGTGCGTGCGCTGCCGGTCGTTCTGGGTGGGCTGGTGGCCGTTGTGGCCGGGATTCTCGGTGATGACGTCGATCCATGTGCTGTCGTCGTGCGACTCCGTGTAGTTGACCGTCTGCGCGGGCCAGTAGGCGAAGTGCCAGGGCGAACCCTTCAGGAAATACTCGAGTGTGTCGGCGGCGCCGCGGCCGTGCACGTAGCCGCGGACGAAGTCCCGATAGTTGTCGTTCCACGAGGCGTAGCCGGTCGGTCGCAGGGCGGCGGCGATGTGGCCGCGGAAGCTCCAGGGCTCGGCGATCAGGATCACGTCGGGCTTCACCCGCTTCACCGCCGCCTCGATATCCCGCAGCACGTCCACGCCGATCAACTCGGCGAGGTCGAACCGGAAGCCGTCCACACCGTAGACCTCGATCAGGTGTACCAGGCTGTCGATGATAAGGCGCGTCGCCATGGCCGAACGGGCGCGCAGGTCGTTGCCGCAGCCGCTCCAGTTGGCCAGCACGCCCTCGTCGTTCACCTCGAAGTAATAGAGCTTGTCGATGAACATCAGGTGCGCCGGCACGCCGACGTGGTTGTAGACCACGTCGATCACCACCGCCATGCCCTGCCGGTGGAAGGCCGCCACCAGTGCCTGCAATTCCTTCACCTGGGACGCGTGGGCGCCATCCAAGCCGTAATCCGCCGCCGGCGCGAAATAGCTCACCGGCATGTAGCCCCAGAAATACTCGCCGCGGGCGGTGTTGTCGGCCTGGTGCACGGGCTGCAGCTCCACGCAGTTCACGCCCAGCTTCTTCAGGTAGAAATCCGGGCTCTCCACCCACTTGGTCAGCCCGGTGAAACCCAGGCGCTCGTCGGCGGTGAGCGGCAGCGGGGCGTGCGCCGCGAGGTCGCGCACGTGGCCCTCCACCATCACGAGGTCCTGCCACGCGGGGGTGGCGAAGGAGCGGTCGGCGCGGCCCACCCACGCGGGATCCAGCACGATGCCGGGGCCGTCCCGGCTGACGGCGGCGAGCGCATAGGGATCGAGGATCTTCTGCGTCGGGTGGAAGTGGCCGAACACATCGTGCGGGCCGCTGACCGAGTACCAGTAATACCAGCCGTGCAGGTTGCGGTTGAGATGCGCCTCCCACACGCCGGACCAGCCGTGATCCTCCGTGCGCCGGTCGAGCTCGTAGCCGAAGGCCTTGTTCTGGTCCTCGAGTTTCTCGCAGAGGAACAGCCGCACGTGCTTGGCGCGCGGGGCAAAAAGCCGGAACGTCGTCTCGCCGCGACTCACCCGTGCGCCCAGCGGCAGGTCGCTGCGCAGCGCGTGGAAAAACTTGCCCAGCCGCACCCGGACCTTCGGCGGCTCCCGGCCCTCGCGCACGAGGATCACCGAGTAGGTCTGGTTCAGGAGGACCGGCTCGGCCGTGGTGAAACGGAACAGGTTGCGGCCCGTGCGGTGGCGCTTGAGCAGGCGGTTCGTGCGTCCGCCCTCCCCCGCCACCACGTTGGTGGCGTCACGCGGCAGGTCCAGCCAGCGGCCGTCCCCGGTCACAAACTTGAACTGCGCCGGCGGTTCGGTGAGGAGCCCCGCGGCCGGCTTGCGCAGGAGCAGCACCCGACGGCCGTTCAGGTCGCCCCAGACCATCGACCAGTCCGGCTGCCCCACCGCGGCCTGCCAGCCGTTGAAATCACCCGCCACGTAGACGGGCATTTCCGTGAAGTTGACCCAGCTGTGCTCGGCGGGATCGAGCATGAAGACCACCTGGCCGGCATCGTCCACGTAGTAGGCGGCCTCGTCGGCATAGAGCGACGGCTCCGCCGGGCTCAGGTCGGAAAACTCAAAGGCCTTGTCGCCCGGCGTCAGCAGCGGCAGCGACTCGGCCGTCCAGTCGGCCCCCATCTCAATGATGCCCGACGAGGTCGAGGTCAGCCACGCCCGCGCGATGCGATGGGCCAGCTCAAGGTTGAAAGGGGCGCGGGTGTTCACAAGTGGCGTTGGTCTCGATACTTTCTAGCAGATGCCACGCCACCGCAAGCGTGCGCTTTGCGCTCTCCTTAGACTCGTGCGGGCCGTGCTGGGACAACTCGGCAAAGTCACCGGCCGTGCTTTGGGGATGGGATCAAGGCAGGGGCTCCGGGTCCCGCCTTTCCCGGCGACGAACGCGAATTATCGGGGCGCAAAGCCCCTCCCACGCCCGAGCCATCCGCTCCCAATGAAATTTTTCAGGGCCTTGTGCTGTATCCGCCGCTGCCTGCAAAATGTGTGTTCATTCGGGCCCATTCATGGTTTCTGTGGACGGATGTCCCGCATCCTCGTCGCCATGTCCGGCGGAGTCGACAGCTCCGTCGCCGCGCTCCTGCTCAAGCAGCAGGGCCACGACATCGTCGGCGCCTACATGAAGAACTGGATCAACGAGGACAACGTCCTCGGTCACTGCCCGTGGATGCAGGATATCGAAGATGCCCGCGCCACCGCCGAGGCCATCGGGATCGAGTTCCGCGTGGTCAACCTGATGCAGGATTACCGCCGGCTGGTGGTGGACTACCTGCTCGACGGCTACCAGCGCGGCCTCACGCCGAACCCGGACGTGATGTGCAACCGCGAGATGAAGTTCGGCGTGTTCCTGAACTATGCCCGGGCCGAGGGCTTCGCGTCCGTGGCCACGGGCCACTACGCCCGCCGGGTGGAGCGCGTTGCCCCCAACGCGCTTTCCGATCCGAACGCGTTGCGGGCAACGCCTTCCACCTTCGCCCTCCTCGAAGGCCTCGACCCCAACAAGGACCAGTCCTACTTCCTCGCCCTCCTCGCCCAGGCGCAGCTGCGCGACGCCCTCTTCCCCATCGGCCACCTTGCCAAGCCCGCGCTGCGTGAGCTGGCCGCGGACGCCCGGCTGCCCAACGCCCGCAAGAAGGACAGCCAGGGCATCTGCTTCATCGGCGAGGTGAAGATGGCCGACTTCCTCCGCGCCTACGTCCCCGACCACCCCGGCCCGATCGTCCGCGCCACCGACGGCCGGGTCCTCGGCGAACACCGCGGCCTCCATTACTACACCATCGGCCAGCGCCGCGGGATCCGCATCCCGTCGAACACGGACAACGAGGCCTACGTCGTCGTCGGCAAACGCGCCGCTGATCACGCCCTGCTCGTCGCCTTCGACGGCCCGGCCGCCCCCGGCCTGTGGACGAGCGAGGCGCGCGTGCACAGCCTGAGTTTCATCGGCGACCCGCTCACCGCCCCCGCGGAAATCGAGTGCCGCGTGCGCTACCGCGACCCGCGCGTCGCCATCACGTTCACGCCGGACCCGGGTGGGCCGGATACCGCGATCCCGCCGGCCTCCGCCCGCATCCGTTTCGCCACGCCCCAGCGCGCCCTCGCCTCCGGCCAGATCATGGCCCTCTACCGGGGCGAACAGCTCCTCGGCGGCGCCGTCTTCGCGTAAGCGATTCGGGCTGTGGTGGAGAGCCTGCCCCGAAGGCACAGGCTCGAAGCGACTCTACCCGGTCGAATCTGCGCTCCGCGCCGGTTTGTCAACGCGCACCCTCCGCCACCACGCGTTCCCCCGCGCCAGGTCCATCCCCTTCCCCGAGCCCCGGGCTTTACAAGGCCCGCTCCTCCGGCAGTGTGGGGTGCAGGCTTCAACGCCCATGCCGGCCCGCCCCACCCAGCCCACCCCAGCCGCCCTGCCGCGCTCCCGCTTCATGCTGGCGCTGCCCGTGGCGTTACCCGCCGCCGCGCTGGTGGCGCTGGCCGCGGCCATCGCCTGGGTGTGGCTCGAACCCGACCTGCCGCCCGAGCTGATCCTGCACGGGTTCGCCACCGGCTGCGCGCTCGTGACCGCCCTCACTCTTGGTTACGTGATCTACGCCACGCGCGTCTGGCGCCGGGCCGCGCTGGAACTCAGCGAACACCAAAAGACGCTCAACCTCACCCTGCCCCAGCTGCACATCGTCTGGGAAAAGGCCCCGCTCAGCCTCATGCTCTTCGATCCGCACGACCCCGACGTCCCGGTCCGGATCGTCGACTGCAACCCCATGGCCTGCGAGATCCACGGGTACACGCGCGAGGAACTCGTCGGCCAGTCCATCGATATCATCGAGGCGCACCCGTGGGCCTACCGCGCCGCCCACGACTACCTCACCGACCTGCGCGCGAACCAGCGCAGCCACGGCTTCGCCCAGCACAAGCGCAAGGACGGCTCCATCATCACCGTCGAGTACTCCACCAGCCTCGTGCTGATCGACGGCCGCGAATACACCATCGGTATCGACCGCGACGCCACCGCCAGCAAGCAGGCGGAGGAGGACCTGCGCCACGCCAAGGACGCCGCCGAGGCCGCCACCCGCGCGAAGAGCGAGTTCCTGGCCAACATGAGCCACGAGATCCGCACGCCGATGAACGGTGTCATCGGCATGAGCGGCCTCCTCCTCGACTCGCCGCTCGACCCCCAGCAGCGCGAGTTCGCCGAGACCATCCGCACCAGCGCCGACACCCTGCTCACCGTCATCAATGACATCCTCGACTTCTCCAAGATCGAGGCCGGTAAGCTGGTGTTCGAGGAACTCGAGTTCGACCTCGTCGACACCATCGAGGGCACGCTCGACATGCTGGCCGAGCGCGCCCAGCGGAAGAACCTCGAGCTGCTCACCGCCATCCCGCCGGAGCTCACCGCCACGCTCATCGGCGATCCCGGCCGCCTGCGCCAGGTCCTCGTCAACCTCATCGGCAACGCCATCAAGTTCACCGAGCGCGGCGAGGTGGTCGTCCGCGTGGTCCGCGAGCAGGAGACCGCCACGGACGTGGCCCTGCGCTTCAGCGTCGTGGACACCGGCATCGGCATCCCCGCCGACGTGCAGGCGCGGCTGTTCCAGGCCTTCACCCAGGCCGACACCTCGACCACGCGCCGCTTTGGCGGCACGGGCCTCGGCCTCGCCATCGCCAAGCAGATCGTCGCCCTCATGCACGGCGAGATCGGCGTGCAAAGTACGCCCGGTGCCGGCGCGACCTTCTGGTTCACCGCCCGCTTCCTCAAGCCCGCCGGCGCGGCCGCGCGCCCCGCTCCCACCCGGGATCCGGTCGACCTGCGCGTGCTAGTGGTGGATGACAACGACACCAACCGGCAGATCCTGCACCACCAGATCGTTTCCTGGAAGATGCAACAGGGTAGCGCCGCCAGCGGGGCCGAGGCGCTCGTGACCCTGCGCGCCGCCGCCGCCGCGGGCCAGCCCTACGACGCCGCGCTCCTCGACATGCAGATGCCCGGCATGGACGGCCTCACGCTCGCCCACGCCATCAAGGCCGACCCGGTGCTCGCCCGCACGCACCTGATCATGCTGACCTCGCTGGGGCACGTCATGACGAAGCCCGAACTGGCCGCGCAGGGCATCGACGCCTACCTCGTGAAACCCGTGAAGCAATCGCGCCTCTTTGACTGCCTGGTGGACGTGATGGGCGCGCCCCGCGCCGAGCCCGCCGCCGCCAAGCCCGTGCTGCCGCGTCCCGCCTCGCCCGATTATGTCGCGCCCGCGAAGTCCCGCATCCTGCTCGCGGAGGACAACACCGTGAACCAGAAGGTCGCCCTCGCCCAGTTGCGGAAGCTCGGCCACAGCGCCGATGCCGTCGCCAGCGGCCTGGAGGCCGTGCAGGCCGTCGCGGCCGTGCCCTACGACCTGATCTTCATGGACTGCCAGATGCCCGAGATGGACGGCTACGAGGCCACCCAGGCCATCCGCCAGCGCGAGCAGGCGACCGCCGCCGCCGGTCGGCCGGCGCCCCGCGTCCACATCATCGCGATGACGGCGAACGCCATGCAGGGCGACCGGGAGAAGTGCCTCGCCGCCGGCATGGACGACTACGTGAGCAAGCCCGTCCGCGAAACCGACCTCCGCGCCGCCCTCGAACGCTGGGCCGCGGCAAGGTAGGTGAAGATATTCGGCGTCGGGCGCTCATGTGGTGCTAAACCTTGCATCAGAATCAGCAGCCGAATGGCTATGGACCCTCTCCGCCCATGCGCATAATCCAAAAAGCAAGTATCCGCGACGCCAAGCGACTCGCGGATCTCGCCGAAAGAACCTTTCGCGACACGTTTGAAGCCGATAATAGCCGTGCAAACATGGACGCGCATTGTTCGAAAAGTTACAGCCAGGATATTCAAGCAGAAGAGATTGCCGACCCGGGGATGATTACGCTGCTCAGCAAGGACGCGGACGAGCTGGTCGGTTACGCGCAACTGCGTTGGGGGCATGCTCCTACCTGTGTCATGGCGGAAGCACCTGGCGAAATTCAGCGGCTCTATGTTTCGAAAGCGTGGCAGGGTGCGGGCATCGCTCACGACCTCATGCAGGCGTGCATCGCCGAGATGATTCGCCGTCAAATCGACGTAGTCTGGCTAGGCGTCTGGGAGCGAAATCCGCGGGCGATCGCCTTCTACAGAAAGTGCGGCTTCACTGAGGTCGGTGAGCATATTTTCACCCTCGGAGCGGATCGGCAGCGGGACGTCGTGATGGCCCGATCATGCAGGCCATAGCCACATGAAAAAACCTATCAGCAGATCCGGCAGTCGGGTCGGACGGCAGTTCATGATAGTAAGCGAGCATTCCAGCCCTGATATCACTATCCGCAGCCTGACTCTTTTGTACTCCAACGCTAATGCAGCTCGAGCCAGACCCCGTTCTAATCCATCGATTTTGCCTGATCGCTGAAGATTTCCACCCTCCCTGTCCGCCCTCCGCGGGATCGTTCGTTGAGGGTGTATTCGCCTCCCCTCCCCCATGAACAAACAGCTCTTCCTCAACCTTCCGGTCGCCAATTTGCCCAAGTCGCTGGCCTTCTACCAAGCCCTGGGCTATACGCCCAACCCGCAGTTCAGCGACGACACGGCCGCCTGCGTCAGCATCAGCGAGACGCTGTCCGTCATGCTCTCGACCCACGCCAAGTTCCGCCAGTTCACGCCCAAGGCCGTCTGTGACACGTCCCAGGCGGTGGAAGCCCTCTTTACCCTCACCTGCGAAAGCCGCCAGGAGGTGGACGATCTCGTGACCAAGGCCCTCGCGGCGGGCGGCTCAACCTACGACAAGGCGGAGGACTTCGGCTTCATGTACACGCATAGCTTTCTCGATCCCGACGGCCACGGCTGGGGCCTGCTGCACATGAATGCCATGCCGCCGGGGGCGTGAGGCGGGATTTGGAAATCCCGCCCTACAGCAAGGCAAGGTTAGCCGCAAAGAGGCGCAAAAGGCTTTCGTCCTGCACTCGCAAATCTTCCGCGCGACTATAGTCGCCTTGAAGGCTTCATCCGCGGCCGGGTACTTGTGACTTTTTGCGGCAATACTCTGGGGTTTGGCGGGGTTGTGAAGGGCGACATCTCCGCATGCCGCCGGCGGGCGTGGCGGGATTTGGAAATCCTGCCCTACAGGATAGCGGAGTCGGCGGTCATAGACCGCCGCTACAGATGGCGCGGGTCGGGGGGAGGACTGATCACGGTATCATCATGAAAACCCGGGATTGCTTCCGGGGGAATCCTGACCTCTCTGGAAGGCACCCCATGGCAGTTTCCACGCACTCCTATGACGCCATCGTCGTCGGCTCCGGCATTTCCGGCGGCTGGGCGGCGAAGGAACTCACCGAACAGGGCCTCAAGGTCCTCCTCCTCGAACGCGGCCCCAACGTCGAGCACATCACCGGCTACCCCAGCGCCCTCAAGGCCCCGTGGGAACTCCCGCACCGCGGCAAAAAATCCCGCGAGCTCATCGCCGAGCGCCCCATCTCCAACCGCGACCTCCTCCACGAGGCCAACGCCGAGTGGTGGGCCGACGAGCAAGACTGCCCCTACACCGAAACCAAACCCTTCGACTGGTTCCGCGGCTACCAGGTCGGCGGCCGCTCCCTCCTCTGGGGCCGCCACAGCTACCGCTGGAGCGATTTCGACTTCGCAGCGAACGCCGAGGACGGCATCGCCGTCGACTGGCCCCTCCGCTACGCCGATGTCGCGCCCTGGTATGACCATGTCGAGTCCTTCGCCGGCATCAGCGGCTCGCTCGAGGGCCTGCCCCAGCTCCCCGATGGCAAGTTTCTGCCGCCCTTCGATCTCAACTGCGTGGAGAAGGACGTGGCCGCCCGCATCAAGACCCATTACCAGGACCGCCGCCGCCTCATCATGGGCCGCCTGGCCAACCTCAGCGTGCCCCACGCGGGCCGCGTCAACTGCCAGTTCCGCGACAAGTGCTGGCTCGGCTGCCCGTTCGGCGCGTACTTCAGCACGCAGTCGGCCACCCTCCCCGCGGCCGTCGCCACCGGCAACCTCACGCTGCGGCCCGACTCCCTCGTCTCCCGCCTGCTCTACGACAAGGACGCCAAGCGCGCCACCGGCGTCGAGGTGCTCGACACCGCGACGCACCAGGTCACGGAATTCACGGCGAAGATCGTCTTCCTCTGCGCCTCGGCCTTCAATTCCACGTGGGTGCTGATGAACTCGGCCACGGACATCTGGCCGGGCGGCCTGGGCAGCAGCAGCGGCGAACTCGGGCACAACGCCATGGACCATCACTTCCGCGTCGGCGCCTTTGGCTACGCCGAGGGTTACCAGGACCGCATCGTGGCCGGCCGCCGCCCGGGCGGGTTCTACATTCCGCGCTACCAAAATTTGTTCGACGACAAGCGCGACTACCTCCGCGGCTTCGGTTACCAGGGCGCCGCCAGCCGACTCGGCTGGGAACGCGAGGTGCCGGAACTCGGCATCGGCGCCCCGCTCAAGGAAGCCCTCAGCGAGCCCGGTCCCTGGACCATTGGCATGACCGGCTTCGGCGAGACCCTGCCGTACCACGAGAACCGCATCAGCCTGGACCACTCGACCAAGGACAAGTGGGGTCTGCCGGTCCTGGCGATGGACTGCGCCATCCAGGACAACGAGTGGAAGATGCGGAAGGACATGCAAAACGACGCCGCCGAGATGCTCGAGGCCGCCGGCATGAAGCAGGTCCAGAAGACCAGCGCCGGCTACAACTTCGGCCGCGGCATCCACGAGATGGGCACCGCCCGCATGGGCCGCGACCCGAAGACCTCGGTGCTCAACGGCCACAACCAGGTGTGGGACGCGCCCAACGTCTTTGTGACCGACGGCGCCTGCATGACCTCCGCCGCCTGCGTGAACCCCTCGCTCACCTACATGGCCCTCACGGCCCGCGCCGCTGCCTTCGCGGTGGATGAACTCAAGAAACAGAACCTGTGATGAATCCTGTCACGCACCCCACCACCCTTTCCCGGCGTGAAATGCTCGCGCGCCTTGGCGTTCTGCTCGGCGGGGCGCTCATCGGCGGCGACACCTGGCTGCGCGGCGGCACGCTCGCCAGCAAGGCCCCCCGCCCCGGCTTCACGGCCGACGACCTCGTCCTGCTCGATGAGATCGCCGAGACGATCATCCCGGCGACCGAGACCCCCGGCGCCAAGGCGGCGGGCGTCGGCGCCTTCATGGCGATGATGGTCACGGACTGTTACGACGACGCCCATCACGCCGCCTTCGCGGCCGGGCTCGCGCAGTTGCGCGCCGAGGGTTTCCTGGTCGCAACGCCCGCCGCGCGCACCGCGCGGCTGAACGCCCTCGACGCCGAGCAGCGGGCGCACCAGGCCGCCAAGGCCGCCGCCGCGCCGGCGCATTTCTTCAAGTTGATGAAGCAGCTCACGGTCCTCGGGTATTTCACGTCGGAGATCGGCGCCGCGCAGGTGCTCGTCTATGAGGAGGCGCCCGGACGCTTCGACGGCAACATGCCGTACCGAAAGGGCGACCGGTATTTCTTCACGCCCCCGAGCCGGCATTTGTGATCGGGGTGTAGGGCGGCATCGCCGACGAAGGCTTGGCGTAGATGGCGAGGCAGTGCCGCCGGCGAGCAAGGCGGGATTCGGAAATCCCGCTCTACATCGCCCCCTACCCCAGCGATGCCAGGGCGAGGCTCACGGCGAAACCCAGGAAGACCACGCCCAGGGCGCGGTCGATCCAGTGGCCGTGGCGCAGGAAGGCGCGGCGCACGCTTTCGCGGGCGAACACGACCGATACAAAGCTGAACCAGGCCACGGTCGTGACCGTCATCCAGACACCGTAGCCAACCTGCACGAGCCGGGGCGTGGTGGCGCTCACCGCGAGCGGGAACAGCGCGATGAAGAAGAGCGCGGCCTTCGGGTTGAGGAGGTTCACCAGGAAGCCGGTGGTCCACGCAGCGCGGGCGGAGGGTTCGGCGGGGCCGCCGGCCAGGTCGATGTCGCCGGACCGCGGCCGGGCCTGCAGTGCCTGCAGGCCGATCCACGCGAGGTAGGCGGCGCCGAGCGCCTGAACCGTGAGCAGCGCCGCCGGGGAGTTTTTCAGAAACAGGCCGAGCCCGAGCAGACAATAGGTGATGTGGATCGAGAGCCCGCAGCCGATGCCGACGCTGGTCCAGAGCGCGGTGCGGCGCCCGTGGTGGAGGCTTTGCCGGAGCACAATGGCGAAGTCTGGCCCCGGGCTGGCCACGGCGAGGGCGTGCGCGAGCGCGAGGGTGAAGAATTCCGGCAGGTAGTCAGCCACAGGGGGGCACGAGTGCCGGGAGACGTCCGCAAAGGCAAGAGCGTGATCAAACGCGGGCGGGACCACCGCTATAGGGTGCGGCTCAGTCGTTCCACTCCATGGTCGCCGGCTGCGCGGAGGAACGCGCGGACGGGAGCACGGGGGTCTTGATGGCGGAAGTCTTGGTCTTGGCCGGGGCCGGGGCGGCAGCGTGCTCCTGACGGACGGGCCGGGCGGGCGAGACGATCGCCCCGGTGGCCGGCTGGTCGGCGAAGCCCTGGACCATGTGGAGCAGGTCGTCGACGGCGTTCTTCACCTGCGCGGACTGGGCCTTCATCTCGTCGGCCGAGCTGGCGGACTGTTCCGCGAGGGCCGCATTGGATTGGGTGATCTTGTCCATACCCGCGACGGCCTGGTTGAGCTGGCCAATGCCCTCGCTCTGCTCGCTGGAAGCCTGGGCGATGCCGCCGACCATCTCGTCGAGCTGGCGGATACGCTCGACGATCCGGTCGAGGCTGCCGGCGACCTGGCCGCTGATGGTGGCGCCCTGCTCGCTCTTGGCGGAGGCGTCCTCGATCTTGACGGCGGTCTCCTTGGCGGCCTGCGCGCTGCGCTGGGCGAGGTTGCGAACCTCCTCGGCGACGACCGCGAAACCGGCGCCGGCCTCACCGGCACGGGCGGCCTCGACGGCGGCATTGAGGGCGAGGATGTTGGTCTGGAAGGCGATCTCGTCGATCGTCTTGATGATCTTGGAAATCTCGGAGCTGGACGACTTGATCGCGGTCATGGCGTCGCGCATGGCGGTCATGTCGCGGGCGCCGTCGTCGGCGGCGGTGCGGGCCTCGGCGGCGAGGCCCTTGGCGGACTGGGCGCTCTCGGAATTGCGGGCGGTCATGCTGGCCATCTCGTGCAGGGAGGCGCTGCTCTCCTCGAGCGCAGCCGCCTGGCGGCTGGCGCCGTCGGCCATGGAGGAGCTGGCGGAGGAAACCTGCAGCGCGGCGGCGTGGGTCTGGCTCGACTCGAGGGCGAGCTGCTTGGCGATCTTGAGGATGGGGACGGTGATGCCGCGGATGATGAACCAGGCCACGACGAGGCCGAGGAGGCCGGCGCCGATGGTGCAGCCGAGCACGATGGTCTCGCTGCGGGTCTGCTCCGAGCGGCCGGACTGGCCGAGCTGGGACTGGAACTGGGTGACGGCCTCGCGGAGGCGGCCAAGGGCGGCGGTGAACTGCGGCGCGATCACGTCGAGTTCGTCCTTGAGGATGGTGGTCCGCTGCTGCTTGAGGGCGATGATCTCCTCCAGGCTTTTGCCGTAGCCGGCGCTGGCCGCGGCGGCGGCGACGAGGAGCGCGTCCTTGGCCGGGTCCTTGAGGGTTTCGTCGAGCTTCACGAGCTCGGCCTGGTCGTTTTGCAGGGTGGTGACGGCGGCGGCGACGGCCTTGATCTGGCCCTGGGCGGCCTCGGCGTAGGCGGCCCGTGAGGTCAGGAGGTAGGAGTTCGCGTTGCTGCTGGATTCGAAATAGCTCTTGAGGGCGGTGGAGACCTGGAACGCACCGTTCATGTCGCCGTTGTTGCGGGCGGCAGCGAGGATTTCCTCGAGGCCCTTGGCGATGCCCTGGCCCTGCGGGATCAGGCGGTCCTGCACCACGGTGGCCATCTGGTTGGTGGTGGCGATGACACGCTGGAACGACGCGTCATACTTGGCGATCAAGGCGGCGGCCTCGCGGAGGGCGGCGGTGCGGGTCGGGTCGGCGATCGACTCGAGGGCGTGGCCCATGGCGGCGTCGAGGCCGGTCTTGGCCTGCTGGTAGGCGGCGGCGCTCGTTTCCGAGCCGGTGGCGAGGAACTCGTTGACGCTGAGTTTGACCGCCAGCATCGCGGCCTCGACCCCGGCGACTTTGTTGGTCTCCTCAGTGCTGCCCGCGTACTGGTTGAGGCGTTTCCCGGAGGTGCCGAGGGCCAGCCACGCCGTCGTGGCCACGGCGGCAAGCAGGGTCAGGATCAGACAGAAGCCGAGACCGATGCGCCGGCCGATGGTGAGGGAGCTGAATTGCATGGGGTGGGGTCGGGAAAGCAGGAGCCGAATTAACTCTTGTTGTTGAACTGGATCGGGATGTTCACGCGCATCGCCACGGCCTCGCCTGCCTGCTTGGCGGGCTTGAACTTCCATTTGGACAGCGCGTCCATCGCCGGCTGGGAGAAGGCCTCGTGGGTGGTCTTGATGACCTTGGGTTCCTGCACGTTGCCCTTTTCATCGATGAGGATGCTGACGGTCACGACGCCGGAGGTGCCGGCGCGGCGCAGTTCGTCGGGAAACACGGGGGGCACGGTACGCACGGGTACCGGGGGCTCCATGCCATCGGCGGCACGAAGGGGAAGCTGACAGAGACCGAGGGTGACGAAGAGGAGGATGAGGATGGTTCTGGTTTTCATGCTGCGTGCCTTGGATTCGTCACAATCACGCGGCAATTAAGCGCATTTCTTGGCCGGTCCGGGTCCACAAATAGGGTTTAACTTTCCCAGGCGTTGTGCCGATATGGATGCTTCGACCGATGCCGGTGCCCACCACCTCCCTTCCGCCCCTCGACCGCACGGAAAACATCCTGCGGCGCATCAGCCAGGCGGCCACGCTGCTCGCCCTCGGGGCGGGGATGCTGGCGCTGGCCGGCTGGTGGACCGGCCTGGCGGGCCTGACCCGGTTGCGGGCCGACTGGCCCCCGCTCCTGCCGGCCAACGCGCTGGGCCTGGTGCTGGCCGCCACGGCGCTGTTGCTGCAGTGGACGCAGCGACCCGGTCACGCCCTCGCCAGCAATGTCATGGGCGGGCTCATCCTGCTCGGCGGCCTGAGCGGCTTTTTTTGCGAGTACCTCGGCCTGGGGGCCGCCTGGCAGGGCGGCGCGGCCAGCCTGTTGACCGGCGGCGCGGCGCAGGGCGTGGTCCACCAGCCGGGGGTCACCAACAACGCCATGCTGATCCTCGCCGGCCTGGGCCTCCTGCAGATAGAGCGCACCCGGCGGATCTGGCTCAGCCCATCGGCCTTGTTCGGGGCGATCCTCCTGGCCCTGGCCCTGTTCAGCCTGATGACCCGGCTGGCAGTGAGCCCCGACGCGGCCCCGGGCATCTCCGGACTGGGCGCGCTGGGCGCCGTGTGCCTCGGCCTGGCGCTGGTCACGATCCATTTCAACTCGGGCTTTGTGCTGGCGCTCAAGGCCGACAACGCCACCGGCCTGGTCGGCCGCCGCCTGCTGATCCTGGCCGGCATCCTGCCGCCGGCGCTTTACCTGCTGCAACTCCGCGTCGAGACGGCCACGCCGACCGACGGGCTCGAGCAGCTGGCGTTCACGACCGTGGCCTTCACCTTTGTGCTGCTGGCCGTGCTCGTGCTCTCGCTGCGCCGCCTCGAGCGGCTGGACCAGGACAAGACCCGCACGGAGCAGGAACGCGACCGCCTGCTCCACCGGGTGCAGCACCAGGCCGCCTCGCTGCAGCAGGAAGTCTCCATGCGCACCCGCGAGCTCAAGCTGCTCAACGACCGCCACCGGCTGGCCCTCCGCAGCTCCAGCTACGGGGTGTGGGACTGGGACGTGATCGCCGGGGAGCAGGTGTGGGACGGCACGATGCTGGCCATCTTCGGGCTGCAGGGGGCCGGCTTCAGCGGCAAGCACGAGGACTGGCTCAACCGCATCCACCCCGACGACCAGCCCCGCATCCGGCAGATCGACTGGAACGCGCTCGAGCCCGAGGAGAACCTCATCTTCGAATACCGCATCGTGCGCCCCGACGGCAACGTGCGGCAGCTGCGCGCCCAGGGGCAGCCCCAGTTCTCCCCCGAGGGCCGGCTGCTCCGGGTCGTCGGCCTCGCCCGCGACCAGACGCGCGAGAAGGAACGCGAGGTGGAGATGGACAGCCTGACGGAGCGGCTGCAGTTCGTCATCACCGCCGCGGGCTACGGCGTGTGGGAATACGATTTCAAGGCCGACCGCCTGTACTGGGACGAGCACCTGCTCAAGCTGCACGGCCTGGAGCGCAGCGATGTCTCCGGCGGCATCGAGGCCTGGCGGCAGCGCGTACATCCGGAGGACTGGCCCGAGGTGCAGCATCACCTGAACGAAGTCATCGCGGGTCGGCGCGACCAGTTTGAGCCCGAGTACCGGATCATCCTGCCCGGCGGGAGCGCCCGGTACATGCAGATGCGCAGCTACCTGATCCGGCAGCCCGACGGCACCCCGGGGCGGCTGGTGGGGTTGAACCGGGATGTGACGGCCGCGCGCGAGCTGCGCGAGCAGCTGCGGATTTCCGAGGAGCGCTGGCGCCTGATCGTGACCAGCAACAACGACGCCGTGTGGGACTGGGACCTGCAGCGCCAGCGGGTGTACCGCGACCAGCGGTACGCCGAGATGGTGGGCCTGGACCCCACCCAGCTGGCCGCCCAGCCGGAGGAGTGGAGCGCGCGTGTCCACCCCGAGGACCTGCCCGTGGCCCACGCCGCAATGCAGCAGCACCTCGAGGGCCGGAGCCCCTACTACCAGTGCGAGCTGCGGATGCGCCACCGCGACGGTCACTGGATCTGGATGCTCGACCGCGGCAAGGTGGTGGCGCGGGACGACCACGGCCAGCCGCTCCGCCTGGTCGGCACGCAGACCGACATCACCACCCGCAAGGTGCTGGAGGAAAAGCTGCGGCACAACGAGCAGCTGTCGCTGCAGCTCAACCGGCTGGCGCAGATCGGTGCGTGGGAAGAGGACACGGCCAGCGGCCGGCTCACCTGGGCGCCGGAAGTCTACCGCATCCATGAGGTGGACCTGGGCTTCACGCCCACGGCGGAAACGATCCGGGCCTTCTTCTCCCCGGAGGCGGCCACGGTCCTGGACGAGGCGTTCGCGCGCGCGCGGGAGGATGGCACGCCCTTCGACCTGGAACTCCCCTTCACCACCGCCCGCGGCCGCCCGCTGTGGATCCGCATCCTCGGGCAGGCGGAGACGCAGCTGGGCCGGGTCACGCGTCTCTTCGGCGGTTTCCAGGACATCACCGCCCGGCGCGACGCGGAGGAGATGCGCCGCCAGCTGGAGAGCCAGCTGTTCCAGGCCCAGAAGATGGAGACACTCGGCACGCTGGCCGGCGGCATCGCCCACGACTTCAACAACCTCCTCACGGGCATCCTCGGCTACCAGGACCTGGCCTTCGACGGGCTGGCGGAGGATCACGAATCGCGGCCCTACCTCGAGGCCTCGCGCGAGGCCAGCCTGCGCGCCCGCGAACTGGTGGACCAGATCCTCACCTTCAGCCGGCAGAGCGGCGCCAAGAAGGTGACCGTGGAGCTGAAAGCCATCGTCGAGGACGCCCGGCGCTTCCTGCGCGCGACGGTGCCGGCGACCATCCGGATCGAGGTCAGCGCGGCGGACGATTGCGCACCGGTCCTGGCCGATGCCAGCCAGATCCACCAGGTGCTGCTGAACCTCGGCTCCAATGCCGCGCACGCCATGCACCAGACCGGCGGGCTGATGCGCATCACGCTCTCGCCGGCGACCGTGGCGGAGAGTTCATCCTTCAACCAGCTCGCGCCCGGCCAGTATGTGCGGCTGGATTTCAGCGACAGCGGGCATGGGATGGACGAGACGACGTGCAAGCGCATCTTCGATCCCTTCTTCACGACCAAGGAAGTCGGCCAGGGCACCGGACTCGGGCTGTCGATGGTCCACGGGATCATCCAGGCGCACCAGGGAGCGATCAGCGTCGAGAGCGTGATCGGCCAGGGCACGACCTTCACCTTTTTCCTGCCGGTCGCGGAGGCGCAGGAAACACCGGTGCGCAACGCCAGCGCGGACATGCCGCGGGGCCGCGGGGAACTGGTGGCGATCGTGGATGACGAGGATCTGGTGCGCAGCTTTGCCCAGATCTCGCTTGAGCGCGCGGGCTACCGGGTGGTTGCCTTCGACCGGGCGTCGGCCTGCCTGGAGGAGATCCGCGGCCGCATCGGGGATTTTGCCGTGCTGCTGACGGACCAGACCATGCCCGGCATGAACGGCATGGAGCTGGTGACCGAGATCCGCAACCTCGCGCCCTCCCTGCCCGTGATCATTATGTCCGGCTACTATTCCCGCATCGCGCCCGAGATGCTGCAGCAGATGGGCTACGTCTCGCTGATATCCAAGCCGTTCACCAACGAGGAACTGGCGCACGCGGTGCACCGGAGCGTGTCGGGGTCGGCGGCGCCGGGTTAAGGAGGGCGGCGGGCCAACCAGCCCTGAGGTGAGTTTCCACCCGGGCATCCGAGTCAGATGGGGCCGGTGGGCAGTTATGGAGTCACAGCGACCCCGCCGTGGGGTCGGGCGGGCGGTGGGTGGGTGGACGTAATCGCGGGCGGGGTCGCCCACGCTCCAGGGTGAGAGCGGAGCGGGCAAAAAAAGGCCGGACCCGCCCGGTTAGGGGGAAGGTCCGGCCGGGGAATCAAAGGTCAGGGATTAACCCTGCTGGAGGAGCTGCAACACGCTGCGCGGGGTCTGGTTGGCCTGCGAGAGCATGGCGGTGCCGGACTGCACGAGGATGTTGTACTTCGCGAACTGGGTGGATTCCTCGGCCACGTCCACGTCGCGGATGCGTGAGATGGCGGAGCTGAGGTTCTCAAATTCGACCTGCAGCGTGGTGGCGGCGAGTTCGAGGCGGGACTGCGAGGCGCCGAGGGAGGCGCGCTCGGTGGCGACGTGCTGGATGGCGTCGGTGATGGCCTCAATGGCGTTGGTGTCGGACAGGCCGAGCGAGTAGGCGCCGGTGCCGTCCTGGTCAATGATGGCGAGCATGTCGCCGGTGCGCAGGTCGGAGGCGCCGATGGTCATCTCCTGGCCGACGGCCTGGCCGATGGTGACGGTGAGGCCGCCGCCGGTGGTCGAGCCGAAGAGCGAGATGCCGTTGAAGGCACCGAGCGGGGCGGAGATGTCAGCCGTACCGCCGATGTCGGCGGAGGAACCGCCGATGGTGGCGCGGAGCTGGTCCTGCAGGGCGGTGAACTCCTGCGAGTAGAGGTCGATGTCGGTGGAGTTCTTGGTGACGTCCTTGGCCAGGATCGCGAGCTCGCTCATGCGCGAGAGGATCTTGGTCATGCCGGACATGAAGCCGTCGGCCGTCTGCACATAGGAGACGGCGTTCTGGACGTTGGTGATGGCCGCTTTGACGCGGCGGCCTTGGGCGTCCAATTTCTCGGACACGGCGAGGCCGGCGGCGTCGTCGGACGGGTTGACGATCTTGGAGCCGGAGGAAAGGCGCGACAGCGAGCGGCCGAGCATTTCCTGAGAGGCGTTGAGGTTGCGGGCAGCCGCGATGGCCTGGATGTTGGTATTGATGACGCTCATGGTGGTGGCGTGGGTTCTGTGGTTTTATGCCGCCGCGCCATTGCGGCGACCGGCAGGTTTGACGCCATCCATGGGGGGTGAGACCGGTCCTAAATCCTTGGGCCGGGAAATTTTGGGCAGGGCGGGCAGGGTCTGCGCGGAGTGCGGCAGGGCGGCGGCCTGGTTGCTGGCAACGATGGCGCTGTGCACTTCCTTGCGGAAGATCGGCACGTCACGGGGGGCGATGATGCCGATCTTGACCACGTCGCCTTCGATGCGGTTGATGCGGATCTCGATGCCATCACCGATGATGATGGCCTCATTGGCCTTGCGGGATAAGACGAGCATTTGAGTAAGATCAGGGCTGGGATCCGTCGGGCTTGGGTCCAGTAATCTGATCGTAGAAGGTTAGGTGGTGGGTGGCAGGTCGGTCCGGGTGTGGCGGAGCGACTCAGGCGGTGGCGCGGGTGGTGGCGGCGTCGACCAGCGGCCAGTGGGCGCTGTATTGCGAGTAGTTGGAGATGACGAGCTGGCGGGCGATCCGCGTGCGGCGGTTGACCACGATGGGGCCGACCAGGTTCACGACGGCGTCGAGGGGGTTCTGGTTCTTGAGGGTGACGATATTGAGCAGCATGGCCTCGGAGGCGCTGCGCAGGTCGAGGGCCTCGGCGTCGGAATCGAAGAGCTCGGGCACGTAGCCGGGGACGAGTCCGGCGGGCTCGATGACGATGAAGTGCACGGCATCGGCGGCGCGGTGGAGCTTGAGCCAGAGGAACGGGAGGTGGTCCGGGACGTAGAGGATCTCGGCGCGGGTGTATTCCTTGAAGCCGATGATGCCCTGGGGCAGCTCGAAGCTGTTGGCGGCGGGCGGCGGGGTCATCACGGCGGTGGTCGGGAGGTCAGGCAGGACTTTCATGGCGGGTGGTGGAAGGGTATCAGGGTGGGAGGTTAAGCAGAGGGAGCAGCAGCTCAGCGGATGTAATCGAGGAGGGAAATTTTCATGATGCTGGCGGCGGACTGGAGGGCGGCCTGGTAGGCGACCTGCGATTGGTTCAAGCGCACGATGGTATCGGGCAGGTCGGCGCTGGTCTCGCCGGCGACGAGGCTCACGAGGCTGTCGCCGCGAGCCTGCTGCTGGGTGCGGTTGACCTCGATGCGCATCTGGACGGCGCCGGTGTTGGCGAGGGCGGAGACGAGGTCGTCCTCGCCGTTGATGAGGGCGGCCTGGGCGGTGGCGATGCCGGCGCTGTCGTTGGCGTTGAAGGCGTCGCGCAGGCCGACCAGCTGGTTGAGCAAGTCGCGCACGGACTGGTTGGTCGCGCCGCTGCTGAAGGGGGAAACGCTGGCGACCTCGGAGAGGGGAATGTTGGCGGTCGCGTTGTCGCCGTCGTAGGTGGCGGCGGTGACATTGCCGGCGCCGTCGCGGGTGACGGAGAACGGCGGGGTGTCGACGGCGGTCCCGGCGAAGAGGTAATCGCTGCCGAGGCGGGTGTTGCCGACCTGCAGCAGCTGTTCGATGAGTTGGTTGACCTCGGCGGAGTAGGCCTGAAGGGCGTCCGGGCCGGCGGTGGAGCGGCCGAGGGTGGCGAGTTCGCCGGCGCGGGTGGAGATCTCCTTCACGTCGCCGAGCCCGGCAAACGTGGCCTGGCTGATCTCGAGGGCACGGGTGGCGTTGCGGTCAAACTGGTCGACACGGCGGAGTTCGCTCTGCTGGTTGAGCACGCGACCGGCGGCCGCGGGATCCTCATCGGCCTGCGTGATGCGCTGGCCGGACGCCACCTGGTTCTGCAGCTTCGCCGTCTGCACGCCCAGCGACTGGATCTGGCGGACGATGTTATCCTGGATGGTGTTGGAGGCGATTCTCATGGGGGGCGTTAGCCGAGCCGGTTGACGATGGTGTCGAGAAGCTCGTCGACGACGGAGAAGACGCGGGAGGAGGCCTGGAAGGCGCGCTGGAAGCGCACGAGGTCGGCCATTTCCTCGTCGAGGGAGACGCCGCTGACGGTGTCGCGCTGGTTGCGGACGAGCTGCTGGATCTTGTCCTGGTCGGCGGCGCGGGCGGTGGCGGTGGCGAGGGCCTGGCCGAGGTCGCTGACGGAGCGGGAATAGAACTGGCCGAGGGTGCCGTCGATGAGATCGCCGGAGCCGGTGGAGAAAGTCTGGTTCGCGAGGCCCGCCACGGCGATCGCGATTGTGTTATCGCCCGCGGCGCCAGTGCCGGTGACGAGGCTGGAGGCGGTGAGGCCGCTGCGCACCGCGATGGTGGCGGCGGTGGTGCCGGCCGGGGCGAAGAAGTCCGCGCCCGGGGTGGCGGAGGGATTGTAGGCGGCGTTGACCGAGGTGACGAGTTGCTCGGCGAGCAGGTCGAGGTTGTCGCGGAGGGTCTGGACCGCGCCGTCGCGGGCGGCGAGCGCCCCGTGGATGGAGCCGGAGCCGAGGGCGATGGTCGTGGCGGGGGAACCGCCGGTGATAGCGGTCCCGTTGAAGGCGATCGTGCCGTTCACGGTCGGCCCCTCGAGCAGGATGATGTCGGTGTTGCCCGCGTCCTTGGCGACGAGGCGCACCTGGCCGTCGCCCATGTCGCGCACCTCGACGGGCAGGATGGCCGCGAGTTCCTCGAGGCGGGCCTGGCGCTGGTCGCGGAGGTCGACGGCGATGCCAGGGCGGGAAACCTCGAAGCGGGCGATCTGCGCGTTGAGGCCCGCCAGGGTGTCGAGGAGGGTGTTCACCTCGCTGACCTCGGCGCCGATGCCGGCGTCGATGTCGCTCTGCACCTGGCTCAGGCGGGTGTCGGCCTCCTGCAGGGAGTCGGTGAGGATGGCGGCCTTTTGGAGGAGCGTCTGACGCGTGCCCATGTCGGTGGGCCGGGCGGCGAGGCTCTGGAAGGCGTTGAAGAAATTATCGAGACCGGCAGCGAGGCCGCCAGTGGAGGAACCGGTGAGGGCGGAGCTGCCGTCGATGTTCTGGCCGAGGCCGGCCTGGGCGCGCTGGAGAGCCTGCTGCTCGGCGTCGAGGGAGCCACCGAGGCCGATCTCGCGCATGAGCTGGCGGTCGAGGAGGATGTCGCGGAGCTGGCGGACGGCCAGCACCTCGAGGCCGAGGCTCTGCACGCCGTCGGGGGTCTCGACCGTGCCGCGGTCGCCGTAGACCACGCGCTGGCGGGCGTAGTTGGGGTTGTTGACGTTGGCCAGGTTCTTGCCGCTGGTCTCAATGGCACGACTGTGCGCATCGAGCGCCATCGAGCTGGAATTGAGGGTGGAGAATAGGCCGGACATGGGAGGAAAATTAAGAAGGAGGAAGGAAGAATTAAGAAATCTGAGGGGAAGGGTTTCGTTCGGTGGGTCGGATTTTCATCCGTCTTACTTTTTAATTCTTACTTGGTTGGTTCAGCCAGCGGCCTGCAACGTGCCGGCGGTGCGGGCGTTGGATGTGAGGCTCTTGCGACCGGAGGGGGAATAGGTGTGCAGGAAGGCGTCGGGCCGGAGGGTGCGGAGGAGTTCCTGGTGCGTCTCGACCGTGCGGGCGAGGAGGCTGTGGTTCTGGCGGGTGAGGCGGCGGACGCGATGGATGAGCACGTTGACCTCGTCGATGAGGGCCTCGAGGAGCGGGCGCGCGTCGGCGGGGATGAAGGAGAGCAGGGAGCGGAGGGTGGCGGTGGCGGGCTGCTGGTGGGCCAGGGCAAATGCGCCGACGATCTGCTCGCGGTTGGCCCGGTGCTCAGCCATGACGCGGGTATGGGCTTCGATCTCGCCGCTGAGGTGGAGGACGGCCTCGGTGTCGCGGGCGAAGAGGCTTTGCTGCTGCCGCTCGAAGAGGTTGAGGAGGCCGCCGAAGCCGGCGATCTCGGTGCGGAGGGACTCCGCGATAATGGGCCAGGCTTCGTTCATTTGGAATCCTCCGTCGGGTCGGCCTCGGCGAGGGAGGCGCGGGGCGAGAGTTGTTGCGTGAGCATGCCGGACAGACCGAGCCCCCCACCCTCGCTCAGCTTGCTGGCGATGACGTCGGTGAGCATGAAACCGTACATGTTGCCGGCGGGACCATCGCCCATGATCTTGCCGACGCTGTCGGAGAGCAGCTGGCGCAGGATGATCGCCTCGAACTGCCCGGCCGCAGCGCGAACCTGCTCGCTCTTCGGCAGGGCGCGGAGGGCGGCGGGCTTGCCGCTGCCCGCGAGGGCGGCGGCGGCGGCGGTGTTCGGGCTGATGGGTGCGACGGCGGACATGGGAGGAAAGGATGAAGTAAGAAGGAAGAAATTCTTGGAGGCGGTGGTTCGGTTCGGTGGTTCGGTACTTATTAATTCTTCCTTCTTACTTCTTAATTGATGACCAGTTCGGCCTGGAGGGCGCCGGAGCGTTTGAGGGACTGGAAGATGGCCATCATGTCGCGGGTGGAGACGCCGAGGGAGTTGAGGGCGGCGGCGAGGCGCTCGATGCTCGGGGACTCGTTGAGGACGGTGAACCCGCCCTTGCCCTCGCTGACGGCCGTCTGGGTGGTGGGGACGGCGACGGTCTGGCCGTTCGGGCTGAAGGAATTGGGCTGGCTGACGCCGACGTTCGACGTGACGGTGATCGTCAGCGAGCCGTGGGCGATGGCGACCTGGGAGAGGCGGACGGTGGAGGTGGCGACGATGGTGCCGGTGCGCTCGTTGATCACGATGCGGGCGAGGGTATCGGGTTCGACCTGGACGGTGCCGAGGTCGGCGAGGAAGGCGACGTCGCGGCCCGCGTATTCGGCGGGGAGGCCGACCTTGATGGTGGCGGCGTCGACGGCATGGGCGGAGCCCGGGTAGCGGTCGTTGATAGCGTCGGCCATGCGAGCGGCGGAGGTGAAATCGGGGTTGTGCAGGAGAAGGCGGAGGGTGTTGTCGGTCACGAACTCGGCGGCGATCTCGCGCTCGACGATGGCGCCGTTGCTGATGCTGCCGACGGTCGGGTGGTTCTTCTGGACGGTGGCGCCGCCGGCACCGCCGGCACCGCCGAGGAAGCCGCCGATGGCGACGGGGCCCTGGGCGACGGCGTAGACGCGGCCGTCGGCACCGATGAGCGGGGTCTGGAGGAGCACGCCGCCCTGGAGGGACTTGGCGTCGCCCATGGCCGCAACGGTGACATCGATGCGCGCGCCGGGCTTGAGGAAGGCGGCGATGTCGGCCGTGAGCATGACGGCGGCGACGTTCTTGGCCTTGATTTCGGTGGAGTCGACGTTGAGGCCGTGACGGGAGAGGATGTTGGAGACGGCGCGGAGGGTGGAGACCGCGTTGCTGTCGCCGTCACCGGCGAGGCCGACCACGATGCCGTAGCCGACCAGCTGATTGTCGCGCCCGCCCTCGATGAGGGTCAGGTCCTTCACGCGCGAAGCCTGCAGCGCGCCGGTGGTGAGCAGCGCGAGGGCGAGGGAGAGCAGTCTGGGCAACATCCGTGTCATGACAGCTGGAGGGATTTAAAAGGGGCGGAGCTTTTCGTAGACCTTGGCGAGCCAGCCGCGCTTCTGCGCATCGGTGAGGTTGCCCTCGCTGAGGAACTCGACGCGGGCGTCGGCGACGTTGCTGGAAAGGACGGTGTTGGCGGCGGTGACATCGTCCGGGCGCACGAGGCCGTGGAGGACGACATACTGGGTCTCGCCGGAGAAGGAGACCTGGCGGGCGCCCTCGATGACGAGGTTGCCGTTGGGCAGGACGTCGGTGACGAGGACGGCGGCGCGGGCGATCAGGGTCTGGGAATTGTTGACCTGGCCGCCGCCGCTGTAGTTGGCCGTGCCGGTGGCGCTGGTGGCGGGCAGTTCGCCCTTGTGGGTGAGCAGGCCGGAGGCGGCCTGGCTGAAGACGAACTGGCCGATGGCGTCCTCGAGGCTGGAGTCGCGGTTGGATGACTTGGACTGGTTGCTGGAAGCGGTGGCGATCTCAGAGACGACGACGGTGATGATGTCGCCCACGCGGGAGGCGCGGCGGTCGGCGAGCATGCCGCGGGTGTTCTGGGCCGGCCAGAGCGAGCTGGCCGACGCGGTGACCGCGGCGGTGAGGAGGAGCGCGGCGCAAGCCGCGTGCTTAGAAGCGGACTTGGACACGGTTTTCATCGATGACAAAGGCGGTAAAATCCTTGCGGGATTCGAGATTGCGGAGGGTGACGGCCTCGCCCTGGGCGCCGCTCTGGAGGGCGAGGGCTTTCATGGAGATGACCAGGCTGCCCTCGGCGGCGCTGACTTCGACCATGTCGCCCTTCTTGACAAGGGGGCGGCGGGCGATGTCGCGCCAGGTGACGATGCGGCCGGCCTGCACGGCGCGGACAAACAAGTAGGAGGCGTCGCCGACGGCGGCCGGGAGGGCGTCGCGGTCGCGGAAGAGGTCGACGCGGCGGACCTCGAGCAGGGAGGGATCGAAGGTGGCTTGGTGGGCCAGCGGCTGGCGGGCGGACCAGGCATCGCGCCAGAGCGCGGCGCGGAGGGTGATGGTGAGATCGGACGAGGGTTCGCCGTCAGCCAGCACGCGGCAGCGCAGGAGCATGGCCGCGGTGGCGACGGAAGGATACTCGGTGATGACGACCTGCCAGTCGCGGGCCAATGACGCCGGCGATGCCCAGGGGCGGAGCAGCTCAAGCTGGAGATCGCCCTCGAGGTTGAAATGGGAAACCAGCTCGCGGGTGATCGCGCCGACGAAGGCGTCCTGGGTAAGCGGGCCGGGCGAAACCGGCGCGTCCGCGCGGGCGGAGGCGGCCAGGAGGAGGGTGAGCAGGAAAAGGAGGCGACGCATGGCGGTCAGCGTTTGAGATTGGCGACGTTCTGGAGCATCTCGTCGGAGGCTTGGATGGACTTGGAATTCACCTCGTAGGCGCGCTGGGCGACGATGAGGTTCACCATCTCCTCGACGATGTTAACGTTGGAGGCCTCGATGTAGCCCTGGATGGTGCGGGCGAAGCCGGCCTCGCCGGGATTGCCGGTCTCGGGGGTGCCGGAGGCGGCGGTCTCCTCGTACATGTTGCCGCCGAGCGAGCGCAGGCCGGCGGGATTGGAGAAGCGGGTGAGCGTGAGGCGGAAGGTCTGGCTGCCGCCGGCGGACTGGAGGGTGACGTTGCCGTCCTCGGAGAGAGAGATGGAGGTGGTGCCGGCGGGGATGGGCTGGAAGCCGCTGAGGACGGGGAGACCGTCGATGGTGACGACCGCGCCTTGGGCATTCATCTTGAAGGAGCCGTCGCGGGTGTAAGCGAGCGTGCCGTCGGGGCGCTGGATCTCGAAGAAGCCGTCGCCTTGGAGGGCGACGTCGAGGTTCTCACCGGTGTTGGTGAGCTGGCCCTGGGTGAAAACCTTGGAGGTGGCGGCGACGCGCGCGCCGTTGCCGACCTCGATGCCGGTGGGGACGATGTTGCCGCCGCCGGAGTCGGAGCCCGAGGCGCGGGGCTTCTGGTAGAGCAGATCCTGGAACTCGATCTTGCTGCGCTTGAAGCCGGGGGTGTTCACGTTCGCCAGGTTGTTGGCGATCGTGTTGAGGTTGAGCTGCTGGGCCTCCATGCCCGTGGCCGCGGAGTAGAGCGAGAGGTTCATAGGAGGGAGGAGCGGAACGCTGACGGGGAAATTGGGGCCGGCCCGGCCCCATACCGGGCGCGGCCATGCAGTCGTGATTGCGGCTGTCTGTATGGGGAATTCATGGAAGGGGGGCGGCTCAACCGAGGGCCTGGAGGGCCTTCTCCATCTGCTGGTCGATGGCGGTGATCATCTTCTGGTTGGCCTCGTAGGCGCGGGAGATGAGGACGAGGTCGACCATCTCGCGGAGGGGCTGGACATTGCTCTGCTCGAGGTAGCCCTGCATGAGGTCGGGTTCCTCCACCTCTTCCATCGCGGCGCCGGGGCCGGCCTTGAACATGCCGCCGGAAGTCGGCATCAGGGCGGCGGTGTTGCCAAAACGCTGGATCGAGAGTTTGCCGAGGGCGGTGTTGCCCTGGAAGAGGGTGCCGTCCTGGTTGACGACCACGGGGCCGCCACCGGGGAGGAGGACAAAGGGGTCGCCGGAGTTGCTCAAGACCTCCAGACCGGCCGAGGTGACCAGGGTGCGGTCGGGGCGCAGGCGAAACTCGCCGCTGCGGGTGTAGGCTTTCTCGCCGTCGGGCATCTGGACCTCGAAGAAGCCGTCGCCTTGGATGGCGATGTCGAGTTCGCGGCGGGTGGGCATCGTCTCACCGGACAGGAAGTTGATGCCGGCGGAAGTCCGGGGGAAGATGGCGGGCACGCCGGCATCGACGCCGGTCTTGCTGTTGTTGTCGGGGCGGATCTCACCCGCGTTCTCCGTACTGAACTGGATCGTGCGCTTGCGGTAACCGGAGGTCTGGGCCGAGGTGATGTTTTGGGAAACATTCTCCTGCCACCGCTCTAAAGCGGCAAGGGAGGCGGCACTCTGGTATAGCCCGATGTTCATGTGAACCCGACTTTAGCACTGTCGGTGCCAAGGACTTTGCCACCCACCCTACCCTCTTACGGATAATGACTTAAAAATATCTAAATCCGGGCCCGTTTCACTTGGGGGCTGGGCCAGACCTCGGCCGGCAATTCTTGCCTGAGCGAGGATTCGCCTGCCCGACATCCTGCCTCGCGCAAAGGGGCACGGAGAACGCTAGGGCGGGAAAAGGACACGAGGCGGGGCGTGAGCCAATTAATCCATCAAGCGCACACCAGGGGGGCGCTTCCCCCGGTTCGCTGGACCAACCTCAGCCCGAATACTGACAACGCTTTATGCGCTCAGCTGCCGACGGGATAGAGGCAGTCGACCTCGATTTTCTCCCCGCAAGCGCAGGTGACGAGGATGCGGACAACCTTGTCGCCCTCCTTGATGACCTCGACGACCGGGCCCTCGGGCGCGGGGTTGGCCGGACGCACGGGTGTGCTGGCGGCATGGAGATGCAGGGAACGGAGCGGGGCGGTTTCGTGGGTCCGCTTGCCGGAGAGAAAGGGCTTCATGGAAAAAAGGGCCGCGGGGCGGGTCAGTGAGCGAGGGCGGCCACGGGTTTGAGGGCCGGCCCGGCGGGCGGGGCCGCCGGAAGGGTCGTGGCGCCGGCGGTCTTGAGTTTCTCGCGGGCCTTCTGGCCGAGGGCGAGGCTGAGAGTGATGCGCTGGTTGGCCTCCGCAGCCGGGTCCTCGTTGGGGAGGGGCACGGTTGCAGCGTAGCCGGTGACCCGTTCGATCAGTTCGGCCTCGACCGCATAATACACGAGCAGACGGCGGGCGGCGTTGGCCCGATCGGACGAGAGTTCCCACGCGGTATATTCCTCCCGGGGCAGCACGAGGCCCGCCCGGGTGTGACCATCGATCGTGACCCGGAAGCGGTGCCGGTCGATCAGCCAGGCCATGGACTGCAACAGATGGATGCCCCACTCCGTGAACTCCACGCCGTCGTTTTTGAACAGCGGCTGGTTGGGCCGGTCGAAGAGCGTGAGGCGGAGACCATCGGAGGTGACCTGGACGTCGATGGGTTTCTGGTCGAGCGTCTGGTCGAGGTGGAGCAGGCGGTAGAAATCGGCGGCGACGGAGTTGAGGAAGCTGAGCTCGATCTGCTTGTCCTTGCTGGAGGGCTTTTCCTCGCCGGCGGAGTCCTCGGATTCCTTGGGGCTGCTGTTGCTGTCGCTCTGCTTGTTGAAGGGCATGATGCCCGAGTGGTCGTCCATCGGGGAGCTGAAGGGGCTCTGGAAATACTTGGAGGTGGCGATGAGAATCTTTTTGTCCTGGGCGGAGATCCACAGCACCAGGAAAAGCGCCATCAGCGCGGTCATGAAGTCCGCGAAAGCCACTTTCCATGCTCCACCTCCTCCGGCCATGGTCAGGAGAAGTGACAGGAAAGCCCAGCAGCCATCCCGACGCGGGAGGCGCAGACAGCAGTCCTGATCCTTGTTACTTGATACTTCATCATGGTTCTTGGGTTACTTGCCGGTGCCCAGGCCCTTGACGGCGGCCTCGAGTTCGTCGGCGCCGGGCTGGACGGAGCCGTCGAGCGAGCGGCGGGCGACCTCGATGGCGGTCAGCGGGGCGAGGCCCTTGGCGAAGCCGGCGACGGCGTGCATGATGCAATTGAAGCAAAGCATGTCAGACGCGTTGTTGGAGCGGATGCGGCCGGCGAGGGGATTGACGAAGCCGTAGGCGACGAAGATGCCGAGCAGGGTGCCGGTGAGGGCGGCGGCGACCTTCTCGCCGACCACCTCGGGGCCCTCGGCGATGGCGGACATGGTGTTGATGATGCCGAGCACGGCGGCGACGATGCCGATGGCGGGCAGCGAGTCGCCGATCATCTGCATGGCGTGGACCGGGTGGTCCATCTCCAGCTCCTTGGCCTTGAGCTCGGCGGCCATGAGGTCCTCGAGCTGGTCGGGCTTGATCTTGCCGTCGATGACGGGTTTCAGGCCGTTAATGAGGAAGTGGAGGCGCTCGTGGTGGGCGAGGACGGACGGGTATCGTTGGAAGAGGGCGCTCTTGGACGGGTCCATCACATGTTCCTCGAGGGCGATGAGGCCGTTGCGGCGGCCGGTCATGAACAGCTCGTAGAGCAGTTTGAGCAGCTCGAAGAAATCCTTTTTGACCGGCGTCTTGCCGGCCAGGGCGTCCTTCGTCTTGTGGATGATCTCCATCATGACGTGCATCGGGGTGGCGATGACCAGCACGCCCAGGGCGATGCCGAGAATCACGACGAATTCCGACAAATGCAGCAGTACGCCCGGGTGGCCCCCGGCCATCATGAAACCGCCGATGGTGGCGGCAAAGACGATGAATACCCCGATGAGGATCAGCATGGTGGGAGGGGAGTGAAAAAAGCCGGCCGGGAACCGCTGCGGGAACGCCCGGAGGCGGGATACAGGGATCCCGCCCGGTCGTGGTCAGGCGATAGTGGGAACGGAGGGTGCAAAAACGGTTTCTCTATTTGTTGCGGGCGCGACCGAGGTAGGACCGCAGGCCCAGGATGGTCTGGGAATGGATTTGGCAGATGCGGGACTCGGTGAGACCGAAGACCTCGGCGATTTCGGCGAGCCGCATTTTTTCGAAGTAATACATGGCAAGTATCTTCCGTGGTATATCGGGCAGATCGGCCATCCTTTGAGTGAGAAGTTTGAGGAGCTCCTCCTTCTCGAGGGTCTCGCGACCGGTGACGTCGTTGTCGTCGGCCAGAAACTCGTGCAGGGAAGCGCCTTCCGACTCCTCGCCGGCGGCGTGGGAATCGAGGGCGACGAAGGTCAGGGGACGGGATTCGTCGAGCCACTTGCGGTATTCGGCCTGGCTGACGCCCATTTCCTCGCAGATCTCGTCCTCGGTGGCGGTGCGGCCGAGGCGTTGCTCAAGGTCGTTGATGGATTCCTTGAGCTTGCGGGCCCGGGCCCGGGCGCGGCGCGGGCACCAGTCCAGGCGGCGGAGCTCGTCGAGCACGGCGCCCCGGATGCGGGTGGCGGCGTAGCCGGCGAAGGTGTTGCCCTGCTCGGGATTGTATTTGCGGACGGCGGCGAGCAGGCCGGTGACGCCCACGCTGTAGAGGTCGTCGGCATCGATGTGCGGCGGCAGCGTCAGCTTGATGCGGTCCACAACATTGCGGACTAGCGGGAGGAAGCGCACGATCAAATCCTTTTCATCGATTGCGCCGGTGGTTACGCCCTGATAGACACGCCAGGCGGCGGTCGCGGGCTTGGTGGCATCCATGCCGCCGTCTTGGGTTTTTAGAGCAGCAGCGGTTTTCATGATTCAGGTGTGGGTTGAGGAAGGGATTACTTGGCCTTGGCGGCGGGAGCCGTCGGGGCGGGAGCCGGGGTGGCGAGAGAGGCGTGATAGCGGGCGAGAACGGTGTCGCGGAGACCCGCGAGCACGATGGTCCAGAACCAGCGGAAGAGCATGGCGCCGGCGAGGCAGCCGACGGCGGCGTCCAGGAGCACGCGGTCGGGCGCGTGGTCGAGGAGCCAGCTGGTGACCAGGCCGACGCCGAACCCGAGGGCCCCGCCGCAAAGGAAGACGAATTTCATGCGGCGTCCTCCGTGGAGTCGTCGGCGTCCGGCGCGGGCTCGGGGTCGGCGACGATGGGCAGGGTGCGGCGGGTGAGAGCGTCGAAGACGTCGTCCTCGCCGTCGCCGGTGAGGGCGGGGCCGGTGGAGAGGAAGAGCGGCTCGAGGCCGCCGTCGATGAGGTAGTCCCAGAGGCCACCCCACTGGGCGAGCTCGTCGAGATGGGTGAAGATGACGTGGGTGGCGCCGAGTTCGCGGCCGCGGGCATAACCGGCGCGGAGGGCGGCGTGGCCGTAGGCGGCGTTGAGCACGAGGACGCGCTCGGTGATCTGCTCGCGAGAGAGAAAATCGGCGAGGGCGACGTTGGCGGCGGGATCGCGGAGGGAGAGCGCGGGCAGGTCGAAGTAGACAAAGCCGCCGGGAGTGGCGGGCCGGGTGGAGGCCGGGAAGTGCGCGAGCGGGATGCCGAGCGCCTCGCAGAGGACCGGCAGGGCGCCGCGGGAGACGGGCTGGTCGAACTCCGCGGTCACGACGTGGCCGGTGCGGGCGCGGCGGGAGACCTCGGTGGCGAGCCACTTGCAGAGGGCGGTGGTGCGCCCGGTGCCGGCGGGACCGAAGAAGGCGGCGCGAGTGAGCGGCGCGACGGCGCGGCGGGCGCCGGCGACGCGGCGCAGGTAGCGGCCGGTTTCGACGAGGGCGCGGTGCAGGGGCATTTCCTGCAGGGAGGGCCAGGCCGGGGAGCTTTCGAGCCGAGCGAGGATGGCCTCGGAGAAACCGGAACGGCGCAGCAGGGGCGCGAGTTCGATGCGGGAAGCGCGCGGGGCGGCGCGGAGCACGGTCGGGGTGCTGGCGACCGCGACCGGGGTGGCCGCCTCGTCGGAGGTCGCGAGCAGGTGCCGGGCGGGCGAAGCTGCCGGGGCCGGCTCGGGTTGATCGAGCGAAGCGATGACCTCGAGCTTCGGGTTGGCCCAGAGCCCCCGAAGGCCGGAGGGTTCAACCTGCCGCACGGAAAGCACGCGGGCGTGCTCGCCGAGGCGCTCACGGATGACCGCGGCGGCCTCGTGGGCGTTGTTCACGGTGAACTTGTAGCAAGTTCCGGGGGCGGCGTTGAGGGTGGCGGAAGACATGAGGGGAGAAAGGAAGAAGTAAGAAGGAAGAATTAAGAAAGGGTCGGTTTCCGGTTCGGGTGGCTTAGTTTCGTCCTTCTTCCTTCTTAATTCTTACTTGGGTTCGTTAGGCGGCGGCCTTCACGGGTTCCTGGCGCTGGAGGTGGAGCGGGAGCGGGATGATGCCGGCGTTCTCAATCTCGGTGGAGGCCGGCAGCTCCTGGTAGGCCAGCACGGTGAGACGCGGGAAGGACGGCTCGAGGAAGCGTTTCACGGGCAGGCGATTCTCGGTGGAGACGACCAGGACGGCGGCGGCGCCGGCGGTGGTGAGGGTCGCGATGTGGCGGTTGAGCTGGTCGATGAGGTGACGGCCGGTCGCCGGGTCGAGGGAGAGGCCGACATCGGTCGGGGAACGGTGGACCTTGGTGCCGAGCACCTGCTCAAAGCGCGGATCCAGCGTGATGGCGCGGAGCGCGCCGGGGCGGGATTCCAGCTCGGGGACGAAGTAGATGCCGAGGCGGCGGCGGACGAGTTCGCTGAGGTCATCGGGATTCTTCGAGAGCGAGGCGAAGTCGGCGATGCCCTCGAGGATGATGGGCAGGTTGATGATCGCGATGCCCTCGCGCAGGAGGTTCTGGAGGACGCGCTGGATGATGCCGAGGTTGACGAGATCGGGCAGCAGCTCGGCGACGAGCGCGGCATGCGAGCCCTTGAGGTGGTCGATGAGCGAGGAGACATCCTGGCGGCCCAGCAGCAGGTGGGAGTTGGCCTTGAGGGTCTCGGAAAGGTGCGTGATCAGGACGGACGACGGATCCACCACGGTGAAATTGTTCAGCTCGGCGGTCTTGCGTTCGCCCTCGTCGATCCAGGTGGCCTCGAGGTTGAAGACGGGCTCGCGGGTGGGCTGGCCGCGGAGCTTGATGGTGCTGCCGGCGACATTCATGGCGAGGAGGCGGCCGGGCAGGATGGTTCCGCGGGCGAGCGGCTTGCCGCGGAGCAGGAAGCGGTAGTCATTGGCCTCAAGCTCGAGGTTGTCGCGCACGGAGACCGGCGGGACGACAATGCCCTTCTCGCGAGCGAGGGTCTTGCGGACGCCGGTGACGCGGGCGAGCAGGTCGCCGCCGTTGCGGACCTCGGCGAGCGGGAGCAGGCCGTAGCCGATCTCGATGGAGAAGGTGTCGACCTCGGTGAGCTTGCGGACGTCCTCGGTGGCGGGGGCGGCGGTCGCGGTGGTCCCCGCCTCACCCGGCTTGCCGGCGGGGGTGGCGGTGCCCTTGGCACCGGGCTTGGCGGCCACGGGGGCCAGCTCTGCTTCCCCACCCTCGGTATCCTTGAAGGAGCGGGCGGCGAACATGGCCAGGCCGGCGAGGCCCATGAAGGGGATGAGCGGCATGCCGGGCATGAGGCCGAAGACGGCCATGCACCCGGCGGCGAGCTTCAGGGCGCGCGGGTAGCGGACGATCTGGCCGGCGATCTGGGCACCGATGTTGTTGTTGTCGGAGGCGCGGGTGACGAGGAGGCCGGCGCCGATGGAGATGATGAGGGCCGGGATCTGCGAGACGAGACCGTCACCGATCGAGAGGAGGGTGAACTTCTGGAGCGACTCGCCGAGGGACAGGCCCATCTGAAGCACGCCGATGGCGAAGCCACCGAGGACGTTGACGAGGGTGATCAGGATGCCGGCGACGGCATCGCCGCGCACGAACTTGGAGGCGCCGTCCATCGCGCCGTAGAAGTCGGCTTCTTTCTGCACCTTGAGGCGGCGGGCGGTGGCCGTGACCTCGTCGATGATGCCGGCGTTGAGCTCGGCATCGATGGCCATCTGTTTGCCGGGGAGGGCATCGAGGGTGAAACGCGCGCTCACCTCGGCGATGCGGCCGGCACCCTTGGTGATGACGACGAAGTTGATCAAAACCAGGATGATGAACACCACCGCACCGACGACGTAGTTGCCCTGGATGACGAAGTGACCGAAGGACTCGATGATCTCGCCCGCGTAGCCGGTGGCGAGGATCTGGCGGGTGGAGCTGATGTTAAGCGCGAGGCGGAAGAGCGTGAGGCCGAGGAGCATCACGGGGAAGCCGGAGAACTCGGGCGGATCCTTCACGTAGACGATGGCCAACAGCACGAGCAGCGACATGCCGATGTTGAGGGCCAGCAGCACGTCGATGATGAACGGCGGCACCGGCAGCACCAGGAGCAGCACCGTCCCGAACAGGCCGAAGGCGAAGAGCAGGTCGGCGCGCTGCAGCAGGCGGGTGATGGAGTTGGAACTGGAAACGGGCACGGGAGGGAAAGGAAGAAGTAAGAAGGAAGAATTAAGCAGTGGCGGAGCGGAGGCTTGGGTGGTGGTTCGGATTTATTCCTTCTTACTTCTTAATTCTTACTTGGTTGGCTCAGGCGGCGGTCTCGAGCCGGCGGGTCTTGAGCTGGTGGAAGTAGTAACGGTGGGTGCGGTAGACGACCGCGAGGATCTCGGCCACGGCCTGGTAGAGATCGGGCGGGATGCCCTCCCCCACCTCGCCCATGGCGTAGAGCAGGCGGGCGACGGGCTTGTTCTCGACCATCGGCACGCCGTGCTCGGCGGCGAGGGCCTTGAGGCGCTGGGCGAAGCGATTCTCGCCCTTGGCGAGGACGACGGGGGCCTTATCCTTGCCGCGCTCGTACTTGAGGACGACGGCGAAGTGGGTCGGGTTGGTGACGACGACGTCGGCGGTGGCGACGGAGTCGAGCATCTGCTTCTGCATGAGGCGGCGGGCCATGCGGCGCATGGCGCCCTTGACGTGCGCGTCGCCCTCCTGGTTCTTGTGCTCATCCTTGACCTCCTGCTTGGTCATCATGAGGTCCTGGTTGGTCTTGTACTTCTCCCAGGCGTAGCTGAGGGCGGCGATGACGCCGAGAGAGAGCAGGAGGCGGCTGAAGAAGGTGAGCGCGGCGTTGTTGAGGAAGGTGCCGAGATACGCGGCCTCGACCGGCGCGCTGAACAGCGGATCACCCAGCAGGGTGCGGGCGCCGAGGAAGAGGGTGAAACCGATGGCGATAAGCTTGAGCAGATCGAGCCCGGCCCGGACCATCGTGGTCTTCGAGAAGATGCGCTGGAAACCGGCGACGGGGTTGAGGCTCTCGGGCTTGAAGCCGACGGCCTTCGGGGACATCTGGAAACCGCTTTGGATGCCGCCAACGAGGGCGGCGGCGGTGGCGCAGGCCAGGAGGACCGGCAGGAGGCCGCCACCCGCGACGAGCATGAGGTCACGCAGGTAGCCCGGCACCGTGGTAAGCTCGACGGGGCTCCGGGCGAAACTGGAAAACACGCCGACGGTGTACTCGGCGACGCTGCTGGCGGTGGTGTTGGTGGTGAAACCCAGCACCCCCAGCGCCGCGGCCAGGCTGAACAGCACCGACAGTTCCTGACTCTTCGCAAACTGCCCCTTGTCCGCGGCTTCGCTGAGGCGCTTGCCGGTGGGCTGCTCGGTTTTTTGGTCTTGGTCGGTATCGGACATCGGTGTGATCCGATAAATAGCAACGCAGATGCCAAGGAATCCGTACCACTCGCTAACCCTTGTGCTCCAACACTTAGAATTTTTAGTATCCGGCGACCGGTTGCAGGCAAACTTGAGCAAAAAAACGCTGATTTTTTCCGGCAATATTTGCCGGGAAGAGGACGGCGGCAGAGGGAGAGTGCCAGCGTGCGCCGCCGGGCCCTGGGCGGGGTCGTCCGCGTTCCAAGGAAGCCAGGGGCGAGCCTCGGTGACCTGGCGGGAGCAGCAAGGGGAGGCCTACTTCGTCACCAACAGCAGCATCTGGCTGGGGATCTCGCCGAACTCGAGGTAGAGGTAACGGGCGATGAGCGAGCCGGACGTGGCGAGCAGGCCGAGGCCGAGGAAAACCTTCACGGAAAGGCTGAGGATAAAGACGTTCATGCGCTGCACGGCGCGACCCAGGACGGAGAACGCCAGGGTGATCAGGAAGTTCAGCGCGATGAAGGGGGCGGCGATGCGCAGGCCGAGTTCGATCACCCGACCGGTGGCGACGATGACCTGCTCCCCCGCCCCGGCGCCGATGATCGGCAGACCGGGCGGCGCAAAATCAAAACTGCGGGCAAAGGCGGTCAGGACAGTGAGGTGGGCGCCAAACAAAAAGAACAGGAGGACCGACAGCGCCATGACGAACGCGGCGAGGGGCTCGGAGGCCAGCTCCGGCGCCCCGAAGCCGGGGGTGGCGGCGAGGCCGATTTCCGAGGACATCAGGCGGGCGGCCATCTCGACCGCGGCAAAGGTCGTGCGGACCATGAAACCCATGGCGAGGCCGAGGACCAGCTCCCCCGCCCCGGCCAACACAAGCGCCCAGATATCAGCCGGCAGCCGCCCCTCGGGGACGAGGCCGCCGAGGAGGATCGTGAGGCAGAGCGCCAGGGCGACCTTGATCATCGGCGGGATGCTCCGGTCGTTGCCCAGCGAGGGCAGCAGGAAAACGAGTCCCAGCCCGCGGAGGAACACCATCAGGAAGGTGAACAGGTAGGCGGTGGTCATGCCGATGGTGAAGGGACGATCAACGGACGGACGGTCCTAGCTGAGGCGAAAGGCGCGACTGCCTTCATGTGACGGCGGATTTTCCGCGGCGGCTCCCGCAGCGGGGTTCAATGGGCCAGGCCGGGCATCCGGTTGATGATGGTGATCGTGAACTCGGAGATCGAGCGCAGCAGCCACGGCGTGAGCACGAGGGCGAGGCCCGCCAGGGCGATCAGCTTGGGCGCAAAGGTGAGGGTCGGTTCCTGCAGGGACGTCACGGACTGCAGGAGACTCGAAAGCAGGCCCACCACCATCACCGTGATCAGGAACGGCGCCACGATGTAGAGCGCGAACATCACGGTGGTCTTGAACAGGTCGATGGCGATTTCGGGATTCATGAAAGAAACGGGAGGTGAATGATTGGCTGGGAGCGCAGACGGGGGGGGGCCACGTCAGGCAAAGCTCTGGACGAGCGACTGGACGATGAGGCGCCAGCCGTCGACGAGGACGAAAAGCAGCAGCTTGAAGGGCAGCGAAACGACGTTGGGCGGCATCATCATCATGCCCAGGGACATGAGCACGGCGGCCACCAGAAAATCGATGACCAGAAACGGCAGGAAGATCAGGAAGCCCATCTGGAAGGCGGATTGCAGTTCGCTGAGCACGAAGGAGGGAATCACCACGCGCATCGGCAGGTCCTTCACCGCGGTGGGGCCGTAGCCACCGAGCTGGAGGAAGTACTCGAGGTTGCCGGTGCGAGTCTGCTTGAGCATGAAATCGCGGAGCGGAGCCGAACCGCGGTCAAAGGCCTCGGTGCTGGTAATTTCCTTGGCGAGGAAAGGCTTCAGCGCCTCGGAGTTCATCCGGTCGAAAGTCGGACCCATGATGAAGAAGGTCATGAAGAGCGAGAGACCGATGATGATCTGGTTTGATGGCGCGCTGGGGACGCCGAGCGCGGTGCGCACGAAGCCGAGCACGATCACGATGCGGGTGAAGCTGGTCATCAGGAGCACCAGCGAGGGCCCGACCGAGAGGAGCGTCATCAGCAGCACCAGCTGGACAGAGACGCTGAGGTCGGCCGGACGGTCCGTGCCCTCCAAATTGATGTTGAGGCGCAGGGGGGAGTCGGCGGCGGTCGGGGCCGTGGGGGCGGCGACCGGAAGGGCCGGCGCAGCCAGGGTCGGCGTGATTTCCTGGGCGGTGGCGGGGAGCGCGCCCAGGCCGAAAACGGCCAGCCCCACCCCTAAGGCCAGCAGTCTGAGCGCGGTGAAAAGAGAAGGTTGCGTGCTCACGACTTGGTCGGGGGCTGGCTGTCCAGCGGGGTGAGCATCTCGATGCTGCCGGGGCAGACGCCGAGGAGGAATTTCTTGCCCTCGTACTCCGCGACCACGAGGTACTGCCGGGAGCCGAGGGGACGGCTTTCGACGATGGCGAGGCGGGCGGGCGCGCCACCGGCGGCCCCGGTGCGACGTTTCTGCCAGAGCCACCAACCGGCGCCGGCCGCCGCGGCGGCGGAACCGAGGAGGAAAAGGGAATTAAGGCCACCGGCGGGGGCCGGGGCCGGAGCACCCACGGAGGTCGTGCCACGCGGGTGGATGATGGCTTCCTGCGCGAGGACCGCCGGGGCGGAGAGCGCGAGGACCACCAGGAGCAGGCCGGGGAACCGCCGGCTCATGACTGGCTTTCGCTACCGACGAGCTCGGTGATCTTGATGCCGAAGTGGTCCTCGACCACGACGACCTCCCCGTAGGCGACAAGCTTGTCGTTGACGTAGAGCCCGACGGGGTCGCTGGCCTGCTGGGTCAGTTGCACAACGGAACCGGGCGTGAGTTCGAGGACGTCACGCATGGGCAGCAGGCAGGAGCCGAGCTGGACGGTCACTTTGACCTTCACGTCGAGGACGATATCAAGGGTTTTTTCTTCCATGGGAGGAGGGAGCAAGGGGGGAGACGGCGGTGGTGCCGTCGGGGCTGATCTTGGCGTTGAGCTGGACGACGACGCGTTCGGCGTCGAGGCCGGCGGTGCCGACAAACTTGGGCACGCCGTTGAGGAGGATGTTGGTCTGGCGGATCTGCTCGGCGGGCATCTCGATGACGTCGCCGACGCGCATGTCGGTGATCTCGCGGAGGGAGACGGAGAAGGTGTCCCATTCCGCGCGGACCGGCATGCGGATGCTGGAGTAGGCCTCCTGCCACGAGGCCTTCTTGGCGACGGTGGTGGTGATGTTGGCGTCCTTCTGGCGGCGGGCCTGCATCTTGCGGACGAGTGGCTCGATGGTGTAGTAAGGCACGCCGATCTGGATCTGCTCGGAACAGTCGCCGAAGCTGGCCTCGAGGGTCATGGCGAGGACGACGGCGTCCTTGGGGGAAGTCTGGAGGAAGCGGCCGCTGTTCTCATGGCCGACGATCAGGGCGGTGAGTTCCTGCTCGTTCTTCCACTGGTGGCACCACTCCTCGAGAATCATGTGCACGACGTCGTCCAACAGGGCGACCTCGATCTCGGTGAGGTAGCGCTCGGTCTTGACGGAGTGGCCGCGGCCGCCGAGGAGGCGGTCGGCGATGGTGAGGGCCAGGCGCGGGTTGATGTCGAGGACGCTGACGCCGGTGAGCGGTTCGGCCTTGAAGAGGCAGATATGGGTCGGGCTGGGCAGCGACTCGGTGAACTTGGCGTAGTTGACCGTGGTGAGCTTGGCCATCTTGAGGCCGAACTCCATGCGGAGAAAAAGCGAGAGCCGGGCGCTGAGGTAGCGGATGAAGTCCTCGTGCACGAGGCGCAGGCGGCGCAGCTCGACCTCGGAGAGGAAGGCCGGGTTGCGGAAGTCGTAGGGCTCGACCTTGATGACATCGGTGCCGGTGGTGCGGCGGCCGTCGGCCCGGATGAGCGTGCGCTTCGCCAGCGCGGAATCGCCCGCGCCACCCTGGGCAAGCAGCTTGTCGATCTCGGACTGGTCGAGAAAGTCGGTGGCGGCTTTATTGGGATCCTCGGCCATGGTGGGTCGCGGGGTGGGTTATTGAATGACGAAGTCGGAGAAGTAGACCTGGTCCGCCACGGCGCCGCCGAGGGCCTGGTTGTAGGCGGTGATGAGCTTCTCGCGGAGGACGTTCTTGGCGCCGGGTTCCTCGAGGTCGGCCAGGCTGAGGGACGAAAGCACGCCGAGGGTGACATCGGTGAGCCGGGCCTTGTTGGATTCGAACGCTTCCTTGACGGTGCCGGGCTTGGTGCCGGTGACGACGAAGCTGGTCTTGAGGTAGCGCGTGCCCATCGTGCCCGAGAGGTTCACGACGACGTTGGTGAACTCGTAGGTGTCACCGGCGCCGCCGGCCTCTTCCTTGCCGCCGCCATGCCCGGATTTCTTCGCCTCGCCGTGGGCCTCCGCCGGCAGGGCGTGGGCGGCGGCCTCGGGCCCCAGGGCGACAACGGCGGTGAGCTTTTGCTGCAGGCGCGGGAGCAGGACGAACTCGGCGACCGCCCAGCAAGCGGCGGGCGCCACGACCACGGCGAGCAGGACGGGGAGCCAGGTCTTGAGGGCGCCACCGGAGGCGGGCTTGGGGGACTCGGCGGGCGCCGTGCCGGATTTCTCCGGCGCGGCGGGCGCTTCCTTGGCATCGGTTTTGGCGGCCATGGGTCGGGGCGGTTAGGGCTTAGCTGCGCTTCAGGTTGACGATATCCTCGAGCACGGTGTCGGACACGGTGATGAGGCGGGAGCCGGCCTGGAAGCTGCGCTGGGTGGTGATGAGCTGGGAGAACTGGTCGGTGAGGTCGACGTTGGAGGACTCGAGCACGCCGGCCTGGATGGTGCCGAGGCCGTCGGAGCCGGGGTCGTTGGCGCCGGCGAGGATGCCGCCGCCGACCGGGCCGGCCGCGGAGAGGCCGGTGAAGAGGTTGTTGCCCTCGCGCATGAGGGCGGAGAGGTCGCTGAAGTTCTGGAGCTGGAGCTGGCCGGTCACGGCGGAGGTGCCATCGGAGTAGGACTCCACGAGGTTGCCCTGGCTGTCGAAGCTGATGGCCTGGAGCTGGGCGCCGACGGGCAGCGCCGCGCCGATCTGGAGGTCGTCGACGGTGCCGCCGACGAGGCCCTGCACGCGCTGGCCGCCGCCGGTGACGAGGTACCCATTGTCATCCACGCGGAACTGGCCGTCGCGGGTGGCATACTGCGTGCCGCTGGTGGCATCGCGCACGATGAAGAAGCCCTTGCCGGAGATGCCGAGGTCGGTGACGTTGCCGGTGCTGTTGAGGGCGCCCTGAGTGAAATTGGTCGTGATGCCCGAGAGCTGCACGCCGGTGCCGATCTGCAGGGCGGACTGGCTGGAGGCGGTGCCGCTGGACGGCGAGGAATTGCGCAGCGTGTTGCTGAAGCTGTCGGAGAAGCTCGCCTGGGAGCTCTTGTAGCCGGTGGTGTTGATGTTGGCGATGTTGTTGCCGATCACCTCGAGGCCCTTGCCGAAGGTGCGAAGGGCGCTGACGCCGGATGTGAGGGTGCCGATGAGTGCCATGGTGGGATGTTGGGTTGGTGGTTAAGTTCAGGCCGCGGGCGGAAGCTCGGCGGGGGAATAGGGGGTGTACTCCACGCGCTGGACGGTGGAGAGCGGGTACTTATTGCCGTCGATGATGAGGACGGGGCCCTTGGCGGTATTCTCGACCGCGGTGACCTGGCCGCTGACGGGCAGACCGTCCGCATCGCTAACGGTGACCGTGCGGCCGAGCATGCCACTGGCGGTCAGATTCTGCTGGTCGGACCGAAGCAAGCCCATCTCGCGCACGAGGGAGTTGCTCTGGTCAAGGGAGGTGAACTGGGCCATCTGGGCGATGAAGGCGGTATCCTCCATGGGCTTCATGGGATCCTGGCTCTGGAACTGTACGGCCAGGAGCTTCATGAAATCGTCGGAGCCGAGGGAGGTTTTCTTCAGCGTGCGGGCGGCCGTGGTGGAATTGCCCCAAGCTAGGGTGCTTGAGGCGCTGGCGGATTCGGTGGCGGAGACGGGCATGGGAGGAAGGGAAAGGAAGAAGGATGAAGGAAGAATTAAGAAATCGAGCGGGCGGGCATTGGTTTGGATGTTCTGACTTTCTTCCTTCTTAATTCTTACCTCTTACTTGGTTTAGTTCAGGCGAGGGCGGAGAGGCGGACGGAGGTGGGCAAGAAGGCGGCCACGCGCGGGGTGGCCGGCTCGGGACTAAAGGCTTCGCCGACGAGGGAGCGGCGGTTGAAGGTGGGATGGTCGGAAAAGCCCTCGCGCGGAGCCCGGTGCTGGGCGTCGGACTGCGCCTGCTGACCAGCCGGCTGGCGGGCGTCGCTGTCGGCGGAGGCCGACGCGGTGGGCGTATGGGGCGAAAAGACCGGGTCGAGGTAGCGTTGCATCTGCCCGGGGGCGGCGGCGGTGACGGCCGACCACTCGCGCTCCAAGGCGGCGCGCAGCGGGGCGGAATCGGTGCGGAAGTCGGTGTGGACGGCCCCATCGCGGATCGCGACGTGCACGCTCAGATCCTCGCCGCCGAAGTGGAGGCGGAGGTGGACGCTGCCGGTCTTCTGCATGCTGGCGGAGAATTGCGCCTCGATGAGGCCGGTGACGGTCTCGACGGCGCGGCCGGCAAAAGCGGACCCCGAGGGCCCAGGCGCCGGCGCGGTGATTCGCTCCGCGGGGGACTGAGCCACAGAAAAATCCGCGCGCACCGGCAGAACCGTCGAGTCGGGGAGACTGCGGACGGCGCGGGATTCCTCATTCGGGGCGGCTGGCATGATGGCATCCGTTTGAGCAACGGCGATGCCAGCCCGGGGTGACCTGGTGCTAACCTGCTTGTCCCCAGTGAATACAAATTTTCTTTCAACAGCCTCCAGGCGGCTCGCCAGAGACGGGGCCGGGGCCGGTTTTTTTGCGGCAATTTTTTCCGGGTTGAGTCCGGGAGCGCCCATGGCGGCGGCGGTGGACACGGCCGCGGTGGCAAAGCCGGCGGACTCCACGCGGACGACGGGTTCGCCGGGGAGATGCAGCTCCGCGTGGAATTCGACCGGAGCATCGGCAAGGGTAGACTCGCCGGCCGGCGGCTCCGGGACGGGGGCGAGCGGGAGTCTGAGCTCCAACGCGCCATCTCCGCCGCGCACGAACACCGGGGATGGAAGGGGGGCGGGAGCGTTGGGAACGGATGCGAGTTCGGCATCCGCCGAGGGAACAACCGGCGACGCAGTACCCGGCACCCGCGAATCAGGCCGATCCGTCGCGGTGGCCTGGCGGGACCCGGCCCCGGGGCTGGTCAGGTTCGGGGAAAATACAGTCGCGGCACGCGGGTCGAATGAGCTGTCCTGGGAAATCCCCGGAGCGAATGAGGTGGGGATCGGGCCTGGGAAGGCGTCGCGGACAGCGCCGGCCCCGATCGTGGTCGCGGGGGACGCACCCGGAGTGGAAGACCCGGAGGAAGGAATGGCCGGGGGTGTAACCGAGGGCAGGAGCGAGTGGAGCAAGGAGGCCACAAACGCGACGGCTTGTTGCCGGATTTCGTCCGACACTTCCGCCGGTACGTCCGGGGCGCGGGCCGGCCGTGCTCCACTCGGGGCAGATTCCGTCGCCGCGACCTGGCGGTTCCAAATAAACACAAGCTCGGCGGGCGCGGCGGGAGCGTCACCCGGTGACACGGGGCCAGCCGGATCGGAGGGCGGCGTGCCTGGGATAGGCATCGGCGCGGCATTAAAACGGAGGCCCGCGGCGACGGCGGGTATTGTTGGGGCGGACGGGCCCGGCAGGACCTGCGCCGACGAGGTGGCCGGCATCCACGTGGAAAAATCCGCCGGGGACGCGGTGGGGCCGTCACCGGCCGGGGTGCCGGCCGGCGCGGAAAGCAAGCCGGCCAGGGCGGCGTTGACGGGGGCCGGGCCGGCGGCGGCAGCAGGAGCAGCGAGGAAAGTGGGCAAGGTGGAATTCATGGGAAGAATCCATCCTTGGAACCGGAATGGGGCCGGCCTTGGCCCCCCGGAGGAATAATCAGGAGGCGGTCTTGGTGGACTTCATCAGACGAAGTTTTTCGGAAAGGGCGGCGGCGCGCTTGGCCATGGTGCCATCGGGGCCGGGGGTGATGGCCATCTGCTCAAAGATCGGGCCGACAACGTCGGATTTCATCAAGGAGAGGATCTTCACAACGGTGGTATCGTCCATCTCGCGGAGGATGGAGACGGCCGCGGCGGGGCTGAGCGTGGCGTAGGTGGCGGCGAGAGACTTGAGGTTGCGAGCCTCGTCAGCGGTGATCTCGATGACCTTGCGGGCGATCTCGGCGCGCATGCCCTCGATGTCGGTGCGGATCTTGGACAGCTCCTGCTGCTCGGACGCGAGACGGGCGGCACGCTGGTTGAGGGTCTCGGCCTGGGACCGGAGCCGGGCGCGTTCCTCCTTCAACTCGGAGGAGAGCCCCTCGATCTCGATGGTCCAGAAATCCCAGCCCTGAGCCTTGCCCTCGACCACGACGGGCGCGGGGATGGTGGCCATGAGCTGGGTCATGAGCAGCTCGCCGGCGCGGAGAAACCAGCCGAGGCCCATGAGGGTGCCGGAGAGGATGCCGAGGACGGCGACGAAGGCGGGATTGGCGATTACCTTGTTCATGAGAGGACGGGAGAGCGGAAGGCGCGGAAGCCGGCGAGTTCGTCGAGTTCACCCTGTTCGGCGCGGAGCAGCTCCAGCCGGTGGCGCTCGCGGGCCTTCTCCTCCAGCTTCTGGACGGTCTTCAGACGGCGGTTGGCCTCGATGTATTCCTGGCGGCGGGCCTGCATGGCGGCGCGGGCCTCGATGACCTCGCGCTCGACCTCGATGACGGTATTGCACTCGCCCCGATAGACCCGGAACAGGGCCGCGGCATCGGCCGCGAGGAAGCGGTCGGTCCGCCCGTGGAAGAGGACCTCGGCCAGCTCGGCCACGCGCTGGCGGAGCGCGGCCAGCCGTTCCTCGGCCTGGACGTAGACGTGGACGGCGGCGGCAAAGACCTCGCGGGCGCGCAGTTCCTGATGGGACCGCAGGACGCCCACGGGCTGGAGGGGGAAGCGGAACTTTTTCATGGGGCGACGATGGTTTTGATGCGTTGGTAACTTTCCGGACGGGAGGAAAATTCGTTCACGCCCTGCCGCAGGAACTGCTTGAGCGGCTCGCTGAGGGCGATGGCCTTGTCGAGCGCCGGGCTGGAGCCCTTCTGGTAGGCGCCGATGGACACGAGGTCCTCGTTCTTGCGGTAGAGCGCGAGGTGCTCGCGGGCGGCGGCGGCGTGAGCCACCTCGTCCGGCGCGCAAATGTCGCGGGTGAGCCGGCTGACGCTCTCGAGCACGTCGATGGCCGGGTAATGATTGAAGTGGGCGAGCTGGCGCGAGAGCACCAAGTGCCCGTCGAGAATGCCGCGCACGGCGTCGGCGACGGGTTCGTTCATGTCATCGCCCTCGACGAGGACGGTGTAGATGGCGGTGATGGAACCATGCTCCCCTGCCCCGGTGCGCTCGAGCAGGCGCGGCAGCATGGCGAAGACGGACGGTGTGTAGCCGCGGGTGGTCGGCGGCTCGCCGATGGCGAGGCCGATCTCGCGTTGGGCCATGGCGAAGCGGGTGACCGAGTCCATCATCAGGAGGACATTCTTACCGGCATCGCGGTAGGACTCGGCGATGGAGGTCGCGGTGAAGGCGGCGCGGAGGCGGAGTGGCGCGGAGGTGTCGGAGGTGGCCACGACCACAACGGCGCGCTTGAGGCCCTCGGGGCCAAGGTCCTTCTCGATGAACTCGCGGACCTCACGGCCGCGCTCACCCACGAGGGCGACGACGACCACGTCGGCGTTGCAGCCGCGGGCGATCATGCCGAGGAGGGTGGACTTACCGACGCCGGAGCCGGCGAAGAGGCCGAGGCGCTGGCCGCGGCCGAGCGGGACGAAGGTGTCGATGGCGCGCACGCCGGTGGGGAGAGGGTCCTTGATGCGCTGGCGACGGAGCGGGTGCGGCGGCTTGTTGTCGTGCTCGGAGCGGTCAAGCGGGAGCAGGCCGAGGCCGTCCATCGGGCGGCCGAGAGCATCGAGCACGCGGCCCAGCAACTCGGGGCCGGGCATGGGCAGCGGCGGCCGGTCGGCGGCCGCCACCTCGCAGCCGACGTGCAGGCCGGCGGTGTCGCCGAGCGGCATGAGCAGCACGCGGTGTTCGCGGAAGCCGACGACCTCGGCCCGGACCGAGTAACCGGTGCGGGGCGAACGGACGACGCAGATCTCACCGAGGCCGACGTTGGGGCCCTCGGAATCGATGATGAGGCCGGCGATGCCGGTGACGGTGCCCACGCGCTGCACGGCCGGCGCGTGGCGCACCTGGGAGCGCAGGACATCGATCAGGGGGCCGATAGTCGCGGTGCTCATGGGTGGGTCTCCGGGAAAAGGGGGCGGGCCGGGTTCATTCGCCGGTGAGGCCGTGGGAGAGCACGGCCAGCTTGGTGGACTGCCGGGCGTCGGTGAGGCCGAAGCGGCTGCGGACCTGGCAGTCGCCCGGGGCAAGGTTGGCGTCGGACTTGACCTTCAGGCCGGGGTAGCGGGCGATCCAGCCCGGGTTGACCTGCTCAAGGAGCGCGGCGTCGCGGGGGCAGAGGGAGAGTTCCAGGCCCTCGCGTTCAGGAAAAAGTTGCTCGAGCGCCTCGTGGCAGAGTTTCTCCACCAGCGCCGCGGGGGGCTCGAAGCCGGCGAGCAGGCGGCGGGCGATGTCGATGGCGAGGGCGGGCAAAGCCTCGCGCAACTGGGCCAGCGTGGCGGCCTCGACGGTGGTGAGCTGGCGGAGCACGCCGTCGCTGAGCTGCTCCATCTCCACGCGCATGTCCACGAGCCGCTGGTCCATCAGGGAGTGGGTGGCGTCGACGCCCTTGCGGTAGGCGGCCTCTGCGCGGGCGGCGACCTCGGTCTCGGTGAACAGGGGCCCCCCGCGGCCGGGCAGGACGGCACCGGCGAGCGGACGGTCGAAGGCGATGAGCTTGGCGAAGGCCATGGGTCAGGCGGCGGCTTTTGCGCGGGCCGGGCGGCCGGCGGGGCGGGTGCGCCGCGGGGGACGCGCCGGCGGGGCGAACGCGGGCCGGACCCCGGTGGGGTGATCCTCCCCGAAGCTGCGCAACAGGCTGAGGCGAACCCACTCGGGCACGGCCGGCGGGAGCGCCGAGGGCAGGTCGCGGGGGGCGTGGAAGCTGAGGCGTTGGATGAAATCGTGCATGGGGGTCAGGCCACGACGGCTTGGGAATCGGAATCGATGGAGATCTGGCCCTCCTCCTCGAGGCGGCGGACGGCCTGGATGATGACGTCCTGCGCGGCCTCGACGTCCTTGAGGCGGACCGGCCCGAGCAGCTCGATTTCCTCCTTGAGGCCCTCGGCGGCACGCTTGGAGAGGCCGGACATGACCTTGGTGCGGAGCGCCTCGCTGGCGGACTTCATCGAGATGGCAAGGTTGCTCGAGTCCACCTCGCGCAGGATGCGCTGCAGGTCGGCCGACTGGAGACGGTTGAGGTCCTCGAAGCTGAAGAGCTTCTTGCGGATGGCGGCGCTGAGGGCGGCGTTGCGCTCCTCGAGGCGGCCGAGAAGGGTCTTGCTGAGATCCTTCTCCAGGCTGTTGAGGAGACCGGCGACCGCGCGAACGCCGCCACTGTGGTGGAAGGCGGGGCGGGTCTTGTTGTCGAAGTGCTTGCCCAGGCTGCGGGCGATCTTGTTCACGAGGTCGAGCGAGGTGGACTCGATGGTGCCGAGGCGCTCCAGCACCTCCTCGCGCAACTCAGGGCTGAGGAGCGGGAACACCTCGGCGGACTTGGCCGGCTCGAGGTAGGACAGGATGAACGAGATGGTCTGGGGCTGCTCGTGCTTGATGAGGTTGTAGATCTGGCGGCCCTCCATCTCGGAGATGTCCTTGATGACATCGAGGGAGGCGCCGGAGGCGGGGCCGACGCGGCCGATGATGGCGGAGGCCTTGTGGCCGCCCTTGGCGATCTCGAGCGTGCGCTGGGCGAAGTTGATGCCGCCGGAGGCGGACTGGACGCCACCGGCGACGACGCCGGCGAATTCCTCGAAGGCCTGTTTCTGCACGGCGTCGGGGATCATGGGAAAACCGGCCATCTCGCGGCAGAGATTCTCGATCTCGGTGTCGTCAAATTGCTTGAGCACCTCGGCCGCGGCCTCCGGCCCGACGCAGATCAGGAAGACGGCCAGTTTCTGCTGGCGGGTGAGCTTGGGATAATCGATGTCGGCCATGGGGAGGGATAGATCTCAGATTTTGGATTTCTGATCTGAGACGGCTCAGTTGTTCTTGGCGGCGGCGGCAGGCGGGGTGCCGACCCAGTCGCGCAGGGCGGTGCCGATGTTGGCGGGTTTCTGGCGGATCAGCTCGTTGAGCATCTCGGGCGTGACGGCGTTGCCGTTCTGGAGGGAGCGGGCGGCGAGCTCCGGCGGCATGGCGAGGACCTCGACCGGAACCGGCTCGGGCTTCTGGCGGGAGAGCATGCGAAGGAAGAGGAGGAGCACGAGACCGGCGCCGCCCACGGCGGACCAGCGGCTGGCGGCCTCGATCCAGCCCTGCCACTTGTTCTCGGTCTGGATGGCCTGGATCTGGTCGCTGACGGGTTCGACGGCGAAGGCGACCTCCTGAAGGGTGACGATGGTGTCGAGGGTCTGGCCGGGCTCGGGCTTGAGGCCCAGGGCGTTGACGACGACCTGCCGGAGGGCATTGAGCTCCTCGGCGGAGCGCGGCTGAGGCTGGGGCGCCGGGGCGGCCGCACCCTCGGCGGGCGGGGTGGCCGCGGCGGCCGGGACCAGCGGGGGGCGCTGGGCGACAAGGACGGCGGCAGTGACGTTCTTGATCGTGCCGGGGTTGCGCGTCGTGTTGGTGAGGGTGCGGTTGATCTCGTAGGTGGTCGTGCGGTTCTTCCGGTTCTGCTCGCTGGTGGAGGTGGGCCGGTTGGTGACGGTCTCGGCGGAGGCGGCCTTCTCGGGGACATTGGCGCTGACGCCCACGGCGCCACCGCCGGAGCGCGTCTCGCTGGTGTTGTTGATGTCGTCGGTCTGGGTCTGGGAGCGGATGACCTGGCCCTCCGGGTCGAAGACCTCGGCGGTGATGGAGGTGGCCTCGGTCTCGATATCGGCGGAGACGCGGACGACGGCCTGGCCGGGGCCGATGACCTGGGCGAGCATGGTCTCGACCTTCTTGGCGAGGTAGTCCTCGACCTGCTGCTTGTAGCGCATCTGGGAGGAGGCGGTGCCGAGGGTCGGATCCTGCTTGAGGGCCTCGGAGAGGACGTGGCCGCGGTTGTCGACGACGGCCACCTGATCGGGCACGAGGCCCTGCACGGAGTTGGCGACGAGGTGACGGATGGCGTTGACCTGGTCGATCTCGAGGCGGCTGCCACCGAGGTCCACGAAGACGGAGGCGGTGGGCTTGACGCCGTTGTCGGTGAGGAGGAGGCGGTTCTCGGGCTGGACGATCATCACGCGCGCGGCGCGGACGCCGGCGAGCTGACTGATGGTGCGGGCGAGTTCGCCCTGGATGGCACGCAGGTAGTTGGTCCGCTGGACGAAGTCGCTCAGGCCGAACTGGCCCTTGTCGAAGATCTCGAAGCCGACGCCGTCGCCACTGGGGATGCCCTTGGCGGCGAGATCCATGCGGAGTTTGTGGACGCGGTCGGCGGGAACCGAGACGGTGCTGCCGCCGGAAGAGATCTGGTGCGGGATATTGAGCGTCTGCAGGTGACTGATGATGGCGGCGGAGTCCTTGTCACCGAGGCGGGCGTACAGCAGCTGGTAGTCAGGCCGGCGGGACCAGAGCACCACGGCGACCATACCGCCAATGACGGCGAGGGCGGCGACCATGAGGGACACGCGCTGGTTGAGCCCGAGGTGGGACCAGAGATCGAGGAGGGACTGGGCAAATTTCTTCATGAAATGGGTGCTGGGATCAGGGAATTAGGCTCCGAAGCTCAGGCGGCTCACACCTGCATGCGCATGAGTTCCTGGTAGGACTCGACGAGCTTGTTGCGCACCTCGACCATCAGGGTGAAAGCGACGGAAGCCTCCTGCATGGCGATGACACTCTGGTGGAGCTGGTCGCTGTCGCCCAGCAGGACGCTCTTGGTGAGGTTGGCCGAGGCGGCCTGTTTCTCGGCCACGGTCGAGACGAGGCCGTCGAGCATGTTGCCAAAGCTCTCGGTCGGTGCGGCCAGGCGCATGCCGTCGGGCAGCGGGGCGGCGATACGCGCCCCGGTCTGGGCGACGTCGAGGGGCTGGAGCGGGAAGGCCGAGAGGGCGGAGGTGGAGCCGATGGGAGACATGGGGCGGAGAGATCAGGGGCGGGCGGTCACTTGCCGATCTGGAAGACCTTCATGGCGAGGTTGCGGGCGTTCTTGACGACGGAGAGGTTGGCCTCGTAGGCCCGGGTGGCCGTGATGAGGTCGACCATCTCGAAGGCGAGGTTGACGTTGGGCATCATGACGGAGCCGTCGGGACCCGCATCGGGATGCTGGGGATTGTAGACGGACTGGCCGGGGCTCTTGTCGGAAGTGATGCCGGAAACGCTGACGCTGGTGAGGGAGGCACCCCCGGCGCGTTTCACGAGTTCGCTCTCGAACGAGATGATCTTGCGCCGGTAGGGCCCACCCTCGGGGGTGCGGGTGGTGTGGGCGTTGGCGATGTTCTGCGCGACGAGATCGAGGCGGAGTTTCTGGGCGTTGAGGGCCCCTGCGGTGATGTCGACGCCGGCGATGAGATTCATGGCGGGGATCAGGTGCTGCGGCCGGTGATGGCCATTTTGAGCTGCTTGATGTTCCCGGAGATGACCTCGGTGAGGAACTCGTACTCGACGGCGTTCTTGTTCATCGCGAGGAGTTCCTTCTCGATCTCCACGGAATTGCCGTCGGGGCGCACGGAGCGGGCGAAGGGATCCTGGACCAGCGTGGGCTGGAGGGAGGCGGCGCCCCCGCGGGTGATCTCGCCGGACTGGGTGCGGGCCTTGAGCTGTTCGGCAAAATCCGCCGAGACATCGAGCCGGCGGTAGCCCGGGGTCTCGGCGTTGGCGATGTTGGAAGCGATGGCCTCCTGCTGCAGGGCGCTGGCATCGAGAAGCTTCCTGGCCAAGAGGTAGTTTTGGGACTGGAAAACCGGGTCGATCATGCCCGAACCATAACATGCGGCGTGCCACCCTCGGCACACAGCGCTGTAACCCCTGATAGGTAAGGTGATATATTTTTCTCTCCGCGCGACGCACCGCGCCACCACCAGCCGCCCGAACCGAAGGCAAAATTTGCCGGGCAGGCGGCGGGGTCCGGCCGCTTTTTTTACGCAGCGGCCTTAATCGCGCCCGGTTTAGGCCGATGCCTAGGGGGATAAAACCATATGAGGGAAAGTGAGTTCGATTTCATCCGCCAGTTGGTCTACCAACGGAGCCGCATCTGTCTTGACGCCGACAAGCGCGAGATGGTCAGTGCCCGTCTGGGCAAGCGACTGCGGGCCACCAACCTCGGCACCGTGACCGAATACTGCCAGCTCCTGCGCTCGCCCGAGGCGACCGAGGAGCTGTCGCATCTCATCGATGCGATCTCGACCAACCACACGTTTTTCTTCCGCGAGAACGCCCACTTCGACTTCATGCGGTCGCATGTGATCCCGGAGATGCAGCAGCGCCGGCGCACGGAGAACTGGCCGCGCTTCCTCGCGTGGAGCGCGGCGTGTTCCTCGGGTGAGGAGCCCTACTCGCTCGCCATCACACTGGCTGAGGCGATGCCGGCCGGCTGGGACTGGCACATCCAGTGCACGGACATCTCGCACCGCATCCTCGCGCGCGCCAGCCAGGGGATCTACACCGAGGACGTGGTGGGCCGGCTGCCGGTGCCGGTGGTACGCAAGCATTTCCAGAAGGGTATCGGGCCGCAGGAGGGCAACTACCGCGTGCGGGCCGAGCTGCGCGAACGGCTCTCCTTCCACCAGCTGAACCTGCTCGAGCGCGACTCCCCGCTCAACGAGTCCTTCCACGTGATCTTTTGCCGCAACGTCATGATCTACTTCGACCGGCAGACGCAGGAGGAGCTGGTCAACCGCCTGGCCCGGCGGCTCGTGCCGGGCGGCTATCTGCTGGTCGGGCACTCGGAAAGCCTCACCGGCATCAACCATTCTCTGCAAACGGTGCGACCGGCGACGTACCGCCGGGCGCCGGCCTCCTGACCATGAATCCGTCGCGCAAAATCCGGGTGCTGATCGTGGATGATTCCGCCTTCGTGCGAAAGGTGGCGACGGACACCCTCGCCGCCGATCCGGGCATCGAGGTGGTCGGCACCGCGGCGGACCCCTACGAGGCGCGGGACCGCATCCGCGAACTGCAGCCGGACGTGGTGACGCTCGATTTGGAGATGCCGCGCATGGACGGGCTGACCTTCCTGCGGCTGCTGATGGAGCACCGGCCGCTGCCGGTGATCGTGCTGAGCTCGCTGTCGCAGCGCGGCTCGGATTTTGCGCTCGAGGCGCTGCGCCTCGGCGCGGTGGATGTGCTCGGCAAGCCGAGTGGCTCGAGTTCCTTTGGCAACCTCGGCCCGCAGCTCATCGCCATGGTGAAGACCGCGGCGGTGGCGCGGATTCGCCGCGCCGGCGTGGCGCCGACCGGCGCCCGGGCCCTCCCCGGCCGGCTGCGCATCGACCGGCGGGCCTGCATCCTGCTCGGCGCTTCCACCGGGGGACCGGAGTCCCTGCGCGAGGTGCTCACCGCCCTGCCCGCCGGCCTGCCCGGCATCGCCATCGTGCAGCACATCCCCGCCGGCTTTTCCCGGGCCTACGCCGACCGGCTGAACGGCCTCTGCGCCTTTCCCGTACGCGAGGCCGTGGACGGCGAACGACTCGACCCCAACATGGCCCTGCTGGCCCCGGGCAACTTCCACCTGATGCTGGCCTGGCAGGGCGACCACTACCGCGTGCGGGTGGTGGATGGCCCCCAGATCTGGCATCAACGCCCGGCGGTGGACCTGCTGTTCAAGTCGGCCGCCGATTGCGGGGCCGGCCCGCACGCCATCGCGGGCGTGCTTACCGGCATGGGCAAGGACGGCGCCGAGGGCCTGCTGCGGCTGCGCGAAAAGGGCGCCAGCACCTTCGCGCAGGACGAGGCCAGTTGCATCGTCTACGGCATGCCCAAGGCCGCCTGGGAAAACGGCGGCGCCCAGCGCCAGCTGCCGCTTGACCGCATGGCGGCCCACCTGACCGCGCATTTTCTCGCCCCCCTCTCCCATTCGACCCCGCCCACCCCGGCGGCCTACCGCCATGAGTGATCCGACCCTGAGCCACACTATTCTCATCGTGGACGACGAACCCGTCGTCCTGGGTGCCCTGAAGGAAACGCTCGAGCGCGAGCGCTACCATGTCGTCGCCTGCTCCAGCCCGATCAAGGCGCTGGCCATCCTCGCCGAGCGGCAGTTTGCGGTGATCATCTCCGATCAGCGCATGCCCGAGATGCTCGGCCTGGACTTCCTGGTCGAGAGCCGCAAGACGCACCCGAACGCCTCGCGCATCCTGATCACCGCGGTGCTGGCGCTGCCCACCATCGTCGAGGCGATCAACAAGGGTGAAATCTTTCGCTTCATCGCGAAGCCCTGGCTCCGCGAGGAACTGCTGGCCACGGTACGCAATGCGATCCAGCGCCACGACCTGATCATGCGCAACGAGGTGCTGCAGGCCCGCTCGCAGCAGCTCAACGCCCAGCTGACGGTCGCCAACGGCGAGTTGGAACAGAAGGTCCGCGACCTGGAGACCGAGCGCGCCAAGCTGGATGTGGCCAACACCGAGTTATCCTCGCGCTACGAGAGCTCGCTCGAGCTCTGCCGCCGCATCCTCACGGCCTATGACCCCGTGCTGGGCGGCCAGGCCAAGCTGCTGGTGGAATTCGCCAACAAGATGGGCGAGACCGAGCATTTCAGCGAACCGGAACGCCACGCGCTGCATGCCTCCGCCTGGCTTTGCGACCTCGGTCTGATCGGCGTGCCCCGCGAATTGCTGCGCACGTTCCGCTCCGCCCCGGCCAGTCTCACGGAACGCGAGCGCGCGACGATGCAGAACCACCCCGTGTACAGCCAGACCCTGGCGGCGCTGGTGGATCCGCGACCCGAGACCGGGGCCATCATCCGCGGCCACCACGAGCGCTACGACGGCACCGGCTACCCGGACGGCCTCGCCGGCAAACGCATCCCGTGGGCCGCGCGCTGTCTGGCCGTGGCGGTCGGGTACGTGGAGTCCGGCCTGCCCAAGCAGGCGGCGATCGACCAGCTGCTCGCCAAATCGGGCACCCATTACGACCCCGAGGCCATCCGACTTTTCCTGAAGGTCTCCAACCTCGTGAACCTGCCCCGCAGTGTGCGCGAGATCCTGCTCGAGGAGCTGGAGCCCGGCATGGTGCTGGCAACCGGCATCTACAGCCCGCACGGCCTGCTGCTCATCGGCGAGGGCCAGCTGCTCGGTCCGGGTACGATCAACAAGATCCGCGATCACAACCAGATCGCGCCCATCAGCCAGCGGCTGCTGGTGTATTCCTGAGCGGCGCCGGACCTCGGCCAACGCCGGGACGCGGACCGGAGCCACGGTGTGCCGGGGCCGTAACCATCACCCGGAGAGCTTACCCGGTGGAGAGTCCCCCCGGCGGGCCTTACCGCAACTAAGGACCGACCCGGGGCCAGCAGCGTAGATCCAGAGAGACCCTCTCTACACCCGGACATCGCCGGAAACCGCGAGAGACCGACGTAGTTTAATAGACTACTTGGAGGTAGATCCGCGCGGGACGGTGGAGCACGAGCCTTTCAGAGGTGGCATGTCGGCCTCTTGAGTTCGCTTTGCCGGGGGCTGGTGGCAGTCGTTTACGAGCAGAGATTCCCCAGAGACCCGTTTCGACAACACGTCCCGTTGGCTTGACGCAGGGGAGCCTACCCAGGACGCCGGCGGAGGGAGAAGGCGGACGGAGCGGCGGGTGGGAATCGGCCAAAAAAGAAGGGCCCGCCGTTAACCGGCGGGCCCTTCCTACACACCTAACCAAAGATCAGGGGGAACGCTCAGGATCCGGTCCAGAAGCTGTCGTCGCTGGCCGAAGAGCCGGCGGCGACGGGGACCTTGGCGCGGGGCGCGGCCGGGGCGGCGGCGGCCGAGGCAAAGGAGGTCGGCCGCGGGGCCGCGGGGCTGTGGACGGGAACCGAGACAGGGGACGCCGCGGGCGCCTTGGCCTTGGCCCGGGCCCCGACCAGGTGCCGCAGGTCGTCGACGAGGTCCTGCAGGTGGGCAGACTGGGTGGATAGTTCCTGCGCGGCGGCGGCCGATTCCTCGGCGCTGGCGGCGTTGGCCTGCGTGATGCGGTCCATGCGGGTCACGGCCTCGTTGACCTGGGTGATGCCGGTGGACTGCTCGCCGGAGGAGGTGGCGATCTCGACGACGAGTTCGTCCATGCGGCGGACCTGGCCGACGATGGTGCCGAGCATGTCGGAGACCTCGACGCTGACCTTGGCACCCTCGTCACTCTTGTGGAGGGCGGCCTCGATCTTCTCCGCGGTCTCCTTGGCGGCCTGCGCGCTGCGTTGAGCGAGGGCGCGGACCTCCTCGGCGACGACAGCGAAACCGGCGCCAGCCTCACCGGCGCGGGCGGCCTCGACGGCGGCGTTGAGGGCGAGAATGTTGGTCTGGAAGGCGATCTCGTCGATCGTCTTGATGATCTTGGAAATCTCGGAGCTGGACGACTTGATCGCGGTCATGGCAGCAGTCATCCGCTGCATGCCGGCGGCGCCGGCATCCACCGCGGTGCGGGCCTCGGCGGCAATGCGTTTGGCCTGCTGGGCGGAGTCGGCGTTGCGTTTGGTCATGCTGGCCATCTCGACGAGGGAGGCGCTGGTTTCCTCGAGGGCGGCCGCCTGCTCGCTGGAACCGTCGGCCAGGCGCGTGCTGGTGGCGTTGAAGCCGGCGGCCTTGGCGTTGATGTCGCTGGCCTCGTCGCCGAGGGAGACGGACAGCAAGCCAAAGCGACGGCTGACACGGTAGTTGAGGAACTGCACGCCGGCGACGAGCAGCACGGCGAGACCCGCGGTGATGGAGCTGAGGATGAGGGTCGTGCGCAGGTTGTCCGCGAGGACCTCCTGCGTGGCCCGGCCGTTGTGACTGGAGAGGGTGAAGACGTGGTTGTTGAGGGCGGTCAGCGCAGTCTCCACGGCGGTGTAGTCGCGGGCGACATCGCCGTCGAGGATCTGCATGGCGCGCTCGAAGTCACTCGCCTTGAGGGCCTCCTGCAGGCGGCCGACGCTGGCGTCGTAGCGCGTGAGCGCGGACTGGACGTCAGCCTGGGCAGCCTGGGCCTCGGCGGATACGATTTGTCCGCCGAGGGTGGTCATATGCTCCCCTATCTCACGCCGGTGCGCCCCCGCTTGCGCCAGCTTCCGGGCCTGCGTCTCCTCGTCACGTCCCGTGACGTACTCGAGGTTGGCGAGGTTGTATTTGAGCACGTGTTCCTGCAACCGCGCCAGGGACTGGAGCCCGGGCAGCAGACGTTCGCTCAGCTCCGCCGTGCGGCTGGAGCCGGTACGGGAGAGGCGGAACGAGATCGCCCCGAGGAACACGATGAGGGCGGCCAGGAAGGCGAAGCCCAGCGTGATGCCCAGGAAGGAGCGGCGCAGGTTGAGCGTGTTTGGGCGGGAAGCAGAAGCGGCCATGGGAGGGAAGGATCGGCGGAAACGACGGTTCAGGGGGTGGGCACGAGGGTGGCCACGGTGGCGTCGACGGCGGCGCTGTCGACGAAGCCGATGGCACCCGGGGTCTCGGCGACGAACTTGCGGAGTTCATCCTCCGAGTCGAAGGCCTTGGGCGCGGTGCCGCCGCCGGTCATGGCGAGGCGGCGCCAGTGGTTGTTGAAGGTGCTGGCGTTCATGTCGGCGTGGGCCTTGTAGATTTCCTCAGCCACGGGACCGGACTTGAGCACGGCGAGCACGACGCGACCGGCGCCATCCCAGGCGACCTTCTTCCCGAGGAAGACGGACTTGAGGGTGGCGGCGTCGATTTTCTCGGCCGCCACGTTCTTGTTGGTGATGAGCACGGGGGCGGCTGCGGCCGGCAGGAGAGTGGCCAGGGCCAACAGCAGGCCGGCGAGGAGGCGCTTGGAATAGGTGTTCATGGGTGGTGGATTCCGGGGACTTAGAAGCTGAGCGTGGTCTTGACGGCGAAGAACGAGGAGGAGTCCTTGATGACCGCGTTCGGGGTGCGGGGCGTGTTGAAGACGTTCATCGTGCCATCGATCCAGTGGTACTCGGCCTTGATGAGGACGTTCTCATTGACGTCATAGCGGAAGCTGATGGCGGTGTCGTAGTTGTGCTCGCCGGTGCTGGAGTAGTCGTCCTTCTGCACACTGTAGTAGGCGCCGGTCTCGAACCGCGCGTTGAGACGGCGGGCGGCGGAGACATACCAGTTGGTGCTGCCGGTGCGCGCCACGCTGGCGGAGAAGGGATTAATGATGTCGAAGGTGCCGCGGACCCGCTGGTACTCGGCCGCGAGGGTCCAGTCGCCGGTCACATACTCGCCGAAGACGGTCCCGTAGGTGTAGCTGTCAGTCGTGAGGTTCACGCTGGCCGCCGGGAAGAAGGCGAAGGGGCCCTTGGCGTAGAGCTCGCTGAGCTCGGAGTAAGAGCCGCCGAGCTTGAGGCCGTTGACCGGGGTGGTCCACAGGAGGTGGCCGCCGGCCGTGTGATCCATGCCGATGGTGCTGACGCCGGCGCTGGCGTACAGGGAGGTGGTGTTGAAGAAGTCAGCGACGCCCTGCTTGGGTTTCATCGGGATTTCACCGTAGAAGGCCTTGTAGTCGACGGACCCGGCGCGGCCGAGTTCCACCGAGCCGTAGAGCATGCCGCCGTTGAAAGCAGAGTTGAAGTCGCGCACCACGGGATTGTAGAGCGACATGGGCAGGAAGACGAAGGGACGCACGGCGTCCACATCGAGGGCCTCGCCGTAGAGGCCCTTCGGGAGCTTGACCCGGCCGACGCGGAGGCCGATCTCCTGGCGGAAGTTGTAGTCGACGACCGCCCAATCGAGGAGAACCTCGTCATCGCCATAGTTGCCGATGGTCTGGGCGAAGCCCTGGGCCCCGACGCGCAGGTGGGAACCGACCGTGGTGGAGACGTTGACCGCCATCTCGCGGAAGTCGAAGGTGCCGTCCTTCGCCTCGACGGGGTAGTTGTTGCCGGAGCTTTGGATCCAGCCCTGGCTGAAGAAGCCGCCGATCTGGATATTGTCTTTGGTGCCGACGCTGACGGAAGCGGACACGGAGGTGAAAAACGCGAGCAGCGCGAAAAGGCCGGCCGCACGCGGGAGGTGGTTTACAGGGTGCATCATGGTAGGATGCGCAACGGCACGGGTTGCGGGGGACTGTAGCGTGTTTTGACAAAAAATATCCGGGCGCAGAAATGCCCTCAAGTACGGGGCCGCGCGGACGTATTCCCTCATACGCGGTCCATGTCCTCCCTACTCTTTTCCCCAACCCGGCCCATCTCCCGGGTGGTCCGGCCGTAATCCCCATGAGCGGCTCTCCCACCATTGCCTCCCTGTTTGCCCAGCGCGTCGTCATCGGCGTGGGGGACATGGCGGTGTCCAACAACGCCAGCACCGTGCTGAGCACGTATGCCCTGGGTTCCTGCATCGGCGTGATCGCCTATGATCCCGGCGCCAAGTGCGGGGGCATCCTCCACCTGATGCTGCCGGAGGCCTCGGTCTCGCCGCAGAAGGCCATCACGCAGCCGGCAATGTTCGCCGACACGGGCCTGCCCCTCTTTTTCAAGGCGCTGATCGGCCTCAAGGCCGAACGGGGCCGGCTGAAGCTCTTCATCGCCGGCGGCGCGAGCGTGATTGCGGGCCAGGACCCGTTCAAGATCGGCGAGCGCAACATCCGCGCCACCATGGATTTCATCAACACCCACGCGCTGCGCGTCGTGCAGAGCGACACGGGTGGATCATTCAACCGCACGGTGCATCTGGAATTGAGCACCGGTGACGTGCGACTCGTGACCCCGAATGGCAAGAGCCAGCTCGCGCTGGGTTGAGCGAGAGTCTGGGTTAAAGAATTAGTACCCCGGATCCGGCCTGATCCGTGATACTTTGGGCTAGGTTCGACTGACGGGTCTGCGGGGATGACCGAACCTCAGGCTGATGGGCCAGCGGCTGCCAGCAGGATCCGCCCAGGCTACGATGCCGGAACACCTCCGCAGGGATCTAGTCCACCGCGAGGAATGGTCCCGGCGCAGATTGGAAAACGCGGCCTCGACGGGAGGCCGAAACCGTGGGGCGGCCCGTAAGCGGGCCGCCTTTTTCACAGGGCGATCGTGCCGTTGTGCAGCTTCTCGCCCAGACGGGCCGAGGCTTTCTCGAGGACGATCGGCATGGCCGAGTCAAGGATGTCGGTGGTAAAGCCCCACTCGGTGAGGAAAGCGCCGTGGATCTGCGTGAGAAAACCCTCCTCCATCACACCAGGCCCCATGGAGGTGGCGAGGTATTTGGCGGCGTGGAGATGAGCGAGCAGCGGCAGGGCATCCGCCGGGGCGCTCATGGGCAGGAACTGGTGCTCGACCGCCCGGATGAAGAGCGCGGGGAAGTTCCAGGCCTTGAGGAGCCGGGTGCCGGCATCGGCATGGTGGTAGCCAAGCACGGTGCGCTCGGCCTGTTCCCAGGTGCATTTCGTCTGCTCGGCGCAAACACGGACGGCCGGGTAGAAGTCATGGCAGCTGTGGGCCAGGGCGAGTTTACCCACGTCGCAGACAAGACCCGCGGTGTAGGCCAGCTGCGGATCGATGCGCTCTGTGGTGCTCGCGAGCACCTCGGCCGCGATCGCGGTGCAGAGGGCGTGGCGGCTGAAGTCGCCGGGGGACCAGCGCAAGCCGGAGGTGACTCCACCCTCCCAGCGGCCGACCAGCGCGAGGGCGGCCAGGCGGTAGATTTCCTTGGCGCCCAGCCGGAAGACGGCCTCCTCGACGGTGGCGACGGAACCGCGGCCCAGAGCGGCGGAGTTGGCCAGCCGGAGGGTGCAGGCGGCGAGCGAAGGATCGAGGGAGATCAGGCGCTCGATGTCCTGCGCGGAACTGGAGTCGCTCTGCAGGGCCTGGGACAGGCGGGGCAGGAGCGAGGGCGCGCAAGGCAGCTTGAGCGCGGCTTCGCAGACTTTCTCGATGGTCGGGGGCAGAGGGGCGCTCATGGAGGAAAGGGAGGTAAGGGGGATCAGGCGACCTGGAGGATCGAGGCCGGGTCGAGGATGAGGGCGATGTTGCCGTCGCCGAGAATGGCGCCGCCCGAGACCCCGGGCAGGCCCTGCATGAAGGAACCGAGGCTCTTGATGACAACCTCCTGCTTGCTGACCATCTCGTCGACGAGCAGCGCGGAGGTGCGGCCGGAGTGCTCGATGATGACCACGATGCCCTCCCACGGATTCTCGATGTCGGCGGTGATGTTGAAGCGGCGGTGGAGGCGGTGCAGCGGCAGGATGCGGCCGCGGAGCTCCATGACCTCGCCGGTGCCCTGGATGGTGGAGATAGTGTCGCGGGCGGGGCGGAGGGCCATCTGCACGGAGGTGGCCGGCAGGATGAACCGGTCCTGGCCGACGCGCACAACGAGGCCGTCGATGATGGCCATGGTGAGCGGCAGCTTGATCTTGAAGACGGAGCCCTTCCCCACCTCGGAATTGATCTCGATCTTGCCGCGCAGCTTCATGATGTTGCGCTTGACCACGTCCATGCCGACGCCGCGGCCGGAGACGGCCGTGACCTTCTCGGCGGTGGAGAAGCCCGGGGCGAAGATGAGGGCGAAGATCTCCTCGCGGCTGAGGGTCGCGTTGGGGGCGATGACGCCCTTTTCCACGGCCTTGCGGTAGATGACGTCGGGGTTGATGCCCCGGCCGTCGTCACGGAGCTCGATGACGATGTTGCTGCCCTGGTGGTAGGCGCTGAGGTGGACGGTGCCGGTCTCGGGCTTGCCGGCGGCTAGGCGGACATCGGCGGGCTCTAGCCCGTGGTCCATGGCGTTGCGCACCATGTGGACCAGCGGGTCGGCGATCTCCTCCACGACGGTGCGATCCAGCTCGGTCTCGTCACCGGAGGTGACGAATGCGACCTTCTTGACGCAGCTGCGGGCGAGGTCGCGCGCGAGGCGCTCCATCTTTTGGAAGGTGGGTTTGATCGGAATCATGCGCAGCGCCATCGAGGTGTGCTGCAGTTCCTTGGTCAACCGGGTGAGGTGGGTGACATTGCGCTGCAGGGGCGAACCGCTCTCCATGCCGATGCTGCGGGCGGATTCCATGATCTGGCTTTGCACGATCACGAGTTCGCCGACGACATCCATGAGGGAGTCGAGTTTCTCGGTGCTGACGCGGACGGTCTGCCCGGCGGCGGCGGCTTTTTCCGCGCCGGCGGCGATCTTGGCGGCGGAGTTGCCCGCGGCGGCCAGGGCGGCGGCCTCGGCCGCGGCCTCGGCGGGGGCAGGTTCGGCCACGAAGGGTACCACGGGCGCGATGGCGGCGACGGGGACAACCGGCTCGGGCACCGGGGCCGCGGCCCCGACGGGCGCGGGCGGCGGCACCACCAAGGCCTCGACGGGAGCCGGCTCCGGCATAGCCCCATCGGGCACGGCCAGGCGCTTGACGGCGGCCATGAGGTGGCTGACGGGAATGATTTCGCCGGGGAGACGTCCCTGTTCGAGGGCGACCCCGACCTGCTGGGTGAGGGCCTGCAGCGCATCGCGGCTGCGCAGGACCTCGGTGATGATCACCGAATTCAGGCGCAGCTTGTGGTTGCGGGCGAGATCGAGCAGCGACTCCACCTCGTGGGCGAGGGTGTGCATCGGGACGAGCCCGAGGAAACCGGCGTTGCCCTTGATGGTGTGAAAGGAGCGGAAGATGGAATTGAGCGCCTCGGGATTGTCGGGCTCATGGTCAAGCGAGAGCAGGGCGGCCTCGATCTGCTGCAGATGATCCACGACCTCGGCGTGAAACTCGGAGAGCAACTCCTGGTTGTCCTCGAGCTGGAAGGTCATCAGGACATCGCGGGACTCGGCTTTCGGGGCGGCCGGGTTGTCCCCGGGTGCGCCGGCCGGCGAGGTGCCGGGAGCGGCCGCTCCGGGCGCGGGCGGCAGGGTCGTATCGTTGCGCACGGCGTCGATGGCGGAGCCGAGCCACTCGACCGTGGTGCGCAGGCGCGCGAGGAGTTCGACGGAGAAGGGCTGGGCGGAGTCCAGGCACTTTTCCAACGCGGCGAGGAGCGTGGTCAGCGGCTCGCGCAGGGCGGGTTGCCCGCTGCACAGTTCGCACAGTTCGCCGACCAGGCTGTAGGCCGGGACAAGGCCATCGTCGCGGCCGGCGGTGGCCAGCATGGATTCGGAGGCGAGGCGGTTGACGGCGTTCTCGAGCGCCGCGTAATTCTCAGGTGATTTAGGCATGAGGCCCGGGGAGGTAGGTGGTTCGTCCCCGTTATCGGCGGGCCGCGGGTCGGCTTAAGGTAAAACGCTTCGCCGGTGGAAGATCGTGCTCAACCGGCAAGGGGAAGAGCCGATAAAACCCCAGCGGGCCGTCGGCCCGTTAAACCATGAGCAACCAGCCCGCCACCGTCACCACCGCCGCGCGTCACGCCGGCAAATATCTCACCGTCGGTCTCGCCCACGAGGCCTACGGCATCGCCGTCCTGAAGGTCCGCGAGATCATCCGGATGCTTAAAATCACCCCGGTCCCCCAACTGCCCCCCTATGTGAAGGGCGTCATCAACCTGCGCGGCCGCGTGATCCCCATCGTGGATCTGCGGGTGAAATTCGGCCTCGAGGCCGAGTTCACCGAGCGCACCTGCATCGTGGTGGTGCAAGTCCGGCCCGCCAGCGGCCAGACGGTGCAGATGGGCCTGATCGTCGACTGCGTCGAGGAGGTGGTGACCCTCACCGACGCCGAGATTGAGCCGACGCCGGAATTCGGCTGCCACATCGACACTTCCTACCTGCTGGGTCTGGCCAAGGTGAAGGGCCAGGTGAAAACCCTGCTCGACATCGACCGCGTGGTCGCCCCCGAGGCGGTGCAGCAGATCACCCAGGCCGCCGGGTAAGGCCGCGGGCCGGGTTGGCACCAGGCGCCCCGCGACGACCGGCCGGCTGGACAGACCCGGCGTTGTCCGCTACGGCTTGTAGACCCCATGAGTCAACCGCCTACCCGGCCCTCCCCGCCCCGTCCGGGGGGCCGGGTGAATCCGGCCGTCGTCGCGACGAGGCGCTGGCGTTGGCGCTGGAAGCCACGCTGACGAGCATCTGGGACTACGACGTCGCGGCCAACCGCGTCCAACTGGATGGCAACTGGTCGCGCATGCTCGGCGGGCCGCCGGGCGAGACCGTCACCCCGATCCGCGAGCTTCTGGCCCGGGTCCACCCCGACGATCGCCGACGGGCCACGAAGGCCTCCTTTGACTGCATTGCCGGCCGCACGGCGGAATACAGCCAGGAATACCGTTTCCGGGACCAACAGGGCGAATGGCTTTGGGTGCACAGCCGCGGCCGGGTGACCGGCCATGATGAGCAAGGTCGCGCGAGCCGGATGATCGGCACAAACATCGACGTGACCCAACGCAAGGCCACCGAGCTCGCCGCGTCCCGTCAGCTGGAATTTTTGCAGGCGTTGAACCAGACCACGCTGGAACTGATGGAGCGCCGGTCGCGCGCGGCGATCCTGGAGGCCCTGGCCGGTCACGCGGCGCCGCTGCTGGAGGCGACGCAGGTGGAGGTGGCGCTGGTGGAGGGTGACGAACTGGTGACCCATGCCTACGGCGGGGCGCGCCCCACCCGGGGCGGCCAGCGGGCCGGCCGCCGGGAGGCCGCGTTATCCTGGCAGGCCATCGACGCCCGGGAGCCGGTCATCCGGCACGGCCTCATCGCGGGCGCGGAGCCGGCGCCGCAGTACCGGCAGGCGGGATTTCAGGCGATCGCGCTCTTCCCCATCCTGCACGGTCCGCGCTGCCTGGGGGTGCTCGGCTTCATGCGCGAGGCCGACCAGTGCTTCAATGCGGAGGACCGGCAAAAAGGCGTGCTCCTGGCCCAGCTGGCGGCGCTGGCGATCCACAACGCCTCCGTTTACGAGGATGCCATCCAGGTGACCGAGGCCAAGACCGCGGCCCTGCGGGAGAGCGAGCAGCTTTACCGCTCGCTGGTGGAGAGTGTAAGCCAGGGCAACTACATCGCGGACCGGCGGAGCATCTTCACCTATTGCAACCCGGCCATGTACGTCTTGGGCGACTTTGCGCCCGGGGAGCTGGTGGGCCAGTCGAGCTTCCGGCTGGTGGCCGAGGAGGACCGGCCGCAGGTCATGGCCAAGTACCGGCAGTGGATCAACGATCCCTCCATCCGGCACGTCACCTGTGAGTTTCGCGTGGTGGCCAAGCATGGCCGGCAATTCTGGGTCGAGCAAAACACGGATTTTGTCCGCGACGCGAACGGCCGGGTGCTCGAGGGCCGGAACATGCTGCGGGACATCTCCGAGCGCAAGGAGGCCGAGGCGGCCCTGCGGCGGAGCGAGGCCCAGCTGCGGCAGGCCCAGAAAATGGAATCGCTCGGCACGCTGGCCGGGGGCATTGCCCATGACTTCAACAACATCCTGACCGGGATCCTGGGATTCACGCAGCTCAGCCTCGCCGACCTGGAGCCCGGGCACGCGGCCGTGCCGTGGCTGGAGGGTGTGATGAAGTCCGGGGAGCGGGCCAAGGGCCTGGTGCAACAGATCCTGACCTTCAGCCGCAAGACGGAGTCATCGCGCAGCCCGGTGCGGCTGCAAAGCGTGGCCCACGAGTCGCTCGATCTGCTGCGTTCCACCCTGCCGGCGATGGTCCGGCTAGAGAGCCACCTGGACCCCGGGTGCGCGGCGGTGCTGGCGGATCCCACGGAGATCCACCAGGTCATCCTCAATCTCTGCACCAACGCGTGGCACGCGCTGCCCGAGGCGGGCGGCACGATCCAGGTGACGCTGGCCGAGTATGCGGTGGATCTGGCCTTTGCCGCCGACCATCAGCCGCTGCAGCCGGGCCCGCACCTGCGGCTGGCGGTGGAGGACAACGGGGCGGGCATGGAGGCCGAGACGCTGGAACGTATTTTCGAGCCCTTTTTCACGACGAAGGAGGCGGGCAAGGGCACGGGCCTCGGGCTGGCCGTGGTGCACAGCGTGGTGCATGCGCATGGCGGTGCGATCCGGGTGCACAGCACCCCGGGCCGGGGCACGCTGTTCGAGATTTTCCTGCCGACGCTGCCACCGGCCGAGGCACCGGCGCCGGCCGGGGCCCCGGCGGACCTGCCGGGTGGGCGGGGCGAGCGGGTGCTCGTGGTGGACGACGAGCCGGACAGCGGCACCGTGATCACACGGCTGATCGAGAAACTGGGTTACCAGGCCACCTACTGCGGCGAGCCCTTCCAGGCGCTGGCGCTCCTCTATACCAATCCCTTCGACATGCTGGTGACCGACCTGGCCATGCCGGGTCTGCCCGGCGATGAACTCGCCCGGCAGGCGCTGGTGCGGCGACCGGAGCTGCCGGTGCTGCTGCTTTCCGGTTTCATCGAGCCGGGCAAGCAGGCGAAGCTGCGCCAAATCGGGGTGCGCGAGATCCTGGACAAGCCGCCCGCGCTGGCGGAGCTCGCCGGCGCGCTGCATCGCTGCCTGAACGGGCAGGTCACGAAACCTGCCGCGCCGCATTGAGACACCGCCGGGCCGGCGCGGTGGGATTCAGGCCAACAGCCACATGGCGCCGGCGTTGATGACCGGACCGGCCCCCGCGAGGCCGGCGACAGCCAGGCCGACGCTGGTACGCATTGAAGCGAACGTCCCAAAAAAAAAACGGCACCCAAGAAGGGTGCCGGATGGGGACGGGGGGCGGACTCCCTCAGGCAGTCGCGAGGGCCGGGGCGGCGCTGGCCGCCGGCGCTTTCGTGATGCTCGCCTTGGCTTCCTCGAGGGTCTCGTGGAAGTTCCAGGAGCGGGTTTCCTCGAAGCCCTTGCACTCGGCCGTGAGCTGGTGGTTGCCGACCAGGGCGTAGTTGACGCCCGTGTCCTTGCACAGCTGCATGGCCGTGACGAGCTGCTTGATCACGCCCATGTGGAGGGATTTCAGCGCCTCGCAGTTGATGATCGCCTTGTTGTGGCCGGCATCGACCGCTTCGGTGAGCTTGGGCTTCAGGTACGTGGCGATCTCGGCGAGAGCGGCGGGCGTGCTGTTTTCCGGCATCTTGAACAGGAAGAACCCGTCCTGGATGGTGAAATAGCGCGTCGAGGTATCGAGGTTCATCGCCTTGGCGATGCGGGCCTCAAGGTCGAGCGGGTCGATGGGCTTGGTGATGACGGTGGTGAAGCCGACGGTCTGCGCCTGCTGGACGGTGTTGACCTCGGTCTTCACGACGAGGCCGAACACGGGCGTGTACTTGGTCTTCACGTTGGTGCGCAGGAGGCGAAAGAGGGCAAAGGCCGACTCGTCGGGCAGGGAGAGGCTGAGGATGGCGATGTCCGGGGGCGACTTGGTGCAGAAGTCGATCGCCTCACCCTGGGTGGTGGCGCCGACGACCTTCCACGGCGTATGCTTGAGGCCTTCCTGGATCTGCTGGATGATGGCGGGCTTGTCCTCGACGACAAGGATGGTGGCCGGGTCGGTGAGTGAGCGGGCTTTGGTCGGGCTGTCGGCCAGCGGCTTGAGATCGATGATGCGGCCGGCCTTCTCGATGAGGACGTCCTCCTCGAAGGGCTTCACGATGTAGTCGCGCACGCCGATCTTGGCGATCTTGAGCACGTGGTCGCGGCCGCCCTCGGCGGTGAGCATCATGACGGGGATGCCCTTGAGCTGGGGATCGGCCTTGAGCTTGGTGAGCATCTCGACGCCGTCCATGACGGGCATGGTCACGTCGAGCAGGATCAGGTCGGGCATCGACTTGGCGGCGAGGGCGAGGCCCTCCACGCCGTTGCCGGCCTCGAGGATCTCGCAGTCGTAGCTCTTGAAAGTCTTCCGCACGATGATGCGGACGGTCTTGGAATCATCAACGGTCAGGATCTTGTTGCGCATGGGAGGGAGGCAGAAAGGGATTATTCACCGGCATCGCCGGACTTGAGGAGGATATCGGCCACGAGGCGCTCGCCTTCGCAGTCGAAGGAGTAGATGAAGCGCTGGGAATCGCTGATGGGCTCGATGCAGAAATTGCGGCCGCGCAGGATGGACGGGATGGTGAGCTTGCAGGGAAAGCCACGGTCGCTAAGGCCGTTCTTGAAGCTGCCGACGGTCATGTTGGTGATCTCGCCGATGGCGTCGTTGATGACCTCGTCGCCGGCCTCGTCGACCTCGGCATCGGTCATGCCGAGCATGTGGCCGGTGCAGTGCTTGGCGAAGTCGCCCTCGAAGTAGAGGTAGATCAGGCCGTTGACCTCGCCGAGGAAACCGACGGTGCCGACCACTTGGGGGTTGGCGGCCAGGTTTTCGTCGCGCAGGGCCGGGGGCAGGCCTCGGGGCCGCCGGAGATGGAGACCGCGCCGAGACGGGCGACGCGGTGCAGCATGGTCTTGAACACGTCGCAGACCGCGCGGTTGATGTTGTCGCGGATCAGGGTTTCGGAGATGTCTTGAGTGGCGGCAGGCATGGGGAGGCGAGGAGCAGCGATCATTCGCTTGCCAGATATCGGCCGGCCGGCCCGGGACTTTAGCAACGTTCGGCGATGTTTTTCGCCGGGAGGTTCGATCCGCCTATTCCTCGTCAGCCTCGGCGCCCACCAGGTCGCCCTCCGCGCGGTATTCCTGCAGCTTGTTGCGCAGGGTGCGGATGCTGATACCGAGCAGGTCGGCCGCCTTGGTGCGGTTGCCGCCGGTCTGCTGGAGCGCGGCCTTGATGGCCTGCTTCTCCATCTCGGCGATGGGGCGCACGCCCGCGGGGCTCGACTCGGCGACCGCCGCCGTCGCGGAAAGCCCGTCCGTCTGCTCAAAGTCAAAGGAATCGGCGCTGAGGAGGGATTCGCCGGAATCACCCCCGCCGGCGTTGGGCAGGCCAAGCGCGGCGGCCGACACCGGCCGGTGGGGCTCGGTGAGAATCACGGCGCGCTCGATGGTGTTCTGCAGTTCACGGACATTGCCGGGCCAGCGGTAGGCGAGCATGGCGGCCTCGGCGGTGGGGGAAAAGCCGGAGAGCTTGGCACCGAAACGGCGGCTGCAGCGGGCGAGGAAGTGGCCGGCGAGCATGAGGATGTCTTCGGGGCGCTCGCGGAGCGCGGGCACGTGGACCGGGAAAACGTTGAGGCGGTAATACAGATCCTGCCGGAAGGAACCCTTCTCGATGTAAGAGAGCATGTCGCGGTTGGATGTGGCGATGATGCGCACGTTGACCTTGATGGTGCGACTGCCGCCGACGCGCTCGAATTCGCGCTCCTGGAGCACGCGGAGCAGCTTGGCCTGGAGGGAGCCGGGGATCTCGCTGACCTCGTCGAGGAGCAGCGTGCCCTGGTTGGCCAGCTCGAAGCGGCCGGCGCGGCGGTCGGTGGCACCGGTGAAGGCGCCCTTTTCGTGGCCGAAGAACTCGCTCTCGATGAGATTTTCCGAGATGGCGGCGCAGTTGACCTTGATGAAAGGCTGGGCGCGGCGGGGGCTGCGGCGGTAGAGCTCGCGCGCGACCATCTCCTTGCCGGTGCCGTTTTCGCCCGTGATGAGCACGGTGGCGTCCGTGGGGGCCACGCGCTCGATCAGCTGGCGGAGGCGGTTCATGACGGGGCTGCGGCCCACGAGCAGGGCGTCGTCCTGGTCGTCGCTGAGCAGCTGGCTGACCTGCTCGAGCTGGCGGAAGGCCTGGCCGCGCTTGATGAGGATGTCGATCTGGGAGGGCCGGAAGGGCTTGACCAGGTAGTCGAAGGCGCCGGCGCGCATGCAGGCCACGGCGGATTCGATGGTGCCATAGCCGGTCACCATCACGACGAGGGGGTGTTCGGGCAGGGTGGCGAGGCGTTCCAGAAAGTGATGGCCGTCGCCGTCCGGCAGGCGGATGTCGAGCATCACCAGGTCAAAGGACTCCCGCAGGGTGATGGCCTCGGCCTGGGCCAGAGTCTCCGCCACGGATACGGTGAACTTGCGGCGGGTGAAGATCTCTTGGAGGAGGCTCCGCACCACCGGTTCGTCTTCCACGATGAGGACTTTCTCGAGCGGCATGTCAGGTCAGTTACGGGGGGCCATGAGAGATAGGTGGGCCCGGGAGCCGGTTCAACGCCTTTTCAACGCCCTTGAAAAATATATTTCTCAAGAAAGCGCCGGGGCGTCCGATGGGGACAGGTGCGTCCCCTTCCTTTACATCCGCCGATATGAATTCCCGCCTGCTTTCCTTCCTCTCCGACTTCGAGCGTGCGTTGCAAGCCGATGATCCCTCGCCGGATGACGGATCCTGGCAGACGAGCCGGGCGGTGAACTACCGCAGTGGGCTGGCCCGCCTGCAGTTGGGCGTGCGACTGCCCGACCAAGGCATGAAGAATCGCGGCTCCGTTTTGCTGCAAAGTTACATGCTGGCCGACGGGTCGGGCTGCCTCAAAGCCCAGCTCAACTGGGCGGGCAGCGAGGCTACCGTGATGCATTCCATCTTTGCGAAACCGGACTGTTCGTGGAAGACCGAGGCCCGGCGCCTGGCGGCCACGTGGATGGCCGGGGCGCCCGCCCATGTGGCGGTCACGGCCGTGGAGCCGATGGTGGCCGAACCCGCGGTGGCGGTGGGGTGAGCACCGGCGCGGCCGGCCCAAGACATGGCGGGGACCAATCCCCGACCGCGAGACGTACCGCGTAGGCGCCGGAGCAACCCCGGAGGGTCAGGCGGCGGTGTTCAGTCGCGACTGCGTGACGGGCGCCGGTTGGCCGTAGGCTGGAGCGACGCGCCGCAGGCGGCCGCGGGCCTCATTGACGCGAGCCAGCTCCCCTTGGAGGCGGGCCAGCTGTGCGTCGAGAAAATGATGATTCTGGCCGGAGCGTTCCAGCAGCAGGTCCACGCGCGGGCGCAGGGAGGCCACGGCGGGGACGGCGGCCAGGGCGCACAGTTTTTCGACCAACGGGGCGGCGCGCTCGCGGACGGCGACGGCTTCGACGAAATCCATCGTGCGGACGAGCAGCGTCTCCTGCCCCACCAGCTCCTCGAGCGCGGTGAGCAGACGCTGTGCGGTCTGGACGGGGGTCTCCATCGTCAGGCGACGTGGTGCAGGGCGGGAGACGGGACGGAGGTCTCCTGCTGGCGCAGCATCTCGGACCAGGCGTTGCGCACTTCGCCGAGCAGGCGTTCCACCTCGGCGATGGGGGCGCTCTGCTTGCGGAGGTTGGCTTCGACCAGGCGGCGGTCGTAATAGTCGTAGAGCTGGTGCATCGTGCGGGCGAAATCGCCGCCGGCCTCGAGGTTCAGGGTGCCCTGGAGCTCGGCGATGATCTTCTGGGCCTTGGTGAGCTGGGCGTTGACGATCTCGTACTGGCGCGGATCGGCCGGGGCGTGGTCGCAGGCCTGGCGGGCGATCGCGAGCGAGTTGAGGGCGGCGTCGAACAGGAGCAGCACGAGCTGGCCCGGGCTGGCCGTGAGGATCGAATTGGCGCGGTAGGTCCGCGCGTAATTCTGGGCGTACATGGACTCAGTCCGCCTGGTCGAGAGGATCGGGGCTGGACAGCAACGCGCTGCCGACCGAGCGAAGGATCTCCGGCGACGGCCAGGAGGGATCGGCGGCCAGGGCCCGGCCACGGGCGACCACCTCGGGGCGGATCGCGGGCTGGGCCTGCAGGGCGGATTTGAGGGCGGCCGAATTTTCCGGGGAAAAGCGGTCGGCGGCCTGGGCGCCGGTGGGCGCCGTTTTGGCATGGAGCACCACGCCCTCAGGGCGCAGCACACGGTCGGAAGAAGACGCGGAATTGATCATGGGCTTTCGTTGTGGTTTAACACGGTCAGCCTCTGACTGTTGTTACAGGGAACGCCGTTTGAGATAGGTGGCTAATCGTCGCCGGAGCGGCGGACTTTAGAGGGAAAGACGTAAAGTGCATGTAAGCGTTTTACCAGCCCGGGCTGGTTCAGCGGGGCGGCAGGGTGCGAAACATGAGTTCGGCCGCCACGGCGCTGAATCGGGCCGGACTTTGCATCACGGCGGGGGTCGGATCCACCAGGGGGGCCTGGACGGCGGTGCGCTGCCGCATACGGATGCTCTGGCGCAGGTTAGGATCCTCGGCCGAAAAGAGCTCGTCGAAGGCCCAGACCATGCGCACGTCATGCGCGCGGGCGAGCTTGGCCCGGAACCCGACCGCCAGCGGTTGGTGCGGCCGGAAGGCGGTGAGGTCAACAAAGAGAATCGCGTCGACCGCATAGCGCGTGGCGATCTGATCCAGGAAACCGTGGGGCAAGGCCGCCACCGAGGAGAAATCGGCCGCGCCGTACAGCCGGTGGCAGTCCGCGCGGGAGAGCGGGATCACCTCGAAGCGCTGCTGCTGCTGGAGAGCGTTCAGGAGCACGCCATCCAGCACCTCGAGGGTCTCCTCGGCGGCGAGGCCGCCGCCATGCAGCGGCAGCACGACGACGCGGTGCAGGTCGCCGGGCATCTGGGCATCGCCCCGGAAATTGACCGGTGTGTAGCCCGGCCCGCTGTCCAGGCCGAGGGGATCGGCATGCCCCGGCGGGTTCTGGCAGCCGGCGAGCACGCCGAGGGCCAGCACGAGAAGCCCGGAAAGGGATAAAAGACGGTGGTTCATCAGGAGGAACTGGTGCCAAAGGCGTTGGCAATGGCCGAGCTCTGCTGCTGAATCTGCGACTGGGCTGACTCCATGGCAATGAAGCCACTGGTGAGGAGTTCGCGCTGCTGGACGAGACGGCGCTCGAGGTCGGCGATCTGCCGGTCCAAGGTGCTGTTGGTCGCGGCCAGGCGCTCCTGGACCCCGTCGCCGGAGTCGATCATCGCGGTGACTCGGGTCTTGAACTTCGCCGCAAAGCCGGTGGTGGCCGTCGTGAAGAAGGCCTCGACGTCCGCCGCGCTGTCGGTGAGGGCGGCCTCCAGCTTGGTGGTGTCGCCCACGGAGAGTCGGCCGTCGCGGTCGGTCACAATACCGAGGTCGTCCAGGCGGTCGACGGCGCCGAGTCCGGCAATGGCGCTGAAACCGAGGCTGCGCAGGTCGCGTTGCCAGGCCTGCACCTCGCGGTTGTTGGTCAAAACGTTGGTCGTGACCTTGCCGTTGGTGGAGGTGACCCTCGTCTTCTCGTCGATGAAGAGTCCGACCGCGTTGAAGGCGGTGATAAAGGCGTCGATCTTTTCCTTCATCTTGGCGGTGTCGGCCCCGACGGTGATGGTCTCGGCGGTCGTGCTGTCGGCGGTGACGGTCAGGCCGGTGATGCCGTGCGCGGTGGCATCGAGGGTGTTGCTGGTGCTGATGATGGTGCCGCCGTTGTTGACGCTGAACTCGGCATTCTCGCCGCGGACCACGGTGTGGCCGCTGGTCAGGCCGAGCGCCCCGAGCAGGCCGCCGGCGGATTCGCTGACGGTCATCCCGAGATCCCCGGTGGTGTTGTTGGCCAGGGTCATGCGGTCGTTCACGGCGTCGTAGCTGGCGGTGACGCCGGCGCCGGAGGCGTTGATGCGCTTGACCACGGTGCTGATGGAATCGGTATTCACGTTGTAGGCAACGTTGACGCCATTGAGCGTGAAGGAGCCGGCGCCCGTGCCGTCCACCGCGGTGATGGCGGTACGCAATCCGGCCGTGGCGAACGTGCTGTTGGTGCGGGCGGAGCCGAGGGTGCCGTGGCTGGTGAGGGTGCCGGTACCGTTGTTGGCGAGCTTGAGCACGGCGAGGAGGTTGCTCGTGTCGTTGGCCGCGCCGAGGACGATCTCGGCATCGGTGGCGCTGTCGAGGGTGATCCGGTCGGTCAGCGGGTCGTAACTGGCTGTCACGTCGTTGCCGGTGGCGGTGGCAATCGCAGCGAAAACCGTATCGAGGGAGTCCGTCGTGGCGACGGTCACCGCAGTGCCGTTGATGGTGAAGGTCCCGGCGGTGGGGATCGAGGCGGTGCGCAGCGTGGCCAAGGTCAGACCGGAGACATCGGCAGTGGTGTTGAGGCCCGAAGTGATGTCCGCGGCACCCTCCCGGCGCGCCTTGGTGGCGAGTTGGGTGACGTTAAAGGCATAGCTACCGGCGGCAGTGCCCGAGGTGGCGGCAAGATTCCAGGTGGAGCCGGTGGTGCCAGAAGCCGCGGTCCGACCAGAGAAAAGGCTCTGGTCGCTGAGCGTGGTCGACGCGGTCTGCAGCGTCGCAAGCCGGGTATTCAGGTCCTTCAATGCGTTGGACTGCTGGGTGTTAACCAACTGTTCACGCTCGATCCGGTCAATGGGCGCGCGCTCGATGTCCATCAACTGGTCCACGAGGGATTTCCAGTCGAGACCGGACGCGAGTCCTGAGAGTTGCATGGTGGCCATGAGAGGAGCGGGGACACTGCCCCACCCCTTCATCGGTCACCCGGGGGGAAAGTTAAGCCCGGCAAAATTATTTTGGAGGCCGAAAAACCCCCGCGTCGCCAGGCGCGCCGTCGAGCGAAAACCGAACCCGCAAACGGAGGGGCAAACCGGGGCAAAAAATAAATCCCGTGCCAATCATGTCTAAATCTTTCGCGAGGTCGGGCCGTTATCTGGGTTGCCGCGAATCAGAACCAAGGCCGGACCGCTCAGGGACCGTTTCTCCCCGAGCCGAATGCGACACGGACGTCGCAACTCAAAATCAAGGAAGATACCATGTCAGTCGTCATCAACACCAACTTCGCTGCGACGGTCGCGGCGAACAACCTCGCCGCCTCGAATGGCATGCTCCAGAAGAGCATGAACCGTCTGTCCAGCGGCTCGAAAATCGTCAACCCCGCCGACGATGCCGGCGGTCTCGCCGTGTCCATGAAACTGTCCGCCGCGGCCAAGCGTTCCGGCGCCGCCGCCAGCAACATCGGCAACTCCGTCTCCTTCCTGCAGTCGCAGGACGGCGTGCTCAAGGTCACCGGCAAGGTGCTCGAGCGCATGGGCGAGTTGCTGACGCTGTACAGCGATCCGACCAAGAACACCGATGACCTGGCGAACTACGACGCCGAGTTCACCGCGCTGCAGTCCGAGCTCGATTCCCTCACGGGTGAGAGCTTCAACAGCGTGGCGCTGTTCGGCACCGACACGCTCAGTGTCGCGGTCTCGGAGGACGGGTCGTCCAACGTCAACATCAGCGACAAGGACCTCAGTTCCACCGCTGCGGGCATCGGCAACCTGATCGCCACCTCCGTGACCTCGCTGGCCGACATCACCCTCACGGACATCACCGACGCCATCCAGTACGTCGCGACCTATCGCGCCACCAACGGCGCGGAGCAGAGCCGCCTGGGCTTCGCCCTCGAGGTCCTGACGGTCAACAAGGCCAACCTCGAGTCCGCCAACAGCCGCATCTCCGATGTCGACGTGGCGGCCGAGAGCACGCAACTCGCCCGCTGGAACGTCCTGGTCCAGTCCGGCACGGCCATGCTCGCCCAGGCCAACCAGAGCGCGCAGACCGCGCTCCGCCTGCTCCAGTAAAACGGAGCGCCCGTAGTCCGCGCGGGATCGGAGTGATTGCCGGTCCCGCCGCGTAAACCAAGTGCGGTTGTCTGTATGTTCTTCCCCCCTTCGGTGTGCCCCCGTGGCATGCCGCCCCTTTGAGGCATTCGCCTCGATCGGTCTGACCCGGCGCCGCCAAGCCGGGTCCGTGGCGACGACGGAAGGTCGCATAAATCAAGGATAGATACCATGTCAGTCGTGATTAATACCAACTACGCGGCCACGGTTGCTGCCAACAACCTGTCCGCTTCGAACACCTCGTTGCAGAAAAGCCTCAACCGGCTTTCCAGCGGTTCGAAAATCGTCAACCCGTCCGATGATGCGGGCGGTCTCGCTGTGTCGATGAAGCTGTCTGCCGCGGCCAAGCGCTCCGGCGCCGCCGCCAGCAACATCGGCAACTCCGTGTCCTTCCTGCAGTCGCAGGACGGCGTGCTGAAGGTCACCGGCAAGGTCCTCGACCGCATGAGCGAGTTGAAGACCCTGTACAGTGATCCGACCAAGAACGCGGACGATCTCGCGAACTACGACGCCGAGTTCACCGCCCTGCAGGACGAGCTCACTTCGCTCTCCGGCGAGACGTTCAACAGCGTCGCCCTGTTCGGCAGCACCTCCCTCACCGTCGAGGTGTCCGAGGATGGCGGCCAGACCGTGGCCCTCGCGGGTCGCGATCTCGAGGGTACCGCGGCCGGTGTGGGCGGCCTCACCGACACCGGTGTGAGCTCCCTCGCCGACATCGACCTGAGCGACATCACCGACGCCATCCAGAGCGTCGCCACGATGCGCGCTTCGAACGGTGCCGAGCAGAGCCGCCTGGGCTTCGCCGCCGAGGTTCTCACCGTCAACAAGGCCAACATCGAGGCCGCCAACAGCCGCATCACCGATGTGGACGTGGCGTCCGAGAGCACGCAACTCGCGCGTTGGAACATCCTGGTTCAGTCCGGCACCGCCATGCTGGCCCAGGCCAACCAGAGCGCGCAGGTCGCCCTCCGCCTCATCGGCTAAACGGTCTCCAGTCAGTGGTTGTTCTGATTCGCCCAACCACGCCGGCCGTCCCGCAAGGGGCGGCCGGTCCGGGCGGGCGATCAGAGCGCCTCGACGGAAGACCGCGGCACCCTTCCAGGGGCCTTCTCTATCCGTAAAAAACCTCCGGGTCCCACCCCCGGAGGTTTTTTGCGTCCACAGATAGGGACCCCATACGGCGTATAGGTCTTATAGAGCCGATAGTTTCAGGTCGCCCCTGCCCGCCCTATGGGCGTGCCCGCCACCTCACACCGCAGCAATCGCCTCGGCCAACACCGCCCCCACCGTTTCGTGGGCAGTGAAGTGCTCGTGGATGCGGCGACGAGTGGCCGTATCCATGGCCAGGGCCCGTTCGCAGGCCGTGGCGAGAGAGGCCAGATCACCGTGGGCGTAGCGCATGATCAGTCCGGCGGCGTGGAGTTTTTCCAGGCGCCCGCCGGCTTTTGAATCTTCGCTGACAGGTACCATGCCCAAGCAACCCGACCAGAAGGGCCGGTCGGTGTGGCTGGCGCTCATGGCCGGGGTGGCGAATTTCCGGCCTTCGGGACAAAAACCGACCTTGTACCGGTTCAGCGCGGCGCGTCCGTCGACCGGGGTGCTGTGGTCATGGCTGGCCACGAAGCGGTCTTTGAAACGCTGTTTGAGAAAGTCGATCTGGCGCTGGCGGTGGGCCGTCAGGCCCATCTGGGATCCGAGAAAGTAGATCTTCTCCTCCGGCGCCTCGTTGAAGGTGGCCTCGCCGGGGGCGAAGTTGGCGACCCAGCTCCGGCGCCGGGTTACGCACGCGGGACGAAGCAAGGCGCGGCCCGCTTCGGCGAGGGGCCGCTCGTCGTGGATGAGGAGATCGAGGTGCGGGGCAATCGCGTTGAAGCACGGCATGAACCGGCTGGCCTCGTCGAAGGCATAGAAACCGTGGCGCACGCCCGCCTTGGCCAAAAAGGCAAAGACTTTGCCGGCCAGATCACCCAGCTGCTGGGGCTGGTGGGCCATGGTGATCAGCCAGCGTTCCTCGCCGGTATCGCGCGGGGCCTTGGCGAGGTCGAGCACAGCCTTGGGGCCTACCACCCAGGCGGGGAGAAATTCCAGCGCGGGATGGGCCAGCGCCGCGAGGCAGCGGGCGTTGGCCGCGTACCAGTCGCAGTCGAGACGCGCCTTGCGGAGGAGCTCGCGGTCCCGTGGATCGGTAACGAGCGGCCGTAGGTCCAGCGCAGGCACGCGGCCGAGGTAATCAGCCGCAGGTTCCAGTCGGCCGGCCCAGGCATTAAAATAACAAATCCGGATCCGGCGCATCATAACGCGAGGTGGCCTACCTCTCGCCAACCGCCATCACATCTCGAGCAGGGGCGGACAGCAGATCATCAAAGACCTCCTCGATGCGGGAAACCGAGGCCTCGGTCGTGAACTCAAAGGCGCGGGCCTGGCCGGCCATCGCGATTTTTTCGGCGGCCGCAGGGTTGCGGTGTGCGACGGCAAGCCGCTCCGCGAGCGCCCGCGCATCGCCGGCCTTGAAGAGCAGACCGGTCTTGCCATGTTCCACGATCTCTGACGCCCCGCCGCTACCGCTCGAGATGACCAGCAGTCCCGCAGCCATCGCCTCGATCTGCGTCTTCCCGAAGGGTTCTTCAAACACACTCGGAAACACCAGCACGTTAGAGCGTGCATAAAGTGCTGCCAGCTCGGTCTTGGCGAGGAAGCCCGGCAGGTGGAGACGTTCGAGAAATCCGTGCTCGGCCGCGACGGCGCGCATGGATTCGAGATACTCCGGTCGGGTCGTGTCCCCCGCGAGGGTGCATTCGAAATCAATGCCTGCTCGCACCAAAAGCGCGAGGGCGTTCACCAGCACATGCGCGCCCTTGTATGGCATGAGCAGTCCGGCATAGGCGATACGGAGCTTCTTGCGCTGCGGAGTCCATGCGCGGAAGTACTCCGTCAACGGTGACCCGGGAGGGACCACTTCGTAACGCGAGATAGGATAATCCTTCGCCCGGAGGCCGTCGTTTACCCATGCGCTGCAACCCGCGAGACAAAACAACGGGCCTTTGGGCGATTGCGCGGGATCGTACCCGGGATAGGCATTGCCCAGACGATGGAGCACCGGAATGCCACGATCCAGCGCCGGCTGGATAAAGAAATGGCCGACGAAATCGAGGTTACCCGCCATGATCACAGTCGGGGCGAAAGTGTCGATCTCGCTCAGAATCGTCTGGAGATTGTCGCGTAGAATCGCTTTGCGCCGCCCCGCGTCCGGTTCGACGACAACCACCCCGCCCTTCCAGTCGCCGGTGAGAGTCAATGTACGCCGAACCTGCGCTTCGAATGCCTCATGTTCAGCGGTCGGCTTGCGCGTGAGGTGCGGCATGTTCGCCGTCAACACCCTCACGGTATGCCCGCGCGCCATCAATTCGCGCGAGAATTCCCACACGGTCCGCCCGTAGCCCCCCATTTCCTGGGGCGGAAGCAGATTGGTGACAACCAGGATGCGGTGCGGGGCGGGATGCTTCTCCCGTGGCATCCATCCGACCCGTTCCCGGTAGGCCTGCACCTGGGGCAGGGAAAGTGCGCCGTGTTCCTCCAGTCGCTGCAGCGCATCCTTGGTCTGGTCGGCTCCACCGCACAAACGATGGGCCTCGGCCACCGCCAGGTAGGCGCCGGCAATTTGCCCCTCATCGATCATCGCGGCGGCCAACTCCAAGTATGCGTTCTGATTGTTGCGATCCTCTGCGACCGTCTCGCGTGGCGTGAGTGCCGGCGTGATATCCGTCGGTTCCATTGCACCCTGTGGCCGAGGGTCGGACTGCGCCGCTGCCTGCAAGATGGAGAGCAAACGGGTGAGGGAACCATCCCGCGAATACTCCGCAGCGATGCGTTCGCGGAAGCTGGCGCCAAGCCGCGCGGCCAGCGTGGAATCCTGGGCCAGACGGAGCATCGCCCCGGCCATCGCCTCAACGTCCTTTTCCGCGACAAGGAAGCCGTCGACGCCGTCCCGCACGGCGTCGGGAATACCCGCATGTCGCGTCGCGACGACCGGCAGGCCATGGGCGCCCGCCTCCAGCACCGCCAGGGGCAGGCCTTCGCTGTCGCCGTTTGATGCCACGATGCTGTGTTGCACAAAGACCCGGCCCGCCGCCATGGCGCGGGAGACTCCGTCGCGCGATTGGACGCCGGCGAAAGTCACCGCGGCCGCAAGCCCGTGGTCGACCGTCCACTGCTGACAGGACGCGAGCAACGGGCCGTCGCCGATCATCACCAGCCGGGCCTCGGGCATGGCCCGGTGCACCGCCGCGAAAGCCTGCAGGGTGAGATGCGGTGCCTTCTTCTGGACGAAACGGCCGACGGCGACAAAATGCGGGGGCGCTTTGGCGGGTTGGGCGAGGGCCGGGAGGTCGATGGCCACACCGTAGGGTGCGAGCAGGGTACGTTCCGGCTGGGCACCCAGCTGGAGCAGTTGCGTGCGCATCGCGTGGGAGACCGCAAGGGTGCTCGCCGCGCTGGCGAAGAATTTGCGGTAGCGTGGCAACCACCGTTCGAGCAGTTCCCGGCCAAACGCATCGACCCCATGAAAATGCACCACGAAGGGCAATTTCGCCTGTTCGCACGCCTCATGCACAAAGGCGCCCATCAGGCCGGTCTCGACAAGGGCGGCCTTAGCTCCTGACCGGGCGAGGAATGCAGCGAGGCCAGCAGAATACTCGGCCCACAGCTCACCGGTGATCGGGCCCTTGGCGGCCAGAGTGGCTTGAATTTTTTGCTCCGTGCCGGCCGGCAGCACGGACTGCCCGCCCCGCTGGAACCGCGGGAATGGATAGCCATAGAGCAGCGTCAGGTTCGAGGTGAGGTGATTGACGTGATCCTCGACGAAGGTCTCGGAGTAGTTGAACTCGTGCGAACGGACCAACACCACCGGGAGATCTCCCGCGGTCTGTCGTCTGGCCGGTTCCGCCTGGGCGACCGGCACCCGGGCCATACCCGTCCAGCCGGGAACCATGGTGTTGCCGGCACGGGCATCAGCGGGCAGCGTGTCCGTCGCCACCAACTTTTGGAAGAGCGGCCAGAGTTCGCGGGCCCATTGGTTGCGCTCGGCGGCCGCCAGCGGGGAGCGTTTCAGCCAGAGCCCGATCATTTGCGCGAGACTGGCATTCCAGCCGGCGGTACCGCGGAGCTCGATGGATTCGAATCCGGCCTCCTTCAAAAGCCGCTCCAGTGCAAACGGGGTGTAACGGTAAAAATCGTAGGGGGCGTCGTGCAACGGCCAGAGAAAGGGCACGGTAAAAAAGAACACGCCACCAGGTTTGAGCACGCGGCGGGCTTCCTGGAGAACGATGAGCGGCTCGGGACAATGCTCCAAAACTTCGGTGGCCATGGCCGAGTCGACCGAGGCATCGGGCAGAGGGATGCGTTTGCCATCCCAGCGCAGGTCGACCTTTGCCTGATAGATCTCCGAGCCTTCCATATCGAGACCGATGTACCGGTTCACGCGTGACGGGGCGGCGGTGATCAACTCCCGGTACGGCATGACGCCACAACCGATATCAAGGAAAGTGCCGTGGAACTGAGGCAGGGCCTCCTTTAGAGCGCGGAGGATACCGCTGCGGACAACATAAAGATCGATATTGTTGAGCTCAAGGGGCGGATTGATGAACGGGTGCGGGGCGGCGGAAGTCATGGCAGATTTCGGTCGCCGGCGGTCCTCGCGGGCGATGCCTTTCGGGTTGGAGCGTACAGGAGGAAGATGAAATTCCGCCGGAATGAGGATGGGCCGACCCTCGCGGGGCGCCGTGGCGATCTGTTGGTCAAGCAATCGAGCCCAATGTCCGGCGTTCGATGAGATGGAGAATCCCTGCTCGATGGTGTTCCGGGCCGCCTGCGAGTAGCGGGCCCATGTTTTACAGTCGGTCAGCAGCTTTTCAGCGGCGGCTATGAAATCCGGGCCGCGATCCGCGACCAGCAAGCCGTTTTCCCCGGACCGGATGAGTTCACCCACCCCGCTACGGATCTGTGTACAGATCGGTACGACGCCGCACGCCATCGCCTCCATCAACGCGATCGGAATGCCCTCGTAGTCGCTGAGCAATACGAACGCCTGGCTGGCCAGCAGCAAGGTGGCCACCTCCGTTGATGGTCGGTTGCCGAGCAAGTGGATTCGGTCACCCAGTCCGGACTGGGCGATGAGCTTTTCGACCGCGGATCGGGCGGTGCCGTCGCCGCAAAGCGTAAACTCAGCGGCAGGATGACGGCGCAGGATTTCGATCATCGCCGTCACGGTTTCGGAGATTCGCTTCTGTTCCTCCACGAGGCGGCCGACATAAATGAACCGGAAGGGACGGTCGGAATACATGGCCACCTGCGGGGGCACGGGCGCCCCGTAAGGCGCGCGCACGACCAGGGTTGAGCCGCAGGTAACCTTCCTCATCACTTCCTCCTGAAAGTCCGACACCACGACCGCGCCCGAAAGGTAGCGGCCCTGGCGGTCGCGGATGAACTCGTCGATCAGATCGCGATGAAAGTCATCATCGGAATGCAACACCCCGATGGTGGGAATCCCCGCGGCTTTGAGGTGCTCGGCCGCGAAATAGCCCGGTACGTTCAAATTGGGTACGAAGGCCTCGCAAGGGTGGGCCTGCACGTGACCGAGAATTTTCCGGATCATGTCCTCGGTGTGGGCGAAAGGCTGCTCATCCACCGGCACCCCGGCCGCCCGGAGTTGCCCGGCAATCGGGCACTCACCCGCTCGCGTCATGAACATCAGCACGCGCGGTTCAAAGCCGCGGGACTTCAGTTCAGGCAACAGGCGCGTCAGCCAGATATTCGGTCCGTTCACCTGCCCCGGCCCGTGCGCGAGGAACAGCACCCGCCGCGGCCGAACGGTCGGCCCCGCCGAATCTCCGACGGATAACCGCCGGGCCAGGGCTGAAAGGGACTTCGCGGCCTCGGCGTTGTCGGGATGATGCCGCAGTTCTTCCGCCACGGCATCCTGGGCCTCGGCCAATCGTCCCTCGGCGGCATACTTGTGCGCGAGCGCCAGGTAACCGTTGCGGGGGGTTTTCCCGCGGGAGACCAAAGCCAGCAGCAGGTCCTTCAGGGTGCCGGAATCCCCGGATTTCAATGTCTCCTTGAAGCGCGCTATCAGTTCCTCAATTGAGCAATAATCGAGCGGATCCGCTGGCTGCCAGTTGCCCTCTACAGACCGCTTCAGTTTCCAGCCGAGCAAAGCCGCGACCTCCTCAAGCGGCACGCGGTGCGATTCACCAAGCACAGCTTGCCCGACCGCAACATTGGTGACGGCCTCCTGGGGTGGGCAAAACAGAAATGGATATAGCTCCCGAAACCGCGCATCCCCCTCTTGGATTTTCCCGACAGTCGAATCGTTGGTGTGCCGGATGGATGCCGGGTCCAGCCGCGCAACCTGCAACATGCTCACATCCGTATCATCGCCGTACCAGAACACTTTGCAGCCGCAATAGAGGGCGTAGAAGACATGCGAGCCTGCCGCATTTGTCGCAACGTACTCGAATGAGCGGAACAGGCGCTGCATGCGCAGCAGCGCATTCCGATCATTGATCCACGCCCCGGTCACCCACGGAAGGCCATTGTGCTCGTAGGCATTGATCCAGTTGCCCAGCAGGACATCGCTTGCTCCAATGCAGCCCACCACAAGTTTGAAGCGATCCCGCAACGCGGCAACCGCCCGGGGAAAAGCAAGGTGGGGGGACTGTCCGTCGACCGGGTTCACCTTCGGATCGAAGAGCGAGAACCAAGGCGTCGAATGGGTCCCCATGGCTAGTACGCTCCCGGGGAGGCGCGCGATATTCGTTTCCTGTTCCTCGTAAATAAACGGCAGGCCGATGGCGCGCGTACGCAGATATCCGGCGGCCCTCAGGAGTCGTTCCGTCCTCTCATTGTCGACGAGGACCACCCGATCGCGCCCTTCATTCCGAAACTTGTAATTTAATACGCTGCACAGTTCCGAAGGTTCGCCGCTGACCTGACCGGGATCGGTTATACCATGATTCCAGTTGATCGTCGCATACGTCTCAAGCGGCTTGGACAACCCAAGCCGGCGCGCGATCATCCAATTGGCTCCGTATGAGTCGATCTCCCCCCATCGGCGCGGCGTTTCAACAATGGGTGGCAAAAGCTCCACCACCGGAGCTATCTGATCCTGCAATTGTCGCAAAGCCGTGTGACTGGTCGGTATCGTTGACATCGGCATGACCTCAAGTGGCACGAGGGGAAGAGATTGCTGCGCTGGAGATCACAACACGCTTATACCATATCTCGTGCCATCACCTGCTTTCATCAGGTTATCATCTGATGATCAGTTGGTTGCCGCATTCTTTTGTAGCCATCAGGCAATCAGGCAAAACTTGCCGCCGAGAGTGATCCGTATTTTCAGCGAGAAACAGCCTCGGCCGTTTCATAACCTACGCCACGCAAAGGGCCGGATCGCCGGACGGTCCGGCTTGCAAGGTGGCGAGCATGCCGCGGGCTTCGGTCAGCAGCTCGGCATGGCCGAGCGATTCGGAAAGCTCGGCCAGGAGCTGCCAGCCGGCGAGATGGTGGGAGTCGAGTTGGAGGCAGGTCTGCAGTGCCTGGACCGCCTCGTCGATCCGGTCGCTGCGGCGCAAGGCATCGGCCAGATCGTGCCAAAGGGAGGGGTTGCGGCCGTCCTGCTGGACGGCGTTTAGGAAATAGTCGGTCGCGCGGGTGGCCTCGCCCTCAGCCAGCAGAGCGCGGCCCCGAGCCTGGCGGAAAGCGGTGGAGAAGACCTCGGGCCCCACGATCGGGCGGTTGTCGCGGCGGAAGGCCTCGCGGCCGCGAGCGGCGAGTTCATCATAGGCCTGCTCGAGCACGGCGCCGAAGCCGTCGCTGGCAGCGAGGGGGTCGAGAAAGAGGGGCTGGCACTCCATCACCGCGGTGATACGGGCCCGTAGGGCGGCGCGGGCCACCGGATCGCCAGCCAGGCGCACGCAGAGGTCGTGATAGGAGGCGGCATCGGGTGCGATGAGTTCGGCGAGACCGAGTTGGCGCAGCAGCGCGGCGCCCATGCTGGAGCGGAAACTGTCGCCCTCCTGCGTGACCACGGGGAGACCGGAATCGAGCGGATCGATGAGCGAGTTCGCGCCGGCGAAGGGGAACGTATCGAGGTAGAGATCGCCCACCTTGAGCAGTTCGCCGACATCGCAGCGGGAGGGAAAGCGCACGCTCGAGACGACGAGGCGATCGGAGGCGACGCCGTGGGCCGCGAGCACGGCGTCGAACTCGGCACAGAAGCGCTTGGTGGATAAAGTCGACGACCAGTTCAGAGTGAAGGGGTGCAAGAGCAGCCGGGAACCGGGCACCGCCGCAAGGAGGCGAGCCCAGGCCACGCGCATCTCAGGAATGATCTTGTGGATGTTGGCCGCGGAGACGAAAACCACCGCTTCCTGCGGGAAGCCGAGAGCGGCACGAGTCCAGCAGCCAACGGGAGGCTGACGGTCGGCCTCGTAATTGAAGGCGTGGGCGGGACCCTGCAGGAGGGCGAGACGTTCAGTGAAATGCGCGGGAGCGTCGGCGTGCTCGGTGGCGGTGCCGGACACGTAAAGATCGATCTCGGGCAGGCCGGTGGTGGTGTAGGATGAATTGTTGACGACCTGCAGGGGTGCGACGCGGTGCAGGGCGAGGCGGGTGACCTCGTGGCAAACGGCGGTTACATTGGTGCCGAAGACGACGACATCGAGGGCGGCGGCGCGCAGGACCTTGAGTTGTTCCTCGAGTTTCTCAGGGAGAACCGTGTGGGCGCCGGCGCGGGCGGCGGCATATTGCTCCAGGGCCGTACCGCGATCGTGGTGGGTGAAAAGTTGCACCTCGAAGCGGGCGGGGTCGAGGTGCTCGAAAGTGGGCAGCGTGGTGTAGGTCTCGGTCTGCGAGCCAAAGTGCCGGTTCACAAAACCCACGCGAAGGCGGCGGCCGGCGCGCGGGGTGGCGGGAAAGCTCGTACGACGGTCCACGCGCGCCGCTGCGGTCAGGAGCCGGCCGCGAAGCTCCATGTGCCGGCGCAGGGAATCCGTGGTGAAATAGAGGGCGATGGTGTTGTTGAGCGTCGCGAAGACCTGGAGGGCGGCCTTGACCTGCAACGCGTCCGGCTTGGCGGCAGCCGCGTCGGCGAGTTCCTGCAGCCGGCGAAGATAGTGGGCGCCATAGGCCTCGGCCTGGCCGACGGCACAGAAACCCTGCGGAGCATGGAAGAGCCAGGCCGTGTAAGCGGGCCAGAGTCCGGGAGGGACATCGGCCAGTGCCGGCGCCCCGGGCCACTGGCTGGCCGGCACCACGACCATGGCGGCGAGCAGACCCATCGGGCCGCTCGCGAGCAACTGCTCGGCCAGGTCGAGATCGGCAGCATCCACGACGGCATCCGTGGCGCCCGAGGCGGCGAGTTTGCGTTGCAGATCAATGACGGCCTTGACCTCCGCCGGCGTGTTTTGGCCGAGGAGAATGATGGCGCTCGCGGCCTCGTGCCGGGCTAGGTTCAGCTTGGCCGTGAACTCCGGCTGGTCGGGCGACTCGGCGTACAGGTCGGCGGCGAGCAGGCAGCGCTCGAGCAGGGCGGAAAGGGGCAGGACAGCGGGGCGGTCGGCGGTAGTTGGCATGGCGACACGGGTTCAGGACATCAGGAGGCGATCCGGAGCGGGGCGGAAAGGGGACAGACGCAATCGAAGGGCTCGCAGCCGATGCTGTTCAGGACCGCGGGGAGATCCGTGGCTTCATCCGCGCAGGCCGGGAGGAGAAGCGTCTTCGTACCGGCGAAGGCACCCAGGTTGCGGGGCTGGCTGCGGCCGGTCAGGTCCGCGAGGCACACGATCTCTTCAGGCCACTGGTCGGCGGGGATCTTGCTGAGCAGATCGGCCAGATCGTAATGGCCCACGGGTGTCCGCAGGGAAATCCAGAGGCCATCACGGGTTTGTGCATCAGGCCAATCCGGGCCCGCCACGATCTGCTCGCCGACCACGCGCAGCGGCGAAGTCGGGCTGGCAGGTGAACCGGTTAAAATCAGGGCACGCATGTTGGGAGCATCCTGCCGGTTGCAAGGCCCGCGCCCATCAGTCCCCCACCTTGCGTAATCTCCTGAAGCCAAACAGGAAGAATTTTTATTTACCTGACCTGGAATCTCCCATCCGCCTGAGTCCCGCCGCCGTCGTGTCCATCCGGCAAAATTTTCCCGGCACCAAGGACGCCGCGACCGGCAACGGTCTTGCCTTGGCCCGGGTGACCGGAAATAGCTGGGGCCTTCCCATGGCAGAACCCACGCCCAAAGCCATCCTGAGCAGCAAGTGCATCGCCTACAGCGAGGCCCTCTTACAGTATCGCCGGTCGGTCATGACTGATCAGCAGGCGATTCAACAGGGCCGCGATTTGTTTGTCTGGCTCCAAGGACGAGGGGCCCTGGCCAACGACGAGCGCGCGGCGGTTGCGGGGCGTTGCATTGATCTCGGCATCACCCTGCTCAAGGCCGGGGCCGAAACCGTCGACCGGATCACGGCTTCCATTCAGGACACCTACGTGAGCTACGCCTGAGGCGCCGGTGATCCACCCGTCTAGGCCACCGCGCGGGCGCTGGTGCGGGTGGCGCACCACGCGGTCCAGCAATCGCGGAGCGCGGACGCAAACCGGGCCGACTGGCCGGCATGATCACCCAGCGGGGAATGCTTCACCTGATCGCGGAGACCCGCCCGGATCTGGGCCAGCTTGGTGGGATCAGCGGCCAGTTTCATGGCGATGCGGACGTAGTCGTCGGCCGTGTGGGCGATCCATTCCGATCGGCCGATGGCCGTAAGCAGGCTGCCACTGACGCGGGCGATGTGGCGGTCCCCCATGAGGGTGACGACCGGCACGCCCATCCAGAGCGATTCGCAGGTGGTCGTGGTGCCGTGGTAGGGAAAGGTGTCGAGGGAGATATCCACGCGGCCGTAGAGCGCGAGGTGGTCCTCCGTCCGGGCCGTACGTTCGAGAAATTCCACCCGCTCGGGCGGCAGGCCGGCGGCGGCGAAGCGGTCGAAGTATTTCCGGCGGAAGCCCTCATCGGCGAAGCCGCGCCCCTTGAGGAGCAGCTTGGACTCCGGCACGGCGGCGAGCACGCGGGCCCAGAGGCCGAGCGTGGTGTCGGAGATTTTCGCGACGTTGTTGAAACAACCGAAAGTGATCCCCGGCGGTGATGCGGCGCCGTCCGTTCCCGGATTCGTATTCCGGACACTGACCGCGGGCGTGACGGCCGGGGGCTGGTAGGTCCAGGCGGTTGGCGCGAAACGCACGAGTTTCTCCGTGGCGAAGGCGTCGGCTTCACCCACGGGATCCACCACCGCGTCGGTGAAGCGGTAGTGCATGGCAGTCAGGCCGGTCGTGTTGGGATAGCCGAGGTAATTCACCTGTACCGGGGCGAGGTGCTTCGCGAAGAGCGGGAGCCGCGGCGTCATGCCGGTGTGGCCCACCAGATCCACGAGGATGTCGGGGGCGTCGGCCCGGATGGCGCGCTCGACGTCATCGGCCGGGCGGCCCACAAAGTTGCGCCAGACGGTGGCCAGGGCCTTGAACCGCGCGCTGACCTCGTCCTCCCGGAAGTGATCATGGTAAAGATAGAGTTCAAACTGCGCGGGATCGAGATGCCGCAACAGCGGCTCCAGGAACCAGGCGCAGGAATGGGAGCGCAGGTCCGGCGAAAGGATGGCCAGTCGCAACCGGCGTTCGGGAGTCGGCAGGTTGGCAAAGGCGGGCACCGACTGCCGGTCGACGGCGCGGCCATAGGCGACGTGTTCGGCAAAGAGCCGGTCACGGTCGAGACCGTCGAGGTGGTTGAGGGCGTAGAGCCGGTAGCCCCGCGCCTCGAGATTCGCGGGTTCCAACGCGAGGAAGCGATCATACGCGGCGATGGCCTCCGGAATATTGTGCATCTGCTGGAGCACCTGGGCGCGGCCGTAGTGGCCCTTGGCGTAGGTGGCGTCGACCGCCAGGGCCCGGTCGTGGCAGGCGAGCGCCTCGGCGTGGCGCCCCAGCAGGCTCAAGGTGAGGCCGCAATTGTAGTGTCCCTTCGCAAACGCCGGCTGCAGGGCCACCGCGCGCTGATGACACTCGAGAGCCGCGGTGAGCCGGTCCTGCACCTTGAGACAGTGCGCGAGCGTGTCCCAAGCCTCGGCGGATTTCTCGTCCAGCGCCAGCGAGGCGCGGAGCGGAGCCTCGGCCTCGACGGCGCGCCCGGCGATGGTCAGCGCCAGGCCGAGCCGTTGGGCGCACGCGGCGTTCTTGGGCGCGAGCCGGTGCGCACGGATAAGCAGGTCGACCGCCTCGGCGGTCCGGCCCGTCTGCAGCGAGAGGATGCCCGACAGGTGCAGGGTATCAAAGTGGTTGGGGGCCAGCGCCCGTGCCCGGCGATAAAGTGCCTCCGTCTGGCTAAGCCGCCCCGCCCGGTGGTGGACGAGACCTTCCTGCAGGAGGCGTTGGAATTGGGCGGGAGGCATGCGGGAAAACGCAAACGTCCCGCGCCGGGAAGGAGACGGGGAGATTCGCTTCCCCCTGCATCGGCGCCCGCGGCCCCGGCTTAAGCGCAAAACCACGGGGCCGCAGTGAGTTCGTACCGGCAAAACACAGGGAAAACGCTCAAGATTATCCCGCGCGCGACGTTGTTTGGCCAGTCCTGCGTCACCTCCGGCCACCCCGGCGGGGCGCAGGCATTTCCGCCCACCATGTCGATCACATCCAACCCGCCCATGGCCGCCGCCCGGTACTCGGAGGATATCATCCGGAAGCGGATCAACAACTGCCCGAAGCTCGCGTCGCTGGGCCGGATCAACCAAGCGCTGCGCGAGCTGGTCAACTCGGAGAGCAGCGTGTCATCGCAGATCGCCGAGATCATCCGGCGCGATCCCTCGCTGACGGCGCGGCTGCTGCGGATGGTGAATTCAGTCTACTACGGCCTTTCGAACAGCGTGAGCAACATTGAGGAGGCGATCTTCTTCCTCGGGCTGCGCCAGATTCGGGAACTCGCCATGGCCACGCCCGTGATCGAGGAGATGGCCGCATTTCAGACCGGGGCCGGCAGCAGGCCGCTGCCCTGGAAGGATCTCTGGGCGCACAGCCTCGGTACCGCGATCCTCACGCGCGAGATCATGCGCGCGCTGCCTGTGACCATCGACGATGACACCGACTACCTCGTGGGCCTGCTGCACAACGTGGGCAAGGTCGTGATGGCGCATGCGTTTCCCGAGGAACTGGAGGAGATCTGCGCCACGAAATTTGAAACTTCCGCGGACGTCTGCCAACGCGAGGCCGAGCTGATCGGCTGGGACCATGGCCGGATCGGGGCGATCTACCTGGAGCGGCACAAGATGAGCGAGGAAATCGTGCTCGCCGTGCGGTACCACAATGACCCGGCGGCAGCGCCGCGGCACCAGATCTTTGCCGCCGCCGTGCAGGTGGCTGACTGCCTGGTCCGCCATGCGGGGGTCCATGGCGGCTTTGAAAAGATCCAGCCGGTGGCCCGCGACGCGTGGCTGGATCTGGCGGGCTGGCAGATTCTCTACGGGGCCGACGGCCCGGAGACCAAGATTGCCCGCGCCGCGATCGACAACGCCTTGCCCCGCCTGCCACAGATGCTCAGCGGCTTGGTGTGAGCGTCCGACCGTAAGGTTCGATTGAACCAAGCGGCGTAAAAACTAATACCCCGGACGGCCAGGCCCTGCGGGGCTCCCCCACCCGACAAGCGCCTCAAGTTCTGCCGGCGCGGACCGATTTCAAGTCCACATGCCAGTCGTGATTTGTGATTCTCCCACGGGGGCCTCCGCCAACCCGCCGCCAGAGGCTTTGCTCGGTGCCTGGACCGGCAGCGCCGCGTTTGCCTATTGCCGCGACTTGAGCGGCCACTTTATGGCGGCCAATGAGGCCTTTGCCCGGAAATTTGGCCGCCCGGCCGATCAGCTGAGGGGCAAAGCGGTGCCCGGGCTGGTGCACCTGGATGATATCAAAAGCTTTGCCCGGGCCGACGAGTCGGTCCAAAGGCCGCCGCATACGATCGCCCATGAACAGCGCTGGCTGACGCCGCAGGGATGGCGCTGGATCGATTGGGAGGAATCGGCGATCTTCGACGTCGAGGGCCGGATCATCGCGGTGCGCGCAGTGGGTCACGACATCACGCGCCGGCGCCTGGCCGAGGAGCAGTTTCACAAGCTGTCGAGCGCCGTGGAGCAATGTCCCATCGCGATCGCGATCACCGATGCCGACGGCAACGTGCAGTACGTGAACGGAAAGTTCACCGCCACCTCCGGTCTCACCCTCGAAACCATCCTCGATCGGGAAATCGACGTGTTGCGCGAAGGCCACAGCGGGGAGGAGGCCTATCAGGAATTCCGGGCGCAGGTGCGGACCGGCCGCGAGTGGCGCGGCGAGCTCAGCCGGCAGGCCCCCGACGGCCGCCCGGTGTGGGAGTCCGTGCAGGTGTGCTGCCTGCGGAACGCCCACGGCGAGATTTCCAACCTGCTGCTGCTGCGGGAGGACATCACCGAGCGCAAGTTGCTCGAGGGGCAGCTGCGTCAGGTGCAGAAGATGGAGGGCATCGGCACGCTGGCCGGTGGCATCGCCCACGATTTCAACAACATCCTCGCCGTGATCAACGGTTACGCCGAGTTGTGCGTGCTCAATTCCACCGATCCCGCAGTCATCCAGAAGAGCGTGCGCGAGATCAAGCGCGCCGCCGAGCGGGCGACGGGGCTGGTGCGCCAGATCCTCACCTTCAGCCGGAAGGCCGAGGTGCGCGTCTCACCACTGAACCTCAACCAGCACATCCAGGACCTCGTGAAGCTGCTGGCCGAGACCTTCCCGCGGAACATCACCTTCAATTTCAACCTCGACGAGAACCTGCCCCCGTTACTCGCCGACCAGAACCAGCTGCAGCAGATCGTGCTCAATCTCTGTGTGAACGCCCGTGATGCCATGGCCGGCGGCGGCACCATCACGCTGACCACGCAACGGCTGGAAGGCGACGCCATCCCCGCCGGCATGCCCGGCCGCCGGCCCTGTGCCTGCCTGAAGGTGTGCGACACCGGCACCGGAATGCCCGCCCATGTGCGCGAGCGTATCTTCGAGCCCTTTTTCACCACCAAAGGCGTGAACAAGGGCACGGGGCTGGGCCTCGCCGTGGTTTATGGCATCGTGGCCAGCCACGAAGGGTGCATCGAGGTCGACAGCACCGTGGGTCAGGGCAGCACATTCCGCGTTTGCCTGCCCTTTGCCGATTCGGCCGTGCTGGCCCCGGCGGTCACCCGACCCACGGAGTTCCCCGGCGGCACCGAGTCCATCCTGGTGGTCGATGACGAGGCCCCGTTGCGCCAGCTGCTCGAAACGACGCTGACCCGGAAAGGCTATACCGTGGCCACCGCGCGCGACGGCCTCGATGCCATCGATGTGCTGGGGCGGATGGAGAAGCGCTTCGACGTGGTCCTGCTCGATCTCAACATGCCCGGCGCCACCGGTCTGGAGGTGATGAAGGTGCTCAAGATCACCCACCCCAACGCGCGCGTCCTGATTATAACCGGTCATCTGGCGCCAGACGTGCGGGCAGAGTTCGAGCAACTCGGCCAGAAGAACTTCCTGCGCAAGCCCTACACCCTCGATGAGCTCGGCCGGCAAATCCGCGCCGTTTTGGCCTGAGCGAGATGCTGCTCAAAAGCATGCGCTCAAGCAACTTGAGCAAGGCAACGAAATCGCAAGAGACGTGCTATTTCGCTCAAGTGTCCCCCGAATGGACCGTTGTCTTAGGTCAGCGAATCAGAATCCACCGCTGAAATGGAAACATCATCCTTTCATGCCTTGCCGTTTAACAACGTCCCACCTGCGTGGAGGGACAACTGCGGTCCTGTACCGTGTGATTCTAGCCCTGCTCCATCTCACGGTGGTGGCGACCGCCTACGCGGCGCAGCAGACGCTGGGAATCAAACCGCCGATCTCCCGGCCTTACTTGGCGACCATGGGTGCGCCGGCGTTGAGGTTCCTGGATCCGGCCCCGGTACCGCCGCCGGTGGTAAAAGCGATCGCCAGTGGACCGCCCGTCGCCGCCAGCGCGCCGGAAGAAGCCGCGGTCTCGCTCGCCAACGATCGAGCCGCTGCCTCCACTCCTCCCATGCCTGTCCCGGTCTCATCGCCGGATGCGGCGGGGACCAAACCTGGGCAACCTTTGCCGTCGGAAACCGCGAAACCGGAAGCCCCGACCCCGAAGGCCCTGCCAATCCTGCCCGACGACACCCGTCGCAAGGTGCAATCCCAAGATTTTCTTCCTCTGTTCCGCCTGCCTGGCTCGGGTGGTCCCGTGGAGGACATGTCGGTCATCTTGCCGGGCGTACCGGTGCCGCCCGCCCCGGGCAACCTGCCTCCCAGTTCCGCCACATATCGCGTGGAGTAGTGCCTCCCTGGTTCACCTTCCTGCGTGCCGTTGGCGGAATCCTGACCGCGGGCTGCCTCGCGCTTTCACCGGCCGTCGCCAAGGAGGCCCACCCCGACGCGCACGCCGACTCTCACGCCGTCCACGCCCCACCCGTCCCGCCGCCCAATTTCGATCCGACCGCGCCGGCCCAACCCGCGGAGCCGGTCGCCCACGGTGCCCCGGAGCCGCACGCGACTGGCAAGTCGGAGAAACCCGAGTGGCAGGCGAAGGAGGCCCGCAGCCTGATCAATCTCGGCAACAGCCTGACGGAGCGCGAAGACTACGCCGCGGCAGAGATTGCCTACCGACGCGTGATGAACGACCGGGGCTTTCCCCTCGCCGACCAGCGTGACGCTCTCCTCGGTCTGGCCCGCATGTATCGCCAGCAAACCACTTTCACCAAGGCGGTCGCGACGTATGAGAAGTTCCTGAAGCTTTATCCGGATGATCCGCGCATCCCCGACGCACTGCTGGAACTCGGCCGGTCGCAACGCGCCATGGGGGCCTACCGCAGCGCGATCAACCGGTTCTACAATGTCATCAACTCCACGCTCAAGCTGCCGCCCGAGAGCTACGAGCACTACCAGCTGCTGGCCAAGACCGCGCAATTCGAGATCGCCGAGACCCACTACGAGGTCGGCGAGTTCGCCGAGGCGGCTAAGTTCTATGACCGCCTGCGCCTGCTGGACCTGGCCCCCGAGGACCGCGCCCGCGCCCACTTCAAATCTGCCGGTTCCCTGCTCAATGCCGGTCAGCTCGAGCCTGCCGTCACCAAGCTGAACCAGTTCCTCGACCAGTGGCCTGCGGACCCGCATGGGCCCGAGGCCCGGTTCCTGCTCGCCCTCACCCTCCGCAAACTCGGCCGGACCGAAGAGGCGCTGGGCATCACGCTCGCCCTGTTGCGCAATGAATATGGCAACGCTTCCGCAGACCCCAAGGGCTGGGCCTATTGGCAGCGCCGGACCGGCAACCAGCTCGCCAATGATTTCTTCCAGAGTGGCGACACCATGAGCGCCGTGACCATCTACGAAAGCCTGGCCCGGCTCTCCGAGGAGACCACCTGGCGCCTGCCCATCGTCTACCAGACCGGTCTGTGCTACGAACGGCTCCGTCAGAACGAGCGCGCTGGCAAGGCCTACCAGGACATCGTCGATACGATCGCCCTCCCGCCCGGTAAGGTCCCGCATACGCCCGAGATGATCGAGCTTGCCCGCATGGCTCAATGGCGCATCGGACAGCTCGACTGGAGCGGCCGGACCGAGCAACAATTGAACCGATTCTTCAGCGCTGCCGTCCCGGTCAGCCCACCCTCACCCGCCCCCCCCACCCCTGCCAATGACGCCAATGGAAGCCCTGCAACAGCATCAGGAACTCTGTAACGAACTCCACCAGCTCGCCCTCGAGGAAAACAGCTTTCTCCAGCAGCACCGCCGGGTGCCGGACGCCGCGCTGTTGGAGAAAAAGAAGGGCCTGCTGGCCCGTCTGGATGATACGCTCGCAGCCCTGCGCGCCGTGCCGCGCCACAGTGCCGAGGGGGCGCCGTTCCGTCAGGCGCTGGACAAGACCCGGGCCCGCATTCTCCAGATCCTGCAACTCGACAAGGAAAACGAGCAATTGCTGCTTCGATTCAGCCTGACGGGAGCCAGCGCCTCCGCCCCGGCCGCGGCCCAAATGCCCAGTGCATCGATCCTGCAGCGGATCTATCAGCGCCACACCTGAACGGCAGGAATCGGCCAGCCGGGCATACCACGCCGGCAAGGTCACTTCCACCTGCACGGCCCGTTCCCGGTAGTCCGGTGCGGTGGGGCGCCTGTTCGCACCACCCTGGCCGGGCATTTTGGCCCAGTAGGCAGGCAAAGAATTTGAAGGACAGCCGCGCGGGCTGGTGTTATGCTCGGGCCAACCTCGCATTCCCCTGCCATGCCTACCCCGCCGCCAGAAGATCCGCTAGATCGACTGCTTGACCGCTGGTCATCCACCCCCGAGCCCTCTCCACAACTGAGTGCCGAGATCTGGCAACGGATCGCCACCAGCGAGACGCGGGGAACCCTGGAGCCCGGACCTTGGGTCACCTTTGGGCGGTGGCTCGAACGGCCGGCCTTTGCCGTGGGTTTTGTCGCGGCCTGTGCGCTGTTGGGCCTCTTCCTGGCTGAACTCCGCATTGGGCAGGTGCAGCGAGAGCGGAATGCGCAGCTCGCCCGCAGCTACCTGCAGCTGATCGACCCGCTGGTGGACAGCGCCGAACCGGAGAAACGCTCATGAAGCGCCCGGTCCTCATTTTGTTGCTGGGCCTGGCCGTCGGCACGGCGACCCATCTCGCCTATTTTCAACACCGGGAACCCATCGGCACCGATACCCTGGAGGGCCAGTTGGCGTGGATGCGCACCGAGCTTGGCCTGACCGACAGCCAATTTGCGCGCATCAAGGAACTCCACCAGGCCTCGCGGCCGCGCTTGCAGGCCATGTCGGCGCAAGTGGCCCTGATGCAGGCGGAATTTGCGGAATTTGAACGCACCCGCCAGACCACCGATCGGGTGGATTTTCTGGAATTCGCCCGCTTTGTGGAAACCCGGCGCGACCTGAATCAGCGGTGCCTCGACACCACCCGGCAGCTGGTTCTCGCCTCGGCCGAGGTGATGACCCCCGCGCAACGCCGTCAATTTGTCCGGATCGTCCCAACCGCCGAGCCCCTGGTGGAAACCTTGCTCAACTAAAAATCTGGCGCCGACCCCGCGCTCCGTGTCCAACGACCCCGCCACCGACCAGGCCTGTCTGCTTGCACTTCAACAGGGCGAGGCGGCCGCCCTCAACCGACTGATCGAGCGCTGGCAACGGCCGTTGCACAGCTTCGCCTACCGCTACACCCAAAACCAAGCGGACGCGGACGATCTCGTCGCCCAGACCTTCGTCAAGCTGTACCAGCAGCGGCAGCGTCTCCGCGCCGACACCCGACTCAGCGCGTGGTTGTTCACCACGCTGACGAATCTGTGCCACAATCACCATCGGTGGAAACGCCGTCACCCCACCGTGGCACTCGTGCGGCGGGAGGCCGACGGCAGCGGCGAGGCCACGGGGGGACCGTTCCAGGAGGATCTGCCCTCCGAGCAGGCACCACCCGACCAACTGCTGGAGCAAGATGAGACCCAGACTGCGGTGCGGACCGCGATCGGACGCCTGCCGCACGACCTCCGGGTGACCTTGCTTTTGCATCACTTCGACCGGCTCTCCTACCGTGAAATCGCCAAGATCACCGGCTGCTCGGAGCGCGGCATCGAGACCAGGCTCTATCGGGCCCGGCAACAGTTGCGTGACCTGCTGGTCGATCTCCTGCCGGTGCCGAACCGGCGTTGATCGCCGGAAGGAGGCTCATTCCTTCGGCTTGAAGGTGAATTCCTGATACGCGTAAACCAGCACGCGGCCGCCCTTGCGCAGCGGAGGTTCGAAGCGCCATTGCTCGACCGCGGCCACCGCGGCCGCCGCCAGTAAATCGTCCGCCGACTCGCGCTCGACGGCGGGCATCCGGACCCGTCCCTCTTCGTCGATGTAGAAACCGACCGTCACCGTGCGCGGCGGACCGTCAATGCGGGCCACCGGCGGAACGACGTGGACCGGAGTCGGGATCCGATCGAGTTCGCTTAAACGGACAGGCCGGTAGGCATAACGCTCCTCGAGGATCTGCCGGAACGCGTGCTTGGTCGAGGCGCCGGGCAGCGTCATGACGATCACGCCTTCGAGGCGAAATTCAAACAGGATATCCGCGCGGGAGGCGCGGGCGCGACCGTCGACCAGGGTTGGCTCATATTTCCAGCGTTGGATCGCCGCGGACGCCGCTTCCGCGAACGCGGGTTGGGTGTAGCCGGTCACAAGCCAGTCCGATAGATTGCCTTCGGCGTCCACACTGATCACGGCGCGCACTTCACCGGAATAGATGCCTTCGCCCATCATGGAGGCAGGATAGGTCAGGACACCCGTTTGCTTGATGCCGATGCCGGCGTTAGCCGCGGTTTCTGTAACCGGAAACGCCCCCTGTCTCGCCCACGCCAAGGCGGGAACGACCAGCAGGAGGATGAGCGGAGACAGGATCTTCATCAGTAGGCTACATAACACCTCTGCCGAACATATCCCTTCGCCGCAACCATGGCCATCAGCAGAACCGTGGAACGGATACGACGTCGAAAACAACTCAAGCGGCGGCGCGACACGTTGTGGTTGATGGAGGCCAGGGGGACGATTGTCCGCGAGGCGGGCCATCCGGGCAAAAAAGAGGCCCGGTCCTTCTTTCGAAGAACCGGGCCATAACCTGGCAACGACCTACTCTCGCGGGACCTAACGTCCTACTACCATTGGCTACTCGGGGCTTAACGGCCGTGTTCGGGATGGGAACGGGTGGAACCCCCGGTATGTGGTCACCAGGAAGGGAAACTCACGGCAGAGCCGGAGTAATTGATAAAAAGTTCAGACAGCCAACAAAGTGTGTAAGGAGGTCAAATAAACGCCTAGAAACTGGATCTGCATAAACCGGCAAGGTCATTAGTAGCAGTAAGCTGAACGTATTACTACGCTTGCACTTCTGCCCTATCAACCGGGTGGTCTACCCGGACCTTGCACCGTCTTGCGACGGATTGTGATCTTATCTTGGGAGGAGCTTGGCGCTTAGATGCTTTCAGCGCTTATCTCTTCCGCACATAGCTACCCGGCGCTGCCCCTGACGGGACAACCGGAACACCAGAGGTGCGTCATTCTCGGTCCTCTCGTACTAGAGAATGAACCCCTCAAATCACAAACGCCCACAGCGGATAGAGGACCGAACTGTCTCACGACGTTCTGAACCCAGCTCGCGTACCACTTTAACCGGCGAACAGCCGGACCCTTGGGACCTTCTCCAGCCCCAGGATGTGATGAGCCGACATCGAGGTGCCAAACCGCGCCGTCGCTGTGAACGCTTGGGCGCGATCAGCCTGTTATCCCTAGCGTACCTTTTGTCCTATGAGCGATGGCGATTCCACATTCAACCACCGGATCACTTGAACCTGCTTTCGCAACTGCTCGACTTGTTGGTCTCACAGTAAAGCTCCCTTATACTCATGCGCTCTATAGCCCGATTACCGACCGGGCTGAGGGAACCTTCGTAATCCTCCGTTACTCTTTGGGAGGATTCCGCCCCAGAAAAACTGACCTGCTATCACTGTCCCACGCCCAGATAATGGGTCGAGGTTAGACGCCTAACAATTAAAAACTGGTATTTCATATTTCGACTCGGCCCGCCCCTGAAGGCAGGCTTCACAGTCTCCCAGCTATGCTACGTATTAAAAATCAAGCGACAATAACAGCTTACAGTAAAGGTGCATAGGGTCTTTCCGTCCTGCTGCGGGTAGGCGGCATCTTCACCGCCACTACAATTTCACTGGGCATCTCTCCGAGACAGTTGTCAACTCGTTACTTGATTCGTGCGGGTCGGAACTTACCCGACAAGGAATTTCGCTACCTTAGGACCGTTATAGTTACGGCCGACATTCACGGGGGCTTAGACGCGAAGCTTGCACCTCACGCTTTCACCTTTCCGCATTGGTCACAAGTCACTCCCTATACGTCGTCTTGCGACTTAGCAGAGAGCTGTGTTTTTGCTAAACAGTCGGTTGACACTCTTATCTGTGGCCTCTTGCGAGGCACCCCTTATAGCTAACATACGGGGTCAGTTTGCCGAGTTCCTTAGAGAGATTTAACCCACGCGCCTTAGAATACTCATCTATTCCACCTGTGTCGGTTTACGGTACGGGCACCCTATCAAATAGCCACGAAGCTTTTCCTGGAAGCTGAGCATCACACAAATTGCTTCGGCCGAAGCCTCCACTTTTCGTCGTGTTTCAGATACACCCGGTATTTAAACCCCAGGCAACCTACGCACTTGAACGAGAATCAGCGCCTCGCTCATGTTAGCTTTCTCCGTCACTCCTTGGCATCGAACTCTAATAAGGTGGTGCTGGAATATTAAACCAGCTGTGCATCGACTACTCCTTACGGCCTCGTCTTAGCTCCCGACTAACCCTGGGAGGACGAACCTACCCCAGGAATCCTTGGAATTGAGGCGAGCCGGATTTAAACCGGCTTTATCGTTAC